>JAENXC010000052.1 GCA_016649715.1 Flavobacteriaceae bacterium | reverse complement strand
CGGGACAGAAATACAGGCCCTCTCGAGAAGGGTACTACTTTTTTTTCATAACTTACAATGTTTAATATTAACTACTGCCTAAAGGTAGTGAAAAGTGATAAAATTATTTGCTTGAAGCTACCTTTAGGTTTAGTTCAACAATGTGTACTAGTAATAGAGAATTTAGGTACTAGGTTTTTAGGTTCTACACTTGAATTATTTAATGCAACATATTTCAAATATGGCACTTAAATTCGCCGTTACTCATACACTAACTAACCCTTATCTAGTAATTATGAAAAAATTTAACAGAAGACAAATGCTTACCACCTCAGCAGGTGTTCTAGGAGCATCATTATTTAGCTTGCCTTCTTTTGGCTATGAAAGCAATAATGAAGTTAATAATAAGATGAAAATTATGATTGTAGGCGGCCATCCGGATGATCCGGAAAGTGGTTGCGGAGGAACCATCTGTAAACTAACCGCTGCCGGACATGAAGTTGTTACCGTTTATTTAACAAAAGGAGAAGCAGGTATTGATGGAAAAACACATGAAGAAGCTGCAAAAATTCGTTTTGCAGAAGCTAATGAAGCATGTAAAATAACAAAAGCTCTCCCTCGTTTTTTTGGGCAGATTGACGGGAATACTGTTATAAATAAAGATGAATTTAATAAAATGGCTCAATTGATTGAGGAGGAGAACCCTGTTATTGTGATGACGCATTGGCCCATAGATACACATCCTGACCATCGTGCAGCGTTCAATCTGGTTTATAATACGTGGAATTTGTTCAGACAGGATGAAAAAAAAGCATTTGATCTATACTATTTTGAAGTGCTCACCGGCTCTCAAACGCAAAATTTTAGTCCTACATATTATGTTGATATCACAGAAACAGTTGAATTAAAAAAAGAAGCCACGATGAAACATGCAAGTCAAAATCCTACAGAGTGGTATGGGCATCATGAGAAAATGTGTGAATTCAGAGGTTTTGAATCAGGGACAGAGATTAAATATGCAGAAGCCTTTGTAAGGCAAGGTATTAGTAGTATATTGTAAATTCTTCTTTATTTATTAATTATTCCTTTATCCTCAAAATCCCAAAGCGACATGAAAGTTGAAAGCACCTTGGAAACCGTAGCTATTGAAAACGGGAATAGAACTATCATCCATTCAGAAAAATTTCTTTTTGAAGTTCCTAATTGGACTCCTGATGGTAAATACCTTATAATCAATAGTGAAGGGAAATTGTATAAAGTTCCTGTAATTGGAGGTGGAATGACTCAAATAAATACAGGGCTGGCCGTAAAATGCAATAATGATCATGGAATATCACCCGATGGTTCAATGCTGGTAGTTAGCCATAACGACAGTGAAAATCCGGAAGAGCAACATTCCAGTATCTATACATTACCTTTTGAAGGTGGTACACCAGTTTCGGCCGGTACAGGCACAGACGGTTCAGTTCGCTGGGAAGGGTAAAAACCACGTGGAAATACGGCACATTCAATAGTTCCCCTCACTCAGTTCCTTGATGGAAATTCGCTCATAAACCGCTTAAAGACCACAATTCACAGAAACTAGAATTGAAACATCTCGAAGTTGGTACCTTTAATTGAAGACGATTTAAAAAGGTATCCCGAAAGTCAGGTTGCTGAAGTACAAAAAAGATTAGAAGATGTACCAATTGAAGATGTTAGAAAATGTATGTATAAAATGGTGAAAGAAGGGGTTTTAGAACATTCAAAGGATAAAACATACAGAAAATATTGGATGGCTAAAAAAAATTAAAGGAATTAGCCATCCCCTGAAAATTAGGAGGCAATCCTTGTTAAGTATTGATTTTACAGGGGTTTTAGGGGTGTTTTAAATAGGAAAACTGTTTTAAAAGGCGTAATTTGTTATAGCAAAAAAAACAACAAATTCTCCTCAAAAAACAGTTCCATGAGCAAGATACTAACAAAAAAGATACAAACCCAATTGAACGATTATTTTTCTTCGACCAAAACGATGACAAAACCAGAAACACGTTGT
>JAENXC010000010.1 GCA_016649715.1 Flavobacteriaceae bacterium | reverse complement strand
TGCGACCATACTTCCATAAAGAGCCCGACTCCCTCAAAAAAATCCCAGAAAATCTCACTTAGTTTAGTTTCTTTGTTGACCACCGTCCTTTCGAACGGCGATCTACGCTGTCAATTTCAATATCTCAATGAACTTATCTTTCTCTTTTTGCTCGCTTTCAAATCGTGTTTTATAGTCACTCATTGTTTTAGCGGGTGCAAATGTACAACCCTTTTTCGATCCTGCAATACTTTTTTGTGAAAATATTTCAAATATCTTTAGGAGCGTTTGTTCTTGCTTTTAACAACGGACATCCGTCGTTTTAAGCGGCTGCAAATATAGAACGCTTTTCTCAATACAGCAAACTTAATTAGAAGGTTTTTTTGAAATAATTTTCATGGGTCTTACTAAGCCTTTGAAAGGCCATAACTTAGCCTGAAAAATATCTTTTGGACTATTACACCTTAATATATACACTATTCTTAGAAAGGCACTTGCGTTAAGGATTGAGCAATCTGTCTGACCTCTCCCACTGTGCCCATTGGCGCATTGGAAAGCGAGTTGCGAAAGCCTGACCGTTAACCATTTTTCGGTTAACGCGAACGCCCAAAAAGGAATAATAAACCCAAAATTGATTATTGCAAACGGCAGAAACTAATAGTATCTTTGCACCTTAAAATTTTTCAGTATATGATAGCCATTACCCTACCCGATGGAAGTGTAAAGCATTTTGATGCAGGGGTTACACCTATGGATGTAGCCAAAAGTATTAGTGAAGGATTCGCTCGAAACGTGATTTCGGCATCCTTTAATGATATAACTATTGAATCAAGCACCCCATTGACCGAGGATGGGAGCCTCGTGCTATATACGTGGAATAATGATGAGGGGAAAAAAGCTTTCTGGCATTCTTCTGCTCACATCCTTGCACAAGCTTTGGAGCAATTGTATCCTGGAATCAAATTGACCATCGGCCCAGCTATTGAAAATGGATTTTATTACGATGTGGATTTTGGAGACAAAACCATTTCAGAAAAAGACCTTAAAGAGATTGAAGATAAAATGCTGGAAATCGCTCGTGGAAAGTTTGAATTTTCTATGCGTGATTCTTCAAAAGCAGACGCTTTGGATTATTACAAAAGGCAGGGCAACGAATATAAAGTTGAATTGATTGAAAACTTGGAAGATGGAACTATCACTTTTTGCGACCACGATACATTTACTGATTTATGCCGCGGTGGACACATTCCAAACACTGGGATTATAAAAGCTGTTAAATTGATGAGTATTGCCGGAGCTTATTGGCGCGGAGATGAAAAGAATAAACAGCTTACTCGTATTTATGGCATCAGTTTTCCGAAGCAAAAAGATTTAACTGAATATCTGGAATTACTGGAACAGGCTAAACAACGTGACCATAGAAAACTTGGGAAAGAACTCGAACTTTTCACTTTTTCACAAAAAGTTGGACAAGGTCTTCCATTGTGGCTGCCAAAAGGAGCTGCTTTACGTGAAAGACTTGAAAATTTCTTAAAGAAGGCCCAGAAAAAAGCTGGATACGAAATGGTAATCACACCACATATTGGTCAAAAAGAACTTTATGTTACTTCGGGTCATTACGCAAAATATGGAGCTGACAGTTTTCAACCTATAAAAACTCCAAATGAAGGTGAAGAGTTTATGCTGAAACCGATGAACTGCCCGCACCACTGCGAAATATACAACAGTAAGCCTTGGTCATACAAAGATTTGCCAAAGCGTTTTGCAGAATTCGGAACCGTTTACCGCTACGAACAAAGTGGTGAGCTGCACGGCTTGACTCGTGTTCGCGGTTTTACGCAGGATGATGCACATATTTTTTGCACGCCAGACCAATTGGATGATGAATTCAAAAAAGTAATTGACTTGGTTTTATACGTTTTCGGCTCTTTGGGTTTTGAAAATTTTTATACCCAAGTTTCATTGCGCGATCCAGAAAAACCAGAAAAATATATAGGAAGTCTTGAAAATTGGGAGAAAGCTGAAAAAGCGATTATCAACGCTGCGGAATCTAAAGGACTTGATTATAAAATTGAATACGGCGAAGCTGCCTTTTACGGTCCAAAATTGGATTTTATGGTGAAAGACGCGCTTGGAAGAAGCTGGCAATTGGGCACCATTCAAGTAGATTACAACCTTCCTGAACGCTTTGAATTGGAGTACAAAGGCAGTGATAACGAAACACACCGCCCTGTAATGATTCACCGCGCACCGTTTGGCAGTATGGAACGTTTTGTGGCAATTCTTTTGGAGCACACAGGCGGAAACTTCCCATTGTGGCTAATGCCGGAGCAGGTTAGTATTTTGTCATTGAGTGAAAAATATGAAAAATACTCCCAAAAAGTTTTAGATTTGCTTGAAAATGACGAAATTCGCGCCCTTGTTGACAACAGGAACGAGACGATTGGCAAGAAAATAAGGGAGGCCGAAATGAACAAAATCCCGTATATGTTGATTGTTGGGGAGCAGGAAGAAAAAGATGGAACAGTTTCTGTGCGTAAACACGGCGAAGGCGATTTGGGTACAATGACGCCAAAAGCCTTTTCAGAATTGATTCAACAAGCAGTAAAAGAAGAATTAAAAGAATTTAACGTTTAACTAAATATTTTAGCCATAGCAATACGAAGAAAAAGAAGTAGAGGCCCTGCAAGGGTAATTAAGGAAGATCAACACAGAATCAATGGAAAGATTCGTGCTGAAGAAGTACGACTTGTAGGAGACAATGTTGAAATAGGAGTTTATCCTTTAAAAAAAGCGCGTGAAATTGCCGAAGAGCAAGAACTCGATCTCGTGGAAATTTCACCAAATGCAATCCCTCCCGTTTGTAAAGTAATAGACTATAAAAAGTTTGTTTACGAACAGAAAAAACGTGAGAAAGTCCTAAAGGCAAAAGCAACCAAGGTTACCATTAAGGAAATCAGGTTTGGTCCAAATACGGACGACCACGATTACGATTTTAAAAAGAAACACGGCGAAAAGTTTTTGCAGGAAGGTTCAAAATTGAAAGCATATGTTTTCTTTAAAGGCCGCTCAATAATCTATAAAGACCAAGGTGAAATTTTACTTTTGCGTCTTGCCAGAGATCTTGAGGAATTCGGAAAAGTGGAGCAAATGCCAAAATTAGAAGGCAAGCGAATGATTATGTTCATCGCACCTAAAAAGAAGTAATCCATATTCAGAGTTCAGTAAAAAAATAAAAAATCCTTCATTTGCTTTCAGTAACTGAAGAATACAATAAAGCGAAGTAATAATTAATAATAGGAAACATGCCGAAACAAAAAACAAAATCCAGTGCCAAAAAGCGTTTTAAGCTTACAGGTACAGGTAAAATCAAAAGAAAGCATGCGTTTAAAAGCCATATCTTAACAAAGAAAAGCAAAAAACGCAAACTTGCCCTGACCCATGATGGGTTGGTTGACAAGGCCGACGAAAGCAATGTTAAGCAAATGCTTCGATTGAAGTAATAAAGCTTAACCGGTTAAAACAATTCATTTAAACCCTGGAGTAGTGCCCAAAAAAAAGTATTCAGTATTCAGTGATCAGTAATCAGTGTTTGCGAATCGCCTACTACAAAAAAAAACAAAATTATGCCTAGATCAGTAAATTCAGTTGCGAAGAGAGCCCGCCGAAAAAAGGTTCTTAAACAAGCCAAAGGTTTCTTTGGAAGACGTAAAAACGTATGGACAGTTGCTAAAAACGCTGTGGACAAAGCAATGCTTTATTCATACCGTGACCGTCGTACCAAAAAGAGAAATTTCAGATCCTTATGGATTACCCGTATCAACGCGGGTGCAAGACAGCATGGAATGTCTTATTCTCAATTTATGGGAAGTATGAAAAATAGTGGAATCGAACTTAACCGTAAGGTTTTGGCAGATTTGGCTATGAACCACCCAGAGGCTTTTGCCGCAATCGTAAACAAAGTAAAATAAGACATTAACTATATTATTTCGCCTAAAAACCGCTTCAGCAATGAGGCGGTTTTTTTATGTGAAAACTTCAGCTAAAGAAGTTTGATTATCTTCGTTAAAAATAGACGAATGCTTCGTTCCGTACTTCTACTTTTTATAGTGCTTTTTGTTTCGGAAGGTTTTCTTTTCGCCCAAAAAGGAACGGGAAAATTATACAGGATTGACAGATACGAATCCATCTATCTTCCCTTGGGAAAGATTTCATTTGCCGATAAACTAATTGAATATAAGGTCGGATCGCCCGCGCCCATTCAAAAATATAGAGATAGTGTGCAATGCCTTCACGAACCAAACTACAAAAATTACCAAACCCCAAATTTTCTTTCGTTGGGTTGTGGCGGAAGTTTAACTGTTGAATTTACAGACAACGGTTTTATGAACCTGCCCGGCGACGATCTTTATATATTTGAAGTGGGACCGTCCAAAGAAGCTGCAAAAGTAGAAATTTCACAAAATGGCATCGATTGGGTATATGCTGGAAAAATAGCAGGCGGAAAGTCTTCCATAGATTTAAGCAAGGAAGGAATTGACGGTGAAACCGTTTTCTATTTTCTTCGAATTACCGATCTTCGGGACCTTTGCAGAAGCATCAGTGCTGGGGCCGATATTGATGCAATTGGCGCCATCAATAGCGTGATAAAACTTACCATAAATGCAGACGTTTTATTTGATGTTGCCAAATACGACTTGAAAGAAACCGCTAAAAAAAGTCTCGATTCTCTTACCGAAATAATCAAAAAAGTAGATAAAGCTACAATCTTGATTGAAGGCCATACGGATAGCGATGGCTCTGAAATAACGAATATGCAGCTTTCGGAAAATAGATGTATTTCGGTAAAGGAACGATTGATGGAGATTTTTGGCGAAAATGCTTTATACGATTATGAAATTAAACCTTACGGCGAAAGCAAACCCCGCATTCCCAACGATTCCCCACAAAATAAACACCAAAACAGGCGGGTGGAGATTACAGTTTTACCGCCTAAGGATTATTACGAAAGTATTTCCATAAAAAAATAGAAAGTAATAGTAAGCAATAATTTTGTGTATCAGCGCCTTTTATATTATATGAAATATAAGACACTTTCCATTAATTATATAAAGAAAACCATCCCGATTTTTCATCAGGATGGTTTTTCAAATTTAAACTATTGTAGTGAAAATTATTTAATAATTCCTCCACAGGCAACTCTTCCGCCTGCATCTCCTGTTGGTTGTGTGGTAAAATCGTCTGTTCCATCGTGAACTATTACGGCTTTACCAATAATATCTTTGTTTTCATCGCCACAACCTATACACCATTCGTCAGTTTGCATTGTAATGCTTCCATGGCCCTCGGCATCGGCAACAAAATTACCGATATCGCCTTTGTGATATCCTGCGGCATCGCCCCATTTACCGTGTTTTTGATGGGTTGGGTTCCAATGGCCGCCGCTAGATTTTCCATCTGCGGAACTACAATCTGCTTTTTCGTGAATATGGATGGCGTGAGTACCAGGCTTTAAGCCATTAAATTTGGCTTCCATGGTTACCACTCCATTTGTTTCGGTAAAATAAACTTCTCCTTTTGCAGTACTTCCACTTTTTGATTCCATAATAACTGATACCGTTTTTGGCGCTTCTTGAATGGCCTCTTGTTCAGAAGTGGAATCCATTTGGATGGAATCGTTCTTTCCGTCCATTTTGTCCATATCCTTTTTTTCATTTTTACAGCCTACAAATGCGAAAAGCACTGTGACCACAACTAATATTCCTAATTTTTTCATTTTATATAATTTAATAGTTAATGTTAATTAATTTTTAAGAGTATTAAAGGTATGATTTCATTTCGCCGTGGACAAAAATTTTAACAAATCTTAGCATTTGATTTTTTCTGCAATCAATAGTTTTAAAAATTCTGAATTAGTCCACAAGCTTTGTAATAATCTGCGTTTCGCTGTGCAAAGTTCTGTGCACCGGACATCTATCGGCAATTTGCAGCAATCTTTTCTTCTGTTCTTCGGAAAGGTTTCCCCTTAGTTTAATTTCACGTGCGAAAGTGTCAATCTTAGCTGAATCTTCTTCACAGGCTTCACAATCCAAAGCGTGTTCTTTTGAATAATTAATATTGCAGGTAACGTTTTCCACTTCCCACTTTTTTCGCCGTGCATACATTTGGATGGTCATAACAGTGCAAGCGGCGAGTCCCGCAGAAAGAAATTCATAAGGCGAGGGACCAATTATTTCCGCCATAATTTGTTGGTTCATCAGCAATAAGATGATGGTCTCCCAATTTTAATGTTGTTGAAAATTTATCATCACTATTCAAACTTGCAGCTACCTTACTTTTGCTCTTTATCTCCTCAGGGGGCTCAATATCTACATAATGAGAAGCCCAGCCCGCAATTACTTGCCCAGCGTAGTGTGAATCTTCTTTTTTTGTAAGCAAATGGTCAGCGCCATCCAAAGAAACAAAACTCTTTGGGTGTTTCGCCGCTTTGTAAATTTCTTCCGCGTTTTTTATCCCGACCATGGTATCCTGCGGAGAATGTAAAATTAAAAGTGCTTTTCCAAAACTGCTCACAACATCAATGAGTGGCTTGTTTTCAAGGTCATCCAAAAACTGTTTTCTGATGGTAAAATCTATTCCGCCCAAATTAACTTTCGCTTTTCCGTTTTTATTGATTTCGTCAGTGCTGTCTTTCAGCAGATGCATCACGTGCAAAGGATTGCTGGGCGAATTGATGACGGCAACCGCTTTTATAGATTGAATTTTTGAAGCTGCAAATATTGCCGCCGCACCTCCCAAAGAGTGACCAATAAGCAAGGTGGGAGCCATATAATTTTCGGCCAAAAAATCTGCTGCCTCCACAAGGTCGTCCACATTTCCTGAAAAATTTGTGTTCTCAAAATCGCCCTCACTTTCGCCCAAGCCCGTAAAGTCGAACCTAAGTACACCAAAGCCTGCATCAGTGAGCGCACGACCAATATTCCTAACGGCCGTCAAATTTTTAGTACACGTAAAGCAATGTGCGAAAATTACAAAATTATGGGGTTTTTGGTCCAAAGGAAGTTCCAAACGGCCTGCTAATTGCTCTTCGGCTTTATTTGAAAATGATACTTTTTGAATGTTCATTATTTTGGCTTTGTTAGTAATTCAGTAGTCAGTCGATTTTTTTTAAAAAACTTAAAATCAATCTAATTTAAAGTTAAGTATTTAATAATGATAAACAGTTAATGAATTCTCAATATGTATAAAATTGAAACAAACACTTTTACAAGTAGTTTAACGTTTCACCCTTTTTTATAAATAAGGATTGTTTTACTTTTAAAATATGAACAAAAAAGAAGTTAAAAGCGGATTTGTCTTCACCAAACACAGCCCAAAAGATCAATCACCTTTTGATAAACTCTTCGATATTTTTCAGGAATTGATAACCCACACTTCCGGTGATTTCGACGAAGCAATGGACTGGTTGAAACAGTTGGATGAAGAATATAAACTCACTACGAAAGATTATACATTGGACGATTTTGTGGAAGACCTTAAAAAGAAAGGCTACCTGCGCGAAGAAATAAAAATGGACGGCAAAAGCGGTTTAGCCATCACAGAAAAAACCGAGCGAACACTTCGGAAGAGAGCTTTGGAACAGATCTTTGGAAAACTAAGAAAAAGTGGTGCAGGAAACCACCTAACCAAACAAACTGGAAGAGGTGATGAACAGGCTGGCGAGTTTCGGGATTATCGCTTTGGCGATTCTTTGGAACAAATATCAATGACGGAAAGTTTCAAAAACGCACAGATAAATCACGGTTTGGGAGATTTTATACTCTCTGAAAACGATTTGGTGGTTGAAGAAACCATGTACAAAACCCAGATGAGCACCGTGCTAATGATAGACATCAGCCACAGTATGATTCTCTATGGCGAAGACAGGATTACACCAGCAAAAAAAGTAGCGATGGCGCTTTCGGAATTTATTACAACCCGCTATCCTAAAGATACCTTGGATATTTTAGTCTTTGGAAATGACGCTTGGCCCATTAAAATAAAAGATTTGCCATATTTGAATGTAGGTCCGTATCACACAAACACCGTTGCGGGACTTCAATTGGCGATGGATTTGCTTCGAAGAAAACGAAACACCAACAAACAGATTTTTATGATAACCGACGGCAAGCCAAGCTGCATACAGCTTTCGGACGGACGTTATTATAAAAATAGCAACGGCCTTGACAGTTATATTGTGAACAAATGTTACGCAATGGCCTCGCAAGCACGAAAACTTCACATCCCGATCACAACATTTATGATTGCCGAAGACCCCTATTTAATGCAGTTTATTGAACATTTTACCGCAGCCAATCAAGGCAAGGCATTTTACACAGGTTTAAAAGGTTTGGGTGAAATGATCTTTAGTGATTATGAAACAAACCGCAGGAAACGGATAAAATAAGTGTTCAGTATTCAGTAGCAGTCGGCAGTAGCTGCTTCGTGACCCCTGCCTGCCGGCAGGCAGGTTTATGCAAAACTTAGTGCCCTTTGTGGTTAAAAAAAACAGATAGAAAAAAAATATGGAAATAGAAAAAATCAAAACTTTCGGCGAACTCAAAAAAGCGGGTTACGAACCGAAGTCAATAAAAGAGGAATTGCGCCGCAATCTGCTTCAAAAAATTATGAAGAAGGAAACGACATTTGTGGGAATTCACGGCTATGAACTAACCGTAATTCCTGAGTTGGAGCGCGCCATTCTTTCAAAGCACAACATAAATCTTTTAGGCTTGCGCGGACAAGCAAAAACCCGATTGGCACGCCAAATGGTGGGACTTTTGGACGAATACATTCCCGTGGTGGAAGGCAGCGAAATAAACGACGATCCTTTCAGCCCAATTTCTCGCTACGCAAAAAACTTGATGCGCGAAAAAGGAGATGATACACCTATAAGTTGGTTGCATCGTAACGATCGCTTTTCAGAAAAACTTGCAACGCCAGACGTTACGGTCGCTGATATTATTGGCGATGTGGACCCCATAAAAGCAGCAAACCTAAAACTGACTTATGCCGATGACCGCGTAATTCATTTTGGAATGATTCCCCGAAGCAACCGGTGCATATTTGTTATTAATGAATTGCCTGACTTGCAACCGCGAATTCAAGTCGCACTTTTTAATATTTTGCAGGAAGGCGATATTCAGATTCGTGGTTTTGCGGTGCGCTTGCCATTGGATATTCAATTTGTTTTCACGGCAAACCCAGAGGATTACACCAACCGTGGAAGTATAGTTACACCTTTGAAAGATAGAATTGGTTCCCAAATTTTAACGCATTATCCCGAAGACATCAAAACGGCAAGAACCATTACGGAACAGGAAACGGCAGAGGCAATTAAAACAAAATCTAACATTTACGTTCCTGAATTGGCAAAGGACGTTTTGGAGCAAATAAGTTTTGAAGCCCGTGAAAATGATTTTATAGATGCCAAAAGTGGCGTGAGCGCTCGGTTGAGCATTACGGCTTTCGAAAATCTTTTGAGCACTGCGGAACGTCGGGCTTTGAAAAATGGTAAAGAAAAGACAAGCGTCCGTTTGGGCGATTTTATAGGAATCATTCCGTCTATTACAGGAAAAATTGAGTTGGTTTACGAAGGAGAGCAAGAAGGTGTTTCCCAAGTGGCACAACAATTAATTGCAGATGCCGTGAACACTACTTTTAAAGAACTATTTCCGAAAATTGAAAAACTGACAAAACAAGGTGATGCTGATCCGTATGCTGAAATTGTATCTTGGTTTTTTGAAGAAAATGATTTTGAACTGCTCGATTCCTATTCTGATGAAGAATATAAAATTGCACTGGACAGTATTATTCCGCTTCAACAATTAATAGAAAAATACCAACCGAAAACTTCTAAAAAGGATAGTTATTTTTTAAAAGAAGTAATTCTTTGGGCTTTGGCAGAGAACAAGAAACTGAGCAAATTCAGCTTGGGGAACGGGCTTCATTTTAAAGATTTATACGGAAGTTACATCAGAGGCCTATAAATACAAATAAAAAATCCCGCAAACTATAAAGTTTACGGGATTTCTATGTTAATAGCTTAAAATTAGATATTCGGTATTACCAGCTCATCACCAGGATGAATGAGGTCTGCAGATTTTAATTTTCCTCTGTTCGCTTCAAAAATAGTGTTGTATTTGTTGGGGTCTTTGTAGTATTGTTTAGCAATCTTGCTCAATGTTTCGCCACTTTTCACAGTGTGGTGAGCATAAACCAAACTATCGGCCACTTTTATATCTGCCATAATATCAGCGGGGTTTTCACCGCCAACTCGCTTAATTTCATCCCAAAGAAAATTTTTTTCGTACTGGTTTTTTGCGGTCCCCCAAACTTTAAGCTGGCCGTTTTCTTCTTTCACATCGCCGTTTTGAATGTTCAGTTTTTCTCCTAAATCCAAAACGCTTTGGCATTTTGACTTTATCATCTTTGATTTTCTTTAAAAGTTAATTTCTTAAAGATACAAATTCAAGAAATTTAAATATTCTCTTTTGCAAAATTTTAGGATTAAATAAGGCTATTAAAATACGTATAAAAAAATTATAAGATTAACTAAATATTAATCTTAATTAATTAATAATTAACTGGATTTGGAATAACTTTGTTTCAAACAATAAATCATCTATAAAATTATGAAACTAAAAACAATTGTAATGTCAATGGCAGTAGTAGCAATGCTTTTTGCCAGTTGTGATGACACAAAAAAGAAAGAAGCCGAACAGGCTAAAGTTGAACAGATGCGCATGGAGCGCGAAAAAGATTCCTTACTAAAAGTTGAGACGGACAATCAAGCGAGGATTGCTGAAATGGAGGCAAATTCTATAGCTGCAAAAGCAATGGGCAATGAAGATCTTTCAACATTAGTGAGCGCACTTCAGGCTGCTGATTTAACCCAGACCCTAAAAGGTGAAGGCGAATACACCGTTTTCGCTCCAACAAACGATGCTTTCAGCAAATTGCCAAAAGGAAAATTAGACGAATTGATGAAACCGGAGAACAAAGCGAAACTTCAAGAGTTGCTTAAATATCACGTTGTTTCCGGAAAAATGGCTTCTGCTGATCTGTTGGCAAAAATTAAGGAATCCAAGAATAAATATGAACTAACCACTATGGACACTGAGAAAATTACTCTTTCCGAAAAAGGTGGTAAAATAATGGTGAAAGATGCCAAAGGCAATACAGCCACGGTAACAGCGGCAGATATGGACGCCTCAAACGGTGTTGTCCATACGGTTGATAAGGTTTTAATGCCTGCGTCAAAACTGTAATCCAAAATTTAGAATGAATTAAAAAAATCCCAGCAATGGGGTTTTTTTTTGGCTATTTTTGTTTCAATTTTTATGTGAAACCGGTACGAACCCCGAACCTGCCTGCCGGCAGGCAGGTTATCGAATCACAAATTAACAAATCACCAAAATGCAACTACTAAATAACTGGCGTATCATCCTCCTGCTTTGCCTCACACTCGGCCTCGCCCCTTTCTTCCCCGAACCCCACATTTGGGGGAAACTGAAATGGATTGTCGGTGGCGCCGAAGGTATGCAAGCCGCAGATTGGTTTGATGTTTTGTTCCACGGATTGCCTTTCCTTTTATTGCTTAGATTGCTGGTTATTAAGGTACTCCCTTCTAAAAAGAATTGAGCTAACAAAACCATTTCTTTTCAAAAAATTGGCTGTGCATAACTAAGCTTTGCAAAACACCCTCAATTTCGCTATTTTTGCAAATATAAAATCCATTGTAATGCAGACAGACCCAAAGACCAACGGCGAGATTTCCTTTGACGATTTCAAAGAAACAGTTTTAAGCGATTATAAAATTGCAGTAACCAGCCGTGAATGTAGTCTGTTGGGCCGCCGCGAAGTACTTACCGGAAAAGCGAAGTTCGGGATCTTTGGCGACGGAAAGGAAGTGCCTCAACTAGCTTGGGCCAAAGCATTCCAAAACGGCGACTGGCGTAGTGGCTACTACCGCGACCAAACTTTTATGATGGCCATCTGCAAACTTACCATTGAACAGTTTTTCGCAGGTCTCTACGGACACACCAACATCAAAGCAGACCCAATGAGCGCCGGGAGACAGATGGGCGGGCACTTTGCCACCCATAGTTTAAATGAAGATGGCAGTTGGAAAAACCTAACGCAACAAAAAAACAGCAGCGCCGATATTTCACCCACCGCAGGGCAAATGCCACGTTTGTTGGGATTGGCACAGGCTTCCAAAATTTTCAGAAATGTAAAAGGAATTGAAAACAAAACCAATTTCTCCATAAACGGTAACGAAGTTGCTTGGGGAACCATCGGAAACGCCAGCACCAGCGAAGGTCTTTTCTGGGAAACCATAAACGCTGCAGGAGTCTTGCAAGTACCAATGGTAATGAGCGTTTGGGACGATGAATACGGAATTTCCGTACACGCAAAATACCAAACCACCAAAGAGAATATTTCTGAAATATTAAAAGGCTTCCAACGCAATGAAGGGGAAGATGGTTATGAAATTATCCGTGTAAAAGGGTGGGATTACCCTGAACTTATTGAGGTTTACAGCCGTGCTTCAAACATTGCACGGGAAGAACACGTTCCCGTTTTGATTCACGTAGAACAATTGACCCAACCACAAGGCCATAGCACCAGCGGCTCCCACGAACGCTACAAAAGCAAGAAACGTTTGGAGTGGGAAGCAAAATATGACTGTAACGTGAAAATGCGCGAATGGATAATTGGCAGTGAAATTGCCACTGAAGAAACACTTGCAGAAATTGAAAAAGAAATAAAGAAACAAGTCCGTGATGGTAAAAAAGCGGCATGGGATGCTTTTGTTGCACCTCAGAAAATTGAACAAGAAGAAGCCGTTTTATTGCTCGGAAATCTAGCTGAGAACAGCGCCAACAAAAATTTCATTGAAAAAATAAAGAACGAACTGGCTTCCGAAAAAGAACCCTTGCGAAGAGACATCGTTGCTTCCGCCCGAAAAGCGTTGCGATATGTATTGGGCGAAGATTCTTCCGAAAAGAAACAACTTCAAGATTGGATTGCCAATTATTTCGAAACAATCCAACCAAAATACAGCGCACACCTTTATAGTGAAGCGAAAGTGAATGCCAAGACCATAAAAGAAGTACTTCCCTCCTACGCCAGCGATGCCGAGGAAGTGGATGGCCGTGTGATTATACGTGATAACTTTGATGCAATTTTCACCAAACACCCCGAAGTATTTATTTTTGGAGAAGACAGCGGCGAAATCGGCGACGTAAACCAGGGTTTGGAAGGCATGCAGGAAAAGTACGGCAAACTTAGGGTTGCCGATGTCGGAATTCGCGAAGCAACCATTCTCGGCCAAGGAATCGGGATGGCGATGCGCGGCCTCCGCCCCATTGCCGAAATTCAGTATTTGGATTATATATTGTATTGCCTTCAAATTATGAGCGACGATTTGGTAACAGTTCGCTACCGAACCAACGGCACCCAAAAAGCACCTCTTATCGTTCGGACCCGCGGCCACAGACTTGAAGGAATCTGGCACAGCGGTTCGCCCATGGGCGGCTTGGTCCACTTGCTGCGCGGAATGTACATTCTCGTACCGCGAAATATGACCAAAGCCGCAGGTTTTTACAACACTTTGCTGGAAACTGACGAACCAGCATTGGTCATTGAATG
This sequence comes from Flavobacteriaceae bacterium, assembly GCA_016649715.1. Classification (GTDB taxonomy): domain Bacteria; phylum Bacteroidota; class Bacteroidia; order Flavobacteriales; family Flavobacteriaceae; genus Aequorivita. The sequence continues at coordinate 114,221 of JAENXC010000010.1, read as the reverse complement.
CTTGAACGGCTATCGATTAAAAGAAAAATTACCAAACAACCTCGGTGAATTCAGAACCCCTATCGGAGTTGTGGAAACTGTAAAAGAAGGAAAAGACATTACCTTGATTTCCTACGGAAGTACGCTTCGCATTGTTCAGGAAGCCGCCAAGGAACTGCAACAAGTGGGTATTGACGCTGAAATAATAGATGTGCAATCTCTATTGCCTTTAGATTTGAAAAAAGAAATGGTGGAAAGCGTAAAAAAAACCAACCGTCTTTTGGTAATAGATGAAGACGTTCCCGGCGGGGCATCGGCGTACATTCTCAATGAAATAATAGACAATCAGAATGGGTACCAATATTTGGACAGCAAACCGCAAGCCCTTACCGCAAAAGAACACCGCCCTGCTTATGGCACGGATGGCGATTACTTCAGCAAACCTTCTGTGGAAGACGTTTTTGAAAAGGTTTATGAAATGATGCACGAGGCAAATCCTTCGGAATACCCGAAACTGCGATAAAATTCAACCTTTGTAGCTATTGAAAACCTCTGGGGGATTTCCCCCTATTTTTAATCTAAATTAATCAAGATATAGTTTCGCTTCGAAATTTATTTTATATTAGCAATTCAAATAAAAAAACAAACAAGTGTATGTTACATTTCAGTCTAAATAATAATAACCAGTTGCCGTAACAAAAACTTGTCGCGATATACAGCCCGTCAGGTTTTTTACCTGGCGGGCTTTTTTTTTTTTCACAACTCAATAACCAAATAACTCAATAACCAAATATCATGTGTGGAATTGTATGTGCATTCAAACTCAAAGAGCCCGCGGAGGCCTTAAGACTTCAGGTATTGTCAATGGCAAAATGTATCCGTCACCGGGGCCCAGACTGGAGTGGAATTTTCAGTAACGACAAAGCGATAATGGCGCACGAACGCCTCGCCATTGTTGATCCAACTTCTGGAAAGCAGCCGCTTTTCAGCAGTGATGGCAATCTCGTTTTGGCCGCCAATGGCGAAATCTATAACCATATGGCGCTTCGGAAACAATTCAAAAACTATGATTTCCAAACCAAAAGCGATTGCGAAGTAATCCTTCCTTTATACAGAGAAAAAGGCGCTTCGTTTTTGGATGAAATGAACGGCATCTTCGGCTTTGCACTTTATGATATTAAAAACGACAACTACTTCATTGCCCGCGACCATATGGGCATCATTCCTCTATATATCGGTTGGGACCAAAACGGAACTTTTTATGTGGCTTCAGAATTAAAAGCTTTGGAAGGAATTTGCACAAAGATTGAGCTCTTCCCTCCCGGCCATTATCTAGACAGCCGCGAAGGCGAATTGAAACGCTGGTACTCCCGCGATTGGATGGAGTACGAAAACGTAAAAAACAATACCACCGAAATCGCCGAACTCCGCAAGGCATTGGAAGCCGCCGTACACCGCCAACTGATGAGCGACGTGCCTTACGGCGTATTGCTCTCCGGTGGATTGGATAGTAGTATCACTTCAGCAATTGCAAAAAAGTATGCCGAAAAACGTATCGAGAGCGAAGACACCGAAGGTGCTTGGTGGCCACAGCTACACAGCTTTGCCATCGGTCTTGAGGGCAGCCCCGATCTGGCCGCCGCACAAAAAGTAGCGGAACATTTAAAGACAGTTCACCACGAAATAAAATTCACCATCCAAGAAGGCATTGACGCCATCCGCGATGTGATTTATCATCTGGAAACCTATGACATCACCACCATCCGCGCCAGCACACCCATGTATTTAATGGCGCGCGCCATTAAAGCGATGGGTATAAAAATGGTGCTCAGCGGCGAAGGCTCCGATGAAATATTTGGTGGCTATCTCTATTTCCACAACGCCCCCAACGCCGAAGAACTTCACAAAGAAACCGTGCGCAAGCTGGACAAACTGCATATGTACGACTGCCTGCGCGCAAACAAATCACTCGCCAGTTGGGGAATTGAAGGGCGCGTTCCCTTTCTTGATAAAGAGTTTATGGACGTGGCCATGCGTATCAACCCACAGGACAAAATGATTAACGGGGAACGCATGGAAAAATGGGTACTCCGCAAAGCCTTTGAAGATATGCTCCCCGCCAGTGTGGCGTGGCGCCAAAAAGAACAGTTTAGCGACGGCGTGGGCTACAGTTGGATAGACACTTTAAAGGAAATGGTAAACGAAAAAGTAACCGACGAACAACTAACAAATGCCAAATACAAGTTCCCACTGCAAACTCCTTCCAGCAAGGAAGAGTTTTACTACCGAAGCATTTTCGCCGAACACTACCCCAGCGACACCGCCGCGCTCAGCGTGCCTTCAGTGCCATCTGTGGCGTGCAGCAGCCCTATTGCATTGGAATGGGATGCCAGTTTTAAGAATATGAATGATCCTAGCGGACGGGCTGTGAAGAATGTACATGCGGATGCTTATGGAAAATAATATTCAGTGTTCAGTAACAGCTGACATTAAGTAAGTTGAAGCATAAAGGCTTTTTCATTTGATGTTTTTTTAAGGTAATCTCTCTAAAGTTGCCGCTAAAAATTCTTTCCTTTTATTTTTTTGAGTAAATTGTACTTTAAATGTTAAAATGAGAAAGAAAAATGGCAAAAGAAAATAATTTTGAAGAAAGAAAAATTGCTCTAAAGGATTTAAATCTATGGTCAGAAAACCCGAGGTTTCCTGAAGCTTATTTTGGTAAGCCAGAGAATGAACTAATAGATTACATCGTTTCTATACCGCATTACAAAATCAAGGAATTTGGAAAAGAAGTTGTCGAGGATTTTGATATGCCTGTATTTGAAAAATTAGCAATTTATAATGATAATGGGGAATTTATTGCTTATGAAGGGAATAGAAGATTAACGGTTTATAAGTTATTATTGAACCCCAATATTACCTCTGATATAAATGTTTCCGATTACTTTACTCAACTTAAAAGATTAATAAATATAGATGAAGATTTTAAAATTGATTGTGTAATATCTGAAAATCCAAAGGAAATTTTAAGATATGTCAACCGAAAACACTTAAATAATAACAATGAAGTGAATTGGGGTTCCATAGAAAATTCAAATGCTAAATTACGATGGTTGGAAAATCCAATGAAACAAGATATTTTTCAAAGTAATTTGTCTGTTATTATTAGAAATATGGATCTCCCTGAGAGCATTAAAAATCAAATTTTAGGTAAGGGATATGTAACCACACTATTTAGGACAATCAATTCTACCACTGCTGCAAAATTTTTCAGTTTAACATTTGATGATGACAATAATTTAATTTCTGGAAATAAAGATTTTACAAATAAATTAGAAATAATAATTTATGATATTATTGCAGGAAAGGTTTTTAATGGAAAAATATTCTCTCGACTAAATAAAGTAGATATTGACAAATATTTAAATACCCTTGTTCTTAAAAAAGTTGATTCCAATTCTGATAAGAAAAAAACAAATCAAAAAGAACATATAGTTGAGAAAAAAATAGAAGGTAATATTAAAAAGCTAGATAATGATGGAGAGGATATTTCTAAAGTAGTTAATACAAATAAAGGGACTAGCGGGGCAATTCTGCCAGATAAAAAAAATAAATTAAAACGCAAATCAACATCTAGGACTCGTTTAATACCAAAAAGTTGCAAACTAAATATTAAAAACAATAAAGTCAATAACATATTTCGTGAGTTAAGAGATGATCTTTTATTAAGTGATTCCACAAAATCAGTTCCAAATGCTGTAGGTGTTTTATTTAGAGTCTTTTTGGAAGTTACTTTAGATGAATATGCAGAGAAAAAACATGGACATAATTTTAAAAAGGACTCGGGAATTTCTTCTAAAATTGAATGGGTTGTAGATAAATTGATTTCATTAGGATATCCTAATAAACTTTTTTCAGTAATAAATTCTGTGGGATCATCAAAAAAACAATATACATATTTATCTATTGAAAAATTTCACGAATATGTTCATTCAAATACTCTTGAGCCTTCTTCAAGTGAATTAAAAACAAAATGGGACCTATTAGAGCCTTTCTTTGTTATTATTTATTATGAGTTGAATAAAGATTCCTAAAAGTGGCCAAATCATTATATTTTTCATTTTATTTGTTCTATTCAAATAATTTCAAGAATGTTTTATTCACCATTACGTTATCCAGGAGGCAAAAACAAACTTTCTTCATTTCTAGCCAAAATTTGCATAGACAATAATATTTCATCTCATTATGTTGAACCATATGCAGGTGGTGCATCTGTAGCGCTATTTTTACTGTTTGAAGGATTTGTCAATAAAATTACTATAAATGATAAAGATCTTTCGATATACGCTTTTTGGCATTCAGTTATATATGATTCACAAAGATTGTGTCAATTAATAGAAGATACTGAAATAACAATTGAAAATCGTCTTCGCTTAAAAAAAATTCAGACTAATAAACAAAAGCCTGATTTACTCGATTTGGGGTTTTCCACTTTGTTCCTAAATAGAACAAATAGAGACGGAATAATAAAAGGTGGTGTGATCGGAGGAAAAGAACAATTAGGGAAGTATAAATTGGATTGTCGTTTCAACAAAAAAGAAATAATTAAAAAAATTCAATTAATCTCATCAAGAAAAGAAGATATTGAACTTTATTCTTTGGATGCTCTGGAATTAATTGATAAAGTCGTTGATAATCCACAAAATTCGAACACTATTTTTTATTTCGACCCACCATATTATTTAAAAGCTTCTTCTCTTTATATGAATTATTATGATAATCAAGATCATAAAGAGGTTGCGGCGAAAATAAAAAAAATAAAAAATATCCATTGGATAGTTTCTTATGATAATCATCCAATTATAAAAGAAATATATCAACCATTTCAAGGAAAAGAATATATATTTAATCATTCCACACATTCAAGCAAAAAAGGAAAAGAAATATTATTTTTTAGTCGCGATCTAAAACAACCCGACTTAGAGGATTGGAATCCAACGGATTTTAAATTAATCAAGAAAAAAAATTCAAAAAAAATTCAGTTTTTACCTCGCTAGCCCACGTTTGCAACGTGCACCCACAACAGTAAATCTCCAAACTCCTCGCAAACGTTAGAAAGTTTAGTCGGGCTCATAGATAGCGATTTCCCACCCTTAGAAAGCTCAGTAAGGTCGGTAGAAAGTTTTGTTTGATTGATAGAAAGTTCAGTCGGGTCGGTAGAAGGTTTAGTCGTGCCGATAGAAAATTCAGTTGGGTACGTAGAAAGTTCAATCGGGTCGGTAGAAGGTTTAGTTGGATCGGCAGAAAGCTCAGTCGGGTCGGTGGAAACCTCAGTCGGGTCGATGGAAACCCATTTTGGGTCGATGGAAACCCACTTTGAATCGATGGAAACCTCAGTCGGATCGATGGAAACCTCTGTTGGCATCTTCGCTAAACTGCTGGAACTATGAATCGTTACACTTTCTGAAAAACCATCATATCCTGATACTCCGCTTTTGCAGTATCCCGCACATCATCCTTCCAAAAACCATCTATAATAGTGACCAATTCAAAATTTTCAGTAATGAGCATTTTAGAAAGCTTCTTTTTATCAATAGCAATGTTGCCAGATTTCACATTTTCGTTCATCAACCTAAACCCATCCCTTTTCACAGGAAAACTGAAATCTTTTTTAGTTGAAATAAATGCTTCTGAACCTTCATCATAAAGAAAAAAAGTAGAAAAGCAAACTCCTCCAGGTTTCAGCACCCGATAAATCTGATTGAAATAATGCTGAATCTCTTCAATCTGCATATGCGTAAAAACTGAAAAAGAGAAGGCAACATCTATGGAATTGTCAACATAAGGAAAAATAAATTCAGTAGCCTTAAGCGTTGCCGTATTGTAAAGATCATTGAACAAGGGCACATATTTAAAATTAAAATTTGGATGTTCCTTGTGGATGCGCGCGTTGCACCATTGCACGCCTCTTTCAACCACATCAAAACCTTCATAACTTCCGCTATTGTTTATATAATCAGTCAGCGCAATTGCAGTTCTTCCAATACCACTGCCAATATCCAAAACGGAATGCTTAGGCTGAAGATTCGCATATTTCTGAAGCATTTGCAGTTGGTGCTGCCCTTGCTTCAGATAATTTTCAGCACTGGCCGGAGAACCTGTATAAATATAACCGCGCGGTGGAACGTATTTATGTCGCTTTCCCATAATACTGTCCAAAGTATCCTTTGGTAGATAGTAAAGTCGCCTAATAAAAAATCGTTGGTTTGATGAAAGCGAATACCAAAAACTACGCAAGTTGAATAATTTACTCATTGAAATCGATTGTTTTTTTATTTGAATTTTCTTTTACTGACTACTGCATACTGATTACTGCGTACTGACTACTGCCCTACGGCAACCACTTCTTCTGAAAATTAGGTTTGCGCTTTTCGAGGAAAGCATCGCGACCTTCTTTGGCTTCGTCCGTCATATAGGCCAATCTTGTAGCCTCTCCTGCAAAAACCTGTTGGCCTACCCTGCCATTACCCGTTAAAATGTATCAAAATTTAAAGTAATTAGAAACATCACGTTTAACATTTATACAACATCGAAATAAAGACTTTCATCTGTTTTATATTATTAAAATATGAATAATTTGAAATACACTCAATCAAAGATGTTATAGGAAATAAAAACCAATATTAAAAAAATTATCGGCAAAGATAAATTTTCAAATACTAAACCAGGAATTATTATTAACGATGTTGATATTAAAATTTTTAATATCCTTTTTACAACAGGATGAAAAATTCTATCACCAACTTCCATTTGTTCAAAATTCAGTATTACAATCTCTTTATGATATTTTACTAATTTCTTTAATAATCTGTTCGCTAAAGGATTATATGACAAATCTAACTGTTTTAAAGTTTTAATATTTAAAATTTCATTAGGGATATTGGTAAGGTCGTTTTTTGATAAATTTAAACTCCAAACCTTAGAATTAATTAGTGTTTTCTTATGAAAATCTGTGAGTTTTATATTTTGAATTTTATTCCCCGATAGATTTATTGAAGTTAATGTATTACTCTCAAATAATTTGATAGGTATTTTATTGAGTCCATTAACGAGTCTTATTTCTTTGAGTTTATTAAATAAATCATCAATTATATCTAAATCTACCAAGACTGAAGATATAATTGTGAGATTTTTCAAAAGTGATTGTTTATTAATTTCAATCAAAAAATTATTTATTTCATAATCATTATTAATATAAAACTCCTTCACTTGAGGAATAATACCATCTTTCAACCAAAATGGTCCGGTTAAACTAATTTTAATGAGATTAGGATTGTTATTGATAAGACTTGAGATTTCAATTCTCGAAGAACAGTTTATGGTTATATATTCTAATGTTTTATTTTGTTTTAATTTATTCAATATTGATTGGGAGGTAATTTCACCAATCAAACTTTCATTTTTAATATAATATGCTTCCTTCTTATTATTTAAAGAATTATCTAAAACCACTTTAGATACGATTTTTTTTTCAAGAGTTTTGTTTTTGTTGTGTTTGAAATAATCGGGTAGATTCAGTAAAAATAAAATTACAAGAGGTATACTTAAAAAAACCATTAAATACAAAACGTAGAAGGATTCCCCTTGAAATAACATTACAATTGCTGTCATTACAACGATTATAAATGTTATAATTCCGCATCCACTATTTGTTCTCCTCATCAAAAACTAATTTATTAATAGAAAATCATTTAACATCGTCACAACCTCATTAATAAAAAATAAATACATTTGCCATAGTTTCTAAGCATAGAAAAAAAACTATTTATGGTAACCATTTTTTATCAAAATTCGGCTTCCGTTTTTCAAGAAAAGCATCGCGCCCTTCTTTCGCTTCGTCCGTCATATATGCAAGTCGGGTAGCTTCTCCCGCAAAAATCTGTTGCCCTACCATTCCGTCGTCAGTTAAATTCATTGCGAACTTCAGCATTTTAATGGAGGTTGGACTTTTCGCAAGAATCTCCTGCGCCCATTCATAAGCAGTATCTTCAAGTTCAGCGTGGGGAATCACGGCATTCACCATTCCCATATCAAAAGCCTGCTGTGCAGAGTAATTTCTTCCGAGGAAGAAGATTTCGCGAGCCCGCTTCTGCCCTACCATTTTGGCTAAGTAAGCACTTCCGTAGCCCCCGTCAAAACTGGTAACATCGGCATCGGTCTGTTTAAATATTGCGTGTTCCTTGCTTGCCAAAGTCAAATCACATACCACATGCAAACTATGTCCGCCACCTACGGTCCAGCCCGGAACCACACAGATAACCGCCTTAGGCATAAAGCGAATCAATCTTTGAACGTCCAAAATATTTAAGCGGTGATACCCATCATCGCCCACATAGCCTTGGTGGCCGCGCGCCTTTTGGTCGCCGCCACTGCAAAAACTATAAACCCCATCTTTGGAAGAAGGCCCTTCCCCAGAAAGCAACACCACGCCAATAGAAGTATCTTCCTGCGCATCGTGAAAAGCATCTAGCAATTCGAAGGTCGTTTGTGGGCGAAAAGCATTGCGCACATCGGGCCTGTTGAAAGCAATACGAGCCACACCGTTTGATTTTTTATAAGTGATATCTGAATATTCTTTAGCGGTTTTCCAGTTGGGTGAAGCCATAATTGTTATTTTTGTTTTCAAAGATATAAATTGTTTGTGGTTTATGGCCTGCCTGCCAATTGGAAGGTTTGTTGTTTAACCGTAGAAAACCACAAACCATAAACAATAAACTTCAAACACAAATGAAACATATCCTTCTTTCTCTCGTAATTCTTTTCACATTAAACCTAACTGCCCAAGAGACTTATAAATTCACAACAGTTACAGACCTTGAAGCCACGCCGGTAATAAGTCAAGGAGTAACGGGTACTTGTTGGAGTTTTAGCAGCACTTCGTTTTTGGAAAGCGAAATAATCCGTCTAACGGGAAAGAAAATAGATTTAAGTGAAATGTACCAAGTGCGAAACACCTATCCCGCAAAAGCAGAAAATTATATTATGCGCCAAGGTCGTGCACAGTTTGGCGAAGGGGGCTTGGCACACGACGTGATAAATTCCGTGGAAAAAAATGGACTCGTTCCCGAAGAGGCCTTCAGCGGATTATTTGCTGGTGAAACCGCTTACAACCACGCCGAAATGGTAGCCGTACTGGAAGCAATGCTGAAAACATACGTAGACAATCCTGGAAGAAAACTCAGTAAAAAATGGCGTACTGCCATTGACGGTGTTTTAGATGTGTATATAGGTAAAAACGTTTCCAATTTCACTTTTGAAGGAAAACAATATACCCCGCAAACCTTTTTGGCAATGACGAAGATTCAGCCGAAGGATTATGTGAACATCACCAGTTTTACACAAGCACCTTTCTATTCAAAATTTATTTTGAACATTCCTGACAACTGGAGCAACGGCAGTTTTTACAACCTTCCGCTGGACGAAATGATGACAACCATTGACAATGCCCTGGAAAAAGGTTTTACCGTGGAGCTGGATTGCGATGTTAGCGAAAAAACGTTTTCTTCCAAAGATGGCGTAGCAGTTATTCCCGAAAATGCTGAAAATAATGTAAAATCGTTACGAGGAATTTATCCTGAAAAGAAAATAACACAGCAATTCCGTCAGGATGAATTTGAAAATTACGACACCACCGATGACCATTTAATGCACATCACTGGAATGCTCCGCGACCAAAACGGAACAAAATACTACAAAGTAAAAAACAGTTGGGGCACAGACGAAACTCGCGTTGCCAATGGCGGTTATGTGTATTTTAGTGAAGCCTATATGCGTTTAAAAGCCGTTAGCGTTACCGTCCATAAAGATGCGCTGCCAAAGAGCACAGCTACAAAACTGAATTTGTAAAAAAATATGGAATTAAAGTTGGCTTAACTTTTGTTACCTTTGTTGCGATGAAAAATCTATTGTTTATACTATTATTGTTCCCGCTAATTTCCTTCGCGCAGTTGGATTTTGAGTCCAACAAATTCAAGCTGGATTTCGTGAAACTTCCCGAAATTGAAAGTTTGATGACCACTTCGCTCCCTTCCGCTTCAGATTTTACAGCCAAATATTCCAATAAACTTCCTTCTTTTAAATTGAGCAAGGAAAACTATAGGGAAGCAGTAAGTATGTTTGACGTGATGTCCACAAATGAAAGCTACGTAAGATCTGATATTAAAATTTCTTTAGATCCAAAAGAATACGGCATTTATGGTGGCAACAGCAGTTACAGCGCTGATGGCTCAACGGCTGTTAAAAACATTTCCTATAAAGAGTCTCGAGGATTTTTAAGACCCGAACTTATGCCCTATTCCTACGGTTATTTTCAACGTCCACGGCGGAGCGGTTTCTATGTAGATTACGGGATTTATGGAACGCCTTCACAGTAGTTCTATTCCGTCTTCCTTAATTATAATCTGCTTGTCCTTATAAAGAGTGCCGATTGCCTTTTTAAAACTTTTCTTGCTCATCCCCAATAAATTTTTTATTGAATCTGGATCTGATTTGTCGTGAAGTGGCAAAAAACCACCGGCTGCTTCCAGTTCTTCCCGAATGAAGTTTGCATTTGGCTCTATGCTTTTATAGCCAGGAGTTTGCAACACAATGTCTATTTTATTGTCGGGACGTATATTTTTGATAAAGGCCTTCATTCTATCGCCCGTGCGGATGTCTTCAAAAATATTTTCAATATAAATCAATCCTTTGTGAACGCCATTTATAATTACGTTTGCGCCTTTTTCGGTGAGGTGCGTTACCAAAATATCTACTTCCTGAAATGGTTCAACAGTCAAGGTTTCATTCTGAAGAAAATGGTTCGTTTTACTGCTGCCCACCAAACGGTTCGTTTCTTCGTCAATATACAGATAGACAATGTACCAATTCCCCTTTTTCATTGGGCGCGCCTGTTCTTTAAAAGGAACAAACAACTGTTTTTCCAATCCCCAATCCATAAAAGCTCCGTATTCGGTAACATCGCTACAATGAAGATAACCAAAAGTGTTTAGTTGTAGAAAGGGATCCAGCGTTGTAGCTATTGGACGTTCTTCATTATCGAGGTAAATAAAAACCGAGATTTTATCGCCAATTTCATATTCCTCTGGCTTGTATCTATGCGGCAGGAGCACCACATTTTCCTCGTCATCGCCCAAATAAAGACCCGGATCGGTTTCCCGAAGAATCTCTAAAGTATTGTATTCACCCAATTTTATCATAGCCGCAAAGGTACTGTATTATGTCATAAAAAAACGCAGACCACATATATGAATATCCAGCTAAAAAATGTAAATTCACTCTCCTATGCAGAAAATATCTCCCCATAAGTTACCTCCAGAATTTCATTTGGACAAGGAAATGGAAACCAAAATAGGTATGTACTATTTTTATGGAAACATAGTTGTTGTGGAAGCAAAAGAGGGAATCACGCTTTCATACAAAACCGAGTTCTCAATATTGCTCAAAGCACTTACTATTTTGGAATCGGATCCGTGGGTCTATATTGCCAATCGGGTACATTCATATTCCATAAAACCCTTAGATTATAACTATTTGAACGAAATCCCCTCTTTGATGGGGATTGCCATTGTGAACTATAATCCGGCAGCCCGTTCCAATGCAGTGCTCGAATCTAAATTCTGCACAAAACAGTTTGCGGTTTTCCACAACCTTGTTAACGCTGTTCAATGGGCAAAGGGTCTTTTATGAAATGAATTTGAAATAATCCAACAATACTTTATCATTCACAGTGGAAGGCGTAAAGATTTCCAACAATGCCGGTCCAGTTTTTTCGTTGAAGAAATTCTTCACACTTTCCTTCAATGCTTCTTCTTTTCCGACAGTTTCATATTTGAAACCGTACATTTCTGAAAGTTGTTTCGCACTTAAGTTGTGTTTTGTTTCAAAATAGGTATCAAAAAATTCCGAATCCTTTTCCCCCGGAAGTATCCTAAAAATACCGCCACCGCCATTATTGACTACTATTATTTTGAAGTTCTTCAGAATGTAATTGTTCCAAAGTGCGTTGCTGTCATAAAAAAAACTGAGGTCGCCCGTTATAAAAACGGTTGGTATATTTGATGCGTAGCCTGCGCCAACAGCGGTACTCGTGCTTCCATCTATCCCACTGGTGCCACGGTTGCAAAACACTTCGGCTGAAGCATGAATTTCAAAAAGCTGGGCATAGCGAATAGTGGCACTATTGCTTAACTGCAATTGAACGTTTTGCGGCAGTTGTGTGAAAATTTCCGAAAAAACCATAAAATCCGAATACGGAATTTCCATTTCATACATTTCGTGACGTTGCAACCTGTGGTGTTTTACAGTTAGCCAATGGTTTTGGTAATCACTTTTTAGGGCGTTTGTCTTTGGAAGAAATTCAACAAAAAAATTGTTTATAGGTATTTTGAAATGGTGTTTTAGCACAAAAAAAGTATCGTACGCTTTTTTGGCATCCACGTGCCAATGTGCCTTCGGCGGAAAGTTTCGGAGAAATGCTTTTATCCTTTTTGAAACTACCATTCCACCAAATGTGAGCAAAATATCTGGCTGCAACTTTTTGAAATCTTCATCTTTCAAAGGTGTAATCAACTGGTCAATACAAGAAATAAAATTCTCACTGTGAAGATTTGAAGTTGATTCGGTCAACACCAAAACGCTTTCATCTTTTGCAAGTTGCTCCACAAACCTTTGTTCCACACTGTTTGGCGAAAGCGTTCCGACAAGGATCATTTTCCTTTGGCTGTTGTTCCACTGTTCAATAAATGGAGCTAATTCTTCCTCTAAAGTTTTTTCAATTAATCGCGGTTTCACATTTTGCGGCCAAACCAATTGATTTTCTGTAGTTTGGTACAAAGGTTCGGAAAAAGGGATATTTATATGTACCGGACCGTTCAGTTCTATTGCCGTGTTTAGTGCAATATTCATTTCAGTTTCATTTTTAATCTGAAAATCTTCACCTTCAGTACAATTGGCGCTATAAAGAATATGGTTTTCAAAAACGTTCTGCTGCCGTATAGTCTGTCCATCGCCAATATCAATGTAATCCACAGGCCTATCCGCTGAAATAACCACCAAAGGAATATCGCTATAAAACGCTTCGGCCACGGCAGGATAATAGTTGAGCAACGCCGACCCGGAAGTACATACAACAGCAACAGGTTTCTTTAATTGCTGCGCCATTCCCAAAGCGAAAAATGCCGCACAGCGTTCATCGACAATACTAAAACACTTAAATTTTGGATGTTCGGCAAAACCGATGGAAAGTGGTGCGTTTCGTGAACCGGGGGAAATCACTATGTGGTCAATACCCTTGTCCAAACACAATTGCACAAGAGTTTGGGAACCAATTTTAGTTGAGAATTTCATGTGGCACAAAGGTACAAAGACGCCGAAAATATTAAAGCATTGGTTGCAATACTTGTAGCATAGTCTGCATTTTATTTTGGGTTTCGTTCCATTCCTCCTGAGGTCTGGAACCGATTGTTATGCCACCACCCACAAAAATGCGCGCCGTGTTGCCTTCAATTTTCATACAGCGAAGGTTCACCAATAATGATGCAGAATCGCCATTTTCGTTTATTGGCCCTAAAAAGCCCGTATAAAACTCACGGTTATAACCCTCATTTTCAAGTATAAATTCCTTTGCGATTATCTGTGGGCTTCCACAAACTGCAGGTGTTGGGTGTAATGCGGCTGCGATTGTGGTCAAGGTAGCTTTGCCGTTTTTTATTACACCCGTTATGTCCGTTCGAAGGTGTAACAACGACCCTGCCCTGTGTGAATGCGGGTTTGAAACTCTCAAAACCGAAGTGACCCGTTGCAGACTATTCGTTATTGCATCTGTAACCAGTTGTTGCTCGTCCAGTTCTTTCGGCCCCCAAATTATGGGCAGCCTTTCTGTGAAAGGCTGTGTGCCGGCCAGAGCCATGGTTTTAAAAGATTCATTTTCAATCAGTACCAGCGTTTCGGGGGTTGCACCACACCATAATCCTGTTTTGGGATGATACCATATATATCTAAAGGCGGTGGGATATGCCGAAAACAATCGTTCTATCAGTTTTTCAATCGAAAAATTTGTTAGCTCAAAATCTTTATGACGGGAAATAACAATCTTGCTCGCTTTCCGCTCTTTTATGGTTTCAACTGTTTTGTTGAGCAATTTAATGTATTTGTTCTTTTCTTTAATATTATGGAGCAACTCAACCGGAGCCATTTCATAACTGTTATTTAATACCGTACCCTCCCAACTTTCAGAATCATTTTCAGGAATAAAAAAAGCGGAGTCTTTAAAATCAAACGGGGCAAGGACAAAACCGTTTTCTGCAAATTCCGAAAGGGTGTGCAAATGGTTATTTTTTTGAAAAAACACTTTCAAACAATCACTTTCGGGCAACGAAAAAATTACAAAAGGTAATTTCTTATTGTACTGTTGCGAAATTTTTGGAATCAGTAGTTTATAATCCATCAATTCTTTTTGGGTAAGGTAAGTGTCGTGAGTTTAACGAGCGAAACGAGCGCGCCTTCTTCATCGGTTATTTTTATTTGCCAAAGCTGTGTGGTCCTTCCTTTGTGCACAATACTGGCATGTGCATAAACATAGCCATCCCGAACACTTTTTACGTGGTTGGCCCCTATTTCAATCCCACGGATAATTATTTCTTCCGAATTCAAAAAAAAGTACGCTCCTGCACTACCCACACTTTCAGCCAAAGCTACTGATGCCCCGCCGTGCAAAACACCATCGGGCTGGTGGACCCTCGGGGTCACAGGCATTCGGGCCACTAAAAAATCTGCGCCCACTTCAGTAAATTCTATGCCCAATGTTTCCATTAGGTTGTTTTTGCACATTTTGTTGCACGCGGCCAAAATTTCTTCGTTGGTGTACTTCATTGTATTGGTTTACATTTGTAAAAATACAAAATTGGATTCAACAAAATGAGCAACGAAGAAGAAGCTTCTTACAGCACAACAAATACCTATTCCACTCTTAATACATTTACCGAAAAGACAAAAAATGTTTGGATGGTTTTCCACGGAATGGGTTATTTGAGCAAATATTTCATTAATTATTTTTCCGAATTGAATGCTGAGGAAAATTACATAATTGCTCCGCAGGCCCCTTCAAAATATTATCAAGACAGGGCTTTTAAACACGTGGGCGCATCCTGGCTTACGCGCGAAAACACGGTGATGGAAACCAATAATATTTTGAATTATGTGGATGCTGTTTTTGAAAAGGAAATTTTAGAAACAATCCCCAATCTATTTGTTTTGGGGTATTCGCAAGGAGTTTCCATTGCAACGCGCTGGGTGGCCAGCCGAAAAATTCAGTGCGACAAATTGATTCTTCACTCTGGGGGAATTCCAAATGAACTGCGGCCCACAGATTTTGAGTTTTTAAAACCAACTGCCCAAGTGATTTACCTTTACGGCAATAAAGACCAATACATCACCGAAGCCCGAAAAACTAAAGAAGAATTAAAGGGAAGCAATCTCTTTCAAGACCGCTTAAAGATTGAGGTTTTTGATGGAATTCACGAAGTAAATTGGGAATTTTTGCTTAAGATTTCAAAATAATATAGCACCTCAGAACTTCATTAAAGCTAAAATAACCGAGATTTCTTGAACAATTCTTATTGGATTATAAACCCATTCGCCAGTCTTCTTAACAATTTAATCGCTATCTCATAAATCTTTAATATCTTTATCAATCCACTTTTTTTTTAATTATCCCCACAATAAGAAACCCCTTTCTCATTGTGTTGATTAAGGGGTTTCGTCGTGCCTATAAATTAGACACTCAATCTATAAACTTTCCACTATTCTTCTTCCTCTTCTGGATTATGTTGGTTTTGTGGTTTGTTTTGAGGATTCCTCTGTTCTTTTTGTTGTTGATTTTGAGGGTTCCTTTGCTGATTTTGATTTTGTGTAATCATAACAGTATTTATTTAAATTAATAATTCATTTTTCTTTTCACTATTAAAATTACGCGCCTCAAAACCTATTTCAACCCAACAAATTCTTAAAATTTATTGGGTGGTTAAACATTTAACTATCCATTATCTTAAACTGGATTTTATTGGCATTCCATTAAGTTTTCACATAAAAATCTGACAAATTTTATAGCCAGCTGTGTCCCTCATAACTCGACGGTGTTTCGTATCTTTGCCGTTTTAAATTTTCAACCATGTACACCAACGCATTACAAGCCATTTCACCCATTGACGGCAGATACGCCTCAAAAACCGCAAGCCTAATTCCTTTTTTTTCTGAAGAAGCGCTCATCCGTTATCGTGTGCAAGTAGAAATTGAATATTTTATTGCTTTGGTAGAACTAGATTTGCCACAGTTGAAGGATTTTGACAGAAATCTTTTTTCAAAATTAAGAAGCCTATATTTCGAATTTTCGGTACAGGACGCAATAAAAATAAAAGAGACCGAAAAAGTTACCAACCACGACGTTAAGGCGGTTGAATATTTCATAAAAGAAAAGTTTGACGATTTAAACCTGCAGAAATACAAAGAGTTTATCCATTTCGGGCTGACTTCACAGGACATAAACAACACCGCCATTCCGCTTTCATTGAAGGATGCGATAAACAATGTTTATGTTCCGCTTTTGATGGAGGTGAAAAACAAGCTGAAAGAACTTTCCGAAGAGTGGGCACACATATCCATGCTTGCACGAACCCACGGCCAGCCTGCTTCGCCAACACGTTTGGGAAAGGAAATTGAAGTTTTTGTTGTCCGAATTGAAGAACAGTTCAATTTAATGAACGACATAAAAAGTGCCGCAAAATTTGGCGGTGCCACGGGCAATTTTAACGCCCATAAAGTGGCATATCCAAACATCGATTGGCGCGCTTTCGGGAAAGAATTTGTTCAGGATACTTTAGGATTACACCAATCCTTCCCAACCACACAGATTGAACATTACGACCACATGGCAGCCCTTTTTGATTGTTTGAAAAGAATCAACAATATTTTGATTGACCTTGATAGGGATATTTGGACTTATGTTTCCATGGAATATTTCAAACAAAAAATAAAGGCGGGCGAAGTTGGCTCCAGCGCAATGCCGCACAAAGTGAACCCAATAGATTTTGAGAACAGTGAAGGAAATCTTGGAATTGCAAACGCACTTTTCGAGTATCTTTCCGGAAAACTTCCCATTAGCAGGTTGCAACGCGACCTTACTGATAGCACGGTTTTACGGAACATTGGCGTTCCCATTGGGCACACGCTCATCGCTTTTCATTCCACTTTAAAAGGTTTGAACAAATTGCTGTTGAACGAACCAAAATTTGCCGAAGACCTTGAAAACAATTGGGCCGTTGTAGCCGAAGCTATCCAAACCATACTGCGCCGCGAAGGCTATCCTAACCCATACGAAGCGCTGAAAGGACTCACGCGCACCAACGAAAGAATAAACAAAACTTCCATCGCAAATTTCATAGAAACTCTGGAAGTGCCCGAGAGCGTAAAACAGGAAATGCGAAACATAACCCCCGGAAACTACACGGGAATTTAAACTTCGATTCTGAAAAATACAACCACGAATTCACGAATAATTTTTTATATTATTCGTGAATTCGTGGCAAATAAAAAAGGCTTCAATCCTAATTCGGAAGAAGCCCTTTTCAACTATTAATCAACTAATTTAATCTTTAAATATTTCACCGAAACCTTCCAATTTGGAAACATCCAAATCGCCGCTTTCCACAGATTTCATCAGTTTCAACATTTGGTCTGGGCGCATATTTTCGCCCAACAATCTAAAAACCGCAAAGCCGCGCTTGTCGTCGCTCGCAAAAACAATTACTTCATCAATTGCATCTTCTTCGCCCGTATATTTTAATGTGGCGTTCCAATCGTTGCTTTTTATTCGCGTCAACTCTTTGTACTGCGCTTGGTCCAAAATGGTTTTTAATTCATTCTTTTCCTTAACAAAATCAGCAGTATCACCTTCTATTATAGGGTAGGCAACCACATTTACTTTCTTTAAGGTTTTTAAAATATCCTTTTCTTCCTGCGTAAAATTGCTGTTTCTACCCTGAAGTAAACTGGCGGCAATGTCCATTTTCACAAACTTATCATCGTCCTGCTTTTCCACCAAATACTTCTGCAGAGATTTATCGCTACACGACGTCAACGCGATAAAACCCAAGACCAAAGCCAATAAATATCTTGCCACGACCATCATTATTGTTTTTTGTTTTTGTCAATATTCTTCAATTGCTCACTACCAGGAACTTTCAAATCTTGAGTTAGTTTTGAAATCTGTTTCAAATCAATATTCCCTGTAATGCTCATAATGATCGTGGTGGGTTTACCGTCCACCATTCCGTCAAGGTGCATCAACAGTTCGCTCACAAAGTTTTCGTTTTTGCCCTCTTTACTGTAGAATCTTATGTTTTTTCCGTCTTCTTTCACGCGCATCAATTCGCCCAAATTCTTGGAACTGGAAATATATTTTGCCACGGCATCGTCCATTTTCTGGGCAACCGCTGGGTTATCGGTTGTAAAAATTTTGATATTGTCCAAATCATTCACCATTTTAAGGTATGACTGCGCTTCGGGGTCAGTGGAATTTAGATCCATTTTGCTCAAAAGTTTGAACATGTTTTTGGTAACCACTACCGAGGTAACATCTTTTTCGTTTTCAAAGGAATCAAAGGCATTCTGTGCCCAAGAAACCATAGGTGCTATTGCCAGCGCTATTACTATTGCTATTTTTTTCATTGTTATATTATTTTTGTTATTGTTTATTTCTATTATTTATTGGTTTTGAAAATCTTCGGTCGCTGAATTATATCGAAGCGCCCTTCATTCTATATTCTTTGTTCTATATTTTCTTTTCTTAAAAAAATTATTCAAAAATTTTATCCTTCGTTATCGTAAATTGATCCACAAACGAAAGTTGTTCGGCTCCTTTGTTCAAATTTTCTGAAAGTAACATCATTGCGCTTTTGCTCTTTTCAAAAGCTGCTAAAGCTTCTTTTTCCTCTTGCGTATAGTGCGGTTGCGAAAAATAGAAACTACCCAAACCAAAGGCAATAACGAGAATCGCCGCTGCGGAATACCACTGCGTTCTATTTTTTTTGGATTTATTTTTAGGCAAACTGAAAACCTTGTTTGAACGTTCTTCTCTTGCAACTTTCAATCCTGCAAAAATTGGTTGGTATTGCATAAATTCATCGGCAACTGTTCCGCTGTTGAAATAGCCCTGTAAAGATTTTTCTTCTTCAAGACTTGTGTTGCCTTCAAAATAGGCATCCAATAATTCCTTAATTTTAACCGATTCCATAATTGTATTTTTTAATCATTGCATCCCTAACTGTTTTTCGCGCCCGGGAAAGTGCCACTCTGATCGCCGTTTCGTTGCTGTCCAGCATTTTTGCGATTTCTGAAAATTCAAACTGTTCCACATCGCGCAGTTGAAGTACTATTTTTTGCTGTTCGGGCAAGGTTTCCATTATTTTGAAAACCAGTTCCACGCCATCGTTCGCTTCAATATTCTTTTCAATATTTTCGGAAGTTTGGTAATTGCTGTGCACAATTTTCAAATTGGAAGCCTGTTTCGATCTCAATCGGTCCAAACAATAATTTTTGGTCATCGTGATTGCAAATGCTTCGGGATTTTTATAATTTTCAATGTTTTGCTTCTCGTTCCACAATTTCAAAAACACTTCCTGCACGGCATCTTCGGCTTCATCCTTGGAAATCAAAATCCTTTTCGCCAAACGGTACAGCCTGTCCTTATAGGGCATTACTAATTTAATAAATTCGGTTTTGTCCATTTTTGGTGCTTGTGGTTTGCCGTTCTATTTTAATGACGAACGGGGGTGATTTTTGTTACAATTCTTGTATTGTGTGTTTACCACGAATAATTGAGTAAAAAAATATTCGTGTATTGCTATGAATTTTTTTTATTTCCCAAGAGAAAAATTCTGGGATTCATTTTCGACTAAAAAACATATTTTTACAATTGCAATATAATCCTTAATTTAACTGTTCTAATTCCATTCACTAATAAAACCTACTTATGAAAAGAAAAATTTTCATTCCACTTTTGGCTATTTCACTACTTTTTGTTTCGTGTTTTGAAGATTTGGACGACAACATTCATCCAGCTTCAACTATTGAAATTCAAAACTTTATCTACCGAGGTCTAAACTATTATTACCTCTACAAAGCCGATACACCCGAACTTGCAAACGATGCTTTTGCCAGCCAAGGTGAGCTCGATAATTTTCTGAAAAATTACGATACACCTGAATCTTTGTTCGATTATTTGATATCGCCACAGGACCGTTTCAGTGCTCTTTTCAGCGATTTTAGAGTGATAGAGGACGCTCTGAGCGGAATAAGCCTTAGCAACGGAATGGAATACGGCCTTGTTTTTTACCCAGATGGTAGTAACAATGTTTTTGGATATGTGCGCTATGTTCTGCCAAACACAGATGCTGAAGCGCAAGGTTTAAAGCGCGGCGACCTTTTCACTACCATTGATGGCCAGCAAATAAACCTAACCAACTATAACGACTTATTATTGCCCAACAGTTATACCATCGGCCTTGCCACTTATGATGGTACAAATTTCACCACTACAGGACAAACAGCAAAATTGAATAAAACCCAATACAACGAAAACCCAATTTTTATAGCGAAAACGTTGGATATCAATGGCGAAAAAATTGGTTATTTAATGTATAATGGCTTCATAAAGGATTATGATTCGCAATTAAACAATGCTTTTGCACAATTTAAGGCTGAAGGTGTAGCCAACCTTGTTTTGGACCTTCGCTACAACGGTGGCGGTGCCGTGGAAACCGCGACCGATTTGGCCAGTATGATTACGGGCCAATTTAACGGAAAGGTTTTTTACAAGGAATTTTGGAACGCAGACCGCCAAGCAGAAAATGCAAGTGACGGGCTTTTTGATAGTTCCATCAGTAACGGCTCCGCTATAAACAGTCTTAACCTCAGCGAAGTTTATATTTTAACAACTCGGAGGACGGCTTCCGCTAGCGAATTGGTTATAAATGGTCTAAATCCATACATAAACACCGTACAAGTAGGCGACACTACCACTGGAAAATTCCAGGCATCCTTCCTGCTCTACGATGCTCCTGCGCCAGCTTTCAGCAGACAGGAAGCAAATCCGGGACATAATTATGCAATGCTTCCGTTGGTGTTCAAAACTGCCAACGTTGCAGGAAATACAGATTATAATGATGGATTGTTTCCGCAGATTGTTTTAAAGGAAAACTATTTCAACCTCGGCCAACTTGGCGATGAAAATGAACCATTGCTTGCCGCAGCGCTTTTTGAAATTGGGGGAAGGCCAATTTCAGGGAAAAATGATTTTAAAGTTTTAAAAGAAATTTCAGACAGCAAGGCAGATTCTCCGATTGATGGAAAAATGATAGGGAATTAGTGGTCAGTATTCAGTAAAAAAAGAATCCATTAAAATTTTAGGTTTAATGGATTCTTTTTTTGTTTTAAGAAAAGCTTATTCGTTAAAATAGATCCCTCCCGGAACAATGCCCGTCTGGAAATCCTGAATTTCTTGATTGGTTGATAGATCGTAAATTTTCAAGGAACCTTTGCTTGCAAAATCCCCTGCATCGGTAGCGTAAAGTTTTCCGTCCTTTGCTTCAAGGGCGTAAAAGAAACCATCGACAATAGCAGTTCCCGGCAAAGAAATGGAAGTGGTATTCACCTTATAAATTTTTCCGTCCAGATTGTAGAAAAGATTTTCTCCGTCCATCGTTAAGCTGGATGGATGCTGGGTTGTTCCAAAAGTATTTGTTTCCGAAACCAGCCCTGTTGAAAGATCAATCTTCACTAAAGACCCTGCCGTTTCAGTACCGGTATAGCTTGGTTTTCCACCGCAAAGTACATAGAGTACATTTCCCGAAACTACCATTGAATTAGAAGCATCACCCACGGTTATAGTACTTTCAAGCGCAGTACCATTGATTACTGAAATCAAATTGTTCTGCCCATAAGCGCCTTGGTGTGCCACATAAATTTTATTGTTGTAGGGAACCATTCTTTCAGGGCCAAAAGCCACAGGAATGGTGGTTAAAATGGTATTGTTCCTTATATCTACCACGGCCAAATAATCATCGGCATTGTCGTTTGGGTCGCCCCAATCGGTTACATAACCTTTATTTCCGCCTGCTCCCAGAAAGTAACGTGGGTTGACAAGACCCGTTGTAATGGAATCGACACTTTTAAAAGTATAACGGTTGGCAATCATTATTTTTTTTGAATTGCTCACCACAATGTAGGCGTTGTCATCTTGAAAACCCATAGACTGCACAATGTTGCCCAATTCAACTCCATTCACGGTTCTGTAAATGTTTTGCGCCACCGTGCTGTAATCTTCAGAAATGTAAGTAATGGTGCCGCTGCCGTTGTTGAAAGGACCTTCGTTGGTAATCAAAATACCTTTTTCAAAAGCATCGGGAACATAATCTGGTTGGATGTCATTATCATCGCTACAGGATATAAAAAACAAGGTGGTTAGAGACAAAAAAAATAGCTTTTTCATAGTTTTCATAGATTTCATATTAGTTATATATTAAAGTTTAAGAATATTTCGATATTTCGGGAAGGCATCGGTCGGTAAGCAACATTTTCGTAATAAACATTAAAAACGTTTTTTAGCCTTCCTCCAAAAGTAATTTTTGGGATGCACGGCAACCTATATTCCGCCCCGAGATTAAAAATGGTGTAGGTTTCAACCCTATCACTGTTATCAGTAGTTGTGAACGCTTCACCGTTAAATAATCCCTGAAAATACGCTGAAAACGAATTAAAATTATACTCCAATGTGCCTGCTGCTTTGTGAAAGGGAACATAAATAAGCTGTTTCTCTTTTTGTAAATCTTCCGCTTTGGTGTATGAATAATTTGCGTTAAAATCCAAAGACTGTAAGTTTCCAAATTTTACGAAATAGCCCAAAACAGCCTCAACCCCATAATTTCGGGTGCTATGAATATTTTCAGGTTGCCAAATGCCTCCGTTTCCGGGAATCCATTTTATTAAATCTTCGGAAGAAATATAATAAGCGGCAACATCAGCTTTTAGGTTTCCGATTGAAAATTCCTGTCCCAGCTCCACTTGATAGGAAGTTTCGGGCTGCAAATCAACATTTCCGCCCGCATACCAATACAAATCGTTGAACGTGGGCACGCGATAATTTTTTGAACCATTCAATCGCAGTGCATAATTTTTTGAAACGTTCCATTTCGCATCTGCGGAAAAAAGAAATGGATTATCAAAATCATTCAAAAATTCCTTCCGAAGATTAATTCCGTAATTGAATTTTTCTGAAATTTTATGATTCAACAAAAACACGGCAGCCAAGGTTTTTCGGGAGTGATTGCCCACATTATCACCCTCCGCATCCACAAAAGTGTATTCAACTTTACCGTGAATCCGAAGTTTTCTATAAAGGAAAACCTCCGACTGAAAAGTACCGATAAAAGTATTTGCCTTTCCGCCAGTATAAAGCGGTTTTTCACTATTTGGGAAATATTTGTACTGCTCAAAAAGATGTGCAACACTCACTTTTGTGTTGAAAATACCCGCGTTTTGTTGCAACTGCCAAAGGTTTCGGGTCGCAATATCATTATAGGCATCTTTCCCTATCGTGTTTAAACTGCCAGAAAAATTGCGGTCGTTATAGGTGTATTCCGAGTTCCACGTTGCAACACCGCGTTTCAGTTTTCGGGCTTCGTTCACTTTTGCCGCAAAACGCAAAAACTGCCCGTGGTTGTTCGTTTTGTTTTTGCCGACGTACTCATAATCGTTTTCCGAACTTATAAAATCCAGGCCCACATTCAAATAATGATCGCCCCAGGTTTGTGTTGTGCTTGCATTTCCGCCCAGGGTAGAAAAACTTCCAAAACAAAGCCCAATTTTAGTAGAATCAATTTTTTTGAAAGAATACGAATTGTTTAAATGCACGCTTCCACCCACAGCACCGCTGCCAAATTGCACGCCACCGCCGCCACTTCTAATAGCAATTTCATTATAGTTTAAAGGGGAAATTGTGTTGAAATCCGTTTGTCCCGTAAACACTGAATTGATGTTCACTCCATTCCATATAACAGCAGTCTGCGCGGCATTCGTTCCCCGGAATGAAGGCGACGAAACCATACCGAAGCCGTTTTCCTTAAAGTAGATTGAGGAATTGTACCGAAGTGTTTCCGTTAGCGAAGCCGCATTTTTTTCAATGATGGAATCGTTCAGTTTTTCCAGCTTAAACCCTTTTGAAAAGTGGATGAGTTTGGAATCTGTCAACATCACTTCCGGCAATCGCTGAATACTGTCCAACTGAGCATAGGCAGAAGCCGTGCACAAAAAAATGACAAAAATAATATGGAAACTTAACTGCTTCATAATTCAACCTTTGTCCCGAAAGTTTGATGATTTTATGTTATGAATCTGGCAGGTCTCCTGGCTTGTCTTTTGTGCCACCTTCCCATTCGTACCAGCCTTAAAATCTGGTCTCTTTTACACAAGCTTCGTAAAGCGGTAAAAGATGCCGAAACAAGTTCGGCACAAGCAGTGGTTTTTGAAGAATGCACGCCCAAAAAATGGTTTGGGACGACTTACAGTTGCGGGAACAGCATAGGATTTAAGATTTTTATTGCCGATTTTTGTACAAACGGTTTTAAAATCTTTCACCTATTTCCCTTTTAAGAGCGTTTTCCGATGTGGAAAAATGCTCACCAAAATTCGAAACAAAAATAGACTTTAAATATTAGTTCCCCCAAACAAAACCATTATTTTTGAGGATGCAAAAAATTGTTGTCTTCTTTAGTTTCTTCATCATTTTTACCGCCTGCAAAAATAACGGCGACGCTATTGAAACCAAAAAAAGTGAGAACCCGAAACGGAAAAAGATAGAAGTTAAATATGCAAAAGGCTTTGAAATCAATACTTTTGAAGGCTACAAAACCATCACTCTAAAAAACCCGTGGCCGGGAACCAACAAAACATTTACGTATGCTTTGGTTGAAAAAGGAACTTTCCTTCCCAATGCAACAAGTTTTGATGCGGTGGTTCAAATTCCCGTAAAGCGAATTGTAGTTACCTCCACCACCCACATTCCCTCTTTGGAAATGCTGGGCGAAACGGAAACTTTGGTGGGCTTCCCAAATCTCAGTTATATTTCATCGGAAAAAACACGCAAACGGATTACTGAAGGAAAAATAACCGAGCTTGGTAAAAACGAAGATTTAAACACCGAAATTCTAATAGATTTATCTCCCGATGCAGTGATTGGTTTCGCGGTGGACGGAAACAATTCAACCTTCGCAACTATTGAAAAAACAGGTATTCCCGTACTTTATAATTCCGATTGGACTGAAACTTCACCTTTGGGAAAAGCGGAATGGATAAAATTTTTCGGCGTTCTTTTCAACAAAGAAAAAGAGGCGGACAGTATTTTCAAAACCATTGAAACCGAATATCTTTCAGCTAAAAAAATTGCTTCCGAAGCCAAAGAAACGCCAACGGTAATAAGCGGTGCAATGTACAAAGACATTTGGTATATGCCGCAGGGCGACAGTTGGGGGGCGCAGTTTATAGCCGATGCAAACGGCGATTATCTTTGGAAAACTTCAAAAGGCACAGGCAGTTTATCCTTAAATTTAGAATCGGTTTTGGAAAAAGGCCACGATGCGGATGTGTGGGTTGGTCCGGGACAATTCACCAGTTTGGAAGAGATGAAAAACGCCAGCCAAGTTTACACCCAGTTCAAGGCTTTTAAAAACGGAAAAGTTTATTCCTACAGTATGAAAAAAGGAGCAACCGGCGGGGTAATTTATTACGAATTGGCACCCAACCGTCCCGATTTGGTTTTGAAGGATTTAATTCAGATTTTTCACCCGGAATTATTCCGTGACCGCGAACTTTACTTTTTCAACAAGTTGCAATAATGCAAAACGCACAAACATATCGGCTTCATTTTGCAGGGCTATTCTTGGCGCTGATCGTTGCGTTTTTAGTCAATTTGAGTATTGGTTCTGTCTCCATTCCTCTAGATGAAATAGTTTCGGTTTTTATGGGAAATGGCGCTTCCAAAGAAACGTGGCAATATATTTTGACGGAGTATAGACTTCCGAAAGCAATCACCGCAATGCTCGCCGGTGGCGGATTGGCAATTTCGGGACTGTTGATGCAAACCCTATTTAGGAATCCGTTGGCGGGACCTTTCGTTTTGGGATTGAGCAGTGGCGCAAGTTTGGGCGTTGCTATTTTAATTTTGGGCGCGAGTGCTTTCGGTGGCTTTTTTGGAACTGTTCTGTTGAGCCAATGGAGCTTGGTGGCTGCTTCCGCCCTCGGAAGTTTTTTGGTGCTGCTGGCGGTGTTAGCGGTAACTTTCAGGATAAAAGATACCATGGCCATTTTGATAATAGGGCTGATGTTTGGCAGCGTAACCACCGCCGTGGTCTCAGTGCTGTCCTATTTCAGCAATGCGGAACAACTGCAACAATACATTTTTTGGTCCTTCGGAAGTTTGGGAAACCAATCGTGGCAAGGTGTTTTTATTTTAAGTCTTTGTTTTTTGGCGGGTTTGGCTTTGAGCGTTTTCAGCAGTAAATCCTTAAATGCCTTACTTTTGGGAGAAAATTATGCGAAGAGTATGGGCCTTCATATTAAAAGAACCACTTTTATTATAATCTTAGCGACGAGTATTTTAGCGGGAAGCATCACCGCGTTTGTAGGGCCGATTGCCTTTGTGGGATTGGCCGTGCCGCATTTGGTGCGACAATTTTTTAAAACCTCAAATCATTTGGTTTTGCTGCCTGCGGTCTTGCTCTGCGGAAGTTTGCTGTTACTGGTTTGCGATACGGTGGCGCAATTGCCCTTCAGTGAATTTACGTTGCCAATCAATGCAATCACGTCATTGATCGGGGCGCCCGTTGTAATTTGGTTATTGGTCCGGAAACGAAAATTGTTCTTTTAATGACTTCGGAAGAAAAACATATCATTTTGGAAGCACGGAACCTCTCCGTTGGTTATTCGCTTAAAAAAGACAATTCAATAATTGCAAAAGAAATCAATTTTTCAATTACAAAAGGTGAATTGGTAGGTCTTGTGGGCGCAAACGGAATTGGTAAATCCACACTTTTGAGGTCGCTGGCGGGAATGCAAAATGCTTTAAAAGGGAACGTTTTCGTGAACGAAAAAAACTTAAAGGAGTATTCGTCTTTTCAACTTGCAACGCAGTTGAGCGTGGTTTTGACCGAAGCTCCCGTCTCAAAAAATCTTTCTGTTTTGGAAATGATTTCTTTGGGAAGGCAGCCCTACACCAATTGGATCGGTTCGCTTTCAGAAAAAGACAACAACGCTGTAAACGCTGCTTTGGAAGCCACTGAAACCTCTGCCCTCGCCCACCGAAAATGCTTTGAACTGAGCGATGGTCAAATGCAACGTGTAGCCATTGCCCGGGCTTTGGCGCAGGATACCCCAATAATTATTTTAGATGAACCCACAACCCATTTGGATATTTACCACAGAGCTTATGTGCTGAAATTGCTCAAAAAACTGGCTTCTGAAACCCAAAAAACTATTCTTTTTTCAACTCACGAAATAGATCTGGCTATTCAGCTTACGGACAAAATGTTGGTTATGGCAAAGAACGAAACCTATTTTGACGATCCCTGCAAACTGATAGAAGCAGGTAGATTTGATACACTTTTTCCAAAGGAAACCATCGATTTTGATGGAAAAACAGGACGATTTATGATACGTTAATTGTTAATGGTTAATTGTGGAAAAGGAAAAACTTAAAATTTTCTCGTCTATTTGAATACCATTCTGATAATAGTATCTTTACTTTGAGAATTAAATTAAATTGGCATTGGAAACTCCGATTAACTCTTAACAAATAACCATTAACATTTTCCCTGTGAACGAAACTTTTCTATTTCTTTTATTAGCCGCAATCTGTTTATTGATAGGTGCATTTATCGGTAATCTTTTAGCGCGGTTGAAGTATAAAACCGAAACCAGTAAACTGGAGGAGCGACTTGAAAATACGCAACTTCAACTGGAAAAACTGGATGCGCGTTTAGAACTATCTACTTCGGAGAAGGAAGCTTTACAAAGAGAAAAAGAACAGGCAAACATGCAACTTTCCCGTCAGAGTGCGGAATATGAAGCACTCTTTTCAGAACTTGAAAAAGAGAAAGAACGTTTTAAAAATTTTGAGAAAGATTTTGAAGATAAATTTTCAGTTTTGGCCGATAAAATTTTGGTTGATAAAACTGCAAAGTTCACAGAATCAAACAAAGAAAATATTGAAGGAATCCTAAAACCTTTGAACCTTAAAATCAAGGAATTTGAAGAAAAGGTGGGAAAAAACAATATAGATTTTGTGAGGACCCACGCCGAATTGGGCAAACAACTTCAGTTTTTAAACGAGCAGAACATTAAAATAAGCCAAGAGGCGGACAATCTTACCAAGGCTTTAAAAGGCGATTCCAAGATTCAAGGAAATTGGGGCGAAATGATTTTATCACGGGTTTTGGAAGAATCTGGATTGGAAAAAGGTCGCGAATATACAATTCAAGATAGCCACGACAATCCTGATGGCGGCCGTTTGCAAACAGACGTAATCATTCATTTGCCCGACGGAAAAAAAATGATAATAGACAGCAAAGTTTCGCTGACCGATTTTGAACGTTACGTTTCCGAAGATGATGAAAATCTGAAGAGTCTTTATTTAAAAAAACACATCGATTCCATCAAAAAACATATTATTACGCTGAGTGATAAAAAATATTATCACGCCGTAAACGAGAGTCCCGATACTATTTTTATGTTCGTGCCCATTGAACCTGCTTTTGCAATAGCCGTTGCCAACCAGAAAAATCTGTATCAGGAAGCCTTCAAAAGAAAAGTGATGATTGTAACCCCTTCCACACTTTTGGCGGCCTTGCGGTTGGTTGAAAATCTTTGGGAAAACGACAATCAAAAGAAAAACACGCTCGAAATAGCAATAGAAGCTGGTAGATTGTACGATTCGTTCGTGGGGCTTTTGGAGGAATTGAACAAAATAAAAAGACAATTGGGAACGGTACAGGGTTCTTTTGACAACGCCCTAATTAAACTGGAAGGAAAAGGAAACCTCGTAAAAAGGGTAGAAAAACTTCGGAAACTGGGCGCTATTACCAGCAAAAACATCGATACGAAACTCTTGAAAAATACAGATGAAGATGACTCAATGGAAAATTGAGACATACTACTATTTTTTTATTTATATTACACTCTTTAAACTTTAAAAAAGCCCGCTGTTTATGAAATTAAAATTACTTTCTTTAATCGCCATATTGTCAATGCTTCAAGCATTTTCACAAACCACTTTTGAGTCTGGATATATCATTTTGAACAATGGAAACAAAACCGATTGTTTGATTAAAAATGAAGATTGGCTGGGAAGTCCAAAAACTTTTGAATATAAATTTGGAGAAAATGGCGATGTGAAATTAGGAACTATTGAGGATGTGAAAGAATTTGGCTCAGATCAATATTTTAAGTATGTGCGGGCAACTTTAAATGTGGACCAATCTCCCTACTCGGTCGGAAATCTTACTGCGGAGCGAAACCCAATTATGAAAGAGGAAACACTTTTCCTCAAAACATTAGTGGAGGGCAAAGCGAGTTTATACTATATGCAAACAGAGAGTATAGACCGTTATTTTTACAGTCTAAATGGTGGGCCAATTGAACAACTGATTTTTAAAAGATATATGGCCAAACCTACCCAAATGGCGCTTAACATTAGATATAAACAACAGCTCGCCACCACCTTTACATGTGCGAACATGCAGGAAAAGGATTTTGAAAACTTGGAGTACAAAAGAAACAAATTGGTCAATTTGTTTCAAAAGTATAATACTTGTGAAAATTCCGAATCTGTTGAATTTAACAAAAAGGAAAAAGGCCATTGGTTCAATTTAAGCATTAGGCCCGGCGTTACTTTTTCATCTTTGGCAATTAAACATGTTGAACATGAAGAAGTAGATTTTGGGAATAAAACAGGTTTCAGAGTTGGACTCGAAATGGAGTTTGTACTTCCATTCAACAATGATAAATGGGCTTTGATTATTGAACCTACTTATCGTTCATACCAGGCAAGCAAAGAGTTTAAATATGATGAGTTTACTACTTTTGATTTATATACTACCGTCACCGCCACATACACTTCCATAGCTTTCCCCATTGGCGTGAGGCATTATTTTTATTTAAATAACGATTCCAAAATATTTATAAACGGCGCATTTGTGGTGGATGCCATCATGGATGGTAAGTTTGAATCCAGCAATGAAAAATCCTATGATCTCGAAATGAATAGTGCCGTAGGTACAGCGTTTGGCGTGGGTTTCAAGTTTAAAAATAAATACAGTGTGGAAGCCCAATTTCAACCCTCCAAAAAACTTTTAGACTATACCAATATTGATTCTTCCTTCAAGTCTTTCTCATTGATTGCGGGTTATAATTTCCTATAAAAGCCGAATTAATTGACTATTTTTAGTAAATGAAAAAAGTACTCTTCATTATTCTGGGAAGCCTTTTGGCGCTTTACTTGCTCTATTTCGCTTTCGTATATTTTGTGCCTTATAGCGAAGGGGTTCGAGCGGGCGAACTCATAAAATTCAGCCATCGCGGTGTAGTGATAAAAACCTGGGAAGGCGAAATAAGCCAAGGCATAAGCGGGGCACAGATTTTTTCTTTTTCAGTACTATATCGGGACAAGGAAGTAATCGAAAAATTAAAGGAATATCAAGGTAGCTACGTAAAAGCGAGCTATGTGGAACGCTTTGCTACCTTTGCCATTTGGGGCGAAACCAAATATTTCATAACTGGGGTAGAACAAGTTAAATCGCCCCATTTTAACCGAAATTAAAATGGAGTGACCTTCAAATTATAAATTTAAAATGTTTATTTCTTTGCAATTTTTAAAGTAGTCTGCATACTTCCAGAACTAACTTTCACAAAATAAAGACCACTGTTCAGCCTACCCATATCAACTTGGGTTACATTTCCAGTTCCCTTTCCTTCAGCAATAAGACTCCCAAGAACATTATATATTTGGTAACTGTCAATTTTAAAGAGTGAAGAAATAGTCAAGTCATTTTTAACCGGATTGGGAAAGAAATTAAGGTTTTTTACAAATTTTTCCTCTGTTGAAAGTTTACTGACCACAGTTACTTTTCCGTGCATTGATGGATCGGAGTCATTTTGATATTCGGTAACACCTATTTTGGAAAAAGTATATGAATATTCGCTATTTATTCCTTTCAACATCCCGCTGTCAAAAGCTTCAGTTCCATTTGAAAAACTGGTTACGCTTTTCTGCAAAGCATCAGCCCAAGTCCAAAGAACCGTATCACCAGCTTCTATGGTAGGACTGGCCACAGATTCATTGATCCCTTGTCCCCAAGCAATTTCAATAACATTCTGCGCAGTGAGAATGTTCATTGCAATAAAACAAAAGAACAAAGTAATTTTTTTCATAAATGAAATGATAAGTAGGTTAACAAACTAATTTACGAAAAAATTTAACAAAAAATCCCATAAAAGTTTAAAAAATAGGTTATTTGCTCAAATACATTTTTCTGCGAGCATAGAGATCATAAAAAGCATCGTCCTTTAAACTATCTATAAACAAGATACTTTCGCCGGTACTCTTCATTTCGGGACCCAACTGCTTGTTGACATTCGGAAATTTGTTAAAACTGAAAACTGGCTGCTTGATTGCAAAACCTTCCAGTTTTGGGTTGAAATTGAAATCCGTTACTTTATTGTGTCCCAACATTACTTTGGTCGCATAATTTACATACGGTTCGCCATAGGCTTTGGAAATAAAAGGCACTGTTCGCGAAGCTCGTGGATTGGCTTCTATAATATAAACTATATCATCCTTTATGGCGAACTGCACATTTATGAGTCCAACAGTATTCAGTGATTTCGCTATTTTTATAGTGTGATCTTTTATTTGCTGCATCACAAATTCACCAATATTGAATGGTGGCAGCGTAGCATTTGAATCTCCCGAATGGATTCCGCAAGGTTCAATGTGCTCCATTATTCCGATAATATATACATTCTCTCCATCACAAATTGCATCGGCTTCGGCTTCAATGGCACCGTCTAAATAGTGATCCAGCAATAATTTATTATTAGGAATTTTACGCAGTAAATCCACAACGTGTTCTTCCAATTCCTTTTTGTTGATAACAATCTTCATTCCTTGGCCCCCCAAAACGTAGGAAGGACGAATCAAAAGGGGAAAGTCAAGCACATCAGCAAGCGCCAAGGCTTCCTCTGTAGTTTCGGCTACACCAAACTCTGGGTAAGGAATGTTGTTCTCTTTCAAAAGTGTTGAAAAACTTCCGCGGTCTTCGGCTAAATCTAACGATTTATAAGTAGTTCCAATGATATTGATGCCGTATCTGTCAAGCTTTTCAGCTAGTTTCAAAGCTGTTTGACCGCCCAACTGCACAATAACACCTTCTGGCTTTTCGTGACGGATGATATCGTAAATATGTTCCCAAAAAACAGGTTCAAAATAAAGTTTATCAGCAACATCAAAATCTGTGGAAACAGTTTCGGGATTGCAGTTTATCATTATGGTTTCGTATCCACATTCCGCAGCTGCCAAAACGCCGTGGACGCAGCAGTAATCAAACTCGATGCCCTGCCCTATTCTGTTTGGACCGGATCCGAGTACCACTATTTTCTTCTTTTTGGTTACAATGCTATCATTTTCTGAATAGGGTTTTTCGCCTTCCAGTTGCATTTCATTCTCAAAAGTGGAATAATAATAAGGAGTTTCCGCCTTAAATTCCGCAGCACAGGTGTCTACCAATTTATAAACGCGCTGAATGTTCATTTCCTCACGTTTTTTGTACACTTGACTTTCCAAACATTTCAGCATATGCGCTATCTGACGGTCGCCATAGCCTTTTTGTTTGGCTTCCAACAATAATTCCCTCGGAAGTGTTTCCAAAGTATATTTTGAAATTTCCTTTTCCAACAAAAACAATTCTTCATATTGGCGGAGGAACCACATATCAATTTTCGTGATTTCGTGAATTCTGCTCAACGGGATTCCAATCTGGATTGCATCATAAATCACAAAAACACGGTCCCAACTTGCATTTTTCAACTTGTCGAGTATCTGTTCGTAATTGGTATAGCTTTTTCCGTCGGCACCAATTCCATTTCTTTTAATTTCAAGTGATTGTGTGGCTTTGTGAAGCGCTTCCTGAAAAGAACGGCCAATGCCCATCACTTCCCCAACCGATTTCATTTGAAGTCCCAAGGTACGATCGGAGCCTTCAAACTTATCAAAATTCCAACGCGGAATTTTTACGATTACATAATCTAAAGTAGGTTCAAACAACGCTGAAGTTGATTTCGTAATTTGGTTGTTCAATTCATCCAAAGTATAACCAATGGCCAGTTTCGTCGCTATTTTTGCAATGGGATACCCAGTTGCTTTTGAAGCCAGCGCTGAAGAGCGCGACACTCGTGGATTTATTTCAATGGCAATAATTTCTTCATTTTCATCAGGGCTCACGGCAAACTGAACGTTACAGCCGCCCGCAAAATCGCCAATACTGCGCATCATGTGGATTGCCATATCGCGCATTTTCTGAAAAGTTCGGTCGTTAAGCGTCATTGCGGGGGCAACAGTTATGGAGTCGCCTGTATGGATTCCCATAGGGTCCATATTTTCAATTGTACAGATAATAACAACATTGTCATTATTATCGCGAAGCAATTCCAACTCATATTCCTTCCAGCCCATCATCGCCTTGTCTATCATCACTTCGTGAATAGGTGAAATTTCCAGTCCGTGTGATAAAAGTTCATCAAAATCTTCCTCTTTATAAACTATCGATGCTCCTGCGCCACCCAGGGTATAAGATGCCCGAATTACCAGCGGAAAGCCGAATTCCTGTGCTATTTCCTTTCCTTGCAGATAAGAATTTGCAGTGGCCTGTGGCGCCATTGCCACCCCAATTTTTTCCATCAATATTCTGAACTTCTCCCTGTCTTCGGTAATGTTTATGGCATCAATATCCACTCCTATCAACTTCACCCCAAAATCTTTCCAAATTCCTTTTTCATCGGCCTCAATACACAAATTCAACGCTGTTTGTCCACCCATTGTTGGCAAAACTGCATCAATTTGTGGATGTTCCTTTAAAATATGTACGAGTGATTTTGTGGTAAGTGGCAACAGGTAAATATGATCGGCCATAGATGGATCGGTCATAATGGTTGCAGGGTTGCTGTTTATTAAAACAGTCTCAATTCCATCTTCGCGCAGCGAGCGTAAAGATTGCGAACCAGAATAGTCAAATTCACACGCTTGACCAATAACTATAGGGCCAGAGCCAATAATAAGTACAGATTTAATGGAGGGATTTTTTGGCATTTCCTTTACTTTTTCGGTGCCGCAAAATTACGGCGCTTTAGGGTATAAAAAAAAGGTGTTGCTTAGTTAAACAACACCTTTTATATATAATTTATCAACATTATTTTTTATGACGGGATTCAGAAGATACGGATAGCCTCTTTCTGCCTTTCGCTCTGCGGGCGGCCAATACTTTTCTTCCGCTCACAGAAGCCATACGCTCCCTGAAACCGTGTTTGTTTCTCCTTTTTCTCTTTGATGGCTGAAATGTTCTTTTGCTCATTATAGTATTCTTTAACTTCTGAAATATCTTGTTTCAAAACCTTTGGGCATTGCCCAAAAAGTCGGGTTCGTCTGCCAAAGCATTTATTGGCGAAGGCGGGTGCAAAAATACAACAAGTTTTCACTTAGGCAAACCTTTTTTAAAAAAATAGCTGCAAATTTTTGAACTTCGTTGTGAATGGCGAAAATATATAGATTTCCATTGCCGATTTTGTTTTTTCAACCAAAATATTTTCAATTTCAGAAATGCAATATCTTCAAAAAAGCATTTAGTTTTTATACCTTTGCAGGCCATTTTAAAGATGACTCATGTTTAATAAATATATAAAATTAGTTTTGGCCGCAATGATTATTGGCGCGGCTGTTTGGCAATTCACTGAAACAAATATCGGCAACGGGATTATGCTCATTTTGCTTTCTTTGGTATTCGTATTCCTGTATTTTAAGAATGAAGTCATACTGCTTGCCTTTCTTCGTCTTCGGAAACAAGATTTTCCTGGGGCCAAAAAATGGCTGGACAAAATAAAAAACCCAGCGGCTTCTTTGGTGCCGAAACAAGAAGGATATTACAACTATTTAAACGGTTTGATGGTTTCGCAAACCAATATGATTGAAGCCGAAAAATATTTCAAAAAGGCCGAAAAACTAGGGCTTAACATGTCTGCTGATATGGCAATGACCAAACTGAACCTTGCTGGAATAGCGATGACCAAAAACCGCAAGCGCGAGGCCGAACAACTTATGACCGAAGCCAAAAACCTCGACAAACACAATATGCTGGATGAACAAATGAAAATGATGAAGCAGCAGATGAAAAAAATGGGGCAGCCAAAACAGCAGTTTGGCCGTAGCGGTCGTGGTGGAAGAAGGTTCTAACCTATTTCTTGTTTTCTCCATAGTATATTTCTTCTTCTTTTTGTAGTTGGACGATTTTAAAGCGCCTTTCATCGAATAGAAACTTGTAAATCAGATGAGTAGCGTATCTTTGAGCAAAGCTTTATGCTTATGGGTAGAAAACTACTTTACTTCTTCTTATTGATGACCATTTCAGCGCAATCACAAATTGAGCAGAGTACTCTATTTTCTGAAGCCATTGAAAAAAATATCAAGAAATACACAAGAAATTCACAAAATGCGTACGCCGAAAAGGATTTTGAACGTGCAGAATTTTTATTTGATTCCCTTATCAATAATGTGGTTAACGGAAGTTATCTCGACAATTTTAAAGTGCGAAAACTTTCGGGACGAAAAATTGAACTCTACAAATTTGAGAAACCAATTTTCTTGATGACCTATGCTTCCTGGTGCACACCCGGCGTTGGCGAAATCCCCGCTCTGAACGAAGTTGCTGAAAAACATTACAAAGACATTGATTTTGTTGTCCTTTTTTGGGATTCAAAGAAAAATGTTCGAAAATCCGCGCGGGAGTATTCCAACAAAATAAACATCATTTACGTTGACGAAAAGGAAAACAAAAATGATCATATTGTGGAAATAATGAAGCACAGCCTCGGTTTTCCCACTTCGTTTTTTATAGATGAAACCAAACGCATCGTTGATGTAAGACGTGGTGTACTTCACCCCTACAACGAGAAATACGGGATTTCCTTTGAACTAAACTACAACTCTTTTTTAAATGGAATATCGCTTCTTAAAACTTTGGGCGATGAAGACAGAAACCACTTTGCCTCAAAAGAAAACCCGTAAAAACGTATCGTATTTACGGGTTTTTTTATATGTTTTCAATTTCTTATTGGTAATATCCCTTTTCGGGAATTTCAATTAAATATTCCTTTCCGGAGCTATTTTTTAAGTACGTATCGCGAAGCCACGGATTGTGAAGTTTCAGTATTTTATAATTGATTCCATAAGGTTTTACCCATTCAGCCCAATCATCAATAGAGGTATTCACTTTCACTTTATAGGTAGGAATGTTTGTGTATAAATCTTTTTCCCGAAAATTGAATCCGTATTGCTGCGGGTGGGTCATTATTTCTTTTAAAGCCAAAATCCTAAAAACATAACGGCTTGTTTCATCGTTCAGCAACAAGTCGTAATAACTGGTTTCTTTCTGCCTGCTTATCTGCTTGTTCATTCCCCCAATCCCTGCATTATAAGCAGCTGCGGCCATTGTCCAGCTTCCAAATTTGTCTTTTGCACTTTTCAAATATTCAGCAGCCACCATTGTTGCTTTTTCAAGATTGTAGCGTTCGTCCACATAATCGTTAATTTCAAGGCCGTATTCCAGTCCGGTTCCCTTCATAAAATGCCATATTCCAGATGCTCCAGCGGGCGAACTTTGGTATTCCAAACCACTTTCGGCTACGGCCAGATATTTAAAATCGTCCGGTAAGCCATATTTTTTTAATAAAGGTTCAATCTGCGGAAAGTATTTATTGGCTCTTTTAAAAAGCAAAAGTCCATTTGATTGCCAATAGGTGTTCACCAAGAGTTCCCTGTCCATCCGTTCGCGTATATCGGGGTTTTGAAGCGGAACGGCTTCACCTGCAAAATCCATTTTTTCAGGCAATGGCAACGCATACACGTTATAATCGTTTATCAATTTCTTTTCGAAATTTTCATCTGTGGGTGCATCCTGAACGGCATATATGCTAATGGCACTCCCCACCAAAATTGCAATCCCCAACCCTATTTTTCCAATCAATTTCATAGTCTCTAATTTTCAATAAAGATACTGAATAAAGCCATTTTTCCGAAGAAAGCAAAAACTATTCCTCGATAATTTCTAAAAGTTTTTTTGAAATCTCCTGGCCTTTGTTCAAAATCATAATGTGTGTTCCACCATTGATAACTTCACAACCTTCAATATATTTTATGGGGAAAACCATATCCTTTTCGCCGTGAATGTGAACGACGTTTTCAATTTTTTTCTTTCGCTCCCATGTAACCATTTTTTCAAGTGCCCAATCCAAATATTGTTTATCGCGCACGTGCAGATATTGCTGATAAAGCGACAATCTTTTTTTCGATTTGGGGCCAACGGAAAATTTGGTCAAATCTTCAACACTGAGAACCAAGCTGGTTGGAATAAGTTTATAAGCTTTAGTAAAACTTGCAAGTTTCATTCTTCGGGGCAGTTCGTTCCGTGTTTTTACGCTGGAAATGATTATCAGTTTTTTCAAATTCAAAAAAACACTCATTTCCTGTGCTACCACTCCCCCAAAGGAAACTCCCACAAGTACTGCACCATTTTCTTTTACACAAAGAGCCATCCGTTGTGCATAATCCTTTAAGCTTTCACCTTTTTCGGGAATCAACCATTCCAAAATATGAATTTCATAATTTCTGGGAAGTTTTATGTTCCTGAAAATCTCACTTCCAGCGGCCATTCCCGGAACAAAATAAAGATGTGTTTTTTCAGAATTCATAAGTCTTTATTGAAGAAAATGGCATAGCCCAAAGATTATTCGTAAATTTACGGGAACAAAGATATAATTATAAATTAGTTTCCTTAAAAACTGAAGATTTCCTTAATAATTTACTTTGAAACCAAACCAGAAAATCATCTAATAGCAATGTGTATAAAACAAGAGTTTTTTATACAAAACTATTTATTTTAAGTAAACACCACGCCGTTGCACCATTTAAAATAAGCTGAACATATTTTTTAAAACAATTCCTAATGATTGAAGATGTAGAAATTACCGACAATGAATTTCTGAGACAGTTTGAACTCGAAATTGGCGACAACATGGCCCGAATAGAATACGCTTTGCAGGATCGCAAAATTTTTCTTACCAAGTATGAAATGCCCGAAGATTTGGAAGAACAGGGTTTCCGTGATATTTTTATTAAAGCGGTTTTTGAAGAAATAAAGAAACGCGAAATCAGCCTCGTGCCCACAAGCCCGGAAGTAGCTGGTTTTATGCGGAAAAATCGCAGGAAATACAAAGATTTGCTGCCAGTGGGGATAAATATTTAAGCCATCACAGTTTCAGAAAGCTTAAACCGCACCAAACCGTCTTCATCAATTTCAGAAAGGGTGATTTTCTGCAAAGTATTCACCAATCCTGGGTTCCAAGGCGCTTTCACTTTTACGTAATTCTCCGTAAAACCGTGAATGTAACCTTCCTTGTTTTCTCCCTCAAAAAGAACGGTCCGCGTTGTTCCGAGTTGACTTTCATAAAACGCTCTTCTCTTTTTAGCCGAAAGACCACGCAACATTTTACTGCGTTTGTTTCGCACTTTCATCGGCACAACGTCTTCCATTTCCGACGCTGGCGTATTGTCCCTTTCAGAATAGGTAAAAACGTGCAGATATGAAATATTCATTTCGTTCAAAAAATGATAGGTTTCCAAAAATCGTTCATCTGTTTCACCGGGAAAACCAACGATAACATCAACGCCAATACAGGCATGTGGCATCACTTCTCGTATTTTTTCAACACGCTCGGTATAAAGTTCACGCATATAACGACGGCGCATCAATTTCAAAACTTCATTGCTGCCACTTTGAAGTGGAATATGGAAATGCGGTACAAAAGTTCGTGATTTTGAAACAAATTCAATTGTTTCGTTCTTTAAAAGATTTGGTTCAATTGAAGAAATACGGAGCCGTTCTATGCCTTCCACTTCATCTAAAGCCTTCACCAATTCAAAAAAAGTGTGTTCGTGTTTTTTGCTCCCGAATTCACCTTTTCCGTAATCGCCAATATTTACGCCCGTCAAAACAATTTCCTTAATTCCTTGTTGCGAAATTTCAAAAGCGTTTTTAAGTACATTTTCCAAAGTGTCACTTCGTGAAATGCCGCGTGCCAAAGGAATGGTGCAATACGTACATTTATAATCGCAACCGTCCTGCACTTTTAAAAATGCACGTGTTCTATCGCCAATGGAATAGGCACCCACGTAAAAATCGGCTTCGTCTATTTCACAGGAAAGTACTTCCCCAAAATCATTTTTGGACAGGTCATTTAAATAATCGGTAATTTTAAATTTTTCGGTAGCTCCCAAAACTAAATCTACTCCGTCAACATCCGCCAGTTCGTGCGGTTTTAGCTGTGCATAACAACCAACTGCCGCCACAAAAGCATTTGGATTGGCTTTCTGTGCTTGCTTCACAATGGTTTTAAAACGCTTGTCGGCATTTTCGGTAACGCTGCAAGTGTTTATCACATAAATATCTGCTTTTTCAGAAAAATCTACCCTTTGAAAACCCTCTCCTTCAAAACTTCTCGCAATGGTGGAAGTTTCACTGAAGTTGAGTTTACAACCGAGGGTGTAAAAAGCGACTTTTTTTGGTGCGTCCATAATTAAAATTGATATGCAAATATAGGCATTTTGTCTAAAATGGGGTGTTGGATGCGGGGTGCTGGATGTAATTCGAGAAACAAATGAATGTCTTATCTTTGAAAAAAGAAAAAGTATGAGTTTTAAATTCGAAAAACTTGAAATCTGGAAAAAAGCTATGGAACTTGGTGAAGATGTTGACTCTATAGCCGAAACATTTCCAAAAAAAGAAATTTTCAACCTAACCAGTCAAATACGTAGGGCTGCAGATTCAGTTGCTCTCAATATTTCTGAAGGCTCCATTCTACAATCCGACCCCGAACAAAAGAAATTTTTAGGCTATTCAATCCGTTCTTTGGCGGAAGTGGTAACCTGTTTGTATAAGGCAAAAAATCGAAATTATGTTGATAGTGATTATTTCAAAATAAAATATGATTTTTGTTATCATTTCATGAATATGCTAATCGCATATCGAAGAAATTTTCTGTAGTCCAAAATGGTATTAGTAAATTTCAAAAGAGCATCCAGCACCCAGCATCCAGCACCCATTCTTGGAATATTATTAGGAATCTTTATTTTAGCGTTTTTTTCCTGCGAAAACAATGCAGAAACCGAACACGACCACCTCGTTTTCCGCTATAACGAACACGCGAACATCCCAACTTTAGATCCCGTTTTTGCGCGAAATCCACAGGCAATCTGGCCAGACAACCAACTCTACAACGGCTTGGTGCAATTGGACGACTCCTTAAATATTGAACCCGATATTGCGAAAAGTTGGATTATAAATGATTCAACTTATACTTATACTTTTTTTCTAAGGAACGATGTTTATTTTCATCAAAATGAAGCTTTTGCTCAAAAAGGACTTCACAGTCCAACCCGATATACACGAAAGGTTGTTGCGCAGGATTTTGTGTACAGTTTTGACCGATTGACAGATGAAAAAGTAGCGTCTTCCGGTAGCTGGGTGATGAATTATGTGGAAAGCTACAAAGCAGAAAACGACACTACATTAATCATTCAACTGAAACAACCTTTCCCGGCGTTTTTGGGATTGCTGTCAATGCGGTATTGTTCCGTTGTTCCGAAGGAAGCCGTGGAATTTTATGGCAATGAATTCCGAAGAAATCCAGTGGGAACGGGACCTTTTCAATTTAAAATGTGGGAAGAAAATGTAAAGCTCGTTTTCAGAAAAAATCCGCTGTATTTTGAAAGAGACGAAAATGGAAAAAGGCTCCCCTATTTGGAAGCGGTTGCTATCACATTTCTACCTGATAAACAAAGTGAATTTTTGCAGTTTGCACAGGGAAAGCTCGATTTTATTTCGGGTTTGGACGGCAGTTATAAAGATGAATTGCTCACCACCCACGGAAAATTACAACCAAAATATAAGGATTTGGCCTATATGATAACAGGGCCCTATTTGAATACGGAATATCTCGGGTTTTTCCTTGAAGCCAACACTCCTGAGATAAAAAGCAAAGCCCTGCGACAAGCCATAAATTATGGTTTCGACCGTGAAAAAATGGTAACTTATTTGCGCAACGGAATGGGAATTCCCGCTATCCACGGCTTTATTCCAAAAGGATTGCCTGGCTATGCCGAAATTGATGGTTATACCTATCAACCGGTAAAAGCGAAAGAATTAATTGAACAGTACAAAACCGAAACAGGCGATACAAAACCTGAAATAACCATTGGCACCAACAGCCAATATTTGGACTTATGCGAATACGTGCAGCGCGAACTTGAAAAGCTCGGAATTGCCGTAACCATTGATGTGATGCCGCCTTCCACGCTTCGGCAGATGAAAAGCAGCGGCGAACTCGATATTTTTCGCGCCAGTTGGATCGCCGATTATCCCGATGCGGAAAATTATCTTTCCCTTTTTTACAGCCCCAATTTCGCGCCCAATGGACCAAACTATATGCACTTTAAAAATGAGGCTTTTGACAGTCTTTATGTGAAATCACTTTCCATTTCAAACATTGACGAAAGAAAATTGCTATATACCAAAATGGATTCTATCATAGTGGAAGAGGCACCCGTGGTTCCATTGTTTTATGATATGGCAGTGCGTTTTGTGAATAAAAAAGTGAGTGGTTTGGGAATTAATCCACAGAATTTTTTGATTTTGAAAAGGGTTAAAAAGAGTTATTGAGGTATTAAATATTTTTGCGTACAACAAGCTTTTTTGTGCCTTTGCGAAACAATTTTTTAACCTTTCCGCCACTTAGAAGTTTCTTCAAAAACATGCTCCAAAATTTTGGTGTCCATTTCTGAAAA
Source organism: Flavobacteriaceae bacterium (assembly GCA_016649715.1). GTDB lineage: Bacteria > Bacteroidota > Bacteroidia > Flavobacteriales > Flavobacteriaceae > Aequorivita. The sequence goes on along the minus strand of JAENXC010000010.1, from coordinate 71,923 downwards.
TTCAATATTTCTGCGGTCCATAACCACTTTTGCAACCTCAAAGGCTTTGTCGGTTTTATAGGTTGTAAATCCCCCACTTCCGCCCCAACTGAAACTGGGAACAAAATTCCGTGGAAAACCACTTCCGAAGATATTGGCGCTTACGCCCACAACTGTTCCGGTATTGAACATGGTATTAATTCCGCATTTGCTGTGATCGCCCATCATCAAACCACAGAATTGAAGGCCAGTGTGTGCAAAACCTTCGGTTTCGTAATCCCAAAGTCGGACTTCAGCGTAATTATTTTTTAAGTTGGAATTGTTGGTGTCTGCTCCCAAATTGCACCATTCGCCCAAAACAGAATTTCCCAAAAACCCGTCATGGCCTTTATTGGAATACCCAAAAATCACCGAATTGTTCACTTCTCCCCCAACTTTACTGTACGGGCCAATAGTTGTGTTACTATAAATCTTGGATCCCATTTTCAAAGTGGAATGTTCACAAAGCGCAAATGGTCCGCGGACCAAAGCACCCTCCATAATTTCGGCATCTCTACCTATATAAATTGGTCCTTCGGAAGCATTTAATGTGCAGAATTCTACAATTGCACCTTCTTCAATAAAAATATTCTCTGGATTTTTAGCCCAAACACCTTTTGGGATGGATTGCGATTTTCTGCCTTTGGTAAGCATTTTAAAATCTCGCTTTATCGCTTCCCCATTTTTCGAAAATATATCCCAAGTGTGCTCAATTCGCAAAACATCATCGTGCTCATATTGAGTAATGTCGAAAGTTTCAAAATCTACTTCCTGTCCTTCTGTGGTATAAAAAGCAATCGGCTCATCATCAAAAAACAAAGCTTGGTTTTCTTCCAAACCTTTAATAATGTTCACCAAATTCTCTGAAGGAAGAAAAGAAGCGTTTATCAAAATATTCTTCTCCAATTCCAAAAAAGGATATTTTTCTGAAAGATAATCTTCGGTTACAGTTGTGGTTGAAAACCCCAAAAGATGTTCCCATTTTTCGCGAATGGTTAAAATACCAACACGGATATCTGCCACAGGACGCGTGAAAGTGAATGGAAGAAGCTGGTTGCGAACGTTGCCGTCGAAGAGGATGTAATTCATTTTTCCAGTTATGAGTTATGAGTTCAGTGTTATGAACGCTAGATTCTTGCTGTATTCAATATTACTAAAAAAACAGCAATCGGCAATCTAAAATCAAAAAGCCCTCGATTTCTCGAAGGCTTTTGTAAGTTATAGCAAAATGAACCTGCCTGCCGGCAGGCAGGGATTATTCTTCAGTTTTAGCTTCTTTAGCTGCAGGTTTCTTAAACTTGTCGTATTTGTTTTTGAATTTGTCTATACGTCCTGCAGTATCGATAAGTTTTGCTTTTCCGGTGTAAAAAGGGTGTGAAGAACGTGAAATCTCCATCTTTACCAAAGGATACTCAACACCATCAACCTCAATGGTTTCTCTTGTATCTGCAGTTGATTTTGTAAGGAAAACATCTTCGTTACTCATGTCCTTAAAAGCAACTAATCTATAATTTTCTGGGTGGATACCTTTTCTCATCTCTGTAATATTAATGTTTAAAATGCGCTCTTCCGACCTTTCGGAATTGAGTTTGCAAATTTAGGTATTAATTGGAAATTACCAACAAAATAATACACTTTTTTAATTCATCCCAAAATCGCCCGCAAATGTAACGTTTTGCTATCTTTGTTTACTAACAATCCGAACCTGCCTTCCCTTTGTTTGGTAGGCAAAAAAACGATTAAAAAATGGAAACACAAACAGACTCGTTAAAAAAGATAGCTTTCAATTTTGGTGTGATATTGGCCCTACTCTCTATTGTTTTACAAGTAATTTCATATGTGCTGGACGTTCACATTGACCGTCCGTGGTGGCTAACTGTCTTACAAACTCTTATTTCCATAGCTGTTTTAGCATATGGAATAAAAGCTTATAAAACAGCTAATGCAGGTTTTCTTACACTAAGTCAGGCTTTAAAAGTGGGTCTGGCAATAAGTCTTGTTGCAGGGATTATAGCAGTGGTTTTCAACTACATTTTTATGAATTATATAGATCCAGATTTTGTTCAAAAAACCTTGGATTTTACCCATGAGCAATTGATAAAAGCGAATATGCCCCAAGATCAAATAGAAATGAGAATGAACATGTCTGCCAAATTAATGACGCCTTTATTTATGACTGGAATTTCACTGATTGCCACCTTATTCTTTGGATTTATCATTTCATTGTTTACAGGATTGGTTATGAAGAAAAATCCACCACAACAACTTAATTAATTGAATGAACATCTCCATCGTCATCCCACTTCTCAACGAAGAAGAATCGCTTAATGAACTATACCGTTGGATTGCATCAGTAATGCAATCCAATGGTTTTTTATACGAGCTCATTTTTATTGACGACGGTAGCACGGACGGTTCGTGGGGAATAATTGAAAAACTTTCCTCGGAAAATTCCGCTGTAAAAGGAATCCGTTTTCAAAAAAACTACGGAAAATCGCAAGCTCTACACGCCGGTTTCGCTATGGCAAAAGGCGATGTAATCATCACTATGGATGCCGATTTACAGGACAATCCCGAAGAAATTCCCGAACTGTACAAAATGATAACCGAAGAAAATTTCGACCTGGTTTCCGGTTGGAAAAAGAAGCGGTATGATTCGATACTCAGCAAAAACATGCCTTCAAAATTGTTCAATTACGCAGCCCGGAAAACTTCTGGCGTAAAATTGCACGATTTCAATTGCGGTTTGAAAGCCTATAAAAAAGACGTTGTAAAATCCATTGAAGTAACTGGCGAAATGCACCGATACATTCCCGTGTTAGCCAAAAATGCAGGTTTCAGCAAGATTTCAGAAAAACATGTTTTGCACCAAGCCCGAAAATATGGAACCACAAAATTTGGCGCAGAGCGCTTTATTCGCGGTTTTTTGGATTTGATTACTATTTGGTTTTTATCAAAATTCGGGAAACGACCGATGCACCTTTTTGGCGCTTGGGGTGCAGTAATGCTGATGGTTGGCTTTCTATTAGCGCTTTATTTAGGAATCGACAAACTATTTATAAGCCCGCACGGAAGGCTCATCGCGGAACGACCTCAATTCTTTATCGCGCTTGCCGCAATGATTTTAGGCACCCAACTTTTCCTCGCAGGGTTTTTGGGTGAATTGATCCTCAGAAGTAAAAAAGATTCCCGAAACTATATAATAAAGGAAACGGTTAATCCGTGATTTGGGAATTGGGATTAGCAAATTCACCTCACTTGAATTTTGAATCTTGAATTCTCCTTTATTTTATTCCTATTTTTACACATTAATTTAAGCGAATGATTTACGTAGATCCGAAAACTTTAGCCCGCGTTAACCAATGGCTCACTCCTTTTTTCGACGAAAAAACCCAACACGAAATCAAAGAAATGATCGCCTACGATCCCGAAGGACTGGAAGACAGTTTTTATAAAAACCTAGAATTTGGAACTGGTGGAATGCGTGGCATTATGGGCCTGGGAGACAACCGAATCAATAAATATACTTTGGGCAAAAACACCCAGGGGATTTCAAATTATTTAAAAAAACAATTCCCAGACAAAGAGATTAAGGTTGCCATTGCTTACGATTGTCGTCACAACAGCAAAGAGTTTGCAAAATTGGTGGCCGATGTTTTTTCGGCAAACAGGATAAAAGTCTTCCTTTTTTCTGAATTGCGCCCCACGCCCGAGCTTTCCTTCGCTTTGAAATATTTGGGTTGCCAAGCGGGAATCGTTTTAACAGCATCACACAATCCACCGGAATACAACGGTTATAAAGTGTATTGGGAAGATGGCGGACAATTGGTTCCACCACAGGATGGCGAAATTATTGCTGAAATAAATTCACTTAAATACGAAGAAATTAAATTTGAAGCGAATGAAAGTTTGATTCAATATATAGCTGCCGAAGTTGACGAAGCTTTCGCAAAGGCTTCCATTGAAAATGGAACTTTTAATACTTCAAAAGAGGCAAAAGACAACTTAAAAATTGTTTTCACTTCGCTTCACGGAACTTCAATCACAATGGTTCCGAAGGTTTTGGAGCAAGCCGGTTATAAAAATGTATTTATTGTTGAAGAACAAGCAGAACCCGATGGCGATTTCCCAACGGTAAAATCGCCCAATCCCGAAGATCCGGCCGCTTTAAAAATGGCTTTGGAACTTGCCGAAAAAGTAAACGCCGACATCGTAATTGGAACCGACCCCGATTGCGACCGTTTGGGCGTTGCAGTAAGAAACAACGAAAACAAAATGGTTTTGCTCAATGGAAACCAAACGATGGTTTTGATGACGCATTTCCTTTTGGACCAATGGCAAAAAAATGGAAAACTAAACGGAAAACAATTCGTTGCTTCCACCATTGTTTCAACCCCAATGGTTGAAAAGATTGCGGAACATTTCAATGTAAAATACATTGAAGGACTCACAGGTTTCAAGTGGATTGCAAAAATGATCAAAGACTTTCCCGAGCTTGTATTTATTGGTGGTGGCGAAGAAAGTTTTGGTTATTTGGTGGGCGATTTTGTTCGCGATAAAGATGCGGTTACCGCAACCCTACTGGCTTGCGAGATTGCCGCGCAGAAAAAACATTCTGGTAGTAGTATGTTTCAATATTTGAATGCTATTTACGAACAATTCGGGAACTATCGTGAACATTTAATTTCAGTTACAAAGAAAGGAAAACAGGGTGCTGCCGAGATTTCAGCAATGATGAAAACGCTTCGTGAAAATCCGTTTAAGGAAATTGCTGGAAGTAAAGTAATACGAATAGACGATGTTTCAAAAAACGAAACTACAGACTTTATAAAACAGGAAACTTTGTCACTAAACCTGCCAAAATCCAACGTTTTGATTTATTATACTAAAGATGGCAGCAAAATTGCAGCGCGCCCCAGCGGCACAGAACCAAAAATAAAGTTCTACATTAGCGTTAATACATGCCCCTCCGCTAAAGCTTCGGAAGGCACACAGGTAGAAAAAGAAAACTTTGAGGAAATACTTCAGAAAAAAATAGACGCCATTGCCACACAACTAAACATCAGTTAATGAATTATTATTTCAAAAAAATACTGCGTTACGTCATTCCGTATAAACGGTTTGCATATTTGAATATATTTTTCAATATCCTTTATGCATTGTTTGGTACGCTTTCTTATGTGGCACTAATTCCTATTTTCGAAGTTATTTTTAACGATAAACGGGAGTTAGGCATTCGTCCAATTTATGGAGGAATTTCGAAAATAAAGGACTTCTTACAAGACTATTTTAATTACTTCATCATTGATAACATCAATAAATATGGAGAGTTTAAGGTGCTTATGTACATGGTGGGCATCATAATTTCCCTCTTTCTATTGAAAAATTTGAGCAATTATTTGGCCATGTTCTATTCCACATATATGCGAAATGGTGTTTTAAGAGATCTTCGGAATGACCTTTATAGTAAGGTAATTCAGTTTCCTCTAGCTTTTTATTCAGAAAAAAGAAAGGGCGACACCATTTCCCGATTGAGTGGCGATGTTGATGAAGTGAAAAACTCAGTGCTTTCAGTCTTGGAAATGATAGTTCGTGAACCTCTTACAATTATTTTTACTTTGATTACCATGCTTCTTATAAGTGCAAAACTCACGCTTTTTGTGTTTCTATTCTTGCCAATTTCAGGTTTTATAATTTCAAAAATTGGAAAATCCCTCAAAAGAGGTTCCTTGAAAGTGCAACAAGAACAGGGTGTTTTTCTTTCTATTTTAGAAGAAACCATGGGCGGACTTCGCATTATCAAAGCTTTTCACGCAGAAAATCTATTCCAAAAGAAATTTGAGGATAGCAACCAGCGGTTTTATAAACATTCCAATAAGGTAATGAACAGACAGAACCTTGCTTCTCCCTTGAGTGAACTTTTAGGAATTATTACAATTGGAGTACTTTTAGCTTTTGGAGGTTATTTGGTTTTTATAGATAAAACACTGGAAGCCAGCTTCTTTATTGGCTATATTTCACTGGCTTACAATATTCTCACGCCCGCAAAAGCCATTGCCAAGGCAAGCTATTCCATTAAACGTGCCGATGGTTCTGCCCAACGTATTTTAGAATTGTTAGAAGCCGAAAATACGATTACCGATATTGAAAACCCAATTCAAAAAGAAGGTTTTGACAGCGTTGTTTCAATAAAAAATATTTCCTTCAAATATGAAGATCAATACGTTTTGAAGGATTTTTCACTCGAAATTCCGAAGGGAAAAACCGTTGCGCTCGTTGGACAATCCGGTAGCGGAAAAAGTACGATCGCTAACTTATTGACACGTTTTTACGACGTAAATAAAGGTAGTATCGAAATTGACGGCGTAGATATAAAAGACATTTCAAAAAGATCGTTGCGCGGTTTGATGGGCATCGTTTCTCAGGATTCCATCCTCTTTAATGATACTGTGGCAAACAATTTAAAACTTGGAAAACCTTTGGCTTCTGATGCAGAATTGCTTGAAGCTGCGGAAATAAGTAATTCATACGAATTCATAAAAGACCTTCCCGAAGGTTTTGAAACCAACATTGGCGATAGCGGAAACAAACTGAGCGGTGGTCAGAAACAGCGTTTGAGCATTGCCCGCGCCGTGTTGAAAAATCCACCGATAATGATTTTGGACGAAGCAACTTCAGCATTAGACACCGAAAGCGAGCGTTTGGTGCAGGATGCTTTGGAGAAAATGATGAAAAACCGCACCTCCATCGTTATTGCGCATAGACTTTCCACTATTCAAAATGCAGATAATATAGTCGTTCTTTCCAAAGGAAAAATTGTGGAACAGGGCAAACACCAAGAACTTTTGGACAAAAAAGGGATTTATTACAGTTTGGTGGAAATGCAGTCCCTTTCATAATTCAAAATTCAAAGTTCAAGATTCAATATTAAACTTTTCCGTTTATCTTTAGTCTTAATATCAATCGTACAAAAGTGGTCGAAGAACAAGAACTGGTAACGGCATTACAGTCCGAAGCGGATAAAGAAACCGCCTTTCGGGAACTTGTTTCGCAGTATAAGGAACGGTTGTATTGGCAAATTCGGAATATGGTCTTGGACCACGACGATGCTGACGACGTGCTCCAGAACACTTTCATTAAAATTTTCAGAAATATAAATTCCTTTAAAGGTGACAGCAAGTTGCATACTTGGATGTACAGAATTGCCGCCAACGAATCCATCACTTTTCTCAATAAAAAAGCAAAACGCAATAATGTTTCCATTGAAAATATGAAAGACAATGCCTTGCGCAAATTGGAGAGCGACGTCTATTTTGAAGGCGATGCCATTCAGCTGCAATTTCAAAAAGCCATTGCCACACTTCCCGAAAGACAACGGCTTATTTTCACAATGAAATATTTTGAAGACCACACTTTTGAGCAGCTTTCAGAAATTCTGGAAACCTCTGTGGGCGGTTTGAAAAGCAGCTATCACATTGCCGTTAAGAAAATTACGGAATACATAAAAACACAAAATGAAACTTTTTAAGATTTAAAAAGTCATAATGAAGTAATGCAAAACAAAAAAAACATAACTGGTTATAAAACTCCCGAAAGTTATTTCGAAACGTTCGAGGAACAGCTTTTCAGCAATATTTCAGCGGAAAAGTTTTCTAAAAAAACTGGTTTCAATGTCCCCAATAACTATTTTGAAAACTTGGAAGAACGGGTTTTGAAGACGGTAATTGATTCAGCATACGCGCCGTGGCGTGAAAAACCCAAAAAAGTAATTCCGCTTTATTCGAAAAAATATTTAGGTTACGCAGCAGCAATCGCAGCTTGTTTGATTATTGGATTCTCGATTTTCAACAACAAAACAGATAAATCGAATTTGGATGCACTACAACTGGCAGCTATTGATACGTATATTGAAGAAGGCAACCTCAATTTGGACATTTACGATTTGACTTCTTATATTGATGATGAAGATATTTCGGACCTAAAACTTGAAAACAAACAATTCTCGGAAACCGCGCTCAAAAATTACCTTTTGGAAAACGTGGATACCGAAACCTTAATAAACGAACGATGAAATGCCCATTAACGATTTATAAATCAAGTGAATATGAACATTTGGGCATTCCACCTGCCTGCTTGCCGCAGGTAGGTAGGTCTTCCTACTTCTCAAATATTTTATACAGATGAAAAATATTCTTTTTTTAGTATTATTTTCCACAGCCGGCGTTTTTGCCCAAGACGGAAAACACGATAAAATCAAAGCTTTGAAAACGGCTTACATTACAGAGAAATTGGCACTCACGTCTTCAGAGGCCGAAAAATTTTGGCCTGTTTACAATACCTTTGACGAAAAATTTCACGACTTGCGAAAAAAGGAAAAAACTGAAATATTTCAAAAGTTGCGCGATGGTTTGGAAAATTTGAACGATGCCGAAGCCAATGCGCTAATTGACAAAAGCCTATTGTTTGAAAGTGATGAGTTGGCATTGCGCAAACAGATGATCGCTGAGCTTCGGAGTGTAATTTCCCCAAAAAAGATAATCATTCTCAAAAAAGTGGAAGACGATTTTAAAAGAGAACTACTGGACCGTTATAGACACGGAAAAGGTGAGAAAGGCCCCAAAGGTCCAAAATAAAGAAAGCCCCGAAAATTCGGGGCTTTTGCTTTTTTAAAAAAACTGGCTCAATTTACATCGCGCCCCATTCTTTCAATGATTTTTCATTTAAAGTTATATAATCACTATTCCCAGCAGTTTTTGCAAGTTGCAATGATTTTTTAGCAGCTTCAATAGCTCCTTTTTTATCCCCAGCTTTTGCATAGATCAGCGACTTTTGGCGCAACTGATAATATTTAGGATCTTTGTTCATTTCAAAAGATTTATCAATCCAGGTTTTGGCTTGGTTAATGTCTTTACCAGCTTCAAGGTAGTAAACGGCAGAAGCATAATAATCATTGGAAGTTGGGCCGTTCATTACTCTTTGAATGCTTTCAGTTACTGTCTTGTCTGTATTGAATTTAATTGGCACACCAACATAAGTGTTTTCCCAAAGCATTCCCAGAGTTGCCGAATCGTTTTTCAAATCGTCAAAGGACATTGTGAATGTTTCAATTTTCATAGGCATTGGGTAAGCTGGTACGGTTACTTTTGCCACTACCTTATCTTCATCCCATTTTTCCGGAGTTCCCCAATTGGTTGCATCATTGTAAAAATAAACTTCCCAGCTTGAGGTTCCTGGCTTTGTGTAAATTGCATAGGTCCCTGCCAACAATGATTTACCTCCAATTTCCACGCCATCCTCAAAAGTAATTTTGGTGTTTGCATTAGCACCGGTACGCCAAATTGCGTCATAAGGAACCAAACTTCCCATAATAGTCCTACCTCTCATTGAAGGTCTTGAATATTCTAGTGTTACATCTGTAAGCCCTACTTTTTGTTCAATTTTTTGAAACGGACTTGGTTGTGGTGTTTCAATTTGTGCCTGAATACCAGCAGTTAGCATCAAGGCAGAAAAAAGGAAAATAATCTTTTTCATTGTAATGGTTTTAAAGTGTTTATATTTTTTACGAAGTTACAGTTTGGAAATTTCTTAATAGTTAAGGAAAGCTTAAAAAAGTAAAAGATCACTAATAAAAGAATCCTCGAAATTCAAGCTATTGTTTAAATACGGAAGAATTGTTAAACTTTTGTTTAAACTTTTTTATATATTCTGAAACAAAGTATTTTTAAAGAAAATTTGAGAAAATGTTGAAGTTTTTAAAGAAAATATTCAGACCGTATTTCCGCAAGCGTGATGTTAAAGCAAATACCTATAGATTATTGCGCATGAATCAGAAATTATCATTTAATCGATATAAAGACTGAATGAAAATTTATACGCTCCACGCAAAACAAAATTTACCTATCACTATAGACGAAGCTTGGAAATTTCTATCGGACCCGAAAAACTTAAGGGTAATCACACCAGATTATATGGGTTTCCATATTCAGTCTGGTGCAGAAAGACCCATGTTTGCTGGACAAGTTATTGAATATATTTACACCCCGATTTTAGGCCTTAAAACCAAATGGGTTACCGAAATAACCCACGTAGTGGATAAAGAATATTTTGTAGATGAGCAGCGTTTTGGGCCTTACGCGCTTTGGCATCACAAGCATTTTATAAAAGAAGTTGATGGCGGAGTTGAAATGGAAGACTTGCTTCACTACAAACTTCCGCTTGGTGTTCTAGGGCAATTGGCGCATCCTTTTTTAGTAAAACCAAAACTTGACGAAATCTTTGAATACCGGCAGAACAAACTGGTTGAACTCTTCGGAAAATTCTAAAAAACACTCCCTTGGTAGAAAAAGTAAACATCTTTTGGTTTAGAAGAGATCTGCGTTTGGATGACAATGTGGGTTTTTACGAAGCGCTCCACGGCAAATTTCCAGTACTCCCCATATTTATTTTCGATTCAGAAATAGTAAGCGAGCTTCCAAAAGACGATGCACGAGTCACTTTTATTTTTGAAACGCTTCAAGAAATATGCACTGAATTGCAAGGGCACAGCAGCAGCATCGCTATCTATCACGGCAAGCCTGAAGAGGTTTTCAAAAAAATAATTTCAGCATTTGACGTTCAAAATGTAATTGCCAATCGCGATTACGAACCTTACGCAACAAAACGTGATGAAGCGATTGAAAAGCTACTCGTTGAAAAGGAAATAGGTTTCCGCACTTTCAAAGACCAAGTAATTTTTGAAAAGGACGAAGTGGTGAAAGACGATGGCGATCCGTACATTGTCTATACACCCTATATGAAGAAATGGAAGGAGAAATTCAAAAAAGCATATGACGAAAAGATATACCACACCAGTCCGTTTCTGGAAAATCTCTATCAAAACTCACAATTGCCCAACCTTACTTTAAGTGATATTGGTTTCAAAAAGTCAAAAATAGAAATTCCGGACTATGATGTTACGCCAACAACCATTCAGGAATATGAAAAAACGCGCAATTTTCCTGTGGAAGACGCTACTTCACGTTTGGGACCGCATCTTCGTTTTGGCACCGTTAGCATCCGTAAAATGATTAAAAAAGCAACTGCTGAAAAAAACGAGGTTTTTTGGCAGGAACTTATTTGGCGGGAGTTTTTTATGCAAATCCTGTGGCATTTCCCAGAAACCGTAGCAAATGCCTTTAAAAAGAAGTATGATAGAATTGAATGGCGAAACAACGAAGAGGAATTCAAAAAATGGAAAGAGGGTGAAACTGGCTATCCTATGGTGGATGCCGGAATGCGGCAATTGAATACAACTGGTTATATGCACAACCGCGTGCGGATGGTCGTGGCAAGTTTTTTATGCAAGCATCTTTTGATTGATTGGCGTTGGGGCGAAGCTTATTTTGCCGAAAAGCTTTTGGATTATGAAATGTCCAGCAACGTTGGCAACTGGCAGTGGGCCTCGGGTAGCGGGGTTGATGCCGCACCGTACTTCAGAATTTTTAACCCCACAACTCAAATTGAAAAATTTGATAAAGACTACAAATACATCAAAAAATATATTCCAGAATTTGGAACAACAAATTATCCTAAAAAAATAGTCAATCACAAAGAAGCACGGGAAAGATATTTACAGATATACAAAAAAGCAATTTCTTAAAATATGTTAATTTCTGTACGATTATTCCTATTTTTCGCATTACATCGATAAAAAACGTAGTTTTGTCGATGAAATCATTAAATAGTCGTTACAGAATCCCAAATTGTAAATCTATGGAAACCTACAAAAACGTATATAGCAATGGTGAAGTTATTGTCACTTATGAACCATGCCGATGCATCCATGCCGAGGCTTGTGCTAAAGGCCTTTCGGAAGTATTCAAAACCTCAGTGATACCTTGGATTGATTTAGAAGGTGCTAATACAAATAAAATCATTGCACAAGTAAAGAAATGTCCTTCTGGTGCACTCGCATATTCTAAAGTAAAAACTAAGGAGTTTGTTAAAGATTTTGTAATTTGAAGTAAAATTTGGGCGGTTGTGTACAATTTTTCTACTCTTGCATTGTTAAATAAAGCATCGCACACAAACCTGAAACCATGAAGAAGATTTTTATTATTGCCCTTCCCCTATTTCTATATGCACTCCAAGCGTCGGCTCAAGATTCCATTCAAGTTCGAAAAAACACGCTGAACGAACAGATGACTGAAGCTTTTGAAAAAAGCAACAGTTACCAAGAATATAAGGTCATCAAAAAAACGCAATTGGCTACTTTAAAAAGAAATATTTTGGACTCCATCTCCGGCTTGGAAAAAAAGATGTTTGCGCAGGAAAACGAATTGGGGCTACAGAAAAATGAAGTTGATTCCCTTCGCCAAAACTTAAAGAACACTCAGCAAAACCTTACAAACGCAAAAGAAAAGGAAGACGGGATTGCAATCTTTGGAATTTTGACTTCCAAAGCTACTTACAACATTATTATGTGGGGCATCATCCTGATTTTGTTATCGATAAGTGGATTTCTGTTTTACAGATTTTTGAACAGCAACAAAATCACAAACGCGGCCCAATTAAAAATGGCTGAAATGGAAATAGAGTTGGAAGATTACCGCAGAAACAGCTTGGAACGCGAACAAAAGTTGCGCAGAAAACTACAGGATGAGATTAATAAAAATCGGAAGACATAGCTTGTCTCAAGGCTCCGTGCGTGTAATCTTTGCCCCAATCGCCCGAAGTCTTTCATCAATATTTTCGTAACCTCTGTCTATCTGTTCTATATTGTGGATGGTGCTTGTGCCTTCTGCCGAAAGCGCTGCTATCAACAATGCAATTCCAGCCCGAATATCTGGCGAAACCATCGTGGTCGCTTTAAGGTTCGACTGAAAATTATGGCCAATAACAGTAGCTCTGTGCGGATCACAAAGAATGATTTTCGCACCCATATCTATCAGTTTATCCACGAAAAACAAGCGGCTTTCAAACATTTTTTGGTGAATGAGCACACTTCCCTTGGCTTGTGTGCAAACCACGAGGACGATGCTCAACAAATCTGGGGTAAATCCAGGCCATGGTGCATCGGCAACGGTAAGGATGGAGCCATCTATATAGCCTTGGATTTCGTATTCCTTTTGTGAAGGAATATGAATATCATCACCTCTTTTGTCTAATTTTATTCCGAGTTTTCGGAAAGTTTCAGGAATCAATCCCAAATTTTCCCAACTCACATTTTTGATTGTAATTTCGCTTTGTGTCATTGCCGCAAGGCCAATCCAACTGCCTATTTCAACCATATCGGGCAAAACGCGGTGTTTGCATCCGCCAAGATTTTTTACGCCTTCAATAACCAATAAATTTGAACCAGTACCACTGATATTGGCGCCCATAGCGTTCAGCATTTTGCAAAGTTGCTGAATGTAGGGTTCACAAGCTGCATTGTAAATTGTGGTTGTGCCTTTGGCCAAAACAGCCGCCATCACAATGTTTGCGGTCCCCGTAACGGAAGCTTGGTCCAAAAGCATATAAGCTCCTTTTAAACCTTTGGGTGCTTCCACTCCGTAAAAACGTTCTTCTTTATTGTAACGGAATTTCGCGCCCAGCTTTATAAAACCTTCAAAGTGGGTGTCAAGTCTTCTTCTTCCTATTTTGTCCCCGCCTGGTCTTGGAATATATCCTTTGCCAAACCTTGCCAATAGCGGCCCTACAATCATTATGGAACCACGCAGGGAGCTTCCCTCCTGTTTAAAAAGTTCGGATTCCAGATAGCCAAGATTAATATCATCAGCTGTAAAGGCATATTTGCCTTTGCCTAATTTTTGGATTTTAACGCCGAGATTTTCTAAAATTTTTATCAGTTTATTGACGTCAAGAATATCCGGAATATTCTCGATTATAACTTTTTCGGGCGTCAATAATACTGCGCAAAGAATTTGAAGGGCTTCGTTTTTGGCTCCCTGTGGCGTTATTTCGCCCTTCAGTTTATGCCCGCCCTCTATTTGGAAAGTACCCATAAAATAACGGTTGAAATTTTAATTGCGTTTACGGTTGCGATTGTTGTTATTGCTGCTGCTGCTGGACTTGTAATTATTCTTGCCAGAGCTGGTGCTGTAGCGCTTTTTGTTCTTCAATAAATTGGAAGCATCACTCAAATCCTCATCGCTGTTTTTTAAATTGATTTTTCCATCGGAAAGCTCAAAAAGGTGCTGGAATATAACATCGTCTTCCACAGTGTCTTTGTTCCAGTTGAGGAAACATTTTTTCATGTGGTTCGCAATTGTTAGAATAAGCCCTTCTTTTTTATCGCCTTCTTCCCATTCAGTAGCCACGTCTATCATTCGCTTTATATTGTTGCCATAAAAACGATATTTCGGGTGGTTTTGTGGATATTTCAACGGATCTGGCCGCTCCATAAGCTCTTCCCGTGAAGGGATTGGAAAAGGAGAGTCCACGTCCAATTTAAAATCTGAAATTATAAAAAGCTGGTCCCAAAGCATTGGCTGAAAGTCCGGAACATCTCGAAGGTGCGGGTTCAGGTTTCCCATTACCGCAATGATGCTTTTGGCAATTTTGTTGCGTTCGTCCCTGTCTTCTGTGGCAATGGCTTGATCTACCATTTTTTGAATGTGGCGGCCATATTCCGGGATAATCAATTTTGGGCGCTCTGTGTTATATTCTATTTGGGCTACTTCTTGTATCAAAATGTTTTTGTTAAGGAAAGAATTATTTTATTCGGAAAGATTGAAAATCATTTCATGCGCAAAATACTAAAAATTATAGTGAAATAACACCTTCAACGTTGGAAACTTCGAGATATTTTTTTATCACTGCGTCCGGTGATTGCATCGTAACTTTTATTGAAACGCTTGTATAGGTTCCTTTTGCAGAATCGCGAGTATTAATTTCGGCATCGCTTTTGTCAAAAATGGCATCTATTTCGGCTATTTTTTCAAGATTGGCGGGCACAATAAATTTGAAAAGATAGGGCGAAGGCCACGAAGTATCTTCTTCCAGTTGTTTTTTTAGGCGTTCGTAAAATTCTGTGATGTTTTTGTCTTGCTCCATTAAATAGTATTGCTGCGTAGGCAACAAAGATACACTTTCACCACAAATATTTATTTACTTACTTTGTATAAAATTTTACTGTTTGAAAACGAAAAGAATTGTAATCACGGGCGGCCCTGGCTCGGGAAAAACAGCACTGATAAATTATTTGGAAAAAGAAGGTTACGCCGTGATGCACGAAATTTCGCGCAATGTAATCCTTGAAGCCCAAAAAGAAGGTATTGAGCAATTGTTTTTGGAGAACCCAATTCTTTTCAGTGAAAAATTGCTGGAAGGAAGACTGAAACAATTCCACGAAGGAAAAGATTCTGGTTCAGCCATACTTTTTTATGACCGTGGAATGCCCGACGTTACCGCTTACATGAATTTTGTAAACTCGCCCTACCCCGAAAATTTTTCGAAAACCTGTCTCGATAATAGATATGATGAAATCTTCGTACTTCCGCCGTGGGAAGCTATTTACGAACAGGACAACGAGCGTTACGAATCTTTTGGGCAGGCTGAAAAAATCTTCAATTTCCTAAAAAATGGTTATGAAAATTACGGCTACAAAGCACACGAAGTTCCCGTGGGTACCATTGAAGAACGTGTGGATTTTATATTAAAAAATATTGGGTTTTGAGTAACTGATTTACTGAATAACTCAAAAACCTATTAACATAATTACCTATTCAACTTGAAAAACGTTCGCGACATCCTGACCAAATATTGGGGCTACACTTCCTTCAAACCGATGCAGGAAGAGATAATCGCGTCCGTTTTGAACGGGAAGGACACAGTAGCGCTTTTGCCAACGGGCGGCGGAAAATCATTGTGTTTTCAAGCTCCAGCTTTGGCTATGGAAGGGATTTGCATAGTGATTTCGCCATTGGTCGCTTTGATGGGCGACCAAATAAATACGCTGAAGGAACGCGGCATAAAAGCATTGAAACTCACCGGCGGAATTTCTTTTGACGAGCTGAACACCTTGCTGGACAATGCGCTCTACGGAAATTACAAATTCCTCTATTTATCTCCCGAAAGACTGCAACAGGAAATCGTCCAAAATTACATAAAACAGATGAACGTGAATTTGATAGCGGTGGACGAGGCACATTGCATCTCGCAATGGGGAAATGACTTTCGCCCAGCTTACAAAAACATTACAATTCTTCGTGAAATCCATCCGCTGGTCCACATAATTGCGCTCACTGCCACCGCAACGACGGAGGTTTTAGAAGACACCATTTCCGAATTGAAAATGGAACTTCCCGCGGTTTTCAAAAATTCGTTTGTTAGGGAAAATCTATCGTACCAAGTCTTTAAGCAAGACGACAAGCTTTACAAAACCGAACAGTTGCTCAAAAACAACCAGGGTTCCGCGATTGTATATGTGAGAAGCAGAAAGAATTCGGTTGAAATAAGCGACCAATTGAACAGCCTTGGAATTTCCGCCACTTTTTATCACGGCGGAATTTCAGCAAAAGAAAAAGCGCAAAAACTTCAAAATTGGCGTAGTGGCGGCATTTCAACAATGGTTGCTACCAATGCTTTTGGAATGGGCATTGACCACCCAAATGTTCGTTTCGTCATCCATCTGCAAATACCCGAAAGTTTGGAAAGTTATTTTCAGGAAGCGGGCAGAGCAGGCCGCGATGGAGACTATGCGGTGGCGGTGCTACTATATAATGAGTACGACAAAATAAATGTGAAAAACCAATTCGTGGAATCGTTGCCCACCACCCCCGATTTAAAAAAGATTTACCGCACGCTTAACAATTATTTTCAAATCCCTTATGGCGAAGGCGAATTCACAAAGTACAATTTTAGTTTTTCCGAATTTTGCAAAACCTATAACCTCAACACGCTGCTGGCATACAATGCACTCAACAGTTTGGACCGTCTGGGGATTATTCAACTTTCGCAGGAATTTGGACGAAAATCCATCGTTCAGTTTTTGATTTCTTCGGAAAAAGTTCTCAATTACTTTGAAAAAGATGCAACAACTTCCATCATTGGGAAAACAGTTTTAAGGATTTACGGTGGAATTTTTGAAATACCCACTTCAATAAATTTAGATTTGATTGCCACCAAAACCGGACAATCCATAGAAGCCATTGTTTCAATCCTAAAAAAAATGGAACGCGACCACGTTGTGGAACTGGTGTTACAGATAACCGATGCCACACTCACATTCCTCGTGCCACGCGAAGACGAGAAAACCATAAACGTAGTTTCGCGCGAAGTGGAAGCTTTGAATCGGAAAAAAACCGCACAGGTAAATTCTGTGTTGCATTATATTGAAAACACCAAAACCTGTAGAAGCGTACAATTGGTTTCCTATTTTGGTGAAACAACGGCCAGCAAATGTGGAATCTGCTCGGTTTGCAGAACCCAAAGTTCCAATTTAACTAACAAGGAAATAAAAATTCTTTCATCACAAATACTCGCGCTGCTTGAAGAAAGAAATTTAAACTCGCGTGAAATTTCAGAAAAACTTACTTTTGCCGAAACAGATACCTTAAAAGTTATCCGACTGTTGATGGATGCCGAAAAGATAAAAATCAATCCACGGAACCAATATTATTTAAACTGAAAAAATGCCGAAAGATTTAAGAATAGTATTTATGGGAACTCCAGATTTTGCCGTTGGTGTCTTAAAAAAAATGGTGGAAGCGGGTAAAAACATTGTTGGCGTAATCACCGCACCCGACAGACCTGCGGGACGTGGCAGAAAATTAATGGCTTCCGCCGTAAAAGACTACGCCGTTTCCCAAAACCTAAAAGTACTTCAACCCACAAATTTAAAGGACACATCTTTTCTAAAGGAACTAAAAGATTTAGATGCAAACCTACAAGTGGTTGTGGCTTTCCGGATGCTTCCAAAAGCGGTTTGGCAAATGCCCAAATTGGGAACTTTCAACCTACACGCATCGCTGTTGCCGCAATACAGGGGCGCGGCGCCCATAAATTGGGCAATCATCAACAACGAAGAAAAAACGGGGGTCACCACTTTTTTTATAGATGAAAAGATTGATACCGGTTCCATAATTGCAAACAAAGAAATTGCTATTGAAAAAGACGAAACCGCGGAAACCCTCCACGATAAATTAATGGAAAAGGGCAGCGAGCTTGTTTTGGAAACAATAATTTTAATTGAAGAAGACAGTGCAAACCCAAAACCGCAGCCCGAAAGTGGCGTTTTAAAAGAAGCCCCGAAACTTACTCCCGAAAACACACGGATTGATTGGGCCAAACGCGGAAAAGAAATAGACGCCTTTATAAGAGGACTTTCCCCCTATCCAGTTGCTTGGGCTGTACTTCATAATAATAACGAAGAACTAAAAGCAAAAATTTATGCCGTAAGTTTCGAAAAAATCAATCACAATTTTGAACCGGGAACTATTCAAACTTCAAAAAAAGAATTGAAAGTGGCGTGTTCGGACGGATATATTTTAATAGTGGAAATCCAATTGCCGGGAAAACGGAAAATGGACATTTCTTCCCTCTTAAATGGATATACCTTTGATGAAAATTCTAAACTATCGTAAACCCTTGTCAGTGCTGAATTCATTAAAAAGCCCACAAAAAAGACCATGTTTATTAACAAACCGCCCAAGTTATCAACAAATACAGGGATTTATGCCGTGGTTACTTGCCTGAACGGATATTCCTATTAAATTTGTAGGGCAATTAATCGAAGTTTAACCAACAATTTAATTTAAAAAAATTATGAACAAATCAGATTTAATCGATGCAATGGCAGCTGATGCCGGAATTACAAAAGCTGCTGCTAAGAAATCCTTAGAGTCTTTCTTGGGCAACGTTCAAAAATCCCTTAAAAAAGGCAACAGAGTATCCTTAGTAGGTTTTGGATCTTGGTCAGTTTCTAAAAGAGCTGCAAGAGAAGGAAGAAACCCACAAACAGGGAAAACCATTAAAATTGCTGCTAAAAATGTAGTAAAGTTCAAAGCTGGTTCAGATTTACAAAGCAGCGTAAACTAATTGTAAATACTATTTTACAATCTTAAGAATCCTTCTTCCCATTGATTTGGAAAGAAGGATTTTTTAATTGGCTGATACTTAAAATATTAATAAAGCATAAGGTTTTTGCTATTTTATTGTATTAAAGACAATTATAATATGAATTGTGTAAATTTTTGGTAATTCTAAAATTATTACTTAGCTTTAGTTTACCAAAAAGACTATATGACCACTTTAAAACCAGCCAAAGGCTTATTATTGGTTGCTGAACCTTCCATTATTGGCGATGTTTCCTTTAATCGTTCGGTAGTGCTTTTGGCGGAATACAACGACAGTGGATCTGTTGGTTTTATCCTCAACAAACCTTTGGAATACAGGCTTCGCGACTTTGTGCCCGAAGTGAATTCAAAGCTTCCCGTATATAATGGTGGCCCTGTAGAGCAGGACAATCTGTATTTTATTCATTGCATCCCAGAAATAATTCCAGACAGCATAGAAATCTCCAACGGTATTTATTGGGGCGGCGATTTCAGCGCAATACTGGATTTGCTGAAAGAAGACAAGCTAAAAAAAGACCAAATCCGTTTTTTCCTTGGCTACTCAGGCTGGGAAAGTGAGCAATTGGAGCAGGAACTGGAAGTAAACAGTTGGGTGGTGGTCCCCAACAACTACAACAACAGCATTATTGGCAAAACCAACATCAATTTTTGGAAGGAAAAAATGATTGAGTTTGGTGGCGATTATATGTTATGGTCCAACGCTCCGGAAAATCCAAGTTCCAATTAGCCCATCCGCGCCTTTAAGTTCAGTTTTGGCAATAATGATTTGGCAACTAGATTCCCGTATTCCTTTTTACGGTACTTTGTTATCGGAACAATTCCCTGAATTACATTTGTAATAAATATTTCATCCGCTTTTTGAAGTTCAAAAGGAGAAATTGAAGTTTCTTCAATGGTGAAATCCGGCATTAGATTAATTATTGAAATCAGTTGTTTCCGCATAATTCCATTAAGACAGCCGTCGGACAAGGGTGGCGTTTTTATTTCGCTTCCCGAGACCAAAAAAATATTTCCGTTTAGCGCTTCCACCACTTGTTTGTTTTCGTTCAATAACAAACAGTTTTGATAATCATTTTCTTTAGCAAAAATACTTCCCAAAATATTGATGAGCCGGTTATTGGTTTTTAAGGTGGAAAGCAGCCCAGAACTGATAAAATGATCTTTGAATAATTCCACTTCGCACTGCGCTTCCTCTAAAATATAAAATGGCGTTGTCAGTTTTTCAAAGGAAATTGCATACTCAATTTCATTGGTATTGGGAGTATATTTTCCCCCGGTTTTACGCCAAACCAAAAGTTTTATACGAAATGAAGTAACTTCGTTTTCTTTGAAATTGAGAGTTTTAAAAATTTCTTCCTCTATAAATTCCATCGTAAAGTTCATTGGAATTTCCATCCTGAGGATGCGCATGGAGGCCATTAAACGAAAGTAATGGTCTTCCCAAAAATATATTTTTCCGCCGCAAAAACGCAGGGTTTCAAAAACGGCATCGCCATAATTCAAACCTCGGTTATCAATTGCAATACTTGCTTTCTCTTTGGGCAATAATTTTCCGTTAAGGTTTATCATAAAAAAACCGTCCTTTTTTTAAAAGACGGCTCAAAGATACTATATTTTATAGGGTTTTTAGGACGAGCCTAAAATTTGCTTTAAGTTTGAAATCATATTCTCCCAGAGCAATTTTCCTTCTTCCACTTCATCTTCCTCGGCAAAATCGGTTATCATCAGCGAAACGTCCTTGGTTATTTCGTCCACCTGGATCCGCATTTCGAAATAAAACTCTTCATCTTCGTCTTCATCCCACCTGAACTTTATGCGTTCGGGGCTTTTTTTACTCAATAGTTTGGCTCGTTCTTCGCTTTGTGACCAAATAAAAGTGTAATATTCACCACGTGAATTTACGTTATCTGCATACCATTCCGAAAGCCCCGAAGGCGTGGATATATATTGATATAATAATGAAGGGGAAACCTGTATGGGAAATTCCATTTCATATTTTGTTTTGTCTTCCATAACTTTCTGTTAGTTGACGCCCAATATATAGATATTAATCTTAACCTCAAATGAAAGATTGAAAATATTTCATTTAAAAAAGCACCCTTGAAAGTCAAAATAAATTCAATAAAAAGAGAATCTATTATTTGCGACAGCTAATTTTGTTTCTATCTTTGCAGCCGCTTACGCATTAAGCTTCTGTGTGCGTAGGTTCGAAAATTATGGCGAGGTAGCTCAGCTGGTTAGAGCGTCGGATTCATAACCCGGAGGTCGCGGGATCGTGCCCCGCTCTCGCTACAATAAAACCCTTCAATTCTGGAGGGTTTTTTTATTCTTCATATTTAAAAAAAAGTTGCACATATGGTGATTATTCTTACTTTTGTTAAAAATGAGTTAATAAGTTATTGAGTTACACCTTGGTATAGGTATTATAAAGGTTTATTTTTACCATTGAACCTTTAAATCCTATATTATGAAAAATTATTTTTTTGCATTTTTAATGCTAGCCACTGTAGCTATTAGCTGTACTCCAGAAAACCAAATTAGTGATGAGCAACAAATCGACAAAATCAAAGTCTGCCCTCCAGGAGACAGAAACTGTAACGGGATTCTTGATTCTGAAGAATAAATCTAAGGTAAGCATATATCTTACAATGTTAGCTGTGGTGGCAGTTTTGACACCCTTCTTACATGTTTTTTACCTTTTTAATGATAAAGAGGGCGTATTTGGTTTTGCCTATATGTCCTCTTTTATGTTTTCATTAAGCCTTCCTATGATGGCGCTATGCTCTGGACTCCTTCTGAAGTTTGTTGGAGAACAGTTGGATACTCATTTGAAAAAGTCTTTTAAATTTATAAGCAACTCATTTCTTTTTGTGGGATGCTTCTTTTTAATATACACACTTGTCCCAATGACAGATTTTTCAGCATATGTTTATTTCACATTGCTTATAGTATTGTCTATAGCAATGACCTTTTTAGCAAATTACCTTCATAAAGCATTCATATCAACAGAGCTACGCCTCAAAAAAATAATCTCAAAACTTTTCGACTTCATCATACTTGAAACTCCCCGCAAACACGTTTCAGAGGAAAAACAGATTGACTATGTTATTTCCTATGAAAAAATCATTAACGAAATTGGGGAAGAATGAATGAAACATTAAAAAATTTAACAAAACTTCGCATTGCTGGACTTCTCTCCGAGGCAGCAAGGCTGGAGGTAGAACGGAAAATCCAGGAAAACGCAAAGTCAGAAATTCAGGAAAGGGTTGATGACATTAATTTTGGATAGTACTTTCGAGGACTTTTTATAGTGTCTTAAGAGCTTCTTCCAATTCTGAAAAACCGAGTTCGCGCTGTTCCCCAGTTTTCATGTTTTTGAGTGTGTACTTTTGTGCGTCTATTTCTTTTTCGCCCGCAAGAATTGTGAAGGGAATATTCCGTTTATCGGCATAGCCCATCTGTTTGCCCATCTTTGCGGAATCTGGATATAATTCAGCTTTAATCCCAAGATTCCGAAGTTTTTTTATCGTCTTCATTGCATATAAAGCTTCTTTATCGCCAAAATTGATAAATAGCACTTTGCTGTTTTCCGAAACGGTTTCGGGGAAAAGGTTGAGTTCTTCCAAAACGAGATAAATCCGGTCCAAACCAAATGAAATGCCCATCCCGCTCATATCGTTCAACCCAAAAATTCCTGTGAGGTCGTCATATCTTCCGCCGCCGCCGATGCTTCCCATATTTACTTTTTCGGGAGCGGAAACTTCGAGGATCGCGCCTGTGTAATAATTCAATCCACGGGCCAATGTCACGTCAATTTGCAGCGAAGAAGCGCCTAGACCTAGCTTTTCTATAGCATCAGAAATGAACTGTAATTCCGCAATGCCTTTCATGCCCATTTCCGAAGTGTGGAGCATTTCTTTTAAAGAACCTATCTTTTCCTCGTTACTTCCCTTAAATGAAAACAAAGGTTGTAACTTTTGTAATGCGACTTCAGAAATCCCTTTTTCGCGCATTTCTTTTTTCACGCCTTCCTCCCCTATTTTGTCGAGCTTGTCCAAAGCCACAGTAAAATCTATCAGCTTATCTTCTGCGCCGATGGTTTCTGCAATGCCACTCAATATTTTTCGGTTGTTAATTTTTATGCTTACTCCTTTCAATCCAAGTTTACTGAAAACTGCATCGTAGAGTTGCACAAATTCCACTTCCTGCCAAAGCGAGGTGGAACCCACAACATCTGCATCGCACTGAAAAAACTCGCGGAAACGCCCTTTTTGAGGTCGGTCCGCGCGCCAAACGGGCTGAATTTGATAGCGTTTAAAAGGAAAGGTTATCTCGTTTTGGTGTTGCACTACATAACGGGCGAAAGGAACTGTGAGATCGTAACGAAGGGCTTTTTCGGAAATTTTTGGAGTTATTTTGTTGCTATCCTTTTCTGAATATAATTTTTCATCAACTTTTGAAATATAATCCCCACTGTTCAAAATTTTAAAAATCAACCGATCGCCCTCTTCGCCATATTTTCCCATCAAAGTTTCGCTGTTTTCAAAGGAAGGTGTTTCAATAGGCTGAAAACCATAAAGTGAAAAGGTTTCCTTTATGGTATTGAAAATATAATTGCGCCTGGAAACTTCTTCCGGGTTGAAATCGCGGGTGCCTTTTGGGATAGATGGTTTTTTCAAAATTAAATATTCAAGATTTAACCCTTCGACTGCGCTCAGGGTGACATTTTTAAAATTCAAAGTTCAGAATGGAAAGATTCAGTAATCTTGAATTTTGAACTTTGAATTCCTAACAGCGCAAATATCTTAAATAATAGTAACTTTATCCAACTTTTGCTGTCTAATGAAAAAACACAATCAATAAATATGTTTTCACTGTTTTGGGAAAATGTGCGCATTGCGCTGGATTCTATTAAAAGTCAACTACTGCGCACCATTCTAACTATCGTCATCATCGGGATTGGAATTTGGGCTTTGGTAGGTATTTTGAGTGCGGTAAAGGCTTTGGAGACCACCATTTCCGGAAATTTTGCATCTATGGGCGCAAATACATTCAACATTCAGCAATATGAATTTACCGTGCAGACGAACCGCAGCGGTGAACGCGAAAAAATAAATCCAATAATCAGTTATAACAATGTCCGCGAGTTTTTGGACAAATATGAATTTCCCTCCACTAAAACTTCGCTTTCGTTTCAAGGAACTTCTGTAGCCGAAGTGAAATTTGGCTCCGAAAAAACCGATCCCGAGGTGCAAGTTTATGGCGTAAACGAAAACTATTTGGAAAACACTGGAACCGAAATAGACAAGGGTAGGAATTTTACATTTTTCGACATCCAAAACAACAATAAAGTCTGTTTGATAGGTTCCGATTTTCAGAAAAACCTCTTTGAAAACGATGACCCAATCAACAAGACTATTAGTATTCGCGGAGTAAAGTTCAAGATTATTGGTTTGTTGGAATCTAAAGGCTCCACATTTGGGAACAATCAAGATCTAAAGGTTTTGATCCCGGTGCAAGTGGCACGTGGAATTTATACGCAGCCCAACATAAACTACAACATTAGCGTAAAAGTGGACGACAAACAGCTGATGGAAGCTGCACAGGATGAAGCCATCATTACTTTCAGAAACATTCGCGGGCTAAATCCCGTGGAAGCGAATAACTTTGGAATAGAGCGCAGTGACGACCTTATTAACCGGATTGCCTCCATTACGAAATATCTGGAAATTGCCGCTTGGATCATCAGTATTATTACCATTCTTGGCTCTTCCATCGCGTTGATGAATATTATGCTGGTTTCCGTAACCGAGCGGACTCAAGAAATTGGTGTCCGAAAAGCAATGGGTGCAAAACGTTCCACGATTTCCACTCAATTTTTTATGGAAACCATTGTTATTGGCCAGTTTGGTAGTGTCTTAGGAATTATTCTTGGAATATTAACCGGCTATGCTTTTGCAAAAATCTTTGAATTTGATTTTTCTTTGCCCTGGGCAGCAATGATTTGGGCAACCATAATCACTTTCATAGTTGCTGTGATTGCTGGTTCTTATCCTGCATCAAAAGCAGCGGGGTTGGACCCCATTGAAAGTTTGAGGTACGAATAGGAAGGGGAAATTCCAAATCACAAAACTCCAAATTCCAAAACATAGTCTAGGAATTTGGAGTTTTGGTTTTTGGAATTTGTTTGGAATTTGTTTTCTTGGTCCCGATAGTTATCGGGATGAAATTTACTCCTTTAGCAATTCCCCAAAATAATTATAAAGTTCTCCTTTTGTGATGACCGAGCCCTGTTGTATCAACACAAAAATATCCTTATTGCGGTCATCTTTTATGGCTTTGGTTGAAGTGTAAAGGCTTACTGCGTCATTATGCAAGTTCTGCTGAAGCCATTTGTAGCCGTATTCATTGGTAATGTCTATATTTTCATCCTCAATTTTTATAGCAATCAGTTCCATAAATGCTTCCGTAATATGAAAAAGCATCAACTGTTTGGGCGAGATGTGTTCCAAATAGTTCACTTTAATCAAAACTCCTTCCCAAATTAAATCGCTGAAAATGTCTAATTCCTGTTCGGCAACTTCGGGTTTCTCGTTTTTTAACTTTTTCCATTCTTCAGCGGTAATGGACTGTGTGGCAAGGAAATTTATGAATTCCTGTTGCAGTTCTTCAAATTGTTCTTTTGTTAATCTGGCGTACTTCATTCAGTTCTCGGTTCTCAGTTGTCTGTTGTCTGTTGTCTGTTAAACGATAACAGTTGATTTTTATCAAGAATTCTTTATTCTCTTTTCTACGTGAAAAAATTTCAAAAAAACAAAAAACCTTTCTCGAGAACGAGAAAGGCTTTATAACAATTAATCGTGTTTTCTATTTAGCTTCGGTGTTATCTTCGGTTTTATCCTCTGATTTAGCTACCGATTTAGATTTAGATTTAGCTTCCGGTTTAGGTTCGGCAACTACTTCAAAAGTAAAGGTGCTCACAACGTCTCTGTGGAAACGGATGGTAGCATCATATTGACCAGTACGCTTAACGGCGCCCCCGGCAACATTGATGTATTTTTTATCTATGGAAACGCCTTCTTTTTCAAGGGCTTCGGCAAGATCTCCGTTTGTAACAGAACCGAACAATTTATCACCTTCACCAGTTTTGGCAGTGATTTTTATTTCCAGTCCGTTCAGTTTTTCAGCCTGTGTTTTGGCTTCGTCTACCACTTTCTTTTCTTTGAAAGCGCGTTGTTTCATAGTTTCTGCCAATACTTTTTTGGCCGATGGGGTAGCTAATACTGCGTGCCCTTGTGGAATCAAAAAGTTTCTTCCGTAACCGTTTTTCACACTTACAAGATCATCTGCAAATCCCAGATTTTCTACGTCTTTTTTTAATATAAGTTCCATATTGCTCTCTGGTTTTTTATTTTAATAAATCGGCTACGTAAGGCATAAGTGCCAAATGGCGCGCTCTTTTAACGGCAACGGCCACTTTGCGTTGATACTTCAATGAAGTTCCGGTAAGCCTTCTGGGAAGAATTTTCCCTTGTTCGTTCACAAATTTCAATAAGAAATCTGCGTCTTTATAGTCAACATACTTAATACCGGATCTTTTGAAACGACAGTATTTTTTTGTTTTGTTGGTGTCTATGTTAAGCGGGGTAAGATACCTGATCTCTCCGTCTTTTTTTCCTTTTGCTTGTTGTTGTAATGTTGCCATAACTTATGCTGATTTTTTATCGCGGTTTCTTCTTTTTTCTGCCCAAGCAATCGCGTGTTTGTCAAGGCTCACAGTAAGGAAACGCATAAAACGCTCGTCCCTTTTAAATTCAATTTCCAGTTCGTGAACTGCTTCACCTTCAACGGTGAATTCAAAAAGGTGGTAAAACCCACTTTTTTTGTTCTGGATTGGGTAAGCAAGTTTTTTCAAGCCCCAATTTTCTTTGGATATCATCTTAGCACCTTTAGAAACAAGAAGATCTTCGTATTTCTTTACTGTTTCCTTTATCTGATCATCAGATAAAACGGGATTTAAGATGAAAACAGTTTCGTAATGATTCATAAAAAATCTATTAAAATTAATGATTAAAACCTTGGCTTTCTGCCAAAGAGGGTGCAAAAATAATACTTTATTTCGTATTATCAAACCTAAATTCTGATTAGTATTCAAAGATTAGGATTTTAGACGAAGTGTACGTTTTTTTCGATTAAAATCAAAAAAAGTTGCATTTCATCGATTATTTGCATATTATTGCCTTACGCAAAACCTACTATTGTGGAAAAAACAATTCTTAAATGTGCAATTGTAGATGACTCTACACTGCAACGGCTTTCCATTGTGAAGCTCATCCAAATGCACCCATCGCTGGAGCTTGTTGGCGAATATAAAAATGCCGTCGAGGCCAAAATGGGTCTCGCCTCTACGGAAATTGACCTGATTTTCCTCGATATTGAAATGCCTATCCTTTCCGGATTTGATCTGTTGGACGACATACAAAGAAAACCTCAAGTTATTTTTGTTACGGGGAAAACCAAATACGCTTTCAAGGCTTTTGATTATGATGCCGTGGATTACTTAAGAAAACCCATAGCAAAAGATCGTTTTATGAACGCTGTTCACAAAGCAATTACCAACTACAAGCTGAAAAACGAGGAGGGCTTTGACGATGAAGATTTTATCTTCGTAAAAAGCAATCTGAAAAAACGAAAAGTTTTCCTGAACGAACTGCGCTATATTGAAGCCCTTGGCGATTATGTAAAATTGGTTACCGAGCACGATTCACTGGTGGTCCTTTCTACTATGAAAGCCTTTCAATCGCTATTGCCGAACGAACGCTTTTTGCGAACCCACAAATCCTACATCGTGAATCTGGACAAGGTGCAGCGTTACAACAGTAAGACCATTGAATTGGACAAAGACAAACTACCTTTGAGCCGAAACAGGAAGGCCGACCTTATTGAAGCTTTGGCAGCTTCGCAAAACGCCTAATAATTATCTACATCAATTGTAACGCGAACGCTTGAAAATTCCTTGATGGAATTGAAACTGCGTTGTACATTTTCTATGTATTTCTTTGTCTTTTCCAAAGATTGCTTCTTTGGAATTTTGACGAGAAGGTTTATGATGTATTTATTTTTAATCCTCCCAACCGGCGGTGGTTCCGGACCCAAAACATTTTCCTTGAATTGTCTTTCCAGTGCGAGGCCAAACCAAGCCGATGCTCTTTGGACATGCGTCAGATTTTTGTCCTTAAAAGTAATTTTTATCGTTCTGAAAAAAGGCGGATATTTATAATTGTACCTTTCCTCAAGTTGCTCTTTATACATCGATTCATAATCATTCACACTTACCTGCTTCAAAATTTGATGGAACGGATTGTAAGTCTGTATCAAAACCTTACCGCGTTTTTGGGTGCGCCCTGCCCTGCCCGATACTTGCAGTAGCAATTGAAAACTGCGTTCGTGCGCCCTAAAATCCGGAAAGTTTAGGAGGTTGTCCGCGTTCATCACACCCACGAGACTGATATTTCTAAAATCCAAACCTTTGGCGAGCATTTGCGTGCCAACCAATATATCTATTTCCTCATTTTCCAAAGCCTCTATCAATTTTGAATAGGAATGTTTTCCCTTCGTTGTGTCTTGATCCATCCGGGCTATTTTGTGGTTTGGAAACAACGATTTCAATTCCGTTTCTATCTGTTCTGTTCCGAAACCTTTAGTATCCAAAGTTTGGCTTCCACAGGCAATACAGCTTTGCATCATAGCCACATGATAGCCGCAGTAATGGCAGCGCAGTTGGTTTTTGTGTTGATGGAACGTCAAGCTAACATCACAGTTTGGGCATTGAGGCGAAACCCCGCAAGTGGTACATTCCACAACGGGCGAAAAACCTCGTCTATTCTGAAAAAGGATTATCTGTTCGCTATTTTTTAAAACCTCGCGCATTTCTTCCAAAAGCCTGTCACTGAAATGGCCCGTCATCTGTTTCTTGCGGTTCTTCTCTTTTATATCCACCAATTCAATATCCGGCATCATCACATTTCCGAAGCGCTTTTTCAAGGTTACCAAACCGAACTTATCCGTTTTTGCGTTGTGGTAACTTTCCAGCGAAGGCGTTGCGGAACCCATTAAAAGTTTTGCTTTGTGAAGATTCGCCAAAACAACAGCGCTATCGCGAGCGTTGTAGCGCGGGGCGGGACTGAATTGTTTAAAACTGGGTTCGTGTTC
This sequence comes from Flavobacteriaceae bacterium, assembly GCA_016649715.1. GTDB lineage: Bacteria > Bacteroidota > Bacteroidia > Flavobacteriales > Flavobacteriaceae > Aequorivita. The sequence goes on along the minus strand of JAENXC010000010.1, from coordinate 42,635 downwards.
TTCATCGACAATAATGAACCCCAGATTTTTAAAAGGAAGAAATAATGAAGAACGTGCGCCAATAACTATTTGCGCTTTCGGCTTTTCGGCAAGCACGTTGTTCCAAACCTCAACGCGTTCGTTCACAGAAAATTTGGAATGGTAAACAGAAATCTTTTCGCCAAAATATTTTTGAAGACGACTGATGAGTTGGGTTGTTAAAGCTATTTCGGGAAGCATATACAAAACCTGTTTTCCCGAAGCAATCATTTTTTCAATAAGCCTGACGTAGATTTCGGTTTTTCCGCTGGAAGTAACTCCGTGGAGCAGGACCACATCCTTGCTTGCAAAGGAAGTTTTTATTTCTTCATATGCCTTTGTCTGTGCTTCGTTCAAGGTTTTTATTTCCGATGAAGATTCGCCAGAAAATTCCACCCGGTCGTGCTGTATAAAATATTCTTCCAAAATATCTTTATCTAAAAGAGATTTCAAAGTGGCTGAAGAGGCTCCACTCTTTTTTTGAAGTGCTGTGGAACTAATCGGTTTTTTGGTCTGGCTGTTCAGCATAAAAAGGTTCATCAGCACATCGCGCTGTTTTGGCGCTCGGCTCAAGGTGTCCAAAAGTTCGCGCAACTTTTCTTCCGAAGTGTATTTCTGCGTGAGCTTTATGTAGCGTTTCAGTTTTGGGGTGTATTGTTCGTAAACCGTTTCCTCCACGGTAACTATTCCTTTTTCAATTAACTTCTGAATTACAGAAACCACGTTCTTTTTATCGAGGATGGCCCGCACATCATTTATATGAAGTGAGGATTGGTGCTGCAGGGCTTCAAAAACCAAAAACTCTTCATCGGACAGCAAATTTTCATCATAATTTTTTTCCGAAGCCGTGCCTGCCGGCAGGCAGGAAAGTTTTATCATGGTTTCACTTTCCAACAAAAATGCGCTGGGCAATGCTGCTTTTATCACTTCGCCCAAAGAACACATATAATAATGGGCTAGCCATTCCCAATGTTTCAATTGAAAGGTTGTGATGATAGGTTCCTCATCCAAAATATGATCGATGGATTTGGTTTCATAGCCCACGGGCGGTTGGTCGTGTACTTGATAGACAATACCAGTGTAAACTTTGGATTTTCCAAAAGGAATAGCCACGCGCATCCCTGGTTTTAGGAAGGCTGCTTCGTCCTTGTTCACGCTGTACGTGAAAGATTGTTTTAACGGAATTGGCAGAATAACGTCAATGAAATACACTTTTTGAGTTATGAGTTTTGGGTTATGAGTTATTAACTATGAGCTTGAAAGATATTAAAAAAAATAGTTATGCTTTTGAAGGTTTCTTTGCTACGCCCGGAATAAAAAAGGCCACCAAAATTGGTGGCCTAAAGATACTGTTTTTAATATTTTTTAGTTAACGCGAGTCCAGGTTTGTGTTCTTCCCAAAAGAGAGAAACCTATATAGCCGCGAACGTCCAATTTGTTGGGGCCATCAAGTTCTATATAGCATTTATAGACCTTGCCGTTGTTTGGATCCGTGATGGTACCGCCATTGTATTCATCGCCATCTTTTTCAAGACCTTTAATGATTACCATGCCGAAAATGGGTTTTCCCTTTTCTGCACCTTCACATTTATCGCAGTTGGCGTTTTTCTTGGCAGGGTTCAATATCTCCACTACTTTCCCATACACTTTTCCGTTTTGTTTGTAGATTTCGACGATTGATTTTTCTTCGCCGGTTTCGTCGTCAAGGGTTTTCCATTTTCCGGTTACGTCCTGTGCCACAGCCGTCATAACGGTAAGGGCAACGAGGGAGAGGGTTAAAAGTATTTTTTTCATCTGTATATAATATTTGAGAGTTAAGAAGATGGAATGCCCAAATATACATCTTCTGTTTGTTTATAATTAGTTAGTGGGCATTTCATAATTTAAAAATTAGGTTTAACGTTTACATTTTTTCTTTTAGCCGCTTAATTGAAACATTCAATTCAAAACCCAGCAGCAAGAGGTTTGCATTTATCCAAATATATAACATCAAAATCAAAAGTGCACCAATGGAACCGTATAACTCGTTATAATTTGAAAAATTGTTGATATAGACACCGAAAAAGTATGTGGTAAGCAGAAACAACACCGTGGTTGTTACTGCGCCAATTGAAAAAAAGCTGGACGACCTACCTTCTTTGGTTCCAAAATAATAAAGTGTGGCGATAACCACATAAATCATTACTACAAAAACAAGAAATTGAAAGAACGAAATCCAGAAAAGATCATTATCAATATAAGCTCTGGACTGAAGGTCGTGGATTATGTATTCTCCATAAAGTATGACCCCTACCGAAGTTAACAACAACAATGCCAAGAAAATGGAAACCACCAGCGCCACAAAGTATTGTCTAAAAAAATTGCGGTTCATGGTCACGTGAAATGAATATTCAAACGCGCTGAAGATAGCGTTTACGCCATTCGTTGATAGGAATATAGAAAGAAAAAACACAAAGGATATTAAACCTGCCCGAGGGTTCACTGCAATATCCGCAATTATTGGATAAAAGAACTGAGTGGTCTGCTCTGGTAATAAGGCTTCCATAAATATAAGAAAGCGAGTTTGAAAACCTTCTATCGGGATATAGGGAATAAGGTTTAGTAAAAGCAGTAAAAAAGGGAATAGCGCGAGAAAAAAACTGTATGCAATGGAACTGGCGCGAGGCGAAAAAGAACCTTTCAATATTCCTGTTACATAAATGTCCAGCAAATGGTACAGCGAAAAATCACCCAAGCCGGGAAGTTTTATTCTTTTACTGAGCCTTACCAAATCCCGAATGACGGGAATGTTGGTTTCCTTTTCCCCTTCTTCGTTCATTTAACAGCTTTTAGGCTAAGGTCCATATTGTGAACGGAGTGCGTCAATGCACCGCTTGAAATGTAATCCACACCACATTCGGCATATTTTCTGGCGGTTTCCAAAGTGATGCCACCGCTGGATTCGATAAGACATTTTCCGTTGATTAACTTGACAGCTTTGCGGGTGTCTTCGTAATTGAAATTGTCTGTCAAGATTCGGTAAACGCCATCGGTCTTAAGTATTTCTTCTATTTCCGCAAGATTTCTGGCTTCTACGATTATTTTGAGGTCGAGATGATTGTTTTCCAAGTAGCGTTTTGTTTTTTCAATCGCCTTCGTTATTCCGCCGCAGAAATCGATGTGGTTGTCTTTTAGCATTACCATATCGTAAAGCGCGAAACGGTGGTTCTCGCCGCCACCTATTTTTACGGCCCACTTTTCCAAAGCGCGAATGCCGGGCGTGGTTTTTCGGGTGTCCATGATTTTTGTATTTGTTCCCTCCAACAGTTTTACGTATTTGTTGGTTTTGGTGGCGATGGCGCTCATGCGCTGCATGGCGTTCAGCACCAATCTTTCCGACTTTAGAATGGATTGCGAAAGGCCCGAAACGTAAAAACATACATCGCCATATTTTATTGGGCTGCCGTCTTTTATTTTGATGTCAAGTTCAAGTCCTGGGTCAACGTATTCAAAAACTTGGCGGGCAAATTCCACTCCGGCGATGATGCCTTCGTCCTTCACTAAAAGTTTTGCAGAACCCGTGGCATCTTCCGAAATACAGGCCAGGGAGCTGTGATCGCCTTCCCCAATGTCCTCACGGATAGCATTGGCGATGATGATGTCTATTTCTTTGTTGAATTGTTTGTCTGAAATCATAGCAAGGAAATTTCAGCTAAAATAACAAAAAGAGTTGGCAGTATTCAGTTTCAGTAGGCAGTTATGCAAAAACCTTTAAAATCTATTACTTTTGAATTATGAAAATTACATTACTGGCCATTGGCAAAACCGACAACAACCAACTGCAAACCTTGATGGATGACTACACCAAACGGTTGGGGTTTTATATTTCGTTTGAAATCGAGGTGATTCCGGATGTGAAAAATGCCAGAAACTTGTCTGAACAACTTCAAAAGCAAGCGGAGGGGGAAGAAATATTAAAGCGAACTTCTACTGCTGATGTTTTAATCCTGCTTGATGAAAAAGGAAAAACCTTTACTTCAGAAGGGTTTGCGGAGTTTCTTCAGAAGAAGATGAACAGCGGTTTGAAGAACCTCATCTTCGTGATTGGTGGTCCATACGGGTTTAGTGAGGCTGTTTATGCACGCGCTAATGGGAAGGTTTCACTTTCTTCAATGACCTTTTCGCACCAAATGGTTCGGCTATTTTTTATTGAACAGCTTTATAGGGGGTTTACGATTCTTCGGAATGAACCGTATCACCACAGATAGTCGGTAGTCTTTAGTAGGTAGACGGTAGTTAAAATTTGGAAACATGACTGAAATGAATTAAGAACCAAGACTAAAAGCCAATGTAGTTATTTCTATTGCGATTTTATTTATAGTGCAACTGAATACTGCTACTGCTACTGCCTACTTTTTCAACTCCATTGACAATCTATAAAGTCTGTGAGCATGTGGAATAATAATCCCACGGCGATGATTCTGGTTTTCTTGAAAAATAACAACACTAAGTAAACTGCCATTGCCCAATAGGTGTGCAGCGGATGGAAATTGATACTGCAACGGCCAGGTTCGAAAATTGGGGTGGCGAAGAGGTGATCTACATCTACCAACATTGTGGCCAGCATAATTAACCACGCCTTTTTCCATTCTTTTCTGAAAAAGATATAGGCTATTAGGCCAGGGACCAAAAGGTGTAAAGTGTAATGTACCAGAATTTGGAGCATTCAGGATATTTTTGGGCAAAGATAGGGAATCGTGCTTGGTGAATTTTTTAAAAATACTTAATTCCGCTATGAAAAAGCTAGCACTATCTGTTTCAACTATAAAAATTAAAGCATCCCTAAAAATGTATTAAAGATGCTTGAATAGTTATATAGAAATGATGAAAATGCATTTTTAAAACTAAAATCGGAAAAGTTTACTGACTGCTGAATTTTCCTTCGGTTATCATTATTGTATTGCCCGCATCATCCATGATTTTTCCTTCAAATGTTCCGCGGATGGCTTTTGCATCTGGGGTTGAAACGGCTGTAATATCTTCAACGGTATCTATGGTAACGGTGAAGGGTGTTCCAGATTTTTTTACTTCATACATTTTGTCCGTCATCATTAATCCTCCGCCATTGGACGAGGTTCCTTTAATGGTGTATGTGCCGGTGCCTTCTACCTTGTCAATTATTATTGCGAAAAGGCCTTTGGGGGTGCTGGCCCTAATGTTTACTTCCTTTTTAGCGGGAACGTACATGGCCATAACACTGGGCGCGGTGCCTTCTATAAGGGTGCCGTCCATTTTGAAGGAGAGGGTTGCGAAGCCAGGTTTTGTTTCGGCGGGTGGTGGGGTTTCCGATAGCATTTGGGCGCTGGCGTCTTCGGCTGTTTCTGCCTCTGCTTCGGGAGTAGTGTTGTTTTTACACCCAATTGTGGTGAAAATTAGTAGTAGTACTAAAGCGAATTTGGAAATGGTTTTCATAAGCTATAATCTTTTGGTTGTTAGCGATATACCAAGGTAAATTATTTTTGGGGATGTTGATTTAAAAGTGGTATTTATTTTAAAGGGTTGTGGTTCTCACCAATGGGACGCTCGCGGTAGCGTGGGCTAGCTTTAACTAACTTCTTAAATAAAAAGATATTTAATGCTGGTGCGCGTTTGCAACGCGTTCCTTGCCTTTGGCAAAATTAGAAACTGGCTCTGAGTAACTGTGCGGGCACACGTTGCAAACGTGCGCTAGCAGGGGGAACAAGTTTTATGAGATAAATATTACTGATGTTATGAATTGACAAAAGTTTAAGCATTTTTAAGATTTCTCTGAGTAACACCATTTATTTAGAGCATAACTCATTTATATTAATTTGCTGTGAAATATTATTTTATTCCCTTGCCAATTCCGACTTAATTACATCAACTTTTAGTCCATAGGTTTTACAAAGGTTGTCAATAAGTTTAATATACCAATCTGGTGAATATGGGCTTACAATTATTTCATCAATTAATTTATCCAAATTAACTGGCAAATATTTTCCTTGTTCTACTTCCTCTTTCGACCAATCATAAAGCCAACCAACTTCAAAATCAACAGTGTATATAAGTCGAAGTTCTTTTTCATATGTATAAGCTTTATTTTTATGAAATACTGGATACATCATGTTAAAGTCAGGCATATCATCTAATTTATGATTTATATACTGCACTTCGCTCAGGTCAATATCATCTGTATTTTCGTTAAAAGAATCAATTAGTGCTGATATTTTTGAAGTTATCATTATACCTTGACTAAAGTCTGAATATATTTTCCAAAGGGCGGCAGATTCGAAATCATCAATATTCCAACAGCAAATGCATTTCAAAGCTTTCATCTTTCTATCCCCTTCAAAGTCGGCTTCCACGGCTTTTAATATTTCTTGATCAGTTAATTTCTTAAAGTTTGGAGTACGAAGATGTTGTGTAGCGTGGTAGTCAAATCGTTTTTTCCAATTTGATTTTGCGGTAGTTCCCTCAAAATGATCCTCTAATTTGTCTAATCTACAAAAGAATAGAGCTTTTCTTTGTAATAAAGAAACGAACTTTGTCAAATCCATATATTTTACAATCCGATAATTTTCGTTAGGAAAGACTACTGGACTTGAATTTTGATGTGGAACTATTATTGGCATTTTCTAAAATTGTAGTGTTTTTTACAAACTAATAAGGTAATCTTAGGCTTTAATAATATTATTTATATTTATATTTATCTTCAACTTTATACTTTGCACATTCACTCCACCCCCTCAATCAAAATCCCCAACATCTCAATAGCAGCATCACTAATACGAGTACCTGGGCCATAAACCGCAACAGCGCCGGCATCAAAAAGGTATTGGTAATCTTGGTGCGGGATTACGCCGCCCACGATGACCATAATATCTTGGCGGCCGTATTTTTTTAGAGCCTCTATAACCTGTGGCACAAGGGTTTTGTGGCCTGCGGCGAGGGAGGAAACGCCGAGGATATGTACGTCGTTTTCCACTGCTTGTTTGGCGGCTTCTGCGGGCGTTTGGAAGAGGGGACCTATGTCCACATCAAAACCTACATCGGCATAGCCAGTGGCAACCACCTTGGCGCCGCGGTCGTGCCCGTCCTGCCCCATTTTGGCAATCATAATACGCGGACGGCGGCCTTCCAACTCTGCGAACTGGTCTGCCATTTGCCTTGCCTTTATAAAACTTTCGTCTTTCTTTATTTCTTTACTATACACGCCGCTAAAAGATCTAATTTGTGCTTTATACCTGCCGAATTCCTTTTCCATCGCGGTAGAGATTTCGCCCAAAGTCGCCCTGTGTCGGGCAGCTTCTACGGCTAAAGCTAGTAAATTTCCGCGACCTGTCTTTGCGCATTCGGTAATATCTGCTAGGCTCTTTGCTACCTTTTTGTTGTCGCGGGTGGCTTTTATGTGGTTTAGGCGTTCAATCTGCGAAGTACGGACCATTTGGTTGTCCACATCCAAGATTTGCAGTGGGTCTTCTTTTGCAAGACGGTATTTGTTTACGCCTACGATGATGTCCTGCCCGCTATCAATGCGCGCCTGCTTTCTTGCTGAAGCTTCCTCTATGCGAAGTTTGGGGATGCCTGCCTCAATGGCTTTGGTCATTCCGCCCAATTCTTCTACTTCTTCTATTAATGCCCAAGCTTTGTTGGCGATCTCATCGGTAAGGTTTTCTAAGTAATAACTTCCAGCCCAAGGATCGACCGTTTTGGTGATCTGGGTTTCGGTTTGAAGGAAAATCTGGGTGTTTCTTGCAATACGTGCGGAGAAATCGGTTGGTAGCGCGATGGCTTCATCCAAAGCATTTGTATGTAGCGATTGCGTTCCGCCGAAAACTGCTGCGGTTGCTTCAATAACGGTTCTTGCAACGTTGTTAAATGGGTCTTGCTCAGTAAGGCTCCATCCGCTGGTTTGGCAGTGGGTACGCAAGGCAAGGGATTTTTCGTCTTTGGGATTGAACTGTTTAACAATCTTTGCCCACAGCATTCTGGCGGCGCGTAACTTCGCGATTTCCATAAAGTGATTCATCCCGATACCCCAAAAGAAGGAGAGGCGTGGCGCAAAAGTGTCTATGTCCATTCCCGCTTTTATTCCGGTGCGGATGTATTCGAGACCGTCTGCCAAAGTATAAGCCAGTTCAATATCTGCCGTAGCTCCCGCTTCCTGCATATGGTAGCCGGAGATGGAGATGCTGTTGAACTTTGGCATATTCTTGGAAGAGTATTCAAAAATATCGCTAACAATCTTCATTGATTCCTTGGGCGGATAGATGTAAGTGTTGCGCACCATGAATTCCTTTAGAATATCGTTTTGGATGGTTCCCTCCAACTCTTTTGGGGAAACGCCCTGCTCTTTCGCAGCAACAATATAGAACGCCATAATTGGTAGCACGGCGCCGTTCATCGTCATAGAAACGCTCATCTTGTCCAAGGGTATTTGGTCGAAAAGGATTTTCATATCCTCTACGCTGTCTATAGCTACGCCTGCTTTGCCAACATCGCCTTCCACTCTTAGGTGGTCGCTGTCATAACCTCGGTGTGTGGCGAGATCGAAGGCTACGGAAAGTCCTTTTTGACCTGCGGCTAGATTTCTTCTATAAAAGGCGTTGCTATCTTCTGACGTTGAAAATCCTGCATATTGGCGAATAGTCCACGGACGGCGGACGTACATTGTGGAGTATGGGCCGCGGAGGTACGGGGCGATTCCAGCTACGAAATTTAGGTGTTTGAGGTTTGCTGTGTCTTCAGCATTGTATCGTTTTTTTAGGGGGATTTCTTCGGCCGTCAAAAAAGTTTCATCCTCCTTCGCTGAAAAAGCTTCGGAAGACGAGTGTTTCTGGTTTCTGGTTTCTGGTTGCCCTTTGACAAGCTCAGAGTGACCCGCAGAAACTTCCGTCTTCCTTCTTCCGTCTTCGGACCTTTTTAGGCTAATATGATGTAAATCTTTTCTACTCATTGCTTATTCTTTCCTGTTCAACTTTTTCTGCCAAGCGTTTTTCAACAATTGGAGCGATAATGGTTTTGACTGGATTGTTTTTCACGAATGGGAAAAGTTCCAAATCGTCTTTCATTCTATCTTTTTTATTGGGGTGATAGTTGGTTCCCAACAATTTCAGTTTACCGCTATCGAAGAGTTGTTGTTCCTTTTCAGCACTTTCCTTTATTTTTTTCTGAATGATTCCCTCTTTTAATTGTTTGAGGAAACCGCCGCCTTTTTCTATTTCCTTAAAAAGTTGAAGGGCTTTTTCGGCTAGTTCATCTGTTACGTTTTCAATATAATAAGTCCCGTCTGAAGGATTGCTTACAGCGTCAAAATAACTCTCGTACTTTAAGATAAGTAATTGATTTCGTGAAATGCGTTCGCCGAACTCGTTGCTTTTGTGGTAAAGGGCATCGTAAGACAAATTGCAAACTGTGTCTGCGCCGCCCAAAACTGCACTCATACATTCTGTGGTGCTTCGAAGCAGGTTTACGTTGAAATCGTAAAGGGTTTTGTCGCGTTTTGACGGTGTTGCAATTATGTGGCAGGTTTCTTTTAAGTTGTACTCTTTTGCCAGAGTTGCGTAAAGTTTACGCAGGGCGCGGATTTTTGCTATTTCGAAAAAGTAGTTGGAGCCGATAGCGAGGTTGAAGGTTAACGACGACCTCTCGACTGCGCTCGAGGTGACAAATTCGTGATTCAAATATTCGTTGGCATGGGCCAAGGCGTATGCCAATTGCTGGACGGTGTTTGCACCTGCGTTTTGGTATAAGGTTGCATCAATTGAAAGGAGATTTTCAGAAGCATATTTCTGAAAAATGTTTTCCAGAATTTCGTGGTCTTTCTTTAGGTTGTGAAACCAGTTGCCCGTGCGGGTGAGGTTTCCTATTATATCTATGTTATAAAAAACGGTAGCATTTTTCCCTACCGAATTGGCAGGCAAGTGCGAAAAGAATTTGATGAGTTTAGTGTAAAAAGCTTCGGAAAGGAATGTTAGGTTGAAGTAAATTGTAGCTGTTTCAAAAGGAAAATCCTTAAAAACGATTCTCGGGTCAAAATCTTCGGCGGCAGTAAAAATTATTGCCTCTGCTCCTCTCTCCAAAGCATCCAGCGCAATATTATTCGCTATTTTTTCATCATCTATAAAAACTTGCTGTGCGATTGCCCAAGATTGTGGCTGACCGGGAATGGGCTGAAAATCTTCTTTAAAATCGTCTTGGTGATAGAACGGTTTTACGTTTAAGCCTTCGGGACTTTGCCAAACCAAAGTTTCGTTATAATCGGCGCCTTTAAGGTCGTACTGTATTTTCTGCTTCCATTGTTTTGCGGAAACTTCATCAAACCCATCAAACAAAAAATCGCTCATCTCTTTTCCTCTTTTTTGATGCTGTCCTCGTGCTCAATTATATAAATGTCCTCGTTTTCCTTTTTCAAATAGTACTTTTCTCTGGCAAATTTCTCCATCTCGCTGCTGTCCTCCATTTTTTTGATGAAGGTTTTGTCGTGTTTTATTTCCTTTTGGTAAAATTCGGAATTGTCTTCCAAAGCATTGATATCATTGTCTAATTCGTGATGGATCAGATAGGAATTGGCATCAAAAAAAATCATCCAAACAATAAACAAAATAAGGATAAGCACATATTTATTGCTTATAAACCTAACCCATTTGTTCTTTTTTATTTCTGAGAGCTTCACGATTCGGTATAGCTTAATTTTTGGTGAATAATATTTCTTATTAGGTCAACGGCCACGGTGTTGTGTTTATTTGTGGGAATAATGATGTCCGCAAATTCCTTGGTCGGTTCTATGAATTGTTGGTGCATCGGCTTCAGCGTGGTTTGGTAGCGGTTTAAAACTTCTTCCAAATCGCGGCCGCGGGTAGCAATGTCACGTTTCAACCTGCGTATCAACCGCTCGTCGCTGTCGGCGTGCACGAATATTTTTATGTCGAACATTTCGCGAACGTCTGGATGCGCCAAGATCAAAATTCCTTCAACAATAATAACCTTTTTTGGGAAGGTAGTAATTGTTTCTCCAGTTCTATTGTGCTCCACGAAGGAATAAACCGGTTGTTCAAAAGAATTTCCCTTCCGAAGTTCCTTTAAATGGCTTACCAACAAATCAAAATCGATGGCTTTGGGATGATCAAAATTGATTTTTGTGCGTTCCTCAAAAGACAGATGGCTGTTGTCGTGATAATAGGAATCCTGCGAAATGACGCAGACTTCATCTTCCGGAAGTTCCGCAACTATTTGATCAACCACAGTTGTTTTTCCGCTGCCGGTACCACCAGCAATGCCAATTATGAGCATAGTTTTTTTGGTTTACGCAAAGGTAGCGAAAAAGGTTTCACGTTTCTTGTTTCAACTTCCACGTTACAGGTTTCAGGTTTCAGGTTTCAGGTTCAAAGTTTTGAAAATTCTCACATTTTATTCTTTGCTCTTGACTTTTGGTTCTTGGTTCTTGGTTCTTTGTTCTTTGTTCTTTTCTTTCCTATTTTTGAAGCCTTTAATTTTCAAATGAAAACAATCCTCCTTCTTCCCTCCTATTTTCCGTCTGTTGAACAAATGACGGCTGTGGCCCAGGCTGAAAAAGTTGTTTTTGAAGTTGAAGACAATTACCAAAAACAGACCTACCGCAACCGAGCTTTTATTGCGCACAGCAACGGAAAGCTGCTTTTGAACATTCCCATAAAACACAACCGAACCAGCAAGCGACAAAAAACAAAAAATGTGGTTGTTGAAAATGATTTTCCGTGGCAGGAGCAGCATTGGAAAAGCTTGCAGAGCGCGTATCGCACTTCACCTTTTTTTGAATATTACGAAGACGATTTGGAACATTTGTTCACGGAACCCGTTGGAAATTTGACGGAGTACAACCTAAAAATATTCGATTTGTTATGTGAGTTGATAGGAATTGAGGTTGAAGTTTCAAAAACCACTTCCTATGAAACAAATCCTGAAATTGCAGACCTCCGCCTTTTGATTGATGCGAAGAGAACTTCTAATTTTCAGGCAGAAGTTTATACGCAAGTCCACGGCGCAAACCATCCGTTTTTGCCGAATCTTTCGGTGTTGGATTTACTTTTTAATGAAGGTCCGAATGCATTGGGTTATTTGGAAAGACAATCTTTTGTTAATGGTTGATTGTTGCAGGTTGCAGGTTGAATTAAAGAATGAAATTGATTATTGCTAACTGTTAATTGTTAATTGTTAATTGTTAATTGAATTTACCAGCCAACAGTAGCCCGAACGGCATAATGGTCAGAAAATGTTTTTCTCATCGTTTCGAATGATAAAATATCAAACCCTTTTGAAGCAAAAATATAATCTATCCGCATTGGGTATTTTTCAAATTTGAAGGTTGTTCCCAAACCATTGCCGCGTTCGCGGAAGGCATCCTGCATGCCATCTTTCAATTTTCGGTAGCTGTATGAAAACGGCGTGTTGTTGAAATCGCCACAGATAATTACGGGATGCGTGTTTTTCTCTTTGTGCGCCAAAATGGCTTCCACTTGGTTTTGTTGCTTTTCAAAAGCGTGTGAAACCCGTTTTCGGAGTTTTTCGTTATCGCTTTCCTGTAAAAAACTCACCCGTGGAATGATGCCGAGCGACTGTAAATGGACACTGTAAATACGAATGGTATCGGCTCCTTTCACAATTTCTGCAAAGAGTGTATTGTTGTAGGTTTCCTCAAAATCAAACGCACCCGTATTCAGTATCGGATATTTTGAAAAGATGGCGTGCCCAAGTTTCGCCTTTTCAGATTTGAAGTGAATATATTGATACGGATATACGGAAAAATCAATTTTATTGGGTTTGTAATATTCTTGAATGCAGACCACATCTGGATTTTCCTCGGCAAGTATTTCTGAAATTATTGCGGAAGCATCCGTATCGGGTTTTTTTTCATAAGCGTTGAATAGACGGACGTTGTAGGAAAGCACATTCAGCGTGTTTTTATATTGTGAAGTGTCCGCTTCCGAAGATATTTCATAAAAAACATTGAAATAAAAATAGGATATAAAAAGTACGGTAAACGATATAAAAAACCTACGCCTAAGTTGGATTGCCCAATAAATTGCGAAAATAAAATTTACAATTATCAGCAGCGAAACCACTAAACTGATCAATGAAAGCGTGGGGAAACTTTTAGGCGGTAAATAGGGCAAAATGAAGGAAACAAGCAAAAGAAATGCCGCAAGCAGGTTGCCCCAGTAAATCATTTTGTTGAGAAATTTCCGCATTGGTTAGTCGTCTTTTCCGGCTTTGAACAAAAAGTCTTTTTCTTCTTTCGTCAGACTTTCATAACCGCTTTTGCCTATTTTGTCCAAAATGCCGTCCACCTTTATTTGATGACCGGATTTTGCCTCTTTGGGTTTAGAACGCTGCGAAGCGGGTTGTGTTGTACGATGTACTTTTTTGAAAGGCTTTTTAGTTCGTGGCTTGAAAAGATTGGCAATCCAATCCATAAAATTTTCAAACCATTTTCCTATATCGTTTCCTTTGGCGAGTTGTGTAGCATACACAAATCCAAACAAAGCGCCACCAACGTGCGCCATCAAGCCTCCGGCATTGCCAGAGATTGGAATACGCACCAAATCATAAAGAAAAATAGCCAGAGCGATGTGCCAAAGTTTAATAGTGAACTTTAAAATTCGAACTTCGGTATTTGGGGTATAGGTAGCAATAAAAATATAAAGAGCAGTAACCGCTCCAGATGCGCCAATTACAAATCCGCGTTTATCTTCAAAAACAGGAAAGAAGTTATATGATAAAACAAATAGCAAACCCCCAAAAATAGCACCGAGTAAATAAATTGTCAGCAGTCTTTTTCCCGTAAAAAGGTTTAAAACAAACTTCCCAAACCAATAGAGCAAAAGCATATTAAAAAAGATGTGAAAAATCCCATAACTCTTTGGGGGATCGCCAAAATGCAAAAAGCTGTATGTAATCAACGTCCACGGACGAAAAACGAGTGTATTCAAATCAACCCTCAAAACAAACCAATCCATCAAATCTTTTGATTCAATTTTAAAGAAAAACGAGCCCAGATGAACAAATAGAAACACAGCAACATTGATAACAATGAGCTTGACCAAAACACTGGCCGTTTTATATTGATATGCAAGGTTCGGAGCTGCCATACCTAATTCCAGCGATGGTTATCAAAACTGTTTTTCTTCCAGTACCACGCCATTATAAATCCGAAAAAAGCTCCGCCAATGTGGGCCCAATGTGCAATTCCTGTAGGTGTTCCGGTAATTCCGAAAATCAAATCCAAGAGGATAATTCCGGGGATGAAAAATTTTGCTTTGATTGGAATAGGGAGAAAAATCAACATTAATTCTACAGCTGGGAACATTATTCCGAAAGCTACCAAAACACCATAAACCGCACCCGAAGCGCCGAGAGCAATGCCGTTATAAGTATTGTACATACTTTGAATTGTATCTTGCGAAACGGAATCTAAAATAGCAGTGTTGTAGCTTCCAGTGTTCAAAAGATCCATAATCTGCTCATGGCTCATCCCTGCATTCATCAACGCATCCATAGCAGAATGAACTTGATAGTAATTAACCAAAGTATAAATCAACGCCGAACCAAGTCCTGCGGAAAAGTAAAAGAAGAGAAACTTCTTTTGTCCCCAGCGCATTTCCAAAGGTGAACCAAAAGCCCACAGCGCATACATATTAAAAAGTATGTGGAAAAAATTGGCGTGCATAAACATAGATGTCAGCGGTTGCCAATATTGAAAATTGGGGTTTTCAAAATAATAGAGCGCAAAAAGACGCTCGGCAATCCCGCCAGTAAATTGTGATCCTATAAAAAAGAGCACATTCAGTATTAAAAGAAATTTTACGGTATCGGTAATTCTTGCCATTTACATAAATTTTTTATCCAGATCACTCACGTCCAAGGTGGTAAAAACTGGTTTATTGGTCGGACTAACGCTTGGTTCTTTGCAGGCAAACAGTTGGTTTATTAAATGTTCGCGTTCCTCTTTGTTCAATGAAACACCTGTTTTTATGGCCATACTGGCCGCCATGGATTTTACAAGCATATCATTTTGGCTGAAACCAGTGTCGGGCACTTCCTCTTTAATGTCGTGCACTAATTGGTTGAGCAAATTTACAACATGGCTTTCCAATATCAGCACTGGAATTCCGCTAATCTCAACAGTTTCATCTTTCAATTCAGAAAAAATAAAACCTATATTTTCAAGCTGTTCGCGGATTTTTTCAATTATTTCCACATCGGGTTTTGAAAAATGCAGTTGCAGCGGAAACAATAATTGCTGGCTCACGGCTTCTTTCACGGTAATATTTTTTAGCAATTCCTCGTATAGAATCCGTTGATGTGCAAGGTTTTGATGAATAATCATCATCCCATTTTTCAACGGACTCACGATGTATTTATTCTGAAGTTGAAAAGTTAACTGTCCCGTTTCGGCATCGTGGTTTTCAAAAAGACTTCCAGTTACTTCCTCGCTTTCAAATTCAATATCCCCCAAGTTGGAAACTGTAGTATTTTTTTCATCTTTCAACCCGACGTAAAGTGATTCCCACGATTGGGTTTGCTCTCTCTTAAAAGGGAAATTGATATTGCCCTGCTTCGGTTTTTCTTTGAATGGATTAAAATCCCTATCCACTTCAATGGAAGGAGCTGTCGGCGATTTTTTACTGTATTCATAAGGCGTATCAAAACCTTTATCCCTATCAAAATCGAGCACTGGCGCAATGTTGAACTGTCCCAAACTGTGTTTTACCGTCGCGCGGAGCATTGCATAAATGGAATGTTCGTCTTCAAATTTTATCTCGGTTTTTGTGGGGTGGATGTTGATGTCAATGGAATGTGGGTCCACTTCCAAAAAAAGGAAATAGCCCGGATGAATGTTATTCTTCATCAACCCTTCAAACGCCGAAGCTACGGCATGGTGCAGATACGGGCTTTTTATAAAGCGATTGTTCACGAAAAAGAACTGCTCTCCCCTGCTTTTTTTTCCGAATTCAGGTTTCAAAACAAAACCTTCAATTTTTAAAATTTCGGTTTCTTCGTGCACGGGAACCAGTTTTTCGTTGGTTTTACTGCCGAAGATATGTACAATCCGTTGCCGTAAATTTTCAGCAGGAAGATTGAAAACATCGCCGCCGTTGTGAAGCATTTGGAATGCTACATTGGGGTGCGCCAAAGCCACGCGGTGGAATTCGTCAATAATATGGCGGGTTTCCACGGGATTGCTTTTTAAGAAATTTCGCCTTGCGGGAATATTATAAAAAAGATTTTTGACTGAAATAGTCGTTCCTTTTGGAACTACGGCAGGATCTTGCGAAATTACTTTGCTGCCTTCAATGGTTAAATGCGTTCCAATTTCAGAATTGTCTGTTTTGGTTTTCAGTTCCACATGCGCAATTGCGGCAATGGAAGCCAAAGCCTCGCCCCGAAATCCTTTGGTGTGCAGGTTAAAAAGATCTTCAGCCGATTTAATTTTTGAAGTGGCGTGGCGTTCAAAACTTAGCCGGGCATCGGTAAGGCTCATCCCCATTCCGTTGTCTGTGACTTGAACGAGGGTTTTTCCGGCATCTTTTACAACCAGCGTTACGGAAGTTGCCTTTGCATCAATGGCGTTTTCCAGCAGTTCCTTTACTACCGAAGCTGGCCGTTGCACAACTTCGCCTGCTGCAATTTGGTTTGCAACATGGTCCGGTAATAACTGAATGATATCTGCCATTAAAATTTATGCGTAGAAAATAGATAAATCGAATTCAATAATAAAAAGGAACAGCAGTACGAGAACTGCAACTATAACAATAAGCCTTCGGTTTGCATTTCTATCGGAAGTTTGCCGAAGATCTGCCCAAGCAGTTTTAAATTTTCCTTTTAAACCCTTATTGTCGCCAACTGTGGTTCTGAATTCGTCAAATTTATGCCCCATTGAAAATGGGCTGCTTTCGCCATCAAACTCGTAATGACGCGGTTTGTAACCGTACTTCTTATTTTTTCTCTTGCTTATTAGTCCCATAATTGTCGTGCTTCAAAGGTACTTAAAATCCTGTGTTTTCTAAACTCTTTCTAAAGAGGTTTTGAACAATTATAGTGCCGTTTTCAGTGGGAATATGGCAGCGGGCGTGAAAAAGGGATACGTTCTAACGCTTCTTTAACAAATTTGAAATCCTTTTATGACTAATTTGCATACCTCTAAAAACAACTGTCAAAATAGCGAATGCACACAAAACTCCTTCTCTTTTTCTTCTTTATTTCAGCGAATATTTCTGCACAAATAGTTGGAAAAGTCACCGATAACAAGAGCCGACCCCTTCCCTACGTCAATATTTACCTTCAGCATAGCTACATTGGCACTACCACCAATGATGATGGAAATTACTCATTAAATGTTACTGAAAGGACTGAATACAAAATCACTTTTCAGTTTTTGGGATTCAAAACCTTGACGAAAACCATTTCCCCAACTTCGTTTCCCTTTATATTGAATGTTTTGCTTGATGAAGAAACCACAAGTCTTGATGAAGTGGTTGTAAACACTTCCGAAGATCCCGCCTACCGCATCATCCGCAAGACCATTGCCCAACGAAAGGAAAATCTTGAAAAATTGAGCGAATACACTGCCGATTTTTACTCCCGCGGGCTTTGGAAGGTAAAAGACGTACCTAAAAAAATAATGGGTCAGGAAGTGGGCGATTTTGATGGAATGTTGGATTCCACACGGACTGGCATCATTTATCTTTCGGAAACCATTTCGGAAATTGCTTTCCAAAAACCTGATAAATTCACCGAAAAAATAATCGCCAGCAAAGTGAGCGGCAATGATAACGGTTTTAGTTTCAACAGTGCCCAAAACGCGAATATTTCATTTTATGAAAACACGGTTGAACTGAACGCAGCACTGGTTTCACCAATTGCGAATAACGCTTTGAGTTACTACAATTACAAGTTGGACGGCGTTTTTTACGAAGGTCCGAAACTTATCAATAAAATAAAGGTAATCCCTAAACGCCCAAATGACAGGGTTTGGCAAGGCTACATTTATATTGTGGAAGACGATTGGCAGCTTTATGGCGTGGAGCTTACAACAACAGGCGCGGCCATTCAAATTCCTTTTGTGAGTGATTTGAAAGTGAAACAAAATTATAAATACGACACGAAAAATGATTTTTGGGTAAAGATTTCACAAACCGTCGATTTCGGTTTTGGGCTCTTGGGAATGAAGGGAGACGGCCGATTTATAGCTGTTTATAGCAATTATAATTTTAAACCCGAATTCACCAAAAAAACATTTACAAACGAGGTAGTTTCCTTTAAGCCCGAAGCCAACAAAAAGGACAGCCTCTATTGGAAGGGCAGTCGCCCCGTGCCACTTACCGATGAAGAATTGAAGGATTACATAAAGAAAGACAGTATTCAAGTGTTGCGGCATTCAAAACCCTATCTGGATTCACTTGATGCCAAGTCAAACAAACCAGGAGCTTTAAGTATTTTAACGGGTTACACTTTTAAAAATTCCTTTGAAAAATGGTCCGTAGGCTATGAAGGTCCGCTGCGAAGTATAAATTTCAACACCGTGCAGGGCTGGAACAGCAAGGCCGGGTTGACGTTCAACAAATGGTTTGACGACAACCAAACAAACACCTTTTCCGCTGCTGTTCGGGCGGATTACGGAATCGCGGAGGACAGACTTCGGTTTACAGCGAATATCCTTCGGAATTTTAATTGGAAGGATAAAC
This sequence comes from Flavobacteriaceae bacterium, assembly GCA_016649715.1. Taxonomy (GTDB): domain Bacteria; phylum Bacteroidota; class Bacteroidia; order Flavobacteriales; family Flavobacteriaceae; genus Aequorivita. Next base: position 23,895 of record JAENXC010000010.1, on the reverse strand, counting down.
TGCGCCTTTCACTTTCCGGCGGAAGCACAGTGGCACAGTTTAACGAGACGGAACCTATTTCTCCATTGATAAATACGTTTGCAACGCTTTTCTTCGAGCGAAACTATATGAAGCTCTACGAGCTTAATTTTGGGGAAATTCGATACAGTCAGGAAGTTTTCAACGGCCTGCATTTATATACTTCCGTGGCTTACGAAAACCGAAAACCACTTTTCAACAATACCGACTATGTAACCATTCCCTTTGTCGATGTGAGTTACACGAGCAACAATCCATTAGCTCCGAACGATTTCAACAATGCTGCAATTGCAGAACACAATATTGTGAAAAGCAAGCTGCGGGCTCGAATCAACTTTGCCCAAAAGTATTTTTCAAACCCAGATATGAAATTCAATATTGGCGATAACAAATATCCAGAGCTGAACCTTTCTGTGGAAAACGGGGCGGCCATTACCGAAAGTAATTACGATTACACCCAATTTGAAGCAAGTTTAAACCAATCTATTTCGCTTGGAAACAAAGGTCAGTTTTATTATAATCTGAAAGGAGGAACCTTCGCGAACGGCGATGGAATTTCGTTTATTGACTACAAACATTTCAACGGAAACCAAACTCGGGTGGGCACTTCGCCGAACTATACCAACGTTTTTAATTTGATGCCCTATTATAAATTCAGCACCAATAAAAGTTATTTTGAAGGGCATTTGGAACACGATTTCCGGGGTTGGATTTTGGGAAAAATTCCCGGAATCAATCAACTGAACCTCAACTTGGTGGCGGGCGCCCATTTTTTAAGTACGGAAGAAAGAAAACCATATTCCGAAATTTCCGTAGGTATAGACAACCTCGGTTTTGGAAAATTTAGATTGTTGCGCGTGGATTATGTTCGTTCCTATTACAACGGCAGCAGTGATGGAGCCTTTGTTTTTGGACTGAAGTTTTTGGATTTATTAGGGCTTTAATTAAAAATACAACTATGAAAACTATATTAAAACTAGTACTGATGTTCTCAATTTTCACAAGCTGCATCCCAATGCAAAAAGTGCCGAAAGACGCAAAAATGACCGATTTTTTCCACTTTCAAAAAGCGAAGGATTTCGACGCTTCCAAATGGGCAGTTTTCCTTCCGGGCACTGGTGGGTTGCGAATTTTTAAAGACACAACCCATTATTATAACGTGGCCAAAAAACTAAATGCCGAAGGTATTTCCGTTTTGTTGGTAGATAACGTTGCGGCCTATAAAGCTTCCAAAAGAGACGTGGATGAAGAAGCGCCTGCGCAAATTCTTTGGACGCTTGAAGAAGCTTTAAAATGGGCAAAACAGAATGGAGACATCAACCCAAATTCCGACGGAAGTATTGTGGGCTGGTCGCGTGCCGGATTGGGTTTAATTCCACTTGCCAATGATGCGGATGCACTGAAAAAATTTCACATAAAATCAATCGCATTGTTTTATCCTGCAAATGGTTATGAAATTCAACTCAATCCAAAAGTTCCAGTGCTTGTTATGACTGGTGGAAAAGATCGGATCGTAAAAGTTGATGCCATCTTGAAGTATATGATAGCAGAAAATACAACTATAAAAGTGTATGACGATGCTTATCACGGCTATGATGTGGCAAGTCTGAAAAAAGGAAAATATTACAGGTACATTCCGTTTATCAGCAAAAAACATTATCTTTTGAAGTATGACGAAGAAGCCGCGAAGGAGTCTTTAGAGGAATTGATTAAATTTTTGAAAAATAAATAAAATCTCCGCGAACTCTGTGCCTCTGTGTTGTAAAATTAACCACGGAGGCACAGAGTTCACAGAGAAAATCGCTATGGCCATACCTTTCCCTTTCATCATAACAGAACGATTAAATCTTAGAAAAATCCTACCAACAGATTTGAATAGGGTTTATTACTTTCGTTCAGACAAAGAAATCAATAAATATATAAAGAGAGAACCACAAACGCGCGAAATGACAATTGCGCATATTCAATTATTGAGTTCAAATTTAAAAACGGACAAATCCATCAGTTGGGGAATCACAACTAAAGAATCTAACATTTTGATAGGTTCAATTTGCCTCTGGAATTTTTCAGAGGACAAAAAAACTGCGGAGGTGGGTTACGACCTCGACCCAAAATTTCAGGGCAAGGGAATTATGAGCGAAGCACTAAAAGCAGTTTTGGATTTTGGTTTCAACCAAAGAGGGTTTGAAACCATTGAAGCCTACACGGATTATAGGAATAATCCGTCAAAAAAGCTCCTAAAACGACATGGATTTATTCCAAGTGAAGATAAAAAAGACCCTGATAACCAAGACAATGAGGTATATTATATAAACCGTTAGTTTTTATCTTCCAAAAGAGGTACAAATCGGAACTCACCGTACTCTTCTTTCTCAAATTCGGTGTCAGATTTACGTAAAAAAACAGTCATTGTCTGAACATCTTCACCTACAGGAATCACCAATTTTCCCCCAACTTTCAATTGCGCCAACAGCGGATTTGGAACAAAAGGCGCTCCAGCGGTGACGATAATTCCATCAAATGGAGCTTCACTTTCAAGTCCAATATAACCATCGCCAAAAATCATTCGCTTCGGTTTGTAGCCAAGTTTGGGTAGAAAAAGTTTCGTTTTTTTAAATAGTTCGTTTTGCCTTTCTATTGTATAAAGTGTGGCTCCCATTTCCAAAAGTACTGCAGCTTGGTAACCACTCCCCGTTCCTATTTCGAGAATTTTATCGCCTTTATTCACCCCTAAAAGTTCCGTTTGGCGCGCAACGGTATAAGGTTGCGAAATGGTTTGGTCTGCCGCAATGGGAAAGGCTTTGTCAACATAAGCGTGATTCACAAAACCAGAATCCATAAAAAGATGGCGCGGAATTTTACCGATAGCATTCAGCACATTAATATCTGCAATCCCTTTTTTTTTAAGGATTTCAACCAATTTTTTCCGCATTCCTTGATGGGTAAATGTATCTTTCACGGCATCTAACTTTTGATGTACAAAGTAACCAATTTTGTTTTCAAAGCACAATTTACTACTCGATAAATATGTGTCAATACTTATCAACTCTAAACCTATAAACTTTTAAACTTTCCCCCGAAACCCGTACATTTGTGAAAAACACACGCCAATGCTAAAAGCGGGAGTTCTGGGTGCGGGTCACTTGGGAAAAATACATTTAAAATTGCTGCAACAATCCACAAAATACGAGCTTGTGGGTTTCTTCGACGCCAGCAAAGAAGCTTCGGAACAAATTGAATCTGAATTCGGCTACAAAAGTTTTCCATCCATGGAAAGCCTCATTGCCGCCAGCGATATGGTGGTAGTGGTAACGCCCACCAGTACACATTTTGATTGTGCCGAAAAAGTTATAAAAGCTGGAAAACACCTCTTTATTGAAAAACCAATAACACAAACCGTTGCACAAGCTGAGCAGATCCGCGATTTGGCAAAGGAAAAAAAAGTTCGTGGACAAGTGGGCCAAGTGGAACGCTTCAACCCTGCATTTATGGCCATTAAGGACAAAATACACAACCCTATGTTTATTGAAACCCACCGACTGGCGGAATTCAATCCACGCGGGACGGATGTTTCAGTAGTTTTGGATTTGATGATTCACGATATCGACGCTATTTTGAGTGTTGTAAAGAGTCCTGTAAAAGCCGTAAGCGCAAGCGGGGTTTCGGTTATCAGCGAAACGCCGGACATTGCTAATGCCCGTATTGAGTTTGAAAACGGTTGTGTGGCGAATTTAACCGCGAGTAGAATTTCCCTTAAAAAAATGCGAAAGGCACGTTTCTTTCAGCGCGATGCATACATTTCAGTGGATTTCCTTGAAAAGCAATGTGAAGTAGTAAAAATGAAGGACGCTCCCAAAGAACTGGACGATTTCGCAATGGTGTTGACCAATGCGGAAGGAATTAAAAAGCAAATCTATTTCGAAAACCCAAAGGTTGAAAACAACAACGCCATCCTCGATGAACTGGAAAGTTTTTACGAAGCCATAAAAGCAGATAGAACGCCAGAAGTCTCGTTGCGGCAAGGCACAGAAGCTTTGCGCATCGCGATGATGATTATTGAGAATTTTAAAAAAATATAAAAGTTGGAAGTTGGAAGTCGGATGACGGATGACGGATGACGGATGACAAAAGAAAAAAAATATAAAATCATAAATTGAAAATGAAGAATATAGCAGTAATAGGCGCAGGAACGATGGGAAATGGCATTGCCCACACTTTTGCGCAATTTGATTACAAAGTACAATTGATTGATGTTTCGCAAGCATCGCTTGACAAAGGAATGGCGACCATCACCAAAAATTTGGACAGAATGGTTGCAAAAGAAAGCATTCCGGAAGTCGATAAAAAGAGAACTTTGGATAACATTTCAACTTTTACAAGCATCGAAACGGGCGTGAAAACTGCCGATTTAGTCGTTGAAGCCGCAACAGAAAACTTAGATTTAAAACTAAAAATTTTTCGAGATCTGGATAAATTCTGCGAAGCTGATACCATTTTGGCGAGCAATACTTCCTCTATTTCCATCACGCAGATTGCTTCGGTAACATCACGTCCGGAAAAAGTTATCGGGATGCACTTTATGAATCCGGTGCCGATTATGAAATTGGTAGAAATAATTAAAGGCTACAGCACCAGCGAAGAGACTTTCAAAACGGTGGAAGGGCTTTCAAAAAAGCTGAACAAAGTTCCCGTGGAAGTTAATGACTACCCCGGATTTGTGGCAAACCGCATTTTGATGCCGATGATAAACGAAGCTGTTGAAACACTTTACAACGGCGTTGCGGGCGTTAAAGAAATTGACACCGTAATGATGCTGGGGATGGCCCACCCAATGGGACCCTTGGCTTTGGCAGATTTTATTGGGTTGGACGTTTGTCTTTCCATTTTGAAAGTGATGTACGAAGGTTTCAAAAACCCAAAATACGCTCCCTGCCCATTGCTGGTAAATATGGTAATGGCCGGAAAGCTGGGCGCTAAAAGTGGTGAAGGGTTTTATGATTACAGTGAAAACCGAAAGGCGGAGGTTGTTTCGAAAATGTTTTCAAAATAATTTATTGATGAACTGCCAACTGCAACTGCCAACTGAACACTAAATAAATGGCCAAAATAATCCCCTTTAAAGCCGTCCGCCCTACGCGGGACAAAGTGAGTTTGCTCGCTGCACGTTCGTATGACAGCTATACGGCAATGCAGGTAGAATCGCGTTTGCGGGACAATCCGTTTTCATTTTTGCACATTGTGAACCCTGGTTATAAATATCAAAAAGAAATTTCGGGCGAAGAGCGCTATGGTTTGGTGAAGAATCGCTACCAGGAATTTAAGGAGGACGGAATCTTTATTCAGGATAAAAAACCTTCGTTCTACATTTATAAAATAGTGAACCGAGATAGGCTTGTTTTCAACGGTATCGTTGGTGCGGCGAGTGTGCAGGATTATGCGGACGACGTCATAAAAAAACACGAAGACACTTTGGAATTCCGCGAAATTATTTTCAAGGAATATTTAAAAACAGTAGGTTTCAACGCCGAGGCTGTGCTCCTCACCTATCCCGACAATGACGAATTGGAAGCGATTATAGAACAGGTAATGCAAAGCCGTCCCGAATATGAGTTTACGACCACCTATCGAGACACCCATTATGTTTGGAACATTGACGACGAGGTACTTCTTGAAAAAATTCAGAAAATTTACAGTGAAATGCCTGCACTTTATATTGCCGATGGCCACCACCGCTCGGCTTCCTCCTATTTGTTGGCGAAAGATTTAAAGGAAGAAAATCCAAATCACACGGGCGAAGAAGCTTATAATTATTTTATGAGTTATTTAATTCCTGAAAGCGATTTGAAGATTTATGAATTCAACCGTTTGGTAAAAGACCTTAACGGAATGAAAAAGGAGGAGTTTTTAATTAAACTGGATGAATATTTTAGAATTGAAAATAGAAGAACAGATTATTACAAACCCTCAAAACTGCATCATTTCAGCATGTATTTGGATGGCGAGTTTTATTCGCTATATCTTCGGAAAAGTAAATATGAAATCAACAACGCTCTCGATGCACTGGACACGCAGATTTTGTACGTAACCATTTTAAAACCCCTTTTAGGCATTGAAGATTTGCGAAACGACCAGCGAATAGAATATTCACACGGGAAAAAAGATTTGGCATACGTGAAAACAGTGGTCGATTCGGGAACTTTTGCTGTGGGTTTCGGCTTGCTGCCCGTAACTACTAAAGAGATGAAAATGATTGCAGACGAAGGTTTGAAAATGCCTCCGAAGAGCACTTACATTGAGCCGAAACTGAGGAGTGGTGTTACTGTTTATGAATTCTGAAGATAGTTGAAAGAGGAAAGAAGATAGAAGAAAGAAAAAAGAAAAGAGAAAAGAAAAGAGATGAGTATTTCAGAAAATTTAAAAAAATTTAAAGCCGAACTGCCCGAAGACGTTATGTTGGTTGCGGTTTCCAAAACCAAACCCATTAGCGATTTGATGGAAGCTTATGATGCAGGGCAACGTATTTTTGGTGAAAACAAAATCCAGGAAATGGAGTCCAAATGGCAGGAAATGCCTAAGGACGTGCAATGGCACATGATTGGCCACGTGCAGCGCAACAAAGTGAAATATATGGCGCCATTCGTAAATATGGTGCACGCCGTAGATAGTTTGAAACTTTTAAAGGAAATAAACAAAGAAGCCGAAAAGAACGAACGGACCATTGAGTGTTTGCTTCAAATAAAAATAGCGGAAGAAGACAGTAAATTCGGGCTGGACGAAGCAGATGCAGCAGAACTTCTTTCTTCGGAAGAAATAAAAAAACTTAAAAACGTTAAGATTGTGGGCTTGATGGGAATGGCAACGTTTACCGATGATGAAAAACAGGTTTCCGAAGAATTTCAGAAATTGAAAAAGATATTTGATAGATTCAAAGTTCAACCCTTCGACTGCGCTCAGGGTGACAGCTTCAAAGTTCTCAGTATGGGAATGAGCGGCGATTACAGGATAGCTATAGCTAACGGAAGTAATATGGTCCGTGTAGGCAGTGCGATTTTCGGAGAACGGAATTATCAGTAATCGTAAATCAGTTTGCAGTAATAATTGAACTATACTAAAATTTAGAAATTTAAATGACGAAAAAATTTAAAATTTTTTTGAGTATTCCATCAATATTGATACTCATAATTATCCCATATAACTTTTTTTCCGACTTAGATGGCGAGCAATACAATTTAATTTTTAATGTATTAATAGTTCTTCAAATAGTGTATTTGCTTGGATTAATATATATTCTCATCAAATTATGGAAAGATAATATGAAGACAAAGAATACAAAATGGACTTGGACTATTTTAATGATTTTCTGTATGCAACCAATAACAACATTAGTTTATCTATGGGCGATTGAACCAGAAAGAAAAAATAACTATTAACAAATAACCCAATAACTTTTAAGCGTGTACGCAATTTTAGACATAGAAACCACGGGCGGAAAATACAATGAGGAAGGGATAACCGAAATTGCAATCTACAAATTTGATGGCCATAAAGTTGTGGACCAGTTCTCAAGTCTCGTAAATCCTGAGAAGCCCATTCAACCCTTCGTAGTGAATTTGACCGGAATCAACAACGAAATGCTTCGGCATGCGCCCAAGTTTTATGAAGTGGCCAAACGCATCATTGAAATTACCGACGGTTGCATTATGGTTGCCCACAATGCCCTTTTTGACAACAGAATACTCACCACTGAATTTGACCGTTTGGGGTATCATTTTGAAAAAGAAACCCTTTGCACGGTGGAGCTTGCGAAGAAATTAATTCCAGACATGCCTTCGTACAGTTTAGGGAAATTAGTTCGTTCCTTGGGAATTCCGCTAACCGACCGCCACCGCGCGCAGGGCGATGCGAAGGCAACCGTGGCGCTTTTCAAAATGTTGCTAGCCAAAGACACTTCAAAAGAGATTATAACCGAAACGCTTCGGAAAGATCCGAAACGGCAATTGGAGCCAAAACTGTTGGATATTATTCAAAATGCTCCATCGGAAACAGGCGTTTATTACATGCGCAATGAAGCTGGAAACATAATCTACATCGGCAAAAGCAGGAACATCAAAAAAAGATTGACACAGCATTTCACCAGTGATAACCGTAAATCGAAAAAAATTCAGCTGGAGGTAAAATCTGTAACTTTTGAAAAAACCGGGAACGAACTTATTGCACTTTTAAAGGAATCGGAAGAAATAAAACACAACAAACCATTGTTCAACAGAGCCCTTCGGCGCACCTTGTTTACCCACCAACTTTCTTCATTTGTGGATGAAAACGGTTACATAAACCTATGTATTGAAAAGGCCGACGGCAGAAAAAAAGCAATTACCACTTTCAGCAATTATCAACAGGCAAAGTCTTCCCTTTTCAAAATAACGGAGGAAAACCAGTTATGCCAAAAGCTCACGGGGCTTTACGAAACTACAAAACAATGTTTCAATTATACAATAAAAGAATGCTATGGCGCTTGTGTGAATAAGGAGCCAGTTGCCGAATATAACAACCGCGTAAAAGCATTTTTGGAAAAGTGCAGTTACGAAAATCAAAACATGTTAATCATAGACAGAGGCAGGGAAATTGAGGAACGTTCCGTGGTTTTGATTGAAAACGGGGTTTATAAAGGCTACGGTTTTTACAACTTAAATTTTCAAATCAACAATCCCGCAATCCTGAAATCGATCATCAGCCCAATGCAGAACAACCGGGATGCGCAGCATATAATCCAAAATTACCTTCGGAAAAACAAAGTGCTAAAAACGGTAAACCTTTCAACCAATACGGTCAATTAAGTTAAAGTTGCGTATTTTAGACTTTCAAAAAATTCACATTGAAACCAACCAATAAAAAATCCTGGCGTTTTCGACTTCACGAAATAATCTATGAAGCGGATACGCCCATGGGTAGGCTTTTTGACATTATCTTGCTTATCCTGATCCTGCTTAGCGTTGTGATCGTCATGCTGGAGAGTGTGCGGTCCATTGATACAGAATACCACGGTTTGTTTTATGTAATTGAATGGATAATAACCATTTTTTTCACAATTGAATATATAGCCCGAATTATTACAGTAAAGAAACCGAAAAACTACATTTTCAGTTTTTATGGAATTATCGATCTGCTTTCAACCATTCCGCTGTATCTCTCCTTTATTCTTGTGGGAAGCAATTATTTACTCACGGTGCGAGCACTGCGACTACTGCGTGTTTTCAGGATTTTAAAGATAACACGGTATGTTGGTGAAGGCAACAAACTGAGAAAAGCGCTCATGGAAAGCAGGGCTAAAATCTTCATCTTCATTTTTGCCGTGCTCATCGTCGCCATCATTGCTGGAACGCTCATGTACCTCATTGAAGGTGAAGAAAGTGGTTTTAAAAGTATTCCTGTCAACGTTTATTGGTGCATCGTTACGCTGACTACGGTTGGGTTTGGCGATATTGCGCCAGTCACTCCTGCCGGTCAGTTTTTGGCCACCCTTATTATGATTCTTGGGTATGGCGTTATTGCAGTGCCCACTGGTATTATTAGCGCACAATACGTGAGGAAGGACAGTGAGGATTATGTGCACGTCAATAGCCAATCGTGTCGCAACTGCGGCGAACAAAAGCATAGGGACGATGCCAAATTCTGCCATAAATGCGGGGAAGAGCTGCACCCAGAAAACAATCCCGAAGCCTGATGGATTCAGCGAAGCCATTGCTTATTTGTGTCGTGGGGCCAACGGCTATTGGCAAATCTTCATTGGCTATAAAACTCGCAAAAGCTTTTTCCACGGAAATAATTTCGGCAGATTCCCGACAGTTTTACAAAGAAATGAGCATTGGCACCGCCGTTCCTTCGGAAGAGGAATTGACTGAAGTTCCGCATCATTTCATTCAAAACATCAGCATTTTTGACACGTATTCTGTGGGCGATTTTGAAAGAGATGCACTAGCATTATTGGAGATTCTTTTTAATAAAAATAATTTGGTAGTTATGGTTGGCGGCTCTGGGCTATATGTTGATGCCGTGGTGAAGGGCTTGGATACTTTTCCCGAAGTGCCTTCCGAAATTCGGGAACAATTAAATTCTGAATTGGATAAAAAGGGAATCGAATTTCTTCAAAATGAATTAAAAACAGTCGATGCCCCTTATTACGAAAAAGTTGATATTCACAATCCGCACAGATTGGTCCGAGCGTTAGAGATTTATCGCGCAACTGGAAAACCGTATTCTTCCTTTCTTAAAAAGGAAGCTACCGAAAGAGATTTTGAAACATTGTTCATTGGTCTTACTGCTGAAAGGGAAACAATTTACACACGCATAAATCTTCGTGTAGACCAAATGATTGAAGCTGGATTGTTGGAAGAAGCAAATGAACTTCTTCAGTATAAAGAAAAAAACGCATTGCAAACTGTTGGCTACCGTGAACTCTTTGAATATTTCGACGGAAATATTTCAAGAGAAGTAGCTATTTCAGAAATAAAGAAAAATACCCGAAGATTTGCGAAAAGACAAAATACTTGGTTCAAAAAAAATGAAGCCATTCATTGGTTTGATTATAATACGGATGCTTCAACAATTATAAATTTCATAAAAGAAAAAAACGCCCGATAGTGGCGTTTTTTTTTACACTTATATTAATCAAACTTTAATTGTCAACTTCACTTTTCACAACCAAACGGAACCCTTCGCCGTGAATGTTCACTATTTCCACGCCATCGTCTAAACTCAAGTATTTACGGAGCTTAGCAATGTAAACGTCCATACTTCTTGACGTAAAGTAATTATCGTCCCGCCATATTTTGGTAAGAGCGAGTTCACGGGGCATTAAGTCGTTTTTATGGAGCGCCAAAAGACGTAACAATTCGTTTTCTTTTGGTGAAAGTTTAATTGGTGTTTCTTTATTATATGATAAAAAACGAAGTTTGGAATTCAGATAGAAATTGCCCATTTGAAATTCAAATTGTTTACTGTCCGCAATAGAATCTGTAGCTTTTCTTTGAATGATGGCTTTTATTTTCATCAAAAGCACTTCACTGTCAAAAGGTTTGTTTAAGTAATCGTCAGCACCCACTTTATAACCTTTCAGCACGTCTTCTTTCATTGCTTTCGCAGTTAGAAAAATGATTGGTACGTCTTCATTTTTCTCGCGGATTTCCTTCGCCAAGGTAAACCCATCTTTATAGGGCATCATCACATCGAGTATGCATAGATCGTAATCGTCTTTTTTGAATTTTTCAAAACCTTCCATTCCGTTTTTTGCGTGGGTAACGTTATAATCGTTCATGGCAAGGTAATCTTTCAATACTGTCCCAAAGTTGGGGTCGTCTTCAACAAGAAGGATCTTTTTGTTTTCTGTTTCCATAATTTTAAGATATTAGGTGTAGTTTAATAATAAATGTGCTGCCTTTTCCTTTTTCACTTTCCACGTATATTTCGGCATCGTGATCGTCCAAAATGCGTTTTACGTAAGCAAGACCAAGGCCGTGGCCTTTTACGTTGTGTATGTCGCCGGTATGTTCCCGGTAAAATTTTTCAAATATTCTTTTTTGAACTGGTTTGGTCATCCCTATTCCCTGATCCCGTATTTTCAGGATAACGAAATTTTTAATATTTTCTGAATAAATGTCTATTTTTGGTTCGTCTTCAGAATATTTTATGGCGTTGTCCAGCAAGTTCACAATCACACCGCTAAGGTGCGATTCATTGGCCAAAACCATAGATTTTAGGGCTCCATAATGTGTTTTGATATAGCCGCCACTATCTTCAACAATCAAACTTACGTGTGAAATGGCATCTTCAACAACTTCTTGCAAACTGATGCGATCTTTATGAATATCCAATTCGTTTTTTTCGAGTTTTGAAATTCGCAGCACATTTTCCACTTGAAAGTGCATTCGTTTGTTCTCTTCACGGATCATTCCCAGATAGCGTTCCAAAAAATCCTTATCATCTTTAACCTTTGGGTTTTTAAGAGAGTCCAATGCAAGATTGATGGTAGCAATCGGGGTTTTGAACTCGTGGGTCATATTGTTTATAAAATCACTTTTTATTTGCGAAATTTGGCGTTGTCTATATATCTGCGAAATAGCGCTTGCATAAGCTAGTATAATAACGGCGGTAAAAACCAAAGACAGGATGGCCATCCCCAAAATACTGTTGAGCACCAGTCTTCCTCTTTCTGAAAAATTTACATACAGCTCATAATTTGCTTTATTTTCACTGTCAAAAAGTGGCACCACATATGTGTTTGCTTCATTGTACTTAAATTTTTTTGATCGTACTTTGGTTTCCAAGTTATTGCTGTAAACTGCAAATTCAAATTTTGAATTTAGTCCTCTTTCTTTTATTTCCTTATCTATCAATTCGGCAATCTCATTTGCGTTAACCCTTTTATTTATTGGCATAAGAGCGGTTATGTCGCTAACAAAACTTTCAAACTGTTTTTGTTCATAATCTTTCATCCTCGTAAAAGATTCAACTCGGGTCTCGGGTGTTGCAATGCCATCAATGCCTTCAGAAATCTTGGTTTTGGTCTTTCTGTTTGACAGTTTCTTGAATTGGATACTATCCGTTTCAGTATCTAAAAGACCGGAGGAAAGTTTATAATCCTGTTCCAAAAGGCCATCGGTAAAAATGTAGGTTTCATTGGTGGCCTTATTTTGAAATTTATATGCAAACTCCGTAAAACTTACGTTATCAGGGACTTTAATACTATCCACATATGGAATGTAAAGTTGATAATAAGCTTCGGTTTCCTTCAACTTGATTTCTTTGGCAACAGACAAAAGCACTTGTTTTGCGTTTATGGTAAACTGATCTGCTTTGGTCCGGTACGCATTTGAAATCCAATACCCCTGAACAAATACTATCCCCAATAATGAGAGGCTCATGAGTGCTATGAGCAATACGAATAGCTTTTTATTCATATATCAAAAGTATGATTTTAACATTTAGCCACTTGCTCCTTTAACCAAATGTTAACAAAAGGTGGGAATAGCAATAATGAGTGCTTAGATTAGGGATTGGTGGATCACCTCCACTTTTTCCTGGGTGGTTTGTAGGTCTAAATTTTCAATGATTAAATCTGCCAGCTTTTGCTTTTCCGCATCGCTCCATTGATTGTCCATTCGTTTTTCTATGTCGGTTTTTGATGCATTGTCGCGAGCCATAACTCGAGCGAGGCGAACTTGCTTGGGGGCAGTGACTAAAATTACCAAATCACAATTTTTATAACCGCTATTTTCAAAAAGTATTGCAGCCTCTTTAATAACATAGGGTGTAATTTGTTTTGCAACCCATTTTTTGAAATGTGCAGCAACCTTTGGATGGATGATTGCGTTCACGACTTCTAAAAGTTCTTTATCATTGAAAATTTTATCGGCAACAAATTTGCGGTTAAGTTTTGGCCCATTATAAGTTTCTTCGCCAAGAAGGGCTATTAGTTTACGGCGGATTACCTTTGAGGTATCGGTAAGTTTTTTTGCTTCTAAATCTGCAATATAAACCGGTACGCCCAATTCTGAAAACATTCGTGCAACGGTGGTTTTTCCGCTCCCAATGCCGCCTGTTAACCCAATTATTTTCACTTTATTAGTTATTGATTTTTGAAATTGAAGCATTATTTAAATACAAAAAAATCGACTTTTTTTGGTTCGAAGAGCACATTGCGTATGTTTTGCGGTTTCTTTTCGAGAAATGGAATCATAAAACTTTCATCTTTGTTTCTTTGGGAATAATCGCAGACCAACCGAAAGTTCTCTTTGGAAATTTCGGTAAAATCGTTTACGGAAACATCGAAAGAAACCAAAACTTTTTGGGGAACCAACTTAATTTCAACAGCTGGCGGCAGGTTGATAACTTCTACAGGTAGAGAGAATTGGCCTTGTGAGAACTCTGCAACAGCCAGCATTATCTTTACTTTGTTGGGTTTAATGGAGACTATTTCACTACCAGGACTTTCAATTTTTGCGGTTTCAGAAACATCTTTTTCCACATCTGTAATGGATAGCAATTCGGTTTCAATTGTATGAATGTTCTTCAAAGTTCCGGAGGGACCAGAAATGGTAACGGAATCGGGAACAATTTTTATGCTGTCAACTGGTTTAAAACCATCTTTAAATGTAAAAGTAGCCTTTGCTTTTACCCTAACCTTTTTTAGAATGATGGGGTCCAAGCGCACATTCAATTCATCCACCGAAAGATTTTTTATATCCTTATTTCGACTGAAATTAGATGCTACCATGCTCCGCAACTCACTTCTTGAAATTTTAAAACCACCCTTCTCCTTAGAATAATATTTCCCTACCGGAACAGCGATTGTAGGTTTTTTAAACTTATAGAAGAGTATTTCAAAACCGTTTGCGGTAAGGTCAAAAGTTATACTTCGGGTGTTATTTTCAGACAGGGCAGCGGTTTCGGGAATATTTACATAATTGATCTTTGCAGTCATTGCAGCAGTAAACTCTCTGCTGAACTTGGCTAAAACCCAAAAAATTGTGGCGAGCAAGAGAAAAAACAAAAAGCGTTTCACTTTTGTGTTTTTACTGTTTTTGAAAAATCCCTTGGACATATCGGTCTGTTTGAAAGTTACTAAAATTAACTAAAAAATAAAGAGGGAAATTGTTTCTGCGGATCTTTCTTCAAAAGATATATAAAAAAACTGGATTTCAAAAAAGCCAAGCCATAACCAAAAAACTGAACAAACACGGCTACAACGGAAAGCGATCCAATATAAATGCTTTTATTCTTTAGGGAAGAATCAATCAATACCAAACTCAAATACGAGAGCAGCGGCAATAAAAACAAAGGATTCAGAAAAAAGGATAATAAAACTGAAATCACCACAAACAGTACAAAAAATGTGGGGAACCAAAATGTAATTTTTGCAGCAGAGGGATGCCACTGGTTCAAAATTGGCCTTACGAATCCAAACTTTTTTACCTGCACATAAAATTTTTTCCAAGAAATGCGTCTTTTATGGTAAACAAAAGCATTGGGAAGAAAGGTTGTTTTATAACCTGCCTTCAAAATTCGCTGTGAAAGATCGGGGTCTTCTCCGGGATGGATTTTTGCGTAACCACCCGTTTTTTCAAATACTTCTTTTGAAATTCCCATATTAAAACTTCTGGGTTCAAAACGGTTGATGCTGGTTTCACTACCGCGAATACCGCCCGTGGTAAAAAAAGAGGTCATCGTGTAGTTTATGGCTTTTTGTAAAGGTGTAAAACTTTCATGCGCAGCATCTGCCCCACCAAAACAATGGTAAAATGTTTTGTTCAGAAATGAATCCACAGTTTTCAAATAGTGAGATGGCAACAAACAATCGGAATCGAGGATAATGAAAAAGTCTCCTTTTGCCTGCCTCATCCCAAAATTCCTGGAATCTCCCGGTCCGGAATTTTGTTTAAAATAATATGAAATAGAAAGCCTATCGGAATATTGATCTACTATTGCTTTTGAAGTTTCTGTGGAGCCATCTTCCACCAACACAATTTCAAAAGCTTCTTTAAAATCGAGTTTTGCAAAACTTTCCAAAAGCTCCTTTACTTCCTGCGGACGATTAAAAACTGGGATTATAAAGGAATATTTTCGAGGCATGGCGCAAAGTTAGTTAAATAAAAAAAACCACCCACTTTCGTGGATGGCTTTTCATATATCAATTATGAAAAATTAGTTTTTCAATACTCTAAAAGTACCGGTCTGGCCGTCAACAGTTACCTGCATTAGATAAGTACCAGTTTTTAAGTTGGAAATGTTAAGCTCTGAAGTAGTAGCTCCAATCTTGGCATTCATCACTTTTTGGCCCAAAAGGTTGAATATAGATACTGTTTCTATATTGTTAACAGACTTCAAGGAAAGAAGACCATTGGTTGGGTTTGGATAGTAAGTGAAACCTCCAAGAGTGTTATCGGCAACACCCAGTGGGCTACACTCTCCTGAAAAATTATAAATCACCTCTCTTGTAGGCTCTGGCACAGTCCAAAATCCATCAGCAGCATTAAACTGAACCATTGGTTCTCCTTCTAAACCTGTACCCTCTGTATATGCCCAGAAAACAGTTGCTTGGTTGGTAGCAGTTCCCATAGAGATTTCAATCCAGTAAGTAGTGTCATTAGCTACATCACCAGAGAAAGTAAAAGGAGTTAATGCAAGACTAGTTTCAAATATATAGGCAACTGGATTTATCCAAATAGCTGAACTTAAAATTGTTGGAACAACAGTTTCGTTTCCTAGCTCTGTACCTGGCAAACCAGCAACATCGTCATAATATACAACTTTCGCTATAATAGGAGCATCTTCTGGAGCAAAAGTCAAGAAGGGAACTTCAATAGTATCAATGGTGAAATCCCCACCAGCAGGAACAACAATGTCTGCAGCAGTTTTATAATCAGAATCCTGTGATGATCCTGATCCACCGTTCGCATCACCTACAACAATATGCTCTTGATTACAAGCAGTACCGCCACCACCAAGTGGATCTGTTCCAAATTCTAAATTTCCAAAAAGTTCACCCGCATCAGCTTCGGCTTGAATCTCGATGTGGCCAATTGCATCATCAGAGATAAATCCAATGAAATTTTCAGTATTTGAAGGATTTGAAACTGTGAAGGTATCCATCAATGCACCTGTCGTATCAAAAATACGAACATCAGCATTACCAACGCTATCAACAAATAAATCCATACCTACTGCATGTGCTCCGTCTGGCGCAAAATTTAAAAGGGTATAGTCTGCAAAGGTATTGGCCCCCATTAAGGTTGAGGTATTGCCTATAGCCCCTGAACCAATATATATCACGTCACCTCCTGAAGAAGCTGTAATATTAAAACCATCTTCCAACTCGCCTGCAGGGAAACAGCCATCGCCTGCACTACTTACAACAGGGCCACAAGGAATAATGTTACCTGCTCCAGGGCCACCAGCAAAATTTTCCGTTACGAAAGTACCGGTGTAAGCTGCCTCAAATACAGTTTTATCTGTGTACATAGTAACCGCAAGAGTACCTCTGTGGTTTAATTCAGTTGCAGTAGTTTTAGAAAGTAAAACTGTTCTGGTTGGAACAGATACAAACTCATCAAAGCTCTTGGCCGTGATGGGCTTTTCAAATTTCACCGTAGTAGTGCGTTGTGATTGTTGTGAATAATCTGAATCGCTTGCCGATTTAAGAGCTTTGCTTTGGCTAAAACCAATGGCGCCAAATAGCATTAAAGTTAAAATTGTAATTTTTTTCATGTTAATTCTGTTTTAGAAATTAATATTATTTTTTCATTAATAGTTCAAATATATGAAAAAGAAAGTTTAAAAAAACTTATTAAAAAAAAAAGCCACCCACTTTCGTGGATGGCTTTCCATATCAATTATGAAAAATTAGTTTTTCAATACTTTGAATGTACCGGTCTGGCCGTCAACAGTTACCTGCATTAGGTAAGTTCCAGTTTTTAAGCCGGAAATGTCAAGATCAGAAGTGGTAGCTCCAATATTGGCATTCATCACTTTTTGGCCCAAAAGGTTGAATATAGATACTGTTTCTATATTGTTAACAGACTTCAAGGAAAGAAGGCCATTGGTGGGGTTTGGATAGTAAGTGAAACCTCCAAGTGTGTTATCGGCAACACCCAATGGATCGCAGGTACCGTCCCAAATATAAACACCGTCAAAAAGTGGGTCAAAAATGGTCCATCCACCGTCAAACAGGGCGGCAGGATTGCCCACGGCAGAGGAAGAGGTCACGACCCAGTAAACTGAGCCCGATGAAGCACCATCGGTAACGGAAAGCTCGATCCAATATGTGGTTGGAGTAACGGCATTTCCGGGAAACGTAACCGGTGTTGCTAAATGCATCTCTACCTCGTACACATCCAGACCGAAGTTGGTTCCAATAACAGTTTGGCCATCTATGACAGCAGTCTGGGGAGAACTGAACGCTGCTCCGGGAAGGCCGGCCGCATCGGAATAAAAGTTAACATCAACATTGGTTATACCAGCGGCAGGGGTGGCGAAAATACTCGCGGTTATGTTGGTAAGCGTGAAGTTCTGGCCAATCGCAACCGTTAAGTCGTTTGCGGTCATAAACGGACTTGCGGAGGAACAGTTTATACCGTTCTCAAAGGTAAAGTCGTTGGGGTTCTCTTCGGAACATGCGCCACCGCCACCAACTGGGGTGCCATACATAACAAAGGGAAAGCCTTGAGGTCCAACGTCAACAGTAGGTGCATAAACACCAGCAATGTTTTGCAGTGCATTTCCTGTTGTGGAACTTCCTGTAATAACAATAGGAGGAGCCCAAGGGCCAGAAGCACCAGAACCTTCAAGAGAATACTCAATCCAGTAAGTACCAGCGGTCAATGAAAGACCAGTAGTATTGATAGATACTCTTTGAATTTCTCTGGATGTATCACCTGGAGCACTTTCCAACTGTCTGAAGGCATCTGTAGCAACTGCGTTGTCAAGACGGTCTGTAGTAAGATCTCCCCATATTACACTTGCTCCACCTCCACTTGGGTCATCGTCCCAAACCTGCATATACACTGCTGTAATAGATGGTGCAGTAGAGCCTGTTTGATATGCAAATACATCTATTGATGTAATATCAAAATCGCCGGTAAGTACTACGTCATCCGAAATACTTATTCCATTGATAAACGAAACGCCAAAACCATAAGTACCCATCCCTAAAGTAGCATCTTGCAAAAAGCTGATGTCTGGAGGACCGGCAACGTTAAAGTAAGGGCCATTGTCATAAATAATAGCGTCAGGAGATTTAGAGTGGTAAGTTCCTGTAAAAGGAACACGTACATCAAGATTAATGTCACCATTCGAATTCACTCCAGTAGTCTCCCCTACTGCCGTAGCTGTAGAGTTGTAATAAGCCGCAGGTAGTTGAGCGGTGCGCGGATACGTGCGCGCATCTGTGCTTAGTGCTTTGTTTTGGCTAAAACCAATGGCGCCAAAAAGCATTAAAGTTAAAATTGTAATTTTTTTCATAATTAAATTTGTTTTAAAAGTTAATATTGGTGTTTTGAAGGACTAAAGATATTCAAAATATAATGCAAAACAAAAATTCTAAAGGAAATTTATATTTTAGAAAAAAAAAAGCCACCCACTAATGTGAATGGCTTTGCATTAAAAAATAAGCTTAAGTTTTACTGTTTCAGCACTCTATAAGTACCAGTCTGACCGTTAACAGTTACCTTCATCAAATAAGTTCCAGTTTTAAGACCAGAAATATCTAATTGAGATGTTGTGGCATCTACACGGTTGTTGATCAAAACCTGACCCAAAATATTGTACAACGAAACATTTTCGATGTTGTCAATACTATTTAGGTTCAAGATACCATTGGTCGGGTTCGGATAATAACTGAAACCTGCAATGGTATTGTCTGCAACACCAAGGTTAGTACCGTCAATTTTAATATCGGTAATAGCCCCGGTGTTCAATACGAACACATAGTATGCCTGACCTGCCAAAGTGTATATGGACGCAGAGGTACCTGGCGCACACTGGTTGGTCTGCTGTGGCACAAGGGTAAGGTCTGTTTCCGTAGCGTTCTCGCTCGGTGCGGTATAGAAGGTAACAGAACTGGCACCGCCAGGGGTTACTATCATTGCATTGGCAGTACCATCACCAAAAGGAACAAAGTTATACCAAACACCGTTAGCTCCAGTAAGATCGCAACCCGCTGGGTTACCGTTTTCTGTAGTTGCAGCAGGCATGTTAACCGCAGGATCAGTATAAGGGAACCCTATTTCATCCACATCTATTGAATTGACTATCATATCATTCGGTGGAGGTGTTGGGGTACAGATAACGTCCATTGTGAAGTTGCCAGTCGCACCGCCAAAGCTATGGATAAGGATATAAAACTTGGTATTGCCATCAGTAGCAAAAGTAATTTCACTCTGAAGTCCACAGGCATCATCATTTCCACCAACACACACAAGTGCTGAACAAGAGCCGGTATAAACGGAGATCTTGGAATCGAAATTGGTACCGTTGCACAAGGACAAGGTAATATTTCCTGGAAGACCGCTGTTGTCGTCAAGAGTGTACCATACGCCAGGAGATGTGATTGCAGGACCACAAGCGGGAGTTCCGGAATCTGTAGTTGCACCAACAGTGGTGCCGCTAACAGAATCGCCGCAGCTAACTGCTATCGCACCGCTACAACCATCATTTGGCAAGGGGGTACCGCAGGTAACGTCAAGGCTAAAGTTACCGGAGCTGGAACTGAAGCCCTCAACCATAATATAATAGGTAGATGTGCCGTCGGAAACAAAGGTTACCTCGCTCTGAAGACCGCAGAAATCATCATTGAATGCAAGCTGATTAAGTAGGTCGCAATCGTCAAATATGCGAAGTACAGAATCATAGTCGGTTCCACCACCGCAAAGTGAAATTGTAACCAACTGTGGAGTACCGCTGCCAGTAAACTTATAGAACACATCGGGAGCAGGGTTGCCACCAGAATCAGTCGCAGTCAAGGTCTCTCCTACAACACTGTCGCCACAGGCAAGTGCAATGGCTCCGGAGCAATCGTCATAGGAACCGCCACCGCCGATTGGTTCGCAGTTTCCTTCCCAGATATAAACACCATCATAAGTTGGGTCATAAATGCTCCATCCACCGTTAAACTGGGCGGTAGGGTTGCCCACGGAAGTTGAAGTGGTAATAACCCAGTAAACCGCACCCGTACCACCACCATCGGCAACGGAAAGTTGGATCCAGTAAGTGGTCGGAACACCGGCCTGTCCGGCAAACATAAAAGGTGGAACGGTCAGCTTCACCTCGTTCACATTTAGGCCGAAATTGTTTCCAATGACGGTTTGGCTATCTATGGTAACGGAAGGCTCGAAACCTATCTGTGTGCCCGGAAGCCCTGCCGAATCGCTATAATAGTAAACATCAACATTGGCAATGCCTCCGTTGGCGAAAATACTCGCGGTTATGTTGGTCAAAGTGAAGTTCTCGTCGGCCGCAACAGTTACGTCGTTGGCGGTCTTAAAAGCAGCTGCAGAGGAACAGTTTAAGCCGTCCTCAAAGGTAAAGTCGTTCGGGTTTTCTTCGGAACAGGGACCTCCGCCACCGCCACCAATGGGTGTACAGTCGGCTATAAAAGTATATACTCCGTCCTGGGCAGGATCGGGTATTATCCATCCCGTGCCGTCATTGAAGGCCAAAGGGTTACCTATAGAACTGGCAGTGGAGTCTTCCCAATAGGCATTCCCTCCATCTGAGGTAGTGACCTGGATGGAAATCCAATAAGTGGTATCGGAACCCGCATCGCCTGGAAGTGGAACGGGAGATAGATCCATAGTCACGGCTGATATGTTAAATCCATAATTGCTACCCAAAACAGTCTGTGAGGTTGGCACGACGCCCAATTGAGTACTGATTGCAGTACCTGGAAATCCACCTGCATCGCTCCAGATGATAACGTCCACTGAGTTTGCGGTAGCTCCTGGATTCATAAATACGTTTGGAATTATGCTGTTAAGCATAGCATCATTCCCTGCGGCAACAACAATGTCGTTGGCAACAGTCCAGTTATTATTGATACTACATCCACGCCCATCTTCAAAACCGTTGCTGGCAACACTAGAGTTGCAAGGTCCACTACCGCCACCGCCGCTATCACAGCTATAGGTTCTAAAAGTATAGTCGTAATTTGGAAATGGAGTATATCCGGCATTTGCAAACACATTTCCGCCGGGATATGGATTATTTAAAGCTCCAGCAATACAAGGCAAAGAAACATCTCCATCTATAACAATATAATAGGTAGTACCAACAGTAACATTCACTACCGGATCCCAAAAAACATCAGTCCATACTGTTCCGTCCGTTTGGCTGGTTCCGCTTGCAAGCATGGTTCCAGCAGCATTTGGAAGACCATCCCATAAAGACAGGTTAACATTTAAGCCTGTAGATGCAGCTCTAAATTTTATACCGGCACCGGCAGAGATAGGTGCAGTAGGAATATAGGATTGGGCCAAACCGGTCTGTGTTATATTTGCCATACAAGTATCGTCCACATCTTGGTTTACCTCAAGTATCGGGCTTCCACAAGCACCGCCACCGCCGCCGCCAGCTTCTTCCCCAACAACGTTCATAATCATATGCACATTAGGAAAACCGATAGCGCCAAGATCAGTGGGTGTTGTAATTCCACAGGCAGCAGCGGCAATCCAAGAAACGCCAGTCTGTCCCGCTGAATTGGAACCTGGGAAAAATGAATTGGTCGCACCCAAGTTTATTTTCATTTCATAAACCATAATTGCTCCAGCAGGGATTGTGGCATTCAATGGAACCGAAACTATTGTAAGGTTATCTGGTAAGGTAACTGTATAGTTTGCAGTTCCCTTCAATGTTAACGATCCTGGGAATCCAGAAGGAAAGGGCCCGGCTGTGGAATAAATATTCAACGTAAGCGCCACAGGGCCTGTGATCTGCTCTACACCAAACTCAACACTTGAAACATCGAAATCATTGGCTATGCCAAAATCATTTGCAAGATCAAAATCGCGATAAAAACTGTTTTCGTCTGGAATACCTCCAGCGTTACAAGTTATCGATCCGGGCACGATACTTTGCGACACACTATGGGTTATAACAACAGGTGCCAAATTTTTGTAGAAGAAATCCGACTGCATATTTCTGGATGCGGTTCCAGCGGGTGGGTTCATTACTGATCCCCAAGTGCTTTTGGAAGCTGACAAAGACGTAGTCCCTATCAAATTTCTATGCAAAGGGGTAACATTTCCTGAAGTGGTTGCTGAATTTCCGAAATCAAAACTCGAATTTCCATCATTTGAGGTCTGTTTTACCTTTTTTAAGGAAATAGGGTTGTTTGCCCCGTTTGATTTTGCTTCAGAACGGCTGTCGGCCTTTTGAGTTTTGACAACTGTCTGTTTCTTTTGCTGTTGATTGTAATGAATAGGGTTGTTGTTCCCTTCTGTTTTAACAGTCGGTTGCTGTCCAAAACTGACCGCGAACATCAATAGTAAAATTAATAGTGTAAATTTTTTCATAATAAAATAATTTTAGTTAGTAATCTATTTTAAGGAACTAAAGCTATTCTAAAAAAAGCATATATCAAAACTTTTGATAATAAGATTGTTAAGCCATTTGAAACATAGGTAAAATCAACGATTCCGAAGTATCTTGAGATCGTATAAACGAATTTTTAGTTGTATAAATTTATAAATCTGAATTCATTCAAAAGAAAAAAGTCTAAAATCATTTTGAGTAACTACAAAAAAACCACCCGCAAATAGCGGGTGGCTCCTCAAAAAATTAAAATTAAAAGAATGTTTATTGTTTCAACACTCTATAAGTACCTGTCTGATCGTTAACAGTTACCTTCATCAAATAAGTTCCAGTTTTAAGACCAGAAATATCTAATTGAGATGTTGTGGCATCTACACGGCTGTTGATCAAAACCTGACCCAAAATATTGTACATCGAAACATTTTCGATGTTGTCAATACTATTTAGGTTCAGGATACCATTGGTCGGGTTCGGATAATAACTGAAACCTGCAATGGTATTGTCTGCCACACCAAGGTTAGTACCGTCAATTTTAATATCGGTAATAGCCCCAGTGTTCAATACGAACACATAGTATGCCTGACCTGCCAAAGTGTATATGGAAGCAGAGGTACCTGGCGCGCACTGGTTGGTCTGCTGTGGCACAAGGGTAAGGTCTGTTTCCGTAGCGTTCTCGCTCGGTGCAGTATAGAAGGTAACCGAGCTGGCACCGCCAGGGGTTACTATCATTGCATTGGCCGTACCATCACCAAAAGGAACAAAGTTGTACCAAACACCGTTTGCACCAGTAAGATCGCAACC
>JAENXC010000054.1 GCA_016649715.1 Flavobacteriaceae bacterium | reverse complement strand
TGAAAGAGCGTTCGATGAACGAACAGTTCCGTTCGCGTTTTGAAGCCGAACTACAGAAAATAGCCGACAGCCTTACAAAAAAAGGCGGAGTAAAACAGGAAGATAAAGTGCATGAACGTATTGGCCGTGTAAAACAAAAATTTCCATCCATCCAACGCTATTTCGATATTGAAATCGAAGTAAAAGAAACTGTTGCAAATAAAAGGAAAAAGAAAGGAACGGGAGCAGGAGCAGAAGCGTTAGAAGAGAAAAACAGGATAGCAACCGCCATGAAATGGTGGGTAAAAGAAGGGGTTGACATAAATGCACGGAGTGGGGTTTACTTTATCCGCACTTCGGTGGAGGGCAACCCGGAGGATGTTGTCTGGCAATTTTACAACACCATACGCGAGGTTGAAGCCACATTCCGTGTACTGAAAACCGACTTGGATTTGCGTCCCATTTACCATCAAAAAGATGAAAACACAATGGCCCACCTGCATCTGGGACTGCTGGCATACTGGTTGGTAAATACAGTTCGGCACCAGCTAAAAACAAAAGGCATCAACAGCGGGTGGCGAGAAATTGTCCGTATCATGAATACACAAAAGGCAGTTACCACTTTGGCACAAAACATCCACGATGAAGTTATTATGATACGCCGCTGCTCGGAGCCAAACCAAAATGTAAGAAATATTTACGATGCCCTAAAATACAAATACGCACCTTTCGTAAAACGAAAATCCGTAGTACACAAATCTGAACTCGACCAATGCCAATTCATTGAAAAGCAACGGATTTTTTCTGGTTAGCTGCAAAGTGGGTTAAACCCACTATCCCCAACCTAAACCCACCTCTAATTCCCATGAATAAAGTGGAATAGTAGGATTTAGCTTGTGGGCTTAGTGGGGTTATCATCATTAAATATACATGCCATGTAAAGTATGCAAACTTCAATTTTATTTCGAGCGAGATAGAATCCATTCCCCACCATTTCCCTCAATTCCAACCAAAACCAAAGTCAGACTTGTTAAATATAATACGCTTTACGAAAGATTTAATTCGAATTTCAACCTAATTCTTATCCCCCAGTTATGTCAAAATAACCTTCTGGAATATCGCTAGTCCGAATCACCCGCAACCCATATAAAATTAGCTTCTTTGGCTCTTTGTTATCGGGAAGTAATCTTGCCTTGCTCATTTCATTTAACAGCTTTGGAGAATCTGCATTGCTAATGATAATGTATGTTGGTGTTTTGCCTTTGTTGGTGTATTGCTTTATTTCGTTGGCAATGTCCTGTAATATGTTTTTGCTGTAAAGATTCATAGGTTTAGATAAGTATCTTTTCACAACAGGAATTATCTCTTATATATAATTACCTTATAAACTCCAGGAGTTGAAATCTTGTGCTTTGTGCCATGAAAAATAGTGCCTCCTGTTACAGATGCTTGATGGCCACAAGAGGAACAATGAATAAGTTTCAGTTCAGTCAGCCAGTATTTATTATTGTCACCACATTTGGGACAAACAAAGCCATTTGGCCATCTTATTTCAAAAATATAATTCCAACAGTCATCCTCACTTTTAAATTGAGCAAGGAATTCTTGAAAATCTTTCGGGTAATGCTCATTACAAATCATTATACAAGATTACAATTTTTTACTTGACCGAAAGGGAAGGGATTGGCAGTATAATTTTTTTACATTTGCTGCGGAACTGTGATATTAATCAGTAATTCAGCATTATGAAATCTCCTTTATTTCTTGTAGCAACCTTACTAACCTCCTATCTGCTTTACTCTAATTCAATTATCGCTCAAACCACAGATTTACAAAAAATTACCGGCAAACAAACACGGGTAGTTTGGGTGCGCGATTTTAGTGGCAAAGACCGCCATTCAAATGCCAACGAATATAAATCAAAAATTGTGGGTTTCGATTCAAAAGAAGGCAAAGAACATATAATC
>JAENXC010000063.1 GCA_016649715.1 Flavobacteriaceae bacterium | reverse complement strand
TTAATTAAAGATCAAACAGATTACGATTCATATCCAAGAATAATTCACATTATTTAGGAAACTTTCTACGTGACGGATCACAGATCTTTTGTTTGATGAAAAAAATCAATTCTGTATTTGGAGGAAAACATCTAAAACAAAGCGAGGCTTATGAAATGCTTTTCAAAGATCCTATTCCTGTAAAAGCTCATAATGCAGAAAATGATTTAAAAGTTTGGCTGTATTCTAATATAAAATAGATGATAAAATAATATCTTTATGGCAAAATATACTATAGCCATGAAAGTATCTCAACAAATAAAGGAACTATTCAAGATGCTGAGTCCAATAGAGCAACAAGGGTTACTATCAGAACTTTCCACGGTTAATATTAATTGTTCACCAAAAGAAAGTAATGTTACCTCATGCCCATACTGTCACGATGTACGTTTTGTAAAGAACGGGAAATACAAAGGGCATCATAGATATAAATGTAAGGCTTGCAACCGCAACTTCAGTCCGCATACAGGAACAGCCTTTCAAGGGATAAAGAAGCTGGATAAGTTTGATCAATATAAATCTATCATGTTTGAAGAAGGTTTTATTTCATTGGAGAGGATGTCAAAACGTGTAGGCATAAGCATTCAAACCGCATTTGACTGGAGACATAAAATTCTCAGCACATTAAAGCCGGAAGAGTTTGAATTTAGAGGGATTACTGAAATGGACGATGTGTGGTTTCTCTACAGTCAAAAAGGAAGAAAGGGATTGGCTTTTTCAAGGAAACGAGGTGGGAGTAGCCGAAAAGGAGATAACGATTATCAGGTAAAAATGCTGGTAACTGCCGATAGAACACAAGCGCAGGATTTATCAGTAGTTAGGATTGGACGAATTAAGAGTAGCGATATCAATCGAAAAGTAGGACATAGGATGGGTACTGAATGTACATTAGTTTCGGATAAGCATCGTAGTATTTCATCTTTTGCAAAACAAAACGAAATAAAGCATGTTAGTTTCAAGGCAACAGAACACGTTGCAGATAAGGAACATCATGTACAAAAGGTAAACAATATTGCATCAAGGCTTAAAAGCCAGACCAACCATATTTGCCGAGGTGTTTCAACAAAATATTTACAAAGCTATGCCAACTGGTTTCAATTTGCAGAAACGTACAAGGAACAAGGAGATATTGTGGCACAAGTGGACAAGGCACTATTGGCAAATCATAAATCATGGGATACGTTCACGAATATAGAGCCTTTGTACAAACAATTTATCAAGGAACAATCACGGAGAACTTATAGATGCCCAACAAAGAGGCACTGGAAATCTCAACAAAAGGAGGCAATTAAAGTTGAACCCCTTTCGTATTTGTAAAAATATACTATCAGTTCTGTATTAGATTACAGCCGAAGTTTTTAGTCTATTAACAGGGGTTTTAAAATCGCTTTTATATGAACTTTCAAAGTTTAAACTCTGAGCCGAGGAAAATCACAAAGGGTTTGTTATTTATATTTTTGAATTGTAATTGATTCATAACATGGAATCCAACTTTATTACACTCCTTTCCTATAAGCTTATAATTCCTACATTAGTATAAGTTTGTGATAAAGTTCTGTGATTATTGCAAAAAAATTTACAATATAACGACCAAAAAAAGGGTCCGTCAGCTGACGGACTCCTCTTTTCTACATTGAGAAATTAATCTCGTTTTCAGCATCGGCAATCTTTTCGTTCAGAACTTGTCTGATGTT
>JAENXC010000043.1 GCA_016649715.1 Flavobacteriaceae bacterium | reverse complement strand
CTCAAACCCGGTAATATCAGGAAGACCTAAGTCCAGGATCATACAATCGTACTTATTGGATTGAAGTTTTTCAATAGCCTCTGCACCATTGGTTACCGCTGTTGTTTTAACATCTCCATTGCCTATTAATTTGATAATACTGTTTCTTAGATTTTTATCGTCTTCGATCAGAAGTAAGTCTTTTATGCGTTTAGAGGAGACCTTTTCGAGCATATCCAATGCGCCATCCAGTTCTTCCTTATTGACCGGTTTAGTCAGATAACCTACTGCCCCTTTCTTAAATGCTTCGATCGTGGAATCATCAACTGACATAATGTGTATTGGGATGTGCCTGGTGTCCGGATTATTTTTTAAAGTGTCGAGTACACTCCATCCGTCGATACCGGGAAGATATAAATCCAATATTATCGCTTCAGGAATAAATTTATCGGCCAGCAACAAACCATCTTCACCGTTTAGGGCAACTATCCCTTTAAATCCTTTTTCGCGGCATTGATTTAAAAGCGGCTTGGCAAAATTTGGATCATCTTCAATAATAAGTATGGTTTTATCTCCATCTTTTATCGTGTTACGGTCATCAGGGATTTTTTCCGGTACAGTTACAGCCCTGCTTTCTTTGAACTCTTTACTCAATGCTTCCGAATCTTTTCTTGCATACCGGATTGTTTTTTTGTCCGATTCAAGATTCAACGGAAGGTACAGGGTAAAAACGGAACCTTTTCCTTTTTCGCTTTCGAGCTGAATTTCGCCGCCAAGCAAAGTCGCTAATTCCCTTGAAATTGAAAGCCCAAGCCCTGTGCCACCATATTCCCTTGTTGTTCCCCCTTCTGCCTGCTGGAATGCCTCAAAAACAATTTTTTGCTTTTCAGGTGCAATCCCAATACCGGTGTCTTTTACTGCAATGGCAAAACTGTTTTCAGGTGTAAGTGAACTTCTCGATAAATTAATTTCTTTAGGTGGAAGCGTAAATTCGACTGTAACGCCTCCAATTTTTATAAATTTAAGTGCATTCAACATTAAATTTTTAATTATTTGTTCTGCTCGTTGCCTGTCGCTGGTAATAAATTCCGGTGCGGTTTTGTTTATTTTAATTGTAAGGGAAAGTCCTTTTTCATCAAATTGAGGCTTGAAATTATTATTTATGTTTTCTGCCAAGTCTTTCATCAATATCTTTGCAGGGTGAATATCCATGCGACCGGCTTCGATCTTTGCAAGATCCAGAATTTCATTTATTAACAGCAGAAGGTCATTCCCGCTTTTATAAATAACCTCTGCCGATTCTACTTGTCCTTCAGTAAGCGTACCCTCCCTGTTATCTACTAAAAGTTTTGAAAGTATCAGTAAACTATTTAAAGGGGTACGCAATTCGTGCGACATATTTGCCAGGAATTCAGATTTGTATTTACTGGCTATGGCAAGTTCATCCGCTTTTATTTCGATCTCCCTCCTGGTCCTCTCGATTTCGCTTTTTTGCCTTTTTAACGATTCATTTGTCTCTTCCAGTTCCTCGTTTGAGACCTGAAGTTCCTCTTGTTGTGCTTTTAGTTTTTCTTCCGACTTCAGCAACATTTGCGTTTGCTCTTCAAGTTCTTCATTTGCACTTTGCAACTCTTCCTGCTGTCTTCTAAGTTCATGAGCCTGCTGCTGTGTTTTTTCGAGTGAATCGGCTAATTGTGTCCGTGTTTGCGCTGAATTGAGGGCAATGGCGATTCCATTCGAGACTTCCTCTAAAAAAGTCATTTGCAATTCGTTAAGTTCTTCGAATGACCCCATTTCAAGTATACCTGTTACATAATCATTAAAAATTATAGGTACCACGATGATATTCCTTGGCGATTTTTCGCCCAGGCCTGATGTAACCCTTATATAATCGTCGGGTACATTGGTTAAAACAATGGTATGTTTTTCAAGTGCCGCCTGGCCAATTAACCCTTCGCCTGTTTTGAATTCGTTGGAAAGATTTTTTCGGATTTGATAGGCATAACTGGCTTTTAATTTAAATACCCCTTCGCCATTGTTCATATAAAATATCCCTACTTTGGCTTGGATGTATTCACACAGGAAAGTGATGATATTCCGGGATAATTCCTCCGCAGTGAGGACACCACGGATTTGATCATTCAGGTCAGCCCTTCCAATCCTTAACCAGTTGTTCCTATCGGATTCAGTTTTATTCGTTTTCAGGGCTTCCAGCATGCTTTTAACCGAAGCTAAAATTCCGGTTTCCGCCCCGTTCCATTTTTCAAGCCCAACCTCAAAATTTCCCTGAGCTATTTGTTCGGTTATCCCGGCAATATCACTGGGTTCACCACCCACCATCCTGAAGATACTCCGACTGATAAAAATGACTGCTACAATCCCGATAACAATGGCCAGCAAGCTTACGATTATTACCAGAACGACGCCTCGCGATGCAGAAGCGTCTGCATCGTTTACCCGTCCTTCTAAAAGCCCTTCTTCAACACTTATAAATTGGGAAGAAGTAATACGGAGCGTATCCATAATGGCTTTTTCATTTTTCCTTTTCAATAAAGAACTAATTTCTTTATTG
>JAENXC010000067.1 GCA_016649715.1 Flavobacteriaceae bacterium | reverse complement strand
TAATTTTTTGATAACGGCCTTTTTCTTCGACATGCCGGTAACGCCAATGGAAAGCACAACCGCTACAATAGCTGCAAGTCCTTCAGGAATGGCTGCCACAGCCAGAGAAACCGATAAAATAAACATTTCGGCCAAATCGCGACCCTGAATTAATGCAATAATAAAAATGACAACACAGATTCCGATGGCAAACATTCCAAGCGTTTTCCCTAACTTATCCAACCTGATTTCCAAGGGGGTTTTCTCTTCTTTTTCGGTATTGATGAGATTGGCGATTTTACCAACTTCTGTACTCATTCCGGTTTCAACCACTACGCCAACTCCTCTTCCACGGGTCACCAGTGTCGACATAAACGCCATATTCATACGGTCGCCCAATGAAGTTTTAAGATCGCTGTAAACCTGTGATGCATCTTTATCGGAGGGAACAGACTCGCCGGTGAGCGCCGATTCTTCTATCTGAAGATCTGCAGACTCAATTAAACGAATATCTGCGGAGATGAAACGTCCGGCATCAAGAATCAGAATATCGCCGGGGACAACTTCGTGTGAATTAATCTCTTTCACCTCACCGTTTCGGCGGACAAGCGCTTTTGGAAACGAAATTTTCTGAAGCGCCTCAATTGCTTTTCCGGCTTTCACTTCCTGAATTACGCCAAGTACAGCATTGGTAATTATGACAAGGATGATGATGGTGGCATCGATGTATTCACCCATAACAAGGGTAACAACCACTGCCGCAAATAAAATGTATATAAGCCACTCCTGAAGCTGGGCAACAAACAATTGGAAAATGTTCTTTTTCTTTTTCGAAAGCAATTGATTTGCACCGTATTTTTCAAGCCTGACTTTTGCTTCCTCTTCTGAAAGCCCCGACGAATCATCAACATTAATTTCTTTAAGGATTTCTTCTATTGATTTGGAAAACCACATTTTCTGAGTTATAAATTAAGCCTAAAATCTCTGACGAAATAATGCCTGAATACTAAAAACGGGATAAAAATGTACATTTAAAAATAGCCATTGTTTTTATCCCAAAAACCTGGCTTTTATTTTTTTCCACCAACTAACTAAAAATAATTCACCGCCATCGCCCAATTTTTTATTCTGCTCGCCAATGATTAGTGCAATTGGTTTGAGCTCCTCAAAATCTTCGCAAACAACTTTTAACATGGCGGCAAAGGGCAAAAACAGAATCATACCGGCCAATCCCCAAACGGCAGCACCAATAAACAAACTCAGGATGGCTGTTAAAGCATTGATTTTTAAACCACCCCCCACAATACGAGGAGTTAGAAAATTATCGGAAACCAATTGAACAGCCCAAAATAAAATGGCAACTGCTACTGCCATCCAAATAGAATCATAAGAAACAAAAGCATAAATTACAGGAATGATAGCTCCCATTGTAGTCCCAATGTATGGTATGATAGCTAGTGCAGCGCCTAAAAATCCGAAAAGGAAAGGATTGTCGATGCCAATAATCATCAACCCAAGGCTGTTGGCTAATCCTATTATGACCGTGAGAATTACCATACCAAACAGGTATTTTTGTCCAACCTGCTGAACTGATTTAAATATTTTTAATACCCTTTCGCGTTTGTTCTCGGGCGAAAAAACCAGAAATGCCTTTGTCAATCCATCTCTGTATATGAGGAATAGAAAAGTAAATACAATTGTTGCCAGTAGTCCGGCCAT
>JAENXC010000011.1 GCA_016649715.1 Flavobacteriaceae bacterium | reverse complement strand
TTTTAACAGTTGTGAGAAGATGGGCTGTCCGATAAAATTTGCATTTTTGCTCATAGTATTTAATTGTTTTGTGGTGAAACAAAAATACTATCTTGCGGGTTGATTTAATCAACTCGCATTTTTTTTATCGGACAACAGTGGCTTGGGATTTGGAATTTACCCTTCGTTTCATCTCTTCAACTATATTAAAAGCCGCTGGACAAATAGCAACATTCTTCATTGTAAGGTTTGAAATCTGCTGAAACTTTTTTCTATCAGTATGTGGAAATTCACGACAAGCTTTTGGACGAACGTCGTAAATGCTGCAATAATTATCGGCTCCCAAAAAAGTGCAGGGAACGCTTTGCAGTACGTAATCTTTATCTTCATCTATCCGCAGATAGGTTTCAATAAACTGTTGCGGTTTCATTCGGAAATGTTTTGAAATCCGCTCTATGTCTTTATCCGTAAAAAGTGGGCCAGTGGTTTTACAACAATTCGCACACGTCAAACAATCTGTTTTTCGGAATTCTTCATCATGCAATTCCTGCATCAAATTATCGAGATGTTTGGGCGGCTTTTTCTTCAGCTTTGCGAAAAACTTTTTGTTTTCGGCCTCGGCTTCTTTTGCTTTTTGGGGAAGTTGTTTTAGGATATTTTCCATATCAATTTTTCTCTGTGCTCTCTGTGCCTCTGTGTTAATTTTTCACCACAGAGGCTCAGAGGACACAGAGTTTTATTTATTTGGCTTCGTAAACCATTTCACCATTGATGAATGTTGCGAGAACCTTTGTGTTTGGAAGCTCCTTTTCGTCAACCTTCATAATATCTTTATCGAGAATGGTGAAATCTGCAAATTTTCCTACTTCGATACTTCCTTTTTCCTTTTCTTCAAAATTGGCGAAGGCTGCCCAAATGGTCATTCCGCGCAATGCTTCTTCACGTGTAAGCGCATCCTTTATTTGAAAACCTTCCGCTGGATAATTCTTTAAATCCTTTCGGGCAACGGCAGCGTAAAAAGTGTACATTGGGTTTACTTGTTCCACTGGAAAATCAGTTCCCAAAGCAATGCTTCCCGCTTTATTCAGCAATTCTTTATAGGCATACGCTCCTTTTATTCTTTCAGCTCCCACTCTATCCCCGGCCCAATACATATCGCTCGTTGCGTGCGTTGGCTGCACCGATGGAAGTATATTGTTATTATCAGAAAAATAGCCGAAATCTTCGTTTGAAATAATCTGCGCATGTTCTACTCTCCAACGTTTATTGGTTTTACCTTCCAAAGCTTTTTTATAAGCCCGTAAAACGGCAATATTGGCTGAATCGCCAATTGCGTGGGTATTCATTTGAAACTCGGATACTGCAAATTTTTCAGCCAAATAATCCAAACTATCGGCTGTGGTGATCATCGCTCCAAAATGATGGGGCATGTCGCTGTACGGTTCGCGCATTGCGGCGCCACGGGAACCCAAAGCACCATCAGCATATACTTTAAAGGAACGAACGTTTAGTCTGTCAGTTTTATAAATACCCTTCTTTAAATAATAATCCAGGTTTTCTGGACTATTACTGACCATTGTGTACATTCTGAGTTTAAACTTTCTTTCTTTTTGAAGGGAATCGATCATTTCAATAATATTCCTGTTCAAACCTGCATCGTCAACGGTCGTTAAACCGTATTTAAGGCAGATTTTTTCGGCTTCCAAAAGTGCTTCGATGGAAACTTCTTCAGTGATTTTAGGAAACGTTTTCCATAACAATGACATTGGTGCATCTATGATTATTCCCGTTGGTTCTCCGTTTTCCATAATTATTTCGCCTCCGGCAACTTTAGTTTTTGAAGTGATTCCCGCGAGTTTCAAAGCTTTTGAGTTTACCAACATTGCGTGGCCGTCAATTCTTCGCAAAGAAACAGGTGTATCGGGAAATAGAGAATCCAATTCTTTTTTAGTGGGAAAATTTTTATCGTCCCAGTCATTTTGGTCCCAACCACGGCCAATTATATAGGGCATATTTTTTTCTTCCTGAAAAGCCAGTACCCGTTCCAAAACTTCATCAAAACTTGTGGTTCCAATCAAATCAACATTCCTTAATTCTAAGCCAAGACCGTACAAATGAGCGTGTGCATCAATCAATCCCGGAACTATGGTGTTGCCTTTAGCATCGTAAGTTTCCTTTATTCGGTATTTCAATTCAAGCTCAGGTTTTAAGCCTATTTCTAGAATTTTCCCATCTTTTATAACCAGCGCATTTGCTGTGCTGAAATCTTTATCGACCGTATAGATTGTTGCATTTTTTATTAGTAAATCTGCGGGGAGTTTGTCTGGGGCGCAAGAGGCAATTGATATTGCTATTAGAAGAAATAGTAGTTTTTTCATGGTTGGTTTTATTGAAATGTAAAAATAGAAAACATCCGCCAAAGACGGATGTTTTCAGAAATTATAATTTTTTTGGGTAACTACCAATCAAACTTATAAGTAACTCCAATCAATCCCTGAATTCCTTGAACGGGATAGTTCAGCCATTTTTCATAATTATCGCTAAAGAGATTGCTTCCCTTCACAAAAGCAGAAAGTCTATCCGTGAATCTATAGCCGAAACTTAAATTGGCATCCACGTAACCATCCAAGGTAATTTCTTGATCAATTGAATTACTAAAAGGATCATTATTGTAAACCAAATCCTTACGTTCGCCCACATAAAATAACGAAGCGCCACCGTACAACTTTTCAGTAATGTTGAAATTTGAAAATACCGAAGCCTTTAAATCAGGCAGGTTCCACGCTTCATTCTGCAAACCTGCCCGCTCGGCAGGCGGGTCTGTGCTGTAATTATTATAGGTTCCGTTAATTCCCAAAGAAAATGTATTCGAAACTTCAACCTTCAACTCTGCAAAAAAAGCAAGTGTATTTACATCGTCATAAACCACATTGAAGGAGTTTCCGTATTCATATCCTTTAAAATTTGTGTTATAAATCTTTAAAGGATTCATTTGAAAAAGTGCGCGATTTTCATCCTTTCCGTAAGATGCTCTCACGTTATAGGCCACTGAATTAGATATTTTTCCTTTGATTCCCCCAAAACCTTCATACAATTTTTTGGTCGGGGCAATATTCAAAGTAGGCGAAACAAATGGGTTTTCTTCCTTAAAATTATAGTAGGAATTTTGCTGAAGTCCACCTTCCGCCCCACCGTAAACAATCACCGTTTCGTCCAGCAAACGGTAAGAAGCATTCAATCTTGGATATAACGAAAAATCGGTACTGCTTTTTTCAGAATCCAAGCTCAAATAAGCCGCAACCCCCAATGAAACGCTGAGATCGTCATTTACAAAAGTAATGGACGGCGCAAAGCCCGCGTTTAAATAACTGTATTTAATATCGGAAGTGTTAGTGTAATTTCGGCTGAAACTTCCGCTTAAATAATCTAAATCACCATCCACTTTTAACGTTAGGTTTTCCAACGGAAACGAAAACTCTGGTTTCAACGTGGCATTAAATTCCGAAGAAGAAAACGCATCGCCCAAATACCGAATATTCACGGCAGCCCTTTCAAAAAACGAATTGTCCAATGCAATGCTTCCGCCTGCGTAACCGCTGAAATACATCTGCAACGGATCAATATCGGCAATCACGTTATTGGGATAGGTGACGTAATTCTCGGGCAAACCGTACCAGTTGTAAATTTGGTGTTCAACGCCCGCGTCGAGCCTGTAGGTCGCATCTTTTTGGCGACTTGTATAATTGGCGTCAAGGCTGGTATCGTAATATTTATTGTCCAATTTCACATCTTTTATATCGCCCTGTGAAGAATTGTGCCGAAAGAAAAATCCAGCATTATCGGTACGGCTGATTTCAAAATTGCTGTAAAATTCGCCCAAAATAGAAGTGTAATTTCCGAAACCGAGCGTTGCGTAATTATCGTATAATTTTATGGGTTTCGTCTTTTCAACCGTTGTAGCCTTTCCTTTTGCAGGCGTAAAAGTGGAAGCCACCGGCACTGAGAAAATACTGTATTTCACTTCCTTTTTTGTTGTGGAAATGGAATCGTTCAACGAAGGGGTTTCCTTCACTTTGAAGGCGTCCGAAATTGTTGGCGTGTATGGTTTTACGATGTTCACAACTTCGGGGTCCAATTCCTTTTCTTGTGAAAAAGCTGAAAAATGAAATAGGAATAATGCTGGAATTGAAAATAAAACTATTTGTTTTATGGACATATTTTCAAATTTTTTAATGATGATTTTTTTGATTTTTTTCTCCGTTTCCTCTGTGACTTTGTGGTTATATTTTTACCACAGAGGCACAGAGAGCACAGAGGTTGTTGACTAGTTTCCGGTTTCTACGGATGAATTAGTTTTCGCCTCGGCGTTTTTGATTACGGCTAATTCCGCTTTCGCTTCCTCAACTACCTCCGGAAAATCTGTGAAATTTTTGGTCACGCTTTCCAAAATGTACGATGCTTGGTATGCGTCTTTCAATGCGTAAAAATTCTTCGCCATCAGCACCAAACCTTTGGCACCATATAATTTGTAGCCGGAATAATCCTTCGCCAGTTTCTGTACGGAAGCATTTGATGCTTCAAAATTCCCTTCTTTATTTTTAAAATAAGCATCAAAATAAAGCGCTTCTGCTGCAAGTTGGCCGGTTGCAATTTTTTGAACTTCTGCGTAAGCTGTTTTGGCTTTAGCTTCGTTATTGGTTTTCATCGCGGAACGGGCAATTATTACTTGCGCATCGCTCTTTATTGAATTGTCAATTTTTGAATTCTGAAGTACTTTCTCTGCATAATTTACCGCTTCGGCATATTGTTTCAATTCATACGAAGCTTTCATACTATTGGTCTGCGCGAAGATGATGTTCTGCGGAAAATCTGCTTCGGCCTCCAAACGGGTTAAATATTTTAAAGCGTTTTGGTAATCTTTTTTGCCCAAATACAATTCCGAAACCCGCGCCAAAGCTTGTTCGGTGAATTCGCTTCGTTCGCGGTTCACAACGTATTCAAAATGTGGAATGGCTTGATCATTTTTCCCATTTGCGAAATAAATTTGGCCTAAATAAAAGTGTGCATTTAAAGCATGCTGTCCGTTTGGAAATTGCTTTAAATAGTCCTCAAAACGACCTTGCGCCTGTGATTGTTTATTTTCCAAATAAGGTTGCTCCGCTGCCAAATATGCGGCATCGTCAAGTTCGGTATCGCCTACTTGCACGTAATCCAAGGTTTTTACCCAGCGTGCATATTCATCTACATTTCCCTGATCTATGTAAATAATTTTTGCGGAAGCAACGGCCTGTAACGCTTCGGGAGTCGAAGGAAAATCTTTCGCAACTCTTTTGAAAATAGCCAACGCATCGTTACTTTTTCCGGTGTTTTCATAAATCAAAGCTTTTTTCAGCAATGCTTTTGACACGAAGCTGCTGTTTGGAATATCGCGAATCATTTGATCGTAAGCTGAAATTGCCTCGTTTGTTTTGTTCTGCGCCACGTATGTATTTCCCAATTCATACAGCGCATCATCGCGGTAAACGGATTTTGGATATTTTTTCGCGAAAGCGATCAATTCCTCAACCTTCTTGTCGGGACGATCCACAAAACCATAACTGATCGCTTTTTGAAATTGCGCGTAATCATTATCGCCACCCATTTCAGCAGCTGCGTTGTAGTTTTCCATCGCAGGCCAATATTGGCTGGTCACAAAATAACTGTCGCCCAAACGTAAATAAGCATCTTTTTCGCGAACTGTTTCAGCGGAAGACGAACCTACATAACTCTTGAAATTGCTTATCGCGTCCGGATAATTTTTAAGTTTGAATTGGTTGTACCCCAAATTGTACTTCAAATTTTTATTTTCCGAAGTGCTTTGTGAGCCTGGCATCTGCGCAAACTTTTTATATCCGGCCAACGATTTTTCAAAATTTGAAAGTTGATAATCGCTTTCCGCTTTCCAATAAGTAGCGCGGGCGGCAAAATTTGCGTCCTGCGATTCTTTCATGCTTTTGTCAAAAAACGAAATCGCTTCGTTGTAATTTGCTTCGTTGTAAAGTTCAATTCCCCTGTAAAAAGCTACTTTTTGATAGGCTGCTTTATCAGCAAAATTTTTATTGTTTTCCAGCAAATCCAAGGCTTCCTTATAATTTTTTGAAGTGATGTAACTGTCGATCAGCAATTTTTTCAGCTCGTCGTTATTGGCATTGTTCGGGTATTTTTCAATAAATGAAAGCAAAACATGCGGCGT
Organism: Flavobacteriaceae bacterium; assembly: GCA_016649715.1. Classification (GTDB taxonomy): domain Bacteria; phylum Bacteroidota; class Bacteroidia; order Flavobacteriales; family Flavobacteriaceae; genus Aequorivita. Next base: position 108,771 of record JAENXC010000011.1, on the reverse strand, counting down.
GCTTTTGTAGCTGTTGCCAATTTCATAACTCAATTTCGCATAATTCAAATAAGCATCTTCCTGAATTTCGGCGCTGAAATCCATTTCCGAAGCATTTTTAAAAGCGTTCAGCGCTTCCTGTTTTTTATCGAGTTTCAAATAGCTTTCCGCCAAGTGATAGTAGGCGTTTTGGGCAACGGCATTTTTCCCGTCCACAATTTTATTGAACTCGCCAATGGCACTTTCGAAATCGCCTTCTTTGTAATAAGCATAGCCCAGTTGGTAATAATCCGTATTGCTCCACTTGCCGCGTGTGCCTTTGTATTCCTTTAAATACGGGATGGATTCGGCGTATTGGCCGAGGTTGAAATAGCTTTCCCCAATAATTTTTGAAAGTTGACTCTTTTCCTGTGGGCTGGATTTATCGAACTGCTCCTTCCCCATATCAATCGCCTTATGGAAATTGCCGAGCTTAAAATTCATATCGGCCTGATAATAACTAAGATCTTCGGAATAGCGCTCCTCGCCTTTTACTTCCTCGAAATTTTTATTCGCTTCCTCGTAATCATCCCCTTCGTAGGCTATAAAGCCCAAATAATATTTCGCTTGCGATCCGTATTTCTGTGAAGTGGAAACTTTGTTGAAATAGGTTTTAGCGTCGTCATATCTTTTCGCCTTGAAATTTGCGTAACCGTTATTGAAATTGAAACGATCCTGCTCGCTTCGGCTTAAACTCCCTTCATCAACTTTTTCGTACCATTTTTGGGCGTGGGAGTATTTTCCGTTTTCAAAATAAAAATTCGCTACATCTATATATGCAGAATTCCGCTTCAAACTCGTGGGGTACTTTTCCACAAATTCCTCCATCAATTGGTCGGCATTTTGCTGATTCAGCCTAACTGCCGCATTGGCAATGTAATAGGCGCAGTCGCTTTGCACAGTTTCGTTATTGCTGCTGTTTTTTATTTTGTCGAAAAGACTTTGCGCAGCTAAATACTGTCCGTTATTGTAAAGTTCCAACGCTTGGTTGAACTCGGCAAGGTCGTTTGTGAAGACCGCTGTTTGCTGCGAAAATGATGAAAATGAGAGGAATAGAAAAAGCGAAAAGACAAGAAATTTCTTTATCATTATTTACAGTTTTTATGGCGTAAAGATATTTAACTTTAAATGTAGCTTTCGGCGATACTGTAAACTTTTAAGGTTTAATTAACGAATGATTTTTTGTTCGATTTTCTTGGGAATATAACGGTGTAAAAGTGAAATAAGTATATTTTGAATATGTAAAACCCCATAGGTCTCAGAGACCTTTGAGGTTTGATACTTTAATTCCTTAAAAATACCGTAATTTTAAAACTTTACAAATTCTAAAAGCATTGTTATGAACAGATTATTGATTTTCTCCATCCTCTTATTCTCACTTTCTGTCTCCGCGCAGCGCAATCCCTTTTCAAATCTTACTGAAAAAAACGGTAAAATAGGCATCGGCACCAACGCTCCCGACGAGCTTTTAACCGTAAAAGGAAAAATCCACACCCAAGAAGTTCGGGTAGATTTGGACGGAGCCGTTGCCCCCGATTATGTTTTTGAAAAGTATTTCAATGGTTTTTCAGAAGCGATGCCGCATTATAAATTGATTTCCTTGGAAGAACTGGAAGTATTTATAAAAGAAAACAAGCATTTGCCAAATGTTCCTTCTGCCGAAACGATGCAAAATGAAGGAATTTCACTGAAAGAAATGAATTTGATTCTGCTTCAAAAAATTGAAGAGCTAACACTTTACACCCTTCAGCAGCAAAAGGAAATTGATGCGCTGAAAGAAAAAATCCTGAAAAAGTAAATTAGTAGTAGTTGGCAGTTGCAGTTGGCAGTTATTCAGATTACTTTTGAAATCCCCTAACCCCCAAAGAGGGAATTAAAAATTTAAGAAAAAAATATAAAATTCAAATGCCTGAAACAGTATTATATTTAAAAGATGCCTCTATTTTTCAAGGTGACAACTTGGTTCTCTCCGATGTTTCCGTTTCCGTTGAAAAAGGCGAATTTGTTTACCTCATCGGAAAAACTGGAACTGGAAAAAGTAGCTTTATGAAAACGCTTTACGGCGACTTGCCGCTAACCAAAGGCGAAGGAAACATTGTGGGCTATGATTTGGCAACGCTTAAAGAAAAGGACATTCCTTTTTTACGCAGAAAACTGGGCGTGGTGTTTCAGGATTTTAAATTGCTGAACGACCGGACCGTGAGCGACAACCTACATTTTGTGCTAACGGCAACTGGCTGGAAAGACAAAGCGGCGATAGAAACCAGAATAAATGAGGTGCTTTCAAAAGTTGACATGAAAACAAAAGCGTTCAAATATCCATATCAACTTTCTGGTGGCGAACAACAGCGCGTTGCCATTGCCCGTGCACTTTTGAACGACCCGGAACTTATTTTGGCCGATGAGCCAACGGGAAACCTGGACCCACAGACCAGCGTGGAAGTAATGGAGGTTTTGCGCGAAATAAACAAAAACGGAAACACCATTTTAATGGCAACACACGATTATGCCCTGCTCTTAAAATATCCTTCCAAAACCCTTAAGTGCGACGAAAACCAGATTTTTGAAGTTGTCCAAAAGACTGTTTAGTTTTTAGTTGGTAGAGGGTAGCTTTTAGTGGTAAGTGAAAAGTTGGTTAAAAAATCACTATTCTAAAAGTCGTGATTCCAAACGTCGTGGTTCAAAACGTCAAATTTTTCTTCAATTCTTCAAAATACTTGGATCCCTGAGATGCAATTCACATTCTTTTTGAAGTGAAGGATCTATCTTTAGATGGATTCTTCCTTTATCATTGGGTTTCAAAACAGTGTTTTGGGAAATGACGATTCTTTTCTTCGAAGTTAAATCCAATGTCGCATTTTCGGTGAATTGTTGGTTTTTAATTCGCACTTGAGAAATTGAAGTGAGTTTGAAATCCCACCGACTGAAACGTTGGTTTTCAATTTTCACGGGTTCTTTTTCGGCAAACATATCAAAAACCATTTTTACGGCGCGACCTGTGTTGAGCATCCCGGCGCCATACATTCCTGCATAGGGTTTGTTGGGCACCACATCGTCTATATTTGTGGAAGTGAGCTTAAGGATGCTCTCCACCTCTTCCGCAGGAAGGCATGGATAAAGCGAAAACATAAGCCCGATGGTGCCACTAACCACAGGGGCAACTATGGATGTTTGGTTATACTCGGTAGTTTTAAGGCTATTTTCAAGTTTAAGCTTGCCGTAAAGAAAAAGCCCAGTTCCTGGAGCCACTATGTCTATTTTTGTGTTTAAATTGCTGATACTGATAGGGTAAAGCTCTGGAATTTGAGTTGTATCATTGTTTTTAAAACCACCCGTCTGCCCCACATAATACCGAATGTCTTTTATGTAATAGATGTCTTTATCCTTTAAATACTGAATATTTTCAGTAAAGTTTTCATACCTGTGGGAAGCCGAAGAAACCGCAATCACTTTGTCATAAGAAGCGGGATAATAAAATTTTTTTCCTTGGGAGTATGCGAATTCTTCATTATGACCAATGGCCACGACCACAGTGCCATTTCCCAACATTTCATAAATGGCCTGTTGCGCTGTTTCATAATAATGCGTTAGCCCCCAACTGCAATTAATCACTTTCACGCCCATTCTGGAAAGTTCAACCAATTGTTCCAAGTTGTCAAAATGACTGTAATTGGTGGTATAAATACTGCAATCATAACAAATTCCGGGCGCACCAAAACCATTGTCACCCTGCCCTGCTGCAATTTCCGCTACCGAAATGCCGTGGCCGTTGGCTTTAAATGATTCTTGCACAACTTTGGTCTTGCCAGCAAACTCAATATCGTTTGGATCCAAGGACCCATCTGAAATTCCGATTATAACATCCCGGGAACCCGTTGTGTAGTACCAAGCCTTGGGCACATCCAAAAAATCGAGATAATCAAAACGCAATTGCGCCCCCAGATTTTCGCCTATGGTACTGGTAAGACCATAATCATTGGGTTCAAATATTTTTTTGTCCTCCTCTGCAATCAGTTCACCAAATTCAAAAATATTGGAAACGTTCTGCAATAAATTGGTCATCAAGGCTGGATTATCGGCAACTACAAAAAAAGTTTTTTTGAGGTTTTCTTTTTTAGCGTTTCTCCAAGTTTTTTTGAAGATTTTAATTTTGTAATTTTTCAAAGCTGCTTTCAATCTGGCGTCATTCCCAGTGTAAGTCAAGTAATTTCCTTTCTTTTCAAATGTCGGCACAAAAGAAGTGTCGCGCGCCCTAAGGTAAAACCACGCGTCTTGCTGGGCGTTCGCCGAAAATGTAATAAGAAAAATCAGTGAAAACAGAAATAGAATACGCACGTACAATTCTTTTTCCACAAGGTACTTCTTTTTTCAAAATTGAAGAAACATCGAAATTTAAAAGTCCATTTGGATCCATAATTTTTCCGCATCCAAAAAAGATTGCTGTATTTTAGCGGCATGTACCAAACGCTTAAAAAAGTAGCGCTATCTGTGTTCCCGAAAAAAATGCTCTTTGAAAATGAGGTTTTTTTTCGTTCCATTTTTTCATTCCACTTAGCCGGAAAAAATCACGAATGTACGGTTTGCGGTCGCGGAAATAAAAGGTTTATCGAGATTCCCGATTGCGACCTCCTCTGCCCTTTTTGCGGAAGCCGTTCGCGCACCCGAAGGCTGTATTCCCTTTTAGTTGAAAGCAATTTAATCTACGGGAAAATCCTTCATTTCTCGCCTTCGCGAAGTGTTTACAGATTGCTGAAGAAAAACCAGAACATATCTTATTTCAGCACCGATTATGAAGACGAATTTATTGCCGAATATAAATACGACATCACCCAAATTCCTTTAGAAAACGATTTTTTCGACATGATAATCTGCTATCATATTTTAGAGCATATTGAAGACGATAAAAAGGCGATGGCAGAACTTTTCCGCGTTTTAAAACCCAACGGAATTTGCGTAATCCAAACTCCTTTTAAGGAAGGTAACATTTACGAAGATTTTTCAAAAAAGACTACGGAAGCAAGGCTGGAAGCTTTTGGACAGGAAGATCACGTGCGCATTTATTCGGTGGAAGGATTGCAGAAACGGTTGAAAGAAAATGGTTTTCAAAATGTTGAAATCAAAACTTTTTCGGCAAATGAACGTTACGGGTTTACGGAAGAAACTGTATTAATCGCCAAAAAATGATTTCCATTCTTATCCCGACATATAATTACAACATCTTTTCATTGGTAGAAAACCTGTACGAACAGTGCGAAAAGGCAAATATTGTTTTCGAAATCTTGGTTTTGGACGATGCTTCCACCGATAAAAAAACTTCAAAAGAAAACTCAAAAATAAATTTGTTGGACCATTGCAGTTTTCAAATTTTAAGTGAAAATATTGGCAGAAGTAAAATCCGCAATCTTTTGGCGGAAAAAGCAAAATTTGAATGGTTATTATTTTTGGATGCTGATACTTTTCCTTCCAATCCTGAATTTATAACGAAGTATTTAGCTGCTTTTTCAAAAGAAGCTTCTGTGATTTTCGGCGGAATTGAGTACCCAAAAAACAATTCAGAAAATTCCAGTTTAAGGTACAAATACGGCACCGAACGTGAAAGTCTGCCACTTGCCGAGCGCATCAAAAATCCGTATCGAAGTTTTATAACAATGGGCTTCGCCATTAAAAAAGAAGTTTTTAGGAAAATAAAATTCAACGAAAAACTGGCAGGTTACGGTTACGAAGATTCTGCTTTTGCATACGAGCTTCAAAAAAATAGCATCGCCCTTCTACATATTGACAATCCCGTAATTCATTTGAATTTGGAAACAAATGAAGATTTCATAAAAAAATCGGAGTTGGCGTTGCGAAATTTGATGAATTTTTATAACTCAGAAGAAATTGATGGTGAAACCGTAAAAATCCTGAAGACATATTTAAAACTTAAAAGACTCAATCTGCTTTTTGCTGTCCGCCAATTTTTCAAAATTTCTGAGAAATCAATTCTCAAAAACCTCAATTCCCCAAAACCGTCGCTATTCTTTTTTGATTTGTACCGCTTGGGGTATCTTTGTTCCCTAAAACCAAAAGATGCCTAAATTTTCAGTCGTCATATCGGTCTTCAACAAAGAAAAATACATTGCAGATACGCTGAAAAGTGTGTTGGCACAGACTTATACCAATTTTGAAGTGGTTATCCTCAACGACGGTTCCACGGACAAAAGCGAGGCTGAAATCCTTAAATTCAACGATTCACGGATCCGTTATTTTTCAAAAAAAAACAGCGGGGCATCAGCTGCCCGAAATTTTACAATCCAGCAGGCAAAGTCCGAATATATTGCCTTGATGGACGCCGATGATTACTGGTATCCTTTCTATTTGGAGGAGCAAAACAGATTGTTGAATGATTTTCCCCAAGAATCAGTTTTTGCAACTGCAGCAGAAATTAAGCGAAACGGAAAAACCTTCACCAATAGCTATTCTATTAAAACCTTTGGAAAAAATTCCATTCTAGTAGATTATTTTGAAGCGAGCCAACTGGACTCGGTTTTACATAGCAGCTCCACCGTTATAAAAAAAGATGTTTTCGAAAATTTGGGTTGGTACGATCCAAAAATAAAAAGCGGCGAGGACACCGATTTGTATGTTCGGATTGGTTTAAAATACAAAGTGGTCTTTAGCCCAAAAGTCTGTGCAACTTATGTTGTTCGGAAAAACAGCTTATTTCAAAGTGTAAAAAAACTGGAGGAAAAAGCAAATTTTGAAGCGTATGAAATTTATGAAAAAAACAATCCCGCCCTTAAAAAATTTCTGGATTTAAACCGGTATTCCCTTTGTATTTTAGCAAAGATGGAAGGTGACAAAGAAGCTTTTCAGAAAAACTTTCAAAAAATAAAACAGGAAAACTTAAGCAAAAAACAGCAGTTTTTGCTTCGGCAAAACAAAAGTATTTTGAAGTATCTCTCAAAAACGAAAGATAATTTGGAAAAGCTTGGAATGCAGTTAGGCACCTTTAAATAACTGGAATTCGTCGTATTCGCGGATGTAGTCACTTTCCGAAAATCTGCCAGAAGAAAGCACCAAACATACCGAGCCCGAAGAAAAATTTTCAAGTTCGCGCCAAATCCCGGTCGGAATCAACAAACCACTATTCGGCTTATTCAAGAGCACCGCCTTTTTATTTTTCCCGTCGTCCAAAACTACTTCAAAACTACCGCTCAACGCTATTAAAAATTCCTGTTGCTCCTTGTGTGCGTGACCTCCGCGATAGGCGCCACTGGGCACATCGTACAAATAATAAACCCGTTTCACTTCATACGGTAAAAACCCTTCTTCCACTACGGACAAATTGCCGCGAGGATCGGTGATTTTTGGGATGTCCAGTAAATTAATATTCTCTATATTATTGGATGGCATGTTGTAAGGTTTGGTTCCATTCTTCAGAAATTGCCTGCATTGAAAATTTTTCAACGGAAGGTTTTGCGTGCTTTTTCAGCGTTTCGTATAGCTCTTCATCAAAACATAAATTTCGCAACGCTTCGGCAAATAAAGGTAAACTTCTTTTGGCAATCAGCAAACCATTTTTTTTGTGCTGCACAATTTCGGAAGGGCCCGAAACAATATCCAATGAAATCACGGGTGTTCCCAAAGAGAGCGATTCTACGAGCACCATCGGGAAACCTTCATATTTACTGGTAAGCGTTACACAAAGAGCGCTTTTAATGATTTCAAAAGGATTTTTGGTGAAGGGTAAAAACAAAATCTGTTCCCCACATTCTTTTGAAACCGCTAACTTTTGAAGCATTTCTTTGTCTTTTCCATCACCCAAAATAATGAGGTGAACGTCTTTTTCCCAGACTTTAGATTGTGAAAAAGCTTCCATCAAAAACGAAAAATCTTTTATGGAATCGTCCAATCTGCCGTAGGAAAGGATGTATTTTTTCTTTTGAAGTATTTCGGGAAAATCGCCGTTTTCTTTTTCCCAAGCGGGGTCAAAAGCATTGTGGATTGTTATTGAATTTTCTATTCCTTGTTTTTTCAAAATCTCGGTTTCAATATATTTTGAAACAGCGACATTTAAAAGATTTTTTCGGCAGATTTTTGAAAATGCTTCTGGCTTTTCGGTGAGGTATTCCGTTTTTTTGGAACTGTGGATCACGTAAATTTTGTTCAGTTGACGATAGATGAATTTTGAATAAAACAGTTCGCGCTCGAAATTGTTTTTAGGGCGGTGATCAATCACGACATCGAAATGCTCCTTTTTTAAATAATTTCGAAATTTTCGGAAGCGCAACAAGCGTTTAGTCATTGTATCCTTTTCGGCTTTCAGTTTTCCCAAATTCAGCAGTTTACCGCTGTACGGATAGTCTATTTCGTTATTCAAAATTACCAAATGTACTTCGTGGCCCTGCCCTTCCAACATTTGCGAAAGCATGGCGCAAGACCGCTCCAGCCCGCCCTTTGCAAGCGAAATGGAAACCAAACACACTTTGAATTTCTTTTGGGCGGCCATCGCTATTTATTGTGTATTTTTGGTTGCACAAGGCAAATATAACTTTATAAGAATACTTTCAATCTGGTGTGTGAAAAAAATTAACCACAGAGGAACAGAGGACACAGAGAATTCTTTGTGCCTTTGATTTGTGGGCTTTATGGTAAAAAAACGAACAATGAAAATACTTTTGGTGGGCGAATACAGCAGGTTGCACAATTCCTTAAAAGAAGGATTGCAGATGCTTGGCCATGAAGTAACACTGGTTTCCACGGGCGATGCTTTTAAAAATTTCCCTTCGGATATACTTCTAAAACGTAAATACGAAACTGGCATTTTAAAAAAAGTGAAAGTCGGGCTGTTCAAGCTTTTTGGGTTGGATATCACTTCACTTTCCCTAAAAAATCAATTTTTTCGGCAGAAAGAAAAATTTAAAGGCTTTGATGTTGTTCAATTAATAAACGAAAGTCCGTTCGGGATCTTGCCGAAATACGAAAAAGAAATCATTTCATATTTAAAACAAAACAATAAAAAACTATTCCTGCTTTCCTGCGGAACCGATTATTCAAGTGTGAAATACGCTTTCGAAAAAAAGTTCCGTTACTCCATTTTCAATCCGCTTTTTGAAGGGAAGGTTTCAGAAAAAGAATTTTTTCCAGCCCTGAAATATTTAAAACCCGAATACAAAGATTTGCACGATTTTGTTTTTGAAAAAGTGGACGGCCTAATTGCTTCCGATTTGGATTATGACATTCCGTTACAGGGAACTCAAAAATATTTCGGATTGATTCCAAATCCAGTGAATACTGAAAAATTAAAGTTTGAACCAACTTCTTTAGTAGGTAAAACAATAATTTTTCACGGTATCAATCGAGCAAATTATTTCAAAAAGGGAAACGATTATTTTGAAGCTGCACTTAAAAAAATTCAGTTGAAATATGCAGAAAAGGTCGAAGTGATTACTGTTGAAAACGTTCCGTATTCAGAATATATTCAGAAATATAATTCAGCACATATTCTTTTGGACCAAGTGTTTGCTTATGACCAAGGCTACAACGCTTTGGAAGCGATGGCAAAAGGAAAAGTGGTTTTTACGGGAGCCGAAAAAGAGTTTTTGGAACGTTACAATTTGAAGGAAGACGAAGTTTGCATCAATGCCCTTCCAGATATTGAAAGTTTGGTTTCAAAATTAAGTTGGTTGATTGAAAACCCCGAAAACATTTTGGAAATAGGCAAAAACGCCAGATCATTTATTGAACGGGAACACAACTATATTTCCATCGTCAAAAAATATCTGGAAGTTTGGGAAAAATAGTTAGAACGGCAAATCAATGGATTCTGGATTAATAAAATCCTTGGTATATGGGTTTTCAAGAAAACTGAGCGGCGGTTTTTGAAATTTGAGGATATCTTCTCTTTCAATTCCGTAAACCTGCCAATAATTGGCGAGCAATTGGGCAAATATATCCTCATCCCAAAACCCAAAAATTGGTTTGTTACTGACAGCCTCAATTGGAAGGGCTTCTATGGTAATCCCGTCATCTTCGTTTTCTATTTTGTATTCAGGTTTGTACTGCAATATATAATCTAAATAATGAAACCGCGCGTACAATTCCTCAAATTGGATGGGGTGTAAAACGCAGCCTTTCATTTTATCGAGTAATTCTTTTTCCTTCTCCCCGATTACGCCATTGTCCTGCAAACACGCAATAAACCCAAAACCATTCACTCCGAACGAGAACATCAAATTGATTGCATCATCGCGATAGCTAAAGATATCGGCAGAATATTTAAGTGGAAAAACAACGATGCTCCACGGTTTTTTTCCAACAAAAGATATTGGTTCTATCAAAGATTGTAGCATCAAATGGAAGCGACCAAAGCGTTCCCGAAGCGCGGTGGAAAGCTCAAATTCCTCGCCTTGTCTTAACAATCTGTCTCTTTCATAAAGCATCTCGTAGTATAAAAGTCCATAAACCATTCTTCCTGTCCACTGAAAAAGGAGCTCCTGATTTAGTGCTTTCATTCCTTCAAAACCATTTTTATACGCTGCTTGAATTTTTATATTCAATTCGTCAAAAGCATATTTCACTTCAGAGGAACAGGGCAATTTAAGGTCGGCATACGTATAGGATTTGGTTTTGTCCATCATCTCAATCCGTTCATCGCCAAATTTAAAATGATCCATCAACCACTGCGGGAAAACGGTCATAGTTTCAGTGGTCAAAACACCGGAAAGGAAGCAGAAATGTTCGTCAAAAATCAAATCCTTAAAGGGATTAAAAAGAGTTTGCGTCATAAAAATTAAGCTCTAGATTTTTTTGCAAAGATAGCTATAAACACTTGTTCACTTTGCCCAATTATCCACGGGATTATTTCAGAAATCAGGCAGGAGCAACCATTTCATTTTATAAAAGTTGTAAAAAATATTTGAAGATTTGGAAAACTAAAGTTCCCTTAGAATTTTTGCGGGCACGCCGCCGATAATTACATTTTCAGGAAAGCTTTTGGTCACTACCGAACCGCTGGCAACCACCACATTTTCCCCGAGCACAACACCCTTCAAGATTGTTACATTATTACCTATAAAGACGTTATTATTTATAATCACTTCCTTGGGAGATGGGTCGGTTTGTTGCCTTTTGTCTCTTCTTAAATCGTGAAAATCACTATCAGCAATTTGGCAATTATAACCAATCAAAACATCGTTGCATATCGTGATTCGCATTTCAGAAATCACAGAAAAACTGTTATTTATATTCACATTGTTTCCGAAAGAGATGATTGCGTCTTTGTTCCTCGCTTCAATATAGGAGTAGGAATTGTAAAAAAACGGCGAATTTATCACCCCAAAATTTACGTTAGCCCCAAAAGAAATTTTTCCCAGACCATTGCAAACAACTGGCTGATGGGCTTTATAACTTCCTTCAATATTTCTATTATTTGAGAAGAAAGCGTATTTAAACCTCCTTAAAGAGCGATATACTTTTATGAAAAAAATCTTCACTTTCTTATTTAATTGGTTTCTAATTTATTTTCTTGTTTCTTAAAATAGCGTATTACCAAATATAATATTACACAGAATGTAATTAAGCACCTAATAAAATGTGCTATTACCACGCCTTCCACTTGAAATTTTCCAACTAAAAAGTATGCTAAGCCGTAAAATATTGAAAGCGACAAAATTTCTGTGATTATAAAATTAAGCACCAGTTTTTTAGCCAAAAACTGATGCGCCAAAATTAATGATGCTAAACGGACAAAGTCGCCCATAAGTTGCCATTTAAAGAGGGGAGCCATTTCCACTTGCCCGGGATATATAAGTTCAATAATAACATTTCTCATTAAAAAGACCAAAATCATTCCAGCTGCAAAAAGGGGCAATAGTGTTTTATATATTGATATTACTTCTTTCTTGAAGCCCGTGAAATCATATATTCCAGCGAATTTTGGAATAACGTACAACGTAAATAGCGAACTTGAAAACACCATATAATTCTGTGAAATAAAAGTCATATTGGTCCAAATACCCGCATCCCTTCCCGATAGTTTATCATCGAGCATACTGCGGATGTCTATTTCCACAATGGGCAATAAAATAGAGGAGACAACAGACATAACCGTAAAGGCCAAAAGGGCTTTTGCCATTGGGGTTTCCAGTTTCAATCCTTTAAACTGAATGTACTCCCGCAGCACTTTATAAAAAAAGAATAGCATCACCAAAACCTGAATAACTGGCGTAATGGCAATGGCTACCAAAACTCCAGTCAGGTTATACTGAAATAGAAAAACAATAGTTAAGGTTATGCTTATAAAATAGCTAATCAAGTCTATTTTAGCGTATTTTTTATATTCTGAAAGTCCGTTTATAACGCCGTTAAAAACTCTTTGAACAGCTATAAAAGGCACGATGACAGCCGTTAATTTTATTAAATATGAATAATCTGTAGTCGAAAATAAATACGTGCTAATTTCTGAAGAAAAAAACAGAAGTACCGAAGTTGAAACGGAAACCCCAATTATTGAAAATACAAATACGGTGGAAAATAGTTTTTGTAACTGTATTTCATCTTTTTTGTACTCCGCAATATATTTTATAATGCCATTAAACGTACCCAAAGACGCGACAGATGTTAAAAGTTGCGACAAACTCCGTAGCTGCCCAATTTTATACTGGCCCACCGGCCCAACATATTCGGTCAATAAGCGCTGAACCACCGCGGAAATAATTAAGCGAATTGTAATAACAACCGCATTCAAGGAAGTCATCTTTAAAAGCAAATTGCCGCGTATGGATTGTGGAATTTTCAATTAGTATTTATTTAGAACCGATATTACAGTTTCCACTTCTTCGTTACTAAGCACTGGACTGATCGGAAGACTGATAATTTCATTATGAATTTGTTCCGTGATTGGAAAAGATAAATGTGAAAACTCCAAAAGTGCCTGCTGCTTGTGCGGCGGAAGTGGATAATGGATTAAATGGCCAATCCCGTTTCGGTCCAAATAGTCAATAAAACTGTACCTATTTTTCACTCGAACCACAAAAAGATGGAAGATGTGGTTTTCACTACCGTCGTATTTTGGAAGGGAAATCTTATCGTTTTCTATTTCGGAAATATACTTTTTTGCAATTGAACGTCGACGTTCGTTGTCGGAATCCAAGGTTGGTAATTTACAGTTCAAAAACGCGGCTTGCAGCTCGTCCAATCTGGAATTGAAACCCAAAAGTTCGTTCACATATTTTGTAGATGCCCCGTAATTTCTCAGTTTTTTTATCACTTCTGCCAAGGCATCGTCATTTGTGGTTACCGCTCCCGCATCACCCAGCGCACCGAGATTTTTGGTGGGATAAAAACTGAAACCCGCAGCATCGCCAATATTTCCTGCGCGTTTACCTTCTTCGTTTTTTGCGCCGTGGGCTTGGGCAGCGTCTTCAATAACCAATAGATTGTGTGCTTTTGAAATCTTCAAAATTTCATCCATGGGCGAAAGCTGTCCGTAAAGATGAACGGGCATTACGGCTTTTGTTTTTTCGGAAATTGATTTTTGAAGTGATTCCAAATCAAAATTATAGGTATCCAAATCCGCTTCCACCAAAACGGGGTTTAAGCCTGCCTGTTTTATTGCCAAAATCGTGGCGATATAAGTGTTTGAGGCAACCAAAACTTCATCATTTTCCTTTAGTTTCCCAAGTATTTTGTACCCTTCCAAAATTAAACGCAGTGCGTCCAGTCCGTTTCCCACGCCAATACAATGCTTTGCCCCACAAAACCTAGCAAAGTTGGCCTCGAACGACTTCACTTGGCTTCCCAAAATGTAATATCCGGAATCCAAAAACTGCCGAAAACTGTTTTGGAAATCGGTTTCAAAATGCTGATTTATTGCTTTTAAATCCAAAAAGGGAATCATATAAAAATATTGTTTAAAAGTTGGTGGTTCTCGGTTTTGATTTCGTAAAAATCGTGCACAATACTTCGGCCGCCAAAGGTTTCCTTCCAATGGAGCAAGCCTTGGTTGATTTTTGTGCCCTGCTTTTCATTTACAATTCCAAAATCAAAATATTTTTTATGTGAAAAATGTTCCAGTAAATGATTGAAAAGAAAATCCAACGCTCCATTTTGTTTCCCTGTTTCGTTTGCCGAAATGTATTGGGCGTGAGCAACTTTATCGGTTTCAAAAATGGTTGTCCCAGCCACTATTTCGGTGTTTTTATACACATTGAACTGTTTTATATTCTCAGAAAAACGCGATTGCAACAGCGCAATTTCTTCCAAAGAATGCACTGGTTTTTGATTGTGGGCAAGTTTTAAATTTGGCTCTAAAACTTCTTCCCAAAAAGATTTGAAGTGTGCTTCTTCCCTCACTCCCAATTCATTTTTTATACCTTTTTTAATTCCGCGCAACCTATTTGAAGATGCCATTTTCAAGCGGTTTTCGTTCTCGACGCAACTTGTGATATCCCTTCGTATTAAAGCAGCTTTCACGAGAAATAGCAAATAATCTATTTCGTCACTCGGTAGTTGGTGATAAATTTTTGGAAGTAATTTTAGGTTTAAAACGGCAATTCCTTCATTTTTCAAAAAAGAAAGCACATTTTTAAAAATTTGAATTGTTTCTTCAAAAGTAACTTTTCTGCCCAAAACCAGCCCGCCGTACGTTAAGCCTTGGTGCGAATGAAGTTCCCCATCTAAAATATTTGCGGGAAGTACGGCAATTAATAGTTCGTTTTTATAGATTAGCAGCGAATGGTCCTTAAATCTATCGGAATGATAGTCCATAAAATCCCTTTGGAACAAAAATGTACTATTTTTAGCGGTACGTATAAAATTGTCCCACGAAGGTTTATCTTCCGCGGTAAATTTTTTTACTGAAAAAGGGTCGGTACTAAGGTTACTTTTTTTCAAAAAAAGGCTTTTATTATAAACATGTAAAGCTAAAATTTATTTTTAGTTTTACAGTCCCACAGAAAATTAATTAAAACGCTCAAATTGTTCAAAAATTCCGCAAAAAACCTAAAGCTTTCGAGTGTTGATATTTTACTTCTTGTAATTTATTTGGCTCTTTTTTGGTTTTTAATTTTTCAACCCGCCATTTATTCGCCAGACACCAATACTTATTTCAGGCTGCATTTTTACAGATTTCCCGGCTATGGAATTTTCTTGCGTGTGTTCGATTTGTTTTTCGGAAACTTTTACAACATCGCCGTTGTCGGTTTTCAATTATTGTTTGGTTTCATTTCAATTCACGTGCTTGCCAACAACTGCAAACAGTTATTAAAATTGCGCTATTGGGAATATTTCGCATTATTGGCAGTGCTTATATTTCCGTATTTTCCGCCGCTTTACATTGGTAACAATATTTGTTCGGAAGGACTTTCCTATCCACTTTATCTATTGTTGCTTTCTTTTTCCTTTGATTTTTTCCTGCCTGCCGGCAGGCACAGCTTCAAAGAACGGCCAAAAAGAATAATCCACCTTTCCGCAGCCTTTATACTTTTATGTCTTACACGAGGGCAGTTTATCATCGTGGCGCCAATACTCGTAGTGCTGTATTTGCTGAAAGAGCGGAAAAACAGCATAAAAAAACCGACGATTTTTTTCTTATTAATT
Organism: Flavobacteriaceae bacterium; assembly: GCA_016649715.1. Lineage (GTDB taxonomy): Bacteria > Bacteroidota > Bacteroidia > Flavobacteriales > Flavobacteriaceae > Aequorivita. The sequence goes on along the minus strand of JAENXC010000011.1, from coordinate 93,171 downwards.
CTACTTCTGTTACCGCTCGCCACACAAACTTTGGATAAAACCTATCACAAAATAGTCCACGGTTTTTTTGTGTCAACGCCCTTTAGCTATGTAAATGCACTTACTTTGCCCCTTTTTGTTTCAGAAAAAGAAGATGCGGTGAAATTAAAAACGGAAGATGAAAAGATACTTTTTCTTAAAACCTATAAAACACTTGACAGTTTGGGGCTTTTAAGTTCAAAAATAAGTGGTGGCGCTGCAGCAGAATACAAGGTTTTTCACGATAATTTCCCCGTCATATGCAACCAAACCTTTCATGTGCCCGCAATGTATTATTTTGAAAGCAAAACTGATAAAGTGGGCGAAAACGTGGTGCTAACGGAAAAAGCTGCAAAAGATATGCTTCCCGTTTTGGTGAAAAATAATTTCAGCAATTACATTTCAATCTTTTTTGAAGGAGTATTTCACGGTTTTAAAGGAGTTTTAATTTTTGTTTTCGTGATGCTTCTTTTTCTTTACAGTGCAATCATCACGCTAAAAAAATGGTCGCTTTACAACGGTATGTTGCTCTTCGCCACTACGCTCATCGTTTCCAACGCGTTTATTGTGGCTTTTGCTTCACATTCCATTATGCGCTATTTGTTTTATAATTACTTTTTCGCCATTTTAATCGGTATTATTTTATTCAGAAAAATAACTTCAAAACCATGAATGTAGAATTATCGGTTGTCATGCCCTGCCTTAACGAAGCTGAAACGCTTGCCGTTTGTATTGAAAAAGCGCAAGGTTTTTTTGAGCGCGAAAATATTAATGGTGAAGTAATCATTGCTGATAATGGCAGCACGGACGGGTCTCAGCAAATTGCGAAAAATTTAAACGCCACCGTCGTAAACGTTCCACAAAAAGGCTACGGAAGCGCGCTGCGCGGTGGCATTGAAGCCGCCAATGGCAAATATGTAATTATGGGCGATGCCGATGATAGTTATGATTTCAACAATTTGATGCCCTACGTTTCAAAACTTCGCGAAGGGAATGATTTGGTGATGGGCAATCGTTTTAAGGGCGGAATAAAAAAAGGCGCGATGCCTTTTCTGCACAAATATTTGGGCAATCCCGTGCTTTCATTTATTGGAAGGTTGTTCTTTAAAAGCAAAATTGGCGATTTTCACTGCGGGCTGCGCGGTTTCAGCAAAGAAGCCTATTACAAAATGGAACTAAAAACCACGGGCATGGAATTTGCCAGTGAAATGATTGTAAAAGCAAGCCTTAAAAACCTAAAAATAGCTGAAGTTCCCACTGTACTTTCACCCGATGGTCGCACCCGCCCGCCACACTTAAACACCTGGCGCGACGGATGGCGGCATTTACGATTTTTGGTACTCTACAGTCCCAACTGGCTTTTTTTGATTCCTGGACTGTTGTTGATGGTATTTGGAGTTATCACTTCCGCTTTTTTAATAGCTGGCCCCGTTTCCATCGGCACTGTAAATTTTGACGTACATACACTTCTCTTCACTTCTGGCTTTGTGTTAATTGGGTTCCAATTCATCCTTTTTTACGGGCTCACAAAGGTTTTTACGGTAGAAAACGACCTGCTTCCAAAGTCGAATAAATACGATCGCCTTTTTAAATTTATCAATTTGGAAAAAGGGTTAATTTTGGGGCTAATCCTCGTTATTGTTGGAATTGTTTTAAGTATTTCGGCCTATTGGGATTGGCAGGAAACAAGTTTTGGGGACATTAATAATACGGCGGTTTTCCGAACCGTAATCCCGGCAGTTACACTAATGCTTTTGGGAATTCAGATAATATTGTTCAGCCTGTTTTTTAGTATTTTGGGGTTGAAAAAATAGTTTTCGGTTTCAATACTATTGCTTTTTGGATTCCACCAAAATAATGTTCGTGAAAGCGTATTTCGGCGTTAAAACCTCAGTTTCAATACTATCAATTTCTTTCAATGCGGCCAAGGTCTTGTTTTTAAATGAAGTCAAAATATAAACCTTTCCAAATTCTTTGAGATCTTTCGAAATATCGGTTATCGTGTCTATTACCCTGAAAGATATTTTATATTTTTGAAGGTATAAATCTGTGGAAGGCTGGTCCAGTTGATGAAGTTTTAGAACGGGGAAATCGTTATAAATTTTCCCAAGATGGTTCATAGTGCTGTCCTGCTTAAAAAAGCTTCCCAAGTAATAATTTCTATGCAAATCCTGAGATACTATATTTTTATCGACCATATTTTTTGAAATAACCGCATCGTTTTTATACACTTCGTTCACAAAAACAAAAACACAATAGACCGATACCAAAATTTGCAAAATACGGGTTTGCCACAACTGCAAATTGGTGTCTATAAACTTCACAATAAGTATGGTTATTAACATACAGAACACGGGTGCAAGCGGTACAAACACTCGTGGAAAAGGGGCTTTTTGATGTAGAAAAGAAAGCACAAAAGGAACAATAAACAAAGCCGCCAAAAACAAAAAATAATGCTGTTCTTTAAGTGTACTTTTTTTGTAGAAAACATAAGCACCGGGCAATAACAACACTAAAAGAAAGAATCTGTTTGAGAAAAAATCAAAAGCCGCAATCCTTAAAACATGAAAGGAATAAAGCAAGCCGAACGGTCCGCGGTTTGAATATTTATTAAAAATCACATCTTCCAATATTGGCAAATACAACAAAAAAGCAAAAACTGCGCCCACAGAAACGGCAAGCATTGCTTTCAAATAAAGCTTTGAAATAACTTCTTTTTTGCGAAAATAGTAAACCCAACCGCAAAACAGAAGCAGCTCACAAGCTGCCAAAACATACAGATTTGAAGGTATGGTGTACAAAAGTAGCAAGCTGGAAACCAACACCATAAAAAGTGAAAAATTCCTTTTGGCAGCAATATAACTCCACGAATAGTAGATCAGCATCACAACAAAGAGAGCACTCATATTATAGCCGCGCAACTGCAATGAAAAATTCATATAAGGAATGGTGGTGAAAAGAATGGCATACAGAAGAAAACTGCTTTTATAACCAAAAAAACGCTTTAGGATACGTACCGATAAAAAAGCGGTTAACAAGGAAATAACCAACTGAAACCCCCGAAAAATATACGCATGCGCCTCTGCCGTAAAAATATCGCGATAGCCAAAAACCCTCGAAATTAGCTGGCTGGTCAGATTGTAAAAAATATGATTGTTCGGGAAGGGATAATAAAACATAGTGGTTGAAAAATCCTTCAGCGCAAATTCCTCCAACGAATAAGCCTCATCATACCACAAATCGCAATCAATATAGCGATAACACCAAAAGGCCAGCGGAATAAAGCCCAGCAAGGTTATAGCCCAAATAATATGTTTTGTTTTTATCATAGATTGCTATCAAAAATAGGCAATTTAGTGCATTGGGCATTTTATCCAGCTCCTCATTTTTTCAATATTTTTACGAATAGATGCCTATATTTGCCGTCAAATCTTTTTCATGGAAAAAACGCTTTCTATTATAATTCCTGCCTACAACGAAGAGAAAACTATTCTTGAAATCTTGGACTTGCTCTCCAATCTTGTTTTGCCCGTGGGTCTAAAAAAAGAACTCCTTATTGTGGACGATTGCTCCACGGACAATACCTTAAACCTGATTAAGATTTTTGTTGAAAAGCATTCAGAACTGAAAGTAAACTACTTTTCTTTTGAAAAAAACCAAGGCAAAGGCGCTGCCCTGCACAAAGGAATAGAAATGGCAACCGGCGATTATATTATTATTCAAGATGCCGATTTGGAATATGACCCCACTGAATATGCCCTTTTGCTAAAACCCATATTGGAAGGAAAAGCCGATGTGGTTTACGGTACACGATTTATGGGCGGCAATCCGCACAGGATTTTGTTTTTTTGGCACACCATCGGCAATAAGTTTCTTACATTTTTGAGCAATATGTTCACCAACCTGAACCTCACCGATATGGAAACCTGCTATAAACTTTTTAGGGCAGACCTCTTAAAAGAGCTGGATTTAAAGGAAAAAAGGTTTGGTTTTGAGCCCGAGGTAACCGCAAAGATTTCACGCGTAAAAAAAATTCGCATCTACGAAGTGGGAATTTCATACTACGGCCGAACTTATGAAGAAGGTAAAAAAATAAACTGGAAAGATGGGCTTTGGGCGCTTTGGTGCATCGTGAAATACAACCTTTTCGCCAGATAACGACACTAATTACCCGTTGTGCATTTTAATGAATCCTCAATCAATTTTGGCGAAATTTCAAGTTTTTGCCTCTTATCCTAAAGGAAGAACTTGAAATTTCATCGATATTCTCTTAGGGATAGGGTAAAAATCGATGAAATATAAAATGCACAACGGATTTTTACTTATTCCCTTGCAACTCCATTTTCTCAAAAACACAGTTTCCCGAACTGTCAATATATTTATAGACTCCCGGTTTAGTGCCCTCCGTTAAACAGATATAACTTTCATCGGGTTGCAAGTTTTCGAGATATTTTTCATCTTCAGATAAATAAGTGAATAAAATCCTGAAAACGTTTACCGGCGTTTTTAATTTAGAATCGTATTCGGGAATCTCGTTTTTTGGCCAGTGAATGGTGAGATTGGTACTAAAAATGGAATTGATAATATTCTTGTCTTCCGTTTTTGTATCGCCTTGCCCTGTATAATCTAAACCTACAAAACCGCCGTGGTCCGCCATTATCATTATTAAAGATTCGGGATCTTTTTTCAAAATTTCCGCAATAAGATTTTGCATTAGTGCATCGGACTCCCCCAGCCTTTCAATCCAGTTTTTACGTTCTTCGGAAGCGCCCAGCGAGCTTCCAGCAGTAGTATTTATATGGGCCGGTTTTAATATCTGAATAAAAAAGAATTTTGGGCTACTTACCGAATCTGAGAGATACTTCTTCAAAGGCTCCAAAACAGGCTCTTCTTCCCCCAAACCTTTGTTCAGAAAAGGAATTTTGCTATAATCTATATTGCAATAATCATAACCCAGTTTCGGCCTATTGTTCAAAAAATAGTAGGATTCCGACAAAAAATAGGTTTCGTATCCATTTCTTTTGAAAGCATTGAGCACCGGATTATCCGTCATAATTATTCTCCGGGCGTTCTCCACTTCCTGTTTGTCAATATTGAAATCGTAAAAATGGTGTTTCATCATAAAAGTGCCACTGTTGGATGACAAAGTGGATTTATAATTTGTCCTAAAATCTGGATAGGTTTTAAAATTGTTGGCTTCCAAAAAACCTTCAAATGCACTGTTTTCAACGTCGTACAATTTGTTTTTTAAGGTTGAAAAACTTACGTAGCCATCGGGTTCAATAAAATACACGTTGGGTTTCTTCTTAAACACCACATTTGCAATAGCATCGGGCTGCTGCATCCAAGCTTCGGAATACGTTAGCTTTTCATAAATTAGCTGAGAAACCGTGAAGAAACCGATGAGTGCCAACAGCAATTCCACAACAATCACTTTTTTAAAATATGGATACAGAAATCTTGCGAATAGCACAGAAAAAATAAATATACCAAGGATTATTTTTCGCTCCACCGGCACAAAGAGAAAGGTTTTCAGAAAGAACAAAAATGTAAAGACATTCAAAAAAGGAAGCACATATTTTGCATAGCCTTCAAAAATCTTCAATTTGGAAAGTTTGTGGGCGGCCAAAAAAATGATGATCGGCAACAATATAAAAACGCCTGCAAAATAAAGCAGATGCTGCCAAGACCGCACCATATCAAAATTTCTGGAATAGTAAAACAACACCGGATAAAGCCCTGCCGCAACGGCCGCCAAAACAGGAAACTCCTTGTTGCTGTCAAGAAATCTTTTCAGTATTCCGGGTTTCTTTGTTTTGCCCATCAGTGCTTTTTGAATATCACATTTCCTTCGTTGTCCAAATATTCATAAACTCCTTTTGGCGCGCCGTCACTGATAACGATGTAGCTCCCATCGTCTTGCAGATGTTCCAAATAGGAAGCATTTTCACTCAAATAGGAAGTCAATACCCGAAACAAATTTACCGAAGTTTTTAGTTTATCGTCAAATTCTGGGGCTTCGCCATTGGGCCAGTGAATGGAAAGGATGGTAGTGAAAATGGAATTTACAAAATCGCGGTCGGTATTTTTTGTGTAAGATTCGCTGGTATTGGTCATTCCCACAAATCCACCGTGGTCCGCCATCAGTACTATAAGCGCTTGTGGGTCGTTTGCAAGTATGGTTTTTGTCAGTTCCGTTAGTTTTCTATTGGACTCGTGCAGACTTTCAATATAATGTTCGCGCTCGCCTTCAATTCCTTTGGAATCGTCGATAGTATTGGTGATATGGCCCGGATTGAAAATTTCGATAAAAAAGAAATTGGGGCCTTCGGGATAGGTTTCCAAATAACTTTTAAAAGGTGCAATCACATCCCGCGGATCGCCGACCCCAGTAGTCACAAAGCTGATCTCCTTGGTTGAAAAATTGCAAAAATCATAACCAATCTTGGGTTTGTTGGTCAAAAAATAAGGTTGTTCGGTAAGAAAAAAAGTACGGTAGCCGTTGTTTTTTAGAATACGAAGCACGCTGTTGTCTGAAACGATAACATTCCGCGCATCAATGGTTTCCGTAAAGTCGGACCCGTTGTTGTAGTAGTGGTGCTTCATCATAAACACCGAACTGTTGGTGGGCAGTGTTGCCGCATAATTACTTCGGAAGTTGGGATAACTTTTAAAGTTATTTTCTTCCAAATAATTCTCAAAATCACTATTCGGGATGTTATAAAAACCCTTCTTCAGTTCCGAAAAATTAGCATACCCATCCGGTTGGATGTAATATATGTTTGGCTTCTTTTTGAAAACGGCTGTTTCAATGGCATCGGGCTGGGTCATCCATTCCTTTGAATAATTCAGTTGCTTGATAACCACTGGGGTTAAAGTAACGATACCGATCACGGCTAAAATAAATTGAAAAGCTATTATTTTTTTGAAATATTTCCGAAGCCATGCCTGCCGACAGGTAAACAATAAAGTAAGTAAAACTGCAATCCCAAAAATAAGTAATGTCCGCATCCAGCTAAAACCAGCATATAACGCTACATTCAAATAGGAAAGGAAGAAGAAAAAGTTTAAAAAAGGCAGGACGAATGGCTGCAACTTTTTAAGAAAACCAATCCCCGAAATTTTATGTGCCACGAAGAAAATAACAACGGGAGCTACCAAAAACAGAGAGACAAAATACCCCAAGTGTCCCCAGGAATTTATCATTTTGTAGTTGTTGGTATAATAAAACAAAAGCGGATACAAACCCGCCGCAAGCCCCACAATTATTGGGAATATATTTTTCCGTTGAAAAAAAACCAAGAAAAATCCCTGTTTTCTTTTAGCCTGCATGATTTTTGTTTTTCAAAAGATACAGTAAGCGTTTGGTGCCTTTTACCGTTTCCTTTTTTTCGAGGGTGAAGTATTGTAGATAGCCTTTTTCAAATTCGGTTTCATTGTAAAAATCGAAATGGTTGATGAATTCGCGTTTGCGAACCAATAGCGATTGTGCCCAAGAATCCTCGCGGGTTGGGAATTCAATGATAAGGTTTTTTGAAAACGAGGCAAAAAATTCAGCCGATTTTTCAAAAGGAACATTTCCGGAAAGTGTAATGTGATGAATCAATGCCAGTGCCATCGTAACATCGGGCGCATATTCCGCCAAACGCTCTATTAGGGAATTGCGCTCCGTATTGTTGAAACCGATGCCAGGTGCGGGTTGCAACACATCGCACACAAAGGGAAGCATGTTGGTTTCCTTGTTCTGTTGAAGTTGCTTGTAATTATGGTCAACGGCGTTGCTGTCAATATCCGTGACTATTATATGCGGCACGCTGTCAATCACAGTACGAGCAAAAGTACCGTCGTTGCCGCCAACGTCAATCAGTTTTTGTGGTGCCAACGGCTTTATCCATTCTTTTATCAGCGTTTTTTTAGCTTCAAAAGCGGCTTCGTCATAATTGGTTTTGTTGTAATAATCGCCCCATTCACTGGTTTCTTTTAGCGTCAAGTCCTTTATATAATCAAAAAGACTTTCCAAAATGTTTTCCTGTGCTTTTTTTGAAAGTGTAGCGATTACGGTTTCGGCTTTGTAATCTTCGTTGTGCTTGCTTTCCATTTTTGCGAGCAAGTGGATGTTTGGATAAAGCACCGAACTGAGCTTGGTGCGTGTTGGCAGCAAAGAAGCAATCAGCTTAACGGGAATCCCGTCAATGTGCGTTTGCATCATTTTGAAAACTTCTGTGCCGTGATATTTAGCGAGAACCAAAGGCCCCAAAAAGTGTGTGATGAATTGCTTGTAGGCTCGCCACGGCGTTCCTTCTTCATAAAAATCAAAAGAAAGTGTGTCTATAAAAATTGGTTTCCCTTTGTGAAAAGTAACGTTGTATGCGGAGGCATCTTTTAAAATAAAACCTTTTGAAAGTGCGTATTTCTGAATTTTCAGGGTGTGAAGCGCAGCGTGTTTGTATTGCTCAAAGCTCCATTCATACGGATTTGTGATGAAGGGAATCTCTTCCGGGGTGATGATTATTTCCTGCCTGCCCTCCCCGGCGGGCAAGCCGGCAGGCACGGCTTCCGAAGAATCCGAAGTTTCCTCGTGTGGAATAAGCAAACCATTAGCTATTAGGTTTTTGAAAAAACCACTGTCCTTCAGTTTGTTGTATTGCGGAAAGTATATAGGTTTGATGGCCCTTCGCAGGGTTTTTCCATCATAAAACACGTATCCCGAAGGATCTCGGAATGAAGCTTGATGTGCGTCAGTTTTTTTTGTCATTTGTATCGGTGTCTTCCTCTTCAACGTCAATTGAATCGTAAGTATCTTCCTCTTCTTTTTTAAATCCGAAAAAAGATTTCACCTTATACATAACCCCTTTTGAAAAGAGCAAAATGCCAGCTGCTGCTGCCACTACCGCCTGTACTATCATTGCTCCCAGCCCTGGATCGAAATAAAGAAAATTCATACCTATTGTTTTATACTGCGTTTTGCCTTTCGGCGACAACAAATTAACAAAAAAACGTCGAGTTTATTGGATTGAACGCCGATTATGTTTTGAAAATGGACTTAAGACTAAATGATGTAAGACGTAAGACTAAAAAAATTGAAAAAATATCTTAGTTAATTCCTCTCTCGTCCTACGTCTTATGTCAATAAGTCCTACGTCCTTATATTATAGCTTAATTCGCTTGCGATCCGTTTCTTTCAAATATATTTTACGAAGTCTTAAATGTTTTGGCGTAACCTCAACATATTCGTCTTTTTGAATGTATTCCAAAGCTTCTTCCAAAGAAAATTTGATGGCGGGAATAATGCGCGCCTTATCGTCAGCTCCAGAAGAACGCACGTTCGACATTTTTTTGGTCTTGGTAATATTTACCGTCATATCATCATGGCGAGTGTTTTCACCAATAACCTGCCCTTCGTAAATATCCTCGTTTGGATTCACGAAGAAACGTCCGCGATCCTGCAATTTATCAATAGAATAAGGAATTGCATTCCCAGTTTCCATAGAAACCAAACTTCCGTTTTGTCTTTCAGGAATTCCACCTTTTAAAGGTTGGTATTCAAGAAAACGGTGGGTCATAATAGCTTCACCGGCAGTTGCGGTAAGCAATTGGTTACGCATACCTATAATTCCACGGGATGGAATGAGGAATTTACATATCATTCTATCCCCTTTTCCTTCCATACTTACCATTTCGCCTTTGCGAATAGTTACCATATTGATGGCGGTTCCGCTTACATCTTCGGGCAAATCGATAGTCATTTCTTCAACTGGCTCACATTTAACGCCATCAATTTCCTTGATGATTACTTGTGGCTGTCCAATTTGAAGTTCATACCCTTCGCGGCGCATAGTTTCAATCAGAACCGAAAGGTGCAAAACCCCACGGCCAAAAACAATAAACTTATCGGCACTGTCCGTTGGTTCCATGCGCAAGGCAAGGTTTTTTTCCAATTCTTTTTCAAGGCGTTCTCTAATGTGTCGCGATGTAACAAACTTTCCGTCTTTTCCAAAGAAAGGCGAATCGTTGATTGTGAAAAGCATACTCATTGTTGGCTCATCAATCGCAATGGTTTTCAAAGCTTCTGGGTTTTCGGCATCGGCAACGGTATCGCCAATTTCAAAACCTTCCAAACCAACCAAGGCACAAATATCACCTGCACGTACTTCGGCAACTTTTTTACGGCCTAAACCTTCAAAAGTATGAAGTTCCTTTATTTTCGATTTTACTTTAGTGCCATCGCGCTTAACCAAAGCAATCTGCATTCCTTCTTTCAAAACCCCTCTTTGTAAACGGCCTATTGCGATACGTCCCGTAAAAGACGAAAAGTCTAAAGAGGTTATCAACATTTGCACAGTTCCTTCCTCCACTTTTGGCGATGGAATGTGTTCCAAAACCATATCTAGCAAAGGCTCAATGTTATCTGTTTGGTTGCTCCAATCATCGCTCATCCAGTTGTGCTTTGCAGAACCGTAAACGGTTGGGAAATCGAGCTGCCACTCTTCGGCGCCCAATTCAAACATCAAATCAAAAACAGCCTCGTGCACTTCTTCTGGGGTACAGTTTTCTTTATCCACTTTATTGATAACAACGCAAGGTTTTAAGCCTAGGTCAATCGCCTTTTGCAACACAAAACGCGTTTGTGGCATTGGCCCTTCAAAAGCATCAACCAACAATAAAACGCCGTCGGCCATGTTCAAGACGCGTTCCACTTCGCCTCCAAAATCGGCGTGACCGGGAGTATCGATTATATTTATTTTTGTGCCCTTATAAACTACGGAAACGTTTTTTGAAGTAATGGTAATACCGCGTTCGCGCTCCAGATCATTGCTGTCTAAAATAAGATCTCCAGTATGTTCGTTTTCACGGAAAATACTACAGTGGTGCATAATTTTATCAACCAGCGTGGTTTTACCGTGGTCAACGTGGGCAATAATGGCGATGTTTTTTACTTTCATAACAATGCTCCAATTTTTTGGAGGGTGCAAAAGTAGTGTTTCTAAGTGGATTAGAAATAAAGTTTGGGATTTTATTTTGATAGAAAAATAGCACCATTTAAGGTAGGAAAACGCTATATTTATAAAAAGGTATAAATTATGAAAACAAAACTACTTCTCACGCTTTCAATGTTCTATGCCGTTTCTGTGTTTGCGCAATTTGGGGAGCAGCAGATTATATCTATTGATGCTTTTTATCCTTCAAATGTATTTTCGGCGGATTTAGATGGAGATGGAGACTATGATATTTTATATTCCTCTATAAATGGGGTATGGTGGCACGAAAATCTTGATGGGATGGGATTATTTGGTAACAAGAATTTAATTGTTCAAAATACAGAAGAAACATCCTCTTCTGTATCTGCTTCAGATATCGATGGGGATGGTGATCTAGATGTATTATCCACTTTTATAGATGGTTCACCTTCTCAAAATTTCGAAAATAGGGTAGTTTGGAACGAAAATTTAGATGGATTAGGCAATTTTGGAACACAAAGAATAATTACGTTAGATGCTTATGGACCAACAGATGCAAAAACTGCGGATTTTGATGGGGATGGAGATTTAGACGTTTTATCTATTTCTAGAGTTGATGACAAAATAGCGTGGTATGAAAATTTAGATGGGTTGGGTAATTTTGGAGCACAACACGTAATTTCAACTCAGCTTGTAAATCCTATATCAAGTTACATTGCTGATTTTGATGGAGATGGTCATTTGGATATAGTTTCGCAGTCATTTGAGGAAGGTAATATTGCTTGGTTTAAAAACATTGATGGTTCGGGAACCTTTAGCAATGCTATCTTTGTTTCTACAAACAATCCAAATCATTCTGTTGGCGATATAATTGGTGCAGATTTGGATGGTGATAATGATATTGACATTGTTACAATTTTAAAGGTGGATAATAGAATAGTTTGGTTCGAAAATATGGATGGAAATGGAGATTTTAGCGATATGATAATAATTGCAGAAAATATTCCCAAACCTAATGTTATAAATGCTTCAGACTTAGACAACGATGGAGATTTGGATATAATTTCTAGTTCGTTCATAAATAGTGGAGCAACTTCAGAAATATTTTATTTACTAAATGAGAACGGTCTAGGCGATTTTGATTACCCTGTCTTAATAACAAATGAAATTCAATATACTACAGGAGTATTTACTTGTGATATTAACTTGGATGGGAAACTTGATTTAGTAAGTTCTTCACAGTTAGATTCCAAAATTGCTTGGTACGAAAACAACACCTTAGGCATTTCAGAGAATGAAAATTCCCAATACGTTGTTTATCCAAACCCAACGGATGGATTGCTTTCCATAGAATCAAAAGAACTTATTTCAAAAATTTCAGTTTATAATATCTTGGGGCAAATGATTGAAACAACTTCAGAAAACAACCAAGTTGACCTTTCCAAGGCCGAAGCGGGAGTTTATTTTTTGAAGATTGAAAGTGAAAATGGAAATTTTCAAACATTTAAAATTGTAAGAGAATAAATTCAGTAAGAATCAGATATTTATTGCTTTCAATGTTTATCGCTTTAATCACATCTCTATTTAAATACTTTTGAAAATGGACATTTCAGACTTTGCAAACCCTCCTCAAAACACGCAAAATTTGTTAAAAATTGGGGAAAAACAGGCGTCGAATAACCAAAATCAGCCCATAACATAGTAAAAACGATATATTTATATAAACTTTTTCAAGCATGAAAACAAGAATACTAATCACACTCTCAATATGCTACGCTATTTCAGGCTTTGCACAATTTGGGGAGCAGCAGATAATTTCAACAACTACGGAAAAACCTTATTTGTCTATTCCTTTTGATATTGATAATGATGGGTTTATCGATATTTTGACGGCTTCTGAGGAAACCTTTAAGTTGAGTTGGTATCGAAATCTTGATGGATTGGGAAATTTTGGCGATGAATTTATATTTGATGGAGTTGGAGCTTATTTTTTATCTGTTCAATTTGTTGATATAGATACTGACGGCGATCAAGACATTTTGTTGGTCGGAAATAATCCTAGAAAAGTTTCTTGGCTGGAAAATCTTGATGGCAATGGAAACTTCGGGTTGGAGCAAATTTTGGTAGAACAAGATTTTATGACCTCGATTAATACTTTAGATATAGATAATGATGGAGATCTAGATTTGGTCGTTGCTCTTACCAATACATTTTCTGGGTGGATTGTTTGGTATGAAAACACGGATGGTCACGGTACATTTGGCGAAGAAAAAATGCTACTTCAAAATAGCAATATTTTTTCAAAGATAACGATGGAAGATATTGATAACGATGGACTCTTAGATATTTTGGCAATTGATGAGGTTTACAGTCAAGGCAAAATTTTTTGGTATAAAAATTTGGGCAATGCAACATTCGGCCCAATGCAAATTATTTATCAATTTGCCTGGGTTCAATCTGGCGGAACTAACATTATTGAATTTCAATATGCAGATGTTAATACCGATGGGAAAAAGGATATTATAATGACCTCTGTAGATGATAATTCCTTTACAAATACCCATTGGCTCGAAAATTTGGACAATCAAGGAAACTTTGGAGATCTTCAATTTATAATGGATACTAATGATCAATACCTTTTTTATGATCTTGACAATGATAACGACAATGACATGTTATTATGGAAGCCAAACACAAACAAGGTTTCTTTTAAAGAAAACGAAGATGGTCTTGGTACATTCTCTGTGCCTAAAACAATTACTACAGAAGTTAATTTGCCTAGAGATGCAAAAGCCGCAGATATTGATGGCGATGGGTGGTTAGATATAATTTCTGCTTCTTTCAGTGATAATAAATTAGCCTGGTACAAAAACAACACCTTGGGCATTTCAGAAAATGAATCTTCTCAATACACAATTTACCCTAACCCAACAGATGGAGTTCTTAATGTGAAGTCTGAAAAAACTTTTTCAAAAATTTCAGTTTATAATATGTTGGGGCAATTGGTTGAAACAACTTTAGAAAACAACCAAATTGACCTTTCCAAAGCCGAAGCGGGCGTTTATCTTTTGAAGATTGAAGATGTAAGTGGAGGTTTTCATACATATAAAATTCTGAAAGAATAGAAGTAGAAATATATTACCTAAAAAGCTTATTGCTTTAATTCTTATCTTTGAAAGATGATAAAAATCAAGAATTATGGAAACGCGGGAATTAAAAGAAACATTAAAGAAAAAAATTGATAACGCAAATGATGATGTGCTTCTTGAAATATTAAATATATTTAATAATGAAGAGATTGAAGGTGGCGATTGGTATAAAAATGCCTCACCAGCTTTAAAGGACGCTTTGCAAAAATCAATAGAACAAGCAGAACGTGGTGAAGTTATTCCTCACGAAGAGGTAATGCGGAAAATTAAAGCAAAGTATGGCTTCAAATAATATTAACCTATTATGGACTCCAGATGCCAACAGTTCACTTGAGGAAGAAATTGACTTTATCCTAAGAAAATGGAATTTTGTAGAGGCTGAAAAATTTTCAGTTTTGGTTGAAAAACACTTAAATCTATTACAAAGTGGCTCATTTCTTGGCATCTACATTTCTGATATAGACATTTATAAATGTGTGATTTCAAAGCAAACATCTTTAATTTATTGATTGGAAAAAAATCCCGAAAACATCAAATTACTTTTATTCTGGAACAACCAAAAAGACCCAAACACATTAAAAACAATACTCACAAACCTATAGACATTACCCAAAAATGCAACTAAACCTAATCCCAAAAATAAAACACACAACTTCCAACAATTTTTTCCTCCTCGCTGGCCCCTGCGCCATTGAAGGCGAAGAAATGGCAATGCTTATTGCTGAAAAAATAGTGGCCATAACTTCCCGTTTGGAAATCCCCTACATCTTCAAAGGAAGTTTCAAAAAAGCAAACCGAAGCCGCATTGATAGTTTCACTGGTATTGGCGATGAAAAAGCTCTAAAAATACTTCGGAAAGTTTCCGAAACTTTTGACATTCCAACCGTTACGGATATTCACGAAGTGAGTGATGCCGCAATGGCTGCGGAATATGTGGATGTTTTGCAAATACCTGCATTCTTGGTCCGACAAACCGATTTGGTGGTTGCCGCTGCTAATACCGGAAAAGTGGTGAATTTGAAAAAAGGGCAATTTATGAGCCCGGAAAGCATGAAACACGCCGTTACAAAAGTAACCGATTGCAACAACGAGCAAGTACTGATTACAGATCGCGGAACCATGTTCGGCTACCAAGATATGATTGTTGATTTTAGAGGAATTCCAACGATGAAACAATATGCTCCTGTGGTTTTGGACGTAACCCACAGTTTGCAACAGCCCAACCAAAGTGCAGGCGTAACGGGCGGACGGCCCGAAATGATCTCCACAATAGCAAGGGCAGGAATTGCAACCGGTGCGGATGGAATTTTTATTGAAACCCACTTCGATCCCGCGAACGCAAAAAGCGATGGTGCCAATATGCTCAATTTAAATTTGCTCGAAAAACTATTGACAGATCTTGTGGCAATTCGGAAGACTATAAATCAGTTATAACCTGAAATAATCAATAAAAGAAGAGCCCTGCCAGCATACTGCTGGCAGGGCTCTTTGGCTAAAACAAAACTTTATAAAAATAAGCGTCGTTAATTTTCAATAAAAAAGGCTGCTCCTTTTTGGGGAGAAGCCTTTAACCTCAAACTTATAAAACTCCCCAGTTATATAAGTATTCAAATATCGGGCAAAAATCGATACCAATCAAGAGGGAAATCCCCCTTTTTTATAAGGGTTTTTCCTGTTTTTCAATAAGTTATAAAAGACGAAAGCTGTTCCTAAACAGAACAGCTTTTTATCTACTATGGCATCATTAACTCCCCAATTAATTAGCTTTTGTAAAGATGCGAAGAAGATTAAAGCCAGTCAAGAGGAAAAACCCTGTTTTTCATGGGGGATTTCCCCCTTTTTTTAGTTTATGAAAGTTCGTAAATTACTTATTGGATTTGACGTAAGACGAAAGGACATAAGACATAAGACGATTCCCATAGAAAAAATCGTGTTTTACAACTTAGGAAATTTTGTGTTATGTCATTCGTCCTACTGTCCTAAGTCCTTTTTTAGATTTATAAAACCTATAATATCGTTTCACTTCAATAATCTGCAAATAAAAAAAGGCTGCCCAAAACGGACAACCTTTTTAAAACCCCTACATATTAACTCCCCAGTTAATTATAAGCTCTACAAAGATGCGGCATAAAACAACACGGGTCAAGAGGGATTTCCCCCATTTTTTTTAAGGGTTTTTCCTGTTTTTCAGCATTTATAGGCCATAACAGCCAAAAAATATTTTATAAATTAATTTGCAGGATAACTATTTTTATATTTACTTTGTTTTTCAAAGTACTTTATTATGAGTGAAAAAGATTATTTAAAAGACATAAGCGAAATAAAAAATTTAATGGACCGTTCTTCCCGGTTTATATCGCTCAGTGGGCTTTCGGGCATTTTCGCGGGGGTTTACGCAGTAGTAGGAGTAGCAATTGCGTATTTATATCTTTTCCCAAAACCGAGCGAATACCTTACACTTCACAGCTTAAACTTCAAACTATTATTGGCGCTTTTGGCTTCTGTAGCGGTGTTGAGTATTGTAACTGCTTATCTTTTAACTACACGAAGGGCCAAAAGAAATAGCGAAAAGATTTGGGACACCACCACCCGCCGCTTATTGTTGAATTTTCTGATACCTTTAATAACTGGCGGAATTTACATCATTATAAAGCTGAACAGCCAGCACTACGGGCTTACGGCTTCATTGATGCTCATTTTTTACGGACTTGCACTCGTGAATGCTTCAAAATACACCATTGGCAATGTGAAATATTTAGGCTACGGCGAAATTATTGTTGGATTGATCTGTGCCGCGTTCCCAGGTTACGGCCTGTGGTTTTGGCTTGTTGGCTTCGGACTTTTCCACATTGTTTACGGAAGCATTATGTATTTAAAAGAAGGAAAAAACTAAGCGTGGGAATAATTGACAACATAAACAAACTGTTTGACCACCGCATCCGGCTGGGGATTATGAGCATACTCGTGGTAAACGAAAATGCCGATTTCAATCGTCTAAAGGAATTGCTGGACGTTACCGATGGCAATCTGGCCAGCCACATAAAAGCCTTGGAACAGGCTGAATATGTTTTAGTGGAAAAAAGTTTTGTGGGAAGAAAGCCGAATACAAATTACACCGCCACAAAATTGGGTCGAACAGAATTCAAAAAACATATTGAAGCCTTGGAAAAACTGATTCAGCCCCCTAACCCCCAAAGGGGGAATTTCTAAAACCGAAAATATTTTTTTATTTATTCACTTTGAAATACAAAGTACTTTACAAAATAATTTAACTATAAACTTTTAACTACAAACAATAAACACACAAATTATGGAACAGAAAAAAAGTAGATTCAGCAATTGGATGCGCAACTCCATCACCGCAAGAATGTTGGTGGTCGGATTTTTATTATTGGTATTATTGATTCCGTTGGAATTTGTGAAATCGCTCATCAACGAAAGGGCTCAAAGGCAGGAAGAAGTGGTTCGCGAAATAAACGAGAAATGGGGAAATGAAGTACTCCTCTCCGGCCCTATCGTAAAAATACCCTATAAAGTTATTTCCGAAGAAAAAATTTTTAACGAAAAGAGCAATTCGTATTACACAAAAACGAAGGAAACGATTCAAAATGCCTACTTCTTTCCGGACAAACTCAACATTGCTTCAAAGGTTAACACAAAACCGCTGAACCGCAGCATTTACGAATCGGTTGTCTATTCCGCAGACATAGACGTAAAAGGAAATTTCCCAAGAATTGATTTCTCAAATACAGATATTGCTGATGAAAACATACTTTGGGAAAAAGCCACAGTTCTTTTGAAAACGTCCAATTTAAAAGGAATAAAAACAACGCCCATTGTGAAATTAGCTTCGGAAGCTCTTTCAATGACGCCCCAATATTCCACAGAATATTTGAACACCATCCAAAGTAATTACATTGCCAACGCCAAAGAAATGTTCGCAACACCCCTCACATTTTCCTTCGATTTAAAGATTAACGGCAGCGAAAGCCTAAAGTTTTTACCCATCGGAAAAGAAACCGACGCCACCATGAAATCGAACTGGCACTCCCCCAGTTTTGACGGCAACTTTTTGCCCGAGGACACCAATAAAGAAATCAGCAAAGACGGTTTTACAGCAACTTGGCGCGTACTGCAAATAAACAGGCAGTTTGAACAATCGTTTTTTGGGCAGCTGCCCGACCTATCCGCCTCGGCTTTCGGAACCAAACTTATCATTCCCGTGGACGAATACCAAAAGAGCGAACGCACCGCCAAATATGGGTTTATGGTAATCGGGTTAACGCTACTGGTGTTTTTGTTGATTCAATTGGTCAGCAAAATATACATACATCCGTTCCAGTACGTGATGATTGGGCTGGCGTTAGTGATGTTTTATACCCTGCTCATCTCCATTTCCGAACACAGCAACTTTTTTAAGGCGTATGCTATTGCAGCCTTTTCCGTGCTCGCATTGATAACGGTTTACTCCCGCGCCATTTTGAAAGGGTTTAAGTTTCCGTTGCTCATCTGTGGCTCGTTGGCTTCGCTTTACGGTTTCATTTATGTAATTATCCAATTGGAAAACTATGCACTTTTAGTGGGCAGTATCGGTCTGTTCCTGATTTTGGCAATTGTTATGTTTGCTTCGCGAAGGATTGATTGGAACAGTGAAAGCTGATTATTAACCCAAAATAAACCTCAAAGGTTTTCAAAAACCTTTGAGGTTTCAGAAAAATACCTTTCCATATTTTTTTAGGTATTAATAATTGTTCTATTTTGCAGCTATATTCTTCTACATGATTTTAAAAAAAGTAGCATTATTTGTTTTATTCCTAAATGTTTGTTTATCATATTCACAATCAGAACGGAACGATGAATTTGGAAAACCTACAGAAAAGGAATTTGCTCTCCAAAGTTACGAGGCTGAACCAGATGCTACGGGTGTTATACTTTATGAATCTGGGAATTATTATGCAATTCCTATCATTAAGAGAACTTCAGCAAAACTGGTGAAGGAAATACATCGAAAAATAAAGGTTTTTGATGCCAAAAAATTCGACTATGCTACTGTTGAAATTCCTTATTACGATGCCGAGGGTTATTATGGAGAGGAAATAAAAGACTACAAGGCCGTGACCCACAACGGGCCTATTCAAGATTTTGTTCCCGATGGCTCGTTTTATAAAACCCGAAAATCCGGAGTTGGGAATGTTCTGAAATTTACGTTCCCAAATGTGCAAACCGGCAGTATTCTGGAATATTCCTATACAATTGTCACTCCCTATTTTTATGAGCTAGATGGTTGGGAGTTTCAGCATGCACTTCCTACTATTTATAGTACTTTCAAGACGGAACTGCCCTTTTATTTTCAATACAATCGTGCTCTTTTCGGTGAAAAGAAACTTTATATTGAAAGAGCTACGGTGAACAAAAATGGCTTCCGATTGCCTTCTAATTCTGGGTTTACGCCCACTGAAGTGGATTTATATGTTATGACCAATGTTCCTTCTTTTCAGGAAGAAGAATATATGCTTTCCCAAAAAAATTATATTTCCAGAATAATATATGAACCATTGGCCTTTAAAGCTTTTTATGGGTTTGACCAAGTATTTACCCGAAATTGGAAAGATATAGATAAACGTTTTGAAAATGATGAAGACTTTGGAGAACAACTGAACCAAAAAAGTTATTTCAAAAGAAAAATTCCTAATGATATTCTGAAAATTGACACTGATCTTGAACGCGCCAAAGCTGTTTATAAATTTATACAGGAAGAGTACACTTGGAATGGACGCTATTTTAATTATGAAATTAAAGTCAAAGATGCCTTCAAAGAAAAATTGGGGAGCGTTGCCGCAATCAATCTTTCATTAGTTAATGCGCTCGAGGCGGCAGGACTTACAGCTAAGCCCGTACTAATATCAACACGCCAAAATGGTTTACCTACAGAATTGTACCCTGTACTTTCCAATTTTAATTATGTACTCACCTTATTAAAAATAAACAACGAAAAAATATTACTGGACGCAACCAGCAAACAAGCCCCTTTTGGGGTTATTCCATTTCAGGCCTTAAACGTGCAGGGACGCGTTATGGATTTTAAAAAAGGGAGTTACTGGATGCCCATTGAGCCTTTTAAGGAAAATATCCATTATTCAAACGCTCAATTAACAACAGATTCACAAGGAAATTTCAGTGGAAAAGTGAACCAAGCAAGTTATGGGTATATCGGGCTGGGAAAAAGAAACACTATTGAAGAAGAATCGCTCCAAGAATACATAAAAACCCAACAAAAAGACAAAGCTGGAATAGAAATCGAGGATTATCAAGTGGAGGATCTCAACGAAATTGAAAAACCGTTAAAGGAAAATTACAAAGTTGCCATAGAGCCCGAAACCGTGAGCGATAAAGTGATTCTCTATCCTTTTTTCAACAAAACGTATATTTCTGAAAACCCCTTCAAAATGAAGGAACGGAGCTACCCCATGGATTTCGGTTTTCCTTTTTCAAACACCTATTTAATATCCATAGATTTGGGAACTGTGTATGAAATTGAGCAACTTCCAAAAAGCAGAAGCATAAAACTTCCCAGCGAAGATGGCGAATGTTCGGTAACGTATGTAGCCGAGGGAAGCAAAATAAACATCCGCTTCAATATGAAACTGAATGCCTATCGTTTTCCATCTGACGCCTACCCATCATTAAAAGAATTTTTCGGCACCATGGTAACGATGCTGAAAGAGGAATCCATTATTTTAAAGAAAAAGACATAAGACTTTTGGACGTAAGACCTACCAACGGGCAGGCAGGCGTAAGACTAATAAACCCGTTCTTTTAAAATTTAAAAAAACAAACATTTTGAACTTAAAAAAAACATCTTTCATCGTTGCGCTTTTCGTTTTTACAACTTCATTCCCACAACAGAGGGAAACAGCTACTTTTGGGGAACCTTTTCCGGAAGAATATGCGATGGTATCCTATCCCCGCGATCCGGAAGTTGCCGCAGTGGTACTTTTTGAAAGTGGCAAAAACTATTTTGAACTTGTGGAGAATTCTGTGAAACTCATCAAAGAGGTGCACATAAAAATAAAAGTGTTCGACGCTGGTAAATTTGAAGGCGCCACGATTGAAATTCCCTATTTCAACGAAAAAAATAACGGTGAAAACGTAGCGAATATCACAGCCATCACTCACAACGGTCCCATAAAAACCTTCCTTAAAAGCAGCGACATTTTTGATACGGACGAAAACCCATATTGGTCCCTAAAAAAGTTTACGTTTCCCAATATAAAGAATGGCAGTATTTTGGAATATACTTACAGGATTGAGACAAGATATTTATCAAATTTTGGGGGTTGGCGGTTTCAAAGTTCCATCCCCACCATTTACAGCGAATTTCACACCGAGCTCCCGGGAAATTTCAAATACAACAGAACACTTTACGGCACCCGAAAACTCGACACCAACAAAGCCGAAAAAACAAAAGCATGTTTTTCAATTGAAGGGTTTGATGTGCAGGCAGAGTGCGAAATAGCCACCTACGCCATGAAAAATGTGCCCGCAGCCAAAGAAGAGGAATACATGCTTTCCCCAGCAAATTATTTACCCGGAATAATGTATGAACTCATTGAATATGTTGACTTCGACAGAAGTTCGCACCCCTTTACCCGCAATTGGGACGATGTGGACACTTATTACAAAACCGATAAAGACCTGGGCCGCCAACTCAAATACGCAAGCTATTTTAAAGATGCGTTGCCTGCTTCCCTATTTGCCACAGCAGGTGAGCTTGAAAAAGCCAAAGCCATTTATTATTACCTCCAAAACCAAATGAATTGGAACGGCAAATACCGCATCTTAAATGACGTTCGTGTAAAAGAAGCCTTTGAACGTAAATCCGGCAACAGTTCCGAGTTGAATTTTTCATTGTTGAACACCTTGGAAGCTGCAGGATTAAACGCTAAAATAATGCTGATTTCAACCCGTGATTACGCACTTCCCACTATGCAATATCCCGTAATGAGCAATTTTATATACGCCTTGGTACTACTGCAAATTGGCAATGAAAAATATCTTTTGGACATTACGGACAAATACACGCCCTTTGGCATTTTGCCCCTTCGCGACCTGTGTGTGCAGGGACGTGTTTTAGATTTCAAAAAAGGAAGTTATTGGGAACCCATTACGCCAATTGCCAAAAACATGCACTATGTAAACATGCAACTCACCGCCGATGAATCTGGGTTATTTTCAGGGAAAGTGAGCGAGGTTTCCACGGGTTATATTTCAGTGGGTAAGCGAAAAGAATACAACGATTTCAGAAAAGATGAAATCGTGAAAAGAAAACAGAGTAAAAATGAAAGCTTGGATATTTCCAACCTTGTGATGGAAAACGAAAAGGATTTGGAGCAGCCCTATAAAGAAAGTTACGACATTTCGTTGCACGAACAACCCGTTGGCAACAAGCTGTTTCTCTATCCTTTTTTGATGCAGACTTATTTTTCAGAAAACCCATTTAAAAAGGAAACACGGGAGTATCCCATAGATTTTGGCTTCCCCGTGCAAAACAATTATTTGGTTTCCATAGACGTGAAAGATCAATATGAAATTGTGAAAGTGCCCGCCAACAAACTGTTGAAACTGCCAGAGAATGATGGTGAACTGTCAGTTGTGTACGATGTTTCGGGAAGCAAGGTGAATATTCGGTTAAGCGTAAAACTAAACAATACAAGTTTTGCCACAGAGGCCTACAAATCGTTACAGGAATTTTTTACGGAACTCATAAAAATACAAGCTGAAGAGCCTATTGAGTTGAAGCGGCTTTAATTAGTTACTGGGTTACTGGGTTACTGGGTTACTGGGTTAAAATTATTCGATTTTTTTTTCAGAACGTCAAAATAACTCAATAACAAATAACTTAATAACTATTAACAATCCCTATTTTTTTCTTGAATTTTCCGGATGATGGCCGTTACGGTCCGCCTTGGAATAAAACGGGGAAGTTTGGAAAGAAATTTATTGAAGTTTCCGGGAATGGCTACAACTTTTCCCTTCTGCATCGCTTCGTAGCCATATTTTGCCACCTCTTTTGCGCAACCTATGTTGAATTTTATTTTGCTATCTGAAGCTTTCGTACCGTTGGAAACCACTTCTTGAAAACACGTCTTTGTTTGGCCGGGACACAAACAGGTAACGGTAACCCCCGTACCTTTCAGTTCATTGGCAATAGCTTCCGAAAAAGAGAGGATATACGCCTTAGAAGCGTAATACAATGACATCAACGGTCCAGGCTGAAAAGCGGCAAGCGAGGACATATTCAGTATTTTTCCGCTGCCTCGGGCAACCATTCCCTTTAAAATGAGTTTGGTTAAATGGGTTGTAGTTACCACGTGCAAATTCAACATCTCAGCTTCTCGTTCCCAATCTGTGTCGATAAAACTTCCGAAAATACCAAAGCCCGCGTTGTTGATGAGGACATCTATATTTTTACCTTCAGTGGCTTTGAATATTTGTTCCGCCACGTTGCACAAGCTCAAATCTTTGACTATCAATTGAATTTCCGAGGGGAAACTGGAAGCAATTTCCGTTTTCGTTTTTTGAAGTTTTTCGGCATCAACATCTGCCAAAATAAGGTCATAACCATCTTTGGCCAAAAGCATGGCCAATTCATATCCAAGGCCTGAAGCGGCTCCGGTTACTATACCTATTCTACTTTGTTGTTCAATAACTTGAAAAGATAATTGTTAATCGGCAATTTCCACATAATCCTTTAGATATGCAAATCTCGAAGTAAGTTTTCCCTGCCTGCCGGCAGGTAATGCGTCTTTGGTGGTTATTTGGGCACGTTGTAAAATTCCATCTTTATCACCATTAAAGAAAGCAGGAATCACGTTTTCCAAAAACATTTCGCCAAAACCTTCGCTGGCATCTTTGGGAAGTTCGCAGGGCAAATTGTCCACCGCCATTACGGTTATTGCACCTTTAGCATTAAAAGTGGTTTCGCTTTCCGTCTTTGGGTCGTACCCGTAAAAAGGGTTTGCAATGGTAGAAGCACGCAACGTGCAAGCAATGGGGCCGTCCACATCGCAGGAAATATCGGCTACCAAATTTATTTTGAAATCTGCACTTTTGGCATCCTCGCGAGTGAAAAGATACGGCGCACCGTTTCCGTAGAAATGACCAGTGAAAAACACATCGCTCACTTTGGCATATTTCATAAAATCACTTTCGTAATCGGAAGGGTCTTCGTAGAATTCCTGCTTGTTGAATTCGCCGCCATCTTTGCGTTTGTTGTATTCTGAAACGTCTATCAAGCTATAAACGGGTTCGTTGAAATCCTTGGAAAGATAATCGGCATCGGTAACTTCGCGTATTTTTAAATGATCGAGAATCTCCTTCGCTCCTCTTGAAACTTTTCCCGTTCCTGATAAAATGATTTTTATATTCGGAAGTGTAATTTTATCCAATTCCGCTTTTACAGCTTCCAAATCGGGTAAGGTTTCAACCTTAGGCAATTCAAATAAATTATCGCGTAAACCCAATCCTCTAAAACCATTATAAGCACCCACCAAGCCTGCGTAATAACCGAAACCAATCAACCTGTGTTTGTCTGCGTTCACGATAGTTTCGTGGTCAAACATTTCAATATTTTTTTGCAACATTGCCTTTAGCAGTTTGCGGTTGTAGGGCTGTTTTTTAATGGTATGGCTAAAGTAGAAATACTTTTTATTCGGAATTAAAGCATCCACGGGCACTTCCTTTACACCCAACATCACATCTGCCTTTGAAACATCCTCCATCACTTCAAAACCCGCGTTGCGATATGCCTCATCAGAAAAAATACGAACGTCTGAATTTTCCACTATTATCTTCGCGTCGGGAAACTGTTTTATGACTTCTTGGCATTTTTCTGGTGAAAAAACCACACGACGGTCAGGCGGAGTTTTGCGTTCTTTGATGATGGCAAAGGTTATTGGCATTTGGTACGTTTTTTGAGTGAATATAGCGGTGGCAAAGATAGGGTTTTTCATGTATCTTTGCCCTCCGTTTCAGGTTTCAAGTTGCAGGTTTCAGGTTAAATTTTAACTGAATACTGACCACTGAATACTGATTACTGAAAAAGGGGCCGACTGGTTTTGACAGCGGGTCTAATTGTATTGTAAGCATGCCGAGCGCTGGGACACAGCTCGTAAATCTCAGGTTTCACACTTTTTAAACGGCGAGAATAACTACGCCCTAGCTGCATAATCCGAATTACAGTAGGATGTGCCTCGGCCCACAAGGTGGGTAAGCAGGAAGTCACTCAACGGCCTTGGTTTGCGGCAGTTGATATAGTGGCTTCGTAAAAGTAAACCTAGCGGCAATAGTGCTTTGATGTTGCCGTGAAGCTCAAGTAAAGATAAGGAGTGCGTTGGTAGTTTTCGACCGGCAATCTCTCGAAAACCCAAATGAAAACTAAGCATGTAGAAGGCAGTATAATTGCTTGTTTGGACGAGGGTTCGAATCCCTCCGGCTCCACCTTCGCTCGCCATAGCTCCGTTTTTTCTACGGAGCGACGGCGAGCTTTTTATTTTTAGCATTTAATAAAATTCCTAATTATATTTATGGCGAGCTTCGGTGGACGCAGTCCACTTTCATTCAGGAAAACGTAGGGGGTCTTCGCTCGCCATAGCTCCGTTTTTTCTACGGAGCGACGGCGAGCTTTTTATTTTTAGCATTTAATGAAATTCCTAATTATATTTATGGCGAGCTTCGGTGGACGCGGTCCACTTACAAATTTATAAATTTTGGCAGAATGGACTGTTTATATTCTGAAATGTAATGATGAGAGTCATTATGTGGGCTGTACTGAAAATTTTGAAAATAGGTTGAATAAACATTCAAAAGGATTAGTCATTTCTACAAAATACAGACTTCCAGTCACTCCAATAACTAAAATTGTTTTTAATGATAAGTACAAAGCATATTTTTTTGAAAAGTATTTAAAATCAGGTTCTGGAAGAGCTTTTATGAATAAAAGACTAATCTAACATCAAAAACATATTTACCTACGCCCTCCGAAGCTTTGCGCTTTTCAGCAAAGCGTAGGAGGGCTTTTTAAACATTAAATTAATTACCTTTACACATTGAAACCTGTGTAAACAATAATGAAATCTCTTTACACGTTTCATTATGTGCATTGTATTACAAATTTATTTTACAAATAGTTATGCACTTCTACCATAAACATATTGCCCGCTGAGGGGCTTTTCCTATTTTTGTGCATTAACAAACAAACGTATGACTTTTTTCCAGTTCGTGTTTTCCAAGGCATTTTTAAAGCAACTTCTCTTGGCCATCGTTGCACTGCTTATTTTGGCGTTTTTAATATTGTGGTGGTTGCGCATTAGCACCAACCACAATGAAAGGATAGAAGTGCCAAACTTAGCCAAAATGTCTTTGGACAAAGTGGAGGAGAAATTGGATGAAATGGACCTCCGCTATGAAATTTTGGATTCGGCAAACTACAATCCAGATTTCCCAAAATATTCAGTGATTGAGCAGATTCCGAAACCCGGTAAATTTGTAAAAGAAGACAGAAAATTATATTTAACGCTAAATCCATCCGGGTATCGAAAAATTGAAGTTCCAGATGTGTTAGGCCGTACACGCCGCCAAGCCGAACCCACACTTTTGGCGATGGGTTTTAAAATCGGTAAAATAAGTTACCGCCCGCACATTAGCGACAACGTTTTGGAAATGCGCTATAAAGGCGAAAAGCTCGATCCGGGAACACCGCTTCAAAAGACTTCCATAATCGACTTGATTGTGGGGGATGAATCGCAGAACCGAATACAGACAGAGGATTCCCTCGGAATAAATCCAGAGGGCTCCCCAATCCAAGAGGAAGGCAATAATGAATTTTAACGAAGAAGAAATAGAGGACACTGACGGCAGCGATGATCTTTATGAGCATTATCGCTTTAAGGCAGACAAGGGGCAGGGCGCACTGCGGGTAGATAAATACCTGATGAACCTGATTGAAAAGGCTACGCGAAACAAAATACAAAAGGCTGCTTCGGCTGGCAACATCCACGTAAACGGCCTTCCCGTAAAATCCAACTACAAAGTAAAGGGCAATGATGTGGTGACGGTACTTTTTGAGCATCCACCCTATGAATTTCTGTTGGTTCCCGAGAATATTTCTATCGATATAGTTTACGAAGATGATGCCGTACTTGTAGTGAACAAGCAACCGGGAATGGTGGTGCATCCGGGGCATGGCAATTACAGCGGAACGCTTATAAACGCACTGACTTATCACTTCGAAAACCTTCCTAATAATAGTAGCAATCGCCCTGGACTTGTCCACAGAATTGACAAGGACACCAGCGGATTATTAGTAATCGCTAAGACGGAAGAAGCGATGACCCATCTCGCCAAACAATTTTTTGACAAAAGCACGGAGCGCGAATACGTGGCTTTGGTTTGGGGAAATGTGGAAGAAGACGAAGGCACCATTGAAGGCAACATTGGCCGTCACCCGAAAAACCGTTTACAAAATACGGTTTATGTAAATGATGAAGAGGAAAAAGGCAAACCGGCCGTTACTCACTATAAAGTTTTGGAACGTCTGGGTTACGTTACTTTTGTTTCCTGCAGATTGGAAACAGGCCGCACCCACCAAATTAGGGTGCATTTGAAATACATTGGCCACACCCTTTTCAACGACGAACGTTACGGGGGCGAAAAAATATTGAAGGGAACTACTTTCACCAAATACAAACAATTTGTGGATAATTGTTTTAAGGTATTGCCACGCCAAGCCTTGCACGCCCGCACTTTAGGTTTTGTGCATCCCGTTACGGGCAAGTTTATGCGTTTTGAATGCCCCATTCCCGAAGATATGGAAGCCTGTTTGGATAAATGGCGGAATTATTCGCAACACGTTGTTGAGTAGTCCCGATAGCTATCGGGATCAAATTACAAGTACCAAATTCCAAAAAGTGTAATTGTAAAATAAGATGGACTTAAATCTTTATCAATTTCTTGGTATGTGCTCCTTCCCATTGCAATAATTTCAAATAAAAAGTTCAGATGTTGTTTAAGGGGAAGGTGGCCTCCGTTTCAAATTTCTATTTTGAGCAAAGATTATGATTCGGGGGTCGGAAGAGGTTTTTGTTTTTTAATTTTACCACGTGTACCCACCCCGTCCGCTAAAGCGGCCACCCCTCCCTTTCAGGGCGGGGAGCGCTTTTTATTGCAATTCTAATTCTTCAGCCACTTAGCGGTAGAAGTGTGCTTTCCATCTGAAATTGTTACGAAATATAGGCCGTTGTTTAAATGCTTCAGGTTAAAAGTGGAGGTTGGTTCCAGGTTTCTTTCTTCATAAAAAGCCAACTTTCCATCTATGCTATAAATATTCACTTTTGCATTTTGCATTGCTTCAGGAATTTTAAAAGTCAGTATTCCTTCCGAAGGATTGGGGAATATGTTAATTACCGAGCCAGCATTAAAGTGGTTAACGCCAATAATTGTTTCAATTTCGACAAAACCATCGCGGGTATTGTCGCCTTTATAACCGTTTCGCTTTATGGTGTCTGGATTGTAGGATACATTTAGGTTGTAAACATTCACAAATGTGGAATCAACTCCAGTGCCAAAAGTAAGGGTATAACTGTTGGCGGTGAGGTCTAACATTCCATCGTTATCAACATCGCCAAGTACGGCACCATTCATAAATGTAAACCCATGGGGACGCAATGGAAAGCCTGCTATTTCACCACTTCCGTCAAGATTATATGCGTGTATAAAGCCATCGCCTGCGGCGTCAGTAATTACACTGGGGAAAATTATATCAAAAGCTCCATCATTGTTAACGTCTGCAATGGAGATAACGCCTTCAGTGCCGCCATATTTTTCTATGGGGAAGTTGGGTAGGTTGCCGCCGTCTTGATTGAGGCCATACACAACTGGAAGCTCTACACCGGGTGTTCCGCTGGTATTTCGGTCTGACATAAAGATTTCGAAAGTACCGTCATAATCCAAATCCCAGACAGTAGCTGGCGAATAGGTCCATTCGCTGGTAGCAATGGGCCATCCTGGTCTGTAGTTGCCATCGTGTTCCATAACATAAAAGCCAGGGGCATTGCCGTGGTTGCTACCTATAATTTCCAAATCGCCATCGTTATCTAGGTCGGCTAGCATCGGGGATTGGTAGGAGTAATTTACGTTAGGATCAAAAACCGGAAAACCTGGGAATACTTGGCCCTGGTTGTCAAAAATATACATCCCAGCACTGGAGGCAGCTATAACCACATCGGCATTGCCATCGTTATCAACATCGGCTATTGAGGGAGTAAATGCAGGTGTGGCGGCTACTTCCACGGGCCAGTTGGCGTTTATTGGGGTGCCGTCCATTTTGATGACGTGTACGAAACCTTGATTGCCGGTTACGCGTTCGCCGGTTACAATGTCCAAAACGCCATCGCCGTCCACATCTGCTGCGGCTGGGGCGTTAATCATCCAATGGTCGTCAAAATTCAAAGGCCAACCGGGAAGGTCGTTGCCCACTGGGTCTAAAAGATAGACACGGCCTGCATTGGGGACGCCTCCAGTGTTTAGGATTATTTCTAGTGTGCCATCGTTATCCAAATCTGCTACTGTTGGTGGCAACAGGATTGTGCCACTTACGGGTTTTTCCCAAAGAACGGAGCCGTCGCCTTTAAGGGCATAGAGGGTGTTCCATATTCCGTATAATATTTCGTCCACCCCGTCATTGTCTAAATCAGCCAAGGTAGTGCCGCGACTGTTTTTGATGTTGGGATGGGCAGGTTCTCCGAAGCGCCAAAGGAGGTCAAATACTTGGGTTTGCTCTGGGTTGTAATAGTTTTCTGGTAGTGTAACAGTTTCAACGGAAATGTTTCCGTCTTCATTTAGGGTTGCTTTTTTGCCTTGTTGCTGGGCGGTGGCAATGGAAGCTATTCCAAGGAAGAGCACCGAAAGGAGAGTAATTGTTTTTTTCATTGATTGTTATTTGAAGTTATTTCCCATAAAGTTATTGATAAATGTTGGATTTTCAAGGGTATTGTTTTGGTTATCTTCGTGATTTGTTCGGAAAAGGATGCCTTTTTGTGAAGAAAAGTAGCACTAGGATAGAAGGCAGATAGAAGGCGGATAGTAGGAAAGTAGAAGGAAAGTAGAAGGAAACTAGAAGGAAGCTAAGAGGAAATACGGCATAGCATCGGCATATAGTCCACATACTGTCGGCATATAGTCGGCATACGGATTTGGAAAATTGGAGAAAATGATTTACTTTTCACATTGTTAAAATCAATGTGTAATTCTTAAAACCAATGTGTTATGGCTTCAGATGATAATTTTCCACCGATTAAAGGAACGTATAACGGTATTAACTACTACATTCAGGATGGCAAGCAGCGCCAACGGAAAGCAGGTGGTGGATTTACTGCCGAAAGTATAAAAAATAATCCAAAAATGCAAGGGGTTCGGGATAGTAATAAGGAACTTGCACTTTGCAGTGCTTTCAACAAGGATTTTAAGGAGGCACTATTTCCGTTTTTTAATGACTTGGGAGATGGGACGTTACACAGAAGGTTGATGAAGCTCTTTATGCAGATTAAAACCTTAGATGAGGCGCCAGAGGGGCAGCGAGCTGTAGGGAAAGGGCTTTGTTGCGATATGGGGCGGAAGCTTCTGCGAGAGTTTAAGTTTACCAAAGGGCCCGGCATAAGGGATATTTTGGGGCCAGTTGCTGATCTTGACACTAAAACCGGGGTTTTGAAAGCTGTTGCCTTTGACCCAAAAAGGTTGAAGTTCCCGAAAGGGACCACGCATTTTTTTATGCAGTATGGGGTGCTGGAGTACGATTTGAAGAGTAACGCCTTTCGGTTTATTCTTAATGAAGGGACTTTAATTGTAGAACAAGGAGACGAAGCTCGGGAGTTGGTGCTGGAAGTACCCGAAAAGCCCAAGAAAGGGAGTGCAGTGTTTGGGGTTGTAAAGGTGCAGTTTTACCAGAAGTTACCGGATAGGTTTTATAAGTCGTTTTCTAAGGGTAGTGTGGGAATAGGGATTGTTACGAATGGTTAATGAATAATGGGTTTGTAGGCAGTTCTGCCATTTGATAATTTCACGGAATTATTTGTATCTTAAAACATTGAATGGGAATTCTTAGCTATTATTTTTATAACAAAATAAAAAGGAGTTACTTAGAGCAAACTTTAATCAATTTTAAAACAAAGAATATTTAATATTGAAAAGAAAGACCCGAAGAGTTTTAAATAAGAAAGTCAATGCATTGAATTTAGCAATTGGGTTGGGCTTGGCTATTGTTTTGATTTTTTTCAATGATTTGATTATTCCAGGGATAAAAATTTACTTTGGGTTGGATGAAAAAAGTTTGAAAACTTTTTTAATACTTACTTTTATATATGTCTTCACAATAGGCATTTGCTTACTTTTATTTAGCTGGTTTTTTTACACGATCAACAAAACATTAGGGCGAAAATACTTTAACCGAGTTGATTTTAAGGAACCCACTGCAAATGTTATAATAAAAGCCTTGAATGGGATTTTGGAAACAGAAAAAACAGAGCCCTATTTTGTACACGTAGCACCTGTGCCAGACGAAATTGAACTAATTTACCAGAAACTTGATACCGAAGGTTTTGTATGGGAAAACGGACGACCTGGTGAAGGGAAGTCTATGTTAGCCTATCACTCTCTTTACAGATATAAAAAACCTTATAAAATTTTCGGAAAAACTCTTTTTAGAAGGAAATGCAAGATTTACGCACTTGATTTAGCAAAAATCAATGACAAGCAAGAGAAAGATGCAATCCTTGAAGAATTGGATTATCTGAAAGGAGGTAAACGGAAAATAATTTTGATAGACGATGCACATAAGCTTCCTTTTGAAAATGTTTTAAGATATGAGTTTGAGGAAGAGGCCAAAGAAAAATTAAACGGAAAATTTATTTGGATAAACACCAATTATCTTGAAGAAATAGACTCGGATGCTTCTAATTTAATAACTGTTGAATTTGCAAGTTTTTATCCAAAACTTTTAAGTGATTTATACTATACAGATAACCTCATTATAAAAAGTGCAATTGATGAAAAATGTCCAGGTTTACCTAAGGCAATAAAATTAGTAGACGATAAGAAAGTTAAAGATCCTTGGCATTTTAATTTTATTGCAACGGAAGGTGAAAAGAGGATACTCGATTTATTAAAAAAGCTCAGCAAAAATAGAACAGAACAGGATATTTTAATTTTAGCTATTTTTTTGTTTTCGGTTAGAAACATTATTACTAGAGAAAAGGATATTACTCAAACTGAATTTATGGATCTTTTGGGAGATGTGGCTAATGTTGCTTATAATAAGGCAATCATAGACTATACACCTGCCAAAATTATAGCTGATTTGGCATCACAGGACAAGGGTAGGTTTTTGATTATTGAGAATAAAACCAGTTTGAAAAGAAGCTTTTTAAAAGCACCTCATATTAATATGTCTATTTCAATTGTTAGAACTATTATTGAAGAGTTGGACGAAGACGAAGTCTTTATAAAAAAATTAATAAATGCTTCTCAGATATTGTTAACTGACAATTATAATGACAGTATTCATTTTGGCATTTATTTCAGTTTGCTTGGAAATCATCAATATTATTTTCTTGAGGAAAACAAAACTTGGATCAAAAACTTTGTCACCAACCTTATTCCTGAACAACTGCATGTATATCCTTTTCTTCTAAATGAAATCAAAAAAAACCATAGCTTGTTTTTTCAAGAACTATTGACAGATGAATATTTTGATACTATAGCTTCTCAAATATCTCTTGCACCATCTGGTAGTTTTCAATCAATAGGTCAATTTCTCAAGGTGTTTGGAAAAGAGAAAACAAAACTCATTAAAAGATTTGATTTTGAGGTATTGACAAAAGCAGCTAATAAAGCAAAGGTAAATCAATTAAAACAACTCGCTGATTTTCTGGTTGCCTTGGGAAACGAAAAGAAAAACATAAAATTAGATTATGGAGCTTTGGCGAAAGAAGCTAATACGGCCAAGGTAAATCAATTAAAACAACTGGCTGAAATTCTGGTTGCTTTGGGAGGTGAAAAGGAAAAATTACTCGAGAAATTAGATTATGGAGCTTTGGGAAAAGTGGCTAATACAGCCAAGGTGGTTAATTTTGCCCAATTCGAGGCTATTTTAACTGCCTTAGGAGACAAAAAGGGTGAGCTTCTTAAAAAATTGGATTATAAAGCTCTGAGAAAAGAAGCTAATACAGCTACAGTAAATCAATTATCTCAATTATCTGATTTTATAACTGCCCTAGGAGACCAAAAGGAGGGGCTTATCAAAGAATTTGATTATGAAGCTCTGGGAAAAGCAGCTAATACAGCTACGGTAAATCAATTAAATCAATTAGCTGATTTTATAATTGCCCTGGGAGATAAAAAGGAAGAGCTTTTAAAATTTATCGATACGGACTGGCTTTTAAATTGCTCAAGAATGATTGAATCTAATCAAGTTAGGCCATTTTGTATAATATTATCCAAACTGGATGAAGAGAAACAAAAATATTTAGCTGAAAAAATAGATTGGATTTCAGTTATTAAAAAATTGAATTTAAACCATTCCACCACAACTCCCACCTTAGTAAATTTGCTATACCTCCAAAGATTAAAACAAGAAACAAATTTTAATTCCGATGAGGAAATATTTATTAAAAATTATTTAGAACTTAAAAGATATGATTTAGTTTATTATGGCGCGCATTTCTTCATTGGGGCAAAAGACTATTATCCAACTAGTATGTTTTTAAAAGAAATATATCCATTCAATTTGAGTATAACTCCAAAAATAGTTGAAAAACTTAAAATCCGTATAATAGACACATTTAATATTTCTCCTCAGTATTATCTAAGCTTTTCTTATTTACTGGATAACATCTATCAAATTAGCCATCCTTTAAGCAATCTTATTCTGTTGGATATATCTTTAAAAAAGATTTTATATAATTCTTTTAAAGATGAACAGGTAATAGACCAATTAGCTGGCTTACAGAACTTATTAGTAGTTATTGAAAAAATTAACATCCACATATACCACGAAATAATTACCATGGAAGATATTAAGAAGACGGGTGTATTGGAAAATATTAAAAATTCCGATTTGGATACTTAAGCTTTTTAATTTCTATACTTACTATCATAGTGCTCGATTCCATCTAAAAACTTTATTACTTTTATCAAAAGAAGATAAACCTTAAAATTTAATTCTAATTCCATGGCCCTAAGCTGGAACGAAATAAAAGACCGCGCATTAAAATTTACCAACGAATGGAAGGACGAGAGCCGTGAACGGGCGGAGAAGGATACGTTCTGGAACGACTTCTTTAATGTCTTCGGCATTACGCGGCGCAGACTTGCCACTTTTGAGGAGCCTGTTAAAAAACTGAACAATAACTTTGGGTTTATAGACCTTTTTTGGAAGGGCACCTTGTTGGTGGAACACAAAAGTAAAGGCCGCGATCTGGACGCAGCTTTTGAGCAGGCTACAGATTATTTTCACGGAATTAAGGAACACGAACTGCCCAAGTATATTTTGGTTAGCGACTTTGAGCGCTTTAAACTCTATGACCTTGAAGAAAATGAAACCCACGAGTTTCCTCTGACCGAGTTTCATAAAAACATAAAGCTGTTTGGGTTTATAGCGGGTTACCAGAAAAAGAGTTTTAAGGAGGAAGACCCTGTAAACATAAAGGCGGCGGAGCTGATGGGGAAGCTGCACGATAAGCTGGAGGAAAGCGGTTATGAGGGCCACCCACTGGAGGTGTTTTTGGTGCGGCTCTTGTTCGCACTCTTTGCAGATGATACAGGAATATTTGAAAAAGACACTTTTAAAGAATTTATAGACGTAAAGACCCATGAGGATGGCAGCGACTTGGGAGCACTGCTGGCGCAGTTTTTCCAAACGCTGAATACACCCAGAGAGAAACGCTCCAAAAATCTAGACGAACACTTGAATTCCTTTCCGTATGTGAATGGGAAGTTGTTTGAGGAGCCGTTGCCCATAACGTCTTTTAATAGCAGGATGCGCGAGATACTGCTGGAATGCAGTTCACTGAATTGGGGCAAGATAAGTCCCGCTATTTTTGGGAGCATGTTCCAGAGTGTTATGGATCCACAGGAACGGCGCAATCTTGGAGCACATTACACCAGCGAAAAGAACATACTGAAGCTTATTAAACCGCTCTTTCTTGACGGTTTGTGGGAGGAGTTCCACAAGGTGAAGGGAAATAGTAAAAAGTTAAATGAATTTCACCACCATTTGGGGAGCTTAAAATTTTTGGACCCTGCCTGCGGCTGTGGCAACTTTTTGATTATTACGTATCGCGAATTGCGATTGTTGGAACTGGAAGTGCTCAAAAAACTATACGGCACTCAGCAAGTGACAGGCATAGACCAGATTTTGCACCTAAACGTTGATAACTTTTACGGAATAGAATACGACGAGTTTCCTGCACGGATTGCAGAGGTGGCTATGTGGTTGATGGACCACCAGATGAACCTGCTGGTGAGCGAAACTTTTGGACAGTATTACGCCCGTTTGCCTTTGCGCAAGGGAGCGACCATATTGAACAGCAATGCGGTACGAGTAGATTGGGAAACTGTGGTGCCGAAAACGGAGTTGAGTTTTATTTTGGGGAATCCGCCGTTTTATGGGTATTCATTGCAAACCAAGGAACAGAAGGAAGATATGAAGCTTGTTTTTGCAGGATTTAAAGGGGCTGGGGTTTTGGATTATGTTACTTCTTGGTATCTTAAAGCGGCCAAATACATTCAAAATACTCCAATAAAAGCTGCTTTTGTTTCCACCAATTCCATAGTACAGGGGGAACAAACGGCTATTTTATGGAATTCACTTTTTAATACTTTTAATATTCAAATTCACTTTGCACACCAAACCTTTAGATGGACGAATGAGGCAAGAGGAAATGCTGCCGTTTACTGTGTGATTGTTGGTTTTGCAAATTTTGATACTAACGACAAATATATTTATGAATATGAAGATATAAAGGGAGAGCCCCACGAAATAAAAGCTAAGAATATAAACGCTTATTTAGTGGATGCTCCAAATGTATTTATTGATAAGAGAACCAAACCTCTTTGTGATGTTTCACCAATGGTAAAAGGAAGTCAACCCACGGATGGAGGTAATTTACTATTGGATGAAGAAGAAAAAGATGAATTGATTGCAAAGAACCCTCTTTCGGAAAAATACATAAAACCCTTTATAAGCGCCCATGAGTTTCTTCATAACAAAAAAAGATATTGTCTTTGGCTAACAGATATATCTGCACACGAATTGAGGAGTATGCCTTTGGTTTTGGAAAGGATTTCAAAAGTGAAAGAAATGCGACTTGCAAGTTCAAAAGCTTCAACTAAAAAATGGGCTGATTTTCCTACTTTATTTACAGAGAACAGGCAGCCAAAAAATAGTTTTATACTTGTACCTCGGCATTCTTCAGAAAATAGAAGATATATTCCAATGGGCTTTTTCAGTTCGGAAAATATTATTGGAGACAGTTGTTCGGCTATTGATAAAGCTTCCTTATATGAATTTGGAATATTAACGTCAATAATGCACATGGCTTGGGTAAAATATACTTGTGGACGTATAAAGAGCGATTTCAGATATTCAAACACAATCGTTTACAACAACTACCCCTGGCCCAAGGGCCCAAGCGAAAAGAACAAAAAGTCTGTAGAAGAAAAGGCGCAAAAGGTTTTGGCTGTGCGTGCCAGTTTTCCAGAGAGCAGCCTTGCAGATTTGTATGACCCGCTAACCATGCCGCCCGCATTGGTAAAAGCGCACCAAGCGTTGGACAAGGCGGTAGATTTATGTTATCGACCCCAGCCGTTTCCAAATGAAACGGGACGGATTGAGTTTTTGTTTTCGCTTTATAATGAATACACTATGCCGTTATTGGGGAAGCTCCCCAAAGCTTAACAAAAAGTTAAAGTTCCAATATCTTTGCGCTTTTTAGAACTGTTTCAGAAGTTAAAGTAGGGAATCCAAGTATATTTGCGACTTGACAATTTTTACTGCTTTCAGTAGGTCTTCAATTCTTTTTTTAATTATTAAAACCCGTCTTTAAAATGAAAAATTTTATTCTCTCCCTTATCCTCGCTGCGTTCGTTTTGCCTGCACAGGCAGATGAAGGTATGTGGTTTTTAATGCACATTGAACGGTTGAACTACCGCGATATGCAAAAAATGGGGCTTCAGCTTACGCCTGATGAAATTTACAGCGTTAACCATTCCAGCCTTAAGGATGCCATTGTGCAATTCAACCGTGGATGTACTGCGGAAATAATTTCAGACACTGGTTTGGTCTTGACCAACCATCACTGTGGCTACGACGCCATAGCCGAACTTTCAACGGCTGAAAACGATTACCTCACCAACGGATTTTGGGCGGGGAACAATTCCGAAGAACTAAAACCGAAAAGTCTATCGGTTCGCTTCTTTGTTAGAATGGATGATGTTTCAAAACGAATTTTGAGCTTGCTGAACGATGGAATGACCGAAGCAGAGCGTGAAGCAACCATAAACCGTGAGATTGCAAAGATTGAGCAGGAAAACAATGAGGGCGGAAAATATACCGTTTCCGTGAAGTCATTTTACAGCGGCAATGAGTTTTACTATTTCGTGTATCAAGATTATAATGATGTGCGTTTGGTGGGAACACCTCCTGCAAGTATCGGAAAATTTGGTGGCGATACCGACAACTGGGAATGGCCAAGACATACAGGCGATTTTTCACTTTTTAGGGTCTATGCCGATAAAGATGGAAATCCTGCGGAATATTCCGAAAGCAATGTGCCATTGAAACCTAAATATCATTTAACCACAAGCTTGAAAG
Organism: Flavobacteriaceae bacterium; assembly: GCA_016649715.1. GTDB lineage: Bacteria > Bacteroidota > Bacteroidia > Flavobacteriales > Flavobacteriaceae > Aequorivita. Next base: position 55,123 of record JAENXC010000011.1, on the reverse strand, counting down.
GTTTTGAGGAAAACGATTTCGCAATGATTTTGGGCTATCCGGGCCGAACCAACCGCTGGATGCCTGCCGGTGGTATTGCGCAAAATGTGGAATTTGCATATCCGGCTTATGTTGAGGCTTCAAAAACATCTATGGATGTGATGAAGAAATATATGGACAAAGATCAGCAAGTGAAGCTTGACTATGCCTCCAGTTACGCTGGAATTGCCAACTACTGGAAAAACCGTCAGGGAATGATTGATGCGCTGAAACAACACAAAACTGCCGAAAGCAAAAGCAAGGACGAAAAGGCCTTTCAGAAATGGGCCTCCAAAAAGGGAAATGAAAAGTATGCGAACGTAATTCCTGTAATCAATGGATATTACAAAAAGACCAACGAGATAAGTCGCCACAACAATTATTTGAGCCTCTTGCTGCGCACCCGAATGGCAACACTACCCTACCGTTTGGGCAACGATATTGAATATTATTTGCAACAAAACGAAGCAAAGCAAGCAGAATTGCAGCCTAAGTTGGATGCTGAAATCAACGATTTGTACGAAGGGATTTACATTCCATTGGAAAAGGATATTTTGGCAGCACAGTTGAAGTTGTATTCCACCAAGGCTGAAAATGTTGCGCCAATGGTAGCAAAACTTGCCACTGAAAATAATAAAACCGATATGGGCTGGAACAATTATTTGGATACCGCTTTTAAAAACAGCGTTTTTGAATCAAAGGAAAAACTGGAAGCATTTTTGGCAAATCCGGATGCGGAAACTTTTAAGAACGACCCTTTATTGTTGCTTTCCAGAGATTTGTTGACGCGCTACCGATACAAAACTGAAGAGGAAAAGCAATGGGACAATGATTACGACCGTGCTTTCCGATTGTTGGTCCAGGGAATGCGACTGCAAAACCCCGACAAGAAATATTATCCAGATGCCAATAGCACATTACGACTTACCTACGGAAAAGTGATTGCCCTACCCGCCGACAAACGCAATGATGCCAACAAAAATTATTACACAACCTTAAAAGGCACCGTTGCAAAATACCAACCCGGCGATGCTGAATTTGATATGCCCAAAAAGTTGATAGACCTATATGAGAAAAAGGATTTTGGACAATATGCCGACAAAGACGGCTACCTTCCCGTAAACTTTTTGACCGACAACGATATTACTGGCGGAAACTCTGGTTCCCCTGTATTGAACGGAAAAGGCGAATTGATAGGAATAGCTTTCGACGGTAACATTGAAGCAATGGCGGGCGATGTTATTTTTGACGACCAACTGCAACGTTGCATCAACGTAGATATTCGCTACGTTTTGTTTCTGATTGATAAGTATGCTGGCGCCGGCCATATTATTGATGAGTTGACTTTGGCTAAATAGCCGTTGCCAAATATTTGATGAAGATTTTTATTTAAAAACCCCACGACTCCTTTAGGATGGATTTGTGGGGTTTTGAAATTTTAAATTTGAAATATTAATCAGGGCTGTATGCGAGGACAATGATAATATATTGCTTCAAAAAATTAACTGAAGGACTACCTTTGCAAAAAAAATCTGAAAAAGTAACAATGCAGGAAAAACCCGTGAAAGGAATGCGTCGGGATTGGGTTCTGATTGCGCTAATGCTCACTATGAGTCTGGCCGCAATGGACAGTACGATTGTTGCTACGGCCATACCTCAAATTGTTGGCGACCTTGGGGGTTTCTCCCTGTTTAGTTGGCTGTTTTCAATTTATTTACTTATCCAGACCATCACCATTCCCCTTTATGGAAAATTGGCGGATATTTATGGACGGAAGCCTATTTTAATAATTGGGGTGATAATCTTTTTGTTAGGTTCAGCAACGTCTGCCGGAGCTTGGAATATGCATTCGTTGATTTTCTTCAGAGGGCTGCAGGCGGTGGGTGCTGGCGCTATTATGGCTACCGTAAACACTATTGCCGGCGACATCTATACCATTCGGGAGCGCGCCAAAATCCAAGGTTGGCTATCGAGTGTGTGGGGAATTTCGGCGATTTTGGGACCAGCCATAGGAGGCGCCCTGGCCGATTATGCCTCGTGGCGATGGATCTTTTTAATTAATATTCCTATTGGGCTTGGGTCAATAGCATTGATTGCACTTTTTCTTCACGAAGATAAACCGCATAAAGGGCATAAAATTGATTGGGCTGGTGCCGCAGCCATGTTGGTTACGGGAACTGTAATTATGTTTGGATTATTACAGGGAGGTCAATCGTGGCCTTGGTTTTCACTAAATACATTGGGGATTATAGCATTGGCTGTGGTCTTGATTATTGTAACCGTACGCATAGAACGCAAATCTGCGGAACCCATTTTACCTCGATGGGTATGGAAGAAACGGGTAATTTTAGGGGCTAACCTGGCAACGATGGGCATGGGAATTATGACCATGGGCCCGAATATGTATTTACCTGTTTTTGCGCAATCGGTCACAGGAGTTGGTGCCATGGCGGCGGGATTTATTCTTGCCAGTATGACTATTACCTGGCCGCTTTCCTCAGCTTTATCGGGAAATTTATACCTGCGAATTGGTTTTAGGAATACGGCCCTCTGTGGGATTATCATTGTTATAATTGGCGCAGCTAGTTTTTTGTTTCTTCCATTTCCGGGACCTATATGGGCTTTGGTCGCAATTCAATTGACCTTGGGAGCAGGCTTTGGACTGATAACCACGCCCTTGATGGTGGGTGTACAGTCCACAGTTGTGTGGGCCCAAAGAGGAGTGGTAACGGGAGCTAATATGTTCTCGCGGTATTTCGGCCAAAGTATCGGGGCAGCAGTTTTTGCCGCGATTTTCAATTCAGTACTTTCCGATAGTATAGACAATGCGCCTGCAAAACTTCAATCGGAACTTCCAAGTGTAAATAAGGTGGTTGAAGTACTCCAGTCCCATAAATCCATATCGGAGGTGAGCGTTTATCTGCGGGAAGCCTTCTTCTACGCAACCCATAACGTCTATGTGGGAATGGTGATTGCCGGGCTTATAACCTTGACAATCCTATTGCTTACTCCCGCAATATTTCCTACTATTCAAGAGAAACAATAAGGTGTTGTCTCTGGATTTTGCTTTCAGAAGGAGTGCCTTAATCAACACTACTATCCATTCGTATTCTATTTTTGAAGGTCTTATTTTAACTAAAATCAAGCTCTAAGCAAGTATTCTTATTTTTACATTTTTGTCTTCTAAACATGGATTCTCATTAAAATTAAATCAAGGGAGAACTATCTTCTATTTTGGTAATTCCCCACAACGAAATACAGATATTAATGTCCTATTTTAATTATTTGGATTAACTTTAACGCCCATAAAAGAGAAAAACTATGAGCGAAAAAATGAGAACATTGACGGAACCATTTAAGATAAAGATGGTTGAACCTTTGACCGTAACTACTGAGGCCTATAGAACAGAAGCGTTGAAAAAGGCTGGATACAATACATTTTTACTTCGGTCGCAGGATGTTTTCATCGATTTATTGACCGATAGTGGCACTGGGGCCATGAGCGACAAACAATGGAGCGGTATTATGATGGGCGACGAGAGTTATGCAGGGGCACGAAGTTGGGAACATCTTGAAAGGGTAGTAAAAGCGCTCACGGGAATGGAATATGTGCTCCCCACCCACCAAGGTCGAGCTGCGGAACGGATTTTATACACCATCCTCGGCGGGCCGGACAAACTGTTTATTTCCAATACCCATTTCGATACTACACGAGCAAACATTGAATACACTGGCGCAACGGCGATTGATATTGTTTGCGCAGAAGGCAAGGACAATGAAATTGATTTGCCTTTTAAAGGAAACATAGACCTTGAAAAGCTTGAGAAACTACTTGTTGAAAACGCTCGCGAAACAATTGGTGCGGTAATTATGACCGTAACCAACAATTCTTCCGGTGGCCAGCCCGTAAGCATGGAAAACATGAAAGCTGTAAGGCGAATCTGTGATAAACACGGGGTTATGATGGTGATAGACGGGTGCAGGATCGCCGAGAACAGCTATTTTGTAAAACATCGGGAGCAGGCTTATTCAGATAAAACTTATGAAGAAATTGCTAGGGAAATGTTGAATTTGGGCGATGCCTTCGTGATGAGCGCCAAGAAAGACGGCCTGGTAAACATGGGTGGATTGCTGACCGTGAAAGACGAGGCGCTTTCCATTAAATGTAGAAATCTGTTGATTATTTCGGAAGGCTTTACCACCTACGGCGGCCTGTCCGGGAGAGATATGGAAGCGTTGGCCATTGGACTTGGAGAAGTTTTTGACAAGGATTATCTGCATTACCGCATAAAGAGTACGGCTTATTTAGGCGAACGTTTACGGGCAAAGGGCATTCCCGTGGTTTGGCCTATTGGCGGCCATGCGGTTTATATTGACGCCAAGAAATTATACAATAACATCCCAGTGGAGGAATATCCCGGACAGGCTTTGGTAGTTGACCTATACTTGAAAGGAGGCATTCGCAGTGTGGAGGTGGGCAGTGTGATGTTCGGAAAATACGATGAAGATGGGAAGTTGATCCCTGCCGCAAACGAACTGGTCCGTTTGGCCATTCCCAGACGCGTTTACACACAAAGCCACATAGATTATGTATTGGATGTTTTCGACGACATCCTAGAATTGAAAGAACGAAAAAACGGATATGCAATTACGTATGAACCACCTTTTCTAAGACATTTTACAGCACATTTTGAACCCCTTAAAAAATAAAATCATGGCAAAATTAGACAAAAGATCCTGGGCAGAACCCTATAAAATGAAGATGGTTGAACTTCTCAAAATGACAACCAAGGCCCAAAGGGCAAAAGCGCTCAAAGAAGCGGGCTTCAACACTTTTTTATTGCATTCAGATGATGTATATATAGACCTTTTGACCGATAGTGGCACCAATGCGATGAGCGACGACCAGTGGTCTGCCTTTATGACCGGGGACGAGGCCTATGCCGGAAGCAAGAGTTTTTACAAGATGGAGAAAGCCGTCAAGGAATACTACGGTTACAAGTATATAATCCCAACGCACCAAGGGAGGGCAGCGGAAAATATCCTTTCCCAGATATTGATCAAGAAGGGGGATATTGTTCCGGGGAATATGTACTTCACCACTACCCGTCTGCACCAGGAATTGGCCGGCGGAAAATTTGAGGATATTATTATTGATGAGGCACACGATGCTTCGAATGAATTTCCTTTTAAAGGGAATGTCGATTTGGGCAAATTGGAGAGTTTAGTGAAAAAACACGGAGCTGCCAAGATTCCATATGTTTGTATCGCTACCAATGTGAATATGGCCGGAGGACAGCCGATAAGTATGGAAAATCTAAAGGCCTTGCGAAAATACACGCATAAACACGGCATTCGGATTATTCACGATATGACGCGGGTTGCGGAGAACGCATATTTCATCCAACAAAGGGAAAAGGGATATGAAAAGGCGAAAATAAAGGACATAGTAAAGGAAATCTGTTCATTGACCGACGGAGCAACCATGAGCGCCAAAAAGGATGCTCTTGTGAACATTGGAGGCTTTTTGGCTACCAACGAATGGGATGTTTTTGAAGAAGCCCGAAATTTAGTGGTAGTTTACGAAGGACTGCATACCTACGGAGGCCTTGCGGGGAGAGATATGGAAGCTATCGCGGTGGGAATCAAGGAAAGTGTAAATGATTTTCATCAAAGGGCCCGGGTGGGCCAGGTGGAATATTTGGGCATGAAAATGGAACAGTACGGTATTCCGATCGTGAAACCTATTGGTGGCCACGGTGTTTTTGTGGATGCCAAAGCCTTTTTGCCACATTTAACGCAAGATCAATTTCCCGCCCAGACCTTAGCGGCCGAAATCTATCTGGATTCGGGCGTGCGGACCATGGAAAGAGGTGTAGTTTCGGCTGGAAGAAAACCCAATGGTGAGAATTACTATCCTAAATTGGAACTGGTCAGATTTACCATCCCACGCAGAGTCTATACCCAAGCGCATATGGACGTTATTGCGGAATCCGTAGCGATGGTTTATGACAAGCGCAAGAAAATCAAAGGTTTGAAAATGGTTTACGAACCCAAATACCTCCGTTTTTTCCAAGCAAAATTTGAACGGCTGAAATAGATAGGCCAATATCCCAGTAGATAAAGTGCCCGATTTTCCCTCCTACGTTTTTATCAAATCCATGGGCTTGTATAGGTATGGATAGTTGTGCTCTAATTTCAACGGAAAGATCATTGGTAATGGTATTTATTACAGAAATTTTAAGTAATTTTATTTGGTATGATTTCAGTAGAAGAAGCAAAAAAATTAATTGTTGAAACGGCAAAGTCCCTTCCTCCGGTACAACTGGAAATTTCAAAGACCTTAAATCAGGTTTTGGCCGAAACTGTTTTTTCACCTATTGATTATCCGCCCTTCGATCAGTCTGCAATGGATGGGTTTGTTGTTTTCCATTCGGATATTCTTGAACAAAAAGCAATTGATATCATCGGGGAAGCTCCTGCGGGAAACCCATTTAAGGGAAAGATTTCCAAAGGGCAGTCGGTACAGATATTCACTGGAGCAAAAATTCCAGAGGCAGCAGATACTGTTATTATTCAGGAAAGAGTTTCTATAGAAAAAGGAAAAATCATTTCTGATGGTTCGCCTTTAGCAAAAGGTGCGAACATAAGGGAAAAAGGTTCCCAAATTAAAAAGGGAGATGTTGCACTACACAATGGAACTGTTCTCAATCCTGGAGCTATAGGCTTTCTGGCGGGACTCGGAATTCCTTCAGTATCGGTTTTTCCAAAGCCAAAAGTTTTAATTATTGTTACGGGCAATGAATTGCAAAAACCCGGAACGCAACTTAAAGATGGGCAGATATATGAGTCGAATTCCTTTGCCCTAAAAGCTGCACTTGAATCAATCGGCATTGTTGCGACCCGTGTTTCAAACATCGGCGATGATGAAGGAGCCACAAAGGAATCCCTTGCCTTCGCCATTGCAGATTCAGATGTTGTGTTGGTGTCAGGCGGAATTTCCGTTGGGAAATATGATTTTGTTGGGAAGTCTTTACAGGAACTTCAAGTGGAAAACATTTTTTACAAAATTGCCCAAAAACCCGGAAAGCCGATATTCTTTGGAAAGAAGAACGACTGTTTGGTCTTTGGTTTGCCCGGAAACCCTGCAAGTGCCTTGAGCTGTTTTTACGAATATGTTTGTCCGGCACTGCAGATTATGCAAGGGTTTACGGAGGTATTTCCAAAAAAATACCTTCCCATTTCATCCGATTATGAAAAGAGAGAAGGCCTCTCCCTTTTTCTAAAAGGAAAGATTTCCGGAGAAAAAGTTCAGGTACTCGAAGGGCAGGAATCCAACAATATTAGGTCTTTCGCCTTGGCTGATTGTCTTATTTACCTTCCAGCGGACAAAGGGAAGGTAGAAAAAGGAGAAATGGTTGAGGTGCATTTGATCAGCAATAGATAGTATTGTTCATTTTAAAAAGAATAGGATCTAGTTTAGTTGAGCGTTGATATATTGGTTTAAATTGATATTTAGGAGATTTCAAGTTGGTCAGAACGAAGAAAATTCAATTATTCCCTTTAGGGTCAGGGAATAAATGATTGAATTTTCGGCCTTTTGTTCTTACCCCAACCCTAAAGGGTGACAAAATGCCGAAAATTGGATATTGCAATCATAAAAGCCAGTTTAAACTAGAGCCAAAGAATATAAAAAAGACCTTTTAGAATCATGTTAGAGATCGTAACGGCCTATCCAATTTTTTTCCTTCTGCTCCTTTTTATGGTGGCTTTTTTGTATGCCTCCGTAGGCCATGGTGGAGCGAGCGGCTATTTGGCGCTGATGGCACTGTTTGGAGTAATGGCCCCGGCGATGATGAAGTCGTCCGCGCTAATAATGAACATTTTTGTTTCCTCCATTTCCTTCTTTCACTATTACAGAACTGGAAATTTTCGATGGAAATTGTTTTTCCCCTTTGCCATAGCATCCATTCCTATGGCCTTTATTGGAGGCTACATAATTCTGGAACCGATGATTTACAAAAAAATCCTAGGGGTAATCCTGATATTCCCAATTTTGAGATTTTTTGGGGTCTTTGGGAAAACAGAGGGTCTCGAAAAAGAAGTCAAGCTGTTTTGGGCGTTGCTTACTGGCGGGATAATTGGGATGCTATCGGGGATGATCGGTATTGGGGGTGGAATTATTCTTTCGCCCGTAATTCTCCTTTTGCACTGGGGAAATATGAAACAGACTGCTGCGGTTTCCGCGCTATTTATTTTGGTGAATTCCGTAGCGGGACTTTCTGGAATGTTCAGCACTGGGATTGGGATTGACCCCTCAGTTTATCTGTGGGTGGTTGTTGCCTTGGCTGGAGGATTTGCCGGGGCCTACTTGGGAAGCAAAAAATTTAATAACTTAGTACTGAAAAGGATACTTGCAGTGGTATTGACCTTGGCCTGCATAAAACTTTTGGCAACATGAAAAATCCTAAGGTGACGGGAGTGGTTTTGGCTGGAGGAAAAAATTCCAGAATGGGATTGGACAAGGGTTTACTAATGGTTCAGGGGAAAAAAATAGTTGAGCGTACCATCGAAGCAATGAAAGCTGCTGTGGATGAAATCATTATAATAAGCAACGGCAATAATTACGATTATCTCGGATATAAAGTTTACAGCGATATTGTGAAAAATTGCGGGCCAATGGGCGGAATTTTTACGGCGCTGACATACAGCAAAACCGACAAGAATTTTGTGGTGAGTTGTGATATGCCTTTCATCAGTAGGGAACTTGTGGGCTTTATTGTTGAAAATTCTGACGGTTGCGAAATAGCAATTCCACAACACCGTGAAAAGTTGGAACCCCTTTGCGCCGTTTATGATAAATCGTGCAGGGAAAGATTTGAAGTACTGTTGCAACACAAAGAGTTGAAATTGCAGGATGCGTTGCGGCATTTTAAGGTGAAACAAATTTCAGTCCCAGAAAATATTTCTGCCGGGAACTGTTTTGAAAACATCAACACCCCTGCCGAATATGAAACGCTAAAATTGAAGAAGGATGGGTATTGAGATTAAAATATTTGGACAGCTTGCCGATATTATCGGGAGCGACGAACTACAGCTTCAGGATATAGACGATACCAGCTCGCTTCGGGAAAAATTGATTTCGGATTTTCCGAAACTTGCAAACTATCCCTTTGTTGTTGCCGTGGGTAAAAAAATAGTGAATGGAAACCAAAAATTAAATGCCGACGATGTGGTGGCACTGTTGCCGCCATTTGCGGGAGGATAATATGTTATCGAAGGAAGAAATATTGAGGTACAACAGGCAACTTTTGCTTCCCGAAATTGGGATGGCAGGGCAAGGGAAACTAAAAAGTGCGCGCGTGCTCGTGATTGGCGCGGGCGGCTTGGGTTGTCCCGTGCTGCAATACCTTTGCGCTGTGGGGGTGGGCAAGTTAGGGATTGTTGATTTTGATATAGTGGAGGAGACAAACTTGCAGCGACAGATTTTGTTCAATGTTTCGGATGTGGGAAAACCAAAAGCAAAAACGGTAAAGAAAAAACTTCAGGAACAAAACCCTTTTGTGGCGATAGAGGTTTTCAACGTAAAACTTTCTGTGGAAAACACACTTGAAATATTTTCAAATTACGATATAGTCATTGACGGGACCGATAATTTTGCCACTCGATATCTGGTTAATGACGCCTGTTTTCTCCTAAAAAAAATATTGGTGTCCGGTTCCATTTTTAAATTTGAGGGGCAGGTTTCGGTCTTTGATTTTACAAAAGCCACCTCGCCTACTTACCGATGTCTGTTTCCTTCGCCCCCTTCGGCGGAACACGCCTTGAGTTGTGAGGAGATTGGAGTCCTGGGCGTACTGCCAGGTATCATTGGGACCTTGATGGCAAACGAAACCATAAAAATTATTGCGGGGATTGGCACTACCCTTTCGGGGAAGGTTTTGATGCTGAATGCACTCAGCACAAATTTCCAAACGGTTGAATTTGAAAGAAATCCCGATGCTGTAAAGGCAATTCCCCAAACCGAATCGGCATTCAAAAGGATGGATTACGAGTTTTTCTGCGGAAATAAAACGGAAGATAAACCCATTAAGGAAATTTCTGTCATGGAGCTGTCCAGTTTAATTTCCTCAAAGTCAGGAATCCAGATCCTCGACGTGCGCGAAATGTGGGAACAACCTGAAATAGCCGAGTGGCAAAGTTTGAAAATCCCACTTGGGGAAATTGAAAACCGCGCCGTGGAGATTTCCAGAGTCAAAAAAACAATCGTGGTCTGCAAAGTAGGAATGAGAAGCCAAAGGGCTGTTGGAATTTTGCAAAGTAAATTTGCGTTCGAAAATCTGTTCAACCTGAAAGGCGGAGTGATGGAATGGATGAGAATCACTGAAAAAACAGGCTCTATATGATTTTGTATGGGTAAAGAAAATAAGTTGTTTACTGAGTATGTCACCTCGAGCGCAGTCGAGAGGTTATTAGGTCTCGACTGCGCTCGACCTGACACTAATTAATTATGGTTTATAATCCACAGTATTTCAGATAGACCGAGAAAATTCAAAAAGCATGAGTGAAAAAAAAAGGCATAAAGTTTTTGTAAACGGAGCGATACTTCCCAATTTTATTGCAGAATCCATAGCGAAACACAGCAGCAAGAAAAATATAGGTGCCCACGATATTTTCCTCGGGCAAATCCGCAACGATATCATTGATGGCAAAACAGTTCAGGCAATCGAATATTCGGCATATGAGGAAATGGCAGAGGAAAAGTTCCACGAAATAAGGGAAAAGGCATTCGCTAGTTTCAACCTCAGCTGTATGCACATTTACCACAGTTTGGGAAGGGTAAAAGCGGGAGAAATATCACTTTTTGTTTTCGTATCTTCCCAACACCGAACCGATGCATTTGATGCCTGCCGCTTTATTGTGGAGGAAATAAAGGCGAAGGTTCCCATATTCGGAAAAGAAATATTTGAGGACGAAACCTATTCATGGAAAATAAACACAGATTAAACTATGGTTGATGTAACATTTAAAACTTCCACCCTCCGCGAAGCAACGGCAACCGCTGTTGTGAAAGTGGGCAGGAAGGAAACCATTGAAGCGGTAAAAAACAAAACCGTTCCCAAGGGCGACGTGCTTGAATGTGCGCGCACAGCAGGGCTTTTTGCGGTAAAGCGGACTAGCGATATGATACCCGATTGCCACCCGATGCCGGTTGAGTTTACACAGATACGCTATGAAATTTCCGATATGGAAATTAAAATTGAAGTGGAAGTCCATACCGTCTATAAAACAGGGGTGGAAGTGGAAGCAATGCACGGGGCTTCCGTGGTGGCACTGACCATTTATGATATGCTGAAACCAATTGACAAGGAAATTGAGATTTCTTCCATCAAACTTCAAGGGAAGAAGGGCGGCAAGTCCAATTTTTCGGATAAATTCAGAAAAGATCTGAAAGCGGTCGTGATCGTTTGCTCGGACAGTATTTCAGCAGGAAGAAAAGAAGACTATGCGGGAAAGGCCGTTATCAAAAAATTGGAATCGTGTGGAGTAACCATTTCCGAATATTCAATTGTTCCCGATGAGATTGAAATCATCCGAGAAAAAATTGAAACCCTTTTCGCGAAGAATGATCTTATCATTTTTACCGGGGGAACGGGGCTCTCCCCGAGGGACACCACCCCGGAGGCAATTCTCCCATTGCTGGACAGGGAAATCCCAGGAATTATGGAAGCTGCCAGAAATTATGGACAGGACAGAACCCCATATGCTATGCTCTCGCGCGGAATTGCCGGAATGAAAGAAAATTGCTTGGTGCTTGCTATACCCGGCTCCACCAAAGGCGCAAAAGAAACGATGGACGCGCTTTTCCCTTCGGTGCTCCATATCTTTAGAATATTGGAAGGGGCTAGACACGACTCCTGAGCCGCCGATAAATCGGAGTGAATTCGGCACAGACTCTCCCCTTAAAAAAAGGGAGGAACAGACACGACTTAATAAAGAATAACAATAGAAAATAAACTATGATAGCAACCGATTTTGACGAAAAGTATTTTATGTATGACAACTTTGCGATATGGGAAATCAAAACTATGGATGAATTCTTCGACAGCCACAGCATGATGCGGGAAATATTCGAAAATGAATACGGATTTCCCTATTCAGACGAAACGGCAAAGGGAATGGATTTTATGGCTGCGGGATTTGCAGTGATTGAAAAATTATTAGACAGTTTCCGGGATAAGCAGTTTTTCGTTTTTTCCGTAGATGATGAAAACCACGCTATTCTCAAGGGATTGCAGGACAAAAAAACTATCAATTTCGGTATGGATATTTACGTGCTGCACCCAAACAGAATCTATGTTTTGGAAATGGATAAGAGCAAGGATCCTCAGCATTATGATACTTAGAAATGAGTTATCTCCACCTACGCTGAAAAAGCTTCGGTGGACGAGTGTTATTATCGGTTCTCGGTTCTCGGTTATCGGTGCAAAATCATACTAATAAATCTATTTCGAGTGTTTAGTTTTTTTTTGGTTTAAAAGAAGTTGTCCTATGTCCAAAAGTCTTGAGTCAGTTTTGAATATCCAAATTATTTTCTCAACATTTAGATTAGGATTTTAAATGTATCAAACACTACCATGGCAGACCGATCAACAGTAACAAACAATTTGCGTTACCATAAAATCATTATGGTCGTTATTGTATTGGTTTATATTTGGGTGCAATACGAGTTCAGCTCAGGAAATTGGAGTTATAGTGACGGAAAACCAAAGGTTGAAGGGGAACGCGTAAACGGAAGGGATGAGGGGACTTGGACTTGGTTCTATGAGAATGGACAAAAACAAATGCAGGGCACTTTTCACAAAGGCAAACGCAACGGACCTTGGACCATCTGGGATAATAACGGGAATTTAGTGAGTGAAAGTTTGTATGAAAATGATAAGCTGAATGGAAAATTCACGCATTGGTATGCAAACGGTAAAAAGGAAAGTGAAGGCTTTTATCAGGATGACAGGCTTAAGGGAGATGTTACTTATTATAACCAAGATGGTAGTATAAAAGAAATAAAGAATTATTGAGAGTCTATCAATTCCTTTTCCATTTCTATAACTTTAGGAAACAATACGTTATTTTCTAAATGAATGTGTAACTGTAGTTCATCCAAGAATGCTCTCAATATAGTGTATGCCCTACGGAATATAGCATCGGCATCTTCGGGGATGGCAAAATTATTACTTGAAAGCTCAATTTCTTTCATTTCGTAGATTATATTATTATGCTCACGCTCCAGCATTTGTAAAAGATTAGCAACGCTACCAAATGAAGGGTGAGGAAGTGTTAACATGCTTCTTTTTGCCTCGCTCATCTTCTTAATATACGGAAATAAAACAGTTTCCTCTTTGCGCAAATGTTGTTTCAATTCACTGGATATTTTGATAAAACCTCTTGTTACATCAATAACTTCAAAATGCTTCGCTGCATGGACTTCAGCGACTTTCTGCATATATTCATGAATCTCGGGATCAATTTCTGCTACATAGCGATGATGTATATTAATAATAAAATCTATAAGAAAATCTATATCCCATTTATTGTAATCGATAGAAGATGGAATAGGCTCTTTTTCTACTTCTTTTAAAGCTTGCTCAACCTCTTCAATAGCAATATTTTTTTCTTGACAGACTTTCTCGAGTATCTTCTTTCCTCCACTAAAAACATCTATCCCAAAACTTTGAAGGATTTTTATTTTACGATAATCTCTCGCAACAATTTCACTAATTTGAAGTGATACCTCTTCAGTTTTCAATTTACTGATTTTTACTTTCCATACACCAGGCCCTTTCTTAAGGTATTTCCAACTAAAAACAGCACCTCTTTCAACGAGCAAACGATAGTATAAGGGCAAAGGATCACTGTTGTTTTGTAGAATTAAGGATTTTCCTTCGGCCAGGTGATCGAGGCGATTAAGGATTATCATGTTCTTAAAAGAATGAACTAAAGTAGTTACATCTATGGTTTCCATTGTTTCCATGTTATTCCACTTCTGTCTATTACTATTTTTTATTTTACTGCTAAGTGAAGAACTCTCTTTTTTATTTTTAGAAGAAAAGGATTATTCCGGCAATTCAAATTCTGTTTCCCATTCCTTTCCAGAGCCTATGGATTTAAGCTTCACTTTTAAAAAGGAATCGTCGCCACGTTTAATGTGATTGCGGCCAATTATTTCGCTCTCTCCATTGGTTGATGCATCCTTTGGGTTGATAATATCTCCAATTCTAGGCATAAAGGGATAGAGGATGGTGAGTTTTTCATCTTCTGTGGAAACCAATTCTGAAGCGGTTTCGAAAAGAATTTCCTCATACTTTTCCGCAATAATTTCATCGTTGATTTCTTTTTTGGCGCCATCGGATAGTTTGGCTGTCCAGTCTGAAAATTTGGTTTTTGTCTTTTCCTCAAGGGTTTTTCGGATGGGGGTTGGAAAAGGAGAGCGGATATGCCCTTGGTCGTTGAACCAGAAATCGAGTGCTGCTTCAATCATTGAGTTTTTCGGTATTGGTTCTGTATTTTTAGTCATTTATATAATTATTTTTAAAGAATTAGCCACCTATGGCCACCATACTTCGGTTTTTTTGATTTTGGGACGAATCAGAAAAATCCTCAAACGACTCCATTCCGCCACGCACGGCTTTTTTGTTCCAAATAGATTCTAGGATCATGGGAACAATATCTTCCCCGTTCCTCATAGCGGAAAGCAAATCAGTTTCAGTTCCAGAGAACAGACAGTTTTTTATTTTACCATCAGCGGTAAGACGCATTCTATTACAAGTATCGCAGAAAGGATTTGTAACGGAACTAATGATAGCGAAAGTTCCCTTGTAATTTTTTATAGAATAGTTTTTTGCTGTATCGTTCTTGCCGTCCTCCAATTTCACAACATTCTCACCATATCTGCTTTCTATTTTAGTCATTATTTCCTTAAAGGAAATTCCTTTGCTCCAGTCCCATTTATTACCATCAAAAGGCATAAATTCGATAAAACGGACGTGTATATTTTTGTCTCGCATCCATTCTACAAGATCACAGATCTCATCATCATTAAAACCTTTAATCATTACGGCGTTTATTTTAACGTGGAAGTTATTTTTCATCAATAAATTGATATTTGACATAACTTTATCAAAATAATCTCTGCGGGTAATAGTGTTGAATTTTTCTTTTTTAAGGGAATCCAAGCTTACATTGATGGATTTTAGTCCACAGGATTTGAAGGTGTCAATATACTTATCCACCAAAATTCCATTTGTGCTAATTGCTAGTTCGACGGGAAGTTGTGATAAGCCTGTAATAATTTCCTCCGCATCTTTCCTGACCAATGGCTCGCCACCTGTGAGGCGAATCTTCTTTACGCCGAGGGAGACAAAAATCTTAGACATTTTGATTACTTCTTCGGCCGTCATAAATTCAGAACGCGGACGAAGTTGGATTCCTTCGGCGGGCATACAATAGGAACAACGAAGGTTGCACCGCTCCGTTAATGAGATACGCAGGTAATCGTGAACTCGATTAAACTGGTCTTTTATTTGTGACCGGTTATCGATTATCGGTGATTGGTTATCGGTGCTTGACTTATTCATTTTGTTTACTCAAGTTTATCGGGTGTCGGGTGTCGGGTGTCGGTTGTCGGTTGTCGGTGTGGTTCGATTACCGCTTACCATTCACCCTTTTACCGATCACCTCTTTTATTGGTCATAACTTCTCCATTTCCTCATAAATGGCCAT
Source organism: Flavobacteriaceae bacterium (assembly GCA_016649715.1). Classification (GTDB taxonomy): domain Bacteria; phylum Bacteroidota; class Bacteroidia; order Flavobacteriales; family Flavobacteriaceae; genus Aequorivita. The sequence goes on along the minus strand of JAENXC010000011.1, from coordinate 39,325 downwards.
AAGCTCTTCTTCTGAAAGATATTTCTGTGCAAGGGGAAAAAGCGTTTCATCTTCACGATAGATATGAAGTTTTATAAGTTCAATCAGTTCGCGGGAGGTATCATAGGCTGTATCAAGCACGAAAAATCTTGAACGGTCATCTACCAATCGAGTTGATAATCCAAGAAAATTAAATGAAAGCGCTCCAAGTTGGATAAATTTTGTGTGATCGTCTTCCATCACATCAATAGCTGTGAGTGGATTTTTTCCTTTACTATGCTCCCCTGCCAATAGTAGTTTTTTGTTCAATATCGGGAATAAAGTTTTTTCTTCTTTTCTGTTGTGTGGAAGAAGTTCTTCATCAAGACATTTGAAAAATTTTGAAAATGATTCATTTATTTCATCTGTGAGTTTATAGCCATTCATTTTATAGGCTACAATCCCTTTTTCGAATTCTCCAATTACCTTCAGCACAACTTGATGCTCATCCATAAGCAATTTTACGGCTTCTGAGGCATTTTCCTTTTCCATGGTAATCCTCCCTAGTTCCTCGTGAGAATCCATTGGAGAATTTTCTACATCATTCAACCATTTTCCATCTTTCTTTGATACGGTATTTGGCTTTGGAATTGTGTTAGTATTATCTCTATCCAAATTTTCTCTTATCTGATTCCTTTTTAAAATTTCAGGTGGTAGTTTAGGTTTTTCAGTATTCATAATATTAATTTTTTATGAAATTACGGTAATATAATTAAGTTGGAAAATATTTTTAATGGATTCTTGCGAAAAAACACAATAGGTAAATGCTCAGCTTTCTTTAATTGTATAAAAAAGATTCTTTACCAGTTTACGGATCAGCCCGATAAAGGCGAGGGCCCAAGCCACCAGAGCCACATAGACAAAATATTTTGGGATAGGAAATAAAAATTCCAGATCCATTGCTTCAGCCATCATATATGTGGAAACCGTGTACATTCCCAAAGGGAACACGGCTCCCCAGTATAAAGGGTCATAGGTAAGCGGAAATTTTTTGTAAAGATGTCTCCACCCTGCCAAAATGATCAACATGGGTATCCACCAAGTTCCCGTTGCCCAGTAGAAAACGGTGAATCCCTTTAGGAAGGCGAGGGTAGATAATAAAAATGGGGCATGCGGAGTGTTGTTGATAAGCAGAGATCCGGCAAGTGTGGAAATGGCCATCGCCCCCATATTGATCCAATAGGGAGGGGAGAGATCGCTCGGGGAAAATTTAAAAAATGTGTAACGATAAAAGATAAGCGACATCATCCAGATATATTGCATGCCGCCCCAGAGCCACATGGAGAAAGCGAAGAAATTGATGATAAGTTTGTAGGTCTCAAAGTGCATGGACAGCTTTGCGCTCAAAACGGCCAGCGCCTGCGTGGCAACAACGGCGAGCAGCCAAGCCCCATTTATTCCCTTTTCGAGCGGTGGTTTCTTCTCTTTGATGGTAAAGGTTGTGAAAATGGTATAGGTAATGAGCAACCAAAGTACGATTCCGATGTACCAGAGTATCACTGCAACCTGGAAGTTTTCCCACAAGAGGATAAACTGTCCTCCCAGAATGCATGTGGCAGCAACCGTGGTAAAAAAACCAGGGCCGCGGGCATGGTCGAACAAATCACCGAGAAATTCTTTTTTGAATAAAATATAACGCAGGGAAAAAGCAATACATAAAATGACATAGGCAAGAATGTTTAACCAAAACAGACCCATGGCAATCAGCGGCATTCCCAATATATCAGATGCAATGGAAACAATACCCGTTGCCATCACCAGCGCAAAATAGGAAGGCGATAAATCTTTTATCATCCCACGTAAACCGATCAAAAAATAGCTTTTTGTTCCTCCGGACGAATTGGGTATTTCGCTTTGTATTTTTTTTTGCATAGAAAATTTTTCAGATGGCGTTCCACTCTCAACATTTTTGTATTGCGGGCATCAATTATTTTTGTTCTCCAGATATCTTTGCTGCCTTGATGGCGCTGCGCTGGAAGATGATGCAAATGATTGCTATTACTGCAAGATACATCCAGCAAGTAGTCCACACCCCCGTTCCCTTTAACAAATAGCCAAACAGAATGGGGTTGAAAAATCCGCCAAGTCCGCCAATCACACCTACTATGCCACCTACCGTTCCTATATTGGTGGGATAATAGTCTGAAATATGCTTATATACGGCTGCTGTTCCTATTCCCATCATAATACCAAGGATAAAAACCAAAACGAAAAAAATCCATTTATTTGCTTGAAAATAAATATGGGTAAAACCTTTTGCTAGCAATTGTCCTTTACTCACCGTGTCACCCTTTTGGACCTGTGGCTCTTGCCAGAAGGATGAAGTGGGAAGTGCAGTGAAGTCCTCCTCTGCATTGTGGAAAATACCTAAACGGACTTCTGTGGGCGAGGTGTCCGCGCCTTTTGTTTGAAGGGTATATATAGCGTCATCTATTGTGATGGCGCTATCGGAAATCTCAGTTACTGTCCCGGGTTTGCTTGCCATAATGCCCTGTCCGGGCGCTCGGATCTCCATACGGGGAGGAAAAAGAAAAAACAGACATACAATAGAAACACCAAAGACCCATATCATCACCAACCGTGCACCCACTTTATCCGAAAGCCAGCCACCGGCGGCTCGGATAAGACCGGCAGGCAAGCTGAAGGCCGAAACCATGATCCCAGCGGCAACAATGGACAAAGAGTACATGTTGACATAATAGGGAATAAGCCATTGTGCCAAGGTTACAATACTCCCGAAGACGAAAAAATAATACAGTCCGAAACGCCACACCCTCATTTCCTTTAAAGGAGCCAATCGTTGCACCATGGTTTTTACCTCTGTGGGTTTTCTGTTCTTGGTCGCCAAAAGAAAAACAATAGCCATGACCACCAGCATTGCTGCATATAGTTGTGGTAAAATGCGCCATGCATCGGGGTTGGTTCCGTGTTGGGTAAGTTTGTTGAGGATGGTTGGTGCAAACAATGTTGTTAAAGCGGCTCCGGCATTTCCGATACCAAAAATCCCCAATGCCGTGCCCTGTTTCTCCTTTGGGTACCATAGAGAAGTATAGGCCACCCCTGCGGCAAAAATACTTCCCGCCATTCCAAAACCGAAACTCAACAAAAGAAAGGATAGAAAACTATTTGCCTGTGATAAAAAGAACATCGGAACGGCACAGAAAAGCAAAATGGCTCCCATTACCCACTTACCGCCATATTTGTCGGTGAGCATTCCAACGGGCAAACGGAGAATAGAACCGACCAATACTGGAACGCCTAACAACCAGCCAATCTGTACCGGGCTCCATTTGAATATATCGTTATTGACAAGATAAGTAACCAGTACCCCATTCATCATCCATGCGGCAAAACAAACTGTGAACGCAAGTGTGTTAAAAAACAAGATTCGGTGTGATTTGCCTGTGGTTACGGTCTCCATAAGTACTTTAGATTTTTAATTTGCAAAAGGTCATGTATATAGGCCGAACGAACAGTTTGGAATAAGCTGGTAATCATTGGGCTACCAACCTGTCAGATTGCTTTATAGGTGATAACCAAATACATACCCCACAATACCAGGGCGATCATAATAATGGCAACGGAAGTGCTTGCTTTAGTCATTCTTTTGAAAATGGGAAATTCAGGTTGGAACAAGGGTTGTCCGTATTCACCCAATATTCTCTGTGCTTTTCGCATTATAAGCACTATAGCCACTACCAGAACGATTATCACCAATGCAAATCCGTAATAAAATACTTTTGTATCGAGATTAGTATTTGCAGTACTCTGTGCCATAGTACTTTCACCGATCAGTATAAGGATAAAACAGGAAAGGAGAATCTGCCATTTCGGGAAGGAAAGGAATGAAGTTTTCATAGGCGCTGATTTATGATCTTGATTAGTTATTTTTTGATTTAGGTCCTTGACGAAATGCTTTTGAAGTCCGGATTTGCTTACGGTTCCAATTCCAAATTACCTGCTGGTAACTTCTCCAGGTATAATTAAGTGGATAGACCAAAAAGTGCATAAAGCGAGTAAAGGGAATAATACCGATAAGAGCAAAGGCAGAGACCACATGTATTTTGAGCGATAACGAGATTACACTTACTATGGCGTCAATTTGCGGATCGAAAACAAAAATTGAGCGAAGATAAGGTGTAAGGAATGCCGCGAACCAAGACGAACCCCAACGATTTGTATAGGCCACCAGTAATCCAGAAATAATTTGCACCAACAACACTATAAAGACCACAAAATCCATTTTGTTGGTAACAATCTGCACCCGTCTTACTGTAAGTCTTCTATAAATAAGAAGCATGAGACCAAAGAAAGCGGATAGGCCAAAAACAAAAGCGGAGATTTCCAATATCAACAAGCGGACGGGATGTCCGTTCCACAAAAGAATGCTAGCTGGAAACAGGAAGGCAATCAAGTGGCCAAAAAACAGGATAAACAAGCCCCAGTGAAACAACTGGCTGGCGAGAAAAAGTTTTTTTCCTTCCAAAAATTCTGAAGACAGGGAGGAAACCGAGAAGGGTCTGTATTTATACCGGTAAATAGAGCCGATGAGAAAGACTGTTAGACAGGTGTACGGAAAAACAACGAATAATAGATAGTCCATGATTTAGTCAAGTTTTTGGAGAGACGCATAATCCTGCGCCTCTTTGTTTAGCTTATGATTTGAAGGTTGTAATATGGAATTTTTGTTGAAAAAAGCTCGGTGATGTGAGGAGGTGAGTACATTTTCGTCCTCTGGAGCTATTTGTTTTTCTCCAAAATCCGCTTTCAGAACTTCGAGCAGCGCGGCAAGACAATTTTTGTAAACATTTCCGTGATTGAGTTCTTCTTGGATAATTGCCCTATGCATTTTTCGAAGGACTTTCATTTTCAGGTCAACCCTTGCGGATTCAAATTCCGCAATCATCATTTTTACGCAGGGGATAAAGATATTCTGCACTAAATCCTCGAGAAATATTTCGTCATCAGAAATTGCCATTAAATCCATAACATTGCAAATGTTATCGGCAAGATCGGTACCGCAATCGTTATTTATCTTCTGTTGTTCCCCTTTCATATTCAAAAGGAAGGCGCCTCTCTTGTAATCTTCGCCAAACATCACATATCCCAAATCGAGATAGCAGATGGGCTGCACATCAAAAGTTTTTGTGAACAGTTCCTTCATATTATCCGGCGGGCAATTGTTCATGTATTCAGAAAACGGTCGAAGTTCATTTCCGGCATTAAGATAAGATTCATCAAGAAAAATCTGGCTCTCATTCAAGTAAAGCATAAAATCTTCCTCAGGATATCTGAGAAGGTTTGCGAGCAATGTATAGTGTTCTCTGTTTATCATACGAATAAGTTCATATTAATTATTGATGTATTGGATTAGAATAGAGAGAAGAGAATAAAGAGAAGAGATGATTGTTCCCTCCTTGAAAATTCCGATTTACTTTGCGTATATTTCTCTGTTCTATGTTCTCTTTTCTTTTCTCTTTTTACCATCCTCTCTTTGGTCTTTCCTTAAATCCAAATCCTGTATTACCTTTTACATCGGCGGTATTTTCAAGCATTTCTATAGATTCCTCTCTGTGTGCGGGAGGAATTACAAATCGTTCATCAAATGTTGCTAAAGAGGTTAATCTAAAAATTGCATCGGCTGTGTCGCCATTAAGATTTATTTCCCCCATCGCCTTATCAACTATTTCCTGCGCTACATCACCGACGGTAGTTTGTCTTCTGTGCCACCTAACAGCCATAAGGCGTTTAAGCACATCTACAATTTTCTCGGTATTTCCGGCTGAAAAGAGATTTGCCAGATATTTTATCGGCACACGATTGTTGTCAATTCCTCCCCATAGAAACTGGGTGTTGGATTCTTCGTAAATTCCATCTTGAACGGATGCCATTCCGGGCATAAGTGCTGGAACATAAAACAAATTGGGTATTGTTCTGAATTCGGGATGAAGTGGAAGCGCGATTTTCCATTCTTTCACAAATTTGTACACAGGTGATTTTTGGGCAGATTCAATAGTTGAATCAGCAATCCCGTTTTTTCTTGCAGCCTCAATTACTTGAGGGTCGAATGGATCAAGATATATTTCAAGCTGACGATCAACCAAATCAAGATCATTTGGAGTAGCGGCCACTTCTTCAATTCTATCGGCATCATAGAGCAAAACACCTAAGTACCGAATCCTTCCCACGCACTGGTGCATGCAGGCAGGTGGTTGTCCTGATTCCAAACGGGGATAGCACAAAATACATTTTTCTGATTTTCCTGTGTGCCAGTTGTAATACGTTTTTTTATAAGGGCAAGCGGTAACACACATTCTCCATCCGCGACAAACTTGTTGGTTTATGAGCACAATACCATCTTCCCCTCTTTTGTAAATGGCGCCTGATGGACAAGAAGCAACACAAGCAGGGTTCAAGCAATGGTTGCAAATTCGCGGTAGGTAAAAAAATGTCATTCTTTCTAACTGAAACATGACCTCTTGTTCTGCTGCACTGAGGCCTTTCAGATTTACATCCTGCCGTGCATAATCTATGGAGCCTCCTAAATCATCATCCCAGTTTGGCCCTGCCTTCACGTCAATGGGTTCTCCAGTTACGAGGGAAACGGCACGGGCAGTGGGTTGATCATCACCTTCAGGGGCGGTGAACAAATCCTCATACTTGTAGGTCCAAGGCTCATAGTAATCGTCCAGAACGGGGAGGTAAGGGTTGTGAAATATATTTTTCAGTCCTCTCAACTTTCCCGCACCCTTGAGGGATACTGATTTCCCGTTTATCTCCCATCCGCCTTTGTATATTTCCTGGTCTTCCCACTTTGTAGGATAGCCAGTTCCCGGTTTTGTTTCTACGTTATTCCACCACATATACTCCGCCCCCTTTCTATCTGTCCAAAGGTTTTTGCAAGCGATGGAACAAGTGTGACACCCGATACATTTATCGAGATGAAAAACCATTGATATTTGCGATCTTATGTCCATAGTATTGATTTGTTTATTTTTTTAAAATTCTACTTTATCCATTTTTCTTACAAGCACGTGTGTGTCCCGCTGAGGTGCAACCGGTCCCCAATAATTCATATGAAAAGAAAACTGTCCATAACCTCCTACCATTTGGCTTGGTTTCATGTGTACACGTGTAAAACTATTGTGTCCACCTGCTCTTCTTCCTCCTCTTTCTTGGGATTTTGGAACTGAATAAGTTCTTTCAGGGGCGTGATACACAATGCAAACACCTTCTGGTATTCGGGAACTCACGCAAGCTCGTGTGCAATACACTCCGTGATCGTTATAGACTTCTACCCAATCATTGTCTTTTACTCCAATAGCGGCTGCATCCTTTTCGCTCATCCAGCAGGGTTCCATACCTCTTGACAGAGTAAGCATCCTTAAGGTATCGCCATAAGTAGAGTGAATGTGCCATTTGCCGTGTGGGGTTAAGCAGTTGAGCATTTTTGCATTACCGTCATTTACTGTTTTGCGGATATCTCCGTAAACTGATGGCAGTGGCGAAGGTTTATAAGTGGGTAAATGCTCGCCAAAGGCAATATATCCCTCGTGATCTAAATACATAGACTGTCTTCCGGTGAGGGTTCTCCAGGGAACAAGTCGATCAATATTATAAGTATATGCACAATAGGCTCTGCCGTCATTCATCAAACCGCTCCAAAAAGCAGCGTTATTATAACGTCTTGGTTGTGCCTGTAAATCCTTATAATCAATCCTCACGTCTTTACTGCCTTCTGCCAAATCCGCCAATACGAGACCAGTTTTCTTTTCCATCATTTCATAAGAGCGAACAGCCAAATTTCCGTTGGTAAGAGCAGACAATTTTAACACTGCATTTACGGCTTCTACGTCTTCTTTAAGGGAAGGATATTCTACGCCATTGATTTTCTGTACGTGGCGTTTGTCTAATTTCATTGCCTCGTAAACATCATCTACCATGAAAGAAACCCCGTGCGCTCCTATCGGATTTTTTCCGACATTGGGTCCCAGGGAAATATACTTATTGTAAATCTGGGTGTAATCGCGCTCCTCCATTACAATCTTGTGCATTGATTTTCCAGGAACCGGCTCACACTCTCCTTTACCCCAATCTTTGATTGATGTCTGGGAAATTTCGTCTATTGAATCGTGTGAGAGCGGAAGATTCACGGTATCCTTTATTGGATGCGGTAAAAATTCTTGCGCCAACTCACTTACTTTCTTGGCGATTAATTCGAATATTTGCCAATCACTTTTAGACTCCCATACAGGAGGAATAGCTGCAGAAAGTGGATGAATAAAGGAGTGCATATCCGTTGAATTGAGATCTGCTTTTTCATACCAAGAAGCAGCGGGTAAAACAATGTCTGAATAAAGAGCGGAGGTATCCATTCTGAAATTGAGATCCACCACCAAATCCATTTTGCCTTTAGGAGCTTCTCTCCATATAATTTCAGAAACGTGATCACGGGCAACTTCATCGGCAATATCGTTATGATGGGTACCGAGATAGTGGTTGAGCATATATTCATGCCCTTTCATAGAAGCCAACAACGCATTTCCTCTCCAAATGAACCAATTGCGTGGAAAGCTTATTTCGTTGTCGCAATCGGCGATAGCGTAATTCAGTTTTTTCGATTTTAACTGATCAACGATATAATCTTTTATTTCATCATCTGTCTTTGCACCGCTTTTCTGCGCATCCGCAACTACTTCAAAATTATTTTTATCATACTGAGGGTAGAATGGTTGCCATCCGTTTCTTACGGCTACAACAGCCATATCAGCCGTATGCATATTTCCGTATTTACTGTTATCTGGAATGGAGTTGTACTGTGCCTGATTGGCATCGTATCGCCACTGATCTGTATTGATGTAATGCCAGATAGGAGCCTGCTGCATTCGGTTGGCCTTTACCCAATCTTTTGCAGACATAATCACACTCCATGAATCAACGGGAGCCAGTTTTTCCTGTCCTACATAATGGTTCATACCTCCACCATTTACTCCATTGCAACCAGTAAATAATTGTGCCTGGATTGCAGCGCGGTACATCAAGTTTCCGTGAAACCAATGATTAATACCGGCACCGGTAATGACCATACATTTACCATTGGTTGCTTCGGCGGTGCCTGCCCATTCTCTTGCAAAGCTGATAATAGTTTTTCTTCCTATTCCGGTAAATATTTCATTCCAAGCTGGAGTGTAGGCAGCTTTTTCATCGTCGTAATCCTTTGGGTAATCTCCTGCGAGACCTCGGCCCACGCCGTAATGCCCCATCATTATATCATAACTGGTAGCAACAGGAATTCTTTTCCCATCAATAGTTTCCATATATCTTACAGGAATACCTCTTTGTGCTTTATTCTTTAACCCAAACTCGGTATATTCTACCTGCACAACATCGTCACTTTTGTTTAGGAGAGTTAGTTCGGGGTCATACGCTGTGTTGTCCACTCCATCTTCAAAGAGTAAATTCCACTTAGCCGTATTGCCTGCTTCTTTGTCCCAGCGCTGTCCCATAGCTCCTTTTGGCATTACTGGTTCTCCAGTTTTGGAATTGAGATTCAGGAATTTCCAGTCTCCATTTTCCACATCCTTATATTTAGCTATTCTGTTTGCTCTAAAGAATTGACCCGGTAGGTAATGATCTCCCTCTTTGATAAGCTCAATAAGGAAGGGGCAATCGGTATAACGTTTTACGTAATCTATAAAATAGGGAACTTGTCGGTCCACATGATATTCTTTAAGAATAACATGAGTTACCGCCATCCAAAATGCACCATCGGTACCGGCGTGAACTGGAATCCATTGGTCAGCATGTTTTGCCACCATCGAAAAGTCGGGCGACATCACTACTGTTTTTGTTCCGTTGTGTTTTGCTTCGGAAAAGAAGTGAATATCTGGGGTTCGGGTCATCCCTAAATTAGCTCCCATAGAAACACAAAACTTTGAATTGAACCAGTCTGCACTTTCGCACACATCGGTCTGTTCGCCCCATACCTCAGGGAAGGCCGGCGGCAGATCGCAATACCAATCATAGAAACTTAAACTTGTGGCGCCCATCAGTTGGAGATATCGAGTGCCAGAAGCAAAACTCAACATGGACATTGCCGGAATGGGTGAGAAACCTACAATCCGGTCAGGCCCATATTTTTTAACCGTATAAAGATTGGCGGCGGCGATCAATTCAATTGCTTCCTCCCAATTTGTTCTTCTGAACCCGCCTTTTCCACGTGCGCGTTGGTAGCGAGCCCTTTTTACTGGATCACTTTGAAGGTTATCCCAAGCCTTTATAGGATCGCCTCCCACAGCCTTTTTCTCCGCGTTGAACAGGTCCATCAATGCCCCTCTCATCAAAGGATACTTTACCCGGATGGGGCTGTAGAGATACCATGAATAGGAAATTCCCCTTTGGCAGCCGCGTGGCTCATAAGGAGGTAGGGTTTCCTCCAGTAAGGGATAGTCGATGGCTTGAGTTTCCCAAACCACAATTCCATCCTTTACATGGATGTTCCAAGAACATCCGCCCGTACAGTTCACTCCGTGCGTGCTTCGGATAACTTTGTCATACTGCCAGCGGTTGCGGTAAAACTCCTCCCACTTTCGGGTTTTTGGGGAAATAATGTCTTCGATCCAACTCATAATCTATATATTTAGTTTGTGTTTCTCTTTTTTTTAAATGAACCGTGGCTAAGCTCAAGAGGTTTTTAGCTGCCGCTCATATATTCTTTTGTTTACGGCATATTTTTTTCTGTGGCGCCACACTATGAAAATAATCACTATCCAGACAGCGAAACTGATAAACCCATATTTCAACAATGGGCTTGTTGCCGTAGCAGATTGGGTCGCGCTTTCCTTCTCCACTATGTTGAGAAACGAAACGACCGCATAAATTTCATTTTCGGTCAAGGGTCTGTTTTTGTATGCTTCTGCCATTGCTGGAAAGGGAGGAGCGTTCAGGATACCGGTAAGACCTGCGTCGCCTCCCATCCTTGTGTGAACGGTGGTTAGGTCCTTTGCCAGCAAGCCACCGGGAATAATGCGGTTTGATGCAACATTATGACAGGAGATGCAGGCCACTCCGCCATTGGTCAATCGGGTATCGCCTTCAAAAATATGTTGACCGAGCAAAATTTCTTCCGCACTGGCGATGTCTGAACTCTTGATCGGCACTTGAGGTGCTGAAGTTGCGAGGGTTGCGGCCCCAGGAACTGCTGCCGTGGTACTATTGACTTTGATGTAGTCAACAACCTCTTTTATTTCCGCATCGGAAAGATTCTGGTCCGGCATGGGCACTTTGTTGTTCGCCTCAAATACCGCTATCGCTATAGAATCGCCGCTCTGGATCAGTGATTGCGATGATCTGATCCACTTGGTCAACCACGCCTCGTTTCGCTTTGTGGTAATCCCAATCAAATCCGGTCCCACCCGTTTTCCGCCACCAACGGTGTGGCAAGCTATACAGGAATTTTTGAATATTCGTTCGCCGTTTTGGGCATTTAGACCAAGAGAGATGAAGCAGAAAATAGCAATAAACACTGTGGCTTTTAGAGGTTGTGTAGATATAATCATATTGTTCCGTCTTATAATTTAAAGATAAGATAGTGTTAAAAGTAAAAAAAAAATTATAACTAAAAATATGGTTTTGTTATATAGATTCATTCTTCATAATGTTATCTCGTTATTGGGAGGTTCTTCTTGTTATTTGTTGGATCGATGATATAAAGCGCGAGTTTCTTGTTAAAAAAATCAATCGTACTGCCGGACTATACACGCTCAAAAGATTATCGGAAAAGAGCTCAATAATGGTTTTCGCTTTTATTTTGCCTAAGATATTTTGAAAAGATCGAAAACTAAAAATATCTGTTTTGCAATGGTGAAAAACGGCGGATCCTTTTTAATTTTTCAATTTCATATATATTAAGGTATCATGTTTCCAATCTCCTCAGTTAATGCAAAAAACTTCATTCATTTGAGAAAAGGATATGGTGGTATTTTGTGGAATGTCTTTGTTTTTCGTTTTATTTTGTGTGGGGAGCAATAGGATTTTTAAATAAATCATCGGGCAGGCTTCCTTTAACAGAATAAATCGATACGGGTATTTATATAAGAATGTATTTAGTGTGCTTCACAAAATATTTATTCTCTCTAAAAATTAAATCCCCAATCAGTTCGTGGCGATGAAATAGACGAACATTTCCATAAAAGTGGAGAAATAGATATATTCATCGTACTTGTTTGGTTTTAAATGAATTAACTTAAAGAAATATTTCAATTTTCTTCAAAATTTCTTATCTTGGTATATGTCTAATCTTTTGATTTAAAACCTCTTATCATGAAAAGAAACACCCTACTATGGATTATTGTTTTAATACTGATAATCCTCGCAATTTTGTGGTTATGGAAATGTAACGGAACGAACGACCCTACCCTTGAGACACGCCGAGCCAAAAGCAGCATGGTGGAAGCTCATAAAGTTAGTGGAGCACAATATCCTCCCTTTACCCCTATGGAGGAAGGCAAGAATGACGACAAGGCGTATGAAGTGCCCAACGGCCCCATCCGCGGTGATCTGAAACCCCATTTTCAGAAAATTGACCTGAAGAAAATTGAAATGGACAGTCTTGGCAACCCAACGAACCCACCAGGGGCAGCTGTTGATTTTTATCAATTTGACAACGAGGGCACAGGAAACGGCGTAAATATGACCCCAGATGTAAATGCTGCAGCAAATGCCAATGTGGTATTGTATTCCTATAATTCCAGAGTAAGGCTTTCCTTGGACAGCGGTAATACCTTTACGACCATAGACCCAACTACAATTTTTCCCAGCGGTCCCGTGAACGATGCTTCGGGAACAAACATAAGCAATGGGTTTTGTTGCGACCAGATCATACAATACGTCCCGTCCATTGACCGGTTTATTTGGTTTATGCAGTTTTGTGGCAACGGAGCCAACTGTTTGGGGGGCACCAATATAATAAGGGTCGCTGCGGCCAGCACCGCAGACGTGATAAGTTCCAATGCCACCGCTTGGACTTATTGGGACATTACAAGCACCCAAGTGGGTGCAACCACTGGGGCATTAGATTATCCGGATGTTTCTGTGGGCGATAATTCAATTTATATAAGCAGCGATGCGGTGGGTACCGGATTGATAGTGATGCGCTTACCACTGCGAGAAATCAGTACTGGCTCTGGATTTACCTTTTGGTTTACGCAAGCGGCTGACGGTGGCAATGCCTATGGTGGCCACGTAAGCCAAAATACAGGGAACGAAGTTTTTTGGGCGGGTCATGTCAGTAATAGCAAAATGCGGTTGTTTTCTTGGAAGGAATCTGAAAACACTTATTACTGGAGAGACAGAGACATCAATTCTTGGACGCAGGCTTATAGTTCAAATACTCCTTCGGGGGTCAATTGGCTCTCCTTTGGTTTCCCAGGGAATGCAGTTATTGGCTTAACGAGAAGGGATGGCGAGGTTTGGTATGCCTGGAATGCTGGCGCGGGAGGCGGATTTTCAAATGCCCAGATACAAGTGGTAAAAGTTCGACTTTCAGATTGGTCTGTATTTGAGCAAATGCAGATTTGGAATGATGACTATGCCTTTGCATATCCTTGTTTTTCAACCAACAGCGATGGGGAAGTTGGCATTTCACTTGGCTGGGGCGGCGATACCACGGAAGCCCATCACGCCGCGGGCTTTATGGGAGATTTTGTGGTTTATTATCCAAGATTGAGCACAAGCTCCGTGGGCAGATATGGAGATTACACGAGTATAAGAAGATATAGTCCCAACGGAAGGATGTTTGATGCCGCTGGCTATACCACCCAAAACAATCCTCCACCCGGTGGGCAATTTCAGGACGTGCACTATATTTTGTTTGGCCGTCCAGGTTCCCAGAACGATGATGGTGGAAATGGTGGAACCAAATAGGACCGAATAGTTCAAGATAATACAAAACTGCATGAAATATATTCACCCCGCACTGAAAATGCGGGGTGTGTTTTTTCAACCAAGGCCAAGTTTTATATTCTTTCTTTTTCAGAAGGCAAAATTGTGTTATCGTTTAAAACCAATATTATGATAATGGTTTTTAGCGAATATTAATCATGTAAATTTGGTATCTAAATTTTATAAATGAAGTATTTTAAAGCGCTGCCATTTCTGCTCCTGTTCATCCTTTTTGCCGAGTGCAACAAAGAAAAGGACGAATATAAAGAGTTTAGGAAAGTGCCAGAGTATATCACCCATCCAGATAGAGAGCATAAAGCCTATTATGAAGCTTATGATAAAACACTTCAACGATGGGGAGTAGCTTATGAAGAGCTCTATATAACCACTTCAAAGGGAATAGCCCATGTACTGATGAGTGGCCCGAAAAATGGCGAGTCCGTGGTTTTGCTGCATGGAATGAGTGCAAGTTCTACAATGTGGTACCCCAATGCCAAAGCGTTGGCCAAGCAATACCGAATCTTTGCAATCGATTTAATTATTGAACCTGGAAAATCATATAAAACGGGTAATTTTGAAAATCTTGATGAAGTCACCGCTTGGTATGAAGAGATATTCTGGGCATTGAAATTAGAATCATTTCATTTGATCGGGACTTCGCGTGGCGGCTGGATAGCCGTGAATATAGCGCTTCACAGTAAGAGGAATATACGAAGTTTAATCCTGTTGAGTCCAGTCCAGACTTTTATATGGATTCCGCCCAGTATAGGCTTGTTAAAAAATATTTTCAATGTATTCTATTCCAAGGAAGAAGGAGCGGATCGCACCATGGAAACCTTGTCAAAATATCCAAACAAGATTGATAGAAATTATATAAAGCAGTATCGCATTGGCCAAGAAAATGATACCGTGAACAAATTCGTGACGGAGATGAAACCTTTCTCCAATAAAGATTTACAATCCTTAAAAATGCCAGTCCTTGTTTTGATTGGAGACGACGATATTTTCAATACCAAACAGACCATTCGTTTAACAGAAAAATATATTCCGAGAGGCAAGGGTGAGATTATTCATAACTCCGGCCACTTTCTGTCGGTAGATCAGGCCAAGATAGTAAACAAGAAAATAATAGATTTTATGAAAAGCACTGAAACGGGTGATTGAGGAAAAATAAGATTGTGTTCTTACCAAAGTTACTTTTTGGAAAAATAGAATTCAAAGATTATTTTACCAATACATAAACCTGCTTTGCGATTTTTTTCATTTTACTGCTCACTCCAGTAAAGTTTTCTACCGCTAATCATTGAAAAAGGGAAAGAAACCAAATCTTCACGGTTTCCTCAGTAATACTTTTCCGTTAGCCCAATTTTATTTTGAAACTGTATTTTCCTCAAAACTGAAAGGTTTTTCAGTTTTTCTAAATCCTATATAACTGTTTTAAACTAAAACCCAGACTGATCTTTATCATAGTTTTTCAGGGATATGTTGTGTAAATTGATCATCTAATATTACGGTTGAAATGTAATTAGGAATGGACTTTTTTAAGTAGTCTTCTAAAGGTCCAAATTATTTAAGAAGACATACAAAATTATTGAAATGCAGGCTGTTTGATACCTGCATTGTATTAGTATATTAACAAATAAAATAGAAAAAAATGAACATCACATTAAAAGAACTCAAAGACAATCGTACGGAAAATTGTATCACTATTATTGCCACTACACACCGAGCAAAACCTGACTATCTAAATGATGGACTGCGTCTTAAAAATTTAATAAAGGAAGCTCAGGATAGGTTGATGGCAGATACCAGTAAACGCAATGCAATACATTTAGTTGAAAAATTAAATAAACTCGCCGCCGAAATTGACCATAGTCAAAATCTGGAAAGTTTGATGCTCTTTGTAAATGATGAGGTTGCTGAATACACACGCTTACCGATAAAGGTTGAAGATCGCGTGGTTATTGACGATACCTTCGCCACTCGCGATTTGGTAAGGGCTATGCACTTGGAGACCCATTATTATATATTGGTTTTGAGCCAGGAGAAAATCAGGCTAATAGAGGCTATGAACGATAAGATTATTCAAGAAATTGGAAAGCCGTTTCCTATTGAGAATACCCAATTCTTTTCAAAAAGTCGGGCTGCCGCAGCAATTGCTTCAAGACAAACCAGTTTGATTGCAGAATATTTCAATCAAGCGGATAAAAAGGTGAATGATGTTAGAAAAGACAATCCGTTGCCAGTATTAATTTGCGCCCTAGAGGAAAATCACAATGAGTACATAAAAGTTGCCGATAAAAAACACAGTATTTTCGACGTGTTCCTAAACAGAAATAAAATCAACGATACTGCTCATTCCATTGTAGATGAAAGCTGGGAGATTGTGAAGAACTACGTGATTCAAAAAAATAATGAGCGTAAAAAAGAGTTGAAAAGAGCTGTGGGCGAAAACAAATTCTTAAGTGATACCAATGAAATATGGAGAGCCATCCCTGAAGGAAGGATACAAACCCTATTTATTGAACAAGGCCTGTTCCAACCAGCGGTAATGAAAGATGATGAGATTGTATATATTTCCAATGAAGAAAGAAATGATACTGGAGTAATTGATGATATTTATGACGAAATGATTGAAGCCAATATGGATTTTGGCGGCGATGTTGTTTTTCTCCCGAAAGGGGAATTGACAAAATTTAATGGTTTTGGTGCGATAACGCGGTATTAAAAATTAGTTCCTCACTTTTACATAACCAGTTTTACTTTCTACCTTGGAAGTCAGGCTGGTTTTTTTGTGCGTTATAGTTTTTTAATGAAACGGAATGAATAACATAGGCTTGTACTTGCGTGATTTTTAGAGCCACTTCAAAATTGCGCTTTCCAAAATCATAAATAAAATACCTCGGGGCAGAGCCCGCGAAGTATTAAAATTCCAAAAAAATCAAATTCCAAACCTGCCTGTATTATATGAATAAAAAAACCAAAGCGAGACAGAGCCTCGGGGAATTAATCCGAAAGAGATTAAAGGTCAGTTCAGCACGGCGGTGTAATTCTCTGCTACAAATTAAATTTCTTCTAAGCAACTTGACTATTTTTGCTCAAAATCCAAAGTAAAAAACGTATGGCCTCAGGAATCTTTGCAATACTCGATGATATAGCCGCACTGTTGGATGATGTGGCAATGATGAGCAAAGTGGCGGCAAAAAAAACTGCGGGTATCTTGGGGGATGATCTAGCGGTAAATGCCGAAAAAGCTTCGGGCTTTGCCTCTTCGCGCGAAATACCGGTACTGTGGGCAATTACCAAAGGTTCCTTCTTAAACAAACTGATTATTCTTCCCATTGCTTTTTTGTTAAGTGCTTTTTTGCCGTGGGCGGTTACCGTTGTTTTAATGCTTGGAGGTTTGTATTTGGGATATGAAGGTGCTGAAAAAATATACGAGTTCTTTTTTCCCCACGCACACTCAAACGAATCATTTGTTGAGGAAGGGCTTACTGAAAGTGAAATATTGGCCATTGAAAAAACACGGGTAAAATCTGCTATAGTTACGGATTTCATTCTTTCGCTCGAAATTGTAATCATCGCATTAGGCACTGTTGTTAAGGAGCCTATCGGCACCCAAATTATTGTGGTGAGCGCTATTGCTATTTTGGCCACGATAGGTGTTTACGGTATCGTGATGCTAATTGTTAGAATGGATGAGGCGGGCTATAAACTGATAAAACACAGCAAAAACAAGAAAGGCTTTTTAAAAACTCTGGGCACATTATTGGTACAAGCGTTGCCCATAGTGATAAAGGCGTTAAGTGTAATTGGCACAATAGCCTTGATTTTGGTTGCTGGCGGAATCTTTGTTCACAATGTTGATTTATTTCATCACTTTTTGCCACGATTGCCATCCTTTATTCTTGAATTTGTTGTGGGTCTTGTGGTTGGGTTTGTTTGTTTGATAGTGGTACTTGCCTTTAAAAAGTTATGGAAATTGATTAAAGGGCAGCGTTGATGTAATTGATGGTTCATAAAAACCATTCATTTTTTGGATGGTTTTTTTTATTTCCAGAGCAGAACATCGCCGAGCAATCACTCCCATAAATTTTTGTACACTCGCCCCCTATCTGGAATTATTTCGATTAAAAAAACCTTGTATTTTTTTGAGAATTAAGATATTGCTAAAAAATTCAACATATTTGCGATTTATTTATCCGCTTTGCGGTTTTCCTTAATTATTAAATAAAAGTTTTTTGTATTATTGAAAATTCAATTAACAATTCAAACCAAATTATTTAAATTATGAGAAAATTATTTACACTAACATTATTTTTATGTTTCAGTTTTACCGGTTTTAGCCAAGAAGAGGCTTCTTTGGCCAATTACAAAAGAAGTTCTCTTTACACTTTTATGGTTTCCGACGCTCAACAAGAGCATAGCCAAACAATTCAGGATGCGTTTATCAATTACCCAATTCCAGATAAATTCAACAATCACAATGGTGAGTTGCGTACTCTTCCGAAATTGGTAGATGAAAGTCTGTCCAAAAAAGATTTAAAGGAACTCCAAAAGGATTCCATTTCTCAATTTCTCACAAAAAATACTATCGCAAAAGCAATGGTTGCCAAATGGTTCAACAGGAGTAACGAAGGAGGCTTCAATATGGACCTTATTGCGGAGCGGGGATCATATAATGCTTCCGATATCGATATTAAAATTGCAAAGCAGAGTGAACGCGGTTTGGCAATGGTAGCCGATGCGGGGGAGGAATTATTAAAAAACACCTTTGTGGTAGTCAACAATTTTAAGTACACCAGCAAGGAAGAAGTGGCCAATAAAACCAAAGGTTTACTGTCCGTGGTTTCATCTGCGGCTTCTGCTGCTGGTGCGAATGGCTTAAGTTTGGCCGCAGACGCCACAAGTGTGGGCGTTGGAGTAATGGGCAAGGGATATGTTATAAAAACCGATGCCCTTTTGTACAAACTCGTTTGGAACGATGAAGTGGCCGCTATTTTTTACAATGATTACTGGACTGAGAATGGAGCACTTGACCCAGAAAAAGTTGCAGCTTTTGAAAATTCGAATATCTTTACATTAGAGTATATTGGCACCGAGACCGCTTGGGCCGATTTACAGAGTACGGCATTTACCCAAAAAAATGATGATGAACTTATTGCAGTGGCCACAAAAAAAGCGACCGATGCTGTAATTGCCAAACTTCAAAGAGCCTATGAGGTTTTCCGCACCAAAACCCCATTGATGAGCGGAGACCCAATTTCTGCAAAGATCGGTATGAAAGAAGGATTGGAAAAAGGCGATAAATATGAAGTACTGGAGCAAGTAATCAATGATGAGGGCAAAACAGAATATAAAAAAGTAGGTCTTATTAAAGTTGAGAAAAATATGATTTGGGACAACCGTTATTTGGCAGACGAAGAGAACCCATCGGAATTGGAATACACCACCTTCAGTGGTTCAAAAAATAAATATTATGCAGGGATGCTAATCAGACAGATAAACTAAAAACAACCAACCTTTATGAAACGATCTTACCTATTTATTTCAATTTTATTGATGCTGTTCGCAAATTTTGGAGCACAGGCACAATGGAAAAAAGAAAAGGCACTTGAAGATACCAAAATATGGCGGTATGATATAGAGTGCGAGGGAATTGCAAAACAAGGAGCAAAACTTGTAAAAGTTTGGTCCTATTCAAAAAACCCGAAACACGCAATTGCGAGTTCTATGCGCAATGCGGTGCATGGCGTAATCTTTAAAGGATATGCAGGTGGTGGCCAAGGATGTACTTCTTTCCAGCCATTAGTGAATGATCCTTCTGTTGAAGAGAAATACAAAGAATTTTTTGATGAATTTTTTGCCGAAGGTGGCGAGTATTTAAAATATGTATCTGCCGCAACGGATGGTAGCATTGGGCCAGGAGACCGATTGAAAGTAAGCAAACGCGAATATAAAATAGGCGCTGTGGTTACCGTAATGAGCGACCAGCTTAGAAAAAGACTCGAAAAAGAAAATATTATCAAATCCTTAACCAGTGGATTTTAAAAAAATTTAGAAATGAAACAACCAAAATTAATACTGTGCCTCTTGGCAATTTTTAGCATTACAATTAGCTTCGGACAGGCCAAAAAACCAACCTTGATGGTAGTTCCCAGTGATGCGTGGTGCGTTCAAAATGGATATACTCTAACTTTTGATGATCAGGGATCCACTAAGAAAATACCCGATTACAAGCGCGCCTTCCAGGAAAATACCGAAGTTTTGCAGGTTATAAGCCAAATAAACGGGATGATGGCAGACCGCGGCTTTCCGCTGAAAAATATGGAATCGGCCATAAAAACCTTAGAGTCCAATAGCGCCGAAGACAACCTGAGACAGTCTAAGGAATCTGGATCTGGTATTTCCGAAAGTCCAATTGATGAATTAAAAAAAGCTGCAAAAGCCGATATAATTATTCAGCTTACTTGGACGATCAACAAAACCGGGCCAAAAAAATCCATCAACTTTAACCTCCAAGGTTTGGATTCCTATACAGATAAACAAATAGCTACTGCCACAGGTACTGGGGCACCTTCATTTTCTGCAGAAACCCCAGTTCTTCTTTCGGAAGCGGTACTATCGCATATGGACAATTTTACGGCTTCATTACAATCTCATTTTGACGATATGTTTGAAAACGGGCGTGAAATCATTGTCCGAATCCAAAAATGGGACGACTGGGATGGCGACCTGGAAACCGAATATGGTGGCGAAGAACTTGGTGTCGTGATTGAGGATTGGTTGCAAGCCAATACTGTAAAGGGAAGGTTCAACACTACTGATATGACAGAGAATATGGCGCTTTTTGAACAAGTACGGATTCCGTTATACAATGACAAAGGAAATGCCTTAGACGCTAATAGATATGTAAAGGAACTGGGTAAATTTTTGAGTAGTGCTCCATACAATATCCCGAACAAGCCAGTCATGAAAGGATTGGGCCGCGCAACTATAATTTTAGGACACAAATAAAAACACTAAACTATGAAAAATTTATTTTTTACAATCGGTGTGCTTTTCACGGTTGCCTTTGGGGCAGCACAGAGCAGCGATTCCAATATTGCACTGGGCACATACATTCCCTATGAAATGGAACAAGTGCCCTCAGCCGCCAGACAAATCCTGGAAACAAAACTGGGGCAAATGGTAACCAAAAATGGTATTAGCGATGTTTCCTATAATTCGCGATTCATCATCACCCCAAACGTGTCTGTGATGAGTAAGGATATATTAGGGACTGCACCTCCAAAAATCGTACTTAACCTAGATATTACTCTTTATATTGGCGATGGCGTAAATGGTACGCTCTATACCAGCAAAAGTTTTAATGTAAAAGGTGTGGGTTCCAACGAAACCAAGGCATATATTGAGGCTATCAAGAATATGAAAACCAATAGCGACGATGTGCAACAATTTGTTGCGGAGGGAAAACAAAAAATTATTGATTTCTTCAACAACAATTGTGAGTTGATCCAAAAGGAAGCAAATACTTTGGCTAACCAAAACCGATTTGAAGAAGCTTTGGGACTGTTGGTAAATGTTCCCGTAAACAGCACCTGTTATGACAAAGTGGGCAAAAGTTTAAAATCGATGTACCAAAAAACCATAGACCGCGATTGTCAGCTTCAATTGGCAGAGGCTACGGCCATATGGAATGCCAACCAAGACTTGGCAGCCGCGAATGAAGCTGGGGCCATATTGGCGAGCATTGAACCTACTTCATCCTGTTATCCAAACGTAAAATCACTTTTTTCAAAAATTGAAGGAAGGGTAAAGACCCTAAGCGATCGTCCATGGGAATACAAACTGAAAGTATTGGATGCCAACATTGCAATAGCCAAAGGTGCCCAAGAAGTTTTGATGGCCTATGCCAAAAACCAACCGAATACGGTTATGTACAATATTCGCGGCTGGTATTGATATTAAAATTAAGTTATTCGGATAAATCAAGGGCCACCCTATTTTACGGGGTGGTTTTTTTTATTGAACGTTCAACCTAATACACAGATGGGAAACATCGCCGTATTTAAAAAGTCAGCACGTATAAAAAAGTAAATTGAATCTATCAATTATTTAAGTCAATTTTACGACATTTGAGCCCACATTGAATTCCGCATTGAAAGAAAGAATAATCGCCATATCACTGTTGTTTGTATTGTTTGCACCAGTTGCAACCATATATTCATACCTTCAGTACGAAAAATCGGCTGTTCGCCGCGAAATAAAAGGAAAGATGATTGCGGGTTTGGATCGGGAAGAACTAGTCCTTTTAAAATTCACAAAAGAAGAAACCGAAACAAAACTGCGTTGGGAACATTCCAAGGAATTTGAATACAATGGGCAGATGTATGACATTGTTTCAAAAGAAATAAAAGGCGATTCCATTTTCTTCCGTTGCTGGTGGGATTATGAGGAAACCAACCTCAACAAAAAGCTGCAGAAACTGGTTGCCAATGCGATGGACGAAGACGGAAGTAATTGTGATGCACATCTTAACCTCCATCATTATCTCTGCTCCTTTTTCTGCACAGATCTAATTGATTGGCACGCCATCACATTTCAAAAAACTGAAATTGTATATCAAGATGAAATGCATGCGGACATATTCAATTCCATCCGCTTAAGCCCGCCCACGCCTCCTCCCAAGCTAAGTTAACTTTTCCGATAGCTCAAAATTTAATCGTTGCCCTTCAAAAGGGGCAGCGAGAACTATTGTGTTCCCGAGGAACACGTTAACTAAAATTCAAACCAAAATGAAACAAGCACTCATACTTTGGTTATTGTTGGCTTTTGCAGGTAGTTCCTACGGCCAAACAATAACCATCAAAGATCAACAAACCGATGAGCCTGTAGAACTGGCAACACTTACCAGTGCAAATTCAAAACTTTACGCCACAACAAACGCCAAGGGACAAGCGGACATTTCAGCTTTTAAGGATGTGGAAAAGATTGAAATACGCAGTCTAGGCCATAAAACACTTATAAAAAGTTATTCCGAATTGAAAGCAGATAGCTTTGTAATTTCACTCGAAAACTCCAATTTTAGTTTAGACGAAGTGGTGATTTCAGGTTCACGTTGGCGACAAAGCAGTGATGATGTACCATCAAAAATCATTTCCATTTCGGCTCGGGAAGTAGCGTTGCAAAACCCACAAACGGCGGCCGACCTTTTAGGCGTTTCGGGGAAAGTGTTTATCCAAAAAAGTCAGCAGGGCGGCGGAAGCCCGATGATACGCGGTTTTGCTACCAGTCGGTTGCTTTATTCCGTCGATGGCGTTCGGATGAACACTGCAATTTTTCGTTCCGGAAACCTTCAGAATGTAATCAATATAGATCCCTTCGCCGTAGAAAATACGGAGGTGCTTTTTGGCCCCGGTTCTGTAATTTACGGAAGTGATGCCATTGGCGGCGTAATGAGTTTTCAAACACTTACACCAAGTCTTTCCCTTAACGAAAAACCACTTATCACAGGAAAAGCAAATGTTCGCTATTCTTCCGCCAACAAAGAAAAAACAGGCCATTTTGATGTGAATTTGGGCTTTAAAAAATGGGTCTTTTTAACCAGCATCACTTCTTGGGATTATGACAACTTGCGCCAAGGAAGCCACGGCCCCGAGGATTACATAAAAGATTATTACGTGCAAAGACAGGACAGTACGGACGTTATAATCACGCAAGAAGATAAATTGTTGCAGATTCCTTCGGCCTATTCCCAAATAAACATGATGCAGAAAATCCGTTTTCAACCAAACGATCGTTGGGATTTTCAATACGGTTTCCACTACTCAGAAACTTCTTCTTACGGAAGATATGACAGGCACACACGCGTTCGCAATGGAACCGCCCGTTACGCCGAATGGAATTACGGCCCACAGATTTGGATGATGAACAATCTAAATGTTAGCTACAACGCCAACAATTCCGTTTTTGATGAAATGAGTCTTCGTCTTGCACATCAATGGTTTGAAGAGAGCAGAATTGATAGATCTCTTAATAAAACCGAGCGCAACACCCAAAGTGAGGAAGTAGCTGCATATTCTGTAAATCTTGACTTTAAAAAAGCTACGGGCGCAAAAAACACTTTTTTCTATGGCATTGAATACGTGTTGGACGATGTAAATTCGGAAGGTGAGTTGACAGATATTTCTACGGGTATTTCTGAACCGGGTCCCGCTCGCTATCCGCAAGCAAAATGGCAATCGTTAGCGGCTTATGTTACTGACGAATTTAAGGTTTCGGACCAATTTACCTTGAGCGCCGGCGCACGTTACAACCATATTTTGCTCGATGCCGAATTTGATACTACATTTTATCCATTTCCTTTTACCGAAGCAAATTTGAGCAATGGCGCGCTTACCGGAAGTTTGGGTGGTGTTTATCGGCCAGATAGTTCATTGGTTATCAGTGCCAATTTGGGCACGGCCTTCCGTTCACCAAATGTAGACGATCTTGGAAAAGTATTTGATTCTGAGCCTGGAAGTGTGGTTGTCCCCAATCCAGATTTAAAACCCGAATACGCCTATAATGCCGATCTGGGAATTGCCAAGGTTTTTGGGGATGTTGTGAAAGTTGACATTACAGGATATTATACCTATCTTAAAGACGCCCTTGTGCGCCGTGATTTTCAATTAAACGGTTTGGACAGCATTATGTACCAAGGTGAATTGAGCCAAGTACAGGCCATCCAAAACGCTGCCATTGCAAAAGTTTACGGGGTTCAGGCTGGCGTGGAGGTAAAATTGCCAAAAGGTTTTGGTTTTTCAACCGATGTGAATTTCCAAAAAGGGGAAGAGGAACTGGACAATGGCAAAACAAGCCCATCACAACACGCCTCTCCATTTTTCGGCGTTTCCCGTTTAAACTACATGGCCAACAAATTGAGTATGGAGCTGAATGTTAACTATCAAGCTAAGCGTGATTTTGACGACCTTCCCGAAGGGGAAAAAGACAAAACAGAGTTTTATGCTTTAGACAAAAATGGGAATCCCTATTCCCCGTCCTGGTACACTCTTAATTTTAAGGCATTGTACAAAATGACCGATACTTTTGACGTTAGCGGTGGCATAGAGAACTTGACAGACCAACGTTACCGCCCATACAGTTCCGGTATTTCGGGAGCGGGAAGGAATTTTATACTTGCGTTAACGGCACATTTTTAGCGAAGAAAATAACTGTATTTTTGATAAAGAGGTTATTGGTATTCACTTTTTTATTATATTTGGGTTAAGCCATAGGCTTATTTTCTCCCCAATTAATTTGATAAAACCCGCACTTTTTGAGTGCGGGTTTTTGATTTTTAGATTGAAATTTTTTGAAAACGTGCTGATTCGTATTGCTAAAAATAGAAAAAGGCCAGGTAATAAAATGGCACTGTTCCCGGCCTTTCTCAGTCATCAAACCAACTATTCAAAAACAAAAAAATTACACGCGCGATTTGCGTTTTCTCATTTTCTTATCTTCCAGTTTTTTCAATATTTTTTCCTGTTTCAATGCGTTTGCATCTTTAGAGGAAGTCTTAAGGTTTTTCCCTTTTGCCATGATACAATTCTTTAAAAATTTAGAAAATTAACATCCCAGTTTCCTTTTCAGAATAAATTATAAAACGAGTTGACAACACCATAAGATTTGGTGTTTTAGGTTGGATGTAAGTTTATAGAAAAGGAAATCGATACGGCACACTCGCAAGTGCGCCTTAATTCGGGAAGATGATTTTCAGTTTAAAGAATGAAAATAAAGACTTCCGCAACTCGGTCAAGTTACAAATGCTCTTATTTGATGAATAAAAACCAAGCATAGCGGAAGTTTTTGATTATTGGGTAAACATATCCAATTTTTGTATGAAAAGCAAATAAAACAGCTTTATAAAGTTGCTCGTGGAAGCTTAGTGGAATAATGGATGCCCGCGAAGGAAAAAATAAGTTTCACGATTTCATTATTCCTGCAGAACAGGATGATCTCTTTGTTGTTTTCGCGCGCCTTTTCTGAAGCGATGTAGAGCATATATGCCCCCGCAACATCAATTTTTTCCAGTGGATCCAAATCTACAATTAAGGATTGGGTCCTGTCCAAGGCTGATTCTATTTCGAATTGGACTTCCGAGAGATTGCCGCTGTATAACCTTCCCTCCAATCGGAGTAGCCGCTTGCTTAAAAAATAATGTAATGGCATAACTAATGCGAATAAATTTTACAAATCACATAGGTTTTTGCGTAGGAATCAAGGGCAGAATTAATCTGGGGAAGAAAAATTAACGAAGCGTGAAATTACAAATTGCAACTAATAACTCCGCAAAAAAACCTGTGCGAAGATAGCTACCTGATGTTAAATAAAACACAAAAGTTCGAGGAGTGATCGTGGTGCACAACTTATCTTCAATTTAAACGCCAATCCACTTCTTTTTAATAGTTTTGCAACCTTAAAAAAGGACTTAAGACGAAAGGACTTAGGGACGTAAGACATATTTGTGTTGAAAGCATTAGTCCTACGTCATTCAGTCCTAAGTTAAAACAATTGCTTTAATTAAAAGTATGATTTCAATAGACAATTTGGCAGTAGAATTCAGTGGCGATACACTTTTTAGCGACGTTTCCTTTGTGGTGAACGAGAACGATAAAATTGCTTTAATGGGAAAAAATGGTGCAGGAAAATCCACAATAATGAAGATTATTGCGGGCGTCCAAAAACCCACCCGCGGAAACGTGCGCGCGCCAAAAGATGCTGTGATAGCCTATCTACCACAGCATTTGTTGACTCATGACAATTGCACCGTTTTTGAAGAAGCTTCCAAAGCTTTTAAGCAAATTTTTGAAATGCGTGACGAAATGGATCGCCTCAACAAAGAATTGGAAACCCGCACCGATTACGAAAGTGATGCTTATATGAACATCATCTCCAAAGTGGCGGAGCTCGGTGAAAAATACTACGCTCTCGAAGAAATAAACTACGAAGCGGAAGTAGAAAAAGCACTGCGCGGACTTGGTTTTAAAAGAAGCGACCTGCACCGTCAAACAAGTGAATTCAGCGGTGGATGGCGTATGCGGATTGAATTGGCAAAACTGCTGCTCCAAAAACCAGATTTGATTTTACTGGATGAGCCCACCAACCACGTAGATATTGAATCTGTAATTTGGTTAGAAGATTTTCTTATTAATAAAGCAAAAGCCGTAATCGTTATTTCGCACGACAGAAAATTTATTGACAATATAACAAACCGAACCATTGAAGTTACAATGGGAAGAATATATGACTATAAAGCCAATTACAGCCACTACTTACAATTGCGGGCCGATAGAAGATCGCACCAAATAAAAGCGTACGAAGAGCAACAAAAATTCATTGCCGAAACCCAACTGTTTATTGAGCGTTTTAAAGGCACCTATTCCAAAACCAACCAAGTGAACTCTCGGGAAAAGATGCTGGAAAAATTGCAGGTTATTGAAATTGATGAAATTGATACTTCGGCATTGGCACTTCGCTTTCCGCCTGCACAGCGCAGTGGCGATTATCCGGTTGTAGCGGAAGGTCTTACGAAAAAATACGGCGATCTCGTTGTCTTTAACGATGCCAACATGAGTATTTCCCGCAGCCAAAAAGTGAGTTTTGTGGGAAGAAACGGCGAAGGAAAATCAACCATGATTAAAGCCATAATGGGCGAAATTGATTTTGAGGGAAGCTGCACTTTGGGCCACAATGCTAAAGTTGGATATTTTGCCCAAAACCAAGCCGCACTTTTGGACAAAGAACTCACCGTTTTCCAGACTGTGGATGAGGTTGCCAAAGGTGAGATCCGCACACAGATAAAGAATATTCTCGGCCGGTTTATGTTCAGTGGCGATGATATCGACAAAAAAGTTGGCTTGCTTTCCGGAGGTGAAAAAACACGATTGGCAATGGTGAAACTATTGCTGGAACCGGTAAACGTCTTGATTCTCGATGAACCTACCAACCACTTGGATTTAAAATCGAAAGATGTTTTGAAAGAAGCACTGCTTCTGTTTGACGGCACCTTAATTTTGGTTTCCCATGACCGTGATTTCTTGCAGGGGCTTTCGGAAAAAGTATTCGAATTTAAAGATAAACGTGTTATTGAACATTTTGAAAGTATAGACGATTTCCTTCTTCGCAATAGAATTGAGAATTTGAAGGAGATTGATTTGAAAGTGAATTAGATTCTACTGTCTTTTTCACAAGCATTTTGAAAAAAATACTGGATTTTAAGTAATTTTATAGAAATGCAAGCTACATTTCTGCAATGGAAGATTCCTTATTAGATGACTTAAAGGGCGAAAATAATTTTGCTTTTGGAGCACTTTATCAAAAACATTTTGATACGGTCAAGTATTTTGTTTTAAAAAATAATGGTAATACAGCTGATGCGGATGATGTTTTTCAGGACACCATGCTCGTTTTGGTTGAAAAAATGCGGATGGACAATTTTGTATTAACGGCTTCCATAAAGACCTACGTTGTAGCCATCAGTAAGAATATCTGGTTTAAGAAATTAAGAAATTCCGGTCGTGAAATAGCATTTGAACAATTGCATGAAAACAATTTTTACGAAGAAATCAATTTAGATATCGAGCGTGAAAAAACCTATGCAGACAAAATGAAAGGGTATCTTTTGAAAATTACTGACCACTGCAGCAGGTTAATCAACGATCTTTTTTATAAGGGCAAGGAGCTTTCCGAAATACAAACCCAATACGGCTATACTACACGGCATAATGCTGTTAACCAGAAGCATAAGTGCATTAGTCAAATTCGAAAAATCAAGGAGCAAGAAGAAAAGCAAAAAAATAATTTATAGCGACGGGTGATATTTTGAAGTTATTGGTATTAATAAGTATAAACTAATAAAAACAAAAATCATGAAAACTAATGTAAGTAAATCAATTGTAGCGGGTATCGTGGGTACCTTAGTAATGACAATGGTAATTTTAGTGGCTCCATACATGGGGATGCCAAAAATGTCGCCTCCGGCAATGGTAGCTGGAATGTTGGGAATGCCTATGCTGGTGGGTTGGGTTATGCATTTTATGATAGGAATTGTATATGCGTTTGTTTATGTGTATCTTTTTAATCCTAAAGTAAAAATAGCAAGTACCTTATTATCGGGTCTGGTATTTGGGTTTTTGGCCTTTGTCTTCGCACAAATTATGATGGCAATTATGGGTATGTCACCAGCCGAAGGATCTAAAGTAATGCTATTAATGGCAACTTTAATAGGTCATCTTGTATTCGGATTGGGAGTGGCTTTTACCGCTCGTAAATAATTAAAAATAATTATAAAGCAAAATTGTCTGAAGGATTGTTAGTTCTTATTAATTGATAGATGGCTCTAAATACTTTTGACAGTTTTGTTTTTTTAAAAAAAAATATTATGCAAAAACCAGATTTTTCAAAAATAAAAGCACTTTACATCAATTGTACCTTAAAGCAATCCCCACGGTTGAGCCATACGCAAGGGTTGATGGACGTTTCACAAAAAATAATGGAAGCCGAAGGGGTTGCATTTGAAAATATTCGTCTTGTAGATCATCCGGTTGCTTATGGCGTATATCCCGATATGACTGAGCATGGCGCCAAAGAGGATTCCTGGCCAGAAATATGGAAAAAAGTGGATGCCGCCGATATTTTAATTGTAGGCACTCCTATTTGGTTGGGAGAGAAATCATCTGTTGCTACAAAATTGATTGAGCGGCTGTATGCAATGAGCGGGCTTCAAAATGAAAAAGGCCAATATTATTTCTACGGAAAAGTAGGCGGTTGCATTATTACCGGGAATGAAGATGGCGTCAAACACTGTGCAATGGGTATTCTCTATGCATTGCAGCATGTGGGGTATAGCATTCCACCCCAAGCAGATTGTGGGTGGATTGGTGAAGCTGGGCCAGGGCCAAGTTATATGGACGAAGAAAGTGGCGCAAAGAATAATGATTTTACCAATAGGAATACTACCTTTATGACGTACAATTCGCTCCATTTAGCAAAGATGTTAAAAGAGCAAGGCGGTTATCCCGAATACGGAAACTCTCGAAAAGATTGGGATGATGGCACACGTTGGAATTTTGAGAATCCTGAATACCGTTAATATTAAATTAGGTATAATCCTTACTATGTTCATTTCAAAAAAGATTATGAAAAAACATATTTTTTTATTTGCAGCCTTCTTTTGTTTTATACTTGGAAGTGTTAAAGCACAGGAAAATGCTATAAAAGCAAATACAAACCAAGAAACTAATGATACCAACAACATTGAAAACTTGTTGAACTCCAAAACTTTTGAGTTTGTTGCAAATACTGCATACCCTACAAGTGGTATTCCTAAAAATTTAGTGGGAAGTAATTACTCTGTTACCTTTTCCCCAGAAAAGATTGTAAGTAATCTGCCTTTTTATGGAAGAGCCTATAGCGGAATGGCTTTGGGTCGCGACAAAGGCATGCGCTTTCAGGGAAAACCCGAGAATTTCACCATTGAAAAAAATAAGGAATACCAAGGAAGCGCAACCGTAAATGCAGAAAATGACACCTATGAAATATCGCTGTCAGTGAGTAGTTCTGGATATGCCACCATTACCATTAGCAGTAACGATCGTGGCACCATTAGTTATCAAGGGGAGATTGTGGAAACTCAAAAGCAATAGCTTTTAAAGCACCAATTCCGTAAAAAGCCTTTTTAAAGTAGTGTCAAGATCATCGCTAAACCCATTATGTGGTCGCGAGGTTTGTAACGAAGAACTGCGCTGTGCAGTAAGCCATCGGAATCTGTCTGGAATTTCCCATTGCGCTACGGGACCGCCATCTTTGGAACCGGAACAAATATTTTTAAAAGCTTTTAGATTGTTTTCTATCTCTTCAACTTCAATTTCACAGGAAAAAAGTTTCAGTTTTTCAGTATCAATCTGGTATTTGCAATTCAAGTATTTGGTGGCCTTGCTGAAAAGAATAATTCCAACATTCAGGAATTCCTCGCGTTCCACACGGGGTACCAAACGTATTACGGCATATTCATACAAGTGTTTCTTGGGCATCCTGAATCTGTTTTACAAAGTTGTTTGAATTGTTTCTCCTCAGCACTAAAAATTGGTAATATACTTGACGGATTGCTTCCGCTTCCATTTCAGAATCTCCCCACTGCAACCAATCGGTTGGGATGAGATTGACTATTTCACGAAGCTTTTCATTTGGTAAAAGGGCAATCATTTCTTCATTTATTTCTTCAATTAAAGAAGCTTGTGGCAATAGAACATGATCCTTTATGTATGGAAATGGCGATACGGCCGCTTTTTCCCAATTGTCCCAAGAGTGATGAAAATAAAAGGTTGCACCGTGGTCTATCAACCACAGTTCTTTGTGCCAAATAAGCATATTGGTGTTTTTCACGGTGCGGTCTATGTTGGTTGTGAAGGCGTCTAACCACACAATTTTGGAGGCTAAATCTTCATTCACTTGAGTTACTACGGGGTCAAAGGTCAATGCCCCCGAAAGAAAGTGCAAAGCTAGGTTTAGACCTTGGCTGCCCTTTAGTAAATCCTGAATTTCCTCATCACCTTCGCTACGACCAAAGGCTTCATCGAGGTTTGCAAAGACCAGTTCGGGCACTTTCAGGCCTAAAGTGTGAGCAATTTCACCGCCCAATAATTCTGCAATCAAGGCTTTTACACCATGGCCTGCACCTCGAAATTTTAATACGTATTTAAAATCGTCGTCTGCTTCGGCCAATGCGGGTAAAGAACCGCCCTCGCGCAAAGGGGTTATGTAGCGCGTCACGTTTACGGAGCGGATTTCTATTTTAGTGTTTTTCATTGCCATACAAAAATAGCTTTATTCTGAAAAGGGAAAAGGGGTTTTCTGAAAACTCTTTGCATCATATTTCTTTATTTCTTCGGCAGCGTGTAATTCCTCTTTAGAATAATTTAAACTGAAATGGGAAGTATGTAAAATAAAGCCTTTCAGCTTTAATGATTCTGTATTTGTTGAATTGAGTTCAGCGTTGAAATCCAATTCTTTCCGAGTGGAATTCATTGGGCGCACCAAAGGAACTGCATCGTTAAAAAAGGGATAGTCAAAAACTTCAGCGGGCAATTTTGTACAGACCGCAATGGGGTTTCTGTTCACTACGGTATAGATTGGAAAATAGGCTGTTTTCAACTTTAAAATATTTCAATTTATTAAAGGATGAAGCTACGAAAACGCGATTTAAAAACAACTTAAATATTTGGGGTGAAAAATATTATTTTTCAATTAACTTTGAAAATGTTGAAAAAATTCTTCAAAATAACACAAATCACATCATTTCTATTTCTTTTGGGAATGGTTGCGGCTTGTGAAAAACCCAAGGAAATAAGCTCCTACAATCCAAATCACTGGGAAGACCATTATGCCGACCCCACAGACTCGGGGCTAAAGAATGATTCGTTGCAAACTGGGAAAACCTATCTGAGTATCTATTCGCACATTTACAGTTTTTCTATGAAAGAATCGCAGAACCTAACAGCTATGGTAAGTCTGCGGAATGTGAGTGATTCCGATACAATTTTTATTTCTAAAGCAGATTATTATAATACTCAAGGTAAATTGATACGCCATTATTTTGAAAAGCCAATTTTTTTGAAACCATTGGAAACTGTAGAAATTGTAATAGATGAGGCGGATGAACACGGTGGTAGTGGCGCCAATTTTATCTTTGAATGGTCTGCAAAGCCCAAAACCCCTGAGCCGCTTTTTGAAGCGCTAATGACCTCACTCCGTGATTTGCAGGGATTGAGTTTTACCACAACGGGAAGAAGGATTGAGTGAAGATATATTCAATGTTCAATGTTCAATACGCAATGTTCGGAAAAATTGGATAGTCGCGCATCCCGAATCCCGAATACCGAATCCCAAATTAACCAATCCCAAATCCCGAATTAATAATTGTTTCGTTATTTTTGAAGAAAAGAAAGCTTCATGAAAATAGTAATCTCCCCAGCTAAAACACTGGATTTTGAATCCAAACTTCCCACCACCCGCGCCACCCAACCCAAGTTTTTGGAAGCGGCCGAAACGATAAACAACAAACTGGAAAATAAGAGTAAAAAAGCCATCGGCAAGTTGATGGACATCAGCGATAAGTTGGCCGAGCTCAATTACCACCGTTACAAAGAATTCAGCACCCCTTTTACAAAAGAAAATGCCCGTCCAGCAGTATATGCCTATGCTGGCGATGTTTACACGGGTTTGGATGCTTACACCATTCCTTCGGAAAAAATTGATTTGTTGCAGGATTCCCTTCGCATACTTTCTGGTATGTACGGTTTGTTGCGACCTCTGGATTTAATTCAGCCCTATCGTTTGGAAATGGGCGTCAAACTTCCAATAAACCGAAAAAAGGATCTGTATTCCTTTTGGAAAAAAACGCTGACCGAAACTTTGAACGAGGAACTGAAAAACGATGAATTTTTCTTAAACCTCGCCAGCGTAGAATATTTCAACGCCATTGATGAAAAGAAACTGAAAGTGCCTGTTATTTCGCCAGTTTTCAAAGATTTCAAAAATGGGGAACTCAAAATAATTTCCTTCTTCGCCAAAAAAGCTCGTGGCAGTATGACACGCTTTGCCATTGATAACAATATAAAAAACTTGGACGAGTTGAAAGCTTTTGATTATGATGGCTATGGTTATAGTGAACAATATACGGAGATGGAGATTTCTCCTGTTTTTATTCGATGAAATCGAAACTGAAATCGAAATCGAAAAAATCAATTCATTAATAACAATCGTAAATCTCACGTCTTTTTGTTCCACCACATCCACCCATACCCACCTTATATTCCCGAAACCGCAACCAAACTCATTGTCGGTACCCTACCGCCACCACGCTTCACAACGGGTGATTTGAAAGAGGGCGATGTAGATTTTTGCTACGGTAGCCGCGACGGGCAGTTATGGACAATACTGGACAAGATTTTCGGATTGAATTTAAAATTTGAAACCACTGCCGAAGCAATCGAACAACGCGAATATTTTCTTCAGAAAAGGGGTATCGGCATTTGTGATATAGTTTCTTCCGCGAGACGTGAAAAAGTGGATGCTTCGGACGTTGGAATGTCAGAAGTGGAACTCCGCGATCTGGTGGCTGTACTTCAGCGAAACCCAAAAATAGAAACGCTGCTTTTCACTGGCGGAAACAGTAAAAACGGCCCGGAATATTTCTTCCGAAGAAAATTGAAAGAATACAATATTTCCCTAAAATTAATTTCCAACCAAGTGCCACGCATCCATCAATTTCAACTGCCGGATAATGGCAAAATAATTAAAACCGTATCGCTGATTGCGCCCTCTGGAGCAGCAAATAGGGCCGTGGGAAGCCTCGCTGCCTATAAAAAAATGAAGGACGAATTCCCCGAAAAAACCACGATAGATTTTCGTGTGGAATTGTACCGTCCTTTCTTTTGATTATTTTAAAAAATAAAAAACCTCAGTTTAAAGTGTAAAACTGTACAGCTGTAAAGGCCCATTATTACTAACAACCATAAACATTTCCGTACCGTTTATCTTTATGGCTTTCATATTTTTTGAATCGCTGGCTATAAACGGCACATATTCGTTGGAATAGTTGAAACCGCCCTTGCCGTCTCCTAACAACACATAGCCGTAATTACTGTCATAACGGATGGTTTCAACTTCGGCGTCATAAATGGCGCCAACACCCATAATATCTGTGTTCCCATCATTGTTGAAATCGCGCGTAATGAAGGAAAGCGTTGGGCCCAACTGGGCTTCGTTTGGCAATTTTTTCACTTTAAACTTTCCACCGCCTAGATTTTCTGCATACATACTTTCAAAATCGTGGCAGGTCAGTTTAAAGGCTTCCTTCAGCTCTTCTTCGCCGTAAATGCCATTCATATCTAACGTGGAAAATTCCTTATAGCTCTTTATTTTATCAAGTAAAAATGGATTTTGTTGACTGCTACATTCCTTTCCGCGAACGGGAACAAGTCTTCCGTCGTTTATTTTACTCATAGCCACATCAAAACTGCCGTTGTTGTCAAAATCCTTTGCATAAATAAACAACGGTTTTTCTGCCGAAGGGTGAAATTTATTGTTTCCGCCAATATTTCCAAAAACATAATCCTCATCGCCATCACCGTCAAAATCTGCAGCACTCACGCTAAACCACCAGCCTTCAGTGTTTTCAAGACCAGCAATGTTTTCATTTTTGGTGAATTTTCCGTTGTTGTTGGTGAAAATGGTTGGAGCCATCCACTCCCCTGTTACCAAAAGGTCTAAATCTTTATCATTGTCATAATCGGTAAAAATGGCTGAGGAAACCATCCCGATTTCTTTAAGCGAAGGGTTTTCTTCGGTAGCATCCTTAAAGATTCCGTTTTCGTTTTTAAGAAGGAAGGAACGCGGTGAAAGTGGATATTTACGGGGAACCACGTTTCCGCCGACGAATAAATCTAAGTCGCCATCGCCGTCATAATCTGCCGCAACGACGCTTTTACTGGAAACGAGCATTGCTGGCAAAGCTTCCTTTTTATAAGTGAAGTTGCCTTTGCCATCATTCACAAAAAGCCTGTCCTGCAAGAGCGGACTGTTTTCAGTGAGCTCGTAGCCTGCGCTCGCCACATAAAGGTCTTGGTCGCCATCACCGTCGGCATCAAAAAAGATTGCGTTTGCGTCTTCAAATTTTGCGTTGTTTTTCCAAAGTGCTTCGTTTGTTTTTGTGAAAGTGCCGTCTGTCTTTTGAATGTACAGAGCAGCTTCTGCCCCGGCGGCATTACCTACGAAAAAGTCGTCCAACCCATCGCCGTTAACATCAGCAACAGCAATTCCGGAACCTTTTGTGGATTGTTTTTGAGGAATTAAAAGCTGAAGCGAAAAATCGTCAAAATCGTTCTCTTTCTGCTCATAATCAATTCCAATACTCGCTGGGTCCAAGCTCACTTTTTTGGAAGTGGGATTTTGATACCCAACCGTTCCCACAACCGCTGTGCTATAATCGATGTTGAGCATTTTGTTGCTGGCGGGGGCGTTTACTTTAGAAATTTTTCTATCGGGCCATTGCACCACCACTTCGTCCACATTATCATTTTTGCCAAGTCCAAAGTGTAGCACATCGGTAACCGAAGATTCAAAACCGCGGGTTAAATACAATTGCTGAAACTGAATGGTGTCTGCCTTTTTAACGTACACTTTGGCGCCAATTCCCAGAGAATTGTTTTGCGGGCCTTTCAGTTTTACTTGCAGATAATTATTGTTGGCGTTGTTTCTGTATAGCCCCACTTGGTCGTCTATGTTGTTCACAATCAGATCCAGGTCGCCATCTTTGTCAAGATCGGCATAAGCAGCCCCATTTGAAAAAGTAGGATCTTCCAATCCCCATTCCTTCATTTTTTTGGAAAAAGTGAGATCGCCATTATTCTTAAAGATATAATTTTCAAGCTTTTGTGAGGGCAACATTGCCTGCACTTCTTCCAAAGTCATGGTTTCTTTATTAGCCATTTTTTTCTTCATCGCTGTTCGGAAGTCCTGGTTGGTGTAATCTTTTATAACTCCGTTAGTAATAAAAATGTCCTTCAGCCCATCGTTGTCAAAATCAGCGATGAGAGGCGCCCAGCTCCAATCGGTTTTTGCGACTCCGCTGAGCAGGGCGGTTTCATTGAATTTTCCATTTCCCTTGTTGTAGTGCAGCATATTGGCCATATACGGATGGTTATAGCCAATGGCCACCATTTTATAGAAATTTTCGGTGTTCATGGAAGCCATATTCTGCTTGCTTCGTTGGTAATTTTCCGCAGTCATATCAACCGTTAATAAATCTGGCAGAAGGTCATTATTGAGGTCTGCATAATCAGAGCCCATACTGTAAAACGAAATATGGTCCACTCGGCTGTTGATTTCGTTTTTGAAGGTGCCGTCCTTTTGGTTGATATACATTTGGTCCGGCTCCAAAAAATCGTTGGAAACATAAATATCATCCCAGCCATCGTTGTTAAAATCGCCCACGGCACCGGCCAAGCCCCAAGTTTTGTTATATAATCTTGCTTCGCCAGTTACTTTTGTAAAAACATTTCCATCATTTCTGTACAATTGGTCGCTGGTTATTTCTTCAATTTGGCTTTGTATCTCGGCGCTAATGGTAGTGTTATTTTTAAAATCGTAGCGGTAATTTACCAAGTAAATATCCAGGTCGCCATCTTTGTCGTAATCCAGTTGATATGCTTGGGTGGAATAGCCGGGATCGTCCAAGCCCCATTTTTTTGCTTCTTCTTTAAAGGTGCCGTCTTTTTGGTTTACGAACAGCAGGTTTCTTCTTCCGTTGTCATCATTTACTGAGCCCGCTTTGCAAACATAAATATCTAACCAGCCGTCGTTGTTGATGTCCAGCATAGTGGCACCAGTTGAAAAACCTTTGTAATCTTCGGCTTTTGAAGCGGTAGTAATATCCTCAAACTGTAAATTACCTTTGTTTTTATAAAGTTTGTTCGGCCCCATGCTCGACACAAAATAAAGGTCCTGCAGCCCATCATTGTCAATATCGCCAACTGCCACGCCGCCGCCCACGTATATATAGGTGTAATTCAAAAAGTTGAAATCCACTGTTTCCTTTATTACATTCGTAAAAGTGAGCTGTGAAGTTTCTGAATTTATTTTTGTGTATAAAGTTGTTGCATTATCGGTAAATTCTGTATCACTTTTCTTTTTTGAAGATTGTGAACAAGAAAACAAAAAAATCGATAAAATAAGGGTTAGGATGGGTGTTTTCATAATGAAATGGATTAACTGGCTTAAAAACAAGTGTTTAAACATGCAGAAAAAGTTTCTTCTTGGTTAGTTGAAATAATTACTAAATATATAAAAATTTTAGTTCAAGGAATTATTTGTCTTTTATGAAAAATTAAAGTATTTTTAACGACGTTTTAACTATTAATTTAAATTATAATTTATGAGAAAAATTACCTTTTTAACCTTAATGGCATTGTTCTTAACGTCCTTTGGATGGCAGGCCAATGCGCAGTACTGCACCTCTTCAGGCGGCAGTACTACCTGGGAAAACATTAAGAATGTAACGTACGCTGGAATAAATAACACCACTACTACGCATTCTGGCTACAATGATTTTACCGCTCAGGTAGCGAATGTGACCCAAGGAGCATTGAATCAAATATCTGTGGGAATTAATGCAGATTCAAGTGATTATCTTTATGCTTTTATAGATTGGAATCAGAACGGCGTTTTAAATGATGCGGGAGAGGTTTATATACTTGCAAGTAATACTTCAAGCGATGGACCTCACAC
Organism: Flavobacteriaceae bacterium; assembly: GCA_016649715.1. Classification (GTDB taxonomy): domain Bacteria; phylum Bacteroidota; class Bacteroidia; order Flavobacteriales; family Flavobacteriaceae; genus Aequorivita. The sequence continues at coordinate 1,036 of JAENXC010000011.1, read as the reverse complement.
TCTTGATATTACTGTTCCAGTTGCTGCAACTATAGGAAATACTCGAATGCGTGTTAAACTGATTTGGAACGGATCCACTCCAGCTCCCTGTGGTACTTTTTCATATGGCGAGGTTGAGGATTATACCGTTAATGTTCAGGCAGCTGGCGGTGGCGGCAGCAATATTGCTGAATGCGCCACAGGTCTTCCTTTATCTATAGACCCACCCGCATCCATATCTTCAACTATCACTATTACCGATACCGGTGTGATTGGTACTGCTTCTGGCGACTATAATTTTGATGATGTAATTCTTAATATTGCAAGTGGATGGGCCAGTGATCTAACAATGACACTGAAATCGCCTTCAAACACTACCTTGGTGCTAAGTGATCAGAATGGTGGTTCAAATGGTTTAAACCCTGCTCGAACCCTTACTTTTACGGATAGTTCCGGAAATAATATTGCTACTTGGGGCGGCGGTGCCCCACTGCCTGACTACCAAGCGGAGGGCGGTCTATTAAATACCATTTTTGCAGGTGAACCCGTTAACGGTACCTGGACATTGAGCATTTTGGATCATTTTGCTTTTGGTGATGGTGGTTCCCTAAACTCTTTCTGCCTTGATATGTCAGTGGTATCAGTTGTTATAGGCAACCCACCAGTTATAGCCTGCCCAGCAGACCCTACTATTGCTGGCAACAGCCCCGGGCTTTGTTCTGCGGTCGTAAACTTTGCCGGTGCTGCCTTTGACGTGGAAGACGGGAATATTTCCGGCAGTATCATTGCCACCCCGCCCAGCGGCAGTGTGTTCCCTGTTGGCGACACCCTAGTAACCCTCTCCGTAACAGACAGCGACGGCAACACAGCCACCTGTTCCTTTACGGTTACCGTTCAGGACACTGAAGCTCCCGTTGCAATATGCCAGGACATTACAGTAGATCTTGATGCAAGCGGAATGGCGACCATTACCGCCGCACAGGTGAACAACGCTTCCACAGACAACTGTGGCATTGCCTCTATGAGCCTGAACGTTTCCTCGTTCGATTGCGCTGAT
>JAENXC010000049.1 GCA_016649715.1 Flavobacteriaceae bacterium | reverse complement strand
TGCAATTCTCCAAAAACTGTTCGCTTTCTTCCATCACCGGAACCAGCCGTTCCTGAATATCGATCACCAATCCAATGGTGTGTTCTTTTAAAATTCTCATATTAAAATAGTTTCAAGTTTCAAGTTTCAAATTCCAAGTTTGACCCTCCTCCGAAAAGTGGGTTTTAAAAATTGATTAATTGTATTAAAAAAAATAAACAAATAAGAAAAAGGAAAGCTGCCGGCTCAATTTGCGATAGGATGGTTCCTGAAAAGTGGAATCTATCCATAAATTGAACAATAAAGCTGCGTTCCTCGATTTTTGAGCCGTTCTTTGACATGTTTGTTCTAAAAAATGTATTATTCTGACCAGATTTACCCATAAGCATCTACAAATTGCCCATGCCTGATTTTTGATGAGTCCACGGTATTTTGATTTGCTGTTTCGTAACGGATAACCTACATGAAAAATGGTTGACTCCACGTTGTTTCTTTTCTGGGTTTCCTCTAAGGGGCGTTGATTCATGATTCGTCTCATGTTGGAAGTTCGGATTGCTTGTTGGTTAAAATACACCTTATCTTTACCGGTTCGAATAAACCACTTGTCTTCTTTGCTGTTTTTCAGCTTTTTAGCAAGGGTTGCCAATAAGTATTCACCAGTTTGTGTGTCGGTAACCCGCAAGCCTTCGGGTGTCATTTCCAGATCATATCTTGAAACAGCCCCTTGTATCCCGGTAAAAACCATGTCGATATTTTGACAGAAATCATCATTGTCTGGGCTTTGGTAGGCACCATCAGCATATACTTTTTCTACCGTGACACCTGTTATTGCCTGGGAAGAACTTATAGCTGGCTGGACGAAAATCGTATCTGGCACATTGGCCCTGGCAACTATTACATTGGTAATCAGGTTTAGCGGTCCGTCAGAGATTGTTTCAGAAACATTCACACTATAGCCTTTTACTTTCTGGTCTGTTTTATGGCGATAAGCACTATCCGGATCATGAGGGGACTGGACGCTACCTGAAACAATTTCTTCTTTCGGACGAAGCAGTACTTCTTGATTTTCTTCTTTTATCTTGTACTGTTCCTGGAATACCCGTTGAAGCAATTTATAAGGGTCACTGTTCTGACCGGAAAAAATTCGAAGGGTTTTGTACATCAAAATACCGATGGATTGCATTCGTGTTTGGATGTCTTCTTTAGTACTGCGATAAATGGTTTTAAGTGGTTCTTCTTTCAATAATATTTTCAATTGTAGCTTTTCGTCTTCTGAAAATAACAAAAGATCACTATCATTCAGCGTTTTACAGAACAATGCAAATGTTTGGTGGATGATTTCGTACCGGGAAAAGTAAGCGATATTGCTTCCAATGAGTTTGCTGTCCATTCGAATGCTCTTGCCGTTAACTTCAAAATCCTTTATCTGCTGCCCAGTAACCAAGTCGAAGGTCTTTTGTAGTAAGTCTTCATGGTGCTGACTATTATATTGATGGATCCGCTTACGAAACAAATAGTAGGTAGAATCGGTTGGGATCTCATCATTCAGGTTAAATAAAGACAAGGCACTTCGGGTCAGCAAGTTAAAACGACAGTGCTCAAATAGCTGCAAATCACTCCAGCCAAAAGCATCTTTCAGTATCATCATGCCTACCAATATAGATACCGAGGAATTGGGGGCTCCCATATCTTCGCTGTACAGTACTTTAAATATTGATTCATCAATCCGGGAAACTATCTGTTTGCGGAATTGATTGTGCCAACCTTCCGCATTGTTGTACTGATTCAGTGATTTACCCTCCAAAATGGATGGAACTGAACAAAAAAGATCTCCTTGGGTATGTTTGACCGATTTCTTAAACATGGCTAAATTCAATATTGATTACGATTTGAAGATAACAAAAATATACGGTACATGCAAATATAATATATTGATATTCAATTTTTTAAACCATTATTTATGAACAAACTTGTCAACAAAATAATTAACAACTGCCCCTCTGACTTTTCGGAGTGGGCTCAATATTTAGTCTCATTTTATTTTATGTTATATATTTAAATCTAAAAGTGTGCAGGAGATCATATTTTTATAAATATCTTTCTTTTATACATCCAGTAACAGATATACCATAGAAAGAAAGTTGCCAATAAAG
>JAENXC010000031.1 GCA_016649715.1 Flavobacteriaceae bacterium | reverse complement strand
GGATTCACGATATTAGAACTAATTAAACCCAGAGTAAAGCTATGGTTGTGGTTTGATTAAAGATTAGGATTCACGATATTATTTAAACCTTTTGGGAATGGTTGCCTACGGTTGTGGTTTGATTAAAGATTAGGATTCACGATATTCGCTAAAAGTCTACACTGATACTTTCGCAGGTTGTGGTTTGATTAAAGATTAGGATTCACGATATTAGTTGCGCTGTTAGCTTCTAAGTATCAAAAGATTATCGTTTAATATCGAGAATTAAAATGCCCCTTTTTTGTTGTGATAAGGCAAGATTGGGGCATTTTTTTGTTTTAAAACAACTCCAATTGTGCGGGTGGCGGTTCTTTGGGCACTTCGGCCTTGCCCCAAAAGTTCATGATGTTGCCGAATTGTTTGTCGGTAATGCGCAAAATGCTCACTTTGCCCAAGGGCGGCAGAAGCCTGTACACTCTTTTTTCATGTACGTCTGCGCTTTCGCTGCTGGCACAGTGCCTTATATAGACGGAATATTGCATCATGGCATAGCCGTCCTTGATAAGGTTTTTTCTGAAAAGTCCCGCATTGCGCCGATCCTTTTTTGTTTCGGTAGGAAGGTCAAAAAATACAAATAGCCACATAATTCTATAGGCATTTAGTTCCATAATCTGGGATAGCTAATTTTCTTTGCCGTTCCGTTATAACATTGTTGGAGTGAGCTGGTGGTTCGTGAAAGAGCAACCATTAATGGGCTTTTGGTTGTTTTGAAATAAACAGTTTCTGTGAGTACTGAAAGCAGGGCTAATTTGATTTCTGTCGTAAGTTCGTTTTCGTTATAATCTGCCATAATCTGAATTACCTTTGCATCCACCAAGGGGCGATAGGGTTCCATAATATCATCTGCAAGGCAAAAGGCGTTGTATTTATTGTGATGGTGAATTCCCAAAGTACAAAGAAGTCCGCTTGCGGCGAGGGAACGGGCAACTGCTGCCCTGAGGATTATATAGCCATAATTGAGAAAGGGATTGGGATAATCGCCAAAACGTTCTCTTTTAAAATCGAAATCGAAGATGTGTTTCCAATAGTGTGCTGCGGCTGCGCCTTCCCGATTGTCGGTGTCGCCGCTCAGCACTTTTGATTCGTGAAATTTTAGGACTTCAAAAGGTTTTTCCAGTTTCTCCAAATGTTGGGCTTGGTATTTTATTTTCTTCTTTATGATTTGTTGCCACAGTTGTTTTTTCAAAGGTTCAGAAGCTTTTATCTGGGTGCTGAACAGTTCCTGCTGGGTGTGGTGCCCCTCCAGATTAAGGAGCATACTTGAGGGCATGTGCTTGGCATCGCAAAAAATTACGGCCACATTATTTTCAATAAGTTTGTTTAATGCAGGAATGGAAATATAGATTTCCTGGTTTTCGATTACCACAAATCCGATATCCTCTATGGGAACCGTTTTTTCTCCCGATTCGGTTTTAACTACCAACTGTTCCCATTTGGTGGTTATGGATGTTTTGTTGGCGAAGAAGAGGGTGCGTTTTAACATGCCCAAAGGGTTTTTATGGTTTGGCTCTCAAAGTAGGTTTTATCTGGGGAGTTATTTTACGGAAAACCGTAAACAAGTGGGATTTCTCAAATAATTGATAGGAGGGCAGGTTGCGACAGACTCACGGTTATGGGGTTCCGCCTTTGTCGGAATGACAGTGGTGGATGGGGTTCCTCCTTTGTCGGAATGACAAAATTGTGTGGGGGCTCAGGTGGATAAGATTCCTCCTTCGTCGGAATGACAAAGTGAAGTGCAGTGGAAACTCAACTGGATGGGATTTCTCCTGCGTCGAAATGACAAAATTGTGCGGGGGCCTTGGTGGATGGGGTTCCTCCTTCATCGGAATGACAAAAGGTGGTTGGTTCACGGTTATGGGGTTCCTCCTTCGTCGGAATGACAAAGTTAATTACCGGAAGGTTTACTTTTTTTTAAAAATAAATTAGTTCATTTCCATATAGTGGGCGATTTTATTGGTTTTGGATATCAGTATTATAAAAAAAATCCCCTACGGAATTTTGTAAGGGATTTAATCCGGCCCTCGTATTCTCCCCAGAATAATAATGTGACCGAATCATGGCTAAATTATGTTGCGTACGTGGATTTTCTTTACGGTTTTCCGTAATGGAAGGGATTTTTTAATGAAAAGAGGTAAATATTTTGCTATTGTCCGTTGGTTGTGGGCATTGTATTAAATAAGTCCGAGATCTTTAGCTATGGAGATCAGGTGAACGGAATTGTTGGCGTTGAAATGATTGCGAAGTTTGATGATGCGTTTTTCAATGGCGCTCAGGCTGCTGGGGTGTATGTTGTGGCTTTTGAAATGCGTACTGATCTGGTCTTGGCCCAGGCCATTGGAGAGGAGTTTCATCATTTCAATATCGTAGTCGTCAATTTCCGCGGGTGCTATTTCCCGTAAAGAGTGGCCTACTTGTGGCGAAAGAAAGGTTTCGCCATTAAATACCGCTGCGATGGCCTCGTCCAGTTCGCGCAAACCGTTCCGACCCTTGCAAACGTAGGCGTCTGCCTTGCTGTCCAGCATTACGGTTCGCACTTTTTGCGGGCGGTCTTCCACGGAATAAGCTATTATTTTAAGTGCAGGATATTCCTGTTTTAAGGCTTTTATGAGAATTTCTCCAGATGGGTATTTTTGTTGTCGGTGGTCTGCCTTGAAGGAAAGATCGGTTATCAACAAATCAAAGACCTGCAAATCCTGGGCTGCTTTTTTGATCTTTAGGTAGGCATCATCACAATACTGCACTTGCTGAATATTATCTATGTGCAAAGCTTCCAGCACTGAAACGATGCCGTTACTGATGCTGCCTAGGTCTTCAGAAACCAAAACTTTTTTAAACATACTCATATAATTATTTTTGTTCTAAATCCTTTTCCAGGTTCAGAATCAAAAGTAATAGTTCCGTTTATTGCATGAATACGGTTTTCCGCATTTTGGAGGCCATTTTTATTTTTTAGTTCGCAGCCGTCACCATTATCGATATATTCAATGCTTATTTTTTTATTATTTTGTTGGAAAGCAAGAACTACAGCATTTGCGTTGCTGTGTTTTTTCATATTGGTCATCATTTCCTGTAGCACTCTATAAATGGTTGTTTTCTTGGTTTCTGAAATATTGTGCCAGTCGATTTTTGAAATGTTGCGCGTGGCTATTCTCACTTTTTTAGTTTGATAGTTCAAGAGCAGATCGTTGAGTTGGCCGCTAAAGTTTTCTTGGATTTCAATGGCGCTGTTTTCTTTTGAGATATCGCGGGTTTTGTTGTATATTTTTTCAAGGTCGTCCAACAAATCCTCATTGTCAGTAGCACTTGCCTGGATTTTAGCCATAAGATGATATACATCGTTGGCCACTTCGTCATGTACCTTTTTGGAAATACGGTTTTCCGTATTGTGGATCTGTATGATCTTTTCCTTTTTATATTTTATTCTTTGTGTGAAGTAAATGAAAATGGAGATGAGAAAAATGATGATTAGCAGCGAAATGACAATGAGCTTCTGGTTTTTTTCCTTTTCTCTTTCCAAGAGGGCATTTGCGGTTTTCTTTTTTTCAGTAGCAACATTGTATTTGATGAAGGCGTTTTTGTTTTCAGCAAGTTGTTTTTCTTTGGCAATGCTGTCCGAAATTTTTTCAAACGCAACTATTTTAGGGTCGTCGGACATAATGGCAAAAAGCGAAAGGGCATCATCGAGATAGGAGATGCTGTTCAGGGAATTGGCAATCTGGTATGCTTTTTCGGCAAAGCGAAGGGCTTGTTTTTTGTCATTTTTATTAAAATAATAAAGGGCCAGGCTTTTATTGCTGGCGAAGCTGCCGGAAAGCGAACCTTGATTTTCCCGAATTTGCAATGCCTTCTTCAAATTTGGCAGCGCTTCCGGATTCCCCAATTTGGACTGTACAAACCCTAAATTATCGAGGATCATTGCAAGTTGAAGGGAATTAGTGTCTTTCACAATTTTTCTATGCGCAAAATTGAGTTGTTCCCCCGCTTTTTGGTATTGGCCCAAATCTTTATAAATATTGGCTTTGTTGTTAATTAAAGTAATGCTGTCTGCTTGTTTTTTCGAAAAACTTAAGGATAGATTGTAGGCTTCAATGGCTTTTTCGTAATTTTTAGTTTCACGGTAAATAATTCCCAATTGGTTATAGAGTGCTTTTCTGCCATCAAATAATGTGTCTTTTTTTGAATAGTTGTCTATAAGCGTGAGTGCCTCTACAACTGCATTTTCACTGTCATATATGTTGCCAATATTAAATTGTCCAATGGCAATCAATCTTAAATCTTGTACAGTGCTTAATGTATCATTTTGCGAAAGGTCTTTTTCCTTTTTAAGGGAATAGAACTTTATCCCTTGGGAAATAGTTGTACTGCCAATTGGGTTTGAAATTGCGTTATAATATTTATGGATGGTATCGCGATGAATTTGGGCAAAAAGGGAGGAGGGGCTGCACCATAAAAAAAGCAAACAAAAAAAAGTGAATGAAAGCGGTAGGTTTTTCATTCCCCAAAAGTACTAACAAAATGGCAGATATTTATCCGCCTCCAAATGGTGGAGGAGGGGGTGGAAAATTACCATCGTCGCCACAACAGGCTTGGGTGGTTTTAACATCCTCAGAAAATGCCTGTGGCGTGCAGGAAAAGAGCCCTGCATTGAGCAGGGCAGCGAACAAAATCAATAGTGCTTTTTTCATTTTTCATTGTATTTAATGGTTTAACAATGAATCAAATGAAGAAAGAATGGCCTGGAAAGGTTGGAAAACGAATGGAAAGCTTTTGGAAAAGATTTTCCATGTTTTTTCCATTCAAAATTTGTAGTTTTAAAGGATTGAAAAACAGTTGTTATGCACAAAGAATTACTTTTAATGGCTTTTGAAAAAGTTCGAAAGGAATTAACTAAGGAAGGGATAGTGTCGCCATCAGATTCAAGATGTGCCCAAGAATTATCTGCTGTTATTTCAAAAACATTTCCCTATGGCGATAGAAGTTTAAGAGATTTTTATAAAGAAGCAAGAAATCAAACGGGTGATATTAATATTCCACAGCCTCAAGCTCTATTGGCTTTATCGCAATATTTGGGATTTGAGAATTACGGAGATTTTCTTGTTAAGAATAAAATAGATGAAGTTAAGAGAATTTCAAAGGTGAGAAAGGTTCCGAAGAGGAATAAAAAATTTGTAATATTTCTAATAACACTTTTCTTGGCAGCGATTATTGGTTTTTTCGCATACAATTATTTTAACAAACAAAGGTGGATGGAATGGGAGGAAACCCATTATATTGAAGCTTCATTCGATTCCAAAAAGCTAAAGGAAGGAAATCTTAAAGCATATAAAGAGGAGCGGATAACCGATTTTGAAAAAGTGACACCAAGCTGTGACACCAAGTTTTTCAATGACGATGGCAGCGTCCGCATGTGGTACGGCAAAAACAAGAAAGGTGTCCTTGAGTATTTTTCGAGCTACGGACTGCACCCACAGACAGGGAAGACGCTAAAGCCAATTACTCAATATATTATAGGGAAATATATATGTGTAAATTCCAAATTCTAAATAACAAAAGACAACCCTTCGACTGCGCCTGCCTGCTCACCGCAGGTAGGCAGGCTCAGGGTGACAAGTTTCGATTTTATCAGAACGAGATGGGATGGTTTTCTTGCAGTTTCACTTCAGCTTCAAAAAGAACGAGAAAATGTTTTAAAAGTTTCTCTTTCACTTCTTCCGCAGAAACAGTGGCTTTTCCCAATTCCACATTTAAAGAAGTGACCGCTTTGTCTTTTATTCCGCAGGGAATCATATTGTCAAAATAGCCCAGATTGGTATTCACATTCAGCGCAAAACCGTGCATGGTCACCCAGCGGCTGGCGCGGACGCCCATGGCGCAAATCTTCCGCGCAAAGGGAGTGCCCACGTCCAGCCAAACTCCCGTTTCGCCTTTGCTTCGCTCCCCTTTAAGGCCGTATTCCGCTAAAGTGAGAATGATCATTTCTTCCAGCAAACGGAGGTATTTGTGGATATCCGTAAAAAAGTTTTCCAGATCTAAAATAGGGTAGCCCACAATTTGTCCCGGGCCGTGATAGGTAATATCGCCACCGCGGTTTATTTTGTAGAATGTGGCGTTTATGGCTTTCAGTTTTTCTTCGGAAATGAGCAGATTTTCAATATGGCCGCTCTTTCCAAGGGTATAAACGTGAGGATGCTCTACAAACAAAAGATAATTTGGTGTGTCCTGCTCCAGATTTTCTTTTTTGTTGGCGCTTTTTATTTGAAGAATATTTTGAAATAGCGATTCCTGAAACTCCCATATTTCTTTGTAATCCCGTAGGCCTAAATCCATTATATCCAAAGTTTTGCTCAATGTGGTTTCTTTTTAAGAATTGGAGGCAAAACTATTGATAAATTATTTTTTTAGATTGAATTTTAAGTGTTTTTTTGGCTTAAAAAGGAAAGTTAATTTCTTAAAAATTCCCAAAATTCCCCAAAGTCTTTTATCTTTACGGCTCTAAACATTCATAAAAATCACTACTAAAATGAAAAAAAGTACTTTTAAACAGATGCTGGTTTTATCCCTTTCGCTTTTTTGCTTTGGGTCAAATGCACAGAACAAAGCGTTTTGGACGAAAGCTTCGGCCAGCGAAACGCAGAACCGACAAAAAGCCGATAGAAACACGATGCCGCAGGAATACGACCTGTTTAAGCTCAACACTTCCGCTTTAACAACACTTTTATCCATTGCCCCTGCGAGAAACACAGTTTTCAGCGATGTAATTATTGAGTTGCCCACCAACAATGGAGTGCTTCAACAATTCCGCGTGTTTGAAGCTTCCGTAATGGAGCCTGCTCTACAGGCGAAATACCCAAAAATTAGGTCTTATGCCGCACAGGGAATTGATGATCCTTCTGCCATTGCACGGTTTAGCGTTTCTCCAATTGGTGTAAATGTGATGATTACTTCTCCTAGGTATTCCACTATTTATATTGACCCATATACAAAGGACAAGAATTACTACATTTCCTATAATATAAACAAACTTCCTGCATATCCAGGTAATTTTGAATGCCTTACTGAGGATCAAGAGATTATTAATATGCCGGATGCTTACAGAAATGCGGACGACGGTATGTTAAGGACTTTTAGATTGGCGCTTGCCTGTACTGGCGAATATGCACAATATCACCTGAATCAACAGGGCGTTGGTTCGGGAGAACCGGATCCTGTTAAAAAAGCAGCGGTGCTTTCTGCAATGAACAATACAATGACCCGTGTAAACGGTGTTTATGAGAAAGATGTGGCCGTAACTATGGTATTAGTGGCCAACAACACAGATGTTATATACCTTATTGCCGGATCTGATCCTTATACCAATAATAACGGAGGTACTATGCTTGGCCAAAACCAGGCCACACTTGACAACGTTATTGGCAATGCCAATTACGACATAGGTCACGTTTTCAGTACCGGTGGTGGTGGTATTGCAGGCCTTCGCGTTCCTTGCGTAACTGGGCAGAAAGCAAGAGGCGTAACAGGACTTCCCTCGCCAATTGGAGACAATTATGATATTGACTTTGTAGCCCACGAAATGGGGCACCAGTTTGGTGCAAACCACACTTTCAACAACTCTTGTGGTGGCAACAGAAACGGATCAACTGCTTTTGAAACTGGAAGCGGCTCTACCATTATGGGCTATGCAGGGGTTTGTTCTCCAAACGTTCAGCCACATAGTGACGACTATTTCCAAGCTATAAGCATCCAGGAAATATGGAACAACATAAAAAATGGCAACTCTCAGTGCGGAGTGCAAACTGCTACCAACAATTTACCTCCAGTAGCAGATGCCGGGCCAGATTATAGAATTCCAAAAGGAACACCATTTATCTTAAGAGGTTCCGCCACCGATCCTGATTCCGGCGATGTTCTTTCATACTGCTGGGAGCAGATGGATAGCCAAGTGGCTCCCCAACCACCACAAAATACTTCAACTGTTGGGCCTGCATTCAGATCTATAGATCCATTGCCATCTCCAGACAGATATATGCCTGCATTGGCAACTGTATTGGCCGGAAACACACAGAGCACATGGGAAGTTGTTCCTCAGGTAGGAAGAACCTTGAAATTTAGATACACTGTTCGCGATAACTTTGCAGGAGGTGCTTCTACAGACAGCGACAATATGGTCCTTACCGTGGATGGCACCGCTGGTCCATTCGTTGTAACCTCGCAAAACACAGCTACCACTTGGACTACCCAAACTACGGAAACCGTTACTTGGGATGTTGCCGGAACTGATGTAGCTCCAGTAAGTAGCCCGAATGTAGATATTATGTTCTCTACCGATGGTGGGCAAACCTATCCAATAACCGTGGCACTTAACGTGCCCAACAACGGAAGTGCCGTTGTGAACGTACCAAATCTTAACACTACTACAGGTAGGCTTATGGTTATTTCGTCCAACAACATTTTCTATGATCTTAACGATGGTGTTATCACCGTGACAGGTACTGTGGGAGTTGAAGATTTTACATTTGAAAACTTTATGGTTTATCCAAACCCATCAAATGGAACTTTCAACCTTTCGTTCAAACCAGCTTCCAATGATAACATTGAAGTATCCCTATATGATTTAAGGGGAAGAGCCATCAATCAATTTACTTTTGACGATGTTTCTGCTTCAAATACTTTCAGCAAACAACTTGATTACGGTTATGTTGAAAGCGGAATGTACTTCCTTGTTGTGAAAAACGGCAATAAAGTAACTACCAAAAAGGTTGTGAAGAATTAAATTTCAATAACAATTGCCCATAAAAAGAGGCGTTCACATTATGTGTACGCCTCTTTTGATTTATAGGAGATCGGAAATGACTGTTTGACCCAAGACGTTTTGACTCAAGACTTTTTAATCCAAAACGAAATTAAGTTTCTTTAATTAGACTAATAGAGACCCGAAAAATTCGAGGAAATACAACAGTAATAAAAAAAAGCAGAGCTGTAATGAAATGATAGAAATCTTAGTTTCATCCTCAAGCCGTCTTGGTTCTTGTAGTGTCCGCGTGTCGCCGAAGCTTTTCGGCCATAGTAGCCATTTCGGCGTAGTTGGATAGCGGAGGAACAAGCGGTCGTGGTTCAAAAAGTCTTGGTTCAAAAAGTCTTAATTCTAACCGTCGTTATTCTTGGTTCTAAAGTTTCACCGTTTCAGTAATATGCGAAACAACTTGTGATGTTTTCTCCACTTTAAATTTAAGGTCGAACACAATTCCCTCGTTGGACTTTTCTACCAATAGTTTTCCATTGGTTATTGGATAATAACCAGCTTCGCCCCGGCAGAAGCAATGTTTTCCGTAGAGCAGTTTTACATCTGCCAAGGCTGCATTTTCTTTGCTCAAATGGTCTGTGCCTTCGGGTATTTCAAAATGAATGGTTTCGGAATAATTGCCATCTGCGGTTCCTGGAGGGCCTTCCTTTAAATATGTGTATTCCACCACGGTATTTTTGCTGTCCACCATTTCAGGATATAGCGCGCCCGTGCCATCTTTTTGAATGTTTAAACTTTTGTTTTTGTGGACCGTCACGCTGCAAGTGCCTTCATTGGGGCAGTTGGTTGTTTGGTTATCAATTTGTTCCATGGCTGTATTTTCTGAAGAATTCACTGTGCCCGTCTGCGTTTTGCAGGCATTTACCAATAATAATGGAAATAAAAAATAGAGTGCCTTCATTTGTTTTATGTTTAGGGTTTATTAGTTAATTAGGGATTTGGGATTTGGGATTAGGGATTAGGGATTTAGTGAATTTGATTTTTCCAAATATTGAATATTGAATTCTTCAATTCTCCAGTTCCACTTCCAAATCCAGCAAATCCGGGTTTTTGAAATATTCAATGAAAGGTTGCTGCACCGTCACCGTTTTTTTATCAGCTGAAAAAGTTGCCTCCGGGTTTGACGTTTTCTTTATTTTCTTCGGAAAAGTATAATTCAAAGTATAATTGGAACCACCCATAAAGGCTTCGGCCTGCTTCATACTGTCCACTTGCTGTTGGTGCTGCTTTTCATCTTTTATGTAAGCATCCCGCTTAAAGATACCGTTTTTGAATGAATAATTAACGCCCACCACCTCGGGGCTGTCTTCTTCCGTTTTAATTTCCGTGTTGGAATCAGGATTCGGCATCAAATTGCCCGCCTGTTCCAGCCCGTTCAAAATATCGTTCGCTTCGCTTATGTTTTTGAATTTTGTGGAAATGTCATAAACCATTTCGGAAGTCTCAGAATCCATTTTCATGTGAATATTAAAATTTTCCAACTTCTTCAATTTCTCTTGTTCGCTTGCGGGAAGTTTGGAAATACTGTCTTTCTTTTCTTCCAAAAACGCTTTCATGGCAATGATGGTATCCATTTTCACTTTCGTGGAATCGGTCATTACCGATCCGCCAAAGGCCATCATTTCGTTGAGGTTCACTTCCACGCTCATGGTGCCGCTTCCGTCTTCGTTCATCACCATAGTTTCGGTAAATTGGCAACTTACGGCAGTAAAAGCCAAAGCGAAAAGAAAAAGTAAATTTTTCAACATTGATTTATCTTTTAGGGTTGTTTAAAATGATAAGTGCCGCAATCACGCCCGGCACCCATCCACAGACGGTAAGTATAAAAACGATTACCACAGATCCGCAACCCTTACCAATAACAGCAAGTGGTGGGAAAAGAATAGCTAACAGGACTCTCCAAAAACTCATATAAAACAAATTTACGATTTATATTTTGATATGGGGATTTGTTAATTCGGGATTCGTTGATTCGGGAATGGTTACTTTCGGCTCCATCATCCGTCGCTCTTCACCCAGCATCTTTTCTCTTTGTTCTATTTTCTCTTTTCTCTATTCTTTTTTCCAATCAAGGCAATTCGCATTTCGCACTTCATTTCCCTATCTTTGCACCCGCCTGCCAATTGGCAGGAACTTATTTTTAGATAAAACCTATGCAACTTTCTGAACTGGAAACCATCCGAAGGGAAAAACTACAACAACTGCGCAATCTGGGCATCAATCCCTATCCCGCAGATCTTTACCCCGTAACCGACACTTCAAAGAAGATAAAGGACAATTTTGAGGAAGGAAAAAAAGTGGTGGTTGCCGGCAGATTGATGTCCCGAAGAATCCAAGGTTCAGCTTCTTTTGCGGAACTTCAGGATGCCGATGGGCGCATCCAGGTTTATTTTAACCGCGATGAAATATGTAAAGGCGAAGACAAAACCCATTACAACGAAGTCTATAAAAAACTGCTGGATATAGGTGATTTCATCGGGATTGAAGGCGAACTTTTCAAAACGAAAGTGGGCGAAAAAACGATTATGGTGAAGAATTTCACCTTGCTCAGCAAAGCCCTAAAACCCTTGCCACAACCGCGTGTTGATGCAGACGGAAAAACACACGACGCCTTCACCGACCCCGAACAGCGATACCGCCAACGCTATGCAGATTTGGTGGTGAACCCGCACGTAAAGGAAATTTTTGTAAAGCGGACCAAGCTTTTCAACGCCATGCGTACCTTCTTTAACGAGTGCGGCTATTTTGAAGTGGAAACCCCCATTTTGCAACCAATCCCGGGCGGTGCTGCGGCGCGACCTTTTGTTACGCACCACAATGCGCTGGACATTCCATTGTATATGCGAATCGCGAATGAGTTATACTTAAAAAGATTGATTGTCGGCGGTTTTGACGGGGTTTATGAATTCTCCAAAAACTTCCGAAACGAGGGGATGGATCGCACCCACAACCCCGAATTTACGGCTATGGAAATTTACGTATCCTATAAAGACTACAACTGGATGATGGATTTCTGTGAGCAATTGCTGGAATTTTGCGCGATAGAAGTAAATGGAACCTCCAAAGCCACCTTCGGGAAACACGAAATAGATTTTAAGGCGCCTTACCCAAGAGTAACTATGGCCGAAGCCATCCAAAACTTCACAGGATTTGATATCACCGGAAAAACTGAGGACGAGATCCGCAAAGCTGCTTTGGATATGAAAATTCCAGTGGACGACACTATGGGCAAAGGAAAATTAATAGATGAAATTTTTGGCGAAAAGTGCGAAGGCAATTACATTCAACCAACCTTCATCACGGATTATCCAAAGGAAATGAGTCCGCTCTGCAAAGAGCACCGCGAAAACCCTGAACTCACCGAACGTTTTGAGTTGATGGTCTGCGGGAAGGAAATAGCGAATGCTTATAGCGAGTTGAACGACCCAATAGACCAGCGCGAGCGTTTTGAAGCCCAATTAAAACTAGCGGACAGAGGGGACGATGAAGCAACTGCCTTTATAGATTACGATTTTCTAAGAGCGTTGGAATACGGCATGCCACCAACCAGTGGCATGGGCATCGGGATGGACCGTTTGGTAATGTTTCTTACTAACAACGCCTCCATACAGGAAGTTCTTTTCTTCCCGCAAATGCGACCCGAAAAGAAAAAGGTGGAAATGACCGAGGACGAAAAAACGGTTTACACACTTTTAAAAGCCAACACGCCCATTGCTTTGGAAACACTAAAGACCCAAAGCGGCTTGAGCAACAAAAAATGGGACAAGGCCATAAAAGGATTGACGGCTTCAAAGGTTGCGAAGGTTGAAAGGACTGAAGAAAGTTTGATGGTGGTAGTTTTTATTGGATTGTAAAGTTTATTTTTCTTCCAAGTCCAAACTCAATAAGCCTATAAAGTGTTGAAAGTTGAATATCGCTGTGTCCATTTTCAATTCTTGAAATAAAGCTTTTTTTCGCACCAATTTTATCTGCAAGTTGTTCTTGGGTCAAATTTGCTAATTTTCTTTCTTCTTTAATTAATTCGCCAATTGCAAAAGATTTGGCTTTAATTTCAAAGTCAGTTCGTTTTTCTGTGCCTGTTTTTCCGTATCTTTTGTCAAGATGACCAGCAAAAGTTTTAATATTTTTGTTTTTTGTTTCCATAAGTTGTTTTTTTTTCGTTAAAATCTGCCTGCCGGCTAGCAAGGTACTCTTCCATTATTTTTTTGGCTTTATTTAATTCTTTTGTTGGTGTCTTTTGACTTTTCTTCTGAAATCCATTAAACAAAACCACTAAATTCCCTTTGTCTAAACAGCAAAATATTCTGTAAATATTACTTTCATATTCAACTCGAATTTCAAAAAGTCCTTTTACACCTGCAATACTTTTGAAAAATTTAGTTGGAACTCGCTCAAGAATTGTCATCATAAAGAGTACTTCGTCAATTTTGTCCTTTGCCTTTTCAGTTAAGGTTTCAAAAAAGTTATCAAAATAATCTTTATAAAAAACGATTTCTCTGATTATTTCCATATGCCAAAGTTAACGAATAATGGAACATCACCAAAATAAAAAAGAGAGGAATTTTCGATAATTTATTTTGGGGGTTAGTCTGTCTTAAAATTGCAGCCACCAAATTAATAAAGTCTTAATGATTAAAGGAAATTACACCAATGTAGTTTCCTTTTTTTATTCAATGAAAACCAATTCTTTAACATTTTCTCGAATTTCTTTTTTTACAAACCTTTTGAATTATAATTGATTACCGTTACATTTGGCAATCTATTCACATAATTCTAAACCTAAATTTTTTATGAAAAGACTATTATTCACTTCGCTATTATTGTGTTTTACGCAACTTTTCTTTGCCCAAGTAAGCAAGGAAAGCGTTGCGCAATCTTGGATGGACGCCAATATGCCCATCAACAAAACAAACCAGAGTTTCGCAATGTTGAACAGCCATTCCGGCCCTTCCGGCGAAACATTCCGTTTCTATCACACCGTTAACGGAGTGGAAGTTTTTGATTCTTCCGTGGCCGTTCACGTTTCAAACGGAAATCAAGTAACCTACCACGACAGTACCTTTGACAGCGCGGTGGAAACCATAAATACCAACCCTTCAATCACTGAAAACGATGCATTGAATGCCGCAATAAACGCTTTGAACATTGAAGGCAACATTGCCCAAAAAGAAATAAAGCTTTATGTGTATGACAAACTGGGCAGTACACTATTGGTTTACCGTGTAACAACTATGTCTGAATTCCGAATGGGAAATTGGGAAACAATAGTTGACGCGAAAACAGGAACTGTGTTGAGTACCAAAGACATCGCCATCTATGAAAAAGATTTTTGCAATGAAAAAAATCCAAAGGATATCAAAAACCCTATCAGACCTTCAGTACTTGCAACCGGCACTGCCATGGTTTTTGACCCAGACCCACTTGCCAAGACCGGCAACGTCTATGGCGGCAATTATGTTGACAACAACGACCAAACCAATGCCGAACTCGATGCCGCAAGAACTGCAGTTAATCTTTTAGAGATTGAGTTTGACGGAACCAATTACAGACTTAGAGGCCCTTATACGGAAATTGCAGAATTGGGAGCACCTTCTACAGGACTGTTTCTTCAAACATCACCAGATTTCAGCTTTACCCGCGATGAACAAGGTTTTGAAGCTGCAAACTGTTATCACCACATTGATAAAAGTTTTCGATACATCAATGATGATTTGGGAATTCCATTGGTTTCAATATACAACGGCGGGGTAGTTCGCTACGATCCACACGGTGCCAATGGTGCAGACAACTCTTTTTACAGTGCCGGAAGTCTTCAGTTTGGAGAAGGTGGCGTTGATGATGCTGAGGATATGGACGTAGTGCTTCACGAATTGGGCCATGGGCTTCACGATTTTATCACCAACGGAAACCTTAGCCAAGTAAATGGTTTAAGTGAAGGAACAGGTGACTATTGGGCGAATTCCTATAAAAGAAGCACTGGCTTTTGGAATAATACTGACCAACAATATTTCTGGGTTTTTGGATGGGATGGACACAATCCATTCTGGCCAGGAAGAGTAACCAATTACGGAGCTATGTATCCAGGGGGCTTAACAGGTCAAATCCACACCGACGGACAAATATGGGCTACCGTGTTACTTGAAATATGGGAAATAATAGGCAGGGAAAAAATGGATGCCGCTGTTTTGGAAGGTCTTGGCATGACCAACAGCGGCACCAACCAACAAAACGCAGCCATCGCCGTACGGCAGGCCGCTATAGATATGGGCTACACTTGCGCCGAAATTGACGCCTTTACGGATAGATTTGAAGCAAGAGGCTACACCTTGCCAGTATATATCTGCGATCCAAACGCCTGTGCTATCTCAGCGATAGACACCGCAAACATCTCCCCCTGTGATGACAATGGCACTCCGGGCGATGGCAGTGACGACTTCTTTACGGCCGATGTTACCGTAACCTTCGTAAACTCCCCAACAACAGGAAGCTTGAATTTAACTGGAGATGGAACAGCAACTGTTTCCGTAACAGGATTAACTTCGCCGCATACTTTTGTGGGCGTAACCTTCCCATCAGATGGTGGGCCTATTAACCTTACGGCCACCTTCTCTGCTGAGGGAGCTTGCACGTTAACAGACACTAACACCGGAACAGCACCGGCACCTTGCGTAACGGTAGGAATAAATGAAAACGAAGCCTTGCTCAGCGTTTCCATCTTTCCAAATCCAGCAGATGCTACCATTTCATTGTCAAACCTAAGCCAGGAATACAACGTGGCCATCTACAACATGCTTGGCCAAAAAGTAAAACAGCAAACTGTTGATGCCAACAAAAACAGCATCAATGTTTCAGACCTTACTTTAGGCGTTTACATCCTTAAATTTGAAGACTACAACAATGTGTTGAGGTTTGTGGTGAAATAATTTTTAGAACCATTTTGATTTATATTTGAAAGGAGCCGTTTTAAAGCGGTTCCTTTTTTTATTCTTTCAAACTGAAAACAAATATGTGTTCTATATTTATTTGAATGGGTAATTAATTGTGTTTTTTTCTTAGTGTACCTCTTTGTTTCTCTGTAAAATTCTGTGTAATAGCTATATCACAACGGTACATAAAAAGAATTCTGATTCACAAAGAGTTTTTTCACAAAGCAGAAGCAGCAAATACACATAAAATCGAAAACAGAAAACCCACAACTTTTTAGTACATTTAGCCACTCAATTTTATGAAAATGAAGAAATTATTTTTTACCGCATTTTTAGTCTTATTAGTTACCGCCTGCGCAAAAGACGACAGCTATGATCCTGTGGCTGATGATACACAAGCTCCCTCAAAACCTTTAAATTTAGCAGCTTCCGAACAAACGGAAACCTCCCTAAAACTCAGTTGGGATGCATCCACAGGCAATGTTGGCGTAACGGGCTACCGCATTTATCAGGACGGCACCGCCCTTCTTGGTTTAATTACTGGAACATCTGCAACCGTTCAAGGTCTTACACCCGGAACGGCCTATAATTTCTACGTTACGGCTTTTGATGCCAAAGAAAACGAATCTGCCCCCAGCAATACCTTGGAAGCTTTTACCCTGGAAGAACCGCTATCCTTTTTGCCCTTGCTTTCACAAATGGGCGTTTATACGGGAAACCTTTCCGATCTAAACCCTGCACAGGGCGTGCATCTTTATGAAATACACAGCACCCTGTTTACCGATTACGCCCACAAACAAAGACTCATCCGCCTTCCCGAAGGACAGCCTATGCGTTACGCCAATTCAGATTTACTTCCCGCTTTCCCTGACAATACCCTAATATCAAAAACATTTTTTTATAATATTGACGATCAAGATCCATCAATGGGCAAACAAATAATTGAAACCCGAATTTTCCTTAACGTCAATGGGGTTTGGTTGGTTGGCAACTATATATGGAACGCCGCCCAAACCGAAGCCAACTACCGCGAAACGGGCAGCACGGAGGCCATTAGCTATATTGACATGAATGGGCAAACCCAAAACGTCAATTACCAAATCCCTTCTAAACAGGATTGTTTTACCTGTCATAACAACAATGCCCAAACCTTCCCAATAGGTCCAAAACTGCGCAGCCTTAACTTTATTCCTTCCTATACCAATCAAAACCAATTGGATTATTTTCAAAGCCTTGGGCTTTTGCAGGGTGTAAATCCGGGAAGCATAAGCGTTCTGCCAGACTGGACCGATGTTGCAAACTATACCTTGGAAGACCGTGCCCGCGCCTATATGGAGGTAAACTGCGCCCATTGCCACCAGCCCGGCGGCAGCGTTCCGGCAGGATTTAATATAGATTTTAGGCTGGAAACGCTTTTCCCAAACACAGGAATCTATGAAAACCGTGGCGAAATAATAGCCCGTTTTGAAAGTACCCTCCCAACCTACAGAATGCCACAACTGGGAAGGACGGTTATACACACCGAAGCCCTGCAAATGCTGAATGATTATATAGATTCTCTTTAAACGAACAGTTGTTTTTTTGTCCTTAAGTTTTATATCATAGGGTCTTATGTCAGTTTTTTGACAGACCAATAAATAATATCAAAAACCAAATCATTTAATTACACCCAACGGATTATTAAAAACTTATTTTTTCACAACTTTAACTATTTGTGTATTTGTATCGGAAATAACCTTCATTATATATATGCCAGCAGCATACTTGCTATAATCAAAAGCCACTGACTTTTGATGATAATAATTACGCTCAACAAGCTGGCCTCCAATAGCATAAACCTCAATACTGTAAATATTAAGAGGTGTACTAATAGTTAAAATATCTGTAACTGGATTAGGATACATGTCTATATCTATGGATGGATTATCTGATACATTTAATGGGGTTAGGTTCTCGTACCAAGCAATTTTATAATCTGCAATAGAAGCCGAGAGCACGTCATTGTCTCCATCATTATCAATATCCGCAGCATATACAGAGCGTGGATTGTCTGTAAGTGTGGAAATAACTTTTTCCGCACTAAAAGTTCCAAAACCATCTGTGTTTTCAAACCATACTACTTTGTCATCGGTTCCTGAGGCAGACAATACATCTACATCCCCATCATTATCCAGGTCTATTGAAAACACCATATAAGGTGTAATAAGGGTAGAGGTAATAATTTGCTGTGGGCCAAAAGTAGCTAAGCCATCTGTATTCTCAAACCAAGATAGTGTATCCCCTCCAAACTCCGCGGCAAGCACGTCATTATCATCATCGCCATCAATATCTATGGCAAAAACCGAAACAAACCCTCCATAATCAACAGTTTCAACAATAAGTTGATCAGGACCAAAGGTTCCCAGTCCATCCAGGTTCTCATACCAATACAAACGTTTGTTTCCAGAAGAGGTTGCCACTAGATCGATATCCATATCTCCATCTAAATCTGCTGCATAAACAGAAAGCCCCGACATTGCACCATTGGTAATGGTTTGTTTAGGACCAAAATCCCCAAGGCCGTTGGTATTTTCAAACCAAATGATGGCATTTTCGCCACGAGAAGAAATAACAACATCCTCATCGCCATCACCATCCAAATCGGCCGTAATGATTTCACTTGGCAAAATAGTGGAGGCATTAATAATCCGCTGTGAACTAAAGCTACCTAATCCGTCCATATTTTCGAACCAAACTATTAGATCTCCAAAACCCGATATCCCCAAAATATCCATATCCCCATCACCGTCCAAATCGGCAGCAGCCACATACACCGTTTGATCTAATGAGGTTGTAATCATTTGTTGAGGCCCAAAAGTACCCAGTCCATCCAAGTTCTCTTGCCATGCAATGGTATCGCTACCCCTAGAGGCCGAGGCAATGTCCATATCCCCATCGCCATCAATATCTACCGCAATAACCAGTTCAACACTAACAGCCTCCGTAGTAATAACTTGTTGTGGTCCAAACTGGGCTGAGGTCACTATGCATAAAAAACACAAAAGAATAGAAAAATAACCCCTCATTGCTTAAGTTTTTAGTTATTCTCTTTAAAAATTATGGTTTCTTCGTTATATCCATCTATAAAAACCTTTTCAATTTTGTACAAGCCCTGATTTGGATAGGGGTAATCCCCCACTCCGCAATAGTCGTTTGCAGATTGTCCAGCCAGTACAAATGGAAAAACAATAATTAATAAAACCACGGTGATTGGATTTGTTTTCGTTTTTAAAATCTTTTACATTATTAGATAGAATTTTCAATTAAAACTTTAAGAGAGTATTCGGTTAAGGTAAAGACTTTTCTGCTATTAAATAGTGGATGGCTTCAAATATTTTTTAAACATTAATATCAAATTATTCCCACAACATTCGTGGTAGAACCGAACAATCACTATATAACAATTGATAAGCCACTTTTTTTGGCTTTCTTCGTTATAAAGTTGTGTGGCAATTAAACCAAATGGATTACCAACAGTCATAGTTATGTTGAACATTAAAAAAAAAACATATTATGAAAAGAGTACTGCTAATTTTTATGGTGCTGGCCACTTTCGCCGTGAGCGCACAAAACAAAAACCCTGAAAAAATGGAACGCCGCAAGGAAATGAAGGCGAACCTTACCCCAGAACAACGGGCCGATTTAAAGATGAAGGAAATGACCTTGGCTTTAGATTTAAATGCTACGCAACAGCAAAAAGTGAAGCAACTTTTTCT
Source organism: Flavobacteriaceae bacterium (assembly GCA_016649715.1). GTDB lineage: Bacteria > Bacteroidota > Bacteroidia > Flavobacteriales > Flavobacteriaceae > Aequorivita. The sequence continues at coordinate 8,767 of JAENXC010000031.1, read as the reverse complement.
GAAATCGGAAAATGACAAACCTGCAACTCCAAAGAACAGAAGCGAAATGACCGATACCCAAAAATATGAGGCCAAAAGCGCAATGTTGGATCGTCGTATTGCAATGAAAAAAGAGATGAAAGAAATCCTCACGGAAGAACAAATGGCAAAATGGGAAAGCCAACAAAACCACAGACACGGCAAATCAAAAGGCGATAGAGTTCCCGGAAAGAACAATTAACCCTAAAGTAATCTTAAAATAAATACTTTTGGCGCAGTTGTTGTTTTAGTTATCACCGAAATAGTTACATTAGTAACTTTAAATATTAAAACGATGAAAAACATACTAATGATATTTGCATTTGCAATAACGATGCTTTTGGGAGTTCAAACTAGCTCTGCACAACAGTTATCGCAAGATAAAAGCAGACCAGAGGTAATAGCCAAAGCAGAATCTGATAAGCTCACCGAAAACTTGAGTTTAAATGGAGATCAGAGTCGGGCTGTTTTTAGGGCTTTCGTGGCCAAAGAAGTTGGCTACCAAAAAAATGTGGATGGTAAGGATCTTAAGGATCCTTCGATAGTTGCCGAAAAGAAAAAATTGGACGATCAGTTAAAAAATTCCATGAAAAAAACATTGACTGATGAACAATATGCCAAATGGCTGAAGATGAATAATTAGTGATTAATTATATTTAAATCGAGACCCTTTCTAAAATTTTAGAAAGGGTCTTTTTTTATGGCGAAAATTATTTTTCCCCAGCCCTAAAGGGTGATAATTTTCTTGACTTTTACTGGTTTTGAGGATTTTGTCTTCAGCCGTGACAGACCTGGGATAAAAATTTTCTTTGTGGCTCTTTGTGCCTCCTTAGTGCCCTTTGTGGTTACCTTTTTAATCCAAGTTCTTTGCAACTTTCCCGCAAGCCGCAATTGTAGCATCCAAGTCGGCATAGCTCAGTGCATCACAGATAAACCAAGTTTCAAAAGCACTGGGGGCGATGTAAATTCCTTCGTTCAACATTCCGTGGAAAAACTTTTTGAAATTTTCATTGTTCGCTTCCGCTGCAGAAGTGAAATCGGTAACGGGTTTTTCAGAGAAATGTACTGAAATCATTGAGCCAACACGGTTGATTGTAAACTTTACATTTTCGGAAGAAAGCGCTTTATCCAAACCTTTATGAAGGTATTCCGTTTTTTTATTTATAGAATTGAAAATTCCCTTGTTTTCGTTCAGTTCTTTCAGCATTGCCAAGCCTGCGGCCATTGCCAGAGGGTTTCCACTCAATGTTCCCGCTTGATAAACAGGGCCGATGGGCGCCAAATAGTCCATTATTTCAGCATTTGCAGCAAAAGCACCAACGGGCAAGCCGCCGCCAATCACTTTTCCGAAGGTTACAATATCGGCTTTCACGCCAAAAAGCTCCTGCGCTCCACCGGCAGCAAGCCTAAAACCGGTCATCACTTCGTCAAAAATTAAAAAGATATTATTTTCGTCACAAAGTTTTCGCAAGCCTTCCAAAAACCCTTTGGCGGGAGGGATGCAACCCATATTTCCAGCAACGGGTTCTAAAATAATACAGGCAATTTCGTTTTTGTTTGCGGCTATAACTTCGGCCACATTGTTTAAATCGTTGTAATTTGCGAGCAGGGTGTCTTTTGCGGTTCCTTCGGTAACGCCCGGACTGTTTGGGGTTCCGAAAGTTACGGCTCCGCTTCCAGCCTGAATTAGAAAGGAATCACTATGGCCGTGATAACAACCTGCAAATTTTATGATTTTATCTTTCCCCGTAAAGCCACGCGCTAAACGCACAGCGCTCATACACGCTTCGGTGCCACTATTCACAAAACGGATTTTATCAATATTCGGCACCATGGAAACAGCAAGTGCGGCAATTTCAGTTTCAATTGCTGTGGGCATCCCGAAGGAGGTTCCTTTTTTTGCTTTTTCAACTACGGCATTTACAACTGGTTCGTGGGCGTGGCCCAAAATCATGGGGCCCCAGGAATTTATATAGTCAATAAATTTATTGCCGTCAACATCATATAAGTAGGCACCTTTGGCTTTTTCAACAAAAATGGGAGTGCCACCAACGGCCTTAAAGGCGCGAACGGGCGAATTGACTCCACCGGGAATAACTTTTTGGGCTTCTGTGAAAAGCGCACTGCTTCTTTGGTAATTCATAGTTGTAATAAAGGAATTTAAAGATTTAATATGTTATTGAGTTGAGGAGTTTAGGAGTTTAAAAGTTTAGTTTTACTGACTACTGACTACTGACTACTGACTACTGACTACTGACTACTGACTACTGACTACTGACTACTGACTACTGACCACTGACTACTGACTACTGACTACTGAAACTGACTACTGACTACTGACTACTGACTACCGATTTTTCAAAGGATGCAGATACAGAACCTGACCGATGGAAATATCGTTATTTCTAAGTCCATTGTATTCTTTTAAAGTTTCCACCGTAAGGTTAAACTGTCGGGAAATACTGTAAAGTGTGTCTCCTGCTTGAACAGAATAAGTACTGATTTTGGAGTCATCGGGATTTGAGGAACTTCCTTTTTTGCCCAAAACGGCTTCGTCATATTTTTCCAGGTCGTACCTTTCTATAATGCCAATAAGTTTATCGGGATATCTGGGATCAGTGGCGTAGCCTGCTTTCCGAAGGCCTTTTGCCCAAGCTTTGTAGTCGTCTTTCCGAAGTTTGAAAAGATCTTGGTAACGGCTGCGCTGCGTTAAAAATAACGAATGGTCCCTATATGAATATTTTGGATCGTTGTATTTTCGGAAACATTCCTGCCGTTCGTCGTCATCGTGATAGACCCGATCGCCTTCCCAGCCTGTGTGGCATTTTATTCCGAAGTGATTGTTTGCTTTTAAGGTAAGTTCACCCACTCCGGCACCACTTTCCAAAATTCCCTGGGCAAGTGTAATACTGGCGGGAATTCCGTATTGTAGCATTTCTTCCTTTGCGATATCGGCGAATTCTTTTATATAATTGGCCACGAGTTCGCTATACGGAATATTTACGGGCAGTTCAACAACTTCAGGTTCTTCTGCCTGCGTATCCTTTTCTTTAACGGGTTGTTTAACCTTAACCACCCGTTCGGTTTTAGGTTTTTTTCTGTGGTTGGAAGCCGTTTTTTTCGATTTGCAACTGCTGAAACAAATGGTACATATAAGAAGAAGCGTAAGTATTCTGCCAATCATTTTATTCAATTATAGGAAGGTTTTTCTTTTTCAATTTCTGGTTCATTCCGGCAATGCCCTGCAAGCCTCCAGTATGGACTGCAAAAATACGGCTATTTTCTTTGAAATACCCCTTTTTTAAAAGATCCATAATGCCGTACATCATTTTTCCGGTATAGACGGGATCGAGCGGAATTTGGGTCTTTTCCTTAAACTCATTTATGAAACGTATTAAACCAACATCTATTTTGCCATAGCCGCCAAAACAATAGGTATCGGTAATTTCGAAATTGGTTTTGGAAGTGTATTTTGCTATTTCTGAAGTTTGAAATGTTCCTTTTAATACTGAAAATCCCAAAACTTGTTGGTTATCATTTGAAGCTTTTACCAATCCAGCCATGGTGCCGCCAGTACCCACAGGGGTACAGATATAATTGAAAGAGTTTTCAGTTTCCGATAAAATTTCCTCGCAGCCTTTCACGGCCAAAGCATTGGTGCCTCCTTCGGGCAAGAGATAGAAATCACCGAATAGTACTTTTAAATTATTTATGAAATCGGGTGTATCTTTCTTCCTATACGCTTCGCGCGAAACAAAATGGAAACGCATTCCGCAAGATTTTGCAAATGAAAGAGTCGGGTTTTCCGAAATTTTTTCAGCCAACTCCTCGCCGCGAATAATGCCGATGGTCTTATAACCCAATTCATTTCCTGCCGCCGCAACCGCCGCAATGTGGTTGGAATAGGCTCCACCAAAGGTGAGTAGCGTATTTTGATGTTGTTCCTGGGCCGCAATAACATTGTATTTCAGCTTTCTGAATTTATTTCCAGAAACAAAAGAGTGCAAGAGATCGTCGCGCTTAAAGACCAAAGAATGGCCTGCAATACCAAAGATTGAGAGATCTATTTCTGGGGAAGGCACATTTGTAATAGTCAAAATTGATCGCATAGGGTCAAAGGTAATTAATCAGAGAATAATGTTAGATTATCTTCATTTGCCAATTGCTTAATCAATTTTACAATTTTATAGCCAAAAATATCATAATTGTAAGAAACATCTGATAATTAACGTTTTATTTTATATTATTTTGGCATTTTAACCGAAAAATATGCACTTTATCGGATTTTTGTTTTATTATTGTGCCAGATATTTTTAATAACGCCAAATTATGAAAAGACATTTACTCCAAAATTGGGCACTTATTTGTGCCTTTTTTCTTCTTCCGTTTTTTATTTCTTATGCCCAAGTGGGAATTAATACCACCACGCCGGCAAACGGTGCTTTATTGGATATTTCAAGTTCCAATAAAGGCTTTTTGATGACCCGCGTGGCTCTCACGGGAACCGATGATGTAACCACCATTACGCCATCCGCAACCACGGGGCTTATGGTTTATAACACGGTTACGGCCGGAGCATTGCCAGTTCAAGTTAGGCCTGGGTTTTATTATTGGAGCGGAAGTCAATGGCGACGGTTTTACAATCAAGGATATGCTCTAAAGTATAATCAGGTTACACAGGTTACCGCGAATAATAATAGTTCCATATATACCCCTATTTCCGATCTAGATACGGGAATTATCACAATCCCTTATAGCGGTACCTATCAAATTAGAGCCGAAGCCTTTTATGCCGCGGGAACCTTGGCAGACACAGATGCCGAAGGCGTGGGACAAGCCTCCGTCAGTCTTTTTATGGGAATTGATGGTGGAACGCCGGTTAAAGTTAAGGAATCATATGTTACCTCTACTTCGAAGCGAATAAATGGCACCACAATTAATAGCCTCGCTCAAAATGTTACGATTAGTTACACCGTAGATCTGGATGTTGAAAAAACCTATCAATTTGATGTACGTGGCCGCGAATGGCAAAAAACAAATGTCACCAACGGAACCTTTGGGAAAGACACAGGCAATATTTATTATTCAGGATCATTGGGTACTGAAAATGCGCAAAGAGGATCATTATCGATTTTGCTTTTAAAGCAATTTTAAGTAGAAACAATAGAACTGGATTCCCAAACTAAAAAAACCGTATTTACTCTAATCAAATTTTTAAAAGTTAAAATTATGGATACAACTTTACTTAAAAGAATAGCTCTTATATCGTTGTTTGGCTCGATGGTTTTACTGTCCGGTAAAGCAATTGCCCAAGTGGGGGTAAACAAATCGACCCCTAGCGCGGGAGCACTTTTAGAGGTAGAAAGTACCGATAAAGGTTTCTTAATGACCCGAGTTGCATTAACAGGAACCGATGATGTTAGTACCATTACTCCCGCTCCCGTGGCCACAGGCGTGATGGTGTATAATACCGCGACCGCCGGTTTGGAAAGCGCAAGGGTTACCCCAGGTTTTTATTATTGGAACGGAAGCAACTGGCGCAGGTTCTATAACCAAGGCTATGCTTTGATCTTTAATCAAACGGGATCCGTAACGGCTCCAATTTATAATAAAGGGGTGAGTAATCTTGTTTATAAAACTTTACCCGGCCTTGACACGGGAAACATTACGGTTCCTTTCAGTGGCACCTACCAAATTAGGGTCGAAGGATATTATGCGGCCGGAAACTTTTTAGGGAGTAGAACAAATGGAGATGGTGCGAGCCAAGGCTCGATCAGCCTTGCGTGGTCGATCAGTGGGAGCGCGACGATAAATACATTAAAAGAAACCTATTTAACCACCTCTTCCAAACGTATTAAGCCTGGAGATCCTGCAGCAATTTTACTCGAGGGATTAGCTCAATCCGCAACCATTATTTACAATATCGATCTTTCTGCGGGTACAACCTACCGATTTATGGTTAGAGGAAGGGAATGGTTGCCAAATGATGTTCAAGCTGGAATTTTTGGAAAAACCACAGATAATATCAGTTATCCTGGCGCAAATGGGGTAAGTGATGCACAAAGAGGCACCATGACCATTTCGCTTATTAAGCAATTTTAGTTTGAAAAATATTGAATTAACCTCTTAATTTCTTTAATATGGAAATTTTTAAAAAAATCGAAAATTATTTAATAGTAATATTATTAATAGTTTCTGTGGAGTGCTTTTCGCAAGTAGCTATTGGAACCACAACACTATCCAACGGCGTGAGCCTTCAATTGGAAAGCAGCAATAAGGGATTGATGATCCCAAAGGTGGCACTCACTTCAAGATTGGATATCACAACTGTTACTCCAAGTTTGGTTGAAGGCTTATGGGTTTATAACACAGCTACATCGGGTTCCGGAGATTATGTAGTTAGCCCGGGTTTCTATTTTTGGGATAGCGACGAATGGATCAAAATGTACAGTGAAGGTTATACGGTACAATATGAGCAAACAGCTACCGCTCGTTCTCATGATAACACAACAATATATACCATCCCCGGTTTAGATCAAACCATTGTGTCGCCTTATACCGGGACTTATGAAATCCATGTGACTGGGTATATCGCAAGTGATAATCATTCAAGTACGAGTTATGAGGCTATGGTACACGGTTCCTATATGCTTTATGTTGACGATGTAAAAGTGGCCGAAAGCAATGTAACCTCCAATACCAAACGTACTCCCTCGAGTGCTTTCCAAGCCTTGGGACGACAGACTACTATGGTTTATCAATTTGATATGGCCGAAGGACAGAGTTATAACTTTAAGGTTCGTGTAAGGCAATGGCAACAAGTTAATGTTCTATATGGCAGTTTGACGGCATGTGGTTCTAGTGATGGATATGCATTTTGGGGCATTTGTTCAGGGCCTTATAATGGCAACGATGGCCTTACCGACAATGCGCAAAATGCCTATTTAACCATAACTTTACTTAGACAATTTTAAACCATAAGATAAAAAAAATTACATCCCTAAAATCTGCAATAATCCTTGTGGGTTCTTCACTTGCTATTATTGCTAGCACGTCTATTTTCACTTCAACCCCAGAATACTCTATTGCAGAAACCAAGGTAATAGAACCTGTTCCAGTTGCAGACACTTCCCGCGATCAAGAAGGGGATACATTTTCAATTGTAGCCTATGATCCGGTAACCGGTGAAATTGGTGGCGCAGGTTGCAGTTGCTACAGCGGGAAAATAGATTTCCTAAATGACTTAGTTCGAAGTGGCAGCGGCACTCTTTTGGGTGCCATCCACACTCAAGCCGCCTATAATGCAACAAACCAAGCTGCCGCACGTACCCGAATGCTTAATGGCGATACCCCGCAACAAATCATTAATTGGCTTGTGGCCAATGATCCGGGCTCCGGCACCATAGGCAGTCGGCAATATGGCATTGTGGGTATTAGCGGTATAGGTACCATAACTACTGCCGGATATACAGGGGCTACCAATGGAAATTTTGCTAATGATATCCAGGGTCCTACCTATTCCATTCAAGGAAATATTTTGGACACCGCCAATGGACCAGACCTTCTTAATGATATTGAAACCGCTTTCTTAAATGCTAAAGGTACATTAGCCGATAAGCTAATGGCAGCATTGCAAGGGGCGAAGCGAGTGGGTGGCGACAACCGTTGCCAAGGTGAAGGGCAAAGTGGAAGAGCAGCCTTTATAAGGGTTTTACGACCTTCGGATGCCGCCAATAATCCCTATATCAACATTTCGGTCTATCCTAATATGCTTAATGTTGAACCTATAGACGTTTTGCAATGCAATTATGATACCGCGGTAAACACCCCATTTTGCCGAGAAACCATTTCGACCTTCCCTTATGTTATGGATTTTGAAACCAAATCTTGGGAAAAAGAAGAAACTTGTAGTGTACGCAATTCTTGGATTAGAACCAGATTTGGAACTCCCTCAACGAACACAGGCCCTAGCGGACCAAGCCAAGGAACGTTATACACTTTTATAGAAGCTAACGATTTAGGTCCCGATAATTATAATACCCGTTCAGTTATAGGCTCCCCTTGTTTTGAGATTCCCATTAACTTAACCACAACTCTAAAATTTGATTACCATATGTACGGGGCAAACATGGGGACTCTTAGCGTTACCGCAAATACTGGTACGGGCTGGGTTACGTTATGGAGCTTAGCAGGCAATCAAGGAAACAGTTGGAAAACAAACACTATTGATCTAACACAATTTGCAGGAAAAACGGTTAAACTACGTATGGATGGCACTACCGGAAGTGGCGAATATAGCGACATGGCTATTGATAACATTTCAATAGCAACCTCCCCCGATACCGTAAATCCAACAATCGACCCCATTGCGGGCCAAACCATATCAGGGGATACTTCCTGTGAAGCAAGTTTGCCGAATTACATCTTAATTGCAGTAGTTTCTGATAATAGTGATCCGTCACCCGTAGTAACCCAATCGCCCATTGCGGGAACCGTTTTCACCGGCACGACCACCGTTACGATGACCGTAACCGATGCCTCGGGGAACTCTGCCTCAACAACATTTGATGTATCGGTGGAAGACACCACCGATCCGACCATTGCTGCCATTGCCGACCAGAGTGTCAGCGGCGGAGCCACTTGTGAGGGCACCGTTCTGGACTATTCCGGATTGGCCGTTGTGGGCGATAATTGTGATGCCGCACCGTTAGTGTCTCACTTTCTCCACACGGGAACCGTTTTCACACGC
>JAENXC010000041.1 GCA_016649715.1 Flavobacteriaceae bacterium | reverse complement strand
TGGAATGATTTATAAGCATCAAAATCTAACCATTGATATTTTATTCTTTTCCATAGAATTTCTATCAGATTTAATTCTGGTGAGTACGGAGGCAAAAAGTAAATTAATACATCTTTTTCCTTCCACTCTTCTATTTTGGCCATAAACTTCTTGGATTTATGAATGGGTGAATTGTCAAGAATTACAATCGTTTTTTTTACAGTTTGTTCTACAAATCTTTCCATAAAGCAGATGATTTTATCCGAGTTAAAGGTTGTTTCAATGGTTTCAAAATAAAGCTTGTTTTTGCGTGTCATTAATCCAACCACATTTAAATACTTACCTTTAGCAGCAGGTAACAATATTGGATTTTCCTTTGTTTGCCAAGCATAAGGCACATTGGGGGTAAGTCCAAAATGACTTTGGTCGCCAAAATACAAATCAATATATCCGCTATCTTCCAAACTCTTTAGTGTTTCTATTTGCGCTTGTTGAATTCGAAATTGCGTTTCGTTTCTTTTGCCTTTTAAAGAGAGTCTGGCTCTTTTCCATCTATAGCCCAGTATCTTTTAAAAAATTCTGCAATGTTTTTTTGCAGATTTTAATATTGTGATTTTCTTCAAAATAGGTTAATACATTTTTTAAATTTCTATTATGAAGTTCTAATTGCTTGGATACCTCATCGGAATAGTCTTTTAAAAGTGTTTTTGCACCTCTTCCCTCAGCTATAGCAAGGGAATCAACCCCTTTTTTGGCCCAATTATCAAACCAACGTTCAATCGTTCTGCGACTGATATTAAAAATAGAAGCCAAGTCATTAATCTTGCGCCTTTGATGTGATAAAATAAGGCATTGACTACGTTTTCTAACGGTTCTGTTTGGGCTATTTAGATGAAGGTATTCCAATACCTCAATCTCTTCTTTTTTAAGTGTTATATATCTCATAATGAGATAAATATACGAATATTTTTACATATAAACAATAAAATACGTCATTATTTTATTCTTATTACTTAGATGATTGTCTTTTCCGTTTTTAAAGATATAATATTCAACTGAATACTGCTGAATAATTTTCATTTTAGCCATATTTTAATTATTTATTCAATGCGCGTTAGTGATTGAAGCGGAAATCCCGGCTTTGCGAGCTTGTTCAGCAATATGTTCAACAGATTGCCGCGCTGCGCTCGCAAAGACGGATTGCAGCGGAAAGCACGCCCACCTTTTCGGTGGGAACGCCCAAATTTTTAATCTATTTTTTACTTTTTTCAACAAAATCGCGCCAATTTCAGCTTAAAATATGTCGGTATTTTTTTTACAATTTATAAAATGATATTTTCAATAAAATCCGTAATTTCGCAGACTAATTGAATTAAGGGCATAAAATGAGTAAAAAATTTAGAGAATATAAGGGATTGGACCTCACCAAAGTAGCAGAAGAGACTTTGGCATTTTGGGAAGCGGAGCATATTTTCGAAAAAAGTATTGACACAAGAGACGAGAAAAAATCGTTTGTATTTTACGAAGGACCGCCATCGGCAAACGGATTGCCGGGAATTCACCACGTAATGGCCCGTGCCATAAAAGACATTTTTTGCCGTTATAAAACCCTTCAGGGATTTCAGGTAAAACGAAAAGCGGGCTGGGATACGCACGGTTTGCCAATTGAATTGGGCGTTGAAAAAGAACTGGGAATTACCAAAGAAGACATTGGCAAAAAAATTTCTGTAGAAGATTATAACGAAGCTTGCAAAAATGCCGTAATGCGCTATACCGATGTTTGGAACGATTTAACCAAACGCATTGGCTATTGGGTAGATATGGAAGATCCTTATGTGACCTACAAACCTAAATATATGGAAACGGTTTGGTGGTTGTTGGCTCAATTGTATAAAAAAGGATTGATTTATAAAGGATATACCATTCAGCCTTATTCGCCAAAAGCGGGTACGGGTTTAAGTTCGCATGAATTAAACCAGCCGGAGACTTATCAGGATATTACAGACACCACGGTTGTTGCGCAATTTAAAGTCCTATCCCCAACCCTTTCCGTCCCGATAGCTATCGGGAGAAAGGGAGTTTCAAAACAGGATTTAAAAGTCCTTCCCTTTGGGAAGGATTTAGGATGGGACAATACTTACTTTTTGGCTTGGACTACAACACCTTGGACATTGCCGTCGAACACAGCGCTTACGGTTGGAAAAAAGATTGATTATGTTTTAGTGAAAACTTTCAATCAATATACTTTTGAACCTATCAAAGTAATTTTGGCTAAGGCGTTGGTTGGAAAGCAGTTTTCAGGTAAATTCTTTGCTGTTGAAAATGAATCTCAGCTTTCCGAATACCATCAAAATGAGAATCTGCCTGCAGGCAAAGCAGTAAAAATACCCTATTTTATTGTTGGAGAGTGTAAAGGAGCCGATTTGGTTGAATTAAGGTATGAGCAATTGATGCCATACGCGCTTCCATATAAAAATCCTGAAAATGCATTCAGGGTAATTTCGGGCGATTTTGTGACTACGGAAGACGGTACAGGAATTGTGCACACTGCGCCAACTTTTGGAGCAGATGATGCGATGGTAGCGAAACAAGCCGTGCCTGAAGTGCCGCCAATGTTGGTTTTGGATGATAACGGGAATCCGGTTCCGTTGGTAGATTTACAGGGAAGGTTCACCAAGCATATGGGTGAATATGCAGGGAAATACGTAAAAAACGAGTATTATGAGGATGGTGAAGCGCCAGAGCGATCCTTGGATGTAGAAATAGCCATACAGCTAAAAGAAGAAAACAAAGCGTTCAACGTAGAAAAATACAAACACAGTTATCCGCATTGCTGGAGAACTGACAAACCGATTTTATATTATCCGTTAGATTCCTGGTTTATAAAAGTGACCG
>JAENXC010000009.1 GCA_016649715.1 Flavobacteriaceae bacterium | reverse complement strand
TGAAAAAGGAAAAAAGTAAAAAGAAAGAAGTAAGTAGAAAGTAGACAATAGACAGTAGTCAGTAGTCAGTAGTCAGTAGTCAGTAGTCAGTAGTCAGTAGTCAGTAGTCAGTAGTCAGTAGTCAGTAGTCAGTAGTCAGTAGTCAGTAGTCAGTAGTCAGTAAAATAAGTATATTTGGAAGATTCCGAATTGTGACGGATTTTTTCGAACCCAAACTTGAAACCTGAAACTTGAAACCATTTTAATGCTCTCCATCATCATCCCGGTTTTGAATGAAGCCGAAAACATTGAAAAATTACTTGCCCATCTCTCTGAAAATAGTTCTGTGGAAAACGAGCTGGAGATCATTTTGGTAGATGGCGGAAGCACAGATGGAACAGTCCAAATTATTAAAGAGATATTGGGACGAGCGCTCCCGAGGTTTCGGGAGAGACCTCTAAATATTCAACTTCTAATTTCAGAAAAAGGCCGCGCAAAGCAGATGAACAAAGGCGCCCAAAACGCTTCCTGCCACGGTGGGCAGGCAGGAGAAATTCTTTACTTTCTGCACGCCGATACCTTTCCGCCGAAAAATTTTGATAAATACATTCTTGCCGAAGTCAAAAAAGGAAACCCCGCAGGCTGTTTCCGAATGAAGTTTGACAGCGACCATTGGTGGCTGAAACTTGCGGGCTGGCTCACGCAATTCCGCTGGCGAGCTTGTCGCGGTGGGGACCAAAGTCAATTTATCACAAAACAACTTTTTAATGAAATCGGTGGATTTGACGAAACTTTCACTATTTACGAAGACAACATTTTAATAAACGAACTATTCAAAAGAAAGAAGTTTGTCGTTATCCAACAATGGATAACAACTTCTGCGAGGCTTTACAACCAAAAAGGGGTTTGGAATTTGCAGTACCATTTTTGGACTATTTATGTGAAACGCTGGATTGGCGCCGATGCGGATGAACTGTATGCGTATTATTTGAAGCATATAAAATAAATCCAAACCTTAAATGTCTTTGAGGCTTTTAATCTTCTCCATAATATTTTTTTACCACTTCCTCCGCAGGTTTGTTTTGTGGCGAAAATTGATTGTCACTTTCGCCTCCAACCCTTTCGTGTGCTATAAACCATTTCCAAAGAAAACCTCCTGCAAACCAATCTTCTTCCCAAACAGATTGGTACAAACCCTCAAGTAAATTTGCCTGTGCTTTAAGATTTATTGAATTCATTTGTCTATCACTTTTCCAAGGTTCCTTTCCTGCAAAATCAACACTTCGGTAGCCGTATTCTGTAAAGAGAACTTTTTTGTGTTCCTTATCTGAAAACGATTTCAATTCCTTTTTCCAAGGTTGCCAACCATTTTGAGTTTCTTGAACCGTGGGAGTTTTATTTTCTGAAACTGGAAAATAGGCATCTACCCCAATAAAATCCAACAAATCCCAAAACGGTACGCGCTCGTATTCGTTCCAATTGGCAGCATAGGTCAGTTTTCCCTTATAAACGGTTTGAATTTCCGCAATCAACTTTCGCCAATATTCGGGACGCTGGGCTGTAAATGTTTCCAGTTCGGTACCAATGCAGAATATTTCTACTTTTTCTGCTTCGGCCACTTTTGCATAATCTATAATGAATGCTCGATAGGAACTTTCAAGTTCATCCCAATCTGCTTCCGAAGCCATCTTTAGCAAACCCGTAAATTCACCATGCCAAACCCAAATTTGTGACTTCATCATCACCTTTAGATTGTTTTTATGAAGCATCCCAATGTATTGTCGCGCTCCCTGCTTCGTTTCGCCAAACCACTGTCTTTCCTGATTGTAAACAATTTCAGGATGTTCTAAGCTTTTAATAAAACCGAAAGGCATAATGGCAGCATAGTTGGCGTGAATTTCCTTTAAAGGCTCAATATTTTGAGGCAGAATGGAATCTTGGGAAGCGACGAAACTAACGCCGTTTATTTTTGAACTGTTTTCGTTATTACTAATTTTTACTTCTTTATTGAAAGGCAATACTTCCGAAGAATCACGCTTTTGAGCACAACTTAAAAGAAAAGAAAAAAGAAAAAAACAAACATTGAAACGAAGAAATATTGCCATTTTTTAGATAAATTATCGATGAATGTAGGTTTTATTTTAAGATTAATAAAAAGTTTAATACGCAATTTCAATCCACGACATTTGTAATTGTGTAAATTTATAAACGACTGAACAATTCAATTCCTGAAAAAATTATGGAGCATATCGTCATTATTGGCAACGGCATTGCAGGCATAACAGCAGCGCGGCATATTCGGAAACTTTCCGACCCGCCTGCCGGCGAGACAGGTAAAAAGATAACCATAATTTCTGCAGAAGCAGATTATTTTTTTTCACGAACCGCCTTGTTGTATGTATATATGGGTCACATGCGCTGGCGCGATATTGAACCCTACGAACCCTGGTTTTGGGAAAAGAATCGGCTGGAACTTAAAAAAGCATACGTTGAAACAGTAGATACAGAAAACAAAACACTCCATTTTAAAGAGGGTGGCTCCATTACTTACGACAAACTTATTATTGCCACAGGCTCTACAACTAGTTATTATGATTGGGAAGGTCAAAATTTGAAAGGCGTTCAAGGTTTGGTTTCCAAACAGGATTTGGAAAATCTTGAAAAAAACGCTCCCAACAACAAAGAGTGTCCACGTGCGGTAATTATTGGCGGCGGATTGATCGGTGTTGAAATGGCCGAAATGCTCCGAACCCGAAATATCGAAGTGACCATGCTGATCCGCGAGGATGCTTTTTGGACCAATACTTTACCAAACGGCGAAGCGGAAATGCTTTCACGACATATAAAATCGCACGGCGTAGATCTTCGGCACAATTCAGAACTCGATAAAATTTTGAGCGACGACAGTGGAAATGTACGTGCTGTGCTTACCAAAAGTGGCGAAGAAATCCCTTGTTGTGTCGTGGGAATAACAACTGGCGTGAAGCCAAATATTTCTTTTCTGAAAAATTCAAAAATAGAAACAGACAGAGGCGTTTTGGTGAACAGAAAACTCGAAACCAACGTTGCGGATGTTTATGCCATTGGCGATTGCGCGCAACAGCACGAACCTATCGGTAACCGTCCGCCAATTGAAGCAGTTTGGTACACCGGAAGAATGATGGGCGAAGCTTTAGCGCAAACCATTTGCGGAAAACCCTTTGAGTACAACCCCGGAAACTGGTTTAACAGCGCCAAGTTTTTTGACATTGAATACCAAACCTACGGTTGGGTTTTTTCTGAAGAAAGACGAAAAGATTACGAAGCGCAATTTCATTGGAAATGCAACAGTGATCTGCGCTGTGTGACTATTTCATATCACAAAATTTCAAATGAATTTCTGGGAATAAACACCTTCGGAATACGGATGAAACAGGAAGTTTTTGATACCTGGCTGAATGAAAAAAGAAGTGTGGATTATGTAATTGAAAATTTGAAGCAAGCCAATTTCGATCCTGAGTTTTTTAAGAATTATGAAAGGGAGATTTTGAAGGAATATAAAAATAAATTTAAAATAGAAATGTAGACCCCAAAGGTCTTTGAAACCTTTGGGGTTTAACATCCTAAAAACCATAACAATGAGCACCGTTCAAAGAAATATGTCACTTACCGGCGAACCACTAAAAGCAATCAATCCCCAACAAAAGATTGCTTCTGCAATTGGATTGGTTGGTCTGGCAATACTTTTTTTGGCGTTTTTCAATCTAAATTTTCCCAACAAAGCTTTGTGGCTTAGTGTTTCCTTGGGAATGGTTGCTGCCGGGATTGTTTGGTTTTCAGTCGCAGCTTACGCTAACAAGCACGAAGGAATTAAAAATGACGGAGTGTATTTTAAGTCGCTTACGTCCCGCGGATTTTGGGCGTGGGTTTTGGGAATTACGCTTACGCTGTTTTACGTGGTGCTTTATTGGTTTCCACAATATTTAGGCTTGGGGCAGGATGGCGCCAACAATGGCCTGGTCTCCCTGTTTGATCCTTTGAGCAAATTGCTGAACGGTGGCCCAGCGAGCCAATGGTTTGTTTATGGAACACTTTATACTCTTGCCATTTTAGCTTTCGGAATAAAATTCATCTTAAAATACCGCCATAACAAATATGAAAAGTTGCGGACCTATTCGGTTATGTTTTTTCAATTGGGTTTTGCATTTTTGATTCCCGAGCTTATGGCCCGATTGAACAGTGATACCTTTTCACTGCCATATTACGACCTAAAAAACATCTGGCCGCTCAATTATTACAACTTTGAGCAATATCGAATAGATTCGTTTATTTCCGCAGGTGATATTGGCTTGGAATTGTTAATTTTTGGTGTAGCTTCCATTTTTATAATCACACCAATATTAACGTATAAATACGGCAAACGCTGGTACTGCTCTTGGGTTTGTGGTTGCGGTGGATTGGCAGAAACCGCAGGTGATCCATTCCGTCATTTGAGCGATAAAAGACAAGTAGCCTGGAAAGTGGAACGCTGGGTAATCCACAGCGTTTTGGTTTTTGTGGTTTTGATGACTACAGCAGTAGTATATTCCTATTTGGGCGATGATAGTTCAAAATATTGGCTTACAAAAAATACTTTTCTAATATCGGTTGCTGTGTTCCTAACTTTGATCTTCGCTGGAACTTGGATTTTTAAAAGAGAAGAGTTGAAGAAAGATGCACGTTTGGGAGCCATTGGTTATTTCATCATTATAATTTCATTAATAGGTCTTCATTACTTCTCAGGGAAAACCTTGTTTCTTTTTGAAGCAGAAACACTCCGAAAAAGCTATGGATTCCTAATTGGCTCAATATTTAGCGGAGTGATTGGCGTAGGCTTTTATCCAATTTTCGGCAATCGTGTATGGTGCCGTTTTGGTTGCCCGATGGCGGCGGTCCTTGGATTTCAGCAACGTTTGTTTTCGCGCTTTAGAATTACCACCAACGGCGGTCAGTGTATCAGCTGTGGAAACTGTTCCACTTATTGCGAAATGGGCATCGACGTGCGCGCATACGCACAAAAAGGCGAAAACATTGTGCGTTCCAGCTGTGTGGGTTGTGGAGTTTGTTCCGCAGTTTGCCCGCGTGGAGTATTAAAACTAGAAAATGGCCCGTTAGAAAAACGCATCAACAGCAACAAAATTCTACTTGGAAACGATGTAGATTTGATGAACTATGTAAATAATTAAAACCTAACAGGTCTTAAAGACCTGTTAGGTTTCGAGTTAGGTTCCGTCAAATGGATTGTCATATATTTTTCTGAAATTCGCTATCCATAAATCCCACTACTTTTAATGGTAAAAAATATTAAAGTAATTATTCCTGCATATAACGAGGAACATTCCATTGGAAAGGTGATTGCCGAAATTCCCAAGTTTGTCTCAGAAATAATTGTGGTTAACAATAATTCTACTGACAATACTGCAGAAGTTGCAAAAAAAGCCGGGGCCACGGTGCTTTTTGAACCAAAGAGAGGTTATGGGAATGCGTGTTTAAAAGGACTGGAATACATTTCAGAACTGTCCGCCGAGGCGGAAAAAGAAGTAAAACCAGATATCGTGGTTTTTCTGGATGGCGATTACAGCGATTACCCTTCGGAATTGACAAGAATTGTCGCTCCAATAATTGATGCCGATATTGATTTTGTAGTTGGCGCCCGCATTAAAAACCTTCGGGAAAATGGGTCAATGACTTTTCCGCAACGCTTTGGAAACAAACTTGCAACTGAGTTGATGAAACTTTTTTTCAATTCAAAATTTACTGACCTCGGGCCATTCCGCGCCATTAAATACGAAAAACTGCTCGCGCTGAATATGGAAGACAAAACCTTCGGTTGGACAGTTGAAATGCAACTGAAAGTGTTGAAAAAGAAATTCACTTATGTGGAAATCCCCGTTAAATACAAAAACCGCATTGGTATTTCAAAAGTTTCGGGTACGGTAAAAGGTGCTACCTTTGCTGGTATAAAAATCCTGAGCTGGATTTTTAAATACAGTTTCAAAAAATGATTCTTGAATTCCTAATCATTGCAATTTACTCCATTGCCCTTCTCCTCATTTTTATGTATGCTTTGGCGCAATTAAACCTACTTTTCAATTATTTAAAAGCACAAAAAAAGCACAAAAGCGCTCCTGCTTTCGATTTTTCGAAAGAAGAAGAAATCCCTTATGTAACCATCCAACTGCCTGTTTATAACGAGCTTTATGTAATGGATCGATTGTTGGAAAACATAGCCGAAATTGATTATCCAAAAGAAAAGCTGGAAATTCAAGTGCTGGACGACAGTACCGATGAGTCTTTTGAAGAAACCGCAAAACACATTCAAGAACTTCAAAAAACTGGCCTGGACATTCAGCATATTTCCCGTGAAAATCGCGAAGGCTATAAAGCAGGCGCATTGAAAGAAGGGCTAAAAACCGCAAAAGGGGAATACATTGCAATTTTTGATGCAGATTTTCTTCCGAAGAAAGACTGGTTGAAAAAGACCATTCCCTACTTTAAAGACCCTGAAATAGGCGTGGTGCAAACGCGTTGGGGACATTTAAACAGAGATTATTCCATACTAACGCGCGTACAGGCTTTCGCACTCGATGCCCATTTCACTTTGGAACAAGTGGGCCGAAACAGCAAAGGACATTTTATAAATTTCAACGGAACTGCAGGCGTTTGGCGAAAAGCCTGCATTCTCGACGCTGGCAATTGGGAAGGCGACACGCTCACCGAAGATTTGGACCTCAGCTATCGCGCGCAACTCAAAAACTGGAAATTTAAATTTCTGGAAGAAGTGGAAACTCCAGCGGAGCTTCCGGTGGTGATCAGTGCTGCACGTTCACAACAATTTCGATGGAACAAGGGTGGCGCAGAGAATTTTCAGAAAATGGCAAGGCGTGTTTTTAAAAGCAAGGATATTTCATTCAAGACCAAAATTCACAGTTTTCTGCATTTGCTGAACAGCACTATGTTTTTGAACATTTTGATAGTCGCAATCCTAAGTATTCCGATGCTTTACATCAAAAATGAATACGCGCATTTGAAGATGTATTTTTATGTAATGAGCTTTTTCGTGATTAGTACAATTATCTTTTTTATCTGTTATTGGTTTACCTATAAAAGTATTTATGGCGGCGGTTTCAAACATTTTCTAAAATATTCCGCAATGTTTTTTACCTTCTTTTCGGTAGCGATGGGCTTTTCGTTGCACAACTCCATTGCGGTTTTGGAAGGGCATTTCGGAAAAAAAAGTGAATTTATTCGCACCCCAAAATTCAATATTAGCAATCTTAAGGAAAGTTGGAAAGGCAATAAATACCTCACCAAAAACATTTCGCCCAACGTGATTTTTGAAGGCGTATTAATGCTTTATTTCGCTTTTGGAATGTACAGTGCTTTTGTTGTTGGCGACCAAGGGGGCGATTTCGGACTCTTCCCATTCCACTTGATGCTTTTCTTGGGGTTTGGGTTTGTGTTTTTTAAATCATTGACTTCCAAAGCATAAATCTTTTTAAGTACATTTATCTTCAAGATTCTGATCGAGACAACAAGCCCGAATTCCTAATCCCTAATCCCTAATCCCTAAAAAAATGTATCCACCACCTCACCACCAGTCACACGATATTGAAAAAATGATTTCCGTTATCAAGAATTTTCCTTTGGGAATGTTGGTTACAGTGAAGGATGGAAAACCATATATTACGCACATTCCGTTTATTTACAACGAAATCTCCAAGCGATTAATAGCGCATATTGACCGAAACAATCCGCAGCTTGAAACTCTAAAAGATGGAGCTGAAATTACAGCAATCTTCAAAGGCCCAGATACCTATATTTCACCAAGCGTTTATACAACAAGGCATTTGCCAACTTGGAATTACATAATCGTTCACATCACTGGAAAGCTAAAACTTATAAACGATGCCAAAACAGTTAAACAGACAATGATTGATATGACCGAATTTTTGGAAGGAAGTGAACAAAAATTCATCCTGAAAAAAGACGATCCAAAAATGGAGGGGTTAATAAATTACATTCAAGCTTTTGAAATTGAAATCACCAATTGGGAAGGGAAATTCAAACTTTCACAGGATAAAATTGCGACGGATTATGAAAATGCAAAACAGGAATTGTTAAAAAATTCTGGGAAGGATGTTTCGGGGTTTATTGAAGAAATCTATAAAAAATGACGTAAGACCATAGGACGTAAGACATAAGACAAAACTGTTAATCATAAAGTCTTATGTCCTACGTCTTATAGCGTCCACGTGCCGCCATAGCTTTAGCGGAGGAGCAAGCGGTCTTAAATCTTTTCCACATACCCCTTCACCGCCTCAAAATCCAACCCACCATAATTTCCACTACTCATTAAAAGCAAGCAAGTATTTTCGTAATCCTGCGAAAAAAGATAGGTTTTGAAATCGGCGGGATTGGTGAAAACCACCAAATCCTTGCGGTCAAAGGCTTCATCAATTTGTTCTCCTTTTATTTCTTCCAACTGTTTTATCATTACAGCGTGCGGAGAGTAGAAAACCACTGCGGTATCGGCTGCATCGAGCGTTCCTTTGTATTCCTTTAAAAATTCTGGGTTGAGGCTACTGTAGGTGTGTAGTTCCAAACAGGCAATCAATTTTCTATTTGGATATTGGCTTTTTACGGCTTCCGTAGTGGCTTTCACTTTGCTGGGGGAATGGGCGTAATCTTTATAAGCCACAGCGGTTTTGGTTTCGGCAATCTTTTCAAGTCGTTTGCTGGCGCCTTTAAAGGTTGCAATGGCTTCATAAAAATCTTCGGCATCCACGCCCATCAATTGGCAGATCCACCGTGCGCCCTCCAAATTGTTTAAATTGTGTTTTCCGAAAATTTCAACGGGCATCGGGCCATCGGGGGTATCCAAAAGTGTGGTTCCTTTTTCAACCGAATATTCGGGCGTTTGGTATGGGTATTTTTTTATGTGATTTGTTGATGATTCAACCACGCGCTTTACTTCGGCGTCTTCTTCGTTGTAAATGATTGCGCCGCCGTTGGTTATTTCATTCAGAAATATTTCAAATTGCTCCACGTAATTTTCATAAGTTGGGAAAACGTTGATATGATCCCACGCAATGCCACTCAACAAAGCGATGTTCGGTTTATAGAGATGAAATTTTGGGCGACGGTCTATTGGAGAAGAAAGATACTCATCGCCTTCAATGACCATAAAGTCATTGTTTTCGGTAATTTTTACCATAGTGTCAAAACCCTCCAACTGTGCGCCTACCATATAATCCACATCTTTCCCGTGGTAGTTCATCACGTGCAGAATCATGGAAGTGATAGTGGTTTTTCCGTGGGAACCACCGATGACCACGCGGGTTTTGTTTTTGGATTGTTCGTATAGAAATTCAGGGTAACTGTATATTTTCAAGCCGAGTTCCTTCGCCTTTAAAAGCTCGGGATTGTCTGCTTTGGCGTGCATTCCCAAAATAACCGCATCAATATTGGAAGTTAATTTTTCGGGGAACCATCCTTCCTTTTCGGGCAACAAACCTTTGTTTTTAAGTCGGGATTTGGAAGGTTCAAAAACTTCGTCGTCGCTTCCGGTTACGGTATCTCCTTTTTGATGTAGTGCCAATGCAAGGTTGTGCATCGCGCTGCCGCCAATGGCTATGAAGTGGATTCTCATTGAAGATTCAAGATTTAACCCTTCGACTGCGCTCAGGGTGACATATGTTCTGTAAAGATACTTTTTCTAATTCTGAATTATAATGCCAAAATGAGGGATTTTTCTTTTTGGGCTTCCTTAAAATCGGTTTGGTCGAGTAAGGCTTTGTTTATCCACGTAAGTGCAATTTGTTTTTTGCCGAGGTTTTTATAAATCTGTGCTAAACGGTAATACGCCCAATCTTTTTCTACTCCGTCTTTTATGGAATAATTGGCCAAATACTGGCTGAGACATTCAATGCCGTATTCAGGTTCCAAATTGTATTGCGCCGAAATCTTCCCTATTTGATAATTGAGTTGGTTGCGTTTGTGTTTTTTAAGTGATTCTGAAGTTGTAGCGATTGCTTCCTTTGGTTGCTTATTTTTTTCATAAAGGCTTGAAAGCTTTTCATAGGTATGTGGTGATCCACCTACTTCAATGGCTTTTTTGTAAAATCGCTCCGCATCCTTGGGTCTATCAGTATATTCAGCTATGTAGCCATTGGCGAGGTAACCGTCCACCTCTGAAATTTTGCCCAATTCATTGGCGTATTGAACAGCCTTATTTTCGCTTCCACCAAAAATTCCTGGCAGTTGAATATAAAACTCCACCAAAGCCCAACGGGATTCTATGTGTTTTGGGTCAAGTTTTGCGGCCCGTTCCAGTTCTTTTTTAATATCTCCAACATAAGAGACAGCTCGAATTCGACTGATGGACATCGCTTTCATCCCCATAGCGCCACCGTATTTAAAGTGGTAGTCGGCGTTGGTTTCTTCCTCATGTACTAAACCTTCATAATAGGAAATCGCAGTGTCCCAATTTTTTCCATAAGCAGCAATATCGCCTAAATATTCACGGGTTTTTTTATCGCTCGGATGCTGTTTCAAATAAGTTTCGAAAATAGGTTTCGCCTTGCTGAAGTTTTCGGCTTTAAAATATTCTTCAGCTTGCTGATAGTTGTTTTGTGCAACTACAAATAGCGGAAGTAGATAAAGAAGAAATAGTATTGTTTTGAAGGAATTTATATAATTCAAGATTTAAGATTTAAGATTCAAGGTTCAAGGTTCAATATTCAATATTTAATATTCAAATTTAGAAAGACTGATTACTGCGTAATCATCAATTCGTACATGCAATAAATAGCGAGCCTACGGAAACTGAATACTGACCACTGCGTACTGATTACTTTTTCCCTGGTGGATATTTCGCCAAAATCTTTTGAATAACGGAAAAATAATACGCTTCCTTTTGCTGCGGGGTTGTCCGCTCTTTCATTTCGCCATCGGCAACGGCTTGCCAAACCAAGCCGTCTTTTTCAACGTCTATAAAATCCATGGTCAATTGTTGGCTGAGCACATTTCCGCCAATGGGAATGCCGCCACTAACACCCACGCCCACATTGCCGCCACCGCTGCCAATACCAATGCCGATGGTGTTTCGCGAACTTGAAATACTTTCGCGCGCATAAAAATTGATATAAATTTGGGGCGTATCGGTTTTAACAAAACCTCGCTGTTGCATCAAACTATCGGTGATTTGCATAATGCGATTGTCGTCCAGTTCGTTGAGATCGGAATCTATGGTTGGGAAATAATTGTAGCTATTGTATTTTGAAAAATCCACTTGTCTGTCGTAATCCACAGCCACTGTGGCACCACAGGAGACGAGAAAGATGGAAAGTGCTAAAATTGAGAGGGGCTTCATTGTATTTTTCTTTTCAATAAAAATACACAAAAAACCACCTTTAGTTTTGGGTTTGTTATTCTTTAACAATATTCGCGGAAGTTAAATCAAATGTCAGATCGAGCCTTTCGAATTTAATTAAGCATTGTCCAAAGTTTATCCTTCAGTTCTGTCAAACCCTGTTGCGCTACCGAAGAAATAAACAAATACGGAATGCCTTTAAACTGCTTGTCCAAAATCTTTTTCATTTCAGCTTTCAGTTCCTCGTCCAACATATCACTTTTGCTGATGGCAACCAAACGTTCTTTATCCAAAAGTTGTGGATTGTAACGGCGCAATTCATCCACCAATATTTCATACTGTTCCTTAATATCCGGCGCATCGGCGGGAATTAAGAACAATAAGGTAGAGTTACGTTCAATATGACGCAGAAAACGGTGGCCAATGCCTTTGCCTTCCGCAGCACCTTCAATGATTCCTGGAATATCGGCCACAACAAAAGTTTTAAAGTCGCGGTATTCCACAATGCCCAAGTTGGGTTTTAGGGTAGTGAATTCGTAATTGGCAATCTTCGGTTTGGCTGCGGTAATTACAGAAAGTAAGGTTGATTTACCCGCATTCGGAAAACCTACCAGACCAACATCGGCAAGGATTTTTAGTTCAAGGATTATGTCTGATTCCAAGCCTTCTTCCCCGGGCTGCGAATAGCGTGGAGTTTGGTTGGTTGCAGTTTTAAAGTGAGCGTTGCCCTGACCACCCCGACCGCCTTTGGCTACTATTCTTTCTTCACCATCTTCGGTAACTTCAAAAAGTATTTCTTCGGTTTCTTTATCGCGAACCACTGTGCCCAACGGGACTTCGATATAAACATCGGCACCATCGGCTCCGGTACTTGTTTGCTTGCTACCGTGAGAGCCGTGCTCGGCTTTAAAGTGCCTTTTAAACTTAAGGTGATAGAGCGTCCAAAGAGTTTTGTTCGCCTTCACAATTACGTGTCCGCCACGGCCGCCATCGCCGCCATCGGGACCGCCTTTGGGAATATACTTTTCCCGCCGCATGTGCTTGCTGCCCTGCCCTCCCTTTCCGGAAGTAATATGAACTTTTACGTAATCTACAAAATTGCCTTCGGTCATTGCAAAAAAAAGTTATTGAGTTATTGGTTAATAGTTATTTGTTCCTCCCCTTTGGGGAGGCTAGGTGGGGACTACAAACTGTCTATAACTTTACTTAATCTTTCGGTAATTTCTTCAATGCTCCCCACACCATCAACGCCGTAATACTTGTTTTGTTTTTCGTAATAACTTTTCAAAATAGCGGTTTCGTTATAGTAAACTTTTATGCGGTTACGAATAATGCTTTCATCGGCATCGTCTGGGCGGCCGCTGGTTTTGCCTCTTTCCAAAAGACGCTTCACCAAAACCTCATCGTCCACTTCCAAGGCGACCATGGCATCAATCTGGGTATCCTTATCGTCCATTAAATGGCCCAGTGCACCTGCCTGTGCTTCCGTCCTCGGGAAACCGTCAAAAATAAAACCGTGGGCGTTGGGGTTTTTGTCCAATTCATTGCTGAGCATATCGATGGTAATCTCGTCTGGAACCAGTTTTCCCTTTGCTATAAAGGATTTGGCGAGATTGCCCAAATCGGTTTCATTTTTAATGTTATATCTAAAAACGTCGCCGGTGGAAATATGCACCAGGTTGTATTTTTCTTTCAAAAAATTGGCTTGGGTGCCTTTCCCAGCACCGGGAGGGCCGAACAGAATAATGTTGGTCATGATTGAGGTTTAATGAATAAAAATCGAAGTCGCAAATTTACGAAATTATAATTGGGGAATCGTTAATTCGGGATTCGGGATTTGTTAATTTGGGATCGGAGATTCAGGATTGGAACTTGAAACCTGAAATGCGTTATTTCAAACAACAACCCCCACAGCCTTATAAAGAAAATTGACCAAAGCATTCCAAAGCTTTTCCAAAGTTACCATCAATATTCCTTTCAAGGTATTGACGAAGTTGTGCGCCATGGCCTCTAACCCGTCCAAAAAGAACTCGCGGAGCTCTTCGTCAATATCGCCGCCGGCCACTCCCTTTTGGATAAGTACCGTTTGTTTGGCAATGGCTTCAACCTGCCGTTCGCTGAATCCGCGCACTGCGGAAATATCTTTCTCCAAAATGCCGGAGGCAATGTCCTTTATACCCGTAATAATTGTTGTTACATCTTCAGCCATAATCTTATCGTTTTAAGAAACTTTCATACGTTATTGCTTGGTCCAAAAAGATTTCAACCTGTCCTTTAAAAGCCTGTAATGCAAGCGGCCGTATGCCGTTTTGCTTATCGGTCTCTTTCATCTTTTTGAAGGTTTCGGCTATTTTTTCAAAGGCGAAGGCACTGGGATAGTCGCCCGTAATGGCATTGCTCCCTTTGGCCGCCAACATTTCGTTTATTTTGTCCAATGCCACATTTTTGGGTACGGGTCGCGCTTTGGCCTGTAGTTTCAGCGACTCGAAGGCGCCTATCAAAATGTTGTAAACAGGTTCCCGAGCGGCAAAACTTTCACTCTCGGTACCGCCATCAACCTCAGCAAAAAACCGCATCGCCAGATCGCTGCTTGCAGTTACCTTGGTAACAATGGCTTGATCATAAGCAGGGGCCAAAGTGGCTTCGCAACCAGTAAAAAGGGCGATGGCAAAAAGTGCTAAAAATGAAAAGTACAGCTTGAGAGGTTTCATAATACCATTTTCAGAGACAAGAACTAAAGTAATGATTTATAATGAATTACTGCTCATTTTCAATATTTTCCCATTCGATTTTGCTCAGCGAATAGAAGTTATGAAGCGTTCCATCATAAATAAACTCATTCCTTTTCACAAGCCCAATTTTTTGCAGAATAGCATTGGATGCAACATTATCCACATCGGCAATACCTACAATTTCTTTGAATCCGAGTTCTGTAAAACCGTGATTTAACGATGCAATGGCGGTTTCGGAAGCGTATCCTTTTCCCCAGTATTTTTTGATGAACCGATACCCCAAATCGCAGTATTGGGTTCTTCCGTTTATAACATCGGTCACTAACTTAAACCCACTCCAACCAATAAATTTGCCGCTCTCCTTTTCAACAACCGCCCATCTGCCAATTCCGTTTTGAACGTATTGCAGTTTTATGGCATCAATCATTTTTTTAGATTCTTCCATAGTGGAAATTGGCTTGTTTCCCAAAAAAGTATGCACGTCTGCGTCAGAATCCATTGTGAACATGCCGTGCAAATCTTCATCCATCATGTCGCGTAGAAGCAAGCGATCTGTTTCAATGTGAATTTTCATTTATTTGTAAAATTAGGCGTAACCTTTCGTTTTTAGAACGGTTTTCATTTATAAGCAAGAAAAGAATACATAACAAAAACTATCAAAAATTAGCCGTTGTATCATTCAAATTAGGGCTGCGCTTTACCCAACAAATATCTTCTTTTATTAATTTAATTCGGTTATGACAATTGTCATAAAATTTCTTATATTGAACCTTTACTTTTATTCCTAATAAACTTTTTAAAATTCGATAAAATGAAAAACAACCAATTACTTAAAACTTGGCTTAGAATTATCCTAGGCCTTTTCTTAATAGTGTACGCATTAAATCAATATTTCCATTTTCTGCCTACTAGCTATGGTGAAATGCCTGATAGTACCATGGATTTTTTAGATGCGGTGGTAGTTTACCTTCCATTCCTCTACTTTTTTGAAATCATTTTAGGCTTATTTTTAGTATTTAATAAGTGGACGCCGTTTCTATTACTGGTTCTTTTCCCATTATCAGTAGCATTTTTAATTTTTAGCATTTCAAACCAAGATTTTTTAGACGCTCTACCTGCGTTTGTTGTTGCACTGCTAAATTTCGTTTTGTTACTGTTTGAAAAAGAAAAATACAAACCTCTTTTCCAAAAATAGAATTCATTAATTACGCCTATTTCTACAAAAGAAAGATTGATGGTCACGCTTTTCGCTTGCACTGTTTTCAGTGCAGGTTTCAGTGTGCCCAAGGGGTTTTCGTTGTGGACGGAAGGGGTAAATGCTTGATTTTAAAGAGGTGCGCTTTTGGAAAGTGCGCTTGAGGGGAAGTGTTAGCGAAGTTGCCGATTGAAGTTTCCATCGCACTAACTAGACTATCTAACGACCAGACTAAAGTTTCTACCGGACCAACTAGACTTTCTACCGACACAACTGAAGTTTATACTGACTCGACTAGACTTTCTACTATTCCAAATAAACTTTCTACCGACCCGACTAGACCTTCTACCAACCCAACTAAACTTTCTACCAACCCAACTAAACTTTCTACTTATCCAACTAAACTTTCTACAGACCCAACTGAACTTTCTAAGTTGTTGGTGGCGGTAGGGGGGAAACTGGTTCCACAGGTCTTACTTGGTTGAGAGTAGCCACTGTTTTTGCATAGGAGAACTTGTCTTGTACCGCTTTATCGTCTTTGAAAAACTTGGTAGCAATTTTTGCTATGCTGATTACCTGTGCATAGATGGCATTAAATTCTGTAACTCCGGCTTGTGAAATTACTTTACGACTTCCTTTCATTGTTTCTTGGGTGATGTTTGCTGCTTGCAAAACATCTGCATAGCCGGTTATGGCAGTGATTGTTGTTGCGGAGGTTCCCGCAGTGGTAATTTCTGTTTGCAAGGCAGGGGTCATATTTAGTTTGAACTTTAATAGTAATTCTATCAATGCTTCCTGGTCTTTGTTCTGTGCGGCTTTGTGGTGTGCAGTGAAACCAAGACGGGTTAAAATTTCGTCTCTGCGGGGTTTATCAGTTTTGAAATCTTCCATTATTTGGACTTTGAACTCTGCCAAATCGGTCAAGGAATTTGTTTGAATGCTTGTTACGAGTTGTGTAGCTTCCCGCAGTTCTTGGGCGTTGTCTATGCCCAAAAAGTTTGTGAAGGCGTTTCGTATCTGTGTTTGAATGTCTGGGAAAAAGGGGTCTGCCCAATTGGCGCGTTTGGTAACCAAAAATGTTTGGTGGACGATGGCCTGTTCCATGATTGTTGCGCAGGCGGTGAGCATGTCCACATCTTTTCCTTTGTATGCTCTTTTGAGTGTTGTTGCCATTTTTTTAGATTTTAGAAGTTAGACCTGCCCTTGGCAGGCAGGTGTTAGAGATTAGATTAAAACTTTGACTAAAAATAGGGAAAGGGAAAACGCGAGTCAAGAGGAAAAACCCTGTTTTTTTAGGGGGATTTCCCCCTTTTTTTTGGGGAATTTTGGGGTTTGTTGTTAGTGGGACTTGGGAGAGGTTTTGGTTTGCTATGGTTATGTGTAAGAGCAATAAAGGGAATGTATGCGCTTATGTTTCCTCCAATCACTCAATTTCGCAGTAGGATATCAACCTTGAGTTTAGAGAACCATGCCCTAATTGCGTATATACGATGGCATAATTATTTTTTTATTTATGCCAGATTATTTGCATATGTGCAAATGATTAATCATATTTGCGATATATTAAATTCAAAATTATGGCAGATTGGAATGATAAAGTCAAACGTTTATTAAAATCAGAATTAGTTCGTAGAGGAATTTCAAATTCGGATTTGGTAAATATGCTAGAACAAATAGGAATTGAAGAAACCAAATCCAGTGTCGATAGTAAAATCAGTCGAGGTACTTTTAGCGCATCTTTCTTTTTACAATGTTTAACTGTTATAGGGTGCGGAAAAATAGAAATTGAAGAATACGAAAATCAATTATCAATTGCCGCTGAACCACAAATAGATTATAACCAAAAAAAAAATTAATATGACAAAAGTTAAATTTATAGACTTATTTGCTGGACTTGGAGGAATAAGATTAGGTTTTGAAAATTCGTTCAGAGAATTAGGTTTTGAAACTGAATGTGTAATGACTTCTGAGATTAAGTCTTATGCGATTGAAACTTTAGAAAAGAATTTCAGTCACGGATATTTTGTAGGAGATATTTTTCAAGTTGAGAATGAACAAATTCCAGACTTTGATTTTTTATTAGGAGGTTTTCCATGCCAATCATTTAGTGCAGCAGGAAATCGTCACGGATTTTCTGATACAAGAGGAACATTGTTTTTTGAAATTGAAAGGATTATAAGAAATAAAAGTCCTTATGGTTTCATATTGGAAAATGTCGAGGGACTTGTTAAGCACGATTTGGAGAATAAGGGAGACAAAATAGGAAGGACTTTGTCTACTATTTTATATAAGCTTAAAAATGAATTAGGTTACAAGGTTTCTTGGAAAGTTTTAGATTCTATTGAATTTGGCTTACCACAATCTCGAAAAAGAATTTTTATAGTTGGAGCGAAAAATGAAAAACCAAATCTTACATTTTCTAACAAAGAATTTAAACCTCTAAAAACTATTTTAGAAAACGGTTTGGAAACAATTAAATCTGACTTTACAGAAAAGCTTTTTCGTCATTTTGAAATGGAAGATTTGTATGGAAAGTCCATCAAAGATAAAAGAGGAGGAGATAACAATATCCATAGTTGGGATATTGGAATTAAAGGGGAAGTTTCAGATGAGCAAATAATTCTGCTGAATAAACTTTTTAAGGAAAGACGAAAAAAACATTGGGCTAAAAAAATTGGTATTGACTGGATGGATGGAATGACATTGACTTTAAAGCAAATCTCAACTTTCCAGAAAAATGATAAGCTTAAAGAATTATTGGATGATTTGGTTATAAAAGGATATTTAAGATTTGAGCATCCTAAAAAGTTAGTTCGAGAGAAAACTGAAAATGGAGAAAAAAAGTTTCGTGTTTATGATGAAACAAAGCCAAAAGGTTACAATATTGTAACTGGAAAACTGAGCTTTGAAATAAATAAAATATTAGATCCGAACGATATTGCACCAACGCTTGTTGCTACAGATGTTTCGCGATTGGCTGTCCCAGATAATGGTGGTTTAAGAAGATTGACAATACGTGAGGGATTACGTTTATTCGGTTATCCAGAATGGTATGAAATTCCAGTTAAAGAAATCGAAGCTTTTGATTTATTAGGAAATACAGTTGCTGTACCTATTGTTGAACACGTTTCTTCAAAACTTGCAGAAATTTTAATCACTTCTAAATATTTTGACAAATTAAAAAAGAAAGAAAAAGGTTTTCTAGTGGACTAAATCAATTTAATAAAACTCATCAAGTACATCATTCAGTAAATGAATATTACTTTGATTTAAAACAAAATCACTTGCATCATATATTCTATGCAAATCATTTTGTCTTCCCACCCAACCTAATCCATCTACATAATTTACCATAATTATTTTATTGTGTCGATTGTTTGCATTGTAACGCATTAAGATACCATATAGCTCTACTAATTGGTCGGCCCTCTTTGATTGGCCACTCCCTGTTGTTATATTGTAAACTGATTCAATGAGTATAGTTGGGGAATCTACGCTAGGAATAATAAAATCCAAATTTTTTGCCAATATGGGGAATTCTTTTTGCGTTTCGTATACCAAATCAGCATTCACGGTATTTTTATAATTTTCTAGATGATTTTTTATTAGTTTTTTTTCCACATAGTCTCCTACTTGGTTTGAGTATTTTCCTTGTATTTCATTATCGTTTAAAATTCTTTCTACATAACTAAACTGCCTCAAATCATTTATGAAAGCTTGGTTGTTAAGCTTGAAATTTCTCATATAGTATAGAGGCATTTCTCTTCCAATTCTTGAATTTCTAGCATTTATAAAAAAGTCAATTAATAGAGTTCTAAATTCTTGATTGGATATAATTGCTCTACTAATTTGACCAACATTCCATTCTGACCTAAATTCGTGGTTAAAAAATTTAAACCTCACTAGTGAGACTACTCGTTTCAGTCTTTCTTCTGAAAGTCCAATAACAGAGACAAAAGCTTTCAGTTTTTTTAATGCCGTTAAGCCATTTGTATCAGTGATTAAAAACTCGGTAAGCCTATCACTATTTGAAAATGATGCGGCATTGTCGTTAATTAGTTGGGTTAGAGGAATAATTGTTCCAAGGAAAGTGTTATCAAAATCATCATCTACCATAAATGACATACTATTTTTCCAATCTTCAAATGATAATTTATTCATAAATATTTTTTATTAAATGTAGATATTTTTTATATGTTGGGTAAAAGGTGTAAAACGAAATGTCTATTGCGTATATCCCGCACATGTGCATAAGTTAAGTTCAAATATAAATCAAATCAAAACCTTCTCATTACGGAAAACCGTAAAGTAGAAAATTAATCGAGAGGAGAATAAAGCACAAAGCTCTAACCCAAATGTATTAAAAAACTTTAATCACCTACTCTTTACTCCTAATTTTTCGACCAACGGCACGCCATCTACCCACCAAAGGGGATGACAATTATCATATAATTTCATCCCTTGAAACTTTACCTTTATTCCACTTTTAAAAAACAATAATCCTATGACAGAAATACAGATTGCTCAGAGTGTTACCCCCAGACATATTAGGGAAATCGCGACAAAATTGGCAATTCCGGAAGAGAAGCTGGAGTACTACGGGAACGACAAAGCAAAGATACCTTTGGATATTATTGATGAAGAAAAAGTAAAAGCGAACAACCTCATATTAGTGACCGCAATTACGCCAACTCCTCCCGGCGAAGGAAAAACAACAACTTCCATAGGGCTGGTAGATGCGCTCAATATTTTAAACAAGAAAGCGGTTGCGGTAATTCGGGAACCTAGTTTAGGTCCCGTATTTGGCATTAAAGGTGGTGCTGCCGGTGGCGGGTGGAGCCAGGTTATTCCTATGGTGGACATCAACCTGCATTTTACGGGCGATTTTCACGCTATTGAAAAAGCCAATAACTTGCTTTCTGCCCTTATAGAAAACAACATTCAAAGTAAATCGAGAAGCCTTGGTATTGATCCCAGAACCGTAGTTTGGAAACGGTGTATGGACATGAATGACCGAGCCTTGCGGAATATTGTGAGCGCACTTGGCGGCAAAGCTGGCGGGGTTCCACGGGAAACAGGTTTTAATATTACTGCAGCCTCCGAAATTATGGCCATTCTGTGTTTGGCATCAGGTTTAGAAGACCTAAAGGAAAGATGCGGAAATATCTATGTGGGCGATACCTGGGAAGGAAAGCCTGTATTTGCAAAAGACTTGAATGCCGAGGGCGCGATGGCTGTGCTTTTGAAAGATGCTATAAAACCCAATTTGGTGCAAACCCTGGAAGGCAATCCCGCAATTATCCACGGCGGCCCTTTTGCCAATATTGCACAGGGCACCAATTCCATTGTAGCGACAAAAATGGGGATGACCCTAAGTGATTATACCGTGACTGAAGCGGGATTCGGTTCCGATTTAGGCGCAGAGAAATTTTTGAATATCAAGTGTCGCGCAGCTGGCATTTCCCCTAAAACCATTGTCTTGGTCGCGACCATAAGAGCCTTAAAATACCACGGTGGCAAATCGTTAAAAGAAATTACGCAAGAAGACGTAGAAGCTCTTAAAAAAGGACTTCCCAATTTGGAAGGACATATTGCCAGCCTAAAAAGTTTTGGAATTCCTATTGTAGTTTCCATAAACGCCTTTAAATCGGATACGGAAGCTGAAATGCAAGTCGTGGAAGACCATTGTGAAAAAATGGGCATTCCCGTAGCCTTGAGCTATGGTTGGGAGAATGGTGGAAACGGGTGTCTGGCTTTGGCTGGAGAAGTCATTAAGGCAGCGAATTCTTGTACTGACCAATTCCATCCCACTTACAATCTCGATGACAATGTACACACCAAAATGGAAAAGATTTGCCAAACTATTTACGGTGGAAAAAATGTGGTTTTAAGTGATGTAGCTATTTCGCAATTGCGCAAATACGAAGCGATGGGCTATGGAAGTTTACCTGTCTGTATGGCAAAAACAGAAAAAAGCTTTAGTGATGACCAGAAGCTATTGGGCCGTCCAAAGAACTTTGATATTCATATTAGGGAGTTTGAAATAGCAACAGGCGCAGGGTTTATAATTCCCATTGCTGGTAATATGTTGCGTATGCCCGGATTGCCAGCAACCCCTGCCGCCGAAAAGATCACCATTGATAAGAATGGTGTTATTGAAGGTTTGTTCTAAATAGTGCAATTTGCAATTAGCAGCTATATTGGCTCTTGTTGTAATATTAAGGAGGTTTATTTCATCTGATTAAACACTACATTAGTTTTTAATCAGATGAAATACATGGGTTCGTTTTTCAGTAAGAAAATCCTATCTCAACCCCTTGTAAATATAGCCGATTAACCTATTAGCATCTTATACGGCCGTTCCACTTTTTCCTGAAGCTCCTGTATCCCCATCAGCCGAACTTTTCGTAAAAATTCCTTCCCTTCAAAAAAGACCAATAAAGTTGGAGCGGAGAAAACGCCATAATTTCCAGCTATGCCGGGCGATTTATCTATTTGTATGTGAACGATTTTTACCATAGGAAATCTTTCAGAAAACAAGGCTTCAACTTTCGGCCTCAAGGCTTGACACACGCCACAATTGGGTGCAGAAAAGTAAACCGCGACTGCAGATTCCGTCTTGATTATTTCTTTTAAAGCAGCAACATCCATTGTTTAAAAAGTCCTTTTTTAAATTCAATTATTCATTTTGGGAATCTTCGTTCTCGTCGCGTGGATTATTCATTCTAACAAAATTATAAACCCCTTTCCCTTCAGCAATCAATTTGTCGTTTTGAAATGCTTTCATTCGGGCAACAAGTATTCTATTTCCGAATCTAATTATTTTACCTTCCACCATAATCGCTTCGGGTTCGGCGCCTCTTAGGTAATCTACCCTTAAATCGATGGTTGATATTTTGTCTTCCAGCGAAGTAAAGTGCGTGGCGCCAATTACACCTCCCACAGAATCCATTACGGTCGCGATAACGCCACCGTGCCATCTGTTATTCCTAAAATCGCCCACCAATTCTTTTCTAAAAGGCACGGTAATTCTTGCGAAATCCTTTTCGAGCAGCACTATTTTTAATCCCAAAAACTTGTGCATTGGGATGCTTTCTTCGAATGTATATTTTATAAGTTCTATATTTTCGAGCATTTCTTTTGTTTTTTTTTCAGCTTCTAAATTCCATAACATTACGTTTTTTAATAGCCGAAAGTATATTATTTAATTCTTCAAATTTAGAAATAAACCCGCAGACCGATTGCCAAAAAACAGCAAATCAATTCCACTTCATTTTAGTGTTACACACCATCAATGAAGAAAGGAAATTACCCGTTTAACAAAAAACGAAATAACTATCTTTGCACAATCAAAACTTATCCGCCAAAGCTTTTAGCGATGGTGGAGTAAACCGACAATAGAAAACCGACAACCCACAACTGACAACTGATATGAACTACTTCTCCACCAGCTTCACCCTCGGCATTCTAGGCGGCGGGCAGTTGGGCAAAATGATGCTCTACGAAACCCGTAAATGGGACATCCGCACCAGCGTCCTCGACCCAAGCGCCGAAGCTCCCTGCCGCATAGCCGCAGATCATTTTCAGCAAGGCGACCTGATGGATTATGAAACCGTGTACAACTTCGGAAAAAAGGTGGACGTCCTTACGTTTGAAATAGAAGGAGTAAACATAGAAGCATTGGAAAAGCTGGAAAGTGAAGGCGTAAAAGTATATCCCAGTGCCGCAACGCTCAGAAATATTCAGGACAAAGGCATACAGAAACAGTTTTACAAAGAACACCAAATACCCACTTCCCCCTTTAAAGTTTACAAAGACAAAAACGATTTAAACGAAGCCATTGTCCGCAAGGAATTGCATTTTCCCTTTGTGTGGAAAAGCTGCACCGGCGGGTATGACGGAAAAGGCGTAAGTATCATCCGCGAAGCTGAGGAAGTAATTCCACTTTCAGAAGGCGCTTGCATCGCAGAAAAATTGATTCCCTTTAAAAATGAATTGGCGGTAATAGTGGCAAGAAACCCTTCCGGGGAAGTAAAAACCTACCCAGTAGTAGAAATGGAATTCCACCCCGAAGCCAACCAAGTGGAATACGTAATCTGCCCCGCAAGAATTGACGAAGCAGTTGCCAAGAAAGCAAGAGCCGTAGCCACCAAAGTTTCCGAAGCGTTTAAGCATGTAGGCCTTTTGGCAGTAGAAATGTTCCAAACAGAAGACGATGAAATATTGGTTAACGAAGTAGCGCCCCGCCCCCACAACAGTGGCCATTACAGCATAGAGGCCAGTTACACCAATCAGTTTGAGCAACAAATAAGAGCAATATTAGATTTACCTTTGGGCAACACCGATAGCAAAGTTGGCGGCATAATGGTTAACTTAGTAGGCGCCGAAGGCCACACCGGTCCCGTAGTTTATAAAAACATAGAAAAAATATTAGCGATGGATGGCGTAACGCCCCACATTTATGGCAAAAAAGAAACTCGTCCATTTAGAAAAATGGGCCACGTAACCATAGTAAACAAAGACCTCAACAAAGCACGAAAGATTGCGGAGGAGGTTAAGAAGACGATTAAAGTAATAGCCACCTGATTCCCAAAGGGGGAAAGGCAACTTGGCGAGAATTCCGCTAGGTTCAAAAAATATAAATTATTAATAAAAACACTTCAAATATTATTATTTATAAGGCCGACGATGGGCTTATGGATGTTCAAGTAAAATTTGACAAGGAAACTGTTTGGCTTTCTTTAAATCAAATTTCTGATTTATTTGATAAAGATAAATCTGTTATTTCACGACATCTAAATAATATTTTTAAAGAAGGTGAACTTGAAAGAAAAGCAACTGTTGCAAAAAATGCAACAGTTCAAATAGAAGGAGAAAGAGAGGTAGTCAGAAACATCGAATTTTTTAATCTTGATGTAATCATTTCGGTAGGTTATCGCGTCAATTCAAAAAAGGGAACGCAATTCAGAATTTGGGCTACTAATCAGTTAAAAAAGTATCTCGTCAAAGGTTATTCTATAAATGAAAAACGCCTAAAGCAGTTGCAACAAACAATTCAACTTGTAAAAAGAGCATCAAAACAAATCTCAAATACAGACGAGGCCCAAGGTTTGATGGAAGTGCTTTCCGATTATTCAAGAGCGCTCGATATTTTAGATGATTACGACCATCAAAAGCTCTCAAAAATAAGCCTGTAAATTTTTATTTGGTCCTAATGAGGATATTCAAATTTACTCTGGTTTCTGGTTAAATACCGTATATTTATCGAAAATAACAAATGTCTGGTCGAGCGCAGTCGAGACCTTAATTGCAAACCGAATCTTGCACTATTATATGAAATCATATTACATTTACATATTGGAATGTTCAGATGATTTACTTTATACAGGGTTCACTAACAACATTTCAAGAAGATTCGAAGAACACCAACAAGGAAGAAACAAATCTTGTTTCACATACAAACGAAGACCTTTGAAGTTAATATTTCATCAAGAATTCAATGATGTTGAACAAGCCATATATTTTGAGAAGAAAATAAAAAAATGGAGTGCGCAAAAAAAGAAAGCCTTATCAAATGAAGATTTTGAAATGCTTCAGATATTGGCTGAATGTAGAAATATGACACATTCTAAATACAAGCCAACTGCCGAGGAGGTCTCTACAAGACTTGCCCAGATCGAAGTCGAAGGGCTCGATCAAATATAGAACTAACAATGTCCCCTCGAGCGCAGTCGTGAGGTCCTTGTCAAGCCAAATTATCATAAAGAAGTAGGTCTCGACTGCGCTCGACCAGACACTCGATAACTAAGAAAAAATGAAAAAAGTAGCAATAATAATGGGAAGCACCAGCGACCTGCCAGTAATGCAGGAAGCCGTAGATATTCTAAAAGAATTCAACATTGAAGTGGAAGTGGACATCGTTTCTGCCCACCGCACCCCCGATAAACTTTTTGATTACGGAAAGAATGCCCATACCCGCGGCATTTCTGTAATCATTGCCGGAGCAGGCGGCGCGGCGCACCTTCCAGGGATGATCGCCTCCCTTTCGCCATTGCCTGTAATTGGCGTTCCAATAAAATCCAGTAACTCCATTGACGGTTGGGACAGCATCCTTTCCATCCTCCAAATGCCAAGCGGAGTACCCGTTGCCACGGTTGCGCTTAATGGCGCCAAAAACGCTGGTATCTTGGCCGCACAAATTATCGGCTCTTCAGATAAAGTTGTTTTGGATAGAATTATCGCTTACAAAGAAAGCCTTAAAACAAAGGTGGAAGAAGGCGCGAAAAAAGTACGCAGTAGTCAGTAGTCAGTGGTCAGTGGTCAGTGGTCAGTGGTCAAAATGATTAATATATTTTACAATGTCTCCTCGAGCGCAGTCGAGAGGTCCTTATTAAGCAAGATTACCATAAAGAAGTAGGTCTCGACTGCGCTCGACCGGACAAAGTACTATGAAAAACCCCCTTTTAAAACCCTACAACACCGCTCCCTTTTCCAAAATAGAAAACAAGCATTTCCTTCCTGCCATCAGCAAATTGATTGAAGAAACCAAGGTGGAAATAGATGCAATTACTTCAAACACTGAGGAACCTACTTTTAAAAATACGGTAGAAGCTATAGAAAACACAGGAGAGAAATTAGACCGAGCAACGAGTATTTTCTTCAACCTAAACAGCGCGGAAACAAACGATGAGATCCAGAAAATAGCGCAGGAAATTTCGCCTATGCTTACAGAGTTCAGCAACGATATGCTGCTAAATGAGGCTTTGTTTGAAAGAATAAAAACGGTTTACAAGCAAAAAGACGCATTAAACCTTTCCAAAGAACAGCAGATGCTGCTCGACAAAAAATACAAAGCCTTTTCAAGAAACGGCGCCAATCTTTCCGAAGAAAAGAAATCGGAATTGCGTAAAATTGACACGGAACTTTCAAAGTTGAATCTCACTTTCGGCGAAAACGTTTTGGCAGAAACCAACAAGTTTGAACTTCATATTACAGATGAAAAAGACCTTTCCGGATTACCCGAAGGCGTAATTGAAGCCGCCGCCCAAACCGCCGAGGAAAAAGAGAAAGAAGGCTGGGTCTTCACTTTGGATTATCCAAGTTACGTTCCTTTTATGACCTATGCCGACAACCGAGCGCTTCGCAAAAAAATAGCAATTGAATTTGGTGCCCGTTGTTTTCACAATGACGCTTTGGACAACCAACAAAACGTTTTGCAAATCGCAACCCTTCGCCATAAACGAGCGAATCTGTTGGGCTATAAAAGCCACGCCCATTTTGTATTGGAAGAACGCATGGCCGAAACCCCTGAAAAAGTAAAGTCATTTTTAAACGAACTGCTCGAAAAAGCAAAACCTGCCGCGCAAAAAGAGTTTGATGAACTGACCGCTTTCGCAAAGGAACTGGACGGTATCGATCATATAGAAAAATGGGATGGCGCTTATTATTCCGAAAAACTAAAACAGAAGCTGTTCAATCTGGACGATGAAAAACTGAAGCCATACTTCGAATTAAAGAATGTAATAAAAGGTGTTTTCACCGTTGCCCAAAAACTCTACGGACTTCATTTTGAAGAAGTACAAAACATCGACAAATACCACGCAGACGTAAAAACCTATGATGTTAAAGACGACGAAGGTGAATTGGTCGCCATCTTATATGCCGACTTCCATCCACGACCCGGAAAACGAAACGGTGCTTGGATGACTTCCTATAAACTACAACAAATGAAGGACGGAAAAAACGATAGGCCGCATATTTCCATCGTTTGCAATTTTACAAAACCTGTCCTGAGCGCAGCCGAAGGGCCAACAGCGAGCAAGCCTTCACTTTTAACTTTTAATGAAGTAACAACGCTCTTCCACGAATTTGGCCACGCCCTGCATGGAATGTTGGCAAACACAACCTACCCTAGCCTTTCGGGAACCAGCGTATACTGGGATTTTGTGGAACTTCCCAGCCAGATTTTGGAGAATTGGTGTTATGAAAAAGAAACTTTGGAACTCTTCGCAACACATTATAAAACCGGCGAAGTAATCCCAATGGAATACGTGGAAAAGATAAAGGAATCCGCCACATTTCTTGAAGGAATGGCAACCCTGCGCCAGTTAAGCTTCGGAATGCTGGATATGGCTTGGCACAGCAGTGATCCATCTGGAATAAAAGATGTAAAAGCTTT
Organism: Flavobacteriaceae bacterium; assembly: GCA_016649715.1. Taxonomy (GTDB): domain Bacteria; phylum Bacteroidota; class Bacteroidia; order Flavobacteriales; family Flavobacteriaceae; genus Aequorivita. The sequence goes on along the minus strand of JAENXC010000009.1, from coordinate 101,164 downwards.
TGAAGTCACCGCTTTTGATGATACACAACTCTACCCAGATGTGAAGGAAAACTGCATGAGCACTTCCTTTTCCCATATTTTTCAAGGAGGTTATTCAGCAGGATACTACAGCTACAAATGGGCCGAAGTGCTGGATGCGGATGCTTTCGCCTTGTTTAGACAGGAAGGCATTTTCAATAAAAAAGTGGCGGATAAATTTAAAGGTTTTGTGCTTTCACAAGGCGGAACGAAGGACCCGATGGAACTTTACGTTAAATTCCGCGGGCAGAAACCAGACCCGGAAGCCTTGTTGAAGCGGGCTGGATTGTTGTAAAAAAAGACCCCAAAAGTTTTCTTCTCCTACGCTAAAGCTTTGGAGAACGAAGGAAAACCTTTGGGGTCTGGGTTTGAAGTATTAAAGCGTTTGGAAGAGATTAGTTCAATATAAATTTCTTAGTAAATGCATGGCCATTTTCAAGCTTGAACTGCGCAATATAAAAACCTTGCGCAAATTGGCTGAGCTGAATGCTTCCCGCTTCATTGTTCATATTTACAGAAACTATTCTTTGCCCAGCTACGTTGAAAACAGATACTTCCTTCACGTTAGAAGCCGTGTTGTTCAAGCGATAATTCAACGTTTTGTCCTTCACAAAAACAGTTATAGCGATTTCAGAAAAGTCATTCACAGATAGGGTTTGTGGTTTAGCGGCCTCAATCAAAAATTCCAAACCGAGTTTTGCAAATTTCACGGCGTGGTTTGGAGTGTTGAAAAACGAATAGACATCACCAGCACTGTGAATATTGGGATTGTCCTGCCCCATAGCAGCCTCAAACGGGAAAGCGGCATCATATCCATTGTCTGCCCAACTCGCGTGGTCGGAACAGCCGTAACCGCATTCGGTAAAATTATAGGTAAACGCATGGGCGCCAGTACCGTTGTAATGATCCATCAAATCAGTTAAATAATTGTTCAGTCCACTGCTGTTGTACCAATCTGTAGTAATATAAATGTCACCGCTTGATCCTTTGTAGCCCGTCATATCAAACTGAACGAAGGCTGCCACATTTACATTATTGTTGGCATACTCCTCGGCTATTTCAGCAGAACCTACCAACCCAATTTCTTCGGCAGCAAAGGCCATTACTTCAATAGTTCGGTTTGGCACAAAATCTTTTTCCAACAACACGCGCACCATTTCATTTAAGGAAGAGATACCCGAAGCATTATCGTCTGCCCCAGGCGCATTGTTGTTTCCCTGAAAGGAGTAGGAGTCTATATGGCCGCCAATAATTACAAACTCATCTGGGGTATTGGCGCCATTGATGGTCAATATAACCGATGGCATCGGGGTATTTACATGTTCAAAAATACGGGTGTGTGTATCGGTTCTGCCAGAAGCCAAAATCATCGCATCCCATTTTGCCTGTAGGTCTAAAACGGCTTGTTCGGCTTGAGGTTTGGTATGGTAACGAGTACCATAACCTTGTAGGTTCAAAATATCGTTTTCAATATTGGTGCCATCCACCAAATCCAAACATTCGTTTACCAAAACGTCTTCGGAAATGGTGTAATCTATCAACGTACTTCTGCGCACTGTCCTGTTCAAAGCCTGAATCGCGTTTGCTTCGGAAGCCCTAAAAATATAACCTGGGCCGTGGGTGCGAACGTTATCGTGAATTTTATGCGCCACTTCTTCGGAAATGATAACAGCAGTCTGATTGTCTTTACTGTCCAAAATCTGCATATCGTTTGGATAGAGCGCTTTAAAGGAAATTGCATCTGCCGCATCCATAGTAGCATAAAAAGACGTGCCGTTTTGTGCAATTGCGGTAATTGAAAATAAAAGTAACGCAAATATTCCTGTTGTAAATTTTTTCATTGGGAAGAGTATTAAGTTATTTCTGTAAAAATAAAATTTCTGTCGAACTTAGGGCGACAATCTGAAAGTTTAACTAATTCAGCTAAATTAGTCCAAACTAAATAATTAGCATTTCCGCATATGTTTCAGAAACTTCCCTATTTTTGAAATCGGCTAAAAACAATTCTTTTGGAACTATTGAATCCCGATACTTGGGTAGATAAGTACGCAGATTATCTTTACAATTACACCATTGTTAGGGTAAATGACCACATTGTGGCGCAGGATCTTATTTCCGAAACCTTTTTGGCGGGTTTGAAATCGAAAAAAAACTTTAAGGGAGAAGCTTCGGAGCGCACTTGGCTCATTTCAATCCTAAAGCGGAAAATAATAGACCATTACCGAAAAATAAATTCCAAAAAAGGAAAGGCTGAGGTACATATTTCATACCGCGACGACGATTCCGAAGGCGATTGGCTGGAAGAAAACGCAGCCGACCCTTTTGACAAAACCGCCGAGGACACAATGGAAAACCGCGAATTGGGGCTCGCCATTTTGGAATGTTTGGACAAACTGCCCGAAAAACAGGCAACCATATTCAAAAAGAAAACTATTGAAAATTTTGATACCGAAGCTATTTGTAAAGAATACAATATTACGCCGTCTAACCTTTGGGTAATAATCCATCGGGCACGAAAAACCTTGGCAGAGTGCCTTGAGAAGAATTGGTTTAATTAAAGAATATGAAGTTTTTTTTAAAATGTGATGAAGCCGTTCACGTATGTGACAAAAGCCAATACAAGGAGGCGGGTTTCCTTGATAAATTAATGTTGAAGATGCATTTGTTGATGTGCAAATTGTGTCGTGGGTATTCCAAGCGCAATGTGAAACTCACAAAAACCATACATTCAGCAAATATCAAAACCCTCCGCCCAGAAGAAAAACAGCTGCTAAAAGTAAGGCTTCAGCAAGAAATAAAAGATGGGCAACAACTTTAAAACTGTCCAAAAAGCACAAAAAGCAAGAACCAAAGTATAGGTAATCCTTCCACCCAAAACGAAGCAAAATAGCGGGTTTGTTCGGTTTTGGATATAACCAACATCCATCCCAAAAGCACACAAAAAACCAAGAGGCTGGCAATATAAGCCACTTCCGAATCTTGTTTAAAAAATTCAAGCACCAAACAAAGCAACAAAACAGATTCGCCCAATAATTTTGTGTTTCGAACGCCAATCTGTTGTGGCAAGGTTTTAAGATTAAGCGAATCATAGGGCACGTCGCGTATTTCAAAAGGCAGGATAAGCGCCACAACTATTAAAACACGTTGAAAAAAAGTTAACAATACATCCCCAGAAATAGCCGTTTCAGAAGCGACCATTGGCACAATCACTGTAACGCCTGCCCACACAAAAGCAACCACAAAGATTTTTAAACCCGAAAAATTCCGCAGGTTTTTGTGCCTAACAAACGGAACCGCATACAAAAAAGTGGCCAGCCCAAACGCCGCGGTAACCAAGAGGGTGCTTATGGAAAGTTTAAACGCTACAAAAGCGAGCAAAACAGAACATACCCCAGAAAAAACTTGAATGGCTTTTAGAGATTGTGCCAAAGTTCGATGATGTAGTCCTGCAACTTTAGCATATTTCACAAAATTATATCCCGTTAAAGCGCCAAGAAAAACAAACGCCCAAAGTTCATTTGGAACCGGCAGATCATATTCCAAAACTGAAATCGCTAACAGCGCCAAAACAGCCAAGGCAACGTGAATACTACTATTTATATAGAAAGCAAAAACACGGTTTAGAAACTTCATAATCCCAAAATTAATCAAAGTGTCAATATCCTATACATTTAGTTGAAAAATTAAATTTTTCGGACGCCAAAATATGAACTGCTTTGCGTTAAAAATTGTAATTTTGCCAGCTAAATTTAACCGCAAATTAATGAACACAGATTCTTTTGCTTTAAGGCATATCGGTCCCCGGGAAAACGACCTTCCCGAAATGCTTAAAACCATTGGCGTAAGCTCTCTTGACCAACTTATTTACGAAACCGTTCCAGACGATATTCTGCTAAAAAAAGGACTCGATTTGGACATCGCGATGAGCGAGCAGGAATACTTGGAGCACATCACCGAGCTTTCCACAAAAAACAAGCTTTTTAAAACTTATATTGGGTTGGGCTACAATCAGTCCTTTACCCCGCCAGTAATCCAAAGAAACATTTTGGAAAACCCGGGATGGTACACTGCCTACACGCCCTATCAAGCCGAAATAGCCCAAGGCAGATTGGAAGCGCTGCTGAATTTCCAAACCGTGATTGCGGATTTAACAGGAATGGAGCTTACCAACGCATCCCTTTTGGACGAATCTACTGCTGCTGCAGAAGCAATGGCCTTGCTTTTTGCCGTACGCGAAAAGGAAAAGAAACAAAGCAACGCTTCTAAGTTTTTTGTTTCTGAAGAAGTACTTCCGCAGACCCTTGCTTTATTGCAAACTCGTTCAACACCTATTGGAGTGGAACTGGTTGTGGGCAATCACGAAGATTTTGACTTTTCAGATGAATTCTTTGGCGCAATTGTTCAATATCCCGGTAAAACTGGAAAGGTTCACAACTATAAAAATTTCATTGAAAAAGCGAACAATAACCAAATAAAAGTTGCCGTTGCTGCAGACATACTGAGCTTGGTAATGCTGGAAGCTCCAGGAAAATTTGGTGTAGATGTGGTTGTTGGAACCACGCAGCGTTTCGGAATTCCATTGGGTTACGGCGGGCCGCATGCAGCTTTCTTCGCCACAAAGGATGAATACAAAAGAAGCATTTCCGGAAGAATTATTGGGGTTACCAAAGATTCTGACGGCAATCGTGCCTTGCGGATGGCACTCCAAACCAGAGAACAACACATTAAGCGCGACAAAGCAACTTCAAACATTTGTACAGCTCAGGTTTTACTGGCTGTTATGGCTGGAATGTACGCCGTGTATCACGGTCCCGAAGGATTGAAATACATTGCCAAAAAAGTTCACAACGGAGCTGCAACTCTTGCGAATGCTTTGGAAAAATTGGGTTTTAAACAAATAAATGAAACCTATTTTGACACCATCGCCATAAAAACAGATGCTACCAAAATTAAGTTTTTGGCGGAAGCAAAAGAAGTGAATTTTTACTATCCGAATGATGAAACGGTTTCAATTTCAATAAACGAAACCACTACAGTAAAAGACCTCAACAAAATAGTTGCAATTTTTTCCGAAGCCATCAAAAAGGATTTTCAAAAAATATCCGAATTGGAAACGGGGAATAAAATTCCGAAGGAAGTTGCACGAAAAACAACGTTTTTACAACAGGAAGTTTTCAACAAATATCACAGCGAAACAGATTTGATGCGCTACATCAAAAAACTGGAGCGCAAAGACCTTTCATTGAACCACTCTATGATTTCGTTGGGCTCCTGCACCATGAAACTGAACGCTGCCGCCGAAATGCTACCATTGAGCGACCCAATGTGGGGCAATGTGCATCCCTTCGTTCCCGTGGAGCAAGCTGAAGGTTATCAAATTGTTTTAAAGAAACTAGAAAAACAACTTACTGAAATTACAGGATTCGCAGCAACTTCCCTTCAACCAAACAGTGGCGCACAAGGCGAATATGCAGGTTTAATGGTTATTCGTGCCTATCAAGAATCGCAAGGTGAAGCCCATAGAAATATCTGTTTAATTCCTGCTTCCGCCCACGGAACAAACCCTGCAAGTGCCGTAATGGCGGGAATGCAAGTGGTTGTTACCAAATCTACCGAAGAGGGAAATATTGACGTGGAAGACCTTCGCGAAAAAGCGATTAAACACAAAGACAATCTTGCGTGTTTGATGGTTACTTATCCGTCAACACACGGGGTTTATGAATCTGCCATTCGTGAAATAATCAGCATCATCCACGAAAATGGCGGACAAGTTTATATGGACGGCGCAAACATGAACGCACAGGTTGGCTTGACCAATCCCAGTGCTATTGGCGCAGACGTTTGCCATTTGAATCTCCACAAAACCTTCGCCATTCCGCACGGAGGTGGTGGTCCGGGCGTTGGGCCGATATGTGTTGCGAAACAGTTAGTTCCTTTTTTACCTTCAAATCCTGTGATTTCAACAGGTGGTAAAAAAGCGATTACGGCAATTTCAGCAGCACCTTACGGCAGTCCTTTGGTTTGTTTAATTAGCTACGCCTACATTTGCATGCTTGGCGTAAATGGTTTGAAAAAAGCAACGCAGTACGCTATTTTGAATGCCAATTACATAAAAGAAAGATTGAACGGCCATTACGAAGTTCTTTACGCAGGCGAACGCGGCCGCGCAGCCCACGAAATGATTGTGGATTGCCGCCCTTTCAAAGCAAAAGGAATTGAAGTTACCGACATTGCAAAACGATTGATGGACTACGGTTTCCACGCGCCAACGGTTTCTTTCCCAATTGCGGGAACGTTGATGATTGAGCCTACTGAAAGCGAAAGCAAAATGTCTTTGGACCAATTCTGCGACGCGATGATTTCAATTAGAAAAGAAATTGAAGCGGCAGATAAAGACGAACCAAACAACGTGTTGAAAAATTCGCCGCACACTCTGGAAATGCTTACTGCCGATCATTGGGATTTTCCATATAGCAGGCAGGTAGCGGCTTTTCCGATGGAATATATTTCAGAAAATAAATTCTGGCCTTCAATTAGAAGAGTAGATGACGCTTACGGCGACAGAAACCTGATTTGCACCTGTAACCCGATTGAAGCTTATATGGAAGCGTGAAAAAAGTACGCAGTACTCAGTAATCAGTAATTCAGTGCCGAAATAAAATATAATTATTGCATACTGAGTACTGCGTACTGATTTACTGATATACTGATTTACTGATTTTTACGTATTTTTAACGAAACTTTTCAATTTATGAATGTCAAAATAACCGGAATAGGGAGTTACATTCCGAGCGAGATTGCCAAGAACGAACATTTCGGGAAGCATCATTTTTACAATGAGGACGGAACCCGCTTTGGGCAGGAAAATAAAACCATCATTGAAAAGTTCAAAGCAATTACTGGTATTGCCGAGCGCAGGTATATTCCAAAAAATCTAAATACTTCAGACATTGCGGCTTTTGCAGCGGAAAATGCCGTAAAAAATGCTGGAATAGATAAGGAAACACTTGATTACATCATTGTTGCACACAATTACGGCGATGTAAAGGAGGGTTCCGTTCAAAGCGACACTGTGCCAAGTATTGCAACGCGGGTAAAGCACAATCTTAAAATCCAAAATCCAACCTGCGTTGGTTACGATGTGCTTTTTGGTTGTCCCGGCTGGATTGAGGGAACCATTCAAGCCTATGCTTTTATAAAAGCCGGAATTGCCAAAAAATGTTTGGTAGTGGGTGCCGAAGCCCTTTCCCGTGTTGTTGATCCCCACGACCGCGATTCAATGATTTATAGCGATGGCGCAGGTGCAGCCGTGATTGAAGCAACGGACGACGAAGGTGGAATACTCTCACATTTCAGTGCAACCTACGCTTTTGAGGAAGCCCATTTCATCTTTTTTGGCGAAAGCAACAATCTGGAAAAGAAAGACAACCGTCGTTATATAAAAATGTACGGCCGAAAAATATATGAATTTGCATTGAACCATGTTCCCGATGCCATGAAAACCAGCTTGGACAAAAGCGGCATTGGCATTGACGAAGTGAAAAAAATATTCATCCACCAAGCCAATGAAAAAATGGATGAAGCCATCGTAAACCGATTTTACAAACTCTACGATAAAATTTCACCAGAAAATATTATGCCCATGAGCATTGACAAACTGGGAAACAGCAGTGTAGCCACAGTGCCAACGCTCTATGATTTGGTGCTGAATGGCGAACTGAAAGGCCATTCCATCCAAAAAGGCGATGTTGTGATTTTCGCCAGTGTGGGTGCTGGAATGAACATTAATGCAATAGTTTATAGGGTTTAAAAAAAAGGACTTAAGACAAAACGACAAAGGAGCTAAGACAAAATATTTTAGATTCCTTTTGTCCTAAATCATAAGTCTTTCCGTTCTACGTCTGCAATAAAATATTTTACGATCAACAATCCAATTAAATGTACGAAGGCAAGTTTCCGAAGAAAAGATACAATCAAACCCTCCGTTTTCTGAACGAAGTTATTTCCAAGGAAGAAAAAATCCTCGATTTGGGAGTTCCAAACCCGTTTTCTGAAATACTTTCCAAAGAAGGATATAATGTAACAAATACCAAAGGCGAAGATCTTGACCTCGAAACCGACGTTGTGAAAACCGAAGAATTCAACGTGATTACCGCCTTTGAAATCTTTGAACATTTGGTTTCCCCTTTCAATGTTTTGAAAGATATTAAGGCAAAAAAATTGGTTGCCTCCGTTCCTTTAAAATTATGGTTTGCATCGGCATACAGAAGCAAAACGGACGAAAGGGACCGACATTACCACGAGTTTGAGGATTGGCAGTTTGATTGGTTGCTCGAAAAAGCGGGTTGGCGAATTGTGAAACACGAAAAATTCACCAATCCCGTGAAGAAATTCGGGTTACGTACAATATTCAGAAGGTTTACACCGCGGTATTATTTGGTTTATGCAGAAAGACAATCTAAGTAGCTATGATTAAAAAATTTCAAAAATTAAAGCATTTAGCCGAAGTTTCCCTAACCCAAAACAATCGTTTGGAAGAAATTCAAAATTATTCTTTTGGCCCCGCTATTCTTTCCTCAATAAAAGCTACAAAACAGAAAAGTTATCCAGAAAATTTGGTTTCTGCTTTTCAGGAAATGGAGAATTATAGGATCCAATTATTGAACAATACTGAATTGATTGATTTTGGAATTTTCGAAAAAGATTTAAAAACACCCATTTCTGAAATCTGCAAAAAAGCTGCTACCCCAAAAATATGGTGCGAGTTTTTCTTTTTGCTGGCGTATAATTCCAACAGCTCAAAAATTCTGGAAATAGGCACCAACCTCGGAGTATCCGGGCAATACTACTTAAAGGCACTGCAACTGAACGCTTCAAACAAAGAAACAATTCAATTCACTACAATTGAGGGAGTGGCAGATTTGTGCAAGGTGGCGCAAAATAGATTCGGCGCAATGAGTGAAAACGTCAATACATTCCAAGTAATCTGCGGGCTGTATGACGATGTGCTTCCCGCAATAATTGCCCAAAAAACCCAATATGATATATATTTCATAGATGGAAACCACAAGTTTGAACCCACCGTCAACTATTACAATATGCTCAAGCGCAATATTAGCAAAAAGGCAATTTTTATTTTCGACGATATAAACTGGAGTGCGGAAATGGCGAAAGCTTGGCAGACCATTTTGAAAAGCGATTACAGTTATTCCATTGATTTCTACAAATTGGGAATTGTGGTTATTGACAATGAAAGCCCAACCGTTTTTCGGCGAAACTTTAAAAGTTATTTGAGTTTTTAATATACCTTCGTTGCTTAAAATTTTCTTTTAAAAACCAAACCATTCAGTTTTAAGCTACGTTTTCGCATTGAATTTCCAAATCGTCATACCCGCCCATAACGAAGAAGCCTATCTTTCCAAAACGCTTCATTCCTTGGCGGAACAAACATTTCCCCCAAAAAAAATTGTTGTGGTAAACGATGCTTCCACCGATGGCACGCAAAAAATCATTGATGGATTTTCAGAAAAATATAATTTCATTGAAGGCATATTTCATGATTCCGAAGAAGTACATGCGCCCGGAAGCAAAGTCATAAATGCTTTTTACAAAGGCTTTGAAACGATCGATGATGATTTCGACATCATCTGCAAGTTTGATGCAGACCTCATTTTTCCGAAGGATTATCTCAAAAAAATTGCAACTGTTTTCCAAAATGACCCTTCCGTGGGAATGGCCGGAGGCTTTTGCTATATCGAAAAAAACGGGGAATGGATTTTGGAAAACCTTACCAACAAAGACCATATTCGCGGGGCATTGAAAGCGTATAGAAAAGAATGTTTCGAGCAAATTGAAGGTTTGCGGAACACCATGGGCTGGGACACCGTGGACGAACTACTGGCCCAATACCACGGCTGGAAAATACAGACCGAACCTTCCCTTCACGTAAAACACTTAAAACCCACCGGAAAAGTTTACACCCAAGCTTCAAGGTACAAACAGGGCGAGGCCTTTTATAAAATGCGCTATGGTTTTTGGCTCACATGTATTGCTTCGGCTAAATTGGCTTCCAAAAAAAACAGTTTTCGGTTTTTTGGGGATTGCATAAAAGGGTATCAAAAAGCGAAAAATCAAAAATTGCAATATATCGTTTCTGAGAAAGAAGGAGTCTTCATAAGAAATTTGCGGTGGAAAAACATTCAACGAAAAATCGGGATTCGTTAACAACGGCAAACTGCTTTCCGAAGGTGCCAAAACCGAAGTGCTCATTCAAGAAAATATGAAAACAGCCTACCGTTTGGAACCAGTAATCCATAATGATGAAAGGGGAATGTATTTGTTTTTTGAGTAAAAAAGCCTCCGAGTCACAACATCCCGAAAGCTTTTTCTCCTCACAATATCAACCTAAAAACTACTAATTAATAGTCATATTACAAACACATCGAAAAGTGATTGAAAATGTCATCAATGGTTTGGTAAGAAAACAAAAACCGTGAATATGGAAAACAACGAAGCATTTGAAGAAGCAATCCAAAGTTATTCGGAAGAGATAAAAGAAATTGCACGACAAACCAGAAAACTGATTTACAAAGTGCTTCCCCAAGTGGTGGAAGTGGTTTGGATCCGACAAAAAAACACAGGTTTCGGAACAGGGCCCAAGAAAAAAACCCAGCATTTTTGTTGGGTAATGCCCGCAAGGCACCACGTAAATTTAGGATTCAACTACGGGACCGAACTTCCCGACCCAAAGAACCTACTGCAAGGAACCGGAAAATTGTTCCGGCATTGCAAGATAAAATCAGTTGCAGACCTATCCAATCCAGATCTGATTAATCTTTTGAAATACGCAACAACCCATCGCGTGCCCCAAGTAAATAAAAAATAAAAATGAACCACAAAGTTTTAAAACAACACGAACACTATATGAGCGTCTGTATAGACCTTGCCAAAATTGCAAAGCAGCGAGGCGACAGTCCTGTTGGTTCAATCATCATACAAAACGGAACAATAATAGCAGAAGGAATTGAAGGCGGAAAAACACATAACGACATTACTTTTCACGCAGAAATAGAAGCAATACGCCAGGCCACAAAACATCTAAAAAGCCAAGACCTGTCAGATTGTATTATGTACACAACACACGAACCTTGCATTATGTGTTCCTATATGATACGACACACCAAAATACCAATAATCGTAATCGGCTTGGCCACCGGAGAAATTGGCGGCTTTAGTTCTAAACTACCCGTACTTATAGATACAACAATTAAAAGATGGACAGCCCCGCCCACCCTAATAAACGGAATATTAGAAAAGGAGTGTGCAGCTTTGAGTAACTAAAACTATTTTCACCAGCTACCGCGGGTTTATAATGCGAGACCTCTTAGGTAGATTTCCAAAAATGGCCAAAAGCATTTTTAGAAAGACGGAAAGAGTAATTCGCATAATTCCTTAGTTTCAGTTCAATTACTATATTCCTCAATTTAAAAATCCCAACAAATACGTATCTTTAGATTAAAAAAGAAAAACGAATCTAAAATAAGTTGCTATGAAAACCTTCAAAGTAGGCGACCACGTGAAATGGAACTCAGAGGCAGGCCACGTAAGCGGAAAAATCACAAAAGTGCACCACTCCGATTTTCAGTACAAAGGCTACACGCACCATGCCAGTAAAGACGATCCTCAGTACGAAATAAAAAGCGACAAGACAGACCATATTGCGGCCCATAAAGGTTCCGCGCTTTCAAAAGTTTAAACCAGTTCCCGTGAGGATAAAAGCAATAAAAGCAGATATCACAGCTTTAGAAGTAGATGCCATTGTGAATGCTGCCAACACTTCCTTATTGGGCGGAGGTGGTGTGGATGGTGCCATACATCGTGTGGGCGGCTTACAAATACTCGAAGATTGTAGAAAGATCATTGCTAGGCAAGGCGGTTGCAAAGTGGGCGAAGCCGTTATAACCTCAGCTGGAAAAATGCCTTCAAAATACGTAATCCACACCGTTGGGCCAGTTTGGAACGGTGGTGAAAAAAATGAAGAAGAAAAACTAGCCAATTGTTATATTAACTCCTTAAAACTTGCTGTAGAAAACAATTGCAAAACTGTCGCCTTCCCGAACATCAGTACAGGAATATATCATTTTCCCAAAGAAAAAGCAGCCAAAATCGCCGTCCAAACCGTATACGAATTTCTGCAAGAACATAAAACTATTGTAGAAGTGATCTTCGCCTGTTTTGACGAAGAAAATCTTATGCTAACCAAAAATGAATTGAAAAAACTGCGCCAATAAAAAGCTATTCCGCCAATTCCAGAAGTTTTACCAAAGTGCTGTAATTGCGTGTAGTTGCAGCAACCATCAATTTCTTTTCAAAAAAATTATTGTTGAATTTGGCATTGCCATATCCCTTTTCGGAAAAGAAATACACACAGTTTTCATCTATTACAAACTCTTCGTTCGGATAAGTTAGTTTGTTTACTTGTTTCCTTAAATCTTTTGAGGGGGTTTCATCCAGCAACGTAAAATACGAAGCCACTTTCTTTTCCTCGGAAAAGGGACAAGCAACAAGAATAGCTTCAACCTCAGCAATTGTTTTCACAAGAACCGGCACCCCAAAGCCAAACATTTTCACTATTCCAGTGGAAATCTTTTCAGCCAAACCCCTTTCAGCATTAGCAGAAAAGACCACATTCCCACTCTGAATATAAGTAGCTACATCTGCAAACCCTAACTCTTCATATAGAAGTTTAATATCCGCCATTTATAGTTTTTTATGGGGCCCAACGTTAATACCGCGAAGTAGGGCAATGTGGATTTGCATATTAATAGGATTGGAGTTGGTTGATTATTCGCAAAATTATGATTTGCTCCTTAAAAATTGCATAATGGATGGAATAGTTAAACTGTTCAAATTTTACAATTCGAACATTCCGATATCTGATTTGAAAACCATAAGGCATTTGTAAAATAATACGCAACTGATGGAGAAAATCATCGAGAAATTCTTCTTCTTTTCCTAAAAACTCAAAAAAACATTTCGCTTTGTGAAGTTCTAATTTTGCTTCATCAGTAATATCATAATTTTCTTCCATACCTCTTTAATACTTCTGAAATTGGTGTAGTTTCTAAAGTACCATTTTTCTGCCGTTCCAACATGTCATCCATCATCGCCTTATATTCTTCCGAAGGTTCCGATAGATTCAGTGCAGTTTCGTGCAACGTAAATTCAATATAATTCTTCAGGGAGCGTTTTTGAAGCTTTGCCTGTTTTTCAAAAACTTCTAAAGTTTTATTGTCTAGCTCAATCAATTTTTTAGTCTTTCCCATTTTATATAGATTTTATATATCAAATATATATAAATGATACAATAAAAACAAAAGCGTATTTAAAGATTTTGCGAAACGATAAACCCGCCCGTCCAAGCATTCTGAAAGTTAAAGCCGCCAGTAATGGCATCAATATTAAGTACTTCTCCCGCAAAATAAAGATTCTTGCAGATGCGGCTTCCAAAGGTTTTGAAGTTTACTTCCTTTAAATCCACACCGCCTGCCGTTACGAATTCTTCCTTAAAAGTACTCTTCCCGGTCACTTCAAAAATCCCAGCAGTCAATTGGTTGGCTATATTTTGAAGATTTTCGCGCGTGGCCTCGGCCCAAGTGAGCCGTTCATCAATTCCCGTAGCTTTTACAAGACTTTGCCAAAGCCGTTTTGGCAATTCGAACTGCGCATATTTAAAAATGGTCTGCTTTCCCTGTTCTATTTTCAAATTCTTCATAGAATCTAAAGCATCTTCTTCCGAAAGATTGTTCAACCAATTCACTTCAATATTGAAATGATAGTTTAATGGTTCTAAAATTCGTGCCCCCCAAGCAGAAAGTTTCAAAATGGCGGGCCCGCTCATTCCCCAATGCGTAATCAAAAGAGGACCGTCGTTTTCCAAGCAACTACTTCCGTTCTTCGATAAAATTTTTATTCGTGCATTCGTGGCAATCCCAGGCAAATCCACAATCCGCCCATCCTTAATATTAAATGTGAAAAGCGAAGGAACTGCCGGAACAACAGTATGTCCCAAACCTTCCAGCAATTGCCAAATCTTCGGATTACTGCCTGTGGCAACCACTATTTTTTCTGCGGAAAAAGTATCGGTAGTTGTATTTATTACAAAATGGTCTGCCACCTTTTGAATCTCCTTTACAGATTGATTAAGAAGAACTTCTACACCAAGTTTTTTTGCTTCAGAAAGAAAACAATCAATTATGGTTTGCGAAGAATCTGAGACTGGAAACATTCTGCCGTCTTCTTCAATCTTCAACGCCACGCCTCTTTTTTCAAACCAGTCAATGGTATCGCCCGTCATAAACGTATGGAACGGGCCCAAAAGTTCCTTTTCGCCACGCGGATAATTTTGCGTTAATTCCTTCGGAAGAAATTCGGCGTGGGCAACGTTGCACCTTCCGCCACCGGAAACTTTCACTTTGGTGAGCACTTCCTTCCCGCGCTCAAGAATTACTATTTTTAGCTTCGGATTCTTTCCTGCCTTGCCGGCAGGCAGGTCAGCAGCATTTATCGCCGTAAAAAATCCCGCAGCGCCGCCGCCAATTATGATAACATCGACCTGTTTCAAGCCAAGACCTTTTCAACCGCAAAAGATTCGCAGAGGAGGATAGTTTCTTTTACGTCGTCCAGCGTGGTTCGCGGATTTATCAAACACATTCTTAAAACCACTTGTTTGTTAAGCACCGTGGTTACAAGCAAAGCCTGTTGCGAGTCCACTACACTTTTGGAAATGCGTTGGTTGAGTGCATCCAGTTTTTTCTCTGAAAGTTTGTTGCCAATCGGGTTGTACCTAAAATTGATGACCGCCAAAGTTGCTGGTGAAATAATTTCCCAATTGGAACTTTTCCGAAGAAATGCTTCCGTTGCCTCAGCAAGTTTTACATTATAGGAAATCGCTTTTCGGAATTCGCCCAAACCAAAAGTTTTCACGGACATATAAAATTTCAATGCCCGGAAACGGCGCGTTAATTCAATACCGTGGTCGTAAAAGTTTATTTCGGAAGTATTGCCTTCAATATCCCGCAGATATTCAGGTTTTTCAGTGAAAGTCCCTTTTAGCCATTTGTGTTTTTTCACTAAAAGACAACCAATTTCATACGGTTGAAAAAACCATTTGTGTGGATCAACTGTTAACGAATCCGCCTTTTCAATTCCTTTTAAAAGCTGTTTTCCATCTTCGGAAAGAATTGCAAAACCGCCGTAAGCACCGTCAATATGGAACCAAATGTCTTCTTTTTTACAAATTTTTGCAATATCTGAGAGTGGATCTACGGTTCCGGTATTTGTTGTTCCGGCAGTCGCAATCAAACAGAACGGTTGTAAACCTTCCAATCGGTCTTTTGCAATAGCATTCTTTAATTTGTTAAGTGAAAACTTGAATTCGCCATCGGTCGGAATAATCCGAATCTGTTCTTTTTTGAAACCGAGCACGTGAATAGCTTTGATATTTGAAGAGTGCGCCTGATCTGAAAGATAGATAATGGATTTGCTGAAATCATCCCCACATTTTATTGCACGTGCAGTTACCAAGGCAGTCAAATTAGCCATAGAACCGCCACTCGTAAAAATTCCACCTCCCTTTTTCTGGGGAAACCCGAACATTTTCAACAGCCAGTCCATCGCCACGATTTCCATTTCGGCGGCAGCTGGGGAAGCCGCCCAACCTCCAGAAAATATATTGAAGCCGGACGCCAAACCATCTGCCATCGCACTTATGAAATTGCTGGGTCCCGGAACAAAGGAATAGGATTTTGGGTGTGAAACGATATTGCTTTTGGTCATCACCTCGTCCAAGACAAACTTTAATACTTTTCGTGCATCGCTCGGATTTTCGGGTGCATCCTCAAGAAATAAGTCCTCCATTTCTTTCCGAGAACCGGAAACAACCGGTAGCTTTTCGTTCTGCGTTGCAAAGTGTTCCACTATTGCATCAACTACTTCGTAGCCATAGGTTTTCATTTCGTCGTAAGGTAATTCCAGCGTCGCTTTATTTTGAATTTTCACGTGTTTGCTTTATATTTTTTTGGAAGTGCAAAATTACGGTTTTAGGAAGGGATATTCGGATTTCCCACAATAAAAACAAGAAAAACCTCATAGGTCTTTGAGACCTGTGAGGTTTAGCCACCAAAAAGTTTGAAGATTTTTACTATTCCACAATCATTTTCTTCGTAACGGTTTGCGCATCATTGCTGAAATTCACAAAATACAATCCCGAAGGGAGATTTATAGATAGTGTTTGTTGTCCGTCGGAAATCATTTTTGAAGAAATCAAATTGCCCTGAATTCCATAGATTTGAACTTTTTCAAATGAAAAAATATTATTGAAATTCAATTCGTTTTTTACAGGATTTGGATAAAAGTATAATCGAAAATTCCAAATGCCCACATTTTAAAAACCAAATGCCCATTTTACAGGGATTTCAGAGTGTTTAACAATAATGTATCAAAGCCTATCTATGCCAAGACGTGGAAGGTGAGGCCTTCTCTTCAATCATCAATAAGTCGGGACGGTATATGTCCTTAACCTCTGTATTTGGCTCAAATGTACTTAAATCTGCGCTTTGTGGCCGTTTAATTATAACACCTTTTAAAATATCTTTAAGGGCGGTTTCAATCAACTTTAAACCCATTTGTTGTAGTTCGCACTGCCATAACTCCCGAGCCGCCTCATTTGGTGGTAGTGCAAACAAGCGGGGCTCAATAAAGCACCAATCCTGATAAGCAATATCTCCTCGGTCTATCCCGGCATTCAACCAAAACACAGTACCGCCAGTTATCACGTCGCGCATCCTGATCGCCCATTCAATTGACGAACGGCCGCGGTGTCGAGGTAATAAGCTTGGATGGTAGCCAATCCAACCCAAACGAGGCCTATAACGTGTCTTTGCACCAATATAATCAAACGAGTGCGCGGTAATGCCCAAATCAACACCCAAAGGCATTGTATCGCCGTTTAATGAACCCGCAGGAATTATGGGGATATTGTACAACTGTGCCTTGCGGCCGAGGTACCGGTCTCCAACGGGAACACAAATGCCGACAATTTCAACTCCATCAATCTTACTGCACAAATCAAATACCTCCTCGCCAAAGTATTTCTGGCCACTTATAAAAACTCTTAATCTATTCACTTTTTCCTAAATATTTAAACGCTTGCACGGCTCTAAAATGGCCGCCATAGCCTGTACTTATTTTCTTTCCTTTTATGCCCTTCCCGGTTTTCTCCATACTTTTCATGGAGCGGGATTTATTTGAACCATGGAGCATAGCATTTGTCTGAATCCATTTTGTTGAGTTCCGCAAATAACCGCAAAGCTGTGGGTGGCTTGTATGGAAAAAAGTATGATACTGTCGCCCACACCTCCCATTGCCTTCAAGATGATATTGCATAACTTCATTTAAAAATGCTGTTCCCACCCCTGCGCCTTGCCACTCCGGCATTACCACCAATCGAGTGGCTCGGTAGGCTTTAGCGGTGAATAAGGGGCAAACGGCCAAGTGAGCCACCATTTCACCGTTTACCGTGGCCACAAAATATTCAGCTGCAGGAGGATGCGGAAGGTCTAAATAATAATGCTCTTTAAAATACTTCCAGTAAGTGCCGTTGGTCTTCCAAATATCAAGCTTGATGTCGGGTCGCTTTTGGACTTTTTTTTTACTTCGCCGGTTCGGGTATCATATACCCAATCTGGTTGCAACCACTCCACAATATCGTAGTGGCATGACAGCAGTACAATCTGCTTTTGTTTGGCGCGCCGCCAAGACTTTGCAAATGCGGAGGCTCCAATCTGTGCTATTTGCCTATCTACAACACTTGTAAATTCATCAATAACCACTTTATCTGGGGCATCACAAATTAGCCGAGCAAGCCCAGCCCGGTATTGCTCCCCGTTGCTCAACGCCTTAAACGGCCTAAGCCAAGCCGGAACATCGCCAAGCCCAACCGCTGAAAGCGCGGCGGTGGCCAAGTTCATATTTTGTCCTGGTGCAATGTCGTCAATTATCGGTTTTGAGTTATTCCAACCCTGATATAGATCGTGGATTTCAACCCCCGGCCAAAGCCGCTCCCCAATACTCGTCTTACCACTCCCACTCGGACCCACAATAAGGCCAATTTGCCAGTTTTCACCCTCAATGGGTATATTTGCCGTATGGCTCCACTTGTGGCCACATTCAGCGTTAAAAAGGCTCTTTACTTTTTCAGCGCGGAAACTTTTAAAGTTTTTCCCGCTATGGCTCACTTCAACTATCATACACTTACCACTTTTAAATCATTAAACCCCAGTTTTTTCAGCCTTTCAAAAAGCTGTTTTTGTTCCTCCTCACTACCGCATTTAACAATAACGGCGTGCTGTTCTTTGTACTTAAAATTGCTCATATTACTTACTATTTATTTATATTTGTACCTCTCACGGTAATTATTAAAAACATCAAAGCCCGAACGGCTGAAAGACCTAAGTCCTCCAGTTCCCGTTCGGGTTCGTTATTAATATGCCGTGAGAAGTATTTTAGTAAGCTGGGGGATTTTTAACTACACAGGCAGGCTTATTATTTCGTTATTTATAGCGATAATCTTATCATAAAATGCGGTTTTAAAGCCCGCTATATTGCCAGATGTTAGAATGTACTCACCCTCTAAAGAGACTATCGTTGTAGTTGCCGGAGTGGTTTCAATTATGGCCTGATAGATTAAATTAGCCGCCGGGTTTAGCGGAAAAGATTTACTGTCAAAACTGAAGGTGAGGTTTTTAAATTTTTCTCCTGTATTGCGTATCAAAACAACATTTTCAGCCTCACCAAGTGCTGCTTGCGCCGCAGTAATATCACCCGACAAAGTGGGCCCCAATTCGCCGTCAACAATTCGAACATGGCAAATGCCATATTCATAACTTATAAATCCCGGGTCTTCAGAATCAAGTAGCCGCGTTTCCGCAACAACAAGCGTGTCGTCATCCAGCCCCAGCGCCACTAATTCCTCTATACTTCTGGCCACCAAATCCCATGTCAACATTGGTAGCGTGTCCTGTTCTTTTGCTTTATAATAGTTCATAGCTTATCCTCCATCGTTTATTGTCCCATTTGGGACTATTAAATAATCAAAATACAATTGTGTAATTACGGCTGTTATGTTTTTAAGCCGAATTTTAAACCCCGTGGATGTTCGCCCAAAAATATCGAAGTCAAAACTACCGAGTGCCGCCTCATTAGCGCGGTAAAAATTGGAAAGAACCATATACAGAGGCGTTCCAACTGTGGTATCAAAATTTACGTCTATCACCGTGCCGGTGCTATCACTAACCGTTGGAACGACTGTGCCTATATACCGGGTTCCCTTTTTTAAATAAGTCAAAAAACGGGGCGATGGCTTTAAAGACGTAAATGGGTGGACACTCTCCGCATCCACGATGGTACCGATCTGGGCATAGCGTTTATAATAAGCGGGGTGGTCCTCAAGCATTGGGTCCATGTCCGTGCCAATATTAAAAGTTCTGTCCACCACGTTTTCGAGGATGGAAAAGTTGCCATCATTGGCTCCGCCCACAAATGGCATAAACTCCCCGGCATAGAGGATAAATCCATCAACGCGGGTGGCGAAGTCTATCAAGTTACAACCGTAAATTATGGAACGGTCTGGGATCAAACGCGCAATGGCGTTCAAAACCGGAACCGTTTGCTCCTGTATCTCAGCGAGCGATAATTCGTCAAATGGAAACCCCCTCGGGGTAGTTGCTATTCTATTCATAATACACAATTTGGTAGTTAACGCCCCAGGTTTTGTAATAGTCAACCTTGCCGCGCACTTCGTTTTCAAAATTTTCAAGTTCAATGGCCACCAAAGGCTTCATTGCTATCGGTATATAAACCGTGGCATCCGGGCTAAGCTGCCCAGCAAATTCATCGAGCAAATACATTGGGCTGTCCGGGTCTGCGCCCACTTCCTGCAAAAAGTGTGGGTCTTCCCCGTCTGGGTACAAAAATTTGTAGGCCTCAAACTGAACGTTGTTTATATAAATCCGGCGCTCCACATCGTCAAAATAATCGTTTAGAACCTTTTCTATATGGATAACCTGAGCGGTATGTTTAATTTTATAAATCCAATCATTTCCCGCTGCCAAAAAGGTTGTGTGCAGTGCCTTAACTTCATTAATGGCAGATAGCAAAACGTGAATTAATAATGTCCTGCGCAAAGCAACAAGAAGATTTTCCGTTACAAATTTTTCCCAGTCTATATTGAAAAGATTACCCATTAAGTTCTTGCTATGTATTCAAATATTGAATTGTCAACGTCCAGCCTCATGTACCC
The DNA here is from genome assembly GCA_016649715.1 of Flavobacteriaceae bacterium. Classification (GTDB taxonomy): domain Bacteria; phylum Bacteroidota; class Bacteroidia; order Flavobacteriales; family Flavobacteriaceae; genus Aequorivita. Next base: position 80,787 of record JAENXC010000009.1, on the reverse strand, counting down.
GGCGAATGTTGCATAAACCTCCTCAATCGGGGTGGCTATTGTGCCGGGGCTCAAAAATGAAGACTTTCCGGCGGCTCCTATCAATTTAGGAATGGCAACGCCTTGCACCTTTTGCACCTCGTCCACAAGCTTGGTGCCCACAAACTCGCCGTTAAACTTAACGCTCTTTAAATAGGCTTTAATGGCAGTTATGGCCGGAGCATCGTCTGTGCCGTCAAGGCGTGAACCGTTACTGTCCAGCACCAACGGATCGTACCAAATTTTCATGTTCACGGTAAGGGTGTCGTGTGGGCGGCTCATAGATAAAACCGCAAGGCCAAAGAGTGTTTTCCTGTTTATGTAGGCGTGAAAGCCGGCCAATTGCTCGGGCAATAATTGCACATATTCATCCGCCACAAGCCTCACGACCTTTGCGCGGATAACCCCATGGCCACGAATAACGGATTTTTCAAAGGCAACGTTCGCTATTATCTTACTGGCGGCAATTTCCTCAGGCGTGGCATCACCGTTAATGTAGTCGCCAAAATCATCCAGTTCAAAACCGTGTTGGTAGTTTAGGGCGGTGTTAATATACCACTCAAGCTTTCCGTGTTTGTTGGCAACAATCAACGCATCGATTTGATTTTTGAGAATGTAAAAAAGGCTCTCAAGAGTCCAAATAGCAAACGCGAAAATATCAAAGAAGATATTCTCGATGCTGTATATGGAAAATTCCTGCTCAAACGTATTGGCGGGATTAAGACCGTACAATAGTTGAACGGTTTCGCTACCAACAAAGGTGGCGGTCATTGCATTTTTTATGTCCTTTAGTTCTCTCATTGTTCTACTTCAAATTCAAAATTCACTTTAAGAAACACACCCTCCACTTTAATAACATTCTTAATCCAGTCAATCGCCAGTTGCTTGAAGGGCGTTTCGGCAAGCGTTAAGCCCGTCCAAATGCTTTCTGGTATGAAATACTGTATGGCTCGATTAAAATCGGGCTGCCCCCATTCTGCAATCCGTTCTTCATTATATTGCCCGCCACGGGTAAGGAAGGCAAGTATTTCTTCTGGGGCATCGCTTTCATTTAAAATAGTGGTGGGAATGTAGGTGGCATCAAAGACCTTTTGGCTCGATTCTATTTCAATTACATTGCCATCCACTTCGTAAACGGTACGAAATTCCGCTATCAGCTGTGGAATTGCGGGATTTACTTTTGCTGAAATTGCCACTACATAGGGCGAAGGAAAAAAGCCGCGGTCTGCCCGTGGGCTTTTGTAGTTTTCTGTTTTTGATTTGAATTTTATCATAGTTTTTAAGATGTTACCGATATTCCTGCTAATTCTTTTGTTGCTAAATCAAGCACCTCTGCATCTGTTAAACAAACATTCCAAAATTTTAGTTCATCTAAATCCCCCCTTAAATTTCTGTCAAGAATACTTCTTGCTCCTATTGTTATTACTCCCGTAAGTAAAGCAGAAGGAAAATTTGACCCGCTTGACGTAGCTACATAATTTCCATTAATATACATTCTAACAGAAGTTCCATTAGCAACACCGCTAAAAGTTAGCGTAATATGGTATTTTTCGCCTATAATCAAAGCGCCCATATTATAAGCTATATTTTTCCCACTTGCTCCGTAAAATCTTAAAGTGGTATTATACGAGGTATAGGCAAGGGTTAATGTAGTTGCTCCATTATAAAAAGGAGTAAACTCCCCTAAAGAATTAGGTCTATACATTAAAGATATAGTTGCAGGAACTTCATCAACAGCATTTACCCCTGTTGTATTAAATAATTGCTGAACTTTAGGCATTGCCGTAGGATCTATTTGATAGTAAGATGAAGTTCCATTAAAAGTAGCGGAACCGCCGACAATTCCCGAAGGATTATAAACTATCGCGTTAGGATTAGAACCGTTATAGCCATTAATGGAATCTACTAAATCAGCATTATTGTAAGAATGGGAAAGAATAATTCTTTGAACACTTAGGTTATCCTGTATCAATCTCCTCATTTCATCAAAATCTCCAGCCATTACGTAAGTTTTAAAAAGTAATATTGAACAATGCCGGACTGTCTGCACTTTACTTTTAAGTGCATATCCGTGGACACTACAAAGGTGTGTCCTGGTATTTTTGTTGCTCCTGTTACCGTTGGCTCTGTGGCTCTGTTTATCAACACCGTTGCCTCGCCACCTTCTTTTACGTTGGTAAGCGTAAAAGCAGAGTTTGTGTTTGCGGCAAGCATATTGCATTCGTTGCCCAAAGGCCAGCCCATATCAATAGACGTTCCTGTGTCTGCTGTGGTTTTTGATTGTAGGTCTAACCTATAAGAGCCATCCGGCTGTTGGGCGGCATTAAATCCCTGTCCGTAAATAACTTTTAAAACCGCCTGAAAAGCATTCCCGTTTTGGTCTTCTACTTTTTGGAGGCCATCAAGGATAACATCCACTTCAGCTTGTCCAAGCAAACGGTAATCACTCAAGTCCGCAGTACTTGTGGCTAATTTTTCATAATACGCGTAACCCTCTACAATCTCAGGATCATCACTGGCATCTTCCACATATTGCAAAGAGGCTGGGGTTTGGTCTACTTGTCCCGCCAAGAGTGGGGCAATAGTTAGGTATTCGTTTTCTATTGTTGTGGCCTCACCGGCGGTCTCCAAATCTTTAACCTTTCCGGCTATTTCGGCGATGCTGTTGTATCCCTCTTCATTGTTGGCGGTACGCACATCCAACTCCGTCCAATTGGCGTCAACCTCTTCTATCTCGAAGCGGTTGGGTTGGTTCTGTCTTAATTTTATTGGAGTTTGTTCCATTATATCCAGTAATTCGGCACCACATAATTGGCAACCGCATATTGTGTTTCATTATTAATTCTTACGGCCGTTGCGGGGTTTATTCCATTGGCCATAAAATCATTTACAGTGCTTTTGCTTAACAACTGCGTGGGTATGTTCAGGGTTTGCCCGGGCATTATCGTATCGGTAACGCTCAGGTTATTTTCACCTGCAATCAATATCGCGCCTAGAGCAGACCCGAGGGTCAATATGGCCACGTCAAACAAACTTTGCCCCTGTTGTACTTTAATAACCCGCATCTACTCTAAAAGGTTTGTTCATATATAAATCCAAGCGGGTTACGTTCAACCCATCTATGGCAAAATGTTTTCTTATCCGGTGGCGATATTCCAAAAAATCCTCGCTTAAAATTGCGCCCTCTATGCCTACGCCAATTTGTGGGCTCAGCTTCATTTCGCCTTGGTTGGAAATTAGTATCAATGCCTTGTTTTGCTCCAAGGTATCGCCCACAACAAAACCGCTTAAAATCTTCCCTTCAGCATCGCGCACAGGGTTGATTTTAATGTCCAGTATTTCTCCGGAGTCATTGTTATCATTTAGTTGTATTCCTGTTCCTTTTGGCATTATTCTAAATATCCTATAAATGTTCCGGTTACTGGACCGCCACCATTTGGGGCAATCAATCCCGATTCATAAACTGGTTTACCCGTTTTGGCGTACTCGTCAAACATATCGCTCAAGCGCGTAGCAAATTCATCATCCGCATTTTCGGTGCGGGTTCTCATTTCCGTGAGCAACGTCTTGATGTCGGCTTTTAATTTTGGCTTGTTAAATGGCATTTAATTCTATTTTAATAACTGTTTAAACTTTATTTCAAATTGCTGAAGCGCTAACTGCGTTGGCGGCAATGGAACTCCACTTGGACCCATTGGCGTGGAAACTGTTAACTCAGCTGTCAATTTTTTCAAAGCCTCAAATAATTCTATAAATGAAACTTGCTTATTCTTTATCTGTATTTTGCCATCTACACTATCGGCAAGGATAACAAGCCCGCCTTGGCTGTACTCCATTTTTTCAAGCTGATCAATCTTCACAACTGTCAAATTGTCCAAGGTTCCGCTTAGGCTCAGTATTAAAACCGTACTGCCAACCTTTGGCGTTAGGATAACATAATCATTATTCCCAATGGTGGCCTTCAGTTTTACATCGGTGGCCACGTAGCCACTTTTCAATTCCACAGTACAGCTGTCGCCTTCCACGCTTTTCACGATGCCGGTAATGGGCAGGTTGGGGTTTGCGCCCACAATCTCACGTAAAGCTTTTTTAATATCTGAAGGCGTTGCTTTCATATCTTTTCACCCCCTTTAGGGGGCAGGGGGTCAATCCCTAACTTAATTTTATTCCTGGTGTAACGGTTCGTTTCCCGCCTCCAGAACTTAAACTCGTTTTCACACTTTTCACATAATAAAAAGCGGTTTTGTCCGGGTAATCTTCATCCTTTATGCGTGCGGAGTAGGTAGGCGACACAAATGGAATCAACCACGTATCAAAGCTACCTTCATAGCCCGCCGCATTTTGCCTTTGCAGGGCTGCATCTGCCACTTTTTTCATAGAAGCTTCGTCCATTGCGCCCACTTTAAGCGTAATTTTATCGCCTCCAATAGTTCCGGAAACTACCTTGCGCACATTTCCTTTTATGTCCGTGCTTTCAACGGTCACCTCAAGTTTATAATCCAGTTTGTTTTTGTACTCCAAACTTGAAGCTTCAATATTTTTTTGCATTGAGTAATACACCTTGCCTCCTTTTTTAGTATAGGGTGGGTGAATATGCAATGTCTTGGTCTCAGTGTCAAATTTCACACTCGCCTTTGTTTCTTCCTGTAATTTTTTCAAAACATCATAACCGGTGGCTTGATGGATTGTGAATTTTTCATAGGTAATACCAAAAGAGCAATCCAGTTTAAAGGAACTGTCCACATTGTCAATTACATATTGTGCCACTTGGCTCACGCTCGTTGGCTTCATTTCTTTGTCCGGCACGCCAACCCTAAACAGGAAAAGAGCATCTTCACAAAGTATTTTCAAAGAACTGTCACTATTGGTAATATCTTGAATGTAGCCCACAAACTCGGTGACTAAATTGCCGTTGTAACCAAGCTGAATTAAAACCTCGGTACCGCGGGCAATTTTGTTTTCAAAATTCAAGGCCTCGTTCATTATGCTTTCCGGCAATACGATGGTGGCGGTGTCTGCCAGATTGTCAACATCTTTAATTATTTCCAACTCAGCCATCAACGCCAATCTGGTGCGGGTGCCTTTGTTGTTGAATTCTATGTTCCAATCGATGTCCAGTAACATAATACTCCCCTTTAGGGGTTGGGGGTTTAAAAAAATCCCCACCCATTTGAATGGGGATTTTTAGCTAATTCAATTCTGTTTTATTATATGTAAGCTTCGTTGCAACTAATCCCGTCTCTGGGGCTGCGGTAATTTTCTTTGTTATTTGTTCGCCTTTCACTATTAGCATAAAAGAGTAACACGCCACCCCCTGAGTCATAAAAGGGTTGCACGGTTAGGTTCACTTTTGCTTGAGACAAAAAAGGCTCTTGTTTATTTATTGTGAAACTGTAATTTTCAGAAGCCACAATTTCCAAAGCTTCATAATTTTGTGCCATAATTAGCACTTCAACACCTACACTTACCGGAGCGGCCAAATTGGCCTTTGCGGTTTCTGAATTTTTGGCCAGGTCGGGGGTAGTATTCCCGAATCCCGTGAAACTGGTCATCCCGACCAGTAACATTAAAACCAGCGCGAACGCTTTCATAAAGTCTTTAATCATTTATATCTAATAAAAGTTTGTAGTCATAATCTGAATACGCCTTAATCTCGTAGGCTTGTACGTTTTCACCTTTTGTGAATGGCCAACTAAAGTCTTCAATAACTATTTGGTCAATTCCCAACAGCTGGAGCGGCTCACAATACACGGTCAAGCTTTTTGCCGAGGTCATATAATCCCGAAGCTTTTCAAAATCTTCCCGAGGAAAACAGTCCTCAACACTACCGGTCAATAAACTGCCGTGTAGGGCTCCAGTAATTGTAATTTCATAGTCTCCCCTGGTCCATCTTTCCTTTACGGTTCCGCCCAACTCAGTGCCGCTTTCGGTCTTTGCCTTTGCAATGTCCCGGCGCACAATTACATTACGCCCGGATATATTGATCATTGGCTCATACGGCAATAAATACCGCTCTCCGTCATCACCCGAAAATGTAAAAGGGAAAAACTGTTCCGCTTCTGGTCTTGGCGGCGTGGCTCTGTTATTATCCTCGCGCTCCTCCCCAGCAACGGGGTAAACAAACGTGGGCACGTGAAAAGGTAAAAACGGGGTGGGAAACTTCACATGCTTCGCCATCTCGTCCTGTATAATTTTAAACTTGGCAGGGTCGCCGCCAAAACGGGAGCCCACTAAAGCTGCAAATAATATGTCCGTATTCTCAAATGCCATAATAACTAATCTTCGTTTCCCCCTTTAGGGGGCAGGGGGTCAATCCCTAACTCCCCGCAGTAACCGCAAGTGCCAGCGTTCGCATTAAAGCGTCTGCACTTTGGTCCTGCATTTGTTTTGCGGAATCTTTAAAATCGTTTCCTTTTATGTTCAATACACCAATCAAATCTTTCATGGTGATGGTGATGTAATTGTGTTTTGTGCCACCGGTGGCGATGGCGGTATTGGTTTTTGTTTTGTCGTTTTCGCCCGTTTTACCTCCCGCGGTTCCAGCGCTACTTCCTTCAGTTCCCGGACTTGGGTTTGGCGCAGCAATTCCCCCCGCATCCGCTGAAGCTTCAGAAGTTTCACCGTCATTCTTCCATTTCAATTTACTTGCGCCAATAGTTAACTCCTTGGCTCCTTCAAGCGCAATCTTTGCCACTTTTTTCTGTCCCTCCTTAATTGCGTCCATTCTGGCAACTGTGTCCGCCTGTATTTGGGCAATCATATTTTGATTTTCGGTACTGTCGCCAATACCCATAACCTCTTTAAATTTGTACCAACCAAATTTTATGGCGTTTATCCCAATCATAATCCCATCTACCATGGCATTAAAGTTTACCTTAAACCCTTCCACAACTGCGCTAAATATTAACTTTGCGCCCTTCCAAGTGTGATCCCAGTACTCCCCAAAACCTTCGACATTGGAAACGAGCCAAACAATGCCGGCAACAAGCGCGGCAATGGCCATAATAATCACCCCAATAGGGTTGGCGGTCATAGCAGCATTAAGCAACCATTGTGCGCCAGTCCACACGGATGTGGCAGTGGTGGTTATTCCAGTCCACAAGGCTTGTAACTTTGTGGCATTGGTCATAAAGGCGATGGCCTTGGCACTTGCCGAAAACAAGGGTATCAAGTTTCCCACGTCAAAGGCCATATTTCCTAATACTGAAACGTATGCCATTGTACCGCCGGTGGCGTTGAAAAAACTAATCTTCATATCGTCAATCCGGGCAGTTAACCTTTTTGCTATTTCTTCGGGGGAAGCCATTACAATAGCTGCTTGCTCCATTGCGGTATTTGTGCCCTGTATTTTTTCAGTCAAACGCTCCTGCTCGTCAATTCCGCTTACCAACGCCAAGGCGGCGTTGCTGTTTTCACGTCCAAAAAGCTTGGTAACTAAGGCAGAATCATTCATGATGCCTTTCAGCGGCCGCAAACGATCTGCAAGGGTCAAGGATTTATCGCCCAACACGTTCACATCAACGCCCGCGGCTTTCAGTTCTTCCTGTACATCTTTCGGTAAAAATCGGCCTTGGGAAAGCACGGCCATAGTGTTTCGCAACGCAACCCCTCCTTCACTTCCTTTTTTACCGGCTTTGTCCAAAACTTGGATTGCCGCTGCGGTTTCAGCAAAGGAAACATTCGCTGCCTTTGCCGCCATTCCCGATTGTTCCAATGCGGCTTTTTGTTGTGGTAGTTCTGCCGATCCCTCTTTTGCGGCTGCGGCCATGATGTTCATCATATCAGCCATTTCCTTGCTCGCCTTTATTGGGTCGGCTGTGGAAACTTGAAATTGGTTCATTGCCGTAGTAAGCACCTCAGTAGCGGCAGCGGTATCCCCACCCATTGTCTTACTGAGAATGCTCACGTTGTCGCCCATAGCTTTTAGGCCTTGGGGGACTTTGGCAATTTCTGGTCCTAATTGGGAAAGAATAAGCTTGTAGGAGTTTATGCCGGCGGCGGCATCGCCACCAAAAGTTACGGCATTTTGTCGGGCGTAGCCCTCAATTTCATCTAAGCCTTTTCCGGTAACTCCGGCAATTGCCGAAAGGTCGGCAAGTTCTGAGGTAAGTTTTAAGCCAGGAGCGCTCATGGCGTTCAAGCCATTTGCCGCGTGGCCTATATTGTTCACTAAGCTATCAATACGGATGGTATTGAGTTTGCTGTTCATGGACTGCATAGCCTGACCAAACTTTTGCCCTAAAGTCATCGCGCCTCTGCCCGCCTTGTTTAGGGTTTTATCCAATTTATCAACGCCGGCAGTTATCCTGTCGGCGTTGGTTTGGAACTTAATGTTATAGTTTAGCGTATTGTCCATTGGGGATGGCTATTGGCCTTTTTCAAGTTTTCGGATATGCTCCAGTTCTTTAATTGTTTGCGCCCATTCTTCTGTACTGAGGCTGTCGGGATCAATGTGCAAATAGTATCTTATTTGCATATTGCTAATGCGCAGGAAGTCTTTTGGGTCAGCTTCCGCAACCTCTAAAGCTTTTCCATCTTCACCTCTTCACTGTGCATTAACTGCGCAATTTGAGAGGCAAGCCCCATAAAGATTGCATCCCTTTCTTGGATTTCCTTATCACCGTCCAACCAGCAGGCCTTTAGCAGACCTTCATTGAATTTTATAGGGTCTTTTTGAACCGAAAGAAAACTCATTTCTTGGCGGGTGGCGTTGCGGCAATAGCCAACATAACCTTTCTCGGTTGGACCAATTCGGAAAACAACATCAAACTGTTTTTTCCATTTGTCTATCTGTTCTTGGGGGATTTCTGAACCTTTCATAATTATGCGAGTTGACTAATGTTAAGACAGATAAATGGAAGTGAAACTTCCATAAACTTGTCGCCTTGTTTCATTGCGTTTTCAGCTTCAGTAAATTGAAGACCGATAAGTGACTTGGTTCTAATTGCATCTCCAGACATTGGATTGCCGTAGGCAACCATCCCCAAAAGGTTCAGGTTAAGTACGCTACCGGCACCTGCAATTACTAACTTGTCATACCCGCTTTGCAAAAGGGTAATCTCACCCTCATAAGCTTGGTTACCGGCTTGTATGGAATGTGGCTGTCGGCCTTTCGCATAGATCGGCTCCTTTTCCATTTTTTCCTTGTACTTAATGGCGCGGATTTCAACCATATCGCCTCCGCCAAGGATTAAGGACATATCTGCCCACTCGTATTCTCTACTATTAAATGCCATGTCTTTGTTGTTAATTTAGTGAAACATCATACCCAAGGGTAATTTCAATCCATCGGGCGTAGCCTTTTGGCCTTACTTTTAGGCTCAATTCCAAGCGGCTTGTTTGCGCCACGTTAATTGTGGTGTTGAATTTTGCCTTTACGCCCAAATCGTCCTTGTTGGTAGAATCCGCGCTCAATTCACCCTGTTGGGTCATTTGGTTGTAGATTTCCTGCTCTAGTGCCGCCTCTACGCTACGTGCGTAAATTGGTGAAACAGTACCGGCGTTGGTCACGTCAAAATCGTTAAGAATTTCACGGCTTGCCACGTTGTGTGCAATTCGGTAAGCTTTATCGATTGTTCGGCGACGGGTAATGTAGTGGTAATCATCATCAAGGCCAGTGGCCAACGGATCGTCACTAATGTAATATCCGGCTCTACGCACGTGTGTACGGAATGTGATATAGCCCTTGTCGTGAATACTTTCCACGTCAACGGCCTCTACAGGCTCGTCTACTATAAAGGCGGTAGTTGTTGCCAACTCGCCAAGCTTCACTTTTCCTGCGTTTTCTTCAACTCCAATATTTGCAAGGCGGCCACCCAAAATGTGGTTAGCCTGGTTGTTGTTTGTAACGTCTCCAGTTTGTTTTGCCGAGTCGCCGATAAAGATACCTACACGGTTATCTGTACTTTCAAGCAACGAGGGTAAGTCGGCAGTGGTTCCGCTAAAAGCGTAACCTTCCAAAATAACTATTAAAGGTGAATATTGATTTTCAGTATAGTCCTCACAGAAAGTTTGTGCGGCAGCTTTCGCTAACCAAACGTCTGCGTCAAGTCCAGTTACCAAAGCAACTACATATAGCCCGTCAGGGTCAAAAGAAGTCATCAAAAGACTAATTTCACCGTTGGAAGCGTCCACAAATGTTTTGGCCGGAATAATTCCTGTTACCCCGTCTGGAGTAAACCATTCGCTTGGAGTTTCAGTTTTAGCGCGACCCATTAACCAAACTTTAGTTCCTTCACCGGCTTCAGCGTAATACTCCTTCAGCTTTTTGTAAAGCACTCCGTTGTTCACGTCCGGCAATATGCCAAGCTTGGCAACATCTACCATCCCGCGAACGCTGTAGGGTGTGTTTAAAGCGAATTTATCGACAACTGCAACCGCAGAGGCTATAAACCCGAAAATACCGTCGGCGGTGGAAACCACTGTGCCAATATTTCCATTATCAAAAGTTATCTTTATTCCTGGTAACATGCTTACTGGGTTTGTACGTTATTGTTTTCTTTGTTGCTGTCCAATGCTTTTGAGGCATTGATGGCGGCAATTCTTTCAGTCCCGGCAGTCTTTACAGATTTCGCGGTTTCACCTTCCAAGGCCTTGATAATTTCCTTAACGGTCTCCAATTTTTCAATGGCCTCTACGCGAAGCTTTGCCGCTTGCATTAGGGTTAAATCTTTGGAGTCAACGGTACCGGAGTTTTCAGCTTTGGCAGCCTTAGACGGCTTTGCTTTGGAGGCCTGTTTTTCAACGGGGGCTTCGGTTTTACCCGACACGCCTCGTATTACGGTTGCCACGGTTCTATCTTCCAAACTTCGGGCGTGATTTTTGGCGTGGTCTTCTTGAAAGAACTTTGTGCCATCAGCAGTTTGGTAATATTTTTTAAGGTTCGGGTGATTTTTGAATACTTGGTTCATAATGTATTTATTTTAGAAAGAGTTTTTTGGCAATTAAAAAGACCACACCAACTAATGCCGCGCCGCCTATCCAAGCCAATGTTTTTATATACCAGGGCACGAATTGCACCGGCACTGTGCTTATTTGTTTTTGTAGATCAATGATTTCGCGTAGGTGCGTTATTTCAGTCTCGAGATAACTAATGGTTTGTTTAAATTCTGCACATTCGCATTGCACTTGTATATTGTCGCCAGAACGACTCACCGTTGCGGTAGATCGCCCTGACGACTTTTTTACAGGGTTTTCAGTGATTTCAGAAATGGGGAGCGAGATATAACTCACATCGCCCGGGATGGTGATGGTTGTATCTTTTTTATGATACTTTACCTCCGTCCAGGTGCTGTCCTTCACCGTTCTGGTGTTTTCAACAGAGGGCTGCACAGATCGGCAACCCGCCATCGAAAAACAAATCAAAAAAATGAAAAAAATTACTCTCAACACTTTACTATTTTTAGTTCAAATACTTTTGGCATTAGTGCCAATAGATCGGTTAAAGCGTCACGACTTTGCGTTACGTCCTTTAAACCGTCTTTATTGATGTCTGCAAGTCCTTTTCCTACTAAAATACAGCCGAGAATATCGGTGTAATAATTGCCGGAATGAATCAGTATAAAACTGCGACCTGAAACATCTGTTAAATGAAAGTGGTTCTTGAATTTTGTGCTAAAGCGCTTCACCACTTTGTAAGTTCCCGGGGGAATACAACTAACTTGAAAATCATTGTTTTTCCAAGGCAGTTCCAAGGTGTGGCAGTTGTAAAGAGTCTGGCCATTATCATGAACGAAAAGGCGGCCAAGGGTTTGCTTGGTGCCGTGGTCATAACGTTCTATCAATGCTGACTTGCTCATTTACTTTTTGCCGTTTAGCTGTTTAAATTTCTGTAACTCCTCAAGTAGGATGTTGTTTTTGTCTATCAACTCCCTGTTGGTTTTCATTAACTCTAACACGCGGGTCTCCAGCTGCATCAGTTCGTTGATGGCTTTGTCCAGGCGTTGTGCCATATCGTCCAAAAGGCCTTTGTAATAAGTGGCACTTTTGATTTCGTTGTCAAGGTCAGAGGATTTTAACTCTCTATTTTTAGTGGCTTTTCCTCCAAAGAACCAAGCCACCGCGCCCGTAACAATTATTGAAAGAATCTGAAAGACGGGCGATATTAAAAGTTCTTTCATGTAGGTTATATTAATGGCCGCCAAGTTGCCAAGGCGGCCTTTAATTTTTATTGATTAGGGGGCGGCAACGTAAGTTCCCGAGATAACCGCCGCAATCTTTTCAGCGCGGAACGGTACTGCCAAGAAATAATGACGGTATGCAAGGTCATTGGTTTGGCCAGCCGGGTTAGTGGCTGCGGGAGCGAAATACTGCTTGGTAATCCCGGTCTTTTTTGCAACGGCGGTGTCCGTAAAAATTACAGATGCCTCACGGTCGCCAGCTTCAAGGATTGCTCCGTATGCCTTCTTAGCCAGTGCGCCCGTAAAGATTGGCATATCGCCGTCATACTGATAGATTTTGAAACCTGCGATTTTTGGCGCGGTAGTCCCCTCGTTGTAGTTTACCAACTTATCACCGAAGTTTTTACGGTCAAGCAAAAGGTCATTGAAATGCGTTTCGGTCAATACCAAACGCTTTTCACCTTTAAAGCCTTTAGTGGCCTCTTTTGAGGCAACAAGGTCTTCGTAAGCAAGGCGGAAACGGGTCCCGTCCTTCAATCCATCAGGACCACCAGTTGCAACAATTACAGGCGTGGCCGCCGTGTTAGTTGCTGGTGCCAACGAGTGGATGGCCTTTTGGTATTTGGCTTCCAAAATACCGCGCTTGTGGCTCTTGGTGATTACGTCAATCTTATCATAAGATGCGCCCAAAGTGTCATCGTCATTGATGCTCGTTACCTTAGTTTGGTATTTGTCCAAGTTGAAGGTCAACGTCTCATCGTCATACGCCTGCACCGCAATTGGGTAAGCAGTATTGTTGATCAACACATCAACATCAAAATCGGTTGCGGCAACGTTAATAACGTTCTTTTCGGTGATGCTCCCCGCGTTTACAACTTGCACATTCGCGCTAAGTTCCGGGATACCATCGAGCCAAGGGGCTACACTTGCTTCAGTTAAATTCTGAATGAAACGGTCAGACCATACTTCTGGAAAATTTGTAGGCATTTTCTTTTACTTTTTAGTGAATAATTGTTTGTATGCTTCCGGTTGCGTTTGCTTAAATTGCAACTGCGCATCCAGTGAAAGCTTTTGGAAGTCGTCCGGGGTCTTAACTTCACCAACGGCGGTTTCGCCATTCTTTTGAACCAATGCGCTCAAACTTGCTTTTGCAGGAATAGCGGCCAAGGTTTCAGTAAGCAAATCAGGGCTTGCGATGCCAAGGTTTACAAACTTTTCTTTTTTGTCGGCGGTAATCTTTCCAGATTTAACCGCTCCGTCCACTTCCGCGTCAATGGCGGCCAACTTTGCAGTTTCCTCCGCTTCAAGTTTTTGGGAAAGTTTCAACTCGGCGGCCTGCAATTTTGCGGACAGCCCTGTTATTTTTTCTTCGAGTTCTACGGCATCTACTTCAGTAGTTCCAGCGGCAAAACCAAGTGCCAATAAAATGGCGGATTTTAAGGTGATTTTCATATCGTTATTATTAGTGGGTATTACTTCGTCAAATTCGGTGGGGATGGCTGAAAGGCATAATTTCTGAACTTCTGCCTCCTTCAATAATTCGCCATCGGTGTTATACAGGCGAATGGCATTTGCGTTACTCGGAACAGCAACAATGGAAACTTCATAGAGTTCACATTTTTCAAGAATCAAAACGCCCTCTACATATTTAAGGTCATCACGGTTAAAGGTGATTCCCATAGAACAGGACTTTATATATCCCGCCTCTACCTTTCGGGCTATTTTAGCCGCGTTTTCATCATCGCCGTCAAAGACCGGCTCTCCGGTTAATATTCCGTTGTCAGTTTTTAAGTTTTCCCAATTACCCAAAACACTTTGGGTACTATTATAATGGGAATCCAGCATGACCGGGTTTTGGTTGAATCGCTTTAAGCTAATGCCGCTTGTGGGGATGATGAATCCGTAGCTATTCTTTGAGCCGTCATTAAAGACAAATGCTTTATTTTTCTTTGGTTTTGGCGGCACTTAATTAATTGTTTTTTCTCATTCCTGAGGGTTTGGTTCCGGTACTTAGTGGGTGCAAATATGTGTAGTTACCCAATGGCTCACAAATAGCTGAGAAGTGCTTTCACAACCTTGCGCAATGGGTTCTCAAGTAATTTTATTGCGCGCGCGAAATAGCCACTTTTGCCTTCAATAAAAAATCCATGGGACTTAAAAAAACGCAGGCGCAGGAGTATGCCAAAACCCTCTTTTTAGACACCGACCAAAAGCTTACCATCCAAGAAATTTCCGAGCGTGTTTCCGTTCGGCCAAATACGGTTTCTAAATGGATTAAGGATGGTAATTGGGAGAAACTGCGGACTTCACTACTGATAACCCGGCAAGCAATGATTACTGATTTATACAATCAGCTTCAGGTGCTAAACGACCATATTAAATCACGAGCAATTGTTTATGATATTCCCGATAAACTTTTAAAGGGAACCGTGGTGAAGGATAAGCAAGGGAATGAGAAAGTTTCTTATCCTGACTACAATCCTGAGGATTATCCAATACTCATAGGCAACTATCCAACCTCAAAGGAGGCAAACACACAAATTGCCATAACTAACAATATTAAAAAGCTTGAGACCGAAACATCGATTGCTGAAGTTTATGAAGTTTCAACAGGCTTACTGGAGTTCATCAAGCCGCAGGATTTTGACCTTTTCAAAAAATTGGTGCCAATCATTGATGCCTTTATTAATACAAAATTGAGGTAATGGCCACAGCTGAGGATAAGAAGTATTTAAAACTGTGGAAGCAATACGCGGAGAACGTTAAAAAGTCAACCCCGGTTGATATTAACGAAAATCCAATTGCAAAAATTAACCGAATCGCCATTTTAGAAAAGAACGATGAGGCTTGGTTTAAATACTACTTTCCCAACCATTACACATCGGAACCTACGGATTGGCAAAAGGCTTCGACGAGGCGGGTAATGTCAAAAACCGAATATTATTTAGTTAGATCGTGGTCTCGTGAGTTGTCAAAAACGACCAGAACGCGAATGGAGGTTCTAAAAAAGGTTTTAACCGGAATCAACCGTAACATATTGATGATTTCCGATAATGAAAAAAATGCGCAGCGCTTCTTGCTGCCCTATAAAGTTCAACTGGAATCAAACGATAGGATTATAAATGATTACGGCGAACAAAAGAATTTAGGCCAATGGGAGGCGGGCGAATTTGTAACTCGTGGAGGCGCATCATTTAGAGCCATTGGAGCGGGTCAAAATCCGAGGGGTTCGAATAATGATGCTGTTAGACCCGACATCATTTTAATTGAGGATATCGATACCGATGAAGAAGTAAGGAACGCAGACAGAATTAAGGAAAAGGTGAAGTGGCTTACCGAGGCCGTATATGCCACCCGCTCAATTAGTCAACCATTACTTTGGATTGCCTGCGGAAATATTATAGCAAAATATTGCTGTATTACTGAAATGGCCAAATTAGCTGACCGACACGAAATTGTTAATATCCGTGACAAGAAAGGAAAAAGCACGTGGCCAGAACGGAATACTGAAGAACTTATAGACCGGGCGCTGTCCCTTCAACCTTGGAGCGCACAGCAAAAAGAATATTACAATAATCCCATTTCGGAAGGTGATACCTTCAAAACAATAACCTATGGAATTTGCCCACCGCTTCGTACTTGTGACCAAGTAGTTGTTTACGCTGACCCCGCCACCTCAAACAAAGATCGAAGGACAAACAAGCAGGCCTCATATAAGGGCGTTGTGATAGTAGGTTCAAAAGGTAGAAAGCGTTATTTATATAAAGTTTGGCTTGACCAAACCAGTAACGCCAAATTTGTGGACTGGCTTTATGAAGCTTATCTGTATTTGAAGGACCACAAAGTAGATACTAAACGTATTCACATCGAAAACAACAGCCTTCAAAATCCATTTTACGAGCAGGTTTTACTTCCCGCAATTTATTTGGCGGGTGATTCCTATGGATTCACTATTCCAATTACTGAGGACGCCCGTAAGAAGGACGATAAGTTTACCCGAATTGAGGGAACACTGGAACCGCTGAACCGTCTCGGCAATCTAATCTTTAATGAAAAGGAAAAAGACGAACCAAATATGATACGAATGCACGACCAGATGATTGGTGTAAGTGCAAATGCCAAAATGATGGATGGACCCGATGCGCTAGAGGGTGCCTGTTGGTTAATCCAGAACCGAGCAGTTCAGAAAAATATGGGCTACCGATTTGGAGCAATTAATTCACGTAAATACTAACCTATGTTTTTAACAGAAGCAGATATGCCGTCCACAATGTACGGCTACCAAATAGACCAAATTACAGAAGGCAATGATGATATTTTAGATGTTGCAATGGCCGCCGCTGAGGAGGAAGTTCGCAGTTACTTAACCGGAAACAATATGCGCGAATGGCAAGACGGGCGGCTAAACTATGACGTTGCCGCAATCTTCATCGCTGCCGGAGCCGACCGAAACTCACTAATACTAAAGCATTGTATTACGATAGCTAAATGGTGGCTTGTTGACCTTTGCAACGCCGATATTATTGAGGAACAGGCAAAGGATAGATACGACCGCTCCGTGTCCTGGTTAAAAATGCTTGCAAGCGGAAAAGTATCATTGAGCAGCTTACCAACACTTGACCCAGAGGCGAACATTCGGGAGCCGTTTAGCTTTGGAAGTAGAAAAAAGTTTAACCACGATATCGATTAAGATGGCAAAGAAGAAAAAACACGTTCAAGTGGGTTTTATACCCCAACAAAAGGTGAACCTCGCAAGCGCGGACGGCAAAGTTAAAAAAGCCAAAGGTAAAGGTACAGGCTACCGCGCCATCATTGCGCCAAAATCTGTGGCAAAAACAAGGCAGGATATTGCCACATGGGGGCAGGGGCAGAAAATGACGAAGCTTTTGGAAAACCCGAAGTGGTTTAAAATTCAACAGCTGTTTGACGAGGTGCGGATGGATGCGCTTTTGCAAAGTCAATATAAAAACCGTCTTTTAAAAGCATTGGCTGAACGTCCAGTACTTAAAAAACCATCAGGTGAAGTTGACAAGGACCAAACAGCGCTTTTACAAAATGCGCTTTTCACTAAAGAAATTAACCGCCATATTCTGGACAGTAATTACCTCATTGTTTCGCTTGTGGAATTCTCGTTTGATGATTTAGGCGAGTTGCAAGTGGACATAATTCCTCGTGAAAACTTAGACCCTGTTAACGGCTACTTTTACCCAGACTATACTGAAGACAAAAAGATACCTTACCGCGAAGCTTCAGAATTTGGAACTTGGCTTTTAGAGTTTCACGAAAAAGGAAATGAGGGATTGTTTAACTCGGCGGTTCCGCACGTACTTTTTAAGCGATTTGCGGAGTCTTGTTGGAGTGAACTGTGCGAAATCAATGGAATACCACCGCGGGTAATGAAAACTAACACACAAGACCCGGTAATGGTTAATCGAGCAGAAAGAATGATGCGCGATATGGGCGCAGCGGCTTGGTTTATTATTGACGAATCTGAAAGCTTTGAGTGGGCAAAGGCAGCCGTTCAAGATGGTGAGGTTTATAGCAAGTTGATCAACTTGTGTAATAATGAAATTTCGTTATTAATTACCGGTGCCATTATTGGGCAGGATACAAAGAACGGTTCCCGCTCCAAAGACGAAAGCGCGCAGGATATGCTGCAAGTATTGATTGATAACGACCTTGACGTTATTGAAAAATACTGGAACAGTGACGTTATTCCGGCTTTACAGGCTCTTGGTGTTTTAAAAGGCGATTTAGTTTATGCCTACGAACAAACCGAAGATATCGGCCAGCTGTTCACTTTTACAAAAGACCTTTTAACAGCCGGAAAGAATGTAGATGACAAATGGCTTGAGGAAAAGTTTGGCGTTAAAGTTACCGGCGATAAAGTGCTGCCCAACCAAAACTTAACATTCGGAGCCGATTTTTTCGTCTAAGCCCCGATACCTATTTCGGGGCATTGCATAACCGCTTGACACATTTGTACGACTGCAAATGTGGCGACTGCAATCATCAGGGCGAAACCTTTACCCTTTCACTTAAAGGGAAATTTAAAGGACTTTTAACGACCGTTGAAAAAGCCTTTAAAAAACTTCATAAAACAGGAAGTTACAAGCCTGAGGATTTGATAAAAGTGAAGGAATACCGCGATGTAATTAGAGCCACCAATGGCATCTTAAACGGTTCGCTGGAAGATAACAAGCTTTCAAAGGAAATGCTAAACGCGTTGGAAAATGATATTTTCTATTTTTCACAGCTGCGCACACATTCTGAACTATTTGAGGCCTCACAATTGTTACTGGATGACAACAAGAAAATAAAAAGCTTTGAAACCTTCAGCAATGATGTTTCAAAAATCAAAACGGACTATAACCAGAATTATCTCGAGGCCGAGTATGATTTTGGCGTTGGTAGTGTTTTGATGGCCGAGCGTTGGGATAACTTTAAAGGCGGAGAAAACTTTCTATTGCAGTACAGAACCGCGAAGGATGACAAGGTTCGCGCAAGCCACCAATTACTTGACGAAACCACACTTCCAAAAGAAGATCCGTTTTGGGATAAATACTTTCCTCCGAATGGTTGGAGGTGCCGTTGTACCACTGTGGAAGTGTTAGCGCGAAAATATGAGCAGAGCGATAGTGAAGCTTCAAATACAAATGGCGAAAAGGCAACCACTAAAGAAGGCAAAAACGGAAAGAACCAATTGGAAATTTTCCGCTTTAATCCCGGGAAGGAAAAGGTTGTTTTTCCTCCTGGTCATCCATACCGAAAAGTAGCTGGGGCAAACAAGATTAAAAAATGAATTTAGAGGACCTTGTTAAAAATATCATCAATGAAACTGCCGTCTCGCTCACTGAGGAGTTTGACCGCAACTTTGAACGGAAAGCCTTTTTTGACCAGAAGTGGCCAACGGAAAAGCACGCCAATAGCCGCGGCAGCCAAATGTTGCGAAGTGGTAAATTGCGAAAAAGCGAAAACCACCGCGTGAGTGGTGGCCAAATTAACTGGCGCAGTTCCTTGCCCTACGCCACCATCCACAACGAAGGCGGCGAAATGGAAGTTACTGAGGCAATGAAAAGCTTCTTTTGGGCTATGTATTACAAAGCCAGCGGAGGCGCAAGCGGAGGCGGCGGGAAAACCCGCGTTGATAAATTGACCAAGGAGGCCGAAAAGTGGAAGTATATGGCACTTATGAAAGCAGGCACAAAGATGAAAGTGGAGCAGAAACAATTCATTGGCTGGCACGAACGCGTGAATTCTGAAATAAATAATGTGGTGGCGGACAATATGATAAAATATAACGACATCCTCAAAAACAAGTTGAAAGATGAAAGAAGTAATTAAAAATATACAGGCCAAATTAGCCGCTGTGTCAACTTTAAAATACGTTGACGAAGATTGGGGGCAATTGGATTATTACAGCCAAAACCCGCCCGTTAAATGGCCGTGTGCGTTAATAGATATTACTGGCGCAAGCTTTGAAGATAGAGGTTGGGATAGAACCACCAACACCCACCCACAAACGGGCGAGGCAATGGTGAGTATTACGATCGCAAATTTGAAACTTACCAATACTTCTGGCCGTGCGCCACAAACGCAAAAAGATGCGGGTTGGTCTATTTGGGATTTGATGCAGGAAGTGCACGAGGCCGTGCAAGGCTTTAGGCCTGTGCCAAACGCAGGGGCTTTATTGCGCCGTGGAATGCGCAGAACCAAGCGCGACGATGGCGTGCAGGAATACACCATTCTTTACGGCTTTGGAATGACGGACGTTTAGTATTTTCCCCCTGCCCCCTAAAGGGGGAAATGAGGACTTGCAGTTCGCCCTTTAGGGGGTTAGGGGGTGCCATCTGACGGGAAAAGGCTTATTTGTGCATCCTCAACCGCCTTAATTTCTTTCAATTCTTTGTTTACGGGAGTGCCGAGGATGGTTACCAATGTGCGGCGGCTGATGTGGAAAGTAGGATAAATGTATTTGCGCCAAATTACAGTATCTGGGATGTCCTCGGTTTTCTTTTCAAGATACAGGTCGAGAATGCTTTGGTACCGCAGTAACTTGTTTTTCTGAATACCTCGTTGTATGTTTTTTTGTTTGTTGGGGCGCACCTGACAAATATATAAAATTTCGTGCCATATTGTCAGTTCCATAGAAAGTTTTCTAAATAAAAAAGCCACCCTGTTGGGGGTGGCTCTTTTCTGGGGAGTTACTTATTCGGGAAATTTTTATTAAATTCCTCAAATTCTTCTAAAGTCATCGCTATTTTTGGGAAACTTCCTTTTTGAAGTTGTTCATTTAAAGTTTCAGTTAATCCCTCAATTGTTCCTAAAAGATGATCAATTATTTGATATGGGTCAGCGCCATTTGCAAGGGAGTCTATTACCTTAGTAAATAAGGCGTAATGGTTATATCTAACTTTACTGTCCTTAAATTTAGTCAATAATTCTGCAACCTTTTTTTCCGTTTCGTTCTCTCTAATATTGCTCATTTCGTCCAGTTATAAATTTGCCAAGTTCCGTTTGGGTGGTCAAAGCGTATGTCGAGGCCTGTGGTTTTGTCTTTCAATTCGCGGTATTTGTAGCTTTCTTTTGCGTTTTCGGCGGTGGCGGTATCCAAAAACTCGGTTTGCCACATTGGGAGGAGTTCATTAAAGTCTCCAGACACTTGCCAAAAGACTAAACCTGTAGGTTGATTTCTGAAATAAACCACCAAACAATCACTGCACCCCATTTCGGCTTGATCAACTTGCTCTTTTTGGGTCAAGTCTGTGCGGGTGTAGTAAATCTTTGTGGCCTTGGCTGTGGTTTTGGTTTGCAGATATGCAAATTGCGTGTCTGTGGTTCCCGCCAGTCTGTCGGCAAACGCCCGTGCGCTTGTTGTATCCAGTTGGCTCACTTTGGCGGTGATGGCTTGGTAGGTTTCCGGGGTTTGTTTATAGCCGTCCTGGGCGAAGGTTAGGGCGGTAATTAGGACGGTGAGGATTAGGAGTAGGTTTTTCATTATTCACCCGATTTTAAGCCTAATATTGCCATATTGGATTCGATATCTCCTTTTAAATATATTTTCTTTTGAGATGACAACAGTACCATAGTATCTCCATCCTCAAGCTGTAACAAGCAATCGATTTTATCAATATTAATTAATACCTCTAAATTGGTTTCGCGAGTTTTGGTTAATTTGAACATAGTTGAGTTTTTAATTTGTTTCCATAAAGTTAGTGATTTCTTTTCTAAACTTCCGCATTCCAATTTCATATTCCTTTTTTAAATCTTCATCTCGAAAGGGAGGCATTGCATCTTCAACCATTTGAATTAATTCGAGTATTTTCGAGTATCTGTTATTGATGGCCTTTTTTTGCTTCATTCCATCAATAGAACCAAGGTGCAAATCTGCGGAATCTTTTAAGCATCGCAAAAGTGAAGCGCGGTAAAACTCTTCAAGATATTTATGATCTTTGGGGTGTTGGCAAACATATGCCTGTTCATAAGTAACCAGTTTATCATAATACATTTCTTTATACCTATCTGAAGCCGCATAAATATCAGTTGGGTAACGCGGGTTTTCACAATATGCCTCTAATTTGGATGCAAAGGTTAAACAGTTCCCGTAACGACCAATTACAATATCAATATTTTTAGTGGTTGTCATTATTTCCATACTTTCCAAAAGTTGAAAAATAGGGTTTTGAACAAATCTGGAGTCATAACTCGGCGGCCTTACCTTAGAAGTAAAAACGGGGGTTTTTCTATCTATTCCTTTTTTCTTTCTTTGCCTTTGAAAAATGACAATTAAAAATAGCAAAAGACTAATAAAGATGAAGAAAAAGCCCATTTAATTTTGATTATTTTAAACCAAATATAATCATTTAGCTCTTTTAAATACAAAAGTATGATTAGCAAATTCAAACGGGTCATTTCGGGCGGGTTTCGATATTACTTGCACCAATTCCCAACCTTGTGCGCCCATTTGGTTTAGAAATTCTCCCATTGTTGAAATAGAAACCTCGTGATTGCCACGATAACGCGTTGTATATTCCCACTTAATCATAATGATCTTTTCTTATTAAACCACCGTCTCAAAACATAACTGCGCCCAATGCTTATTACCGTAAAATATAGGGTAATTGTCACGTTCTTCCCCGGGGTGCTATGGATGCCCAAAATTGGCAGAATGATAAAGATGGACAATAAGGAAATACCAAATCCAACAGCGGTATTGGTACAGGCTTCTATAAAGGATTGTTTTTTTGTTTGCATTTTTACAAATTTTGAAGTTTCTTTTCAACTAATTCCACTATTGCGGTTTCTTGGCTTTTGGGTACTTCAAAAACCAATAAAACACTTTCTCTGGCCTCGGCCTCCCGCGCTCTTTTTCTCCATTCAGGTGAAATTGTATTTTCTGGTTTTATCCAACCCGCCCAAAATTTCACTTTTAAACTCATAATTTCCCCTTTTTAAAGTCCCTTTTAATCTTCTTTAAAGTTTCTGGCCAATCGCCCTCATCATAGTCCCGAGGCTCGAAGGTGCCCTTAAACTTTGCATCGCGCATAAAGAGTATTACGCCCACGAATATGCCGAGCATTACTATAATACAAAGCGCGCCAAGTATTAAAATGAATGGGTGTATTTCTATTGTTTGCATAGCTGTATTTTTTTAAAATTCGTTTTGTTATCCGGGTCAACCTCTTTGAGGCAGTCCTGCCAAAAGTCGAGGATTTCCAATTCTGAAAATTCCATTTCCAATAAGGTGGCATTCACGGCGGTGGCGCGTTCCTTTATTTGTTTAAGGGGAAGGTTTGCCATCGTTATTCCTTTACGGTGTTTGCCAAGCCCGCGTGAAAGCGAACGCTTTTAATGCCGTTCTCTAATTGTTGCGAACTGGAGTAGGTTTCACTGCTCCCTATTATTTCGCCATTTTGGGCTTTTAGTAAAAAATACGGTTGCCCGTTGATGGCTTTTCGTATTTCATAATTGTTCCGGTTGCCGGCGTTGGCGCGAACGGAATTAATTCCTGTTCGCAATCCCTGCTCAGTTTTGTAAAGTTCTGAGGTGAGTATTACCTTGTTGTTTCTTGACAGAAGCACGAAGTAATACTGTTTGTCTGTTGATCTCTTTAATTTGAAGTAGTTCATAGTATAGTTATTAGATTTTAGATTTTACCATTCATTTTTAACACTGTAAATTGTAGCTGAGAAGCAACCGGAAACCTGCACTTGCGTGTCGCTTTCATCGTCAAATTTCCATACGTCAAGGGTAAGCGGTTTACACCTGGAATGTTCTTTGTTGAAATGGGCCATGTGCACTTGCAACAATTCAATAAAGGTTGTGAGGCCGACATCTTCAAATATCAAATGCGCGTCCATTGAATTCATATATTCGCCAACGGCGGCATATAGCTTGTTTTTATCGGTATAGGTAATCCCTATTTTAAAGAAGTACTTTTTCATAATGGTTTTATTTAATTGATTTGCGTTTCATTTTAAGCAGTTGGACGAGGTTTTGGCGGGTGGGGTCATTTTCCCAACTGGTGATTGTGTCCTCGAGCATTTGGCGGTCCATATTTCTGGTCAGCTTGTCTATCATTGCCCTTCTGGCCTCCCATCGTTGGCGTTCTATCTTCTTTGCGTAGGCTTTTTTCAGGTCTTCCTCACTTACGGTAATTGCGCTGTGGGCTTTTTGGGCGGCCTGTACAGCTTTTTCGCGCTCAATGGCTTTCAGTTCCAAATACTTTGGAAACCATTCGCCATAAACAAGGTTTGAGTCTATTCCTTTTTTTGCGGTTCCGAAGGTGCCGGAACGTGCCATCTTGAAAAACAAAACCATATCGTCAAGACTTTCGTACTGAAATTTATCGAGCGTGTCAATCGTGAAAACTTCAATCTGTGCGGGTTCTAATTTTGTGCTGAAGGTGAAGGAGCCAAGAAACCTTTTGCAAAGCACGTGCGCTACGCTATAGGCCACCTCGTCATTACCGCGAAAGGCGGAACGAATGGTTGGCGTGTTGATGGCCATTTTAAGGCTTACCTCGCGCTCTAAGGTTATAAGGGAAACATCACCGGTGGCGATGGCCTTACTTAAACTTAAAGTTTCTTGCGCTGTCGCTCTGCATAGCATTTTTGAATGCGTCTGCGGGGTCGTTGTTGCGGGTTTTAAGTTCATTTAAAATCTTGTTTAAAGATGAATTAATGTATTTTAGATCGGTGTTTTTCTGATGAAATTCGCCAAGGTTTTTCCAGTTGTGCAGCAGCACAAACCAAAGGTCGAGCGCGCCGCTCTCAGAGCCTTCAATCTGGGTTAGGTAGGCAATGATTTGTTTTAAGTGATTGGCATCCGTTCCGGTAAACTTTGGCGGAATGCCGGCATAGTTTTGATAAAACAAAAACCACGCATCATTGAACTTGCTGAATTGGCTTTTCTCCTTTACCAAGGGTTTTAAAGTAACATCTGGGAAGCTTGCGTAATGCGCCTGAAGGTCAGACTCATTTAGGGGGATAAGCTTCCCCAGATGTTTGATGTGTAATTCTGTAATCTTCCCTTTTACGCGCTCGATCCGAAAGAACGAACCGCCGCGGTAGGAAAGCTTTAGCGTCACATCTGTTTTGTGGGAGATTATATGGTATTGGGTTGTTTTTGGGGTCATTGTTAGTACTTCTTGCCGTGCTTAAATTCACGAAGTGAGTTGTAGCGCATTTTTGCGGATATATGCGACTCTAAGTCAATATTCTTAAAAGCGGCCAAAGCCATTACTCGAATCATTATATCCGCCAATTCATCTTCAAAAGTGTCCTTAACGTCATTAAAAAACTGAATTTGAAAGGTTAAGTCCGGTAATTGTTTAAGGTTTGATAATGGGTATTGATATTTCTTAAAATATTCTTCTTTTCGGTCACACTCCAAAGCCTCGCTTACTTCTGAATGAACAAGTGCAAGCATTTCGCCTATGTTCTTTTCGCCTTCGTAAAAACCTTTTTGCACGTTGTTGGCGTGAATTTGTTTTGATAGTTCGTTAATTTTCATCTTCAGTATTTTGAAATGAGGAAAAAGCGGCATCCACTAATTCACCGAAAGTGGTGGCGTTATCTATGGCTTCATCATCGAGGGTTACGCTGAACTTTTTTTCAATATCGCAGCTTATTTCTACTTTGTCCAAAGAGTCAATGCCAAGTTCATCTTGAAGCTTTGCGTCTTTGGAAACCGTGGCGGGGTGAACATTATATTCATCGACAATGTGGTGGTAGATAAATTGTTCTAAATCGTATTTTGTTGTTTTCATAAGGGTTTGTTTAGTTATATTCCATTAAATCAATTACTTTGGTTTCGACGCGTTGTACGCACCGTAACTCTCTTTCTATTTCACCGGGACGCAGCGTTGAATTAAACCGTTCAATAGTTTTTTTTGCGACGTCTAAAGCCTCGGCGTCTGTTTGAGGTTCCGGAACCTCGCCATCTCGGGTTCTGTAACCAGTAATCTTTTCATTCCATTGGGCAAGGACGCATGAGATGGTCATTTCGTAATGTATTTCTGTATTTTCCATAGTTTAAAGTTGTTATCTACAATCCATTTCGGGTTCGGTTAATTGGGTTTTGCACGTTGGGCAAAAGAGGGCGGTTTCCTCACAGTTTACGGAACCGCCCGTGGTTTTTAGTATTGGGGCTACCAACTTGTTACATTGGGGACAATCCGTCTTCGTTGTCATCATTATTGTCGGGTTGGAATATCCACGCCAGTAGCACTATTGCGCCGGCCATTATTATTATTTCAGGCATTTTTTGTTTTTGTTTTTTTGGAAAATTCTATTTCGTAGTTCCAGTTATTGTCCAGTCCATTGCCGAGGCAATATTCAATACCACTTGGCTTTATAAGAATCTCAAGAATGATTCTGGGAGTTGCGTTGGTATCACAGACCAAGTAAACAATATCGCCAATGGCGTAATTTGTGAAAATTGTCATTTGCTATTTGCTTTGAGCACCATATTTTCAAGTGCGGTTATTACTTGGCTTAGTTCACCCTTTTCCATTTCCTTTAAAGGCTTTTTAACGGGGCTTTGGCCGCTTTTGCGTTTGCCGCGCAGCCATCTGTCCAGTTTGCCAAGATCGGCCACCTCTCGCCCTGTGCGCGGGTGTGTCTTGCTCCATCCGTACTGGATGCAAAGGCTCAGGATATACATGTGCTTATTTATCTTTGGGTCAAAGAATGACCACAGCTTTCGGCGGTCTGTTTTTGGGGTTTCGGGTTTATTAGCGATTTCACTCATAAGTGGTATTTATTAGCTTTTAAGCGCATATTCGGCAAATTCAACCCCAAGCTTGGAGTGGTTCTCTACAGTTTCGCGGAAGGCGTCAAAGGCTTTTGCCTCTGGTACCGTTAACTCTTCACGGGCTTTCCAGGCACCGTCCATATCCTTGTGAACGGACTTGCCGTTCACGAGGATGACGTTTTCTTTATCTGAAAAAAGGCAGCGGATGTGTGTGGCCATTACAGGAAGTTTATTTCAGTTCCCATTGGAAAATCTACCGCCGAAATGCTTAGCGGGAGGCTTTGCATCTTACCAGTGCCGTCCACAAATCGTGCATCTATGAAGTAGCAGGTTTTAACCGGCTTGTAGGCATCCATTATTATGGCCACGCCGTCCATCAAAAGGCTATTGCCAATTTTTGAAGCCCATTGCTGTAGCTCGAGTATGCGGCTACTTTTTAGGTTTCCGTTCTTATCCTTTTTCAGGAGCAGGTTGATACCGTCAACCAGTTCTTGGGTGTATTTGTCCTTTGCGCGGCCTTCAATAAATTTCTTTACCTTTTCCATTCCGGCCGGAAGGGTGTCATCCCAACCGTCCACAACGCGGTAACCAATGGTGATGGACTGCGTCCCTTTTTCATTGCTGAAGGTGTGGCTCTGCTGGCCTTCCTTTACGCCGTATGCGTCTTCCTTCATTTTGATAAGGTCGCGCGCGGCCTCAAAAACCCGTTGCTTAGTTACAGCCAGCTGTTCGCTCTGCTTTTCGAGGATGCTGAAAATGGGCGGTACCATTTCCGTGGAAAGTTGTTTGTAGGCCACGCGGTCGTTTGCTTGTTTCTTTTTTGCCGCTTCCTGTTCTGCTTGGTACTCGGCGGCCAGCTGTGCCCTTTGCTCGGGCGTTAATTTGTCGAGGGTGATTGCATTATCCATTTTCTTGTTGGGTTTGAGGGATTGTTAGTATTAATTCATTGTCTTGGCTGTATTCAAAGACCGCCGTTGTTAGAACTTGGGCTAAGTCCGGCTTTTGTTCCATTGCGCTACAAATGGCCTGCACCATTTGTTTCACTTTTCCGTGGAGTTCGATGTTGGCTTTTTCCTCAATTATTTCTAACTTGAAGTGGAGGAACGGTGTTGGTGGGGTTTCGGTGGCCTCGCCAACCTTGCTGTGTACTTTTTTCATTTGTTATTTATTAGGGTTTAAAATTGATTTTGCTTGAGTTTCCAATTCTTGGAAGTCGGCCTCAAGTTGCTCGTCATTGATTAAATGCCAGGGCAGGTCTTTGGCTCTTGCAATTGCGGAGTTAATTCTATCCGTATCTTTCGCAATAACCGCAGACCGAAGGCGGGTGATCACCTCATTAAAATTTCTAATTGCTTGGGTGGTCATAGCTTTACTCTGGGTTTAATTAGTTCTCGTTTTAGGTTTTCCCGCTTTTGATGCTTTAGGCAATAGTCCGGGTGGTTCTGATTGTGCTTTAGCCAAAAATTCAAGTCGGCTATTTGGTTTTGAAGTTGTGTACTACTCATTTTTAAGGGCTGTTTTTAAAAGTGGTTTAGAGAATTTGCTGAATATTTCAATGGTCCATTCAGCATACATGCGCTTTGCATGGATTTGGTTTAAAAATGGCTGGGTTTCAATAAGAAATTGAGCCTCCAGTTTTTGGAGTTCACGCTGCCACCAGTTGAAGAGCGGCACGCAGGTAAGTACTTTTTGGAGGGTCTTGTGGTTTTTGCTTTTTTCGCCACACCAGTTTAGCCAGATTTGCATTACCATCATTTCGTAGTCATCTTGCGTCATTAACAGGCGGTTGTAGATTGTTGTTTCCATAATGTTTAGTTGTTTAGTGCGCCGGCACCGTTTAGTTTTTCAAATCCTTCTTTCCATATTGTGAATATGCCTCCGTTTGGTCCGATGGTTCGGCCTTTGCAATAGGCTGCGTATCCTTCTATGTATATTTTCATTTTTGCATCAAACATCACCGATTTTTCAAACTCACTCCGGGGGTCTTTCCCCTGGGCGTGGCCGGTAATGATTATCAGCTTATCCTTGTAGCGGTTTTTTAGGTTCAAATAATCCTCAAACCGCTTGGTTAAATAGATGATGGAGTCAATGACTACTACTTTTGGGCTTCCTTTTTTATCTAAATATTCCAGAAGCTGCTCGTGGTCATAACTTTGGGTAAAGAAATTGTCCTCCACTTCATTCATTCCGCACAACTCCGTGCGCTCTATGTAATCGCTATCACTCGGTTCTTCTTCCAAGACGTTGTACAGCGTTTTTTCGGTACGCGCCAGTTCCTTTGCCAGTTTCATAGTGAACGTACTTTTACCGCCGCCAGAACTGCCCCAAATAAACCACACACCACGATCTTGAGGCTGTTTGAAGGCTTCATACCATTCGCCCTCAAAAGGGATGCGCTGTATGGTTTGGTTCTGGACATTGGCAACTGTTAATACTTTTTTAAGCTTTATGGCCTTGGCTGGGGATTCCGGCATTATTGGTTTCTATCTTAGGTTTAACACTGTTTTTATTAGGTTCACGGTTATTTCCTGCTCGGTCCTTTCGGCTTCCCTTCGAACAGGAACCAGTACGTCATGCAGTTCACCGTAGTTATCGCAAATGATTTGTAGGTACTGCACCACTTCTTTGCTAAGGCCGTCAATAAACAGGCTGTAGCGGCGGTCAACGGCTGGAAGTGTTCTAATCCCGAATTTGATACGGCGGTAAAACTGCGGCATTCCGGGGCGGTTCTTTTTTCGCAACTGATCTATATTCTCGATGAGTTGCTGGGTGCCCACGAGCACGAGGCTTGCGTGGTCGTTTACGTGGTCATAGATTTCCTTTATTGCGGAAAGGGCGGGTTGTTTCATATACTCCGCCTCGTCCAATATTAACTGCGGGTTATGGCCGTTTTCGCGAAGTTCCTGCAAACGCCAGTAAATATTGCGAAGCTTGCGGCTTCGGGTTTTGCCGGAGGTTATGTGCAGCACATCGCAGATGCGTTCTATTAGGTCAGTGATGTTGTCATTCGAGCCTACAGTAACTATAAGGGTGTCCATTGGGTTTTTGCGTTGGAAAAGGCGTAGGGCGTGGGTTTTTCCTGCGCCTGTTTCGCCAACGATGACGGCGGTGGTTCCGTGCTGCTTGGCGTCTTCCAACGTTGCCAAGATTGCTGTTAATTGTGGGGTTGCCTTTATGTCCCAATAGGACTTTGTAAGTTCGAAGCCAATGAAGTTGGCCATTTTCATAAAGTACTTGTCGGCTATCACGGTGTCCTTGTCTCCGCCCGTTGGAATTGTAAAGTTTGAGTTTAAGCGGAAAATGTGGGTAAGGAGTGAGCTGTTAAGGCCTACTTTGTTTCCAAAATCTGATTGGCGCATTTTGTGCGCGTCCATGTAGTTTTTGGCAGCGGCGGTGATTTCTTTTTTTAGGGATGTTTTCATTTTGATTATTTGGGTTAATTGATTATTTGGTTGCTTTTTCGATTGCTTCTTTAGCTGCTTTTGCTATTATTGTATCTCCTGAGCCTATGGCCTCTAAAACCCCAATAATATTTTGTAGGGTTTCTAACAGGTCGGGTGCGGCGGCTATTAGTTTGGCGTTGGCCTCTGCCTCATTACAATTGGAGTGGCTATTTATATATATATCCGCCACCAATATTGTGTGATTTGAAACAATGGCAGAGCTATGTTGCGGGTTATATGAATGTGTACGAACTTGCCAATCTCCTTTTGTGTGTCTTGATTCCATAAGTCTTAATCTATATATTGATTAACATCTACTTTGGTGGCGTAATACTCCTCCTGTTGTTGCAGGAAGGTTTTTGCCTCTTTTTTGGTTTCTTTCGCCTCAATTTTCAAGGCTTGTTTGTTGGCTGCAATGCGCTCAGCGCTTTTGTGGTTTTTGTGTTGGCCGAGGCTATCGGTAAGCAAATGTTTTGCGAGGGTGTCGTTAAGTGCGGGTTGGTTTAAAAATGGCTCGAGGATGCGGGAGTTTTCCGCGCGGGTCTCGATGATCATTGCAACTGCATTTTTATTGAAGTCGCGAATTTGCTTGAGGTGAAATGGGTCCTCCTCGGTGCGATCTGCCAAGGCCATTGGCTGTACATATTTTTCCTGAAGGATGTGGCGCTCACTGCCATCTTTGGAAACTGCCAGCACGTGGGAGAGGTCGTTGGCATCAAAATGAATTTGCCAGTCCTGGTGTGATTGGTTTCTAAAGTTTAAGTCAA
The DNA here is from genome assembly GCA_016649715.1 of Flavobacteriaceae bacterium. GTDB lineage: Bacteria > Bacteroidota > Bacteroidia > Flavobacteriales > Flavobacteriaceae > Aequorivita. Next base: position 50,184 of record JAENXC010000009.1, on the reverse strand, counting down.
AGCTGTCAAAGTATCTTTTTTCGCCATCCAACTTGATGACAAGGCCTTCGCCAGTCAGTTTGTTGGTCATTCCGGTAATACTGCCAAAGGTCAATAAATAGGCTTCTGTGGTCATTATTTGGCGGTGTTGTGGCTTGGTATTGATCCAGTTTTCGGCAAATTCTGGGCGTTTTATGGTCATTTCCTTCGCCATCATTGCTTTTATTTGTGCAATACAACCGTCTTGGTCTGGAAAGTTCTTTTTGATTTTCTGAAGGAACTCACTGTTTGGTTGGTTTTTTGAACCGCTATCTGTGTTATGGCCGCTCCAATTGTCCAGAAGTTTGCAGTATTTCTTGTTCAAAGCGTTGAAATAAGGCTCAATTACCTTGGCTTTGGCGTTACCTACCTCGGCAGGCGTAAAGTGTGGCGTTACGGCCTCATACATTGGGCGCAATGCCTTTATTGAGTAGTTATCTGATTGTAACTGGTAGGGCTGGTAATAATGGCCAAATAATTGCCGCGCGTGTTGCATTGCGTTTTGAACTGCATTTTTAATAAGTTCCGGCGTTTCGTGGGTGCCGATTGCATAACCGACCGGGTAATTGTTGAAGGCGTCCAGAACCACGACCATCGTTAAGCGGTTGTGGTAGGTGGTAACGCTGTGGCCTTTTTTATCGGTTGCAGTGCTTTGGTACAGTAATTCAACATCCCAACCGTCTAAGGTCCAATAAAGCATTGGCGCAGATGGTCTTTTACGTTTAACCTGCATCAACACATTGCTTTTAAGGGATTTTACACCGTTGCGGCCTGCGTGGGTAACAAGCTTTGATTTTGTGTTTCGGTTTGAAACCGTCATGGCCGTAATTTCAGGCCAGTTCATTTTATCTGCAACCACATTGTAGAGCGTGGCGATCAATTCATTGTCAAGGTTGGTGTGTTTGGCGAGAAGTTCATCCAGTAATGCCATTTGTTCTTTTTCGGTCACTTTTTTGGCGTTGCTGTTTTGAAGCTTGCCGGAGATAAGGGACTTGTAACCTTCCTTTTGGTATTTTGAAGCTTTTCGGCGCAGGCCGTCGCGGGTGGCGGGTAGGTTGTGCTCAATTTCGCGGAAGGCGTTCACGTCATTGCTGAGCGACTCCCAAATGTCAATACTCACCCCGCCCAACGCTTTTGCGTATGCCTTGCGGTTGGTTTTCATTTCCAAAACGGTGTTGAGTACCGAGGCGTTGTAGGTGTATTGTTCCACAAGCTTGAGGTCAAGCTTCTCTTGGTTGTTTTGGCCGTACCGGTGGCCTACGTAAAAATCAAACGCCTTCCGATCTGCGGTGTAGTGTTGGGCAAACCAAGATGTTTTTATGGCCTCCTTTGGGTGGCCGAATTTTGTGGTAAGGCGGTCTTTGATTTCGCGGGAAAGTGAGGAAAACAAAATCAACGCGTCCATATTTAGCGCGGGCTTGCGCAGTTGCTTTTCGGTGAAGTTTTCGGAGTTCATTCTATAGCGCAATGTGCGGTATGGAACTGCCTTAATGCTTTCGGAGTGGTGGGATTTGTTTGTTGTGAGGTAGGAAATTTTCACACCAAGTTTACCGCCGTAATATTCAAAGGGGCTCTCCATGTTATTGCTGTTGATGTGAAGTGATTAGGTCCTCGCGTGCCTCTACTATTTTTTTCATTGCGGTTACTGCCTCTTCGCTATCGCGATGGTATTGCATTCTTGCAGTTCCTTGAGGAACGTTCAACATTTTACCCAAAGTGATATAATCGCCTTTTTCAATTTTTGGGTCTATAATTTGCTTTAGTGCGGATATTTCAGAAACATTCATATATTTGATATTGTGCGTTTGTGCGAACAAATATAATAGAAAGTTTTCTATATACCCAAAACTTTCTGAGAAAACTTTCTTTTATGAGTAAAGTAGTAGAGAAATTAGAGCAATTTTTATCGGTAAAAAATATTAAGGTAAGCGCTGCCGAGTCTATGATTGGCGTAGGTAATGGCACCCTTCAAAAACCCTTTAAAGGAGGTAAGGAAATAAAGACCGATACTTTAGAAAAGTTTCTATTGTTTTTTGATGATTTAAATCCCGGTTGGCTTTTTAATGAAAATGCTGAATTAGATCAGATGTTTATAAAAAATATGCAGGTAAACGACCCAGAAAGTGTTAAACAGGAAAAATCCTATTTTGAAACAGGAAAAACCCCTTTTTCCGTTAATGAGCCCAGAGTTTTCAAACTTCGGACAGATGCAAATTATGATGACCAGGCTATCCCGCTTTATAGTTTGGAAGCCGCGGCAGGATTGGTTGAATTGTTTCAGGAGCACAATGACATTCAACCAATAGATACTATTCACATACCGAATCTTCCTAAATGTGATGGAGCGGTATTTGTTGCCGGTGATAGTATGTACCCATTATTGAAGAGTGGCGATATTGTGATGTATAAACAAGTGCATGACATTAAGAATGATATTTTTTGGGGACAAATGTATTTAGTAAGCTTGGCCTCAAACGGGGATGAGTATGTTATGGTAAAATACATTCAACGTTCTCCAAAAGGCGATGACTATGTAACACTGGTTTCAGAGAACCGGCACCATCAGGATAAGGATATAAAAATTAGTAAAATTCGTGCCCTGGCGTTGATAAAAGGAAGTGTTAGGATCAATACAATGAATTAATAAACTGCTTTACAGTATATTAGCACAAAAAGACCTCGTAATAATGGTAATTACGGGGTCTTTTTGTTACTTATTTTACCTCATTTTGTGGTTTTTTAGTCATTAGGGGGTCATTTGCCTATAGCTTTAGCGCAAGAATCTTGCACCTGTAATTGCACCCGTTATGCACCTGTTGTAATTTAAAGAGGTTTTAAAAGTTGTTTAAGATAGGTTTAAAGTGAGCCTACTTTTAAGTTGAATGGCACCGAATTAGCCCACGTTTATCGGAGCTTTACAAGAAATGTCGGTATAATGTTTAAATGGACCTTAAACAAATTTTAAAAAGGCGGTATTTCAGCGGCATCTAACGCAATGTGGTCTTTTGGAAATTTTGGTGGTACACCACTTGAATAGCTGTGAAGTATTGATTTTATTATACTTTGATGGCTTAATAATCTTTTATTTTTTTGGGTGTTTTGTTTTTTGGGGGGTAAAAGCTGAAGTTTTCAATTGTATTTTCCGCAATCCCCAAAACGCCACAAAGGAAAGGTTCAAAAGTAACTTCACCCAAAGTTGGGTCGTCCACACTGTGAAAAATAACGTCTTCCACTTGTTCGGGTGTGCTTTGTTGGTCTTCAATCCAGCAGTTGTGTTTTGCTAAAACAGGATTTGGAGTATTGTTGTATAGCGCAAAGATTTCGCCCCCGTTTCCGTTTTCGGCAAATATATTTTGCCCAATGTTTGCCCCATCATCGCCCAAATTAATCAACGCTTGATCCTGCAGGGTAATACCCCAAAGGTTTCTTCGTATCTGGTTTCCAGAGGCAATCACTTCCGCACCAACGGTTGAAGTATTTAGGTTGATACCGCTTCCGCCCAGATTGGGGTCGCCTTGGGTATTGTTGTCTTCAATGATATTGTTGGTAATCCCTGCCGAATTTACAGGCCCAAGAATTGTGATACCATAACGATTGCCCCGTATGGTGTTATTATCTACAACCGTATTGATATTACCGCCCACAAAGTTAGCAATGGCAATACCCCCAACTTTGGTCAAAGCTGGGTCGCCGATTATTGTGTTTTGGATAATCTGCAAAGGCTCATTGGCCATCGTTGTACCCATATTTATTTGTGGCCGATTGGCATTATCTGTAGTATTGCCTTCAATTATATTATTGAAAATATAACCCGACACTTCAGAATTTGCCGCTGAACCAATGGCTGGATTTTTATTGAAAGAAATGATATTGTTGGTTATTTGCGGCATACCGCGGGAAAGTTGGATTACCGCACTTGTGGTAGCTCCAGAAACATTATTGGTAAGTGTACAATTATCTATGGAGAAAGTTTCGGTCAAAACCCGAAGCCCACCGCCGTATTGAATGGTTGCATTCTGGATATTTATTGCTGAAAATTCTTCAAAACGAAACCCATTGTAGGGCACGTTTTCGTCCAATGCGGTAATCGTTACGGCGTTGGGACTTACTGTGAAAGTTCCGAAAACGGTAATTAATTTATCAGCATCTATTAAAAGGGTTAAGTCGGAATTGATGAGTACGGTATCGTTTTCTGAAATGGTCAAATTTCCCAAAAGGGTATAATCACTTCCAGAAATAGTGATGGTTGATGGGCTTGCCGTGGCAATATCGCTCAAAGTCCATATTACGCCCGTGTTTGGGGTTGTGTAGTCTTGGGCAATTGCAAAAGCACAAGTTAATAGCGTTATGAAAGTATTGAGAATAATTTTTTTCATGGTTTGTTTTTTTTCAAGCTGTAAAAGTAGGGATATGCATTTGGGCAAAAAAGATAATTATGGGTTTTTGCATTTTGCCTTTTTTTGTTTTGCCATTCTTTAAAAACTTAGCCGAAAACTTATAGGCTTAAAATTTCATTATTTAATTTTTGAGTAGGTTTTATAAAATTTACAATCAACCTTTTACCAATTACATAAATATGAAAATTAGGATATTTTAGTTTTTTTTAAAAATATTAGATTAACAAAGTTTTAACCTTTATTTTTAAGCATCTAACAACCCTACTAATGAAACCCCTAATTTCTCACCTATTTATTTTATTCTTTAGTTCTTTTCTGTTTGCACAGCAGGGAAAGATTGATAGTTTAAGGGCAGAGTTTAAATTGGCAAGTAATGATACCACAAAACTAAATCTTCTAAAAAAAATAGCAGAGGAAGCGTTCTACATTGATTCCAAAATCTATATAAACGTCGCCGACAGCCTATTGACACTAGCAAAAAAAACAAATAACGGCAAATATATCGCGGATGGCCACAATGCTCGGGGACGCTTTTTCCATCAAGCTGGTGATGACGAAAAGTCAAAACAAGAATACCTAAAGGCTTTGCGCCAATACCAAAAAAACAATGATCAAAGTGGCATAGCCAAGGCCTACGGAAATATTGCCACACTGTATGTGGACAATAACAGCATGGATTCTTTGCGTCATTTTCTTAACAAAGCCATTGTCATTAACAAGAAAAATGGATTCGACACCAACCTGTTCTTCAATTATTACAATTTGGGCATAGCGGAAAGCAACCAAAACAATTCAGAAGATGCAATAGCCAGCATCCTCAATGCTTTAAAGTATGCCGAAAAAACGAAGAACAAAAGATATATTGCTTATTGCAATTCAATGATAGGAATTTTATATATGGAGCAGGAAATGTACAATGAGGCTGAAAAATATTTATTAAAGGCTGAAAATGATTTTGCCGAAATTGAGGACGCTTGGGGCTTGGCACAACAATATGTGAACCTCGGAAAACTCCATAACGAAAGAGACAAAGACTATCTCACGGCCATCAATCTTTATAGAAAAGCCGTTTTTAATTACAATAAAATCGGCGATTCAATAAACAGTTTAGTGGCCATAGGCAACATTGGCCGTAATTTCATCCAAATCGAAAAACTTGATTCTGCTCGTTTTTACATCAACAAATCCCTTTATCTTTCAGAAAGATTGGACAATCCAGATGAATTGGTGCGTTCCCTAACTAATTTGGGAGAAATAGAGTTCAAGGAAAATAATTATCAAAAAGCAAAACAGCATATCAACCGATCCATTTCAATCGCAAAAGAACATAGCTTTATGGAAGATTACGGCGAAGCTTTGTTATTGCTGTCCGAAATAAATGCAAGTGAAGCTGATTATAAAGATGCTTATAACAATATCATGGCGTATAAAACGATAACCGATTCCATAAAATCCGCCAAAACCAAAGAAATGATTGTTGATATTTCCACAAAATACCAAACCGAAAAAAAGGAAAAAGAAAACCTCGCCCTAAAACAACAAAATGCAGTGCAAGAACTTGCCGTGCAGCGTGCTACAAATCTCAATTTAACTTATGGAATCTTCGCCGCCGCCGCCATTCTTGGACTTATCGGTATCTTTTATTACTCCAAAAACCGCAGGCGCAAATTGCGAGACGAGCACATTATCAATATTGCCCGAGCAAAACAAAAGGAACACGAAAAAATAGGTGCCGACTTACATTCCACAAAAGCTAAAGACTTAGAACAGATTGCTGACAATTTAGCGTTAAAAGGTGACTTGGAAACTTCCAATAAGGTTCGAGAAATAAAAGATAAGATTAGGTTGCTTTCCCACGAACTTTTCCAAATACCTTTTTCACAAGAAGAATTTGACGATCAGATTATTGACTTGTTATTTCAATATAATAGTACTAGTTTAAGCATAAAACACGAAGGTATTAAATCCATAGATTGGCCCAAAGTAGATAACAGCATTAAAAGAAATCTGTATTTAATTGTGAGTGAAGCCGTTTCAAACATAAAAAACCATTCTCAGGCTACGGCCGCGAAGTTCGAATTTGAAAGAAGAAACAAAACAATATCGGTTACCATAACAGACAACGGAATTGGATTTACGGAAGACGATTTAAAAAAAGGTCACGGCATTGGCAATATGCGGATGCGCATAAACGAAATTAATGGAACCATTAAATTTGATGCTCTAAAAAATAAAGGAAGTAAAATCGGCATTTTTATAACTGCATTTTAAAATGAACCATATACTAATTATTGAAGACGAACAGGACACATTGGAAAATCTGTTGCACAGATTGGGCATCGCGTTTCCGGATTTTAAAATTTCTTCGGCCTTTGATTGTGATGAGGGTTTTAGGATATTAAATTCATCTAAAGTTGAATGTCCTGTAACGTTGTTAATAACCGATCTAACCTTCAGAAGACAACCAGAATCGCGCATTTTAAAAGACGGCTTATCATTATTGTATAAATTAAAAGAACTCCACTTCAACATTCCTCGCATTGTTTATTCCTCCCACGATGAGCTAAAATTCATCTTTCCTATAATGAAAAACATGCAACCAGAAGGCTATGTATTAAAGGCAAGAGATAGCACGAATGAATTGCTTTTGGCTATTTCAAAAATAGTGAACGGCGCAACCTACTATAGCCAAGAAGTACACATCAGTCAACGAGAAAGGTTTGAATATGCATTTCAGCTGGAAGAAATAGATAAACTCATTCTTTATTACTTGCCAACAACTAATTGCATTACAGATTGGGACGATCTATATGAAGCTAAAAAGATAACAATAGGATATAAATCTGTTCAAAAACGTCTACAGAAAATTTATGAAAAAATGGACGTTACCAATGAAAAACAATTGCTCTTAAAACTGCAGCAACTCGCCATAATTTAAACATAGCGTTCCAAAATTTCCACTCCGAGGTTCCAAAATTGGAACCTTTTTTCTTTTCCATCAACTTAATTTTACATCGTACACAAGGAAGAGAATCAGCAACGCTGTGAGAACGTTGCGAAAAAATCCGATGGTTCCCTTCCACTCACGTTAAAGCCGCGCGGCACAAGGATACTTTGTTTAACCTCTAAATTAAAAAGAGATGAAAAGAGTATTGTTTATTTGTGCCATAATCATGGTAAGCCTCAATTATGTGTCCTGCACGCCACAGCCACTGGAAAACACAGTACAAGCCACTGGCGGTGAAGCGGATGACACCATTGATCCGAATTGAGAAGTTTAATTTTTTAAAATGTAAACCCCTGATTTAAAACGGGGGTTTATCTTTATATTTGAAACACCTAACCCAATATCTATTTTAGCAGTGAGATTTTCTGCTTCTTTTTTACTCTTCTATCTCCTCTTTTTTATTGCGGGCTTGCTTTGCACTGCCCAAAATAATAATGGAAAAATTGCTTCCCTTCAAAAAGACACGCTATCTATTGGCAAGAATATCTCTACTGTTACAACCCCAAACAATGACAGTTTGAATAGTATCTTCTTGGCCCAAGAAATAAAATTCTATTTCAAAAAAAAAGACTGGGATGCCTTTAACAATGCCCGAGCAGTGCTTTTAAAATTAACGACCAAAACCAAGGATTCTGCAGTCCTGGCAAAAACACTTTATTATTCGGGTGCTTATTTCAATAAAATTCAAAAACCAGACAGTGCCTATTTCTATTATTTAAAGAGTTTCAATATATATGCCGCACTAAAGGATTCTGTTTCCGCAGGCGAAACATTATTGAACATTTCAATATTAAAGAAGAACAGTAGTGATTACCGAGGTAGCGAGACGGATTCATATAAAGCCCTATCTTTTTTTAATGAAAAACAAGACTCCCGACAAGTCTCCTCTATCTATAATAATCTTGGAATTATTTACAACCAATTGGACGATAAGGAAAATGCATTGAAATATCATACCAAAGCGATGATATTGCGCGAGGAACTTCCAGATAAATTGTATTATTTACATTCACTGAACAACATAGGGAAGGTGTATAGAGATTACGGCCAATATAATCAAGCATTAGCTTCTTTTAAACAAATTTTTTTATTTCCTGATGTATTAAAAAACAATGCCAGTTTTAATGCCATGGTACTGGATAATTATGCTTATGCCCTATTTTTGCAAAATCCAAAAGCAGATGTGGAAGCCAAACTTAAAGAAGCTTTTTCCCTAATGGACAGCATAAATGATTATGATGGTCAGATAATAAGTGCTATCCATTTGGCGGAGTTTTATGCAGAAAAAAATAATAAAACTAAGGCCCTTGAATATGCGAAGTTTGCCGAAAAAACATCCAGGATCACCCACAATTATAGAGATTATATGGAATCTCTTGCGTTAATGGCAAGCCTCTATGACAATGAGGAAGCAAAAGCACATTTTGAGAAATATATTAATATTCGCGACAGCCTAGATTTGTCACAACTGAAAACCCGAGAGAGTTTTACAAGAATCCAGTATGAAACCCAATTAAAGGAAACCGAAAACAAATCGTTGCGCATCACCCAAGACGAGCAACAAAAAATCATCCGTGCCGAAAGGTTTCAAAAATGGGCTATCGGCAGCGGACTGGCGATTTCGCTTGCGGCTCTTGGTGTTTTCTTTATCGTTTTCCGCAAAAACCAAAAACAAAAAAAGGTGATAGAAAAGCAGAAGGATTTGGTGGAGAAACTGCAGCGCGAACTACACCACCGCCTAAAGAACAACCTTTCGTTTATAGATTTCTTTATTACATTGGCAAAAGGGAAGTTCCACGACCCCGCCTATCGTGCAAAACTGGACGAACTGCAGAACCGTATAAACAGCATGTTCGAGGTACACAAACAGCTATTCAAAAAAGAGGATGTTACTAGCGTAAACGCCAAAACGTATATTTCGGCATTGGTTGAAAACGTGAAAAAAGCTTATGCCGCACCAAACATTACTTTGGAAGAAAATGTAGCGGACACCAACTTAAGGGCAGATACATCATTTCCTATAGGATTGATTGTAAATGAATTTGTTACCAACAGCTATAAATACGCATTCCCTAATAACGAAAACGGCATTGTTTCCATAAATTTGAAAGAGGAAAACAATCAATACCATTTGCAATTGGCGGACAACGGCAAAGGATTACCAAAAGATTTTGACATTGATAGCCTGAATTCCTTTGGAATGGAAACCATAAAATTATTGACCCAGGAATACAAAGGCACATTCGCACTGGACGGTACAAACGGAACGAGAATGGATATAACCTTTCCGAAATGAAATCGAAAATGAAATCGAAGTTGAAGTTGAAGTTAAAGTTGAAATCGTACTTTGACTACGCTCAGCAACCTTAATTTTTGAAATCGAGGTTAATTAAAAAATCCTTTTTAGTCCTATAACATACGTCATACAGTCCTAAGTCAAAAAATATAAAGTCTAACGTCTAACATCTCAAATCTCACGTCTAATATGAAACCCAAAGCCCACATCCTGATCGTTGAAGACAAAGCCATACTCTACAAACGCCTATCTATGGCACTTTCGGAGGAAAACTACAGCGTGGACGGCTTTACGCCCAGTGTTGAAAAAGCTTTGGAAAGAATCCAATCCAAAACGCCGGACATTGCGTTGCTGGACATAGACCTAGAAGGCGAACAAACGGGAATAGATCTGGGCAATATACTCCATTCACAATACAACATCCCTTTTATCTATGTAACCGACTATGACGACAATGAAACATTTTTTAAAGGGCTCCAGACCAAACACGACAGCTTTTTGATAAAGACCAAACCCCATTTGGAAACCAAACAAGTGGTTCGTGCCATCCAAACTGCCCTATCAAAAAATATGAAACAGCCTGCCCCCATATTGAAAGATGCCCTCCTATGTTTCACAAACTATATAGCCGACGTAAAAAACAGTGGCCGCCAAACGGTATCGGAAGAGCCAGTGCTATTTGTGAATATTGCCCTAGTCACCACAAATTCCACCCAACCGGACACAGAGAAAAACAACCGGACTGGTAAACCTGAGTTTCTAAAGCTGAAGGCCAATTATGTGCGCATAGAGACCTTTAACGGCAAATCATTCTACCTTCCTGTTTCGCTTTCAGAGATTTTGGGGAAATTGCCCAACTATTTTGTGCGCATCAACGAAAGCGAGATCGTAAACATAAGCGAGCACATCCTGGACGGCCGCATAAACGGGGCGTGGTTGAAAATAGGTGATCAAATCTGTCATATCTCCAAAACCTATAAAACCGAAGTGGAAAAACGCTTTGAGTTGCTGTACCAAAAGTTTAAATAAGCAGATTTTCATCCTATCTAGGCAGATTTTCATTTTTAGTTTCTTAAGCTATTCTTATTGTTCATTTTAGCGGCATCATTAACGCTAAAACTGAAATATTATGTGCTTAATTAAAAAACTATCCCTTGTATGTGCATTGTTTTCAATCACAATTGCTTCCGCCCAATTTGAAGAGGGCGATATAGTAGCCAACTTTGGGGTTGGGGTTGGTGGATATTATGCCATGGGCAGCGGCTATTCCACAAAAATCCCACCTATAGAACTATCCGGTGAATATTTTGTAATGGAAAATCTTTCTGTTGGAGGTTTCATTGGTGGATCCAAAAGCGAATACGAATTGAAGGTTCCAGGCTACAATGATTATGAAACACTAAGTTATACCTATTTCAACATTGGTTTAATGGGGAATTATCACTTTGTGAACCAAGAAAAATTTGATGTCTATGCCGGTGCTCGATTAGGTTATGTAAACTTGAGCCTAAAATATGACGAGGACGAATTTAAGCATGGCGAAGTGGATGCCTTGAGTGCCCGAGGATCCGGCGTGTTGGCCGGTGCTCACGTGGGCGGCCGCTACTTTTTTACCAATGCCTTTGCCGCCAATGCGGAACTGGGATATGGCGTAGCCATTTTGAAAGTTGGGATTTCATTAAAATTTTAAAAAACTATATTGGTAATAAGCCGAAACACCAATAGAAATATGGGAGTAGGCTAAAAATAAAAAATACAATACAATGAAAGCACTTCAAAAATTCCCAATACTCGTATTCCTAATTCTTTTTTCATCATTGGCGCTTACCGCACAAACAGATCAACACTACGAATATGCCGAGATATTGGTTTTGCAAAAAGTAAACAATGGCCAGTCAGACGTGAAAACCATTTATTTAAACAGTATGAGCCAAGAAGCTGGTCTGGACGAAGCAGAAATAAACAAAATTGAAAATACTGCGGAACTTTTTTCAGTATTGGATAAAAAAGGATGGTTTCTTTTCGATCGTAATAGCTCTCAACCAAGCAACTCTGGACCTATTTGGATCAATATGATTTTTAGGAAGAAAAAATAAATACAACAGTTGGGAACAAGCCGAAACACCAACGAAAATATGGGAGTAGACGAAAAATTTTATAATACCATTAAAATGAAAAACTTAATATTATTCTCAATATTCCTCAGCGTTTTTGCACAATTTGCATCAGCCCAGGTAATCAACATCCCCGAACCGGAATTCATCGGTCAAATAGTTTATGTAAATGATGAAAACATCCCACAAGACCTGGAAATGCAGACTGCAACTTACAGGCAAGGTGCATCCGCAGGAAGAATGATAACCGGCGTGGGAAAAGTAAAGGGAATGGTAGTGGTAAAAGGCAACCATAGCCCCATGGAAATAAAAAAAACCGACGTCATCCATTTTGTCTATAACAACGGTGATAACAGTATTGTCCCCACAAAAGTCGCACAGTTATTACGGTTTACACCCGAAAAAAAAACTCGGGAATACATGTACATCAACGCCAGCAACGTAACTGGCCAGACTACAGCAGGAGAATTAAACCTAATTTCCTATAAAGGAAAAAAATATGGTGAAAATTCCTATTTGATCGAAGTATCCAATCTGGATGTGGGCGAATATGCCTTCTTTTTGGGCGAAAAAGAATCCCGGGATGCTTATTTGTTTAGCGTGATAGAATAAAAAAAAGTTCACTTAACAATTTAAACCAAAACAAACCACATTATGAAAACAACAACAATCACACTCGCAATCTTACTCATTACCTCTCTCGGCTTTTCGCAAGGCTTCCATATTGGTGCCAAGGCAGGAGCTAATTTTGCTAATCAAAAAGGTGATGAAGATCAATTTCTGAAAGGACGAACCGCCTTCCACTTAGGTGCTATAGGAGAAATTATGTTCACCGATGCTCTTGGCTTACAAATAGAACTACTCTATAATCAATTAGGAGCAAAGTATGAAGAACGCTATGATGAAGATTTTTACGAAGGTATAGATGAAAGTACAATCAAGGATGATTACTTAAGCCTTCCTGTAATGGCTAAATACTACATTGTTAAAGGATTGAGTCTTGAGGCAGGTCCGCAAATAAGTTATCTGCTTTCTTCAAAGCAAGAAGGAACCATTGTAGAAAACGGTCATAGCGAAGATTACAGCTATGATCTAAAAAAAGAAAACTATAGAAAATCCTTAAATATCGGTCTCGGCATTGGCGCAAGTTATAAATTGGACTTCGGACTCTTCTTTAGTATGCGCTATGTTGCCGGTCTTAGTAATATAAATGAGGATACAATCACAGAAACATACGGCGAATTTGAATATACAGAAAAACTAAATAAACGAAAAAACAATGCTTTCCAAGTTTCAATAGGCTACTTTTTCAATTAAATCATTTTTTTGAGTGTTTTAAAAATCTCATAGGGGTCATTGCGATGCACGAAGCAATCTAACCTGTGAGGTTTTTTTGAAGTCCTTCATAGTTAAAGTCTCTAGGAGGATTATTAGAATGTGGTTATAATCTCAAATAAAAACAAACAAAGGCACAATAACCAAGAAATTCATAAAAGAATAATTTTTCAAAACCGTTTTACCCAAAACCACACCACGAACAATTGGGGAGTTGTTCAGCGGTGTGGTTTTTTCATTCTCCATATTTAACCAAAATTTATTATGCGTGCATAACAAAAAAAAGAAATATATCCGTAACTTCGCACCTGCGTAGTCCGAAGCTCGAAGAGCGAAGGATTACCTACTCAATCCGAAGCCTACGGCGAAGGATTGTTGAACAATATTTTACAATCCAAAAACACTTCAAAAATGAAAATATTAGTCTGTATAAGTCACGTACCGGACACAACTTCAAAAATCAATTTTACTGACGGTGATACCAAATTTGATACTAACGGTGTTCAATTTGTAATAAACCCAAACGATGAATTTGGGCTTACCCGAGCCATGTGGTTCAAGGAAAAACAAAGCGCAACCGTACACGTTATAAATGTTGGTGGCCCAGAAACAGAGCCTACACTCCGCAAAGCTCTGGCCATTGGTGCCGATGAAGCCATACGAGTAAATACGCCAGCAACCGACGGTTTCTCAGTAGCAAAACAACTTGCAAACGTCGCAAAGGATGGCGGTTACGATTTAATTATCTGCGGCCGGGAATCTATCGATTACAACGGTGGAATGGTTCCCGGAATGTTAGCAAAACTCATTGGGGTAAACTTTGTAAACACTTGCATCGGCCTTGAAGTGGAAGGCGATAAAGCCATCGCAATCCGTGAAATAGACGGTGGAAAAGAAACTTTGAAAACTTCATTGCCACTTGTTATCGGTGGCCAAAAAGGTATCGTGCAAGAAAGCGATCTTCGCATCCCGAACATGCGCGGCATTATGCAAGCCCGCACAAAACCACTGAACGTTAAAGAACCTGTAGCTTCAAATGCCGAAACCAGCACGGTTTCCTTTGAAAAACCAGCCCCAAGAGGTGCAGTGAAATTGGTTGACAACGTTGATGAATTGATAAACTTGCTTCACAATGAAGCGAAGGTAATTTAATTAAAAAAACAAATCACAAAAAGGCAAATCACAAATAAATCTCAAAATACAAAAAGCAATATTCAAAGTAGTTTTAAAACAATCCCACTTTGATTTTTGAATTTTTGAAAATTGGAAGTTATTTGGAACTTAGAACTTGAGATTTGGAATTTTTGAAAAGTAAATTCAAACTCCAAATCTTACTTATTAATCTCAAAATAACATTAAAATGATATTAGTTTATACAGAATCAGAAGAAGGAAAAATCAAGAAAATAGCTTTGGAAGCTGTTTCGTATGCAAAGGGAATCGCAGACCAAATGGGAACTACTGTTACCGCGGTTAGCATCAATGCAAAGGACACTTCAGAATTGGGCAAATACGGCGCTTCAAAAATCTTGCAGGTTTCCAATGACAAATTGAACAATTTCAATGGTGAAGCTTATGCAGATGTAATTGGACAAGCCGCTAAAAATGAAGGCGCAAAAGTAATCGTGCTTTCGTCCAGTGCCAACAGCAAGTTTCTATCGCCAACCCTGGCCGTTAATATGGAAGCAGGTTTCGTTCCCAATGTAATTGGCCTTCCCGAAAGCACTTCGCCTTTTAAGGTGAAGCACAGTGTTTTTACCAATAAAGCTTTTGCTTCAACCGAAATCAAAACCGATATCAAAATAATCGGATTGGGTAAAAACTCTTATGGTTTAAAAGAAAATGAAACTTCCGCAGCAAGCGAAGCATTCTCACCAAACCTTGACGCACACGATTTTGACATGGAAATAGTTTCCGTAGATAAAGCAACCGATAAAGTAACAATCGCAGATGCAGAAATAGTTGTTTCCGCTGGCCGCGGACTTAAAGGCCCAGAAAACTGGGGAATGATAGAAGACCTCGCAAAAGTTTTGGGCGCAGCCACCGCTTGTTCAAAACCCGTGAGCGATATGGGCTGGAGACCCCACAGCGAGCACGTGGGACAAACTGGAAAACCAGTTGCTTCCAACCTTTATATTGCCATTGGTATTTCTGGTGCAATACAACATTTAGCCGGAATCAATGCTTCAAAAGTAAAAGTGGTAATAAACAACGATCCCGAAGCACCTTTCTTTAAAGCTGCAGATTACGGTATCGTGGGTGATGCTTTTGAAATCGTGCCAAAACTCACTGAAAAATTAAAAGAATTTAAAGCACAGAACGCATAATTTTTTATTAATTTGTGCCTTGAAAAGGGCTGTTTAGATTAGGAAGCATCCAAATTTAAACAGCTTT
Source organism: Flavobacteriaceae bacterium (assembly GCA_016649715.1). Taxonomy (GTDB): domain Bacteria; phylum Bacteroidota; class Bacteroidia; order Flavobacteriales; family Flavobacteriaceae; genus Aequorivita. The sequence continues at coordinate 34,624 of JAENXC010000009.1, read as the reverse complement.
TTTTATTGTTTTTTATTCGTTACTTTTATAATTCATTGTTCCACCAAACAATGATTACTGAATACTGACCACTGAATACTGAAAATGAGTTTAGTAAAACTAACCATAAAAGGAATATCCTACAGCCAAACCCAAAATGGCGCGTATGCCCTTATATTAAACGAAGTGGACGGCGAACGCAAACTGCCCATAGTCATTGGCGCTTTTGAGGCACAGTCCATTGCCATTGCGCTCGAAAAAGAGATAACACCTCCGCGCCCATTGACGCACGACCTTTTTAAAAACTTTGCAGACCGTTTTGAAATTGTGGTAAAACAGGTAATAATCCACAAATTGGTGGACGGTGTTTTCTACTCCAGCATAATTTGTGAACGCGACAAAATTGAAGAAATAATCGATGCCCGGACCAGCGATGCCATTGCGTTGGCACTTCGGTTTAAAGCTCCTATTTTTACCTATAAAAATATTCTGGACAAAGCTGGAATTTATCTGAAAACATCCACCTCCAAAAAAACCCTTTCCCAAAAAGAAGAAACGGTTATAGAAAATTTAATTTTAGAGGAAGACAAAGAATCCGTAAAACCCGCAAGAGAGGATTACAGCAAGTTTAGCCTTATTGAACTGAACAAAATGCTGGATGAGGCCGTGAAAAATGAAAATTATGAAAAGGCAGCAAGCGTGCGGGATGAAATATCGAAAAGACAATGATTTCGGTTGTCTGTTTTCGGTTGTCTGTTTGTCGTTCTGAGCGCAGTTGAAGGGTTAGATTTTGAATTATTGTCACCCTAAGTAAGCCTGCACTGAGCGCAGTTGAAGTGTCGAAGGGTAAGATTTATAATAAATTTATGCGGAAATTTATAATCACAGTCATTGCGCTGTTTTTCTTCGGAACTGGTTTTGCGCAAAGCATTGAGAAAAACTGGCAATTTTCAGAAGCCGTGCCTGCCGGCAGGCAGGTGAAAGATAAAAATGGTCTTTCTATCCCAAACACAACTCCTGAAAAGGATTATTTAAAACTCGAAAACGGTTCTTTCGAATACCAACTGCCTCCAAACGACAGCCTAAAATCTACAGGCGACTATATTTTTCAGAATAATTTACTGGTCCTTTTCTTCAACAAGCCCAGCGACAGCATAAGAAGGTTTCGCGTTGAGGAAGTTACCGATAGCACACTTGCGCTTTTCGAGAACAATTATAAATACCTACTGAAAACGCCCAAAAACGAAGTTTCACCAGTACTCGCCAATACGGCAAATTCAGCAGAAATTATCCCAAGCAAGGGGTTTTCATTTCAAAGTTTATGGCGTGGAATATTGGGGATGGTTTCGCTACTTATAATAGCATTTCTTTTCAGTGCAAACAGAAAAGCCATTAACTGGAGAACAGTCGGAATTGGTCTTGCATTCCAAATGTTGATCGCCATTGGGGTACTGAAAGTGGGTTTTATAAAAAATGCTTTCGAAGCCGTGGGTCAACTTTTCGTGAACGTTTTGGAATATACCCGCGCGGGAAGTGAATTTCTTTTCGGCGGTATGCTGGACATCAATTCCTTCGGCTTTATTTTCGCTTTTCAGGTTCTGCCAACCATTATCTTTTTCTCCGCACTGACCTCGATTCTTTTTTACTTCGGAATTATTCAGGTTGTTGTAAAAGGAATGGGCTGGTTGCTCACAAAATTATTGCGTATTTCCGGTGCCGAGAGTTTAAGTGTGGCCGGAAACATCTTTTTGGGTCAGACCGAAGCACCACTTCTCATAAAAGCCTATTTGGAAAGAATGAACAAATCTGAAATGCTTTTGGTAATGATTGGTGGAATGGCAACCGTTGCAGGTGCGGTTCTTGCTGCGTACATAGGGTTTTTGGGTGGGGACGATCCAGCCATGAGATTGATGTTCGCCAAACACCTTTTGGCAGCTTCCGTTATGGCAGCTCCTGGGGCAGTTGTAATTTCAAAAATATTATTTCCTCAGACCGAACCTATAGATACAAACGTGCACGTTTCCGCTGATAAAATAGGCTCCAACTTTTTGGACGCCATTGCAAACGGAACTACTGAAGGTCTGCGTCTTGCCGTTAACGTGGGCGCCATGCTTCTGGTTTTTGTTGCATTTATTGCATTGTTCAACGGAATTCTTGGATGGGTTGGCGATGTTACAACCATCAATGAATGGGTCGCTGCAAATTCAGCTTATAAAAGCCTTTCTATGGAAGCAATTCTCGGAACTGTTTTCGCACCCTTAATGTGGCTCATTGGGGTTGCCAAAGAAGATATTTCCATGATGGGCCAACTATTGGGCATCAAACTCGTTGCCAGTGAGTTTGTGGGCTATATTCAATTGGCAGACCTCAAAAACGTATCGAACGAGCTTCACCTCAACTACGAAAAAAGTATTATTATGGCAACATATATGCTTTGTGGCTTTGCAAATTTCGCCTCTATCGGGATTCAGATTGGCGGAATTGGCTCTTTGGCCCCGGGACAGCGTAAAACACTTTCAAAATTTGGAATGAAAGCTCTGATTGGCGGGACCATTGCCTCGCTTGTTTCGGCAACTATTGCGGGAATGATCATCGGGTAGCTTTCAGCTTTGGTTAATAACTTTTGAAATAATATAGCATCTCCGTTCGTTCCCTTAAAGCGATTTCTCTATTTTAGAAAACTCAAAAAAGCGAAGGAAAATGAAGCAATACCACGACCTTTTAAAACATGTGATTGAAAACGGCGCCAAAAAGGAAGACCGCACGGGCACAGGCACCAAAAGTGTTTTTGGCTATCAAATGCGTTTTGACCTCAGCGAAGGTTTCCCAATGATTACCACCAAAAAACTTCATTTAAAATCAATCATATACGAACTTCTATGGTTTTTGAATGGCGACACAAACATTAAGTACCTTCAAGAAAACGGTGTGCGCATTTGGAACGAATGGGCAGATGAAAATGGCAATCTCGGTCCCGTTTACGGCCATCAATGGCGAAATTGGAACAGTGAGGAAATAGATCAGATTTCTGAAATAATCCAAACCCTTAAAACAAACCCGGACAGTCGTCGAATGCTCGTAAGCGCATGGAATCCAAGTGTTTTGCCAGATACTTCAAAATCGTTTTCTGAAAATGTTGCAAACGGAAAAGCAGCACTTCCGCCCTGCCATGCTTTTTTTCAGTTTTACGTAAGCCCACCAGCCCCCGAAGGAGGAGAAAATACGCGGAAATTATCTTGCCAGCTTTATCAACGCAGTGCCGATATATTTTTGGGGGTTCCTTTCAACATCGCTTCCTATGCGCTGTTGACAATGATGATGGCGCAGGTTTGCGGCTACCAACCAGGCGATTTTGTCCACACCTTTGGCGACGCCCATATTTACAGCAACCATTTTGAACAAGTGGAGCTTCAACTCTCCCGCGAACCGCGACCTTTGCCAAAAATGTTGCTCAATCCAGATGTAAAAGATATATTTGGCTTCACTTTTGAGGACTTCACACTTGTGGACTACAATCCATATCCACACATCAAAGGTGCTGTTGCCATTTAACCTAAAACAAAATTCCCCCAATGAAAAACTTATTTATTGCAGTTTGCATACTATTCTCCTCTACTATTTTTGCACAACAGGAATGGGGCGACGTAAATAAAAACACGGTAACCCTTAAAGAAATAGCCCCAATATGGTCTGGCTGTGAAGGTGGAAATGCTGCCGAACGCGACAATTGTTTCAACCAGAAATTATCTGCGCATATCTCCAAAAATTTCAGATATCCAGCGGAAGCGTATAAAAAAAATGACCAAGGCAAAGTGATAGTTGAATTTATAATTGACGAAAAAGGAATGGTAGAGGTTCAGAAAGTTTCTGGAGGAACCAAGGAACTTCAAGATGAAGCAAAGCGCAACATTATGTCCATCCCAAAAATGGCAAAGCCCGGAATGATGGGCGGAAAACCGCGTGCAATTAAAATGACCGTTCCTTTTACTTTTAAAACAGGGAAATAATATGATTAAAAAAATCATATTTCTTCTTTCTATAACTTTCGCTTCCATCACTTTTGCACAGGAAAATACCAATGCCAAGGATTCTGAATCTGAAATGATAAAAGCAGATGTAGCTTTTGCTGTAATTGATAATGTTCCTGTATATCCCGGCTGCGATGGAAACAGTAACGAAGAGTTGAAAAAATGCATGTCAGATAAAATTACCGAGTTTGTAAAAAAACATTTTGACATGAAAAAAATCGATGCAATGAATTTGCCTCCGAGGATATATAGATCCGCGGTGCAATTTAAAATTGACAAACAAGGGAACATTGTAGATGTTAGGGCACGTGCAGATTATCCTGAAATTGAACAGGAAGCCGTTCGTGTTGTAAGCAATCTTCCCCGAATGAAACCTGGTAAGCAAAGAGGCCAAGAAGTTGGGGTATTATATTCTCTTCCTATTATTTTCAAAGTGGAACCTCCAAAAAGAGTCGAGAAAAAAGTAAAAAACAAAAAACAAAAAGCTAACTAAAATCAGTTTAACAACTGTTTAACGCCAGTTAAATAGTCTCAAACGATTTTAATAATTATATTTAAAGTGTCGTGAAAAAAAATTTCGACACTTTTTTTATGATTGCTACTGAAACTTTGGTTTCGTTCTTTCTCGAAACCCGCCAACATACCGAAAATATTTGCAAACCGCTGGAAATTGAAGACTACGTTGTTCAGCCTACTATAGATGTTTCACCCCCAAAATGGCATCTGGGCCATACCACTTGGTTTTTTGAGGAATTCATTTTAAAACCACACAAGCCCGGTTATCGTCTTTTCCACAAAGACTTCGCTTTTGTTTTCAATAGTTATTACGAAAATGTAGGGAAACGAGTAGTTCGAAATGACCGAGGAAACCTTTCTAGGCCTGGCGTGTCACAGGTTTATGATTATCGTCTTTACATTACCAACGAAATGAGGGATTTCCTTTTGGACCTGTCCGCCAATTCGGCGGAAGGAATATCCGAAGCATTGAAAGAAATTCTTTTGATAGGAATTCATCACGAAAAACAGCACCAAGAGTTGCTTGTTACAGACATTAAATACATTCTGGGCAACAACCCGCTGCTTCCAAAATACAACGATTCCTTTTCAGAAAACCCTGTTCAGGATTTTAAACAGCAATGGATTTCAATGAAGGAAGGCATTTACGAAATTGGCCACAACAATCCCGACGAATTCTGTTATGACAATGAATTGGGCCGCCACAAAGTTTATCTACACGATTATAAAATTTCGAACAAACTCGTTTCCAATTTCGAATATCTCGAATTTATAAATGCAGGGGGATACAAAGATTTCAACCTTTGGCACGCCGAGGGTTGGGATTGGGTAAAGCAAAACCAAATTGAAGCACCAATGTATTGGCACAATATTGACGGTGAATGGCACCAATATACATTACAAGGTTTACAAAAACTAAATGTCGAAGCTCCTGTATCACACATTTCCTATTTTGAAGCATTCGCTTATGCACAATGGAGAGGTTGCCGCCTGCCCACTGAATTTGAATGGGAAGCCGCACAAAAAAACTTTGAATGGGGCAGCCGCTGGGAGTGGACCGAAAGTGCCTATTTGCCCTACCCCGCTTACGCCAAAGCTCCCGGTGCCATCGGCGAGTACAACGGCAAATTTATGGTAAACCAAAAAGTGCTCCGCGGTGGTTCCGTGGCAACTCCTGCCAAACACACACGGCACACGTATCGCAATTTTTTCCAGACCAACTTGCGGTGGCAGTTCACGGGTTTAAGGTTGGCAAAATAATTACGACTATAAACCTATGGACATAAAAATACCACTGAAACTGAGCACCGCCTATAAGAATGAAGTTTTTGAAGGGCTCTCCAGTTTCCCGAAACAACTTTCCTCTAAATATTTTTACGATAAAGCAGGCGATCAGCTGTTTAAGGACATTATGTCAATGCCGGAATATTATCTCACTGACTGTGAGTTTCAGATATTATCCACTCATACTGAAACTATTGGCGAGCTTTTTCGCGACCGCGAAAATGGTTTGGACTTAATAGAATTGGGTGCTGGCGATGGCAAAAAAACCAAAGTGTTGTTGAAATATATGGCCGAAAATAATTTCAACTTCGTCTATAAACCCATTGACATAAGTGAAAATGCTGTGAAACTACTTTCGAATAATTTAGCGAAAGAAATGCCCGCACTAAGCGTAGATGCTGAGGTGGGAGAATATTTTGAAGTTTTGGAAAGATTGAAAGGCTTCAACAAACGCAAAAAAGTGATTATGGTTTTGGGAAGTAATATTGGCAACCTACTCCACCCGAAAGCTATTGAATTTCTTACAAAATTGAATGATGCCATGCTTCCCGAAGATATACTTTTCGTGGGTTTCGATCAAAAAAAGAATCCAAAAACCATTCTTGATGCTTACAATGACGAAGCAGGAATAACAGCAGCTTTCAACAAAAATATTCTGACACGAATAAACCGTGAACTCGACGGAAATTTTGAGGTCGAAAAATTTAAACATTGGGAAATGTACAACCCTGAAACCGGTACTGCAAAAAGTTTTCTCGTAGCTACGGAAGCTATGGAAGTAACGGTTAAAGCAATAAACCTAACGGTAAATTTTGACCAATGGGAAACCATCCATACCGAAATATCACAAAAATATGATGACAAAATAGTGTGTTTGCTGGCAGAAGAAGCAGGACTGGAAATTGAAACTTCCTTTACGGATGAAAAGGGGTATTATAAAAATTTTGCCTTTAAGAAATCTTGAAATTGGATGATCAATGATCGTTAAAATACTAAAAAATAGACTTCTCAGCGAACCGTCTCAACTGCATAACACTTCAGTAAGTTTATCCAGTTCCACTTCCGTGTTGTAATAATGAAAACTTACGCGAATTCCGCCTCCACGCGGGGAACAAATAATATCGTTCTCTCGTAATTTTTGAAATAATATCATATCGCCCTTCAAATTAAAAATAGAAGAATGCTTTTCGCGATGCAGTGTATCATTTTTTAGTAAGCCCAATTCGACGAAACGTTCTTTTGCTTTTGCTGAAAGTGAATCAATTCTTTGATACAAATTTTCCTTCCCCAGCTTTTCTTGAAACAACATTGCCTGCTCCAAACTTCCGTAATTTAAAGTGTCTTGGTGGCCTGGTTCAAAATGTTTCATAAAGGCGGTGTCGGAAGCCAAACTTTCAAACCGTTCTGCGGAATTGAAACCGATGGTTTTTAAAAAAATACGTTCCCGTGCAGATTCCTTCACCATTATAAATCCGTTGCCGTAGCCTGCCGTTAGCCATTTATAGGCGCTTGCACCTACAACGTCGATGGCATTGTCAGCAAAACTGAAAACTTCCGTTCCCAAATATTGGGTGCCATCAGCGATGAGCAATAAATTGGGATGATAGCTTTTTAACCGCTTCAAAAATTCGAAATCTATTTTTATGCCGGTGAGCCATTGCACGATGCTGAACATAAAAACATCCGGTTTGTGTTTAGCGACCGCATCTTCAATATTTTTTTCCAGATTTTCATCTATTTCGGCATAGCAAACATTAAAATCACGCGTTTCCACGGGCCAGTTTACGGAGGGATAATCGTTTTTAAGAAGCAGGATTTTTTGTCCCTCCGGAAGTCCTTCGAGCACTGTATTCATTCCGAAGGAAAAATTTGGAACCAGTGCAGTTTCATTCGCGGAAGCATCAAAAAAACCAGCAACTGTGTGCCTAATTTGTTCAATATGACTTTTGTGTTTATCTCTAAAAACGCTAGCGTGATTCATCAAATCCAAATCGTGCTGCCGCCGCCATTCAATCACTGGTTTCGGTATTACGCCGTTTGAAGCGGTATTTAGATAGGTACAGGTTTCCAAAGCCGGAAAGTGTTTTATTAAATCTTCCATAAGTGGGTGGCCAAAATGGCGAATTTTAGGTATTTTTACAAGACTGAAATTTTAAGAAATTTTTGAATTCCAACGAAAGTAACCAACTATGTTTTCAAAAGCTAAAAAAACCGAAAGAATTGATTCCGAACAGCGCGAACAATACGAGTATGCACGCAGCCGGATAAAGCAGAAAAAAAACCTGATGCGCCATTTCATATTATTTTTGGTGGGTTCGGTATTGCTCATTATAATCAATCCGCTTTTGGGTTACGGCAATGATTTCTTTATTAAAAATTGGTTCATTTGGGCTATTTTAATTTGGACATTCATCTTTCTTGTGCATCTTTTCAACGTTTTTGTGATGAATAAATTCATGGACAAGGAATGGGAAGACCGCCAACTCGAAAAACTGAAAGCAAGACAGGCCGAACGCATGGCGGAACTTCAGAAAAAAGTGGATACAGAACTTCAACTGCCTAAAATCCCTTCCGAAGAACTAAAAAAAAACCAATTGAACAACCCTTTACCGCCCGACGTAGAATGATTTCGATGATTGCCGCCGCTGGCGAAAACAACGAACTGGGAAAGGACAACGGCCTACTTTGGCATTTACCAGATGATTTTAAACGGTTTAAGGAACTGACAACCGGCCATCACATCATAATGGGAAGAAAGACTTTTGAAAGCTTTCCTAAACCCCTTCCCAACAGAACACACATCATTATTACCCGAAACAAAAACTACAAAAAGGAAGGCGCAGTGGTGGTTCATAGTATAGAAGAAGCACTTAAAATTTCCCAAAAAGACCCCCAGCCATTCATAATTGGCGGTGGTGAAATCTATAAAATTGGGCTTCCATTTGCCGATAAAATTGAACTTACCCGCGTATATGGAACTTTTGATGATGCCGATACTTTTTTTCCAGAATTTTCAAAGGGCGAATGGCAACTTATCACTGAAACGAAACACGGAAAAGATGAAAGACATGATTATTCTTTCACTTATGAAACTTGGGTTCGCAACTAAATTTTTATATTTAATTCTCTGAAAAAAAATAAAAAATGAAAGCATATATATTCCCCGGACAGGGTGCGCAATTCACTGGAATGGGCAAAGATTTATACGAAAACTCATCAAAAGCAAAAGAGTTATTTCAGCAAGCAAATGAAGTTTTGGGCTTCGATATCACCAAGATAATGTTTGAAGGCACCGCCGATGAATTGAAAGAAACGAAAGTTACCCAACCAGCGATCTTCCTTCACTCCACAATTTTGGCGAAAGTGATGGGCAATAAATTTCAGCCAGATATGGTTGCAGGGCATTCATTGGGAGAAATTTCAGCATTGGTCGCCAATAGAACACTTGCTTTTAGCGATGGCCTACAACTGGTTTACAAACGCGCCTTAGCGATGCAACACGCTTGCGAATTGACACCTTCAACAATGGCCGCGGTTCTCGGTTTGGAAGACCATTTAGTGGAAGAAATATGCGCAAATACATCCGGAATAGTGGTTGCAGCAAATTACAACTGCCCCGGTCAACTCGTAATTTCGGGAGATATAGAAGCCGTGGGAAAAGCTTGTGAAAGTTTGAAGGAAGCAGGAGCACGGAGAGCTTTGATTCTGCCCGTTGGCGGCGCTTTCCACAGCCCGTTGATGGAACCTGCGCGTGAAGAGTTGGCGGCTGCCATTGAAGCCACACAATTCACAGAACCAGCTTGCCCAATCTACCAAAATGTTTCAACCTTCGCGGTTACAGATCCTTCGGAAATAAAGGAAAACCTCATCTTTCAACTTACCGCTCCCGTTAAATGGACGCAGAGTATTCAAAATATGATAAAGGATGGCGCAACCAGATTTATTGAAGTCGGTCCTGGGAATGTTTTGCAAGGATTGGTGAAAAAGATTGATGCTTCAGTGGAAACTGAAAAGGCAGAAATTTGATTTGATGATTTGAAAATTGGTTGACCTGCCTGCCGGCAGGCAGGCAGGTTTGAAAATTGAAAAACTCCGAACGAAGCAGCTTCGTTCGGAGTTTTTTATTTCGAAAAATCTAATATTGATTCAATTAGCCACTTCACTTCTGCCCCTTTCATAAAACATCTTTCGCTCTTCATTAGGAACTAAATCTCCTCCAGTGGCCCAGATAATATGGGTAGCGTTTTCCATTTTAAGGTTGTTTTTTGTGGCGTAATCTGTTTTAGCAACCATCTGTGGACCTACTAATCCTGCAGCGGTGGCTGAAGGTTCCAAAAATATTTTTTCTGTGTCCATCAGTTGTGCCAAGAGCTTGAAAAGATGCTCATCTTCAATGGTGTAAATGCCACTGATTAAATGGCCGCTTACAGTCGTTGCAAAATGGGAAGGACGGCCAACCGCCAAACCATCGGCTTCGGTTTTATTGTCTATTCCAATATCCTGTACGCTTATATTGCTCATTTCGCCAGTAACCAAGCCCGTTAATACCGCTGGGGAATGTGTTGGCTCTACAAAAAGACAATGCACATTATCACCGTAGATTTGTTTTAAGCCAAAAGCCGTTCCGCCGGGAGAACCGCCAACGCCACAGGGGGAATACACGAACAATGGATGTTTGGAATCAACTTTAATATTTGCTTCTTCTAATTGTTTTGCCAATCTGAGTGCACCCACGGTGTAACCTAAAAATAGTTCGTGCGAATTTTCATCATCCACAAAATACGCCATTGGGTCGGCATTTGTTTTTTGTCTTCCCGCCAGAATTGCCTCACTGAAATCGCCAGCAAACTCAATTACTTCCACTCCTTTGGAACGCAACAGATCTTTTTTCCACTTCTTGGCATCTGCAGAAACATACACCGTAGCCTGAAAACCTATTTTAGCACTTATAATACCAATGCTAAGTCCAAGGTTTCCGGTAGAACCCACTCCGATCTTGTATTTGTTGAAGAATTGTTTGAATTTTTCCGTCGTAAAAACAGCGTAATCATCATTCTTTTTTAAAATACCTGCTTTCAGTGCCAACTCTTCGGCATAGTGCAACACTTCAAAAAACCCGCCCCGCGCTTTTATGGAACCAGCGATGGGAAGGGCGTTGTCGCATTTTAAAAAGAACCGCCCTTGTATTTGTTCACTTTCCTTATTTAAAAGCAACTTCATATTTTGAATTTCCTTTAGCGGTGATTCAAGAAAGCCGTTTGCTTCAGTAGTTTCGGGAAAAGCTTTCACAAAAAATGGCGCAAACCGTTCCCATAACTGGGCGGCAGCTTCCATATCTTCCTTTTTAATTGGAAAAGCAGGCATTTCTGCCTTCGATTTTTTGTTGGGATTAAGCCAGATCACTGGTTTTAAATCCATAATTTCCTTTAAAACTGGAGCGTGTTTTACGAAAGAATCTATTCTATTTTTTGAATACATTTTGTATAATTTTAAATGCTTATCCGTTTAAAGACCAAGTTCTGACTTAGGACTGTAAGACGTAAGACCAAATACGCTCAATTTAAAAAGAAGTATTTATTTACAACGCAATTAGTCATACGTCTTATGTTCATTCGTCTTATGTCAAGACTACTAATTAGGCATTTTACGAATAATCATTTTATTTTAAGTGCGAACAATACAAATCTGAATGTTTTAGTGCAATTTCAAAGCAAAATAAAACTACGATACCAAGGTAGCGTCTAAAGTAATCTTAAGACTCAACGCTTTACTAACAGGACAGTTTTGTTTGGCGGCTTTGGCACATTCCATAAATTTGTCTTTACTGATGTTTGGAATACGAGCTTTTAGTGTTAAGTGCGAGCCTGTAAGTTCAAGCTTATCTGCGTCCATTGTCACTTCGGAAGTGGCTTCCAAAGAATCGGGAGTGTATCCCTCCTTGCCCAAAATAAGGCTAAGTGCCATTACAAAACATCCCGCATGCGCTGCTGCGAGCAATTCGTCGGGGTTAGTACCTTTAGCATCCCCAAATCGGGTTTTGAAAGAGTATGGGCTCTTGTCCAGCACCTTGCTTTGTGTGGTTATTTCTCCGTTTCCTTCTTTAATGGAGCCGTTCCAAACGGCATTTGCTGTACGTTTCATTTTTTTTGTTTTTAAATTATTTTTCTGTTTGTGTTTATGGCCAAATTAAAAGTCATTAACTCGGTCATAACATAATGATTAAGAATTCTTGCCTATCATGAATTTTTTGCAACATCTTCCACCCGTTTCACGGAATCTGCCTTGTTAAGACTTAATCTTACCGTACTTATTTCCAAAGCGTTTAGGTCGTGAGGAATGCCACCTTCAAGTGCGACCATATCTCCTTTTTTCAAACTGTGGATAGTTCCATTTACTCCAAAGTCAATGACACCTTCAAATATTTCCACAACAATCGGAAATGGAGTTTTGTGTTCTTTCATAACTTGACCCTTTTTAAAGGCAATCCTGATTTCCTTTCCAGTTTCGGTTTCCATTAAAACTTGGATGGTTGGTCTGGTTTCATGATATTGAAGACCGTTGATCAATGATGCTACTTTCATATTTATTTTCGTTTTAAATTTTATTATTTAGAATGATTCAAAATTAGTGAATATTTATATCATAGACTACCAACCTTTCTATAAAGTTTTCGGATTATGATTTAGCTCATAGCAAGTGATAATCAATTTGTTGAAATTTGTAACTTCCCTGATTAAGGTCCATTGGGTTACGTTGAAAACCGTATTGAATAAATATGAAGAAACAAATTAAGAATCAACCTATAGTTCTAATGCCATTAATTGATGAGCACAATGAGGTTATTCTTCTTTGCGAACGGATTAGAGAAGGACTGCGAAACAAAACTGAAACCAAACGAATCAAAAAATACATTGATTGGTTTAAGACAAATTATTTAGATCCTCACTTTGAAATAGAGAAGAAATATATCTTTCCCATTCTTGGAATTAGTAATGTACGCGTAAAAAGAGCTTTGGCAAACCACAGACGACTGAACCGTCTGTTCGAAGAAACTTCTGAACTAAATACAGTGCTGAACAAAATAGAGGAAGAATTAAGCAGTTATATCGGGTTTGAAGAACGCGTTTTATATAACGAAATCCGAACTGTTGCCAGTCCGCAACAAATGGAAGAAATTGAGAAGAGACATCAACAATTAAAGTTTATTGATGATGATTGGAAAGACCGATTCTGGGTTTCTTCCACAGATTAAATTTAGAAATTATTCAAATAAAAAACACCGAATGAAAATTTTCATTCGGTGTTTTGGCAACTATTAAGAGTCTATTTCAATATTGAATAAATCAAGCGCTGATTCTGCAATCTTCACAATCTTTCACTTCGCCATAGTAGGTTTCGCGGTATTTATGCAGGGTTTTAAAAGGAATGCTTAAAAATGTTTTTTTAATGTAGATCACGCTTGTGGTGAACATTCCCATTTTTTCTGTAAATCGTTTTTCTGTTTTTGTTTGTCGTTTCACTGAAACTAACTTCATCCTTGTTTTTTTTACTCCCTTTTGCTCGTAAAATAGTGTCTTTCAAAGCAAAAGTCCAGAGTACTGTTCGATGGCAAAGAAACAGGTCTCAATGGCCAAATCCAAACTATTAGCGTTAAACCTGGGTTAAACCTTTATTGAGTTATGAGTTATGAAAATACAGAATTCCCGCGTACTTACTTATTGAATACCGCGCACTTTCTTCTCCCACTTCCAAGCTGATTCCAAAGCATCTTCCATTGTTTTTTCAGCTTTCCAACCTAAAACTTCGTTTGCTTTTTTGGTATCTGCGTAAACAGAAATCACATCCCCGGGACGACGTGCTACGATTTTATAATTCAATTTTTCACCTGTTGTTTTTTCGAATGAATTAACAACTTCTAAAACAGAACTACCTCTGCCAGTTCCCAAATTGAAAACTTCATAATTTGACTGATTTTTTTCTGAAAGTAATCGCTGCAATGCAATAACGTGCGCCTTTGCTAAATCTACCACGTGAATATAATCGCGGATGCAGCTACCGTCTTCGGTTGGATAATCGTCTCCAAAAACTGAAAGTTGCTCCCGAATTCCGGCAGCGGTTTGCGTAATAAATGGTACGAGATTTTGTGGAACGCCAGCGGGAAGTTCACCAATTTCAGCCGTTTCATGGGCTCCAACTGGGTTGAAATAACGCAAGGCAATCACTTTTAAAGGCGAAATTGAGCAAGTATCTTTTAAGATTTCTTCACTTATCTGTTTCGTATTTCCGTAAGGTGAAGTGGCTGGTTTTACAGGAGCATCCTCTGATATAGGAAGCGAATTCGGTTCGCCATAAACAGTACACGAAGAACTGAAAATAAAGTTTTCAATTCCGTAGGCATTGCATTCTTGAAGTAGATAAATAATCGTGTTCAGATTGTTTTCATAATAAAGCAACGGATTTTCAACACTTTCGCCCACAGCTTTGCTGGCAGCGAAATGAATTATACCTTCGATATCTTGATTTCTTTTGAAAAAATCTATAACATCTGCTTTTATACGAAGATCCAGCCTTTCAAAAGCTGGAGGTGTTTTGGAAATATTGGTAATGCCTTCCAAAGCATCGAGAGACGAATTGGAAAGATTATCAATAATGATAACCTGATACCCTGAATTTTGAAGTTCAACAACGGTGTGACTTCCAATATAGCCCAAACCGCCTGTAACTAGAATTTTTTTCATTATTTCGTGACGAAATTTATAATAGTTTCGGTAATGTATTTTATCTGCTCATCGTCAAGTTCAGTGTGCATTGGCAAAGAAATCACTTCATTTATCAACTGATTGGTTACCGCAAAATCTTCTTCTTTATAACGTTCATCTTTATACGCCTTTTGAAGATGCAACGGAATTGGATAATAAACACCGCAGGGAATCCCTTTTTCGTTCAAATGGTTTACCAATGCATCACGTTTCCCATTTAGGATTTTCAAGGTATATTGGTGAAAAACGTGACTTCTTTCTGAAATATTTCTTTCAGTGTCAAATCCACCGGGAGTCATTATATTTTCAATCCCTTTAAATGCAACGGTATATTTATTAGCCGCCTCAATTCTGGCTTTATTGTAATTGTCCAAATGCGGAAGCTTTGCGCGAAGTACGGCAGCTTGAATGGAATCCAACCTGCTGTTCACACCCACCACATCGTGATGGTAGCGCACGTACATTCCATGATTTACAATGCCGCGGATGGTGTGTGCCAAATCATCATCATTCGTGAAAATCGCCCCGCCATCACCGTAACATCCCAGGTTTTTTGAAGGAAAAAAAGAAGTGGAAGCCACATGACCAATGGTTCCTGTCTTTTTCTTTGAACCATCTTTTGAAGTATAATCTGCACCAATTCCTTGGGCGTTATCTTCAATTACGTATAGATTGTGTTCTTTGGCAATGGCCATAATTTCGTCCATATTCGCCGCAAGGCCAAAAAGATGTACGGGAACTATTGCCTTGGTTTTTGGCGTAATTGCTTTTTTAATGGCTTCAATATCAATATTAAAATTGATTGGGTCAACATCTACCAAAACGGGAGTGAGCTGTAAAAGTGCAATTACTTCAACCGTTGCGGCAAAGGTAAAATCGGCCGTAATAACCTCATCGCCGGGTTTTAGATTGAGAGCCATCATCGCTATTTGAAGTGCATCGGTTCCATTGGCGCAGGGAATTACGTGTTTTACGTCCAAATATTCCTCAAGTTCCTTTTGGAATTCGTGAACTTCCGGTCCGTTTACAAAAGCGGTGGTTTCAATCACGTTCATTATGGAACTATCCACGCGCTCTTTTATATTTTTATACTGACCTTTAAGGTCAACCATTTGTATTTTTCTCATCTCTTGGAAATAATATTGAATTCGGCAAAATTACGAAAATGATATTTGTTTGTGTTCAAGTTAATGAGATATTGGGTTATTAAGTTATTGGGCTCACATTTGGAATTTGGTACTTGAAATTTGGTATTTTTACACTCGATGCAGACAATCTATAATTTATTAATTCATTTCGCTTCCTTCGGCTTAAGGATTGTTGCGCCGTTCAACAACAAAATGAAGCTTTTCGTCAATGGCAGAAAAGATGTTTTTGAAATTCTTCAGCAAAAAATTTCAGCTTCCGATAAAACTATATGGTTCCATTGTGCATCCTTGGGCGAATTTGAACAGGGCGTTCCAATTATGGAAGCAATGAAAAAACTAAAACCTGACCATAAAATTGTGGTCAGTTTTTTTTCGCCATCGGGGTTTGAAATTAAGAAAAACACTCCTTTAGCCGATGTTGTAGTTTATTTGCCGATGGACACTGTCTCTAATGCAAAGAAATTTATAGCTGCAATTCATCCCTCGCTTGCATTTTTTGTGAAATATGAATTTTGGCCGAATTATCTTTTTGAACTTGAGAGAAAAAACATTCCAACACTATTGGTTTCCTGTATTTTTCGGGAGAACCAAATCTTCTTCAAAAGTTACGGAGGCTTTATGCGAAAAGCACTTGCTGCTTTTGAACACTTTTTTGTGCAAGATGAAAATTCAGAAGCACTTTTAAAAAGTATCGGTTTCAATACTATTACAGTAAGCGGCGATACGCGTTTTGACAGGGTTTCGCACCAAATTGAAATAGACAATACTTTGAAATTTGCCGAAGAATTCAAGGGAAATTCACTCTGCATTGTCTGCGGAAGTACTTGGCCCGAAGATGAAGCGGTGCTTTTAGATTATATAAATTCTTCGCCCGAAAATGTGAAATTCATCATTGCCCCGCATAAAATCGAAACAGATAAAATTGAAGATTTCCGAAAAAAAATTATTAAAAAAACAGTGCTTCATTCCGCTAAAGAAGAAGTAAACATCTCTGAATATTCCGTTTTGATTATTGATTGCATCGGGTTGTTGAGCAAACTTTACAGTTATGCCGATATTGCATATATTGGCGGTGCAATGGGCAAAACAGGACTTCACAACATTTTGGAAGCGGCCACTTTTGGAGTGCCGATCGTTATTGGAAAAAATTATGACGGATTCCCCGAAGCAATCCGCCTACAAGACTTAGCAGGTTTATACTCGGTAAAAAATTCTGCAGAATGCGGTGAGATTCTAAATAAAATGGAAAATAACGCCAGTTTCAGAAACAAAACCGGAATGATCTGCGGCCATTTCGTGAACAAAAATACCGGAGCCACAAAAAAAATAGTCAATTACATCACGACTATTTCAAAATAACTCTTTCTTCTTTTTATAAAAATCGAAGTATTTTTATAAAAATAACACGAAATTAATATTTTTTTCACATTTTTTGGGATATAATTATTAATTCTTCATCTTTTAAAAGTTAGATTTGCTTAAACGATTAAAGCAATCTAATTATGAAAAAACTATTTATACTGATTTCCATTGCTACTTTAGCTTTGGCTTCTTGTCGTGAAACAACGACGGAAACCAAAGAAGTGATACGCGAAGTGAAAGTTGAAACTCCCGAAGCCGATCAAAAAGAAGGCATTCTGGAACGTACCGCAAAAGAAGTGGACAAAGAGGTTAACCAAGAAATCGATAAAAAAATTGACGAAATCGGGAACGATAAATAATTTACAAACACTAACTCAAAATCTAAAAACAATGAAAAAGCTAACAATGATTGCGTTATTTGCAGGATTTTTAACCCTCTCTCTTACTTCCTGTAGAGATCAAAAAACCGAAAAGGAAAAGGATATTAAAGAAGAGGTTATTGATGATATGCAGGACAAAGGTGCCGAAATTAAAGTAAAAGACGACGGCGATAAAATAAAAATGGAAACCGATGACCAAAAGGCTAAAATCAAAACCGATGATGATGGCAATGTTAAAATAAAAGTAAAAGACAAAGACTAAACTCTTAGCCTTTTATAAACAAAAAGGGATGGTCCGAAAGGATTATCCCTTTTTTATTTCAAACTGCTTATCTGTCCTTTCAGTTCATCCATAGATTGCTGCAGTTGTCGCAACAAATTGCTTTCCGAAGGCTCGTCCACACCAAAACTCAACTTACTGTTTACCATCCACAACTCCTGTATATCCTTCACTTTCACATCTATGGGCAAGTATTCGTCATTTAGGGAAATGAGTCTGATGCTTTGTGGGTTGTTCGGGATTTTTTGAAGTTTTTTCACCAAAACCGAATCCCTTAAAACCACGATATAAATCTTGCTGTCAGTAGCCTCGTTGACACTTGGCACTGCGCGGCCTAAAACCCATTCGTTTGGTTTTATGTTTGGCAACATACTGTCGCCTTCCACCTGAAAACCACGGTAAGAGGCATTTCTATACTCAGGTAAAGGAATATTGAAAGCGGGTAACGTTTGGTACCAGCCCAAATCGTGAATATTATTAGGGTATCCGGCTGCTGCTTTCTGGTTTACCAGCAAAATACTGTCTTCGCCCGAAGCATCCAAGGTTATTACCTTTGGGCTCACATCACCGCGAGAGGTATCAATGTATTTCTCTAAACTTTTGCCATAGAGCCACAACGGATTAATGTTAAACTGGGCCATAAGTTCCATTACAATTTTGCCTGTGATTTTGGTTTTCCCTCTTTCAATATCTGCGGTTGTCGCACCAATATCGAGCAGTTCAGCAAACGATTGTTGCGTATGTCTAAGCTCTTCGCGTATAGCTTTAAAGCGTGTTGCTTCAATAGAAATCTTTTTTTCCATGCACTAAAAGTACTAAATTTTGGAAATATTCCAACTATATATTGGATATTTTCCTTAAAAAAAATTAACAAAATTTAAAAATATTTATCGTATAAAAGATACACAATCAAAATTTTAATTACTTTTGCGCACTATTAATCACTAATCTATTCCACATGAAAAAATTATTTTTATCACTTGCCGCTCTTGCATTGGTTGCTTCAGTTTACTCTTGCAGAGAGACTACAAAAGAAAATGCTGAAGAAACTGCTGAATCAGTTCAAACTGACGCTGAAAACGCTATGGACAATGCTGCTGAAGCTGTTGATAACGCTGCCGATGCAACTCAAGACGCTGTAGAAGATGCAGGCGAAGCTGTTGAAAAAGCTGCTGATGACACTAAAGAAGCTGCAAAAGACGCTACTAACGGTCAATAAGCAATTCTTTTGCTAAAAAACAAAAAGCCCTTTCAAATTTGAAAGGGCTTTTTTATTGAAAAAAATCAAAATATCTATATAAAAAAAAGCTCCTTCATTAAAGAAGAAGCTTTTAGTACTGATGGCGGGACTTGAACCCGCACGACCAAATGGTCACAGGATTTTAAGTCCGGCGTGTCTACCAATTCCACCACATCAGCTTAATTCGGCTGCCAATTTGCATCCGGGACTTAACAAAAAATGCCGAATTGCATCGGCATTTAAGGTTGAGCGAAAAACGGGATTCGAACCCGCGACCTCCACCTTGGCAAGGTGGCGCTCTACCAACTGAGCTATTTTCGCATTATATTTTAATGAACATCGCTTCACATTCAAAGCGGGAGCAAATTTAAAAATTTTACTTCAAAAGCAAAGTCTTTTTTGATAAATTATTGCTGAATCTTACTTTTTCAATTTCACCGAAGCATTCCGTTGCAACATGCGCCTAATCTCGTTGAGCTTCATCAATGCTTCCACCGGCGTAAGCGTGTCAATATCAATGCCCAAGATTTCTTCGCGAAGTTCTTCCAGCAGCGGATCGTCAAGTTTGAAAAAACTTAATTGTATCTCTTCTTTTGAAACTGCCTTCATTTCCTCCGTCAATTCTTCGGAAGCATGGCTTTTTTCAAGTCTCTTTAAAATTTTATTGGCCCGTTGAAGTACCGCTTGCGGCATTCCGGCCATTTTCGCCACGTGAATCCCGAAACTGTGGTGACTTCCACCCGGTACCAATTTTCGAAGGAAAAGAACATTATCCTTCAACTCCTTCACCGAAACATTATAATTTTTGATTCGCGCAAAAGTTTCGGTCATTTCGTTCAACTCGTGATAGTGGGTCGCAAAAAGCGTTTTCCCGCGGGAAGGATGTTCGTGCAAATATTCGCTGATGGCCCAGGCAATTGAAATTCCATCATAGGTACTTGTTCCACGGCCAATTTCATCCAAAAGAATCAAACTTCTTTCCGAAAGATTGTTGAGAATACTCGCTGTCTCATTCATCTCAACCATAAAAGTAGATTCGCCCATCGAGATATTGTCACTCGCTCCTACTCGCGTAAAAATCTTGTCCACATAACCCATTCGCACTGCCGAAGCTGGAACAAAACTGCCCATCTGCGCCAACAAAACAATCAGCGCCGTTTGCCGAAGAATGGCCGATTTACCGCTCATGTTCGGCCCGGTAATCATAATGATTTGTTGGTTATCGCGGTCCAAGAAAACGTCATTCGCTATATAAGGCGCATCTGGTGAAAGTTGTTTTTCAATTACAGGATGGCGGCCCTCTTTTATATCCAAATCGAAAGTATCATCGAGCAACGGGCGCGTGTAATTCGCCTCTTTTGCCTGTGTTGCGAAGGAACACAAACAATCCAACTGTGCAATTAATGCCGCATTTTGCTGAACCGAACTTATATATTGAAGCATCCATTCCACCAATTTTCCAAAAATTTCCTGCTCCAAAGCGAGGATTTTTTCTTCGGCTCCGAGAATTTTGGTTTCGTATTCTTTCAGTTCTTCAGTAATATAACGTTCCGCACTTACAAGTGTTTGCTTGCGAATCCATTCCGCAGGAACCTTGTCTTTATGGGTATTTCGGACTTCTATATAATATCCGAAAACGTTGTTTGAGGCTATTTTAAGCGAAGAAATTCCCGTGCGTCTGGTTTCGCGTTCCAGCATTTCGTCCAAGTATCCTTTTCCGTTTGCTAAAATATTCCGAAGCTCGTCAAGTGTTTCAGAAAAACCTTCGGCGATTGAATTCCCTTTCAAAATATTTACGGGGGCTTCCTCAAAAAGGGTTTCCTTTATTTTGTTCCGAAGCAATTCACAGTCGTGCAACTGTTCGCCAATAATTTTGAGCGATTCGTTTTTTGAATTTAAAGCCAACAATTTTATCGGAACCACTGCTTCCAGCGAATTTTTAAGCTGAATTACCTCCCGAGGGTTCACTTTTCCGGTCGCTACTTTTGAAATAAGTCGCTCCAAATCGCCAATGCGCTTGGTGTATTGGCGCGTTTTTTCCAAAGTAACCGAATTGTCCAGCAGAAAACTCACAACCTCGTGCCGGCGGTTTATTTTCTCAGCATTTTTGAGAGGGAGTGCCATCCACCGTTTCAAAAGCCGTCCGCCCATTGGCGAAATGGTTTTGTCAATAACATCCAAAAGCGTAACGGCATTGGGCTGATTGGAATGGTACAATTCCAAATTTCGAATGGTGAAACGGTCCATCCAAACGTATTCGTCTTCGGCAATTCGCGACAATCGTGAAATGTGTTGCAATTTTGTGTGTCGCGTTTCACTCAAATAATGAAGTGCAGCACCAGCAGCAATAATACCGTCTTCCAAATGGTCAATGCCAAAACCTTTTAGATTCTTTGTGTCGAAATGTTTCGTAAGTGTTTCAAAGGCGTAATCTGTTTGAAAAATCCAATCCTCGAGATGAAAAACGTGGTATTCATTCCCGAAAGTTTCGGAAAAAAGTTTTCTTTTTTGTTTTGAAAAAAGAACTTCCGAAGGGTTGAAATTTTGCAATAATTTATCGACATATTCTGCAGAACCTTCCGAAACCAAAAATTCGCCAGTGGAGACATCCAAAAAGGAAACACCCAAATTTTTTGAACCAAAATGAACCGCTGCTAAAAAGTTGTTCGACTTCGATTTTAAAATATCATCATTAAAAGCAACTCCTGGAGTGATCAATTCGGTAACGCCGCGCTTAACGATGGTTTTAGTCATTTTTGGGTCTTCCAGCTGATCGCAAATAGCAACGCGACAGCCAGCCATAACTAATTTTGGCAAATAAGTATTTATTGAATGGTGCGGAAAACCAGCGAGTTCCACATTATCGCCACCGTTATTTCGGGCGGTGAGTGTAATATTTAAAATTCCCGCAGCACGCACGGCATCTTCCCCAAAAGTTTCGTAGAAATCGCCCACACGAAAGAGCAGCAAAGCGTCGGGATACTTTGCTTTAATCGTGTTGTACTGCTTCATCAACGGGGTTTCCTTCGTCGCCATATCTCATAAATTCTTTAATCGATAAATGTAACCAAAAAGCTGTTTTCTTTAAAATGAAGTGATTGTGAATTATTGTGTTTTATCAACAATTCTGTCGAAGCTATTACACAGAGTTGCAACAAAGGACCACAGAGTTGCACAGAGAAATAACCTAATAACTCAATAACTATTAACTTTTAACTTTTAACTTTGCCCCGCTATGAAATACCGAAAACTAAAAAACAGTGAGCTGGACCGCATCAATCCCGAAGAATACAAAGCTTCGGATAAAACGCCATTGATAATTGTTCTTGACAATATTAGAAGTTTGAATAATATAGGTTCTGTTTTCCGCACGGCGGATGCTTTTTTAGTAAAAAAAATCTACCTCTGTGGCATTACCGCCCAACCCCCGCACAAAGACATCCAAAAAACCGCTTTGGGAGCGACTGATAGTGTGGATTGGGAATATGCTGAAAATGTAATGGAAGTGGTTTCAAAACTACAAAGTGAAGGTGTTTTTGTAGCTTCCATTGAACAAGCGGAACTCGCCGTAAACTTAAACGATTTTTCTGTACAAAAAGAAATGACTTACGCAGTTATTTTTGGAAATGAAGTAAAAGGCGTACAGCAAAAAGTAGTTACTGCCAGCGATGCGGTAATTGAAATTCCGCAATTCGGAACAAAACATTCATTGAATATTTCAGTGAGCGTGGGCGTTGTGGTTTGGGATTTGTTTGTGAAGCTTGGAAAAGTTGGTAGACTTTAGTGGGTAGAGGGTAGAAAAAAGTAAGTTTCAAAAAAAACGATAAAGCAATAAATTCACGTGAATGAGGACGATGCTGAAAACACCGATGACGATGGCAAACTTCAAAATATTGTGTAAAATAATATAATGGATTTTGTTTCTTGAATACCATAAAACCGCCAGAAACACCGCCAATCCGGCAATGCTTGCATAAAAATAGTAATCCATATAACCTATCTCTTCCTTAAATTTTGTGATGAGCAAAATGATTGGCGCAAGCGTTAAAACGCTTAGAACAGTAAGCATTCTTTTTGAAGTTTTTTCGCCATAAACTACAGGAATTGTATTGTAACCGTGGGTTAAATCGCCTTTTAAGTTTTCGAGATCTTTTACCAATTCGCGCATAGCAATCAACAAAAAAAGGAAAGTGGCATGCACAAAAATCACAATTTCGAAATTGCCGTAATGCACAAAAATGGCAAAGAAAGGAACCACCGCAAGAATTGCCGCGGTTATATTGCCAATGAAAGGATATTTCTTGAGTTTATGTGAATAAAACCAAAGAAAGAAAATATAAATCGAGAAAAAAAGCACGGCCCGAAAGGAAACATAACTCGCAAAAACCACCGACAGAAAGTTGAGGACAAAATAGGCTGAAAGTTTAGTGCGTTGGCTAACGAGCTTATCCAACATTGTTTTGTGTGGACGGTTTATCAAATCTTTTTCGCTATCGTAAAAACTGTTTATTATATATCCTCCCGCGATGGCGGAAGATGAAGCCAACACGAGCATGAGCAAATTTACATCGAACAAAACCTTCCGAACGGGCAAGTCCGGCGCCAAAATGTAAATACTCGTTAGGTATTGTGCAATTACAATAATGAGGATGTTGTAGCCGCGAACCACAGAAAACAAGCTGAAAAACTTTAGGAGGAAGAGTTTTTGTTTTCGGTTCAGCATAAAATTTTAAAGTTGAAAAAAACTGAAAGAAATTTCAGAAAAAGCTCTTGCTAAAAACTATAAACCACTTCCAGTTTATAATCTTTCAAGGCTTTGCGAGCTTTGTCAATATCTTCCGTAAAACCAAGCATATAGCCACCACCGCCGGAGCCGCAAAGTTTTAGGTAATAGGCATTGCTGTCAATTCCCTTCTTCCAAAGCTTGTGGAAATGGACGGGAATCATCGGTTTGAAATTGTCCAAAACTACTTTTGAAAGTTGCTTGATGTTCCCGAAAAGAGATTTTACATCGCCTTGCAGAAAATCCTCAACGCAAGCATCGGTATGTTTCACGAATTGGTCCTTCAGCATATTGCGAAAACCTTCCTGCTTCATATTTTCCATAAAAATCTGTACCATCGGCGCGGTTTCGCCAGTACTTCCGCTGTCTAATAAAAACACGGCTCCTTTGCCATTCTCGGTTTGCGAAGGAATACCTGCAGGTTCAATATTGTCTTTGGAATTGATTAAAATGGGAAGACTCAAATAACTATTAAGCGGATCCAGGCCTGAGGATTTCCCGTGGAAAAAAGATTCCATTTCAGCAAAAATGGCTTTTAACGTAAGTAATTTCTCTCGTGTAAGATTTTCAAGGACGGTTATTTTATCCTTTGCATATTTGTCGTAAATAGCCGCCACCAAAGCCCCGCTACTCCCTACGCCATAGCCTTGCGGAATGCTGCTGTCAAAATACAGCCCGTTTTCTGCATCAGCTTTCAAAGCCTCCATATCAAAGGAAACCAGTTTCGGATTTTCTATTTGAAGGGTTTCCAAATACGCCGTAAACCTTTTTAGGCCTGCGTTTGATTTATGGGTGGAAATGGTGTGATGTTTATCAATTTTTAAAGCACCCTTATAAAAATTGTACGGAATGGAAAGTCCTCTGGAATCCTTTATAATTCCATATTCACCGAAAAGAAGAATTTTTGAGTAAAAGAGGGGGCCGCGCATAAGCTGTTAAATTGTAATTATAAAAGTACGGCATTTTGATTTTAAAAACGATACTTCTGCGCAAAGATACAGATTTCAACAAATATAGTTACAGAAAATCTTTTTAAGAAAAGGAACTCGGGTATAGTTAAATAACTGAATTGAAGTATTCCAAAGAATTGTTGATGACATTTTAGAAATTTTTCGATGTAAAGTCATAAACCAAAAAATCCCTGTGCCATGAAATCTTCAACACCACTTTTCCCCCTTCTTTTAGTCTGTGCCATTTTCACTTCCTGTCTCAACCGCAATGGAGAACAACAAAACTTCGGGGAGGACGGCAATTTTGATGACAGTTACGGTGAAGACGTAAATTATCAAAACGGAAATAACGAAACGGCACAGAACGCTTCCATTAAATATTTCAACACTGTAGATTCCAGAAACTGAATGGTGATGTCCCGCATCCCTTTTCCTTCAAATTGGAAAAAAGAGACCGGCGGAGATTATATGTTTACGGGGCCAAATGGCATTAAGGTACACAATGAGAGGGGCGGCAGTTTTATGTTTTCCAACGACCCGCAGATGAACCAAATGTACCAACAAAGCGGCATGCAAGTGCAGTTTCCAAAATCCATAGACCAAGTTATCAATGAAGGTTTTATGGAATATGCCAATAAAATAAACCGAAAATTGGTAAAAAAATATCCGTTGCCACAGTTTGCTGCCTGGGACAAACAGTTTGACGACAAACTTTACAAAAGCATGCCATCCCAAAAAACATTCACCGTTTACGGTTTGGAATGGCGCGATCCGGACGGAAAAATGTTCTTGACCGTGGTGCACCATTTTGTATCGTACGATCAAATGGGTGGCTACTGGGGCATTAGCTATTCCGTGCTCGAAACCCCAGGGGAAATCTTTGAAGCCACGAAAAAGCAATTTATGAACGGACTCTTGAACCAACAGACCAATCCACAATGGGTTCAGGCAGTAAACCAACAAGACCAACAAAAAGCTATTGCCAGCAACGCTGCACATCAAGGCAGAATGAATGATATTAGCGCTTTTGGAGCAAACAATACGGCAAGATACAATGCGCGCATGGCCGCTATGGACCAAAACATGGAAAGCTGGCGGGCCAATCAAGCCGCTGGCGATAGAAACCAAGAGCAATTTTTAGATTACGTAAACGAAAGAACCAACGTTGTGGACCCAAACACTGGTCAGGTCTATAAAGTGGATGCAGGTGCGGATCAATACTGGATGAACAACAATGGCGAATACATAAAGAGCGATAACTCCAATTATAATCCCAATCAAGACGACAATATCAACAACCAAACTTGGACGGAATACGAGGAGCAAAATTAATATCACTCGCTGACCCGGTATTTGCATACGAAAATGCAACAATCAAAAATAATTTGTATCTTTCTTAACATTATCCCCCGGAAACAAATTATTTATTGAAGCTTTTCAAAATTATGTCATTTAAAAACCGGAGATCCGTTTTAGTATTTCAGTTACTTTTTACTCTTTACTTTGGTTCGGTTTTTTCGCAACAGAAAATTTCAACAGTAAAGGAAATCCAAACCTTGATTGAACAGGATTCGCTTGCAAAAGCCCGTGCGGAAGTTTCAAAAGATCTCGCTTTTTATCGCACCGAAAAAATATACGACAGCCTCTACAATTACATTCAGTTTGAGGGAAGTTTCAAACTGAACAATGGTGACAAAAAACGAGCCATCACAAAAGCCGAAGCACTCACCGCGGAAATTCAAAAAAATGCTAGTCCACATTTTATTGTTGAAGCATTTACTGAATTAGGCTGGGTTTATGACGATGCCGGTCAACATCAAAAAGCGTATAATCTTCTAAAAACAGCCATTCCCTTCGCGCTTCGCAACAAAGAACCAAATAATGTGGACGTAGCAAGTGTGGAATATCGACAAGGCTATTACGCTTCCAAAATGGGCGATTTTCAATTGGCAAAAAAACACTATGGAAAAGCCCTGCGACTCCTAAAAAAAACTGGGAAACCAGATTATGTTTTTTACAACCAGGCCTACAATGCTTTGGGTGGAATAATGTGGCAGGAAGCAAAACTGGACAGTACCAAGTACTATTTTCAAGAAGCCATAAAGGTGTTGGAAAAAACTGATGAAAGCGATATTATGAACCGATATTTTCGCCCAGCGTTGGTAAAAATGAACCTTGCCGTTTTGTGGAATGCCTTGGGAAAAAACCAAGAGGCAATTAAAATTTCCGAAGAGGCAATTGCGGGATTTCAGGAATACATCAATCGGTCCACAGATGAAGCGCGAACGTATAAAGCAAAAAATTCTCAATGTATGACCATCGACAATATGGCTACTTTTTACAATACTCTGGGCGAATATTCACGTTCACAGGAGCTGATTGAATATTCTTTTGATCAGAAAAAAAAGCTTTTTGAAAAGAATGATATTAATATTATTATTTCAAACATAATCCTTGCTGAGGCCAAAACGGCAAGTCGCGATTTCGAGGGCGCGGCAACAAATGTGGACGAAGCCTTGGAACTGCTAAAATCCAGTCCTGGAGCCAATCTATATTGGGAAGCCGCTGCCCTTTCCACCCGTGCCACAATCTATGACTCGATGGACGATATTGAAAATGCGGTAAAATATTATGAAATGGCCGAAACCATGTACCGCAAATCTATGGGTAATACATACACCAAAGATTTCTTAGACAATATTTTGGAATATTCCCTTTTCGCCGCAAAAAACCAAAAAAGAGATAAAGCGATTTATCTCGCCAAAGAAACCTATGATTTCACACACACGGGCGATTTCAAGAACACCCTTCAAGAATTCTATCACACCATCAATCTGGCGCAGGTACATTACCTTTTGAAAGATTACAAAGAAGCAGAAAAATACAGTGAAGAAGCGCTTCGCTTCAATGTTTTGAAAGAAGGTGAAAAAATAAACGCCACCGATTCCATACTTAGCCAATACCGAAAACCGCAAGCCTTGCTTATCAATGCAAAATCAAAATACTATTCCACGGAAAACAAAAATCCAACTTTTTTGAAAGGACTATTGCATCAAGTGGAAGAAGGCATCAGCATTTTGGACCAACGCAAAAAAGTGGTCAGCAATAGCGAAGACGTTACGCTACTGATAACCGAAAATGAAGAACTTTTAAATTTTGCTGAAAAACTCCGTCTCGAACTTTTCCAAATTACCAAAGATGAAATATATCTAAACAAACTCATTGCACTTCACGAATCCAGTATCTACAACCGCATCCGGTCCCGCTTGAACCTTCGGGACAATGTGGCATTTCAGCATATTCCAAAGGAAGTTGTTTTAAGAGAAAGCACATTGAAGGAAAAGATGATTTCATCCTTGAACGACTCTGAAAATGGCAGTATTTCGCCTTTTTTCGAAGCTTCAAAAAATTGGGATGCATTTCTGGATTCCCTGAAACAGAATTTCCCGAAATACTACAAAATGCGCTATGCAACCCTGGAAGAACCCATTAACGACCTGCAACAGAAAATACCTGAAAATACCACCGTGGTCCGTTATATTTTTATTGAAGACGAACTATATGCTTTTGTGGTTTCGGCTTCGCTCAAACAAATGGTCAAACTAAATTATTCAACCGTAAAAAATCATATCCCGAAACTACAAAACGATGAATTTTCTGTTGAAAAAATGAGTCCTTTGCTCTATGAACTTTACCGTTCGCTCTGGTTTCCGCTGGAAAAATACGTGCATACCCAAAAAGTGGTTATCATTCCCGACCGAGATCTTTTTAACCTCAGCTTTGAAACACTTACCCCAAAACCCATTCGTAATTTTCAGGAAATGGCTAACAATAGTTTGTTAGCTAAGTATGATATTTCCTATAATTTCAGTTTGTTGCTTTATAAAGACAAAGGGAAGGTTGCAGATTACTCTTCAGAATTCATTGCCTTTGCACCTGGTTTCAATACTAAGATGAAAGACGAATACAAGGTAGCCATCAAAGATTCCGTAAAGCTGGACAAAACCTATTTAACCTTGCTTCCCCAACCCTTTAGTGAAGATTTGGTGAAGCAATATGCCAAGGTTTTCAACGGCGATTATTTTATAAATGAAAACGCCAGCAAAGAGCTGTTCATCAATCGGGCGAAGGAGCACAAGATAATCCACATAGGCACCCACGCAGAAAGCAACAACATAAGCCCCGAACTGAGCCGACTTATTTTTGCAAAAAAGACCGATGGCGAAGAAAACTATGATGAAAATTCTCTGTATTCCTACGAAATTTACAACATAGACCTTTCCTCCAACCTCGCCATTCTAACCGCTTGCGAAACGGGCAAACCCACCTATCAAGCCGGAGAAGGGATGATCTCTTTGGCACATGCCTTTAGTTATGCGGGCAGTGAAAGCATCTTGACCAGTCTTTGGGAAATTGATGAGGAATCCAGTGCCAAGATTGTTGAGCTTTTTTATAACAACCTTTCCGGTGGCATGCCAAAAGACGAAGCCTTGCGAAAGGCAAAACTAAGTTACATTGCCACAGCCGAAGGTAGAATGGCCGCGCCACAATATTGGGTGGGATTGGTTTTGATTGGCGATACCGCTCCCATAGATTTAAGCAGTGGTGTGGCTTGGTGGTGGTATGTTTTGGCGGGAGTTGTTGCAATTACACTTCTTATATTGATAATCCAAAACAAACGTAACAAACAGCCTAATCTTGAATCTTGAATCATGAATTTTGAATCTTAAATTTTAAAGGCTTCCAAACCAACCTCATCAACAATAAACTCCCCATTCTTACAGAATTGTAAAAGTTCCTTTTCAATAAATTTTGAAACGGTCTTCTTTTCAGATTTTGGATATAGCACGTGCACATTGGCGCCCGCATCCAACGTAAAGCAAACGTTGCTTCCCTTTTCTTCCCTAAACTTCCAAATGCGGTTGATTATTTCCAAGGTGTTTGGTTTCATCAATATGAAATAGGGCATGGAGGTCATCATCATTGCGTGAAGTGATAATGCTTCACTTTCCACTATTCTTATAAATTCGGAAAGAATGCCGTTTTTAAAAACAGGAATCAATTTTGAGAGATTCTCCTTTGCCTGCCTAAAGCGCTGTTCGGCAAAAGGATGGTCCAGCATCAGATCGTGGCCAAGGGTGCTGCTCACTTGTTTTTCGCCTTTATCGACCAGTAAAATAGTGTCTTGATAATGCTGAAAATTCTTATGAACTTGAAAGGGATATTTTATTCCGAAGAGATTGCTACTGCCATCAATTTCTATATGTTCGCCCCAAACAATTAATGGTCCCTCCAAACTTCGGCAAGCGCTGCCAGAGCCCAAACGTGCAAGAAATGACGCTTTTTCTTTAAAATAATCCTCCGTAATTGAAGATTGCATCTGTCTTTCCATATCCATCAAACAAAGCGCCAATGCACTCATTCCGCTGGCGGAGGAAGCTATGCCGCTACTGTGCGGAAAACTGTTGGAAGTTTCAATTTTAAATTTAAATTCTTTCAGAAACGGTAAATATGTTTCAATCCTTTCAAAAAATTTCCGGATTTTCGGATCAAAGGAAACCTCTCTTTTTCCATCGAGAAAAACTTCAAATTCGAATCCTTCAGAACTTTTCTTCGTAAAAGACACAGAAGTTTTGGTATTGCAATTATTCAAAGTAAAACTGATAGAAGGATTCATTGGCATTTGCTCGCCATACTTTCCCCAATATTTCACCAAAGCTATGTTGCTGGGCGATTGCCAAGAAACGATTCCGGAGGATAAATTATGGGAATAGCTACAAACGATAAATTTGTGTTCTGGCATAACGTTGAGGATAGACCACAAAAGTAAAATTCTTTTTTGGTTAATCTGATGACAATTCAAAAACCTTACGATGTATTTATGTAACTGCTAAAGAAGGATCAAACACTTTAAGGATTATAAAACAATGATCGTTCAATAGCTTGTAAGGTTGAAACCCAACCGGAAATGCCCCTGAAATATGGGGCATTTTTTTATACGCAACCAGCTGTTTTTTTTCTCTATTCTTTTTTCTCTATTCTCTATTCTTTTTTCTATTTACAATCCTGATTCTTGTTTCCCTTCAGTCCTGTCTCCCTTCAGTCCTGTTTCGTGTTTCCTTTTCAATCCTGCATCAAAAAGCATAAAAATTCCTATCTTTCACAAAATTTAAAAAAGAAACAAAACCCTATAAATAATATACCAATGAAAAACCTAATCATCCTCTTCGCCTTCATGCTTC
Source organism: Flavobacteriaceae bacterium (assembly GCA_016649715.1). Taxonomy (GTDB): domain Bacteria; phylum Bacteroidota; class Bacteroidia; order Flavobacteriales; family Flavobacteriaceae; genus Aequorivita. The sequence continues at coordinate 3,673 of JAENXC010000009.1, read as the reverse complement.
TTGCCTCTACCGCCCAAAGCCAATCCCTTACCGAAAAAGACCTTACCGGCACTTGGCAGGTTGTCGCCATTACAGATGCCGGCACCAACCCAGCAAAAGCAGATGAGATGAACGCAGCCTACTTTGATCTCTACCCAGACCACAGTTTTCAATTAAGGACCCAAAAAAACAATGGAGCTTCCACAGAATATGAAGAAAACTTCAAAAACTACAAATGGAGCTACAATGCCGCTACCCAAACCATAAACCTCAGCAAAGGCAGCATGAACATCAAAGCATCCAAAAGCAACAACAACGTATTTTTTGAGCTCACAGGAACAGGTATGAAACTGGAAGTTTTTAAGCCCATTTAACAGAAAAGGCAAAACCTCCGCCTTAACTTGATAAATGAATAAACCCTTCACAGAAATTTACCAAAAATGTAACCTAAAGATTTCCAACTTCAAAACCGAACCCGAAAGCAAAGAATATGAAGCCTGCCATTTTGAAGTGAACGGCCAGAAAGTAATAAGCAGAAACGCAAAAATAACCTCCAAGAAAGTGGGCCAGTTCGTCACTTTCTGGAAACGGAACAAAGACGGAATTACACAACCATTTTTTGAAAATGACAACTTCCACTTTTACGTTATAACCGTAAATAAGGAAAACCGTAATGCGCAATTCGTTTTTCCCAAATCAATTTTAATAGCCAAAGGAATCGTTTCCACCCAAAAAAAAGATGGCGAAAGAGGCTTCCGCGTGTACCCTATTTGGGATACGCCAACCAACAAACAAGCTGAAAAAACACAGCAATGGCAGCTTGATTATTTTTTTGAAATCGCGGAAACGACTGATTTTAAAAAAGTGAAAAAACGCTACTCCGCCCCCATTTAAAGTCGTTTCCAAAGGTTTCCAAAAAAAAAATCAAAAAAAACATCTCCTTTACGGAAAACCGTAAAAAACTCCCAAAAACACGTCATAAATTTGGTCTATTAACTTTTAAACCAAAATTATCATGAGTTCAACGTCAGAAGTAGGTCACAACAAAAATGTAGCTAACTTTAGCACAGCCTACGCAGTTTTAGAAGAAATGGGACCCCTCTACAATCCCTCAAACTCCAGTATCACTCTTGGAGTGTTAACCCCAATTAAGGCAACCCTCAACACGCAAGTATCCCGAATAGACGCTGCCATGGCAGTCTATCGCGCAGACGTAGCAGACAAGAAAAACGCCATCAAAAAGATGGACAAACTGGCCACCAAGATCAACAACTACTTTAAATCGCTGGACGTGCCCGACAACGAAAAGGAAAACATTGCCAGCCAAGTAAGAAGGATTCGTGGCGATGCCCCTAAAAAAAAGGCACCCGCAAACCCAGAACAAGGCGATGACAAATCTATTTCCAACAGCCGCCAGAGTTTTGACAACAAAGTGGCAAACTTCAACACGCTTATAGCCCAACTGGAAGTATTCAGTGAGTACGCCCCCAATGAAGACGACCTCAAAATCGCAACTCTGCAAGCGTATACCGCAGAACTCGCCACCCTCAACGCCCGTGCCCACGTTTCTGACGACGCCCTCATCACCGCCCGCGCCGAGCGTAACAAAACCGTTTACTTTAACACCTCAAACGTTGTGGGCCTGATGTTAAAAGTAAAAGCCTACGTACGTTCGCTTGGCCCAATTGCCAGACCCTATTACGAAGCCCTAATGAGGCTTAAGTTTACAAGAATAAAACAATAGTCTGCACCCCAGAATCCAAAGCCCCTCCTTCGTTTATAAATTAAGGGTTGCGGGGGAGGTGGCTTTATTTTTTTGGGAATGGGGGAAGAGGGGATTTGGGGGATTTGTGTTATATTCGTGAGGATGAGTTGTGTATATACTGATTATTATAAATTATAAAAGCGAATTATATTTAAGAAAAAATGAGTGATATCCCAGATATTTTTCATAACCAAGACACTATTTTTCACTATTGCAAGACTTCAACCGCAATAGAAAATATTTTATTCGAAAGACAATTACGACTCTCATCTCGAAAAGGATCTAATGACCCTATTGAATATAAAAGCATTGATATATTTGAGCCAAGTGCAGCATCTCCCGAAGACACGGAAGAACTTGAAAAGAGCACAAACGATTGTGTAGAGAACATTAGAAAAGATATTAATGAAAGAATTGATAATATTCGACAAGCTTGTTTTTGCAAAAACAAGATTTTAAGAAAAACTAATTTAATTGACTACCCAAAAGAATTTTTCGGGTTTTTAAAACCAAGAATGTGGGATCAATATGGCGATAATTATAAAGGAGTTTGTTTGGCCTTTTCAAAGAGAGAGTTATTAAAAAATCAAAAAATACTCTTAAAAGATAATGTAAAATATTTACCCTATGAAGGTCTAATGCTGAGAGATAATAATATAGATCGTAATGAAATTATGAGAATTGGCTGTGAAAATCATAAAAGAAATTTAAATAGATATTTTGATAAGCTAATGTTTAGGAAACATAAGGACTATAGGGATGAAAGTGAATATCGTATTTGTACTATAACTGAAAAAGAATATGACACCATCTGCATAGAAAAAAGTATAAAAGGAATTATTTTTTCTCATCATCATATAAATGAATATTCACGAAGGAGATTGGTAGAGTATTCGAAAGATTTAAAAATCGATTTATTATATATCAATTGGAAAGCTGATGGTATTTCGTTAAAAAGAGAACTGTACCCTTCTACTATTTCAAACAATATTCAAGAATTCAAAATTCCATAATAAATGAAAAGTGATAATCAAACCGATTAATATATTAACTTATAATGAATAAAAAGCAAAAAAAAATAATTGCAAGGGAATTCTTGATACTTATTGGAACAGGTATTTTATTTATTATTATCTATTTTATGTGGTTTCAATTACATGGCTTTAACATTGAAAAGGAAAATAGAATTGAAGTTAAGGTTTCTGACACTTTTAATAAGGAACCATTTATTTCCTTGGAAAGATTTGTTAATTCCTATGAGGAGGATGACGCTATATTTGCGGCTTCAACTTGGGAAAGTCGAATGGCAGAATTTCCAGAGTTAAAAAAGTACGAGGAACAGTCTTTAAAAGATTATGTCGCAACAGTCAAGAGTGAAAAATATAAAAATGAGTTAATTTTAAATTCTAAATTTCCAGAATTTGGCTTTACGGATAAAGGATTACCGGAAAGTTCAAATCAAAATGTTTATTTCAATCAAATAAACGAGCTAGAAAAAACTAAAAAATCATTTTTTAATAAAGATATTACTCGGGATAAAATATACAATCTACTTTATATTTTAATTTTCATCACATTTATTCTCAGATATTTAATCTATTGTGTGAAATGGAGTATAAAACAAGTTAGACAATAAAAACAGACAAACATTAATAAATGAAGCCAAGATTGAGGGGCATATTTTTTAGGTAGATAAATTATCGGTGATTATGAAAACACACATATTAATAATTCTTTGCCTTAATTTCATAAGTATATACGCTCAAGACAGCAATGCTATGTTTAAGTCTGGATAACTCGGATCAAATGGTGCCAGTGATTTCGGTCGGTTAGTGCCAGGCATTTCGGTTCAATTTGTGCCACTTTCAGCTGTTTAGCCGGACCTATAACGGTTCGTTTTGTGCCAGTTGTCTCGGTTCGTTTTGTGCC
>JAENXC010000020.1 GCA_016649715.1 Flavobacteriaceae bacterium | reverse complement strand
GCTAAGACTTTGAGTCGCAATTTTCATTGCGCCTGCTTTCTTTTAAAATGCTTCCATAAAACAAAAAAAGAAAAATGATCCAAATCAGGAAAGATGGACATTGGCCTTTTTTAAATTCCCGAATAACATAGTTATATACGAATGTGTTCATGAGGTTATGGCTGATATATTCCATATGTGCGCAAGTCCATAGTCGTCTTCCAAATATAACAAAAAAAAAAACTACTTCCGCACCACCGCCATCAGCGTTTCCACCTTGGCATTCAACAACCTATTCTCCTCCTCCAGCGCAGCAATTCGCTCCTGAAATGGCAGCGTAGGGTCTGGGGCATCGGTGCTAAAGTCTGGCGGCAGCTGGGCGGCGAGGTCTGCAAAAAAGTTGTGCTTTATAGCCATAGAGAGCTCCCAAAGCAGACTGCATTGCAGGCTGTCCTTTTTTTCAAATTTGAGCACTACAGCGTAATCCCTGCCCAACATACGGGCAAGTACGCTTCTAAACAAACGGTGCTTCTTAAGGTGGGTCCGTAACATATTTCCTATATGTGGTAACGGTGGGTTTGTATTGTTCATCTTCTTCGTTTTTCGTTGTATTATAGGGTTCTTTTGGTCCTATAATAGGTATTTTTTGGTAGTATAATAGGTATCTTTTGTTAGTATAATAGGTACATTTTGGTAGTATAATAGGTCATTTTGGTAGTATAATAGGACCATTTTGGTAGTATAATAGGTCGTTTTGGTAGTATAATAGGACCATTTTGATTATAATTAGCAACTAAAAAAAACGGAAGGCTACCTTCCGTTCTTTTTAAGAAATGAACCTTAAAGGTTTCCCTCGGAGGGTCTGCCTCCTCCCTGCCCAACAAAACGTTCACGCATCAGCTCATAGCCTGCGCGGGCTTCTTCGCTGCCTGCTTCGCTTTGGGCCTCATAGATTTTGTAAACGGCCAGCGCATAGGTGTACCCTTCGTGTCCGCCAATGCGGGACAGGTCGTCCAGCTTGCGCTGAACGGCGGCGTTGCGCTCAGTAACCATCTTGATCTGATCAAACATCTCGTCGTCGTTCTCTAAGATGCTTACCTGATAGCTTGCCGGAAGCACCGTTGCGCCACTGCCGCGCATTACGTCTATCACCGTTTTCACAAAAATACGGTTGTCCACATCCATACCGGTGTAGCGGCGGCGCTGGTCATCGTTTAGCGCACCTGCGGGCAGGCTTGCCAAAATATTGTTTAATGCGGTGATGGCAGTGGTTAGCACTGCCGGGTCTAAGACTTCATTGAGTCTGTTTTCTGTTAAACTTGCCATATCTAAAAATTTTATGGGTTAATAGTATCTCTAATTTTAAAAAAAAATCAATACCAGTCAAGAGGGAAATCCCCCATTTTTTTTAAGGGTTTTTCCTGTACGCAGAAACGCAAACAATTGGTTTTCAGTAAGTTTACTTAAAGTGTATTTTGGAGTGTTCTAAAGGGGTGTGAAAAAAGATTCTGTGAAGGGGGTGTTTGGGGCGGAGAAATATACTTTTTAAAAATAAATTTTCTTGAGAACACAAAACCTCACGTTTTTGGATCCCGCCGAAAAACCACAACCAAATTAAAGATCAAAATACAGAAAAACACCCAAATCAAGCCCGCAATATAGCCGCCCGCAATGTCCGACGGAAAGTGCACGCCAAGATATATTCTACTTATACCAATGCTCAAAATAATAAAAATTAAAAGCAGGATGATGCCGTACTTAAGCCAGGCGTTCATTTTAAACCTATAAAAAAGATAAATCAAAAACCCATAAAAAGCCATGGCGGCCATAGCGTGGCCACTGGGATAACTGAGCGTTTCAACCACCACCAAATGTTCAATTCCCGGGCGCGCACGGTCCACAAACCGTTTCAAAATGGTGTTTGAAATGGAAGCCAAAAGCAACACAAACAAGGTTTGGGTCGCGTACCACCAGTTTTTAAAAAACACAATTGAAACAATAAGTGCGATCGCAAACACGATTAGATACCCGTAAATATCGCCAGCATGGGTCATAAAAATAAAATATTGCGTGAGCGGCGGACTGCGAAAGGAAATGATATATTCGGAAATCTGCTGATCGTATTGTGCCAGCACATCGTCTTTTAAAGTCTCGGTGAGTTCAACAAAAACATTTATTCCGCCCACAACAATTACGAACGCAACTAAAACCGTAATGATATAAGGCAGTTTCGGGTTGTCTTTCCTAAAAATACGCCGCAGAAAACGCTGAAAATTCTTTATAAATGCAAATAGGGATTGTCTCATTTTTAAAGGAAAAAACTTAAAGATAGGAACATTTTTAGGATTTGGGATTTGAAATGGAAGGCTCTAGTTTAATTGAGCGTTGATATTTAATTTCAAATCCATATTTCGGAGGTTTCAAGTTGATTCGAACGTAGAAAATTCAATTATTCCCTTTAGGGTTAGGGTAAAAATAATTGAATTTTCGGCCCTTTGCTCTTTCCCCATCCCTAAAGCCGTGCCTGCTGGCAGGCAGGGGTGACAAAGTGCCGAAAATTAGATATTTCAATCATACTAGCCTGTTTAAACTAGAGCCAAATCCCAAATCCCGAATCCCGAATCCCGAACAACAATTATTTATCTTTGCACAAAAACAAAAGAAAAATGATTTTTTTAGAAAACGAAGGCAACACCAACCCCCGATTGAACTTGGCGTTGGAAGAATACGCACTGCGAAATTTTAGTGCTGAAAACGATTATTTGTTATTTTATATAAACGAGCCCTCCATCATCATAGGCCGCAACCAAAACACGCTGGAAGAGATAAACCACCAATATGTTGAAAAGAAAAATATACATGTGGTGCGAAGGGTTTCGGGCGGTGGCGCGGTGTATCACGATTTTGGGAATCTTAATTTCAGCTTTATCACCAATCACGATGTGAAAAGCTTGAACAATTTTAAAAAGTTTACCGCGCCGGTAATCAAGGTTTTGAACAGTTTGGGGCTGAATGCCGAACTGAAAGGCCGCAACGATATTCAAGTGGACGAAAAGAAAATTTCGGGCACCGCACAGTTTTCTACCGGAAAACGGATGGTGAGCCACGGCACGCTTTTGTTCAATACAGATTTGGGCGAAGTGGTAAACGCACTAAACGTGAAAATGAGCAAAATAGAATCCAAAGGCCATAAATCCGTGCGCAGCCGAGTGGCAAATATCTCTGAATTTTTAAAGAAAGACCTGAAAATCGAGAAATTTCGAAGACTTTTATTGGAAGGACTTTACGATGAAAGCGAGCCTTTTGAAAGCTACCATTTAACGCCCGAGGAGTGGAAAGCGGTCCATCAATTAAAAGAAGAAAAATACGACACTTGGGACTGGAACTACGGCCGTTCGCCCAAATTCAACATCCAGCGCAGCAAGCGTTTCCCCATTGGCGAAATAGACTTGCGCATTTTTGTTGAAAAAGGACACATCAAAGAATTTAAAATATTTGGCGATTTCTTCGGGAAAGAACCAGTGGAAAACCTCGAAAAACTTATGGAAGGCGCGCGATATGAAAAAGAGAATATTTCAGAACTGTTGAAAGATATTGAAGTAAAGGAATATTTTGGGGACATTCCAAAAGTGGATTTTATTGAATTGGTTTATGGTGATGATGAGTCTTAATGACTATTTTTGACAATGGGTTAATTAACTAAAACGGTCCACTCCAATCAGGGAAGTTCAATTTAAACCATAAACTTTAAATCCAATTGATGAAATACTACCTCTTAGCTGGCGAAGCTTCGGGCGATTTGCACGGAGCCAACTTAATGAAAGCACTAAAAAAGGAAGATGCCGAAGCGGATTTCCGTTTTTGGGGCGGCGATTTGATGCGAGAGGTTGGCGGAACTGAGGTAAAACATTATCGTGAATTGGCGTTTATGGGTTTTGCCGAAGTGATGATGAACCTCGGCACCATTTTAAAAAACATTAAATTCTGCAAAAAGGATATAGAAGCTTTCAATCCCGATGTTCTGATTTTCATAGATTATCCGGGTTTTAACCTTCGCATTGCCAAATGGGCGCGGCAAAAAGGATACAGAACTCATTATTACATTTCACCACAAATTTGGGCGTGGAAGGAAGGCCGCATCAAAGAAATAAAAAAAGATGTGGACGAGATGTACGTTATCCTTCCTTTTGAAAAGGATTTCTACGAAAAGAAGCACAACTTCCCCGTACATTTTGTGGGCCATCCACTTATTGACGCTATCTATAGCCAAAAACAGGTGGATCCGGAAATTTTCAAAAAAGAAAACGGATTGGACGAGCGGCCCATCATAGCCCTGCTTCCCGGAAGCCGAAAACAGGAAATAAAAAAAATGCTTGAAATAATGATTTCCGTGGCGAAGGATTTTACGGAGTATCAATTTGTGATTGCCGGTGCGCCAAGTCAGGAAAAATCGTTTTATGAAACATTTCTCAGCACGAAAAACGTGCATTTTGTGACCAACAAAACGTATGATCTGTTGAGTATTTCCGAAGCGGCATTGGTTACTTCTGGCACCGCTACACTGGAAACGGCACTTTTTAAGGTTCCCCAAGTAGTTTGTTACAAGGGCGGTAGGGTAAGTTATGAAATAGCCAAGCGCATCATCAATCTTGAGTATATTTCCTTGGTAAATTTAATCCTTAACAAAGAAGCCGTTACCGAGCTTATTCAGAATGATTTCAATACAAAACGATTAAAAGAAGAGCTCATCAAAATATTGGATCCGTACAAACGGGCCAGCATGTTTTTGGACTATTACGAACTCGAAAAAGCGCTCGGTGGTCGTGGTGCGAGTGAAAATACGGCCAAGCTAATTTATTCTGCTATCAAGAAGTAAATAATTTTCTTTACTTTTAAACATTAATATTCCATTTCCAATTGATGAAAAAAATATTGTTCCTTTCTTTTTTCGCAGTATTCCTCATTTCCTGCGGAAGCACGAAACCTGTCCACCGTGGTGGAAATACGGGCAAGGTTCCTGAAGCTATTATTGGCAAAACCGATTCCAAACCCAAAACGGTACGAAAAGTAGATGCTCACCCAAATAACGATTTGGCAGCTAGAAAAAAAGAGGAAGAAGCAGCTCTCGAAAACGCGGAAGAAAGCCCAAAGGAAATAAAAAAGGAAATTATTGAATACGCAAAAACCTTCCAAGGCACAAAATATAAATTTGGCGGCACCACCGAAGCCGGGATGGATTGCTCTGGCTTGGTCTGTACCGCTTTTCAAAAAGAAAACATAAGCTTACCCCGAATCTCGCGCGATATGGCCACTAAAGGAATTCTTATTTCCTTTAAAGATATTGAAGCGGGTGATCTAGTGTTCTTCAAAACAAGCCGCAAAAACACCATAACCCACGTAGGTTTGGTGGTAGAAGCAAAGCGCGGCGAAGTAAAGTTTATCCATTCCACAACACAGGCAGGAGTCATTATTTCATCACTCGATGAAGCCTATTGGAAAAAAGCTTTTGTGGAAGTTCGACGGGTTATTTAACGGAACTTTTTTGTATCTTAGAATAAACTTTGTGTTATGGAAACTGCGGAACTGAAAAAAAAGCTGATTGCCAAAATCAACGATACCCAAAACAGCGAGATTCTTGAAAGTATTATGCGCTTGCTGGAAATTCACGCAGAAGAAGTCTATATACTTAATGACGCACAAATAGCGGCTATTGAGGAAGCGCGGGAAGATTATAGAAACGGCCGATATACTACACACGAAGAAGTGCAAAAGGATATAAAAAAATGGCTAAAAAAGTAATTTGGTCAGACCGTGCTAAATTTGAATTATATGATCTTTTGGAATATTGGATTCAAAGAAATAAATCAGAAGAATATAGTATCAAATTAAATGGATTATTCGATGAGGCGGTAGAGCAAATTAGAAATTATCCAGAATCGGGAAAATTTTCCAGTGATAAAAATAGTCGAATCAAGATAGTACGGGATTACCTTTTGTTATATGAAAATAACGAAACAGAAATTTTGATTTTGACAATCTGGGACAGCAGGCAAGACCCTGATTCCCTTAAAATATAAATATCATTCTCCCCAGTAAATTTTAGGTGTAAACTTAAATATTGGGGTATGAAATTCATAAACTTCGCAGTTGTAAAGTTTTCGGTTTTTCTGGTGGGGGGTATTCTCGCTGCGCACTTCCTCCCTATTTTCATCTTTTTATTGAAGTATGTTTTGGCCATTCTTTTGGCTGTTGCAATCCTATGGCTTTGGGCTCGAAAACAATTGATTCAAACGGTTTACTTCGGAATTGCCACCTATCTCTGCTTTTTTGCTATTGGCTATTTCAGTTATCAAATTAGGCTGCCGCAGTTTCAGCCGAAACATTTTTCGCACGTTTTTACAGGTGATAATTCTGCAATACTTCAACTGAAAATTACGCGGATCTTAAAGCCGGACAAATTCAATTTGAAATATTTCGCCACCGTGAATGCCATAAATGGCATACCAACAAATGGGAAATTATTGCTGAACATCACTAAAGATTCTTTGAAGAAATCATTTAACCCTGATGAAATTTTATTGGTTTCCGCTTCCATTTCTGAAATTCCAAAACCGCTGAATCCACATCAATTTGATTATTCAAAATATATGGAATCACAGGAGGTTTATGGCCAGTTACGAATTTCAGAAAAGGAGATTTTAAAAACTGGGAAAGGCTCAAAAACCATTTTGGGAATTGCCCAAAACTTTCGAACTGGAATTGTTGAAAAACTTCAAAAAACAAAACTGAAAACTGACGAACGCGCCATAATCCAAGCCCTCGTTTTGGGCGAAAAGAAAGATATTGACAAAAATCTTTACAACGAATATGCCGCCGCGGGAGCTGTGCATATTCTCGCTGTTTCGGGACTGCACGTGGGTATTTTGTACTTCCTACTCACTTTTATTTTCAAACCATTGGCTCGTTGGAAATTCGGGATATATCTTCAAGCCGTCTCCATTGTGCTGCTGCTATGGGGCTTTGCGCTACTTTCGGGGCTTTCGCCATCGGTGACACGCGCAGTTACTATGTTCAGCTTTTTTGCGGTGGCAAAACTTTTTGACCGCGAAACCAATTCCTTTAACACCTTGTTCCTTTCGTTTTTAACGCTCTTAATTATCAACCCAATGTGGCTTTTTCAAGTTGGATTTCAGTTGAGTTATTTGGCGGTGTTTTTTATTGTTTGGCTGCTTCCGATTTTTAATAAAGTGGGCTATTCAAAATATCGGGCGGTGCGCAAAATTTGGACAATTGTAGGTGTAACAATTTGTGCGCAAATTGGTGTTTTGCCGCTGAGTCTTTATTATTTCCATCAGTTTCCTGGCTTGTTTTTGTTGACCAATATTGTGGTGCTTCCTTGTTTGACTATCCTAATGTGCGGCGGAATAGTAATTGTTGTTTTAGCAGGTTTAAAGAGTCTGCCAGACTGGCTTGCAGTGAGCTATAATTATTTAATCGAAGTGCTAAATGGGTTTATCCATTGGGTCGCAGTGCAGGACGAATTTCTTTTCAAAAATATACACTTTTCAGCATTGAAGGTTTTGGGAACCTATCTTTTAATTGTTGCCTTGGCATTATTTCTGAAGCCGTACCTGCCCTCCCCTGCGGGCAAGCCGGCAGGCAGGAAAATGAAGTATCAAAGATTGGTCATTTCGTTATTGGCCGTTTCAGTATTCATAACAATTTTTATTTATGATGAATTCAAGACTTCAGTGAATCAACTTGTAGTTTTTCAGAAAAGTAAAAAAACGCTGCTCGGCTATAAAAACGGAAAGAACTTTATTGTTTTTAGAAATGATTCTATTGAAAATAGTTCTGAAGACTATCCTATAAAATCATTCCGAACCGCCGTTAATATCGATACCTATTCAGAAGAAAGAATTCCACAAATATTTCGATATAAAAACAAAAACATTTTGATTTTGGATAGCCTTGGCATTGTTCCAAAGAAGAAAAATATTCATATAATTTTGCTCATTAATAGTCCAAAAACAAATCTCAGCCGACTGATTGACAGTTTGAAGCCGAAGCAGATCATTGCAGATGGGAGCAATTATTATACCTACGTGAAACGCTGGGAGAAAACCTGTAAATTAAAAAAGCTCCCGTTCAGCCATACAGCAAAACAAGGAGCTTTCCCAATAGAATAGCTCGAATATGAAACTAAAGGGTTATTCTAAAAAGTAGGTTTAAAATTTTTCTGATACTCCTCCCAGGCTTCCGTTGTAGTGATTTTTAAATAATCATCAGATTGTATCATTTTTAGGAAAAGCTCAAGTTGTGGCGGAGTTCTATATCCCGGTACGGCTTGGATCAATTCTCCATTGTCACGAAAGAAAACAACAGTTGGGTAGGCATTCACTTTAAGAGCATGCGCAAACAGATGTTGTGAATTTCTTCCTGTCCGCGAAGGATCGTAGTTGGGGTTGGTGTAGGTGAAATCATTAAAAGTGACCTCCTCGGTTCCTTCGGCATTAAACTTTACGGCGTAATAGTTTTTATTCACATACTCAATAACCTCTTTGTCGCTAAAAGTGTTTTTATCGAGCATTTTGCAGGGTCCGCACCAAGTGGTGTAAACGTCCATAAAAATCTTTTTGGGAGCCTTTTTTTGAGCGGCCAAGGCTTCGTTCATCGTCATCCATTTAATTTCTTGCGAATTGGCGACACCAAAGGTCAAAAACAAAACAAGTAGTAAAATATTTCTCATCAATCTTTTTTTTAATCGTTCAAAAATAACAAAACAAAAAACGTTCCGCAAAAAGGAACGCTTTTATTGTAAAAAGTATTGTGCATCAACGGATGCCGTGCATCAGTTTTTTAAGGATTGGGTTCAATAACATTGAAATAATCCCAACGCCGATAGGAATTAAAGTGAAAATTAAAAAGAAAGTTCCCAAGGAATATTTCGAAGATATTTCATCGATCATTCCTCCCATTGTATTGGCTGCTTTTTGACCCACCGCAATGGCAAGGTACCAAACGCCGAACATAAACCCAATCATTCGTGCGGGAACCAATTTGCTCAAATAAGAAAGTCCCAATGGTGAAAGGCAGAGTTCGCCCATTGTGTGAAGCAAATATGCCAAAATAAGGAAAACCATACTTACGGAGGCCGTCATAGCCCCTGAGGGAATATCGGAAGCACCGTAGGAAAGTATCGCAAATCCCAATCCCAAAAGAATTAGCCCAATGCCGTATTTTACTGCAGCACTCGGGTTGTATTTGCTTTCCCACCATTTTGAAAAGAAAGGTGCCAACGTAATTATAAAAAATGAATTAAGGATTCCGAACCAAGTGGCATCTACTTCCAGTTCGGTTTGAGTGAATTTGTCGACCAAACGGAAAATTACCAATCCCCAAATACCCACAAAAGCAAGGGAGAGTGCTACGTTTGACAAGGCGATTTTACTATGTGTTTTTTTAACGAGCAAAAAGATTACCCAAGTAATAATTATTAATGGAACGGTGGTTAAAAGGGCATCCACAATTTTAAAGATAACGGCAGATTCCCCGGTTAAATTTCTGTTGGTATAATCCTGTGCAAAAAGCGTCATCGAGCCCAGTGATTGTTCAAAAAATGCGAAAAAGAAAACCGTGAAAAGTCCAAAAATCGATACGGCTATAAGCCTATCGCGAACAATTGGCAAGTAGCGCGCAATACGCGTAATCAATAAAATAAGGAACATTGCCAATGCAGCCAAAACAACGATATTTGTCCCGTTCATTCCTCCAAATTCAAAAGGCACCAAGGAGGTATCATAAATTTTCTCCAACGGATCATTAAAAAGATACAGCAAGCCACCAACGGATGACAATACAATCAGCACATAATCAAACATTGTGAATGGGTTCAATTTGATAGGTGCTTCATCGTCATCCTGGCGCAGTTCGGGTCTTTCCTCATTTATGTTTTGTGGAATTTCCACTTCGTGTATTTTGGAAGGTTTGGCGCCTATGCTACCAAACATTTTATGGGCCAATAAAAATTGAAGCATTCCCAAGAACATAAAAATACCTGCCAAGCCAAAGCCCCAAGACCAACCGAAATTTTCACCCAAGTAGCCACAAAGCATCATCCCAAAGAAGGCACCTGCGTTTACGCCCATATAGAACAAAGTATAGGCACCATCCTTTTTGGATTCCTTTCCTTTGTACATTTCTGAAATAATGGAGGTAATGTTCGGCTTAAAAAAACCGGTTCCTATAACCAAAAATGCCAAACCAATATAGATGGAAGCTGTGGTTTCAACGGCCATGGCAACGTGGCCAAGGGTCATGATAATACAGCCTATAACAACGGCCATCCGGTAGCCTGTTATTTTATCGGCTATCCATCCACCAACAATTGGAGTTAAATACAGCAGCGAAGCATACGTGCCAATAAGTGCCAATGCGTGTTCCCGTGGCCAATCCCAACCAGGATTACCGCTTAGCAGCGGCGCGGTAAGAAACAGCACCAAAAGGATGCGCATTCCGTAGAACGAAAAGCGTTCCCACATTTCGGTGAAAAAAAGAATAAAAAGTCCCGCGGGATGGCCCAGCACTTTGTCCTTAAACAGATTTTCTATATCGGTATTCATCAGTTATCGTTTTGGTTAATTTGTTTTGAATGAATTTAGTTGGCTTTGTTGAAATCTGGATCTGCCAATTCGTATGGCTCGTTGTCGTCATTGATTTCACGTTCGTTATCCTCAGCGCCGTGAGTAAGTTTCTCCAGTTTCTTTCTAACTAACATTACCAACAAGCCGAAGACTACGCAGAAAACTGCGATTCCGGTAAATACGGTGTATTCTCCTAAATTTGAAGCAGATTCCCCAAGCAATCCCGCAACTTTGTTTCCAAAACCGGTCATTGCGAAATAAACCCCCATCATAAGTGAAGCATATTTCAGTGGAGCCAATTTGGTAATATATGAAAGCGCAACTGGTGATAGACACAATTCTCCCACGGTGTGGAACAAATATGCAAATACTAACCAATACATAGCGGATGAACCTTCACTATTGAATTGTGCGGCGGCGGCCGTCATAAAAAAGAAACCGGTACCCATAATTATCAAACCAATACACATTTTGAATAGTGAAGTTGAAATTTTTCCTTTCAACTTTCTGTGTGCCCAATAGGCTGCAACGCTTGTGCCTAAAATGATAATGAAAAGTGCATTTAATGACTGAAACCAAGATGCAGGTATTTCCCATCCCATAAGTACTCTGTTGGTTTTTTCGGAAGCGTAAATATTCATCAAACCTCCAGCCTGTTCAAACGCGCCCCAAAATACAATTACCAAAATGAAAGAAATGAACAATACAATCATTCTATCCCTTTCTGTTTTTGAAAGCGGTCTTTGCATCGCTGCTTTTTCTTCCGGATCAATTGATTTGTTGTTGTTGTTTCCAACATATTTCAAATGTTTTTGCCCTGCCAAATATTGAATCAGACCCAACAGCATTCCTATAGCCGCAAGTCCAAAACCGTAATGCCAGCCATATACTTCGCCCACATATCCCACAATTAAACTTGATAGGAACGCACCCACATTTATGCCTATGTAAAATATTGTAAACCCTTTATCCCTTCTAATATCGCCAGATTTGTAAAGACCACCAACCATAGTTGAAATGTTTGGTTTTAGCATTCCAACTCCAGCTATAATTAATCCAAGACCTGTGTAAAATGCCCACATTGCTTGAACGGAAAGAATTCCGTGACCCGCAACAAGTAAAATACCACCGACAAGCACGGACTGTTTTTGTCCTAAAAATTTATCCGCAATCCAACCCCCGGGAATGGAAGCTACATAAACCAACATGGTGTAGGTCCCGTAAAGTGAAAGTGCATCACCATTGGCCCAACCGAGTCCAGGGTTGCCACTGCTTGCTTCTGCTACTAAGTAAAGCACCAAAATGGCACGCATTCCATAATAGGAAAAACGTTCCCACATTTCGGTGAAAAAAAGTATATAAAGACCTACCGGATGGCCAAATAATTCCTTTTGCTTTTGATATTGAAGTGCTTCTGACATAAAATTTAGTATTAGTTAGGGTTGAATTTTTATAAATTTTTCTTGATAAAATCGGTCATTAAAGTATATAAGTGCAAACGGGTATTGCCGCCATAAATCCCGTGGTTTTTGTCTGGATAGATTCTCCAATCAAACTGTTTGTTGGCCTGTACCAAAGCTTCAATCAAGCGCATGCTGTTTTGGACGTGCACATTGTCATCAGCACTTCCGTGAACCAATAGGAGTTTTCCTTTTAATCCATCAACGTGGGTGAGCGGTGAATTTTCGTCATAGCCAGAAGGGTTTTCCTGCGGGGTCTGCATATAGCGCTCGGTGTAAATACTGTCATAAAACCTCCAGCTTGTAACGGGCGCAACGGCGATGGCCATTTCAAAAGTATCGGGCGCTTGAAACAACGCATTTGAAGACATAAACCCACCATAACTCCAACCCCAAATGCCAATGCGTGAAGCATCAATATAAGGTTCCGAACCAAGTTTTTTAGCAACAGCTATTTGGTCTTGAACTTCGTATTTCCCCAATTCCTTTTGGGTCATTTTTTTGAAATCCCTTCCTTTAAAACCAGTTCCGCGACCGTCCACACAAGCAACAATAATGTCCAGCTCGTTTACAAGCATTTCGTGCCAGTAATCATTAGTGCCCATCCAACTATTGGAAACATTCTGTGAGCCTGGGCCTGAATATTGATATAGAAACAATGGATATTGTTTGGTTTCATCAAAATCCAAAGGCTTTATCATATACATATTCAAGTCTTCACCGTTGATGTTTATGGTTGAAAACTCTTTGGGTGAAATTTTATAGGAAGCCAATCGGCTTTTTAAATCGTTGTTATCTTTTATTTCGCGAAGCTGCTTTCCTGTTTTGGCTTCATTAAGTGTGAATACATATGGCGTATTTGCATCTGAAAAAGATCCGATAAAATAAGTGTAATCTGCACTGAAATCTGCATCGTTTGTACCGGTTTTCTGAGATAATCTAACTTTGTTTTTCCCCGAAGGAAGAATGGAATACACATCTCTGTTGATGTTTCCGTTTTCGGTGCTTTGATAAAAGACTCGGCCCGTATTCTGGTCAAAACCGTAATAAGCGGTAACTTCCCAAGGGCCTTTGGTTACTTGATTGAGCAACTTTCCGTTTTTGTCGTACTGATAAATATGGTTCCAGCCATCTTTTTCGCTAGTCCAAAAGAAACTGTTATTATTAAGGAAAGTCAAGTTGTCGGTTACATCAACATAGGCGGCATCCTTTTCTTCCAAAATCAATTTTGAAGAATTATTGGAAGCATCCACAAAAACCAAATCGAGGATGTTCTGGTGGCGATTGGTCAATTGTATACTTAACTGATTGTTGTCTTCCGTCCAAAGCAATCGTGGTATGTAATAGCTGTTGTATTTTGAAAGATCAACTTCGGTAGTTTTTCCGCTGGAAAGATCGTAAAGCTGTAAGGAAACCTTGGAATTGTTCTCGCCTGCTTTGGGGTATTTGAAGGTTTCGGCAAAAGGGTACAGATTTTTTCCATAAATATCCATAGTGTATTCGGGCACATCGGTTTCGTCAAATTTTATGTAGGCAAGTTTGTCGCTATTTACGCTCCATTCAAAAGCGCGGACAAAGGCGAATTCTTCTTCATAAACCCAATCGGTGATACCGTTAATAATACTGTTCTTTTTCCCGTCTGTTGTAATTTGCTTGGTTTCGCCCGAATTCAAATCTTTTATGTAAAGATTGTTTTCAAAACTGTAGGCCATTTTGCTACCGTCATTACTGAAAGTAGGTTCCTGTATTTTATTGGTGGAAATGAGGCTGAAATCCTTCGTCTTTACATCGTAAACATAGTAAGTGCCAAGAGAGGAACGCCTGTATATTTGCTGCAATTCCGTTGAAAAAAGGATTTTGGATTCGTCCTTGTTGAATTCATAAGAAATAACGAAATCAATTCCATTTAAATCTTTTGTATTTAAAAGCGTTCGTGCTTTTTCACCACTTTTGTAATCGTAAACATCAACGGTTGAAACCTTGTTTTGTCTGTCATAGTTCAAAACGGCATATTCCTTTCCGCTGTCCATGGAATGGAGCACATCCAAACCTTGGGTACGGAATGCGCCACCCCAGATTTCTTCAAGGCTTAAGTTTTTTTGTTGAGCGGTAAGAGTAGAAAAAGCTGTTAAAAACAGCAATAAAAAAGGGAGGAAGTTAAATCTTTTCAAAGTGTTAAAATTTTGATACGCCAAGTTTACTAATTTTTTGTGAAAGAGGGGGCGGTTTTTTTGTTAAATAAGCCTTTGTAACAATTATTAATAGGAATAACAATTAGTAACAATGGCTTACAGAATGTACACTTTCACTAATCCAAAAAACAGGTTATTGATATGGAGAATTTTAAACTAATCCCGAACCAAAGGCATCGTTGTACAACGAAGTAATCCTTCTTGTTTGGCAATTTCGGAATAAGGCACTTCTTCCACCGTAAAACCTTGTTCGCGCAGCCAAGTGTTCAATCTTGCGAAGTTTTTTTCTGAAATGACAACCTCGGGCGAAATGGAGAAAATATTGCTGTTCATATTGTACATTTCCCGCTTTGTGATTTGGAAACAG
This sequence comes from Flavobacteriaceae bacterium, assembly GCA_016649715.1. Classification (GTDB taxonomy): domain Bacteria; phylum Bacteroidota; class Bacteroidia; order Flavobacteriales; family Flavobacteriaceae; genus Aequorivita. The sequence continues at coordinate 45,138 of JAENXC010000020.1, read as the reverse complement.
TTTTCTTTTCCGAAGAAATTAATGAGCCATTCATATTCTTTCTCAATCAAGAAACCTTCTTTATGAATAATGGCCTTTCCTTTTCCCAGTGGCTGAAAACAGCAATCTAAGTGCAGTGCGTTTTCATCGGCAACGGTATTGCTTTTTCTGAGGTTGAAAGATTTCACCTTTTTATGCGGAAACAATTTCTGAAGATGTATCACCGCATTCAAATTTGTGCGGGCAGTAATAAAACTCGGGTAATCTTCACCGTAATAGGTGCCCACAAAAATATAATCGCCCCACGGCATTACATCGCCACCTTCAATATGTGCGTTTTCAGGAAATTCAATAATTTTTGAAGGATCAATTTGGTTTATAACATGCTCAATGGCTTCAATTTCCATAGAACGGTCATCGAGAATATTGGCGATTATAAATTTATCTTCAATCACAAAAGCGATATCGCGGGAGAAGATTTGGTTATAATCTTTAATTGAATGTGGCCTATAGACCTTTACATCATATTTTTTGAAAACTTCAGCAACGGCATCCATTTCCTTAACCATATCTTCATCTTTTGGGTAAGTACCTGCTTTAATGTGCTCTGCAGATTTTGGATCATAGGCGTCCTCCAGTTTTGGCACGGGACCGTTGCTGTCTGCCCTACCCAAAACTACGGCTCGCAATCTTGAAACTTCGTCGTTGATGTTTAATTTGATCATATAGCAAATATAAAAAAAGCACCCCGATACCGAAGTGCTTTCAAATATATTAAAATTTGGTTCTTATCTCTTTTCCACTGGAACAAAGTCCCGAAGGGTTTTACCTGTATAAATTTGGCGCGGACGGCCTATTGGTTCTTTGTTCAAACGCATCTCCCTCCATTGTGCTATCCAGCCGGGCAAACGGCCCAATGCAAACATTGCGGTGAACATTTCTACGGGAATCCCCAAAGCGCGATAAATGATTCCCGAATAAAAATCTACATTTGGATATAGTTTTCTATCCACGAAGTATGGATCTTCCAACGCTTCTTTTTCCAAAGCTTTTGCAATGTCAAGAATGTCGTCTTCTATTCCAAGGTTATCTAAGACGCTATCTGCAGCCTTTTTAATGATTTTGGCGCGTGGGTCAAAGTTTTTATAAACTCTGTGCCCAAAGCCCATCAAGCGGAACGGATCGTTTTTGTCTTTCGCTTTTGCCATAAATTTCTTGGTGTCGCCACCATCTTCTTTAATAGCTTCCAACATTTCGATAACCGCTTGGTTGGCACCGCCGTGAAGGGGGCCCCATAATGCCGCAATACCTGCGGAAATAGAAATAAACAATCCGGCATGCGAAGATCCTACAATACGCACCGTTGAAGTGGAACAGTTCTGCTCGTGGTCTGCGTGAAGAATCAATAATTTATCCAATGCTTCCAAAACAATTTCATTAGTTACATAGTCCGCACTAGGTTTTTTGAACATCATTTTTAGGAAATTATCCACATAACCGAGTGAATCTCCGCCGTAATCCAACGGCAATCCCATTCGTTTTCTGTAAGTCCAAGCAGTCAAAACAGGGAATTTTCCGAGGATTTTTACAATGGCTTTGTACATATCTTCCTCACTGTCCACATTTACGGAAGAAGGATTGAAGGCTACCAAAGCCGAAGTTAAGGAAGACAAAACGCCCATAGGGTGCGCAGATTTTGGAAAACCGTCCAAAATCTTTTTTACATCTTCATCAACGTGAGATTGTGCCTTTATGTCTGTATGAAATTTATTGAGCTGTTCCTCGGTGGGCAATTCACCAAAAATTAGAAGATAACAAACTTCCAAGAAATGTGCTTTTTCAGCAAGTTCCTCGATGGCATATCCGCGGTAACGCAAAATTCCCTTTTCGCCATCTAAAAACGTGATGGCACTTTCGCAAGCACCTGTGTTCTTATATCCTGGATCAAGGGTTACTACGCCATTGGTGTCGCCTCGAAGATTTCTTATATCTATTCCCAATTCTTTTTCTGTTCCTTCCACAATGGGGAACTCATATTTTTTACCATCTATCTCGACGGTTGCCATCTTTGCCATAAAATTATAGTGTGTTTTTAATTTATTCAGAAATGCTAAATTACAAAATCTAAAACGATTTTTTTAACAATTGAAGGCTATCTTAGGTTAAAAAAACCTTAAATCATAAGTAATAAGGCTAATTAATGAAATATAAAAAACCTCACTATTAGCGAGGTTTTTCAAAGTATTGATTATTAGTTATATTTTGAAGGCATTTTGTTGCGGAAAATAGGCAACTTCACCAAGCTGCTCCTCTATTCTGAGCAATTGATTGTACTTCGCCATTCTATCACTTCGCGAAGCGGAACCGGTTTTAATTTGTCCACAATTAAGTGCAACAGCCAAATCTGCAATCGTGTTGTCCTCTGTTTCCCCGCTTCGGTGGCTCATTACGGAAGTATAACCTGCATTATGAGCCATATTTACAGCGGCAATGGTTTCAGTTAATGTTCCAATTTGGTTTACTTTTATAAGTATTGAATTGGCTATTTTTTCTGAAATTCCTCTAGAAAGAATTTCCACGTTGGTCACAAAAATATCATCACCTACCAATTGTACCTTATCACCAATTTTTTCGGTTAGGTATTTCCAGCCTTTCCAATCATTTTCGTCCATTCCGTCTTCTACTGATATGATGGGGTATTTTTCGCAAAGCTCAGCCAAATAATCTGCCTGTTCTTTTGAAGTTCTAATCTTTCCTTTTTCGCCTTCAAATTTGGTGTAATCGTACTTTTTCTTCACATAAAATTCAGAAGCTGCGCAATCCACAGCAATCATTACATCGTCACCAAGTTTGTAGCCCGCTTGTTTGGTAGCTTTTGCAATGGTATCTAACGCATCTTCAGTTCCGTCCAGCTTTGGCGCGAAACCACCTTCGTCACCAACGGCCGTACTCAAACCACGATCGTGCAATACTTTTTTAAGGTTGTGAAAAATTTCGGAACCCATTTGCATTGCGTGGGTGAAGCTTTTCGCTTTCACGGGCATTATCATAAATTCCTGAAAAGCGATTGGCGCATCACTGTGCGAACCGCCGTTGATAATGTTCATCATCGGCACGGGAAGCGTTTTTGCGCTTACACCGCCCACATAACGATACAATGGCATTCCCAATTCGTTGGCTGCAGCTTTTGCACAGGCCAAGGAAACGCCCAAAATAGCATTGGCTCCCAGTTTCGATTTATTTTTGGTGCCGTCCAAATCGATCATTATTTTATCAATAAGCTCTTGCTCAAAAACCGAAACCCCCAAAAGGGTTCCCGCTATTTTTCCATTTACGTTTCCAACAGCTTTAAGTACCCCTTTGCCCATATAATCCTTTCCGCCGTCGCGAAGTTCAACCGCTTCGTGCTCGCCCGTTGAAGCTCCCGAAGGAACAGCCGCGCGGCCCATAAAACCGTGTTCGGTAATTACGTCAACTTCTATGGTTGGATTACCTCGTGAATCGAAGATTTGTCTGGCTTTGATGTCGATAATGATGCTCATAGGATTATTTTTTATTTTCTATTGTTATTATTTATTGAAAAGACCTAACAGGTTTTAAAAACCTGTTAGGTCTAAATAAGCTAAGCGGTTTGCGTTATATGTTTTTCAATACTTTCGATAAACTGATCAAAAAGATACGAAGCATCGTGTGGTCCGGGACTGGCTTCGGGATGGTACTGCACTGAAAACGCCGGTTTATTTTTCACACGTATTCCAGCAGCAGTGTGGTCGTTTAGATGTTCGTGAGTTATTTCAATATTTGGATTGGCTTCCGCTTCTTCCTTGTTAATTGCGAAACCGTGGTTTTGGGAAGTGATTTCGCCTTTTCCGGATATTAAATTCATTACGGGATGATTAATGCCGCGGTGGCCGTTGTGCATTTTATAGGTTGAAATACCATTGGCCAAGGCAAGAAGTTGGTGCCCCAAACAGATTCCAAACATGGGTAATTCTTTTTCTAAAATAGTTTTTACAACTTCAATAGCACTATGAAGTGGTTCCGGATCGCCAGGTCCGTTGGAAATGAAATATCCATCGGGATTAAAGGCTTCCATTTCTGGAAAAGATGCGTTGTAAGGAAACACTTTAATGTAGCAATCGCGTTCAGCAAGTCTGCGAAGGATATTCTTTTTTATCCCTAAATCCAATGCTGAAACTTTATACTTGGCATTTTCATTTCCGAAGAAATAGGGTTCTTTTGTGGAAACTTTTGAAGCGAGTTCCAAACCGTTCATATTCGGCACTGCTGCCAACTGTTTTTTCAATCCTTCAATATTATCTACTTCTGTGGAAATAACTGCGTTCATTGCGCCATTGTCGCGAATGTAGCTAACCAAAGCTCTCGTATCAACATCGCTAATTGCAAGCAGGTTGTTTTTATTTATAAATTCTTCCAAAGAATCATCTGCAGCGGGACGTGAGTAATGGTAGCTGAAATTGCGCACCACCAAACCAGCAATTTTTATTCCTTCAGATTCTACTTCATCTTTATTGACACCGTAATTCCCAATGTGCGCATTTGTGGCAACCATAATTTGTCCGAAATAAGAAGGATCGGTAAAAATTTCTTGGTAGCCCGTCATTCCGGTATTAAAACAAACTTCGCCAAAGGCCGAACCTTCTTTGTTTGCAACCGCTTTTCCGTAAAAAATGGTTCCGTCTGCCAGTAAAATAAGTGCTTTTTTTCGTGTTTGGTATTTCATTCTTTGAAGGGTTTCAACCCTTCGACAAGCTCAGGGTGACAATTTAGGTTTCTCAAAATTCTTTGCAAAAATAGTATAAAAAAAAGGGATAAACGAAAACGCTTATCCCTTTGTTTTTTAATGAATTCAAATTCATTTATTCTTCTTCTTTTCCTTCTTCTTTCTTAGCTTTAGCGGAAGTGGATTCTTTTCCTTCGTCCACCTTAGCATTGTCGGCAGTAGTTGCTGGAGCGGCTTTTGCAGCAGCAGCTTCAGTTTCGGCACTACCTCCACGACGACTTCTACGTGTAGTCTTCTTCTTGGTAGCTTTGCCAGCGTTGTAAAGTTCGTTGAAATCTACAAGCTCTATCATTGCCATATCAGCGTTATCACCTAGACGGTTACCCAGTTTAATGATACGGGTGTAACCTCCCGGACGGTCACCAACTTTTGGCGCAACGGTTCTGAAAAGTTCTGCAACAGCATCTTTTTGACGCATTTTTGCAAAAACCAAACGACGGTTGTGTGTGGTGTCTTCCTTAGATTTTGTTACCAATGGCTCAACAAACTTTTTCAACGCTTTCGCTTTCGCTACAGTGGTGTTGATACGTTTGTGTTCTACAAGTGAACAAGCCATGTTTGCCAACATTGAATGTCTGTGGGCGGTTTTTCTACCTAAGTGATTTATTTTTTTTCCGTGTCTCATGACATTTTTGTTTTAATCATCATCTTGCATCAACCCATTTTGGGGAGCAAAATATGACGTATTAACTAATCTTTATCTAATTTATATTTTGCAAGATCCATCCCGAAGTTTAGGCCTTTCACGTTTACAAGCTCTTCAAGCTCTGTAAGCGATTTTTTGCCGAAGTTGCGGAATTTCATCAAATCATTTTTGTTGAAAGATACAAGGTCTCCCAAAGTATCAACCTCTGCGGCTTTCAAACAGTTTAGCGCACGAACCGAAAGGTCCATATCTACCAATTTAGTTTTAAGCAACTGACGCATGTGAAGGGATTCTTCATCATAAGTTTCAGTTTGTGCAATTTCATCGGCCTCCAAAGTGATGCGCTCATCACTGAACAACATAAAGTGGTGGATCAATGTTTTTGCAGCTTCGGTCAAAGCATCTTTTGGGTGAATAGATCCGTCTGTAATGATTTCGAAAACTAATTTTTCGTAATCTGTTTTCTGCTCTACACGGAAGTTTTCAATGCTGTACTTCACATTTTTTATTGGAGTGTAGATAGAATCTGTAAAGATGGTTCCCAAAGGAGCATTCGCTTTTTTGTTCTCTTCAGCAGGAACATAACCGCGACCTTTTTCAATAGTGATTTCCATATTAAGGTTCACTTTCTTGTCCATATTGCAAAGAACCAATTCTGGGTTCAATACTTGGAAACCTGAAATGAATTTTTGGAAATCACCAGCCTTCAACTGCTCGTTTCCAGAAGTAGAAATAGTAACGGTTTCGTTGTCTATTTCGTCAATCTGTCTTTTGAAACGAACTTGTTTCAGGTTCAAAATAATTTCGGTAACATCTTCCACTACTCCTGCAATGGTAGAAAATTCGTGATCTACGCCTTCGATGCGAACCGAAGTGATAGCAAATCCTTCCAATGAGGAAAGTAATACACGTCTTAATGCGTTACCAACGGTAAGTCCGTAACCTGGTTCCAAAGGACGAAATTCAAATTTCCCTTCGAAATCGGTGGAATTCACCATTATAACTTTATCAGGCTTCTGAAAACTAAATACTGCCATAATTGACTTTCTGTGTTTTTATTATTTAGAATATAATTCGACGATAAACTGCTCGTTTATGTTTTCTGGGATTTGGATGCGCTCAGGAACAGAAACAAAAGTTCCTTGTTTTGTTTCGCCATTCCAAGTGATCCACTCGTAAACATGACTTGCATTTGCCAACGAATCGTTGATTGCCCCAAGAGATTTTGATTTCTCTCTAACGGCCACTACATCTCCAGCTTTCAACTGATACGATGGAATGTTTACTTTTTCACCATTAACGGTGATGTGACGGTGTGATACCAATTGTCTGGCACCGGAGCGACTTGGGGAAATTCCCATTCTGTACACAACGTTGTCCAAGCGTGACTCACACAATTGAAGCAAAACTTGACCTGTAATTCCAGGAGCAGCTGTTGCTTTTTTGAACATATTTCTGAACTGACGTTCCAAGATACCGTAGGTATATTTTGCTTTTTGCTTTTCAGCTAGCTGGTTCGCGTATTCAGATTTTTTACCACGACGGCGTGCGTTACCGTGTTGCCCTGGAGGGTAGTTTCTTTTTTCGAAAGATTTGTCGTCTCCGAAGATTGCTTCCCCGAACTTACGGGCGATTTTAGTTTTTGGACCAGTATATCTTGCCATTTCTAATTTAAGGTTATGAAGGAAAACTAAATTAAGGTCTTACGTTAATCCTTTAGTTCTTTAATCCCTTCAGATTGATATTTATAATTAATTAAACTCTTCTTCTTTTTGGAGGACGGCATCCGTTGTGCGGCATTGGAGTAACGTCGATAATCTCGGTTACTTCAATTCCTGCGTTGTGGATGGAACGTATTGCAGATTCTCTACCGTTTCCTGGCCCTTTTACGTAAACTTTTACTTTACGCAAACCAGCGTCGTGTGCAACTTTTGCACAATCTTCTGAAGCTAATTGAGCTGCATAAGGAGTGTTTTTCTTAGATCCACGGAAGCCCATTTTACCGGCTGAGGACCAAGAGATAACATCTCCACCTTTATTTGTCAACGAAACGATAATGTTGTTGAAGGAAGCAGTAATGTGTGCTTCGCCAACAGATTCAACATTAACCTTGCGTTTTTTAACTGTTTTTGTAGTCTTAGACGTTGTCTTTGCCATAACTTTAAGTGATTTAGAGGGTAGTTTGTAGTGGGTAGTTTGTAGTTAGAAAAAATTTAAAATTTTAATCAAATTTTACTAACGACTAACCTCTACTGACTAACGCCTGTTATTTAGTTGCTTTTTTCTTGTTAGCAACAGTTTTACGTTTTCCTTTTCTGGTACGAGAGTTATTCTTTGTACGCTGTCCTCTTAAAGGAAGACCCGATCTGTGACGAATACCTCTGTAACAACCAATATCCATTAAGCGTTTAATGCTTAATTGTACTTCACTACGTAATTCACCTTCGATTTTGAAAGACCCTACAGCGTCACGAATAGCTCCGATTTCATCATCGTTCCATTCACTTACTTTTTTGTCTTCGTTAACCTCGGCTTTTTTCAGAATATCTTGGGCACGGCTCTTGCCGATTCCGAAGATATACGTTAACGCGATTACACCCCTTTTGTGCTTCGGGATATCTACACCTGCGATTCTTGCCATAACTTATCCTTGTCTTTGTTTGAACTTTGGGTTCTTTTTGTTAATTACATATAATCTGCCTTTTCTGCGAACAATCTTGCAGTCGGCACTTCTTTTCTTTACGGATGTTCTAACTTTCATTGTATTAGTATCTATACGTTATTCTTGCCTTACTTAAATCATAAGGGCTCATTTCTAATTTTACTTTATCACCGGGCAATAATTTAATGTAGTGCATACGCATCTTGCCCGAAATGTGTGCTGTTACAATATGGCCATTTTCCAATTCTACACGGAACATTGCGTTCGATAGTGCTTCCACTATACTTCCATCTTGTTCTATTGCGCTTTGTTTTGCCATTTAATATATTGTCTATTCTTTATTGTTATTATTTATTACTGCCAACTGCGACTGTAAACTGCCAACTTTTTTAGGCTACTGCCTTTCTGTTTTTACCGCTTTTCATCAAGCCATCGTAATGACGGTTCAATAAATACGAGTTTACTTGTTGCATAGTATCGATAGCCACACCCACCATAATTAGGAGAGATGTACCACCGTAGAACAATGCCCAACCTTGCTGAATGCCCATCAATTTAACAACGAACGCGGGAGCAATTGCGATCAAAGCCAAAAATACAGAACCTGGCAGGGTTATTTGTGACATGATCTTATCTAAATATTCCCCAGTTTGACTTCCTGGTTTAATGCCGGGAATAAAACCACCGCTACGTTTAAGGTCATCAGCCATTTTATTGGTTGGAACCGTGATTGCAGTATAGAAATAGGTAAATATGATAATCAATATTGCAAAAACAAGATTGTACCACAGTCCAAAAATATCACTGAATGCTGCACGAATTCCTTGAGCGAAATCGCTTTCAGAAAGACTAGCAACTGCCGAAGGAACAAACATTATTGCCTGTGCAAAGATGATTGGCATTACTCCGGAAGCGTTCAACTTTAAAGGAATGAACTGGCGTGCTCCAAAAATATTCTTTTCGTAACCACCGCTTGCTGTTCTTCTTGCATATTGAACTGGAATCTTACGCACTGCCATTACCAACATAATTGAAAGTAATATAATTACAAACCAGATAACCAATTCAATGAGTATCATAATCAACCCTCCGTTCGATTCTACAACTCTTGAAACAAATTCCTGTGCAAATGATTTAGGCAAACGTGCAATGATACCCACCATAATAAGTATGGAGATACCGTTACCAACACCCTTATCGGTGATTTTTTCACCCAACCACATTGCGAATACTGTTCCAGTTACAAGTATAATTACTGAAGAAACATAGAACATTATGCTCTGTCCCATTACAAAAGCTTCAGCTGGAACTCCCATTGCTGGAAGACCTGCAAGGTAACTTGGCGCTTGTACCAAACAGATACCGATGGTTAACCAACGGGTAATCTGATTGATTTTCTTACGGCCACTTTCGCCTTCTTTCTGTAATTTTTGAAGATAAGGCACGGCAATCTGCATCAACTGCACAACAATGGAGGCAGAAATGTATGGCATAATACCCAATGCAAAAACAGAAGCATTGGCAAAAGCCCCTCCCGTAAATGCGTTTAGCAATCCACCAATACCACCGGCATTGAATTTACCTGCAAAAGAAGCCAACATATCTGCATCAATTCCCGGAAGTACTACTTGCGCACCAAAACGGTACACCAATAACATTCCAAGAGTAAGCAAAATACGATTGCGCAACTCTTCTATTTTCCAAACATTTTTTAAGGTTTCGATAAATTTCATCCTTAGTTTTTGTTACAGTGTTACTACTTCGCCTCCGGCAGCTTCAATAGCTTCTTTTGCCGAGGCAGTAAACTTGTGCGCAGATACTTTAAGTTTTGCTTTTATCTCTCCTCTTCCTAAAATCTTCACCATCTCGTTCTTTCCTGCAAGACCCAAACCAAATAGGGTTTCAAAGTCAACGGTATCTTTTATTTTCTTGTCATCAACCAATTGTTGAAGGGTATCAATATTGATTCCTTTGTACTCTTTGCGGTTGATGTTTGTAAATCCAAACTTCGGCACACGACGTTGTAGGGGCATTTGTCCACCTTCAAATCCAATTTTCTTGGAATAACCTGAACGTGATTTTGCTCCTTTGTGTCCGCGGGTGGCTGTACCACCTTTACCGGAACCTTGTCCGCGACCTACTCGCTTGCCTTGATTTTTCACCGATCCTGCGGCGGGTTGTAAGTTACTTAAATCCATTTTTTCGTGTGTCCTTATTTAGTTTCAACTGAAACCAAGTGATTAACTTTATTGATCATACCAAGAATGTTTGGCGTATCTTCATGTTCAACCGTTTGGTTCATCTTGCGAAGACCCAAAGATTCCATGATTCTCTTTTGGTTTTTTGGACGTTTAATAACGCTCTTTACCTTTGTTACTTTAATTTTTGCCATCGTTCTGCTATTTATCCTTTGAATACTTTTTCAAGTGAAATTCCACGTTGGTTGGCAACGGTTTGTGCGCTTCGCATTTGCAAAAGGGCATCAAAGGTTGCTTTTACCACGTTGTGTGGGTTGGAAGATCCTTGAGATTTTGACAATACATCGTGAACTCCTACTGCTTCCAATACGGCACGTACGGCACCACCAGCAATTACTCCGGTACCAGGCGCAGCTGGAAGAAGATTAACTCGGGCTCCGCCGTATTTTCCTTTTTGTTCGTGTGGAAGAGTCACTTTGTTAAGTGGGATGCGGACCAAGTTTTTCTTGGCATCCTCAATAGCTTTTGCTATTGCACTAGCAACATCCTTGGATTTCCCAAGACCTTGACCAACCACTCCTTTTTCGTCTCCAACAACAACAATAGCTGAAAATCCGAAGGCACGACCACCTTTGGTCACCTTGGTTACACGTTGTACACCTACCAAACGGTCTTTCAATTCAAGACCTCCTGGTTTTACTAATTCTACGTTTTTATAATCTCGATACATAATATGACTTAGAATTTAAGGCCACCTTCGCGTGCACCTTCAGCTAATGATTTTACTCTTCCGTGGTATAGGTAACCGCCCCTGTCAAAAGCAATGGTGTCAACACCCGCTTTAACAGCTTTTTCTGCGATTGCTTTTCCTACTAACTTTGCAGCTTCAGTTTTGTTTACTTTTGAAGCGTCAATGTCTTTATCTCTTGAAGATGCGGCGGTAATGGTCTTCCCATTTACATCGTCAATAATCTGAGCGTATATTTCTTTGTTGCTGCGGAAAACAGCCAAACGTGGGCGACTTTCGGTCCCCTCAACCGTTTTTCTGATTCGCATGCGCAAGCGCTCTCTTCTTTCGTACTTTGATAATGCCATAACTCTATTTGTTATGCAGATTTACCTGCTTTTCTTCTTAATTGTTCACCAACAAACTTAATCCCTTTTCCTTTGTAAGGTTCTGGTTTACGGAAAGCGCGGATTTTTGCCGCTACTTGTCCTACTAATTGTTTGTCGTGTGAAGTTAGTTTTATGATTGGGTTTTTACCTTTATCAGATACGGTTTCCACTTTTACTTCTGGAGCGATGTCCAAAACGATGTTGTGTGAAAATCCTAAAGCCAAATCCAATCTTTGTCCTTGGTTGCTGGCACGGTAACCCACACCTACCAATTCCAAATCCTTGGTCCATCCTTTGCTTACACCTTCAATCATATTGTTGATCAAAGATCTGTAAAGACCGTGCTTTGCAGTGTGGTCTTTAGAATCTGAAGGGCGTTCAACCAATACGTGTCCGTCTTCTACTTTTACGGTTATATCAGAATCATATTCCTGAGTTAACTCGCCTAATTTTCCTTTTACGGTAATTACGTTGTCTTTTATATCAACTGTAACTCCTTGTGGGATTGCTACCGGGTTTTTACCTATTCTTGACATTTCTTTGTCTATTTTTTAGTAAACGTAACACAATACTTCGCCACCTACATTCTGTGCTTTTGCCTGTTTGCCTGTCATTACTCCCGAAGAAGTTGAAACAATAGCAATACCAAGACCGTTAAGCACACGAGGAAGTTCTGTTGAACTTGCGTATTTACGTAAACCGGGTTTACTTATTCTTTGAATTTTCTTGATTACCGATTCTTTGGAAAGCTTGTCGTATTTCAACGCAATTTTGATGATACCTTGTGGGGTACTTTCGTCATCAAATTTGTAGCTCAGAATGTAACCTTGATCAAAAAGGATTTTTGTAATCTCCTTTTTAAGATTTGAAGCTGGAATCTCTACTACGCGATGTCCTGCTTTTGCAGCGTTTCTAACACGTGTTAGATAATCTGAAATTGGATCTGTATTCATTTATTTGAATTTGCGGAAGTGGTTTTCAGACTCCCGAACCTTCGGGACTGAACCTTCAACCAATTTATACTTTTTCTTTTTGAACAGAAAAACCTGTTCTTACCAAGATGCTTTACGCACTCCTGGAATTAACCCTGAATTTGCCATTTCACGGAACATTACACGTGAAACTCCAAAAGTTCGCATATACCCTCTTGGTCTTCCGGTAAGTTTGCAACGGTTGTGCAAACGAACTGGGGAGGCATTTTTTGGTAGTTTTTGCAAACCTTCCCAATCGCCAGCTTCTTTTAAAGCTTTGCGCTTGGCTGCATATTTTGCCACCGTTTTTTGTCTTTTAACCTCGCGGGCTTTCATTGATTCTTTAGCCATCTCTTAGTTCTTTTTAAAGGGTAGTCCCAATTCTTGTAATAATGATTTCGCTTCTTTATCGGTAGCTGCCGAAGTGATGAACGTAATGTTCATTCCTTCAATTTTCTTCACTTTATCGATATCGATTTCTGGGAAGATAATTTGCTCGGTGATTCCCAAAGAGTAATTTCCTCTTCCGTCAAAACCGGTTGCTTTAATTCCGTTAAAGTCACGTACCCTTGGCAAAGCCGAAGTAACCAACCTATCCAAAAATTCGTACATACGCTCTCCGCGCAACGTAACTTTCACACCAATAGGCATGCCTTTACGAAGTTTGAAGTTTGCAACGTCTTTTTTAGAGTTTGTTGAAATCGCTTTTTGCCCGGTTATCTTTGTAAACTCATCAACTGAATAGTCAATAAGTTTTTTGTCAGCTACTGCTGCACCCACACCGCGGGAAACAACAATACGCTCCAATTTTGGTACCTGCATGACGTTTTTGTAACCAAATTCGTCTGTGAGTGCATTGATCACTCTACTTTTGTACTCTTCTTTAAGTCTTGGTGAATATGCCATAACTATATTACTTGATTCGATTGTTTTGAAAATCGTACTTTTTTACCATTTTCGGTTTTGTACCCTACACGTGTAGCTTTTCCAGATTTTGGATCAACCAATGAAAGGTTTGAAATATGGATAGGAGCTTCTTTTTTTGCAATTCCACCTTGTGGGTTTTTTGCACTTGGTTTCTCATGTTTTGAAACCATGTTCACTCCTTCTACGATTGCTTTGTTTTTGTCAAGGAATATTTTCATCACTTTACCTTCGGACCCTTTGTGGTCTCCGGCGGTAACTACTACTGTATCGCCTGATTTTATTTTAAGCTTTGCCATCTTAGTTTTCATATTAAAGCACCTCTGGTGCCAATGATACTATTTTCATAAATTGTTTGTCGCGAAGCTCTCTTGCAACCGGGCCGAAAACACGTGTTCCTCTCATTTCCCCTTGTGGGTTCAAAAGGACACAAGCATTGTCGTCGAAACGGATGTAAGAACCATCAGCTCTTCTTATTTCCTTAACAGTGCGTACTACCACTGCTGTGGAAACAGCGCCTTTTTTAATGCTTCCGTTTGGTGTTGCTTCTTTAACAGAAACTACAATTTTATCACCAATAGAAGCATACCTTCTTTTTGTTCCGCCCAATACACGGATGGTAAGTACTTCCTTAGCACCGGTATTATCTGCGACTTTGAGTCTTGATTCTTGTTGTAACATAATTACTTCGCTCTTTCAATTATTTCTACTAATCTCCAACATTTGGTTTTACTCAAAGGTCTTGTTTCCATGATCTTTACAGTATCGCCTTCGTTGCAATTGTTTGTCTCGTCGTGTGCTACGTATTTTTTCGTTTTCAACACGAACTTTCCGTACATAGGGTGTTTTACTTTTTTCACCTCTGCAACTACAATGGATTTGTCCATTTTGTTGCTGGTTACTACGCCTATACGTTCTTTTCTTAAGTTTCTTTTAATTTCTTCCATCTTTCAGCTGTACAATTATTGCACTTCTCTATTAGTTAGTTCGGTCGCTATTCGTGCTATGACTCTTCTTTGAGATCTTAGTTGAACTGGGTTTTCCAACGGTGAAATGGTATGTGCCATTTTAAGGTCTGAATAGGCCTTTCTTGAGTCAGCGAATGCTTCCTGAAGTTCTGCCGTTGTTGCTTTTTTAATTTCTGATTGTTTCATTTGTCAGATTATTGTTTTTTTAATTGTCAAATGGAATTCGCCTAAAATATATTTTGATAAGAAATAAGATTTTCGATAAGGCTCATTTCATCGTTCAAAAAAATTATGCTTGGAAATCCCGAGACATTACAAATTTAGTTTTAACTGGAAGCTTTTGTGCTGCAAGGCGCAATGCTTCTTTTGCTGTTTCAAGTGTAACACCAGATACTTCGAAAAGCATTCTTCCTGGTTTAACCACAGCAGCGTAATATTCTACAGCACCTTTACCTTTACCCATACGTACTTCAAGAGGTTTTTTGGTGATTGGTTTATCTGGAAAAATCATAATCCAGATAGAACCTTCTCTTTTCATAAAACGGGTAGCGGCAATACGAGCAGCTTCAATTTGTCTTGCCGTAAGAAATTCTGATTCCAACGATTTTATACCGAAGGTTCCGTATGCTAGCTGGTTGCCACGACCGGCATCGCCTTTCATACGGCCTTTCATTTGTTTACGGTACTTTGTTCTTTTAGGTTGTAACATTTTCTTCTATTTAAAAAATTACTTTCTGCGACGTGCTTTGTTGCCACCGCGTCCTGCTGGAGCTCCTTTTCCACCACCACTCTTAGTTTTGCCAGTGGCAAGACCAACTAGTGGGGAAAGTTCTCTCTTTCCATATACTTCGCCTTTCATAATCCATACTTTAACACCCAATCTACCATAAGTAGTGTGTGCCTCAACTAAAGCGTAGTCAATATCGGCTCTAAAAGTTGATAAAGGGATACGACCTTCTTTGTAAGATTCTGAACGTGCCATTTCAGCGCCGTTCAAACGTCCTGAAATTTGACATTTAATACCTTCCGCATTCATACGCATTGTTGCCGCAATCGCCATTTTTATTGCACGACGGTATGAAATACGGCTTTCAATTTGGCGCGCAATACTTGCAGCTACCAAAAATGCATCAAGCTCAGGTCTTTTGATCTCGTGGATGTTGATCTGTACATCTTTATCTGTAATTTTCTTAAGCTCTTCTTTTAGCTTGTCTACTTCCTGGCCACCTTTACCGATAATGATACCGGGACGGGCAGTGGTTATAGTAACGGTTACAAGCTTAAGCGTACGCTCAATAATTACTCTACTCACACTAGCTTTACTTAAACGAGCGTGGATGTATTTCCTGATCTTGTCGTCTTCGGCAAGTTTATCGCCGTAGTCGTTGCCTCCGTACCAGTTGGATTCCCAACCTCTAATGATACCCAGGCGATTTCCGATTGGATTTGTCTTCTGTCCCATTTAATTACTTGCTTTGTGTGTTATCGTTAGCTGCCAATACCAGTGTTACGTGGTTGGAGCGCTTTCTAATTCTGTGTGCGCGGCCTTGCGGTGCTGGGCGTAGTCTTTTCAACATTGTTCCCCCGTCCACACGGATTTCCTTAACAAAAAGATCTGCATCTTCTACTGAAGCGTCTTCGTTCTTTTGTTGCCAGTTATTGATGGCAGACAAAAGTAGTTTCTCCAATTTGCGTGAAGATTCTTTTGAACTAAACTTCAAAATACTAAGTGCTTTGTCTATTTTTTCACCACGAACCAAGTCTGCCATTAAACGCATTTTTCTTGGTGAAGTGGGGCAATTGTTCAATTTGGCAAAGTACATTGTCTTCTTTGCTTCCTTGGTTGCTTCTGCTCTTTCTCTTTTACGAACTCCCATGGCCTATTATTTTTTTCCTTTGTTTTTAGCACCTGCGTGACCACGGAATGATCTTGTAGGTGAAAATTCTCCTAGTTTATGCCCAACCATGTTTTCTGTTACATACACAGGAACAAATTGGCGCCCGTTGTGTACAGCGATGGTTTGGCCAACAAAATCTGGAGTAATCATAGAAGCACGTGACCAAGTTTTGATTACGGTCTTCTTGTTATCATCAACATTTTGTTGAACTTTCTTATCTAATTTGTAATGAACGAACGGTCCTTTTTTTAACGATCTTGCCATAACTTATTTCTTTCTTCGTTCTAAGATATATTTATTACTTGCTTTCGTTTTAGTACGGGTTCTGTAACCTTTTGCAGGGATACCTTTTCTAGAACGTGGGTGACCTCCTGAAGCGCGGCCCTCACCACCACCCATTGGGTGATCTACTGGGTTCATCACTACTGGTCTTGTACGTGGTCTTCTACCCAACCATCTGCTTCTACCGGCTTTACCAGAAACCAATAATTGGTGGTCACTGTTTGAAACGGCACCAATGGTAGCCATACAGTTTACCAATATCAATCGGGTTTCACCTGAAGGAAGTTTTACGGTAGCATATTTTCCATCACGAGCCATTAATTGTGCGAAAGCACCAGCGCTACGCGCCATAATAGCTCCTTGCCCGGGACGAAGCTCGATGCAGGAAATAATAGTACCTAATGGAATAGCTGAAAGTGGCATTGCGTTTCCAATTTCTGGAGATACGCCTTCACCCGAAAGGATGTTTTGCCCAACTTGTAGTCCGTTCTGTGCAATTATATATCGCTTTTCACCATCTTGATAGTTCAAAAGCGCGATAAACGCAGTACGGTTTGGATCGTATTGAATACTGGCAACAGTAGCAGGAATTCCCGCTTTGTCACGTTTAAAATCGATAATTCGATATTTCTTCTTATGACCACCACCTATGTAGCGCATGGTCATTTTTCCTTGACTGTTTCTACCACCAGATCGTTTGTTCGGAGCAAGTAAAGACTTCTCCGGCTTATCGGTTGTAATGGCGTCAAAACCATTTACAACCCTAAAACGCTGACCTGGGGTGATTGGTTTTAATTTTCTTACTGACATTTGTGTCTAATTAAATCTAAGTTCCCTTAGATGTTGCTGTAAAAATCTATTGTATCACCTTCCGCCACCTGTACGATTGCTTTTTTATAAGCGTTCGTTTTACCAGTTTGGACACCTGTTTTTGTAAAACGGGTCTTCCTATCAGGGCGGACATTCATTGTGCGAACTTTTTCAACAGAAACTCCGTAAGCAGCTTCCACCGCTTTCTTGATTTCTACCTTATTCGCCTTTGGGTTTACTACAAAGCCAAAAACATTTTTGTCTTCAGCAGCTTTGGTAGCTTTTTCCGTAATTATAGGTTTAATTAAGATGTTCATCTTGTTTCTATTTACTTAAGTTTGTTTCAATTCCTTCCAAAGAACCTTCAAACAGCACTAAACTGTTTGCATTCATAATCTTGTAAGTACTTAATTGTGAGTTAGTTATAACTTCGGTACCTTTCAAATTGCGAGAGGACAAATATACATTATTATTTAAGTCTCCCAACACAAATAAAGATTTTTTGTCATTAAGCCCTAAACTGTTCAAAACCGCAGTAAAACTCTTGGTTTTTGGAGCGTCAAAATTTAGGTCTTCAAGTACAAAAATAGCTTTATCATTCGCCTTCATCGATAGGGCAGATTTACGTGCCAAACGTTTCAGGTTTTTGTTCAATTTAAAAGAGTAGCTACGTGGACGAGGTCCAAACATTCTACCACCACCTCTAAATACACCAGACTTGATGCTACCCGCACGGGCAGTACCAGTTCCTTTTTGTTTCTTTATCTTTCTGGTAGAACCAGAGATCTCAGCGCGTTCCTTTGCTTTGTGAGTTCCTTGTCTTTGATTGGCAAGATATTGCTTCACATCAAGGTAAACAGCGTGATTGTTAGGCTCTATTCCGAACACATCTGCAGAAAGTTCAACTTTCCGGCCTGTGTCTTTTCCGTTTATGTCTAATACAGTTACCTTCATTATTTCTCGATCATTACATAAGCGTTTTTATGGCCAGGAACTGCTCCTTTAACCACAAGTAAATTCTTTTCAGGAACTACTTTCAAAACTCTTAAATTTTCAACTTTTACTCTTTCGTTCCCCATTTGGCCCGCCATACGCATTCCTTTGAAAACTCTCGCAGGATATGATGCAGCTCCAATGGAACCCGGCGCACGCAAACGGTTGTGCTGCCCGTGTGTGGCTTGACCAACACCGGCAAAACCGTGACGCTTTACAACCCCTTGGAAACCTTTACCTTTAGATGTACCCGCGATATCCACGAATTCACCTTCAATAAAATGCTCCACAGTAATTGTGTCACCTAATTTGTAGTTTTCTTCAAATCCCTTGAATTCGGCGACTTTGCGTTTTGCAACGGTTCCTGCTTTTTTGGCGTGCCCTTCGGCAGCTTTAGTTACAGTCTTCTTGTCATCGAAACCAAGTTGAAGAGCATTGTACCCGTCAACCTCTATGGTTCTGACTTGGGTGACAACACAGGGTCCTGCTTCAATAACGGTACACGGAATGTTCTTTCCGTTCTCGTCAAAGATGCTGGTCATCCCTATCTTTCTTCCAATTAACCCAGACATATTTAATTATTTATTGATTATTACTATTATTTATTTGTTGTTTTTCGTTTTGCCCCTCCCTAAAGGGTGGCGAAAAAAAATTACTCCCTTTAGGGACGGGGAAAAAAAATTTTTATTTCAAAAAAACAGGGTCAAAATAAATTCAACCCTGAATATTATTTTGTTTCCGTTTTTCCTCCGCTCGCAGCTCGGGACATGTTTTGACGCATATTTTGCATCCTGTACAGACGCAATATATTGCGTTTCTATCACACTTTTATTTCTACCTCAACACCACTTGGCAACTCCAATTTCATTAGAGCGTCAATTGTTTTTGAAGAAGAACTGTAGATATCCAAAAGTCTTTTGTAAGAACTCAATTGGAATTGTTCTCTACTTTTCTTGTTCACGTGTGGAGAACGCAATACAGTAAAGATTTTTTTGTGTGTTGGTAAAGGAATTGGTCCTGTAACTACAGCTCCGGTACTCTTTACGGTCTTTACGATTTTTTCAGCAGATTTGTCCACCAAATTGTGATCGTAAGATTTTAGTTTTATTCTTATTTTTTGACTCATTGCTGAAATTAATTTACGTTAGCGGTTCCTCTTGCTGCTGCTATTACACTTTCTGAAATGTTAGAAGGTGTTTCAGCATAATGTGAAAATTCCATAGTTGAAGTTGCACGACCAGATGACAATGTTCTCAATGTGGTTACATAACCAAACATTTCAGAAAGTGGCACTTCAGCCTTGATAACTTTTGCTCCGGCGCGGTCACTCATATTAGTGATTGTTCCACGACGACGGTTAAGGTCACCAACAATATCACCCATGTATTCTTCTGGCGTAAGCGCCTCAAGTTTCATAATAGGCTCAAGGATTACAGCACCAGCTTTCTTGGCAACTTCTCTGAAGCCAATTTTTGCAGCAAGTTCAAAAGACAGTGCATCAGAATCCACAGGGTGGAAAGATCCGTCCTTTAAAGTAACCTTCATACTGTCCACTTCAAAACCTGCAAGCGGCCCATTGGCCATTGCTTGTTTGAAACCTTTTTCAACAGAAGGGATAAATTCTTTTGGTACGTTTCCACCTTTTACAGCATTTACGAATTCCAAACCAATTTTTCCTTCTTCAGCTGGTTCAAGTGTAAATACGATATCAGCAAATTTACCACGGCCACCAGATTGTTTTTTGTAAACCTCTCTGTGATCGGCAACTTTTGTGATAGCTTCTTTATACTCAACTTGTGGTTGTCCTTGGTTTACTTCAACTTTGAATTCGCGACGCAAACGGTCCACGATAATATCTAAGTGAAGCTCGCCCATTCCAGAAATAATTGTCTGTCCGGAAGCTTCGTCTGTACGCACTTGGAAGGTTGGGTCTTCTTCGGCAAGTTTTGACAAAGCCATACCCAATTTATCAACATCCACCTTTGTTTTAGGCTCTACCGCGATACCAATTACTGGATCGGGGAAATTCATACTTTCCAAAACAATTGGATGTTTTTCATCAGACATGGTATCTCCAGTCTTTATATCTTTAAATCCAACTGCTGCTCCAATATCTCCAGCTTCGATAAAATCGATAGCATTTTGTTTGTTGGAATGCATTTGGTAGATACGAGAAATACGTTCTTTTTTACCCGAACGATTGTTCAAGATATAAGAACCTGCATCCAAACGGCCAGAATACACACGGAAGAATGCCAAACGACCTACAAAAGGATCTGTAGCAATCTTAAATGCTAAAGCCGAAAAAGGAGCAGTAACATCCGGCTTGCGGATTTCTTCTTTTTCAGTATCTGGATTAATACCTATAATACCTTCTTTATCCATTGGCGAAGGCAAGTAACGGCACACAGCATCTAAAAGAAACTGAACGCCTTTATTTTTAAATGAAGAACCACACACCATTGGGATGATACTCATATCCATCACGGCAGCACGAAGCGCGGCGTGGATTTCATCCTCGGTAATGGAATTTTCATCATCCATATATTTTTCAAGCAGCTTTTCGTCATAGGCAGCAACTTCTTCAATAAGTTTACCACGTAACAATTTTGCTTCCGCTTTTAAATCTTCAGGAATTTCAATAACGTCAAAAGTAGCACCAAAAGATTCATCGTGAAAAATAACGGCACGGTTTTTTACCAAATCAACAATTCCCCTGAAATTCTCCTCATCGCCAATATTCAAAACAATTGGCACCGCATTGGAACCTAACATATCTTTTACTTGTTGGCAAACTTCCATAAAGTTAGCTCCTGAACGGTCCATTTTATTAACGAAACCAATACGGGGCACTTTATAGTTATCAGCGAGTCTCCAGTTTGTTTCAGATTGTGGCTCAACACCATCTACTGCGCTAAAAAGAAACACCAACCCATCAAGCACACGCAGCGAGCGGTTTACCTCTACGGTAAAATCCACGTGGCCGGGAGTATCTATAATGTTAAAGTTGTATTCTTTTGTTTCAGGCAGCACCTCGGCGTTCTCCATTGGGAACTTCCATTTACAAGTGGTAGCAGCCGAAGTAATGGTAATACCACGCTCCTGCTCTTGTTCCATCCAGTCCATGGTTGCAGCACCATCGTGAACCTCGCCAATTTTATGGCTTACCCCTGTGTAAAAAAGGATACGCTCTGTTGTTGTGGTTTTACCGGCATCAATGTGCGCGGCAATCCCGATATTTCTTGTGTATTTTAAATCTCTTTGTGCCATTTTTTAGAATCTGAAATGTGAGAATGCTTTGTTAGCTTCTGCCATTTTATGGGTATCCATACGTTTCTTAACAGCAGCGCCTTCTTCTTTGGCAGCTGCAAGAATTTCACCGGCAAGTTTCGCAGCCATGGATTTCTCGTTTCTTTTTCTTGAATAGGTAATCAACCATTTCATTGCGGTTGCAATTTTACGGTCTGGACGTATTTGCATAGGAATTTGGAAGGTTGCCCCACCAACTCTACGACTACGCACCTCTACGTGGGGCATAATATTGGAAAGTGCATCTTTCCAAAGCTCCAACGCAGTTTTTTCGTCGTCTTGTTGTTTCTTTTCATCTACAATGTCTATGGCATCATAGAAAACTTTGAAAGCCACACTCTTTTTTCCGTCCCACATCATGTTGTTTACGAAACGCGTAACCAATTGGTCGTTAAACCTTGGATCCGGCAAAAGGGGTCTTTTTTTGGCCTGTCTTTTTCTCATGTCTTTTGTGTTAATTGTTAATCGTTAATTGTTAATTGGGTCAGCCCATTAACAGTTAACCATTAACCGTTTTCATTTTTACTTTTTAGGGCGTTTTGCACCGTACTTAGATCTACGTTGCGTGCGGCCTGCAACACCTGCGGTGTCTAAAGCTCCACGTACAATGTGATACCTAACTCCTGGCAAATCCTTTACCCTTCCACCTCTAACCAATACTATCGAGTGCTCTTGGAGATTGTGACCTTCGCCTGGGATGTATGCGTTTACTTCCTTACCGTTTGTAAGCCTAACCCTTGCTACTTTACGCATAGCTGAGTTTGGTTTCTTAGGTGTAGTAGTATATACACGCGTACAAACACCACGACGCTGTGGGCACGAATCCAAAGCAACCGATTTACTCTTCTTGGTTATTTTGGTTCTTCCTTTACGTACTAATTGTGAAATTGTTGGCATATAAAATATGTATTATTACTGTTTAAAAATAAAACACCCCTATTTTTAGGGGATGCAAATGTAGAATTTTTTTTAGACTAATCAAACCTTACTGAATTAATTTTCAACTTACTTTCATTATTTTTTCCATTTGAATATGAAATGGCAAGTTGAAGCGTTAGTTTTGGGGATGCTGGAGGCTGGATGGCGGTTGACGGGTGCGCAAAGCTTTTTTCTGCCAACGCTACTGGTTACTGACTTCTGAACAATGATCACAAAATACTGAATACTGAACACTAATTTGAAACACGCAATATACCTTTTTCTATACCTTAATATATATACCTGTTTTTTCTTCGGAATAAAGGCACAGGAACTCACGCTTTCCATAAAGGCCGAAAGACCAATTTCACAAGCGATGAAAGATTCGTTGCGGATGAATACTTCTTTTAAAGATTTTCTTTCACTTAAAAAAGAAACCGATACACTTTTCTTAAAAATCCAGCGGATGGGTTTTATTGAAAGCGAGCTGCTTCAGCTTAAAAAAGAAAACGACAGCAGCTACATTGCAAATTTTTTCCTCGGAAAAAAATACAGCGAACTGAAAGTTTTTTACTCCGAAGAAGATTTTACAGAAAAAGAACTGCAGCGGGTTTCTTCGGAAATTACCGAAGCCTATTTTATGCTTCCTTTTGAAACGATTCCAAATTCATTGCGAAAACTCACGGCACTTCGCAACCAAAAAGGAAATGCCTTTGCACGAATAAAACTGACCGGATTTGAAAAAGATAAAAATGATAATCTGTCTGTCACTTTATTCGTGGATAACGGAAACATCCGCACCGTAGATTCCATAGTCGTAAAAGGATATGAAAAATTCCCCCGTTCGTTTTTAAAATACTATGCGGGAATACGAAAAGGAAAGGTTTTCAACCAAAAGAAACTGGTGGAACAAAACGAAAACCTGAACAGCCTCGGTTTTGCTTCAACCATAAAACCCCCCGAAGCACTTTTCAGAAAAGATTCCACAATCGTTTATTTTTATCTCGAAAAACAAAACAACAACCTTTTTGACGGGATACTCGGTTTTTCCACGGATGAAGAAACGCAGAAACTCACCTTCAACGGCTATCTCAATTTGGAATTGAACAATAACTTAAATTACGGCGAGCAATTATTACTGAACTATAAAGCGGATGGCAAGGAACAGGTAAACTTTAGGGCGAAAGTAACGCTGCCTTACCTACTAAAAACACCTTTCGGCTTAAGCGGCGAACTCAAAATTTTTAAACGCGACAGTACTTTCATTACCACGGAACAGCAAGTTCGGGCCACCTATCAAATCAATCCAAAATCTACAACTTATATTGGCTATAAAGGTTATGACTCAAGCAATCTTCTGGATATTGCTGTGGCTGGAAATCCCGTTGAAGATTTTAAGTCAAAATTCCTTATTGCAGGCGCAGCTTATCTTAAACCACAGAACAAAAAGCTCTTCCCCATCAAAACAGTCATTTCATTTGATGGCGGAATAGGCTCCCGAAAAAAAGAAGGCAGCACCGCAGACCAAGTTAGGCTCGAAGCCTTACTAAACAATATATTCAACCTGAATTACAAAAACTCAATTTTCGTGCAGAACACAACCAGCGTACTTTTCAGCGATAGCTATTTGGTAAACGAATTGTTTCGCTTTGGAGGCATTAACAGCATTCGGGGTTTTAATGAAAATAGTATAGATGCATCGCTATTTTCAGTGATAAACACGGAATATAGATACCAATTTAACGATGGGGTTTACATGCACAGCATCATTGACGTTGGGTACTTTGAGAATGAAACACTGTCCTTAAAACAAAAACTTTACAGTTTTGGCCTAGGGCTCGGACTCAACACCAAAGCGGGTTTGTTCAAATTTAACGTCGCCAATGGAAACGCCGAAAACCAAAATTTCAGTTTTTCAAATACCAAAATACACATCAGTGTTTCTTCAAAATTTTAGAATCTTCATTTCAAAACCTTCTACTTTACTAAATAAAACATAAAATTGGGAGCAAATACTTGTGTAATTAACTTTTTATTATGATTTTTGCCTCTGGCTAATTCAAATAAATTATAAAAATGAGAACAAAGTTTAGTGGAATTTTAACGCTTATATTAGCGTTGGTTGTGCAGCTTACCTTCGCGCAGCAAAAAACAATTACAGGTACGGTGACGGACGATACAGGTCTGCCATTGCCTGGTGCAAACGTTTTAATTAAAGGAACAAGTTCTGGTACACAGTCAGATTTTGATGGAAATTTCTCCATCTCTGCCAATGTGGGCCAAACACTTACCTTTAGTTATGTAGGTTTTAGCGCCAAGGAAGTAAAAGTAGGTGCCCAAAATAAAATTAACATTTCTTTACTGCCAGATGCTGCGGCACTGGAAGAAGTTGTTATTACTGGGTATTCTACACGAAACCAAACGGTACAAACATCTGCCGTTGTGTCGATTTCTGCTTCGGAAATCTCTGAACTGGCACCGACCACTAGTATTGACAACCTTTTGCAAGGTAAAGCAGCTGGGGTGCAAGTAACTGCCGCCAACGGTAAACCTGGGCAGGGAGCGTTCGTGCGGATTCGCGGAACGGGTTCTTTGTCTGCTGGAGCATCATCGCCACTTTATATTGTGGACGGCGCTACCATTAGGGAACAGGAATTAGGGCAAATTGCCAATGAGGATATCGAAAACATTACCATCCTAAAAGACGCCGCAACTACCGCAAGGTACGGGTCTCGTGGTGCGAATGGAGTGGTTGTAATTACCACAAAAAATGGTAATAGAAACAAGGAAGCAACCGTAAGGTTTAGCTCAAGATATGGAGTTTCATCACTGATTAAGCCCAACTTTAATGTTATGAACGTAGAACAAAAACTTCAATATGAGGCAGAATTATTTGCTTTGGGTCTTGGATCTGCTGCTGCTCCTGGAGTTTCTACAAATCCTGGCAGCCCAGAAAGACTAAAATTGATTGATGAGTCACCAGATTGGCAGAAGTTAGGCTATAAAGAAGGTGTTATTTCCAGCAATACTGCATCCATCTCCGGTGGTGCTGAAAAGATAGATTATTTCTTCTCTGTAGGAAATGACAAAAACACTGGAATTATCAATAATCTAAATGGATTTGAAAGAACCAATTCGCGTTTGAACATTAACTTTGATGCCAAAAAATGGCTTTCTGTAGGTGTTAATGTTGGGTACTCGCACGCTACGAGCGATGAGCCCCGCGATAGAAACAACTCTCAGAACCTATTTAGATTTTTGTATGATGTAAATCCTTACGAACGTTATTATGTTTATGATGCCGATGGGAACCAAGTTTTCAACGAATACGGAAATCCACTTTACAACAACACCAATACTGGGTTTGCTGGAGTAGGATCAATACTTACTGAACCAGCGACCGATTCTTGGAATACATTTTTGGCGAGTGGGGATGCTCAGGTTAAATTCACGAAAAATTTTAGTTATTCATTAAGATACTCTCTCAATTCCGTAAACCGAAGGAGAGATAGTTATTCCCTTCCAGGCGGAGTTTTGATAAATTTGATTGGAAACCCAGATTTTCCAGGAAATAAACTGGACTTCGAATCATTCCGAACAGACATCACGATCAGCAATAACCTTAACTACACGTTAAGCCTAAACGACCACCATTTAAACGTATTGGGTTTATATGAATACAACATAAATTCATATAGAGATATCTTGGCAAGAAAAATCGGTTTTCCTACACCAATCCTAACAACGCAAGTAAATGCCGCGCAATTAAATGACGCAAATACAAGTGCCAATAAACTGGCATTACTTTCCTATGGTTTGTTTGCAGATTACGATTACAAGGAAAAATATTTGGCCTCTGCATCTGCAAGATATGATGCTTCTTCAAACTTTGGTAAGGATAACCAATATGGTCTTTTCTACAGTTTCAGTGCAGGGTGGAACATTGCCAAAGAAAGCTTTTTTAATGCTGATTTTGTGGATGACCTAAAAATAAGGGGGTCTTACGGAACTGTTGGTAACAGATCTGGTATTGATAATTACGCATCACAAGGAACCGTAAGTTTTTCAAATCCCTATCCAGGAGGTTCGTCTTCAACACCTGATAATATTGCCAACCCAGATCTTAAATGGGAAACTACCAAAACAACAGACATAGGTTTGGAATTTAATTTGTTCAACAACAGAGTAAAAGGGGTTGCTGATTATTTCATCAGAAAAACAGAAGATCTTTTGTTCCCAATTCCAAGAGCGGATGAGTCTGGTATAAGCACCGTAGCCGGAAACTTGGGAGAGATTGAAAACAAAGGTCTTGAAATTTCCTTACAGGCAGATGTATTTAGAACTGCTGACTTTACTTGGACTCTTGGAGGAAATATTATTTTCTTGGACACCAAAATTCTTAAACTTCCTGAAGGTAAAGATGTATCACCGTCAGATAATACTTTTAACATTCTTTATCGTGAAGGAGCAAAAATCAATGAACACTATTTAGTGCGCTACGCAGGCGTTGATCCTGCCAATGGAAGACCACAATATTACAAGGCTGATGGTACCATTGTATATGCTGATGGCATCAATCAAGATACTGACCGTGTATTACAGGGCAAATCAACAATTGCAAACAAGGAAGGTGGTTTCTTTACCAACATTCGCTATAAAGGCTTTGGTTTGAGAACTGACTTTGTGTTTAAAGCTGGTAACTGGATAAACAACTTTGTTGAGTCCAACTTAAACTCTGACGGAGCTTCGGTGACCGACAATCAAGCGGTTTCAGCATTTAACTATTGGCAACAACCTGGTGATACAGGTGTATTACCAGACCCAAGAACTACACTTAATAATGAAAACAATATCAATTCAGATAGATTTCTTGAGAAAGGTGACTACATACGTATGAGAAACGTAACTTTGTCTTATACTCTTCCCCGTCAATATATGGACAAACTACCTTTTACTTCCTTTAGAATTTATGTACAAGGGCAGAACCTACTAACGTTTACAGATTTTTACGGAGATCCTGAAGTAGGTCTTTCCTCAGCAGAATCCATTAGTTTTGCACAAACAGTTGCTCCTGGAGAAGCAACTTTGTACAGTTATCCTAACACTAAATCAATACAATTAGGTTTAGACGTAAGTTTCTAATTTTAAAAAAAAATAAAAATGAAAAATATATTTATTAAAATAATAGCAGGTGTCTTTGTGATGGGAGGTTTAGCTTCGTGCGAGGCCAACTTAGATCAAATTCCCTATGATGCATTGGCAATAGACAACGCCTATACTTCTCCCCAAGATTTTGAGAATGCTATGAGAGGTGCATATGAAGGACTAATTTCCGCCACAGGTAATATTACCACAGGAATGTACGGTTATATTGGCAGCGGTTCTATGCTTAGCGCACCAGATGTATTGACAGACAACGTAACCCTCTGCCAAAATGGTCGCTTTACTGCCAAAGATTTGCATGACTGGGACTACAATGGTAATTCAACGTTGTCCACGGTATATAGTAATGCTTATACCGTAATCTATAGGACAAATTTGATTTTGGAAAATTCAGTGAATTTGGAAGGCGACACCAAGGCAAATATCGTTGCAGAGGCAAAAGCACTTAGAGCTATGGCCCACTTGAATTTGGTTGGCTATTTTGGAAAA
Organism: Flavobacteriaceae bacterium; assembly: GCA_016649715.1. Classification (GTDB taxonomy): domain Bacteria; phylum Bacteroidota; class Bacteroidia; order Flavobacteriales; family Flavobacteriaceae; genus Aequorivita. The sequence goes on along the minus strand of JAENXC010000020.1, from coordinate 17,008 downwards.
ATACCAACACAATCAGCAGATGCCAATGGAAGTTTGGGAGTGGCTTACGTAACGATTACAGATCAGTTTCAACTACCTGCCAGAAATACGGTGGGTGAAGATTATGACATGATCGTTAAGGATCTAACAGAAGCTGCTGCAGACATCAATACCAGCAACGGTGTTGGAAGAATGGGTAAAAACGCGGTTAACTTATTGCTTTCACGTGTTTATCTATACATGGGTCAATGGCAAAATGCAATTGATGCCGCTAATGAGGTTACTACCCCAATAGCCCCAAGAGCTAAATTTGTAGGTATATGGGATGACACAAGCACTGATGGTCTAGTCTTTTCGATTCCAAATACAGCTGATCTTAATAATTCCATTGGAGTAACATGGACACAAGGGACAAAAACAGCCATTATCAATGAGTATGTTGCATCTTATGAACTAACGAATCTGTATGCTGCAGACGATATAAGAAAAGAAGCTTATATTTTTACTGGAAAATCTCAAGGGTTGGAATATAATTCCATCGGAAAATTATTGGGGAAAAAAGGAACTTCTTCCCAATTAACCAATGGCATAGTGGATTATAAAATCTTTAGAGCTTCTGAAGCAGCACTTAACCGTGCAGAGGCATTATACAACCTCGGTTCTGAAGGGCCCGCCCGTACAGCTTTGGACGAAGTAAGAACAAAAAGATATACTAGTCCCCCAAGTGGCGAAACTGGTACTGCTTTGCGCGATGCTATCCGTTTGGAAAGAAGGCTTGAATTTGCTTTTGAATACCAACGCTTTTTCGACCTTAAAAGATGGGGGCTTCCTATTATAAGAGAAAACTTTGGCGATTTAAAAGATGGAACTGGAACACCCTCAGTAGATCTATTGCTACCAGTAGGAAGTAATCTATTCCAATTGCCATTTTCGCAATCAACAATAGATCAAAATCCTAATATAGTTCAAAATCCAGGATATTAATAATCTTAAAAAATAATAAAAATGAAAAAATTTAGAATATTATATTTAATAGGATTAATAGCTATCATCACTTCTTCCTGTGAGACACACGATGATTATAATCCTGATCGAAAAACAATAATTGGTTTTTCTCAAGCAACAAGAAACATCAATAGTATTCCAGAAGGAGGTTCAAGATCAAGCACTGTAAAAGTATTTGTAAGCGATATGACAGATGCAGACAGAACTTTTAACGTAATTGTGGTACCAGTTGTGAACCCTGATCTTTATCCTCCAACAGCACCTGAAAACTATAGCTTCTCTCCTACCGTGGTTATACCCGCGAATACCCGAGAAGCAGAGTTAGAAATAACAGGAATCGATGTTTCTCTTACAGATGTACGTACCTACTTTTCATTGGGCTTTGAAAGCACTCCAGATGTAATTGCTGGAGCAATAACCTTAATTGGCCTTAAAAACTAATTCTTCTAAATTAGCTTTTAATATAACTTGGCACCCCTTAAAAATTTAAGGGGTGCTTTTTTTATACAACTATTTTTCAAAAACAGAAACGAATATAAATCTGTGTATCTTTGAACGAATAAAATATTCATTACACTTCTATTTTCAAAAACTATGAGCGACAAACAAAATACAATCTTCGGCATATACCCAATAAAAGAAGCCCTATCGTCAAACGTAGTTTTCGACAAAGTTTTCGTTCAGAAGGGAATGGACAGCGACAAGATTGATGGCCTTATCAAGGATCTTGAAAAAGCAAACATCCCCGTGAGCCTTGTCCCCTTTGAAAAACTCAATAGGCTTACACGAGGAAACCACCAAGGAATTGTCGCGGTTACTTCACCAGTTGCCTTCCATAGTTTAGAATCAGTCGTGGAAAAAGCCCTTGAAAGCGATAAGGCTCCCCTATTCCTCATTTTGGACCAGATAACTGATGTGCGGAATTTCGGTGCCATTCTCCGTACCGCCGAATGTACAGGGGTTGATGCAGTGATCATTCAAAAAACAGGTGGTGCTCCCGTTTCAGGGGATACAGTGAAAACTTCGGCAGGAGCCATCTTCAAAATTCCAATCTGTAAAGTAGAACACATTAAAGATGCTATCTTTTATTTGCAGGGTTCTGGAATTACCATCCTTGCAGCAACCGAAAAAACACATACTGAAATTTATTCAGTGGATTTGAAAACTCCATTGGCCATTATTATGGGCTCCGAAGGAAAAGGTGTTTCAAAATCGGTACTTACTTTGGTGGACCACAAAGCTTCTTTGCCCCTTCTCGGGGAAATAAACTCCTTAAACGTTTCCGTAGCTTGTGGTGCTTTTCTTTATGAAGTGGTACGCCAGCGGCGGCAGTAATTATTCCGTTTCCTTTTCAGGATTTTTTTTAAAACTGTACACAATTTTTATACGGCGTGACTTTTGTTCCGTGGGTTTCTCTTCCATTGGCTCCACAGGTGGTTCTTTGGGCAGTTCTATAAAATTTCCTTCTTCGTCAAACTGTTTTAAAAACGGATCATTTTCAGGATTGTAGTCCTCCCGCTCCCAATCGTATTTTTTATTTTGTACAGGATTCCCTTTAAAGAAAAAAGCGAATAGCAAACCCACAAAAAATCCCGAAAGATGTCCTTCCCAAGAAATTTCAGGATTTACGGGAAAAACATACCAAAGCATTCCGCCGTAAAGAAAAACCACAACCAAAGCCAAAGCGGTTAGCTGAAATTGTTTTGAGAAAATTCCCTTAAAAAACAAAAAGGCAGCCAACATATAAACAACGCCGCTTGCTCCAATATGAAGCGAAGATCTACCTATTAGCCAAGTGGCCACGCCTGTCAATAACATCCCAAAAATCAAGACCTTCCAACGAATATTTCGATAAAAATAGAAGAGTGCCGAAGAAAGCACAAATAACGGAATAGAGTTATTAAAAAGATGTTTCAGGCTCCCGTGAATAAAAGGGCTAAAGAGAATACCGCGCAATCCTTTAAATTCTCTGGGGTAAACTCCATACGAATTGAAATTAAAACCAAATCGTGATTCAACCCAAAACACGATCCAAAGCACCATCACGAAAAGCAACGGATAGCCAAATACTTCGGGAGTAAATTTTAATTGGTTTGAATTCGACATATCTGATTAATTACAAAAAACAATCCCAAAATCAAATTTATGATAAATTGTCAGTGAAACCGATTTATTAAAATTAAGTGATTAATGGATGAATCACAAAAATCAGATTTTTTCTTTCCCCAACCCTAAAGGGTGAAAAAATCTTCAAAGATTGCTATATTCGAGAAAATTATTACCCTTTAGGGTTAGGGAAATATAATTTTCAGCTGAAAAACCCAATCTATTATTTAAGCTAAAATTGTAATTTTGAAAAACTATGAACGCACCTCTCGCGGAACGGATCCGCCCCACCACTCTTGAAGGATATTTAAGCCAGCAACACTTAGTAGGGCCCAAAGGTTCACTTACTTCGCAATTAAGTACTGGAATGATCCCCTCGATGATTTTTTGGGGACCGCCAGGAACTGGAAAAACTACCCTCGCAAATATTATTGCCAATGAAAGCGGCAGGCCATTTTATACCCTCAGCGCCGTGGACAGCGGTGTTGCCGCCGTTCGGGAAGTAATAGAAAAAGCGAAAAAAAGCGACAATCTATTTTCCACCAAAAACCCAATTCTTTTTATTGACGAAATTCACCGTTTCAGCAAGTCGCAGCAGGATTCACTTTTGGGAGCTGTTGAAAAAGGGTGGATCACTTTAATTGGCGCTACCACCGAAAATCCAAGTTTTGAAGTGATTCCCGCCCTTCTGTCCCGCTGTCAGGTTTATGTTTTGGAATCTTTCAGCCGTGAAGACTTGGAAGCATTGCTAAAAAGAGCTTTGAAAGAAGACGAAATCCTTTCCAAAAAGAAAGTAACCTTAAAAGAAACTGAAGCACTTATACGGCTTTCAGGTGGAGATGCCCGAAAACTTCTCAATATCTTGGAATTGGTTGTGCTTTCAGACCTGCCTGCCGGCGAGGCAGGGAAAACTGAAAAAGTTACAGTTACCAACGAACTGGTCATGCAAAAAGCACAGAAAAACACGGTGCTTTATGACAAAACCGGGGAGCAACATTACGACATCATTTCGGCATTTATAAAATCAATGCGCGGGAGCGACCCGAATGCAGCCGTATATTGGCTGGCGAGAATGATTGAAGGAGGTGAGGATATAAAATTCATTGCACGGAGAATGGTAATCCTCGCTTCCGAAGATATCGGAATGGCAAACCCAAATGCGCTGTTGCTTGCCAACAGTACTTTTCAAGCTGTAAACACCATCGGTTATCCCGAAGCCCGGATCATTCTGAGCCAATGTGCCATATATTTGGCAACTTCACCAAAAAGCAATGCTTCCTATAAAGCCATTGGCGAAGCGCAACAATTGGTTCGGCAAACAGGCGATCTGTCAGTTCCGTTATCAATCAGAAACGCACCAACTAAACTTATGAAACAGTTGGGTTACGGAAAGGAATATGAATACGCACACAATTATGAAGGCAATTTTGTACCGCACGAATTTTTACCCGAGGAAATAAAAGGGACTACATTTTATAAGCCCGGAAACAACCCAAAGGAAAATTCACTAAAAAGTTATTTAAAGCAACTTTGGAAGGATAAATACGATTTCTAATCTTCAGATTTGTAAACTTTTGGAGCGCCTTCTTCTTTGATGAGCAGATTCCCAGAAGCATCAAAAGCAGCATCTGCCACCTTTCCGGACGTATCCATATATTTTACTAGGTTGTCCATCAAGATTATTTTTCCCTTTAAAAGAAGCCCATCTGCCGCAGTGGAAGATTCTTCGTATAATGAATAACCTTCAGTAGTTTTGCGCAACAGAAACGTTTTCCCTGAATATGAATAGTTTGAAAATTTAGCATCGGGAAGTAAAATACCGGAAACATTTGAAACTTTTGGTTTTGTAAGCTCAGCCGTTTCTACATTTGGTATCGTTTCTTTGGAAACTGTTGTGTTGTTGGTGCTATTGGTTAAAAGAACCACTTCTTTTTGTTTCACTTGCAATCCCTCCATTCCATTGAAAGCCTTGCGAAGTGCATCTTGATAGGATTTATCGTATTCCTTATACTTGCTTTTCCCCTCTTGTCCGCGAAAAATTTCCTTATCCTTGCAGTCCTTAATAACAACTTGAAGCTTTGTTCCGAAAAGAGTTTTCAGTTCCTCAACATTCGCATAAAGTCCATCGCAACGGTTGGCGTTGGGCGCTGAATCTGCCATATAGGCATTGAACCCATTTTTTTCAAAATAGAATTTCGTCATTGAATTCATCTGAAATTGATCTTTTCCTTTTAAGAAATCGAACTGGTCCGGAACCACAATATAACTGTAATCGCTCAAACTTGTTTTCTGTGAAATGGCATTGGTTGCCAGCAATAAGGAAATGGAAAGCAGTAAAAATCGTGTCATTATTCGTCAATAATTATGTTAAACCCTAATTGTAAAGATAAGCTTTTTGCCTTTGCCAAATTACTATATTTTAAGAGGTTGTCCGCAGCGAGGTAAAAATTGATCTTCCCAATATCTGCCGAAAAACCGAGACCCACGTTGGAATACGAATAGGAATCTACCGTATAGGTTGCTTTGGCGGAAAGAAATTCGGTAAACCTTCTGTGGTAAAAAAGCGTTCCGGCCATTTGCGGTCCCTTCGGCCTAAAAATGGAATAGAACTGCAACCCTACGTCCTGCTTGTGAAGTTTTTCTCCACCCGAATTCAAACAATCGCAGGCACCGGAGGCATTAAACCTGCCAAAACCAAAACTGAGACCCGCATTTATTTTTACGGGGCGAAACTGGGTGTACCCATTGTGTAGCGTGTCTATCGGTATTTCGCGTTCCACTTCATCTTCAAGGTTGGTGTAATACGGAAAAGTGGGCTCGCCTTGGTTCAATGGCGGAAAAAGCAGGTTTATACCATTTAAAGTGTAGGTTCCGTGGGCGTGATAACTTTCCACATCCTTTGTATGAAAAATGGCGCCCACATCCAACGCACTTGCTGAAAGAGTCCAATCTTCATTTATATCATAATTAAACCCTAAATCTACTCCCACCCCAATGTTACCGCCAAAAAGGGCGCGGCCCAAAATTTCGCTGGTAACTTGTCCTGCTCCGTCCAGTTCCCTCAAAGAGGCATATCCTGAAGTTTGCACCAAAACATCGGCATTTTTAACAGTGTGTTCATAAATATTTACAGAATTATCATCCCCTAAATTGGTTACGAAAGTTCCCGCATTGTTCACACTTCTAAAGCTGAACATGCTGGAATAGAGTTTCAGCCGCGCGCCAACCGTCAATTTTTCACTTATTTTTTTGTTCAGCCCAATGTGATAGACCATCGTAAAATCGCCGGTGGTGCTTATTTCGCCCAAATCGAATTCATAACCCAGATAGTCGCGGTTTCCTTCCCAAGCGAGAATAGCCAAATCGCGGGGGAAATAGGTTATAAAATCAAATTCCTGATAAATTCCCGCAGAAAAATAAATTTCGTTTTTAGCGCGCCATCCATAGCTGAGAAGCTCTAGTTGCTGTGTGGCCGTGAAGAAATCGGTATTCTTCATTTCGAATATTTTATGGGTGATGCGGTCGTTGATATTATCACTTCCATTCTTAAAAATATCGTAAACCGAAACCCCCGAAGAACCACCGTTAAAATGGATTTGTGATAAAAAAGGAATACCGTAATGTTTCTTCTGGAGCACTTTGCTCCCCGGATTGAGCATCAATGATTGGGGAATATCATCAAAGCCGTATAGTATCTGCTTATTTTGGGATATAGCAAATACGCCCACAAGGGATAGTATGAAAGTTAAGAAATTTCGCATTGTATTAGTATTCCAAAAAGTAGGTGGTTTTGGATTTTAGGTTCAACGTGCCTTCCAGATTTTCATCGGAAGAAGGAATGGTTACTGAAACCACAACTTTATTTGCTTGTGTGAGCCGTAAAATGTTTTCGCCTTCCACATTCTCAGTAAACTCCGTAATTACCGGCGTGGCAATAAAACCGGGTGCCACGGAAGTTCCGGCTACATAAGTTGTATCATTCAATTCACTTAAAAATTGAAAATCCACTTGAAAACTTCTAGGGATGCTGTTGGTAAACTTGAAATAGAACTCGGCCCGTTTCAGGCTTTCCTGTAGGGTACTATCGTCCAAAAATTTGATTTCAGTAGTATCGCGAACAGTAAGGATTGGAACTGAATTTATGGTGTCAAAAAAACGGTCCGCATTCATATTGAAATATATCAAATCCAGCTCAATTACTGGAGTTAAGGCAATATCCTCAGTTTGGTCAAAATTGGTATCCTGTATGCAAGCCGTAAAAAATAGGCAGGCCAATACCGCAAAAATGGACAGGGATAAGGTTTTGTTCATAAGTAGGCATTTTGTCTGTTATTAACGCTCTGGGATGCGGAATTATTACTATAAGTGATTTTTAATTTCCGAAAGTTCATTGATGGCGAAATAACGCGGTTCAACTTCTTCCTTTCGGCAATTAAAAAACAAGGTTTGCATTCCTGCATTTTCAGCACCCTTAATATCCGCCTCAAAGCTGTCGCCTATCATTAAACTGTTTTTCGCAGTTGCGGAAGCTTTTGTTAAGGCAGTTTCAAATATAACAGGATTGGGCTTCTTTGACCCTACCTCTTCGGAAGTGGTAATTGTGCTGAAATATTTTTTGATACCGCTGTTATTTAGTTTTAAGTACTGAACTTCCTCAAAACCATTGGTTATAATATGAAGTGTATATTTTTCGGAAAGATATTCCAAGATTTCGAGCGTGCCTATTAAAAGATGGTTGTCCACAGGTAGCTCTTCAATGTAGCAAACCGCAAGCGCATCAATGGTTTCAAGGGAAAATTTCAGTTTGAAAATATCAAAAGCCTCGGTCAATCGTCCTCTTCGGAGCTCTTCTTTGGTGATGCGTTCTTCACTGTATTTTTTCCAATAGATCAAATTGATGGGTTCGTATTCCTTCAAAAAAACCTTAATGGGAAGTTCAATATTATACTTTCGGAAAACCCTTTCAAACGCCAGTTCGGAATTTCGGTCAAAATCCCAAAGCGTGTGGTCCAAATCAAAAAATATATCTGAAATCTCCCTATTGTGCATATTCCTGTAGTTTTTCTGAAAAGATTTGTCGCCAAACCTTATTGTTTTCTTCCGAAGCCATGCCTCCCGGCAGGCGGGAAAAATCCTTGTTTGAAAAAATCATAGTGAAAGTACCGTTTACTTCTTCCACCGCTTTGAAGGCGTTGTTCACCGTTTTTTCTATATCGGAAACGTATTTTTTTTGAAAGGCCAAAGTGGTCATCGCCGCTGGATGTATAACTAAGGGTGTTTTTATTTCATAATCCAAATCATAAAATAGGAAGGGCGTGCAAGTGCCTGCGCGGAAACCCACGGTATCGCGAAATACCATCGTGAAATCCCGCTTCACTTCCAGTTCCACCAAATGGCGATAAATATCTGGGAGATTTACCAAAAATTCAGCATTCATAGAGCTGGTGAGGGAGCGGTTGGTAATTTCTTCTATCCGCCGCTTTTCACTTTTGAGCATTTCATAATTGCTCAACGAATTGAATGAAAAAATAAGCCCCACTTCTTTGTAATCTGAAATAAATTTTATAAGCATTTTGAACTGCTGTCTGTGGGTGTTCATACTTTCGTTAAAAGTTATCGCATTGCCCAAAAGAAAGAAAACGGTACAATCAAAATCACTACGTGTGGTTTTGTTCACTATCCATTTAAAGGTATCCAAACTATCTCTTTTCAACCCCAAAATTATCTGTGTACGGGAAATTACGGCTCTGAACTTACCGTGGAAAAAATTGTCAAAATAACCAACAACCGTCCGAAAAATTCCCTTTTGGTTATACGCATAGGGTTGGGCAGCCTCAATTACCGGATGCACCGTAATTTTCCGTTTCGGAAAAACCATTTCCGGAAAAGCTTCCAAAAGCTTTGCTTTAAACAGATATGCCCATATATCCACAACAGGTTGGTGAAGAAACCCCTCTTTAAACGCCAAACTTTCCGAAGCCATAAAACGGCCCATTTCGTCCTTCACGTGTGGCAGGTATTCCTCATAACGCGTAATCATAAAAAAAGTAGCGGAAAAAATATCAAAAGGCAAACCGCTATTGTTTGAAACCGAAAAGAAACCGAAGGTATCGCCCCATTTTTTTACGGTAACATCAATGGCTTCAAGCCCCTGTTGTTCCAAAAGTCCATAGCTTTGGAAAAACAGTTCGTTGCCCAAAGGCTTTTTCCCGTAAGATATTTTGGGGCCGGTATGCCCTATAAATTCTTCAATAGCCGAAGTAAACGCAACTTCAATCCCCAAAATACGCAGACAGATGTGCTTAAAAATATAGGAAACGCGGGGGGTGAATTTTTGGATATAGATTAACAGCATAGCGGGTTACAGCATATTTTCATCGGCAAAGCTAAAGTACGCTTTTTCGGTAATTATAAGGTGGTCCAGCACTTTTATGTCCAAGCTGTCGCCAGCGGCTTTCAGTCTTTTGGTCAGCTGAATATCTGCTTGGCTGGGCCTCAAGGTGCCCGAGGGGTGGTTGTGCGCCAAAATAATACCCACGGCCCCAAGCTGTAACGCTTCTTTAAACGCCAACCGGACATCTACAACAGTTCCGGTAATACCGCCCTTGCTGAGTTGGGCACTTTTTATCACTTTGTTTGAATTGTTTAAATAGAGAATCCAAAACTCCTCGTGCGGAAGTTCGCCGATCATTGGCTGCACATACTCGAAAACAGAGTTGCTGGAAGTAATTTTTTTCCGCTCCAACGCCTCGCCCGTTCTTCTTCTTCGGCCCAGCTCCATGGCGGCAGCTATGCTTATCGCTTTTGCCCCGCCTATGCCCTTGAACTCCATCAGTTCGGGAATGGAAAGTCTTCCCAGTTCGCTTAAATTGTTGCTCACAGAAGCTAAGATGCGTTGGCTTAAGGAAACGGCGCTTTCGTTGCGACTGCCGGAACCTATTAGTATGGCAATTAGTTCTGCGTCGCTGAGGGCAATGCGGCCTTTTAATAGCAATTTTTCGCGTGGGCGGTCGTCTTCGTTCCAGTTTTTTATGGAAAAGGAGTGGTTTTCTTCCATGGCTGTTTGTGTTTCCTTAAAGATAAGAACGATTGTTTAAACAGCTATTATTTTTTAAAAAAAATCTGTAGCGGTTTCTGCTATGGCGGGCGGGTGGGAAATACGGCATTTACGTTAGGCTCCCGAAAAGCTCGGGGCAGGCAATATTGGGTAGGCGAATGCTTAGTTATTGTAGGTAGTTTTTATTTTCGTTCTACTGTAACCCAAGATTTGTCAAATCCGATTGCTTCAAGTATTTTTTCTTTGTCTAATCTCTCGGGTTGTTTTATTTTCAAAATCAAAGTGTGTTCGGGAACAGACTCGTGAATTGTAAATTGTGAGCCGTGCGGTTGCCATGTAAATCGTTTTGTTTTAGTTCCTTTTACGAAGCCTTCCAAATTACCACGAGGATTCCAAACAAAATCGAAAAGTTCTGGGTCATATCGGATGGTGTCAAACTCAAAAACAGCTACTTGGGAAAGATCGTTTGATTTAACAAGAACAACCGTCCTTAAATTTTTGAATTTTTCACGAACTGCCGAAACTCGCTCATTCCAAATTTCTAAAATCTGTTCCCCAATTTCATTTGGGTCAGCGGTTATATCTATTGTTCCACCATAAGAATAGACAGGCGAATTTCTGCCAGAAATAAGTCGGATATGTTTTAGATTCTTGAAATCTTTTAAAGATGACTTTACGGTCTTCGCACCCCAAGCTGTGTTTCCCATTACAACATCATCAAGTCCAACATTTGAGGGTTTCCAATCTGCTCCGATGCAAATTGCGAAGATTTGTTCCCATTCCGAACCTTCGAGATCGCCACGTCCTTTACTTGCCAAAAGATAAACGATTTCTTGTCCAAGCAAGTAGGGAAAATCTGAATTGAATTGGTTTAGCGGGAAGGCAGCAACCGATTTATTGACTGTTCTTAATTTTGGTGAGTTTCGTTTTGCCATTAACTTGGATTGTATTTTAAATCATATTCCCGCAAAACGCTTGCTGGTTCGAGCGTGCTCGCAACATAAGGAATTAATTTTTGAACAACTGCCTTAATCATATTTACGGGAACTGCATTTCCAGCCTGTTTTTTTGCTTGCGCATCGCTTACAACAATTTTGTACCAATCTGGAAATCCTTGAAGTCTGAACATTTCTCTTGGCGTTAAACGTCTTTCTCCATTTACCAAGAGATAATTATGTGAAGCTCCCGAACGAAGTGCACAGGAATAAGGATATGAACAGATATTGCCCGATTTATTTTCGTGCCAAATAGATGGATAATATGACGATTCATGCTTTTCTTTCCTTTTTTCCCTTATGAATTCCGATGCAAAATATTTCTCGTCAACTTTGGTTTCCAAAATTTCGTTCAAAGATTTATAAGGTTTTTCAGGATTTGGAAAGGTGAACATTATCGGCTCTCGATGTCCAACTATTACAACTCTTTCACGCTTTTGGGGCAAGCCATAATCCAAAGCGTTAAGAACGCTGTATTGAACGTGATACCCTAAATCTTTTAAAGATTGAACAATGACTTTTAAAGTTTTTCCCTGGTCGTGACCAACAAGTTGTTTGACATTTTCCAAAATAAAGGCTTTTGGTTTTTTTGTCTCAATTATTCTGGCAATATCGAAAAAAAGTGTTCCTCTCGTATCGTCCAAGCCTTTCATCTGTCCAATGATGCTGAAAGGCTGGCAAGGAAATCCGCCAAAAAGAATGTCGTGGTCAGGAATATCGTTTTCATCTATTTTGGTAATATCGCCAAAAGGTTTTTCCCCAAAATTTTCTTCGTAACTTTCTTGGGCATATTTGTCAATGTCCGAAGAAAAAACACAAACGGGTTGAATATCGTTTTCCTCACAAGCCTCTTCAAAGGCTACTCTGAAACCTCCGATTCCACAAAAGAGGTCAATAAATTTTAGTTTTTCTCTGTACATATTGTAAAGATAATTATCTATTTAAATGTTTTCTTTCAAATCCTGATTTTTAATTAACAGACGAATGTTAATCAAAGCAGACCCATCCCTATAGTAACCAACTGACGGATACTGGTCTCCGCCACGGCGGGCGGGCAATACTGTATTTATGTTGAGCTCCCGAAAAGCTCAGGGGTAATGGCTATGTGAATGCTTAGTTATTACACAACGTTCTTAATTCAGATACAAACCTATAACTTTATATATATTGAACCATTTGTATATTTTACTTCATCCCCAAAAGGCGGACCACAACCTCCCCCATAATTATTAGTGAAGGCAAAGGTTGCCACGAGTTCCTCTTCATTGTTTACAGTAACATCAATTAGAGGATATGGAATATCAACTCCATAATAGGCACAACTATATGATACAGGATTGTCATTGTAATTAATAAGAAGATTAAATTCATCAACAATTTCACCTTCTTCCCAATATCCAGTAAGGCCCAATTCAACGCCAAAATCAAGTACAAAATCTAACTTGTTGTCTATTCTTGCATTAACATAATAATAACTACCATCTGGGTCTTCAAAATGTTTTTCAATGACAAAAGTGTTAAATGTGTATTCTGTTCCATTTATAACGACATCAATTCTACTATCATTAGAATCAGTTCCATCATCATTATCATTTGTACAAGATGTGGCTATTAAACCTAAAATTGCGAAAAATAATAGTCTAGTTTTTTTCATAAGCTTTTTTTAATGTTGTGTAATATGTTTTTATATTTCTTATTTATTAGGTTGTTCCCCATATTTCAACAAATCAATATGAACAGAAGTTGATTTATAATTTCCGGTTCTCATACTTTCAACAAAATCCTCTTTTGAAATTCCAAAAGCGCTTGAAATGTAATGAAAATGTGGTTGACCATCTTTCCAATTTTCTTTACCACCTAAACTTTTATAAGTCAAAAAAAAGCAATGCCATATATCGTCTTTTTCAAAAAAATGAGATACAATTACTTTTCTATTTTCTATAATATGCTTTAGTTGTCCATCCGTTAATTCCGTTTCTCCGACTTTATGGACACTACCATCTTCCTTCAGGTGGAATAATTTCGGAAGCTTTTTTCCTTCAAATTCGGGAGGTAGATTTCTAAAATGATATTTGCTATATAAATAATTGAAGTCGTTATAAGATTTGAATATTAAAGACATTAAAACATCTGGGTCTAATGTCATTCCTTTTAGTAATCTAACTTGGTCTTTTTTGCGTTCTGTTTGTAGTAACTCAATAAAATTTTCGTTCACTTCTATTTTTTCACATTGTTCACAGTATCCAACTACCATTTCTTTTGCTTTTTTTTCAAAATATTCACTATCCAGAAATGAAGTTAATAAAGGATTTGTGGCGTATAGCATATCTCTTATTAGAGTTGCACTTTGTTTTAGTTCAGCATTTTTGTAATATTCAACAGGATTTACTTTTTCGATTTTGTCAGAAGCAAAAGTTCGGATAAATCCACTACCATTTTCGTTAAATATTCTTTCTGTATTCATAATCTTAAATTACCGCCAACATACGTATACACGACATGCCATCACGGAATGATTAAAAGTAATCGCCATCTTTAACTTTTATACCTAATTCGTTAAATAAATGAATATAAGCCTTCTTAATTTTTTTGAGTTTATCTAAATCACATTCAGCATATATGTCTAATCCGTGCATATTAGTTTCTTGTATCGGAACACCTTCTATAATTTCGAATTTATCATCAACAAAATAAGATTTTACTTTGGTTCCTCCATATTTGAAGTTTAATCTAATACTTTTTAAACCGTCATTGCTTTCAGCTTTGCTTATACTCACGCTTGTTACATTTGCAGGATTTATTTCTCGAACGATTGCACTTAACCTTGGATTTATTAAAACTTTTATTAAAAGTAATTTTTCAGAATTATAATCATAGCTTACTTGATGACTAAAATACCAGGTAGAAGAATTCACATTATTTGTAATCCATTGTTGAGTTTCTTCAAAGGTTTGCGCATTAACGGTTAAATTTATCATTAATACCTCTAAAATAATAAATGTTGTTTTCATATTTAATTATTATGTAAATGGATTAAATAATTTTGATTATCTACCAAGTCAATGATTTTAGATAAACTTCATTTGGGTAATTTATATATGTCATAAGTACAATTTCATAATAATTTGTTTTGTACTGTGCTGCGACCATATCTCCTTTTTTCGAGTTATTATATATTTCATTTCTCCCAGTCTTTTGAGCATCAATAAATGTAAAGGTTTTACAGTTCATACTTAATGAACTTTTTCCAATAGTCAGTTCAATATTATCTCTTACATCAGTTCCTTCTCCATTATTAATTAAAGTGAAAGTATTGAAAAATTTCGTTTGTGTTATTCCCGTAGAGCCAATAAACAGCAGGGTTAGTAAGATTAGTATTTTCTTCATTTGTTGAAATTTTAGAGTTAAGGTTTTTTATTCGTAATCATAGAAATGTTCCACATATGCGAATTGACCCTCAACCATTAAAGTATAAATCGAATCATCACTATAATCTTTCCATTTATTAGCTTCAATTTTTACAGCAACGTCATTGAAAAATTTAACATAAGTATTAGCCGCTGCAGCACAGGATGCATATGTTACTTTAAAACATATATCATATTCATTATCCATAAAATACGAAACTAATTCATTGCAGAGTTCTCCGTTTAGTTTTGGAACTTTTCCTGAATAACTATATACTGTAAAGTCATTTTGAATGTCCTTGTCAGCATAATTGCTACCTTCGTTAGAAAAAATTTCGGTCTTTGTTTTACCTAATTGCGAAAAACAAGTTTGAGAAGTTAAAATTATAAGTAGTATTAATATTCTCATTTGTTTTTTTTCTTTACGTAAGTTTTATTTCCCTTAGAGTTAATATAATATTTACCTCCTCTTGGCCCCGTTTGGATAGTTCTGGGGCTAGAAGTACTCGGACTATAATAAGACTGTGTTGAAGTAGCATTTGTGGATGTCGTTGTAGAATTTTCAGATTTAACGTAAACTTTATTTCCACTACTGTTTATATAATATTCTCCGCCACGACTACCTGTATATATTGTTCTTCCGTTTGAATCCGTTCTCGAATATGATGAAGTTGTCGTTGTAGTTGAACGTGGGATATTATATTGGTTAACGTATGTTGAATTACTTGTATATGTTCGAGGATAATATGTTGAATTACTTCTGTTGGTTCTTTCTTCTGCTGTTTTTAATTTATGCTGTTCGACTGTCAATAGTTGCATATTGCTTGGGTCATCTGTGCCACCTTCTGAAAGAGGTTTAATATGGTCAATCTCATATCCTTCAGGTGTTTCGTTTAAACCAAATGAATTTAAAAAAGCTCTTTTGTTAGCTTCACTTCTTTTAACAACAGGTTTTCCAGTTGTTTCATAAGTTCGTCCATAATAATATTCGGTGTTTCCGATTGTGTAAGTTTCTTGAGCGTAAGTCAGTAAACTTACCAAGAAGATTAGGGTCAAAGTTAGAATCTGTTTTTTCATTTGATTGGTTTTTTAAAATTGCATACCAAAGTTATATACGACATGTTCTCAAAATTATGACGTATACATTCCATATATGCCCAAGTCCATAGCCGTCATCCAAATATAACACAAATCCTCCTACTTCCTAACCACCGCCATTAGCGTTTCCACCTTCGCGTGCAGCAGTTTGCGCCCTTCCTCCAGTGCGGGAATTCGGTCTTGAAAGGGCAGGGTGGGGTCTGGGTTTGGAGACTCACAGTGCGGAGGACACGGGCAGGACGTCCACGCCAGGGGGGAGACATAAGTGGACCTTGGCTTATCTATGGGATATAGTAGGCTTATACTAGGCTTATGGTAGGCTTATATACGGGTGAACCTAGGCTTTGACCCGTCCTAAAATAACTATTGCAAGCATTTTGCGGGGTGGTTTTCTGGCGATAGCGCAGCCAATTTTGAAGTACATAAAATTTTACAAAACAGCGATGCATTCCATGGCTCTGGGATTTTTTTGGAGTTTGTAGTTCTCGTCCTCCACACTTCCAAAGGTTATTCCCAGCCAGACCGTAATGGCTATGGGATTGGACACAGCCCAGGAAAAAAGCTTTATTTTTGGGAACTGGAAAGGGTTTTGTTTTATTGGATTCGTTACGACCAAGTTTATGTTTTGATAATCACTGTTGCACAACAATGGGGTAGATGCAGTACAAACATTTGGACCATCATTTAAAACAATTCAGGATATAGAAATAGATCCACTCCGGAAATAGTACTGGCCTATTAATCTTTCTGTGTTCTTAACCAATCCAAGGCTTCCTGGCGCTCGTGAAGTTCAAAACCTTTTGTTTCCATTCCTGGAATGATTGCACCAAATGCCGCTATGGATTTTTCCAACCATTTCTTGTCCGTAACGATGGCAACGGCTTTTATGTCGTGCCAATAGTGAAGTCCCGTTTTAAAATCCTCCCACATGGCTTTTGCGGTATAGTTCAACTCGTCTATTTCAACAAAAAACTTAATGGTGCCGTGTTCCATTTTGTGTTTTTCCAATAGCGGATTTAGTTGATCATAATCTTCTTTAGTGGTTTTCCCAGAAATTACTATTCCCAAAATATCCTCGGGAATTCCGTTGATAACAGTGAACATAATGTGCGTGTTTAGTTTAACTTTTTTTGAAGATTGAAGTTAAAAATTATTGGGCGCTATTACTATTAAAGGTGTATTAATTAACACAGTTTTAATGCTGGGAAATTTGATACACCTTGAAAGAAAGGGAGAGAACAGTACTTTGAGTATGCTCAAAACTAACATATTTCACGAATGGGATTACCTGCGGTGATCCCTCAAAGCTCCGCTTTGAAAATGAAAAGGGAGAAAAAAGTTTCTTGAGCAAGCTCAAAACT
>JAENXC010000032.1 GCA_016649715.1 Flavobacteriaceae bacterium | reverse complement strand
ATATTATGGCAAAGCAGACAGGGATTATTAAATTAAAGGGTACTATTGGAGATATTAATTATTATAAAACCAAAAACGGGGGGGATCTGGCGCGTGGGGCTGGAGGGGGCTTCAGCAAGAATCCGAAGAACAAGGAAAGCTTGGTGCGGACTATGGAAAATGCTTCGGAGTTTGGTCGGTGCAGTAAGACAAAGAAGGCTTTTAAAATTGCCCTCGCTCCATTTTTATGTGTGAGAAAGGATGGGGAGCTCCATGGACGGATGGTACAAATGTTTACCAAGTTGAAGGATCTGGACCCCGTGAGCAGTCGGGGGAATAGGATGGTGGGCCGCGGGTTGGAAACTCCCAAGGGCAGGCAGTTGCTCCGCAGTTTTGTTTTTACGCCTTTGTGTAGTGTTATAGAGGTATTGGCTGCCTCTGTTGATTTTGATTTTAGTTCGCGGACTCTTAACGTTACGAATTTTGATATAAAAAGCGTGAAATTTCCCTCTGGTGCCACACATATGGCGCTTACGCTTGGGCTGTTGCATTTTGACTTCGATACGTTAGCATACCGTTTAAAGAATAGTGCCCCGTTGTATATGGATAGGAACTACGGTGCTACTTCCTTTGAAATGACTACTGACTTGCCTGAGGTTGATGGTACGCCGATGGCGGTTTTGGGAATGAAGTTTTATCAGGAGGTGGACAGTACTTATTATTTATTTAAAAGTGCAAATGCTGTGGGGGTTGAGGTGTTGGGTAGTGGGTAGTAGGTAGTAGGTAGAGGGTTTTGACGTAAGGCTTTAAATCGAAAACGAAATCGAAAACGTTAATTCCTGATCTTTTGCGTGATTGATGTGGGAAGGGTGTTATAGTTGAAGAGTGGTGAGTTTTGACCTGAGATGGTAAGACGTAGGACGTAAGATTTTTTAAACTTTCGGCTATTCTCTTTTTGATTTTTCTACCTGGAATCTCTCTTTGTGTTTTGGGGATTGGGTTAAGCAATATTCGGGAGGTTTTGAGAAGTTCGCCGCTAGAGGTGCTTAGGAAGGGTGGGTGATGGGCTATTAACTAGTATTTAGGACGAGATAGTTCCCTAGGAGATTTTCCTCTGTATGAATACGTGCTGTCCTTTAATATGTTTTCATTTACTTTTGACACAAGTTGCTAAATTCATACTCCTCTCGCTCACCAGCTCAGAAGCCCTTTATTTAAGGTCATCTTTATTGGTGAAGATATATATATGGGCTGTTTTTTAATCTTTGTAGAAATTATACTGAATAAAATTAGATGGATATAAATTAAAATCTTACCTTTGTAGAAGTTATACTGATGTATTAATGAGAAAAACGATTAAAGATATTTGTGAGATAAGCACAGGGGTCTATGAAAAACCTACTGTTGGCGGAACTGTTTTCTATATTCAGTCGCGGGATTTTAATGATTATTTGGAATTGGGTGAATCAATGTCGCCTGAACTGCAAGAGGATCCAAAGCTCAAAAAACACTACCTTCGAAAAGGAGATATTCTGGTAGCTGCCAAGGGTGGTAATTATTTTGCAGCCGTATTTAATGAGGAAATACAGCCAGCCGTAGCATCATCCACATTTATTGTATTGCGAGGTTTGGATAAAACCCAAGTGTTGTTGGGATTTTTAGCGTGGTTCTTAAATCATCCCAAAACACAATTATATCTTTCATTAAATTCAAAAGGAAGTAACATTTCCTATATTAGTAAAACTCTGATAATGGATATGGAGATCGATTTGCCTTCGTTGGAAACACAGCAGCGAATTTTAGAAATCCACCAACTGCGGATGCAGGAAAAGAAATTGGTTCATAGAATAGAAGCACTTAAAGAAATAATGATAAACGAAAAATTAATACGAACATTATAATGGAAAAAACCATAGACCAAGAGGAAATAAATAGGGTAGTTTGGAAGGCGTGTGATACATTCCGAGGAATTATTGACCCAAGTCAATATAAGGACTACATACTCACGATGCTCTTTTTGAAGTATGTGAGCGATGTTAATAGGGAAAAACGTGCGGAGTATTTAAAAAAATATTCTGGTGACGAGGAGCGGACCGATCGCGCAATGAGTATGGAGCGATTTATAGTGCCGCACAATAGCACTTTTGAGTATTTATATGAGCATAGAGGTGAAACCAATATTGGGGAGCTTATAGATATAGGTCTTGCCGATTTGGAAGAGGCCAACCGCGAAAAGCTAACGAGTGAGGACGGGGCTGGGATTTTTAGGAATATTTCATTTAACAGCAGTAATCTTGGGGACGCAAAGGACAAAATCAAAAGGTTAAAAACCCTATTGATGGATTTTAGCGCCCTGGACCTTACTCCATCCCATCTGGAAAACAATGATATTATTGGGGATGCGTATGAATTTTTGATCAAGAACTTTGCCAGTGATGCAGGGAAAAAAGCAGGGGAGTTTTATACTCCAGCTGAAGTATCAACTTTGGTGGCCAAACTAACCAAGAGTAAACCCGGCGCACGTATATACGACCCGACATGCGGTTCTGGGTCGCTATTGATAAAAGCCGGAAAGGAAGTTGGAGATCCCAATTTTTCATTATATGGACAGGAAGCCAATGGAAGCACCTGGGCCTTAGCGGTAATGAATATGTTTCTTCACGGTTACGACAATGCATCCGTGCGTTGGGGAGATACCATACGCAACCCCAAACATAAGGAAGGAGACGCCCTTATGAAGTTTGATACCGTAGTTGCCAATCCACCTTTTTCCTTGGATAAATGGGGGGCGGACGAAGCCGCCGAGGATACCCACAACCGTTTTTGGCGCGGTGTACCCCCAAAAAGCAAAGGAGATTGGGCTTTTATAAGTCATATGATTGAATCGGCTTATGAGGGAACTGGTAAAATTGGAGTAGTAGTGCCTCATGGGGTTCTTTTTAGGGGTAGTAGTGAAGGTAAAATACGGCAAAAAACCATAGAGGAGAATATATTGGAAGCGGTAATTGGTTTACCTGCAAATCTCTTTTACGGCACTGGAATACCCGCGGCCATTTTGATATTCAATAAAGGAAAGGAAAATACAGATGTGTTGTTTATAGATGCCAGCCAAGGCTATGACAGTAGTAAGAACCAAAATAAACTACGAAAAAAAGATATTGCCAGTATTGTAGTTACCTACCGTGATTTTACCCATGGAAAATTAAAACCGGGTGTGGTAGGAGAAAAATATAGTTATGTGGCCACCAAGGAAGAACTGGCGGAAAATGAGTATAACTTAAATATACCACGTTATGTTGACACCTTTGAAGAAGAAGCGGCAGTAGATATTCCTGCCGTACAAAAGGAAATTGAGGATCTTGAAGTGGAATTAAAAGTAGTGCAGGAAAAAATGGCTGCATATCTAAAAGAACTTAATTTTTGATGTATGGAAGAAAGAAACGACATCATTATCTATACTTCTGAAGATGGTAAGGCTTCGGTCGCCCTTTTTGAAAGGGATGGCAGTGTTTGGCTAAATCAAAACCAGTTAGCGGAACTTTTTGACACCTCTAAACAGAATATAAGTCTTCATATAAATAACATACTAAAGGACAGGGAATTAGAAGCGGATTCAGTTGTCAAGGAATACTTGACAACTGCCAGTGATGGTAAGGAATACAACATCACTTTTTACGCTTTACAGATGATCCTTTCGGTTGGTTATCGAGTGCGCAGCAATCGTGGAATACAGTTTAGACAATGGGCCACCCGAAACTTGACGGAATACATGCGCAAAGGATTCATCATGGATGATGAGCGCCTTAAAAACCCTGATGGACGGTCGGATTATTTCGATGAGCTTTTAGAGCGTATTCGTGATATACGCGCTTCCGAAAAGCGTTTTTACCAAAAAGTTCGTGATCTCTTTAGTTTGAGTAGTGACTATGATCCTACTGATAAAGCTACCCAAATGTTTTTTGCCGAAGCACAGAATAAGTTGCTTTTCGCAGTAACCAGAAAAACCGCGGCCGAAATGATCGTTGCCAGAGCCGATGCGCGAAAACTCAATATGGGGTTGACCAACTGGAAAGGCAGTGTGGTACGAAAGCAGGACATTACCATAGCCAAGAATTACCTCACTGCTGATGAACTGGATAGTCTCAACAGATTGGTTGTAATCTTTCTAGAGCAAGCGGAATTGCGTGTAAAAAACCAGCAGGATTTAACCATGGGTTATTGGAAGACAAACTTGGATAAGCTGATTGCGTTTAATGAATTTCCGGTACTTAAAACCCCTGGACGGATTAGCCATAAGCAAATGGAAAAGAAAGTAGATGCGCATTACCAAGCCTTTGACAAATTGCGTAAAAAAGACGCTGCCATTGATGCCGACAGAAAGGAATTGGAAGAGCTAAAAGCTTTGGCAGAACAAATTAAGAAGAAACAATAAATAGATGAGCGAAATATCTAATAATGACCTTGCCTGTCATCCTGAGCCTGCCTGCACTGAGCGCAGTCGAAGTGTCGAAGGACAAACCCCAGACCTTTTGAAAAACGAAGAGCGCAAGGGCTATAAAAAAACCAAACTTGGGTGGATACCAGAGGAATGGAATATTTATACACTTAAAGAAATACTAAAAGACACCAAACTTGGAGGTAATTATAATAATTCAAGTGAAGCTATTGGCTTCCCATTAATTAAAATGGGGAATATTGGAAGAGGTGTAGTAAGCATTGAAAACAAATATTTTATAGAAGATGGAGAGGAACTATTTGAAGATCATCTTCTAAAGAATGGTGATATACTATTTAACACAAGAAATACCCTTGAACTAGTAGGGAAAGTTGCAATCTGGAAAAATGAATACAAAACAGCATATTATAACTCTAATTTATTGAGGCTTAATTTTAACAACAAACAAGTTTCCTCAAATGAATTTATAAACTATTGCTTAAATAGTCAGAACTCAATTAAACAATTGAAAAGTTTCGCAACTGGAACTACAAGTGTTGCAGCAATTTATGATAGAGATGTCAAAATTTTAAAAGTTGCATTACCCTCTGCAAAAGAACAAACTGCCATCGCAGCCTGCCTCTCCACTTGGGACAGTGCCATCGCCACCCTAACCCAACTTATCGAAAAAAAGCAAGCCGTTAAAAAAGGGCTTATGCAGCAGTTGTTGAGCGGGAAGAAACGGTTGCAGGGGTTTGAAGGGGAGTGGAAGGTCAATGCGCTATCTCGCTTTTTAAAATATACGCCACGAGAAGTTCCCAAGCCAAATGGGAAATTTCACAAACTAGGTATTCGGAGTCATTGTAAGGGCACTTTTTTAAATGAAGATTTTGATTCAGAAAAAATAGCAATTGATAAAATGTATGTTGTGGAAGAAAATGATCTCATTGTAAACATCACATTTGCTTGGGAAGGCGCAATTGCAATTATAAATAAAGACCATGAAAAGGCATATGTATCACATAGATTTCCAACTTATACCTTTATAAAAAATGTAAGTTTATCTGATTATTTCAAGCAGTTTATTCAATCCAAACGATTTAGATACTTGTTAGAACTTATTTCTCCTGGTGGAGCAGGACGTAACAGAGTAATGAGTAAAAAGGACTTCTTGAAATTAAAAATTACAACCCCTAATTACGAAGAACAAACCGCCATCGCCCAAGTCCTTCAAACGGCGGATGATGAGATTAGTTTGTTAACCAAAAAACTGGTTGGGCTGAAGGAGCAGAAGAGGGGGTTGATGCAGGTTTTGTTGACGGGGAGGAAACGATTGGAATATTAACAATAAAGTGAAATAAAATGGAATCATTTAAAGGAGAAAAAATAAAGAAGGAAACCTCTACTCAGAAAATATACTTTTACTATGATACAGAAAATAAAATTGATCAGAAGTCTAAGATTGAGTATAAAAAAAAGGATTTAATTGTTCACTTTCCAAGAGGCTTTGAAGGGGGAGATAAGTACAAAACTATTAAGCAATTCTCATTTGTTGGGTTTAAAGGCAAGCTCCCTGTAGGAATTGTTAAATCTGTAAATTATGGATATGGGTTTACTAAAAAACTAAATCGCTTTGCTTTTTATATAAATGACAATTTTACTTTTAAAGAAGTCATTGTTGAAAAACAAGGTAAGACTGAACTAGATACAACAAATAAAATATTATACCTCTCTGAAATAAGTCTGCAAAAACTACACGATTCATTTGACGTAATATTTAAGAAGAACAATGCTGAAATAAGCTCGGTTTTAGATACAGTCTTATTTGAACTATTTCCAGCTAAAATTGAAAAGCCAAAAGCTACATATATTTCAAATACAATAGCAACTTCTTTATCCAACTGGGGACACTCAATTGAGGAGTTTTCAAAATCTGATAAACGAGCAATACTTGATTTATTTGACAAATTATCATTGACAAATGATTTTTTATCTGTAGAGTCATTGGCAAAAACAAAAGAAATAGTTGATTCAAAATACATACAAGGCGTTCTTAAAAAATACAGGGAACTAATGATTTTGGTCACGGATGGAGATTCGCTGGAAAAAAGGTGGCAAGAATTTTTAAAAACAGACAGCTGGATTTTTTCTTCAATTTTTGCACAACCCGTAATATTGTATAAAGATGAGGCTTATGTTGGAGGGAAAAATATTGATAATAAAAATGGAAAATTTAATGATTTTCTTATAAAAAATAGTTTGAGTGATAATGTCTCTTTTCTTGAAATTAAAACTCATAAGACTAAGTTGCTGGAGAATAATGCTTATCGCGGAGAAGATGTTTATAGTGCAACTAAAGATTTGACCGGCTGTATAGCACAAGTATTAAATCAAAGAGATAATTTTCAAAAGGAATTTTACCAAACAAAGGTCAAAAGTAAAGGAGGGTTTGAAACATTTAATTCTAAATGTGTTGTATTAATAGGTAGTATTAAAGATTTAAATGACAATCAAAAATATTCTTTTGAGCTTTTCAGAAGCAACAGTAGAGATGTAGAAATAATAACGTTCGACGAACTGCAAACCAAAATAGAGAGTTTACAAACATTGATGAAAAAGTAAGCTCGCAATTGTGTATTGTGATTGATGCAAAACTAAATGATAAAAATATATTTTGACTGGAACGTACTTTCCCAAATTAGAAATGGGAAGCACAATGAATTAAAAGATATTATATGGGATAATGAAGATTTGTTCATTCCCTTTTCAACATCCCATATTTCGGATATTTTTTCTAGTTATAATGAAACCCAAAAGCAGAATGACCTAATCAACGAGGATTTGGAATTTATATCGCATCTAACAAAAGACAAATGTTTAATGAATACGGGTACCGAAGTTCTTCTTGATTTCTATTCTCCTAAAGATTTGTTTGAACAAAAAATACAAGAGAAAGACACTTTTACGGATTTGAGCTTGGATGGCTTAATGAAAATATTTGAAGAAGGCGAAGAGGTAGCGCCTATTGCTAGTGCTCTATTAAATATGATAAAAGCATTACCAGTAAATGAGTTGTTTCAGAAAGCATTTGAAAACCCTGAAAGTAGTACAATTATGGAAAAAATGTTTCCGGGTCTAAAAGAAGAACCGACAATGGAAGGGTTTTTTAAAAGTTTCAGTAAAATGAATGCTAATTTCAATGAATCTGATGAATATAAAGATTTTCGCCAAATGCTTCAATCTGGATTTGGCATCAACAGGGATAAAATTTTTGACTCAAAGGAACCTTATAAGACCATAGATGCAGTACACGAAAAATTAAATATAAATCCTTTAGAGCATTTCGATGATTCCAAATATGCCCCACAATGGTTTAATAAAATAACAAATGAATATTTGCTTTTGGATATGCATGGGTATCAGGAGGATAAAGTAAATATAAAAAAAGGAAGAAAGGAGACTTTTAAAAATACCACTGAGGATTCCTTTCATGCTGCATTTGCTTCCACCTGTAATATATATGTCATAAATGATAATAAATCATACAAAAAGACAAGAGTTATATATGACCGTTTGGACGTAAATACATTGGTTATGAAACCAAACGAATTTGTTGAACATTATAAAAACTATTTAAAACTCGATTCTCCATTATCAAACATTTCATTGCCATTTGAATTTATTCAAACCGATCATTTTGTTGAATCAGAAAAAGAAGGAAATATCTTTAGAACTTATGTATTTTATCAATTTTTGTATAATTTCTTTAATAAAATAACTTTGGTAAAGAGAGCTGATGGGGGAAATCCCCTATTAGTACTTCAGCAACATGAACCATCTAACAATACGGTTTATTCTATTGAGGTTGAACATTTAGTCAAGACTATAAATTCTTTGTTTGGCAGTGATATAGAAAATTTAGGAGAAGTTAAATTGGAAGAACTTCAACAAGAAATTTGGGTTGGTAGAAAATGGAAATTGGATGGATTAATTCTTCGGCTAATACGAAGTAATAATGAATTCCAATTATATTATGATTTAAATAGCGACAGAAAAAAGGAAGAAGAATCATGACCACTCAACCCTTTATTGAAGATTACATCTTCAAATTCAATAATAAGCTTAATGAAGATTATTTTGAAAAACGATACTACTGGTATCTTAAGAATAAATAACAAAAAAACCTCACTTCGTAAGTGAGGTACGTATCTTAAGGCAATACGAACGATACACAAAAGTGCAAAGCCAAGTCCTTTACCCTTTGGGTAATGACTCGTCAAAGATATTGAAATTATGATTAGTACCGAAAAACGATACTACTGGTATCCTAGAAATAAAAAAGCCGCAATTACGGTAATGCGGCCCACCAGCTCCTTTTCCCTTTGGGAAATGAGTATGCAAAAATAAGACAATTTTCGACATTTTGGAGCAATTTGAAACAATAAGAAACGATTTGAAAATCATAATTAGCCTGTACAGCCTATGACCACCCCCTCCTTCACAGAAGACCACATCTCCCAAATCCCAGCCCTCCAACTGCTGATCAATATGGGCTACCAGTATTTAAGCCCAGAGGAAGCCATGCACGCCCGTATGGATAAAACAACCAATGTGTTGTTGGAAACGGTCCTTCGCAAGCAATTGGAAGAAATCAACAGTATCCGTCTTTCTTCCAGCAAGACTAGTTTCTTTAGCGATAGCAATATTGAGGCTGGCATACACGCATTAAAGGAGATTCCACTCGTAGATGGTTATATGGCCGCAACGGAAACCGTATATAATCTGCTTACTTTAGGAAAAACCTTGGAACAAAGTATCGATGGGGACAAAAAGAGTTTTACACTTCATTATATCGATTGGAAAAACCCACACAAAAATGTTTTCCACGTAACTGAGGAATATGCAGTAATGCGTGCGGGAAGCAAAAAACATCACATTCCTGATCTTGTGCTGTTTATAAACGGCATCCCGCTCTGTATTATAGAGTGCAAACGCCCCGATAGCAAAGAACCCATCAAGCAGGCCATCAGTCAACACTTGCGCAACCAGCAGGAAGATGGTATTCGGGCGCTATACATATATGCACAATGTCTTTTGGGCATTTCGGTCAATGAAGAGCGTTATGCTACCAACGGCACCCCCATTAATTTCTGGGCACATTGGGAGGAGAAATTCAGCAACGAGGAGGCGCAGGAAATTTATACCCAGCAACTGGAAAGATTAAAAAACACCCAGCTGCCCACTGCTGTAAAAGACGAATTGTTTAGCGGAAGATTCCGCTATGTGCGCACTTATTTTGACACCTTGGAAAAAGAACATTTGTTGCCCACGCCACAGGACACCTATTTGTATTCTCTTTGTAGGCCCGAGCGGTTGATGGAGTTTACGTTTAATTTTATTCTTTATGATGAGGGCGCAAAAAAGATAGCACGCTACCAGCAGTATTACGCCATAAAAAAAGCGATGAAACAGTTGCGGTATTTGGTAGGAGGCAAGCGCACAGGTGGGGTTATATGGCATACCCAGGGCAGTGGTAAATCGCTAACCATGGTAATGTTGGCAGAGGCCATAGCTCTTGATCCAAGCATAATTAACCCCAAAATTGTATTGGTCACGGACCGTACCGACCTAGACAGTCAAATAACCGAAACTTTTAGAAAGTGCGGCTTGGCCGTTAGCAATGCGAAAACAGGGAAGCAGTTGGCAGAGCTATTACAAAGTCACAGCGATGCTGTTATTACCACTATTATCAACAAATTTGAAACTGCGGTTAAAAAACTCCCCAAACCACTGGAAAGTCCCAATATTTTTGTCCTTGTGGATGAGGGGCACCGTACCCAACACGGTATATTTAATATAGGGATGCAAAAGACGCTTCCCAATGCGTGTTTTATTGCCTTTACCGGTACGCCATTATTTAAAAAGGACAAGAACACCTTGGCAAAATTCGGCACCTTGATAGATAATTATACGGTAGATCAGGCCGTAAAGGACAAAGCCGTAGTGCCATTGCTCTATGAGGGAAGACATGCCTACCAAAAGGTGAATGAAAATGCGCTGGATACTTTTTTTAATCTGGTTTCTGAGCCGCTTAGTACTTATGAAAAAGCAGATTTAAAAAGAAAGTTCAGTCGTGCTGATCAACTGAATATAGCCGAGCAAAAAATATATGCCATTTCTTGGGATATCAGCAAACACTTCCAACAGAATTTTCAGCACACTCCATTTAAGGGGCAGGTAGTCTGCCAAACTAAGGAAGCTGCAATTAAGTATAAAAACTTCCTGGATGAAATAGGAATCGTAAGCTCTGAGCTTATTATGTCGCCGCCCGATGATAGGGAAGGTGAGGAAAGCGCTTATGGGGAAACCAGCGATCGGGTAAAATTGTTTTGGAAAAAAATGATGGACGAGCACGGTACCCCAAAAAAATATCAAAAAAATTTAGTTAACCGCTTCAAGCATCAAGAGCACCCGGAACTTATAATAGTTATCGACAAGCTATTGACTGGTTTTGATGCCCCTAAAAACACGGTGCTTTATCTCACCCGAAAACTACAGGGCCATACGTTGCTACAGGCCATTGCGAGGGTAAATAGGATATTCCCTGATAAGGATTACGGCTATATTATAGATTATTACGGTGTCTTGGGCGAGCTGGATAGTGCCCTTGAAATATATTCCTCCTTTGAGGAATTTGAAAAGGCAGATCTAGATGGTACCTTGACCGATATAAATGAGGAAATAAAGAAGTTGCCCCAGGCACATTCCGAAGTATGGGATATCTTTAAAACCGTTGCCAATAAGCGGGATGCAGAGGCCTATCAACAGCTATTGAGAGATGAGGCACTACGGGTGCAGTTCTATGCAAAGCTATCGGCTTATGCCCGCATTTTGAAATTGGCACTTTCAGCAATTGATTTCCACAACAATACCGAAGAAAAAGTTATAGACAAATACAAAGAAGATCTTAAGTTCTTTCTAAAGTTGAGAAAAGCAGTGCTGCAACGTTATTCCGATGCTATAGATTACAAGCAGTACGAGGGGCAAATCCAGAAGTTGATAGATACCCATATACAGTCCGACGGTGTAGAAACCATTACTGCCTTGGTCAATATTTTTGATACGGCAGCTTTTCAGGAAGAAGTAGAAAAAACAATTGGGGAAGCAGCTAAGGCCGATAAAATAGCCTCTAGGACTGAGAAGCATATTTCAGAAAAAATGGAAGAGGATCCTGCCTTCTATAAGAAGTTTTCGGAGATGCTAAAAGATACCATAGCAGAGTATGAGGCACATAGAATAACGGAGACCCAATACCTCAATGAAGTAAAGGATATTATGGACCGAGTGCTTTCCAGAACCGATTCAGATATTCCAAAAGCCTTGGAAAGCAGGGAGGTGGCACGGGCATTTTATGGAATTGCCTTCGAGGAGCTCCAAGAACATTGGAAGGATGAAAAAACACTTAAACCCATTGCAGCAGCAATCGCCTTGGCGGCCGATGGCATTATTGAAAAGCAGAAGATGGTTGACTGGCAACACAATATCGACGTGGTGAAAAAAATGATTTTCCTTATTGGCGATTATTTAATTGATGAGGTCCGAGATAAGTATGAAATGAAATTGAGTTTTCAGGAAATAGATGACCTTGCAGCAAAAATTGTGGATGTGGCAAAAATACGGTACTAATGAAACACGAGACTTTAGAGTTCGGGTCAAAGACCATTGCTTATGAGCTTACGTTTTCCGATAGAAAAACATTGGGAATTAGTGTTACTCCAAATATGGATGTAAAGGTTACCGCTCCTGAAAACACTTCTTTGGAAAAAATACGGGAGAAAGTAAGAAAAAAAGCCCCTTGGATATTAAAGCAAACCAGCTATTTTCTAGCCTTCCATCCCCGAACCCCAAAAAAACGTTTCGTCAGTGGGGAAAGTCACTTGTATTTGGGCCGGCAATATAAGCTATACGTAGTCTTGGGAAAGATAGAGGAGGTGCGATACAAAGGGCGATCTATTGAAATAACCACCACCAAGAAGAGCAAGGCCGAAAAACTGATGACTGTGTGGTATAGAGAACGCGCCAAAATTAAGTTTGCGGAAATAGCGGAACCGCTCATTGAACGATTCAAAAAACACGGAGTAGCCCCAAGCAACATATACCTTCACGATATGCCCAAGCGGTGGGGAAGCTGCACCCCAACGGGCAGGATAATTTTAAACCCAGAACTGATAAAAGCTCCCAAACACTGTATTGAATATGTGATTGTTCATGAACTCTGCCATTTAGTTCACCGAAACCACAATCAGAAATTCTTCGATTTGCAAACAAAGGAAATGCCAGACTGGCGGAAGTGGAAGGAGCGGTTGGAGCGATTGATGGCGTAGGCGAAATAGAGAAAGAATAAAGAGGATGTTAAGTGGCAGTATTCAGTGGCAGTTGGCAGAAGTGTTCCGTGACCAGTAATCAGTAGCAAATCCTAAGTCACGGCTTTATTTGTAAAAAAGGAATACTATCATTATCCTTTTTATCTTTATTAGGTTGGTCTTACTGGTTTGGATGGATAATTAGGGTCTATTTTATTTATGATTGTTGATAACTACTAAAAATTCAAAATCACAAAAATACACTTAAAAGTGTATTTTTGTTTGCAAATTAGGATACAAGTGAATATATTTGAACTCGAAATATGGGATGATGAAGCTAAGTGCTGTACTTTTTACACCGTAAGAGAGGATGGGGCAGAGCAGAATGGGACGGATGCCTTTTTCGAGAAATATGAAAATGACGAAACTTATAAAGATCGAATTCAAGAGTTGTTATCATTTGTATTAGTAGCCATTGGGGATAGGCACGGTGCGGTTGATGAATTGTTTAATAGATTTGAAAATGAAGTGGCCGGTTTACCTTCGCGAGGTCACATAAAATTTGGGGAGCTTGATTATTTTTTCCCTAATTTTCCCCTTAGGCTCTATGCCCTTAAAATCACTAACGAAATCGTCATTTTATTTGGTGGCGGAATTAAAGATGGGAGTACAAATCAAAATAGTAGTTTACATTATAAATGGGTTGAAGCCTGTAACTATGCAAAACGGATTATTGAGTCTTTACAGGATGGTACCTTGACAATAAATGAAAGTGACCGAACCCTTTTATTATTTGACGGATCGTCTGATATTATTTTATAAACCAAATACCCTAAAATTATGAGAAGCAAGATAGCGCGGCGTATTTTGGCAGATACGCCAGAAGACACAAAAATATTTGTGAGTTTGTATGCGGACATTTTGGTGCGAATTAAACAATTGATGAAGGAAAAGGAGCTTACCCAAAAATCTTTTGCTGAGAAATTGGATAAGCGTCCTTCTGAAATAAATAAGTGGTTGACAGGAGACCATAATTTTACTATTAAATCTCTAGCAAAAATGCAAGCTGAATTGGGAGAGCCAATTATATATGTTCCAAAGCGGGTTGCATTTGCAGGGAATGAGAGGGTTAAGAAACATTTCACTGTTTATAAAAATGAAGCAGTGGACACGAATATAAAATTTGATGATGGTCAGAAGACCTTAAGAATACCTAATAGATATCAACCCTTAGCCTATGCAGGAGAGTAAGTTTAGTGCCGATAAGATACAGATTGTAGATTTCAAGATTATCAAAGGTCAGATAGAAAGTCCTTTTGAATTTGATATGAGCACCATTAAGGGTCATACTTTTAATGTTGAATTTCACCTAGGGTTTAGTTTGCAAGAGTCATTGGTAAAGGCAGATTTTAAAGTATTTGTGGAAACCAATTCGACTATTTCCATTCCTGAGGAAGCGAAAGGAAGTTTTCATTTTGTTTATATTTTTCATGTGGATAATTTAGAGGAGTTGGCTTCTTATAATTCTGAGGACATTCTCGATGTTAACGGGAGTTTAAGCAATGCCTTAGCTGCAATCACGCATTCCACTTCCAGAGGTATTTTGATGACGCGTTTTCAGGGTACTGCACTTGAGAATTTTATTATGCCTGTTATTGATCCTAATGATCTTCTTAAGGGGTGATGAGATTAGATTGATGTTGTGTAGATGTGCTTCTTTATAACCGCTACAATGGATCTATAGGTTGTTAAAAGGATTTCTCTATCTATTCTTTTTTATATTTTAAAAAGAAAATTACCAATATTTTGATGTTCCGAAAGCCGTGTATGGCGGATTGATGGGTCCGGGTTCACTGGGAAGTTTCTTTATGAATGAAATTAAGACTATATTTAGTAACCAAAAACTTTAACCAAGATGATAAGACAATCAGTAGAAGCATTCAATAAAAGATATAAAAGACAGATTCCGTATAATTGAGAAGGAAATCAATGATTTATAAATCTCTTTTTAATGAATGTTTCCAACTTGTATCAAATTCAAATCTTCAAATCCCTTTTCAAAGGACGCGAGGATGTGTTTGCCATTCGTTGGGAGAAACCTGCCCGTCCGGCAGGCGGGGGAAACAAGTCAGGATATATGCCTGCGTATTTTTATGACCCATATCGATATCGGATGCATAGAATAAATGGTGGGACATTTAAGAACTTCACTGAAAAATCTTATTTAAGTCTTACTGATGAGCAAATCCAAAAGCACTTGGATGGGCAGCATCAAATTGGTCTATATCCTTTATTACAGGACAATACAACTTGGTTTTTAGCTGCCGATTTTGATAAAGCCAACTGGCAAAAGGAAGCTCGTGCATTTCTAAATGCAAGTAAGGAAAAGGAAATCCCAGCCTATTTGGAGCGTTCTCGTTCCGGAAATGGAGGACACGTTTGGATATTTTTTGAAAAACCATATCCTGCAATCAAAAGCCGAAAGATATTCATTTCCATTTTAGAATCTTCGGGAGCTTTTTCACTGTTTGACAAGAGTTCCAGTTTTGATAGGTTGTTTCCAAACCAGGATTTCCTTTCGGGTAAAGGTTTTGGAAACCTAATTGCCTTGCCACTTTATAAACCAACTTTTGAAAAAAGGAATAGTTGTTTTGTCGATCCAGTTACGCTTGAACCTGAAACTGACCAATGGAACTTTATGAAAAACATTCAGAAGGTTTCAACAGATTATTTGGACGAACTTCATAAAGGGTTAACGCCAGACTTTCAAACAACAATGCCTCCAGTAACAAATGGAATACTAACCATTTCCTTAAGTAATAATATAAGGCTGAGAAGAATTGGATTAACCCCATCCCTTATAAATTTTCTAAAAGAAGAATTGAACTTTGCCAATTCTGAATTTTTCATTAAAAAGAAATCAGGAAGAAACACGTATGATACAGCCCGCTCTTTCAAATTGGTTGAAGAAACGGAAAATGAGTTATTCATTCCAAGAGGCTTCATCGGGAAATTATTGCGTTTCTGTAAAGAAACGCAAATAGAGTTTGAATTTATTGATGAAAGAGATCAAAAACCTATCATTCCGTTTAGCTTTAATGCTACTTTGCGCACACATCAAACCCAAGTAATAGAAAAGATTTCTATTAAAGATTATGGCGTAATTGTTTCCCCGCCAGGTTCGGGAAAAACCGTTATCGGCTTGAAAATAATAGCGGAGAAAAGACAACCTGCCCTTATTATTGTCCATCGAAAGCATTTACTGAAACAATGGGCAGAGAGGGTAGAGGCCTTTTTGGGTATTCCGAAAAAAGATATTGGTATTATAGGGCAAGGAAAAGCGAAAATTGGGAAACAAGTTACTGTGGCAACTATTCAAAGTTTGCCAAAACAAATAGAATCTATACAAAACCATTTCGGAACTATAATTGTTGACGAATGCCACCACATTCCCGCAGAAACTTTTAGAAATACCATTGAGAGGTTACAAACATTTTATCTGTACGGGTTAACAGCTACCCCTTTCAGAAAATATAGTGATGGGAAAATGATTTTCACACATTTAGGGGAAATCATCTGCAATATTCAACCTACAGAAATGGAAGATTATAAACAGGCGAAAATCGTTTTGCGAAATACAGAATTGGATGTGCCATACAATTCAAAAACGGATAGTTTTGAAACCTTATCAAAAATCTTGGTTCACGATACCGCTCGGAATAAACTGATATTGGAGGATGTAAAAACCGAATTGAATCAAGGTAAGAAAGCAGTTATTATCACCGAACGAAAGGAACACATTGATACTCTGCATTTATTTTTGAAACAATCGTATGAGGTCATCACACTGAGCGGGGAAGATTCAGAGAGTTCCAAAAACACCAAATGGAAGATATTACACGAAGGAAGCTTTCAGGTTCTAATTACAACAGGCCAGTATTTTGGCGAAGGAACAGACTTGCAAAATATCAATTGTTTATTTCTGGTCTATCCATTTTCTTTTGAAGGGAAACTGATCCAATACATTGGTAGGGTGCAGCGATCTGAAATCAATCCGATAATTTATGATTATCGGGATTACAAAATTGATTATCTCAACAAACTGTTTCTTAAACGCAATACTTACTACCGAAAGATCAACAAACAAGCAACTTTGTTTGATGAGCCTCAGGACGAAATCATTCCTTCAACCCCCATTATCTCCATTGATAAGAAAATCAAGATTCCGATTGCTGAATTGGAGTTTCACTATGGAAGTGTAGCTTTCAAACACACTATAAATGAGATGAATACAGTGCTTGACTTTCAAATTGAAAACATAGAGATAAGACCCGAATTTGAAGTATTGAAACCGTATTTTATAAAGACACTCAAATCAAAGAGTATTTCCGTTGCATTATTTGCGGAATTTGAAAACGGAAAATTGGTTTCACAATTAGCTTTATCACCGGAAATTGAACGTATTAATAATGATATAATAGAAGGCGTGAAATTTCAGTTTATGAATAAAGCATTGCTTGGAAATTTTACCTCTCAAAATAAAAGTATCTTGACTTCTGATGAATTGCAGGGCCAAGGAAAGGTTTATGCCGATGCGGAGGAGCTATTGCACGAAATCCTCAAGAACAAGCAATATAAGCATTCACAACACATTCAGTTTTTGGCAGATCAACACGAAAACCAAATAATGAAAATTCGCTTTGTATTGAATCCTTTTTCCTTTGTGTTCCTTTTAGCAAGTGAGCGCAGATATTACGTCATATTGGAAACATTAGATACAGAAGAAGCTACCTACTTATGGCATACACCTAAAAACAAATCATCACTTATTGAGGAACTAAATCAAATTGAAAATCAACTCAATATTATTAAGGAAAAAGGAAGACAAGCTTTTTTAGAAAATAGCCCAGAAAACTTCACCAGAATTTTGCACGATTATTCAGAAAAAAACAAAGGTTTTATTATCTGGAAATCTATATTAGAAGAAAAGATTATTTAAGCCGTTTTCATGGGTATAAGCTCACTTCCCCCCAATCAACTTCTCCAACCGCGCCATCATCTCATCCTTCTCTTTTAGCATCCGTTCGTAGAGAGCAATTTTTTCGTCATGAAGTTGAATAAGCTTATCAATAGGATTTACATTAAAGGTAGGAGTGTGGCCTGTATTTAAAAAAGAGCCATCATTAAAAGTATTTGATATTACATTAATCGCCTGCTCCTCATCAAAATTCTTAAAGGCCTCGACGGGTATGTGTAGTACTTGTGATATTTGTTGGAGTAGGGGTGTTTCAACGGTTTCTTTCTGTTCCAGTAAGGAGATTTTCTTTTGGTTCCAGTCTTCGCCCAGCTCATAGGCAAGTGCTTCCTGCTTAATGCCAAGCATCTCGCGAAAGCGTTTTATGTTGCGTCCCTCGTGTATCTTTTGTTCCATAGGTTCAAATATAATCAATACCATTAAACAATTAAACAGATAACCAGTTAAACAATTACCCGCTTATACAATTAAACAATTACCCAAATTTAAAACTTATTTTAATAAATTCCGGCCTCCTTACTTCTAAAATATCCTTTGTAATTAGATAAATTATCCTTCTTGCTCAAACAAAAACCAATCATCTCCGGTGACCGAGTGAATTTGAAATGCGCCAGCAATTTCAAATTAGTATCGAGGCCACCAAAGCCGGTCCCTTCGATACATTTCGCCTATCGGCGAAACACTCAGGGGCCTATATTTATTGCTTCTAATGAAAACAGATGATGACCGGTGACCGAGTGAATTTGAAATGCGCCAGCAATTTCAAATTAGTATCGAGGCCACCCAAGTCAAAATCATGACCGGTGACCGAGTGAATTCCAAAAAGCGCAGCGAATTGGAATTTGTATCGAGGCCACCAAAGCCGGTCCCTTCGATACTTTTCGCCGATAGGCGAAACACTCAGAGACCTATGTTTACTGCTTCTAATGAAAACAGATGATGATCGGTGACCGAGTGAATTTTAGCAAGCGAAGCGGCTAAAATTTGTATCGAGGCCACCCCAATCACAATCATGACCGGTGACCAAGTGAATTCCAAAAAGCGAAGCATTTTTGGAATTAGTATCGAGGCCACCATCACGAAAATCATAATCTCGAGAAGGCTACTCCATTACTATTGGAACGCTTATGATAGTAGCCCATTCAAGCTAAAAATTTATTCTTTTTAAGTGTAGGTATGTAGGAAAAGGGAAGCGCGGTCTCTTTACATTAATTTAATAGGGATACAAGAAGCTAATAGGGGGCAAAAAAAGGAGGTTAACAAGATAAAGCATTCATCGAATTGTTGCTTTTATTTAGAAAGGGATGTAGCAGGCCTAAGAGGGTATTTGAATGGGATGAATCAGCGCGATCTGTGAGAAAAGTTTCCAAATTAACAAGTTGGCGCGCGTTGCCCCTGGAGCTCAAAACTGTGTGAAATTTTCCGAACAAACGCTTGGCGTTCATTCTATCCAATATTTTGGTAATGTTATTGTGGCGCACGTCAGTTTGTATTTTCTTAAATAAATTGTTAAGTGCGGGTGCTTTTCCCTCCAGTATTTGAATAAAGGTACCTTCCTTATATATTAATACCCCTGTGATATTTTTTAAGGTGTTGTTTAGCATGGTTTGAAGAAACAACTTGTTCAGGGTATTTTCCTCAATCAATTTAACGGAATTGCTAATATAAACTATTGTTCTTATCATAGGATGCTGATTTATAGTACGCAAGGTCGGCTATATATATTGTAACATACCCATTGTTGTGTTAATTGGCTTTAATTAACAACATTCCAAACCCCAAATCCCAAATCCCAAATCCCAAATTTCAAATCCCAAATTTCAAATCACTGTTGTCCGATTAAATTTTCATTTATTAAGGCTTTGCAGATATACTTGATTTTCTGGACTGAAAGTTGTTGATTTTCAATCCCACCCCCCTCCCTTGTTATTATCCAGTTGAGAACAGCTCCAGTTGAACACTATT
>JAENXC010000037.1 GCA_016649715.1 Flavobacteriaceae bacterium | reverse complement strand
TCTAGTTTAAACTGGCTATTATGATTGAAATATCTAATTTTCGGCACTTTGTCACCCTTTAGGGATGGGGAAAGAGCAAAGGGCCGAAAATTCAATTATTTTTACCCTAACCCTTCCGCGTGCCGCCATAGCTTTAGCGGACAGCCGTCGGCTAAAGCCTATGGCGTCGGCCGAGGAGCAAAGGGAATAATTGGATTTTCTATGTTCGAACCAACTTGAAACCTTTAGGGCGGGGTCAAAAGAAGGGCCGAAAATTCAATTATTTTTACCCTGGCCCTTCCGCGTGCCGCCATAGCTTTAGCGGACAGCCGTCGGCTAAAGCCTATGGCGTCGGCCGAGGAGCAAAGGGAATAATTGGATTTTCTGCGTTTGAACCAACTTGAAACCTCCGAAATATGGATTTGTAATTAAATATCAACGCTCAATTAAACTAAAGCCTTATTTTATAATCAATACATGTCTAAATGCATTGATTTGTAATACCTCAAAAGTATATGGAGTTTCTACGGGATTTCTAAGTGGTTTCTTAAGATTGGCTTAAGAATATAAAATGCGTATCCGGTTATTAAAAAAAAGGACGTAGGACGGTAAGACTTAGGACATAAGACTAAATAGTAATGAGATGACCTCTCTTTATGACAATTAATAAAGTCATACGCCTGCCTGCCGGCAGGCAGGTCCTATGTCGCATTTAAACTGTTAGGTAATTTTTTAGAAAATCATTAAATTTAATGGTAATAGTTGTTCCTACACCGTATTCACTTTCAATATTAATTTCTGCATTTATGGCATCGGCGGCCTTTTTGGCTATGGAAAGCCCCAAACCGCTTCCTAAAATGCTTTTGTGGTTTAGGGCATCGGACCTGAAAAAGTGGTTGAACAAGTTGTTCAAATCCTCTTTTTTGATGCCTATCCCTTCATCCTGAACCTTGCAAACAACTTTTGAGTCCTGAAGAATGACTCCAATATGTATGGTGGTAGCGTCCTTGGAATATTTTATGGCATTGCCGATAATGTTGTCCAAGATCAGGTTGGTGTAGTATTGTGGCACCAAACTTTCTAAGGTAAGATCATTGTAAGAGTCTATTGTGAGTTTTTTTTGGGAGATACTTTTTTTGTGCCTCGAAAGGATTTCGTCTATTACGGTGGGTAAAGAAACTAAGGATTGGTCCGCTGTTTTTGGGTTGGCATCTAACCTTGCCAGGAATAAAAGTTGTTCCAAGGTGGCAGTTATTCGGTCTATTTCCGCAAGACTGAATTTGATTTTATCCTCATATTCCGCCCGCTCCCTCGGTTTTCGAATCAATACCTCAAGCGTGCCCTTTAAGGTTGCCAAAGGGGTGCGCAATTCATGGGAAGCGTCTGAGGTAAATTGCCGTTCGCGTTCAATGGCATTTTCAATACGCTGCAATAACTGGTTGATACCCGAGGACAATTCGTAGAGTTCATCTTTGTTTTGGGGCAAAATCACCCTTTCATTCAAATTGTTTTTTGTAATCCGCTTTGTTGTTTCGGTTATAACTTTTACCGGTATAATACCTCGTCCCGCCAAGTAACGTGAGATGAAATACAATCCCACTAATAGCAATAGATAAGAAACGATCAAAACATTCCGCAAGTTGAGCAACACCATCTTGGATGCTTCCATGGACATTGCAGCAAGTATAAAGCCCTTGATTTTGCCATTTTTCTCGATAGGCACTTGTACTTGCCTGATGGCTTTACCGTTCAGTGTCTCGTTAAAATGGCCACCGTAATTTTGTTGTGGGTTAAAGGTGAGGGCTTGTTCCTTAAGGTTAGGCGATTTGTCCATAAATTTGCCGTCCTTATTCAGTATCTGAATAAAGACAGGGTTTACTTGAACTTCCCGATGCTCCCTTTGTTCCCATCCCTTTTTATTTTTTATTTTTACGCTATCTCCCACAATTTTAATTTCTCCAGTATGCTTCTCAGCTTCAAAAGATAGGTCGTTATCCAGATTTTGATAGACCGTTCCCTGCACTACAAAATAAACAGCCGTAAAGGCCACAGCCATAATCGCGGCAGTGGCTATCATATAATGCAATGCAATTCTATTTCTAAAACTTAAGTTCATACTTCCTTTGCTACATAGCCCACCCCGCGAACGGTTTGAATATAGTTTTCATCTTCTCCCAGCTTTAATTTTTTGCGGAGGGCATTAATATATACGTCAATAACCCCAGTGTTGTACTCAAAGTGGATGTCCCAAACACTTTCAATGATACGGGACCTTCGGCAGACTTTCCCCTTGTTGCGGATTAGATATTCCAGCAGCGCAAATTCTTTTTGCGTCAGACTGATTTCCTCCTCAGCCTTAAAAACTTGATGTGTTGTGGTGTTTAGGGAAATGTTTCCAAGTTTAAAAATGGAATGCTCCCCAGATTTGGGGCGTAGTTGCACCTTGATTCGCTCTAAAAGTTCTTCAAAGTGAAAAGGCTTTTTGATATAATCGTTAGCGCCGGATTGAAGTCCGAAAATGGTTTCATCAACCGTGTCCTTTGCCGTTAAAAAAATTACAGGGGTATCCTTAAATTCCTTTCTGAATTGACGACAAATTTCGATACCGCTCATTCCTGGCACCATCCAATCCAGGAGCAACAAATCATATTCCCCAGAAAGGGCCAATTGAAGGCCTTTCTTCCCTTCCTCCGCAATATCCACGGCATAGGACTCCTCCTCCAAGCCTTGTTTGAGGAAGTTGTATATACCGGGTTCATCTTCTACGATTAAAATTCTCATGGGACAATATTTATAATATTTAATTATACTAAGATTTGGGCAAATCGGCTTTAAATTAATAGGAAAAATGATTTAAAGTCGCGCTCCTGTTTACACGAACTCGAGCATCCCACTCAAGCCCATCATATTATTTAAAAATATTCAATATTCAATATTCAATGTTCAATATTCAATATTCAATATTCAATGTTCAATATTCATTATCCATTTTGACCTGCAACTGCCTCTAAATAATATATTTTAACCTGCAACCTGCTTGCCCGCCGTAGGACAAACCTGCAACCTGAAACCTGAAACCTGAAACCTGAGACCTGCTTGCCCGCCGTAGGAGGGAAACCTGAAACCCTATTTAGGTTTCGCCAAACTATTTGCAGGATATTGCGCTTCCATTTCCTTCATTGAATTTGCCACCCAGTCTTGTATCAATACTTTTTGATCGGCGCTCAATACCGCATCTCGATGCAGTAAAGTGTATGAAGATATTGGCATATCGCCATCTTTTACTTCCTTCCCTATTTCTTTAAATTTTTTATATTGCCTCCAGACAGGATAATCCATAAAAGTAGAAAAATTCAATTCATCCTTCCCTTCTACAATGTGATCATCAAGCATCCAGGCTACCGGTTGAATATTGGAATACCAAGGATAATGGGTTGTATTACTATGGCAATCGTAACAGGAAACATTCAGGAGCTGCTGCACCTCTTGAGGGACTTGATACTTCGCTGTAATTTGGTTTGCCGCAATTTCTTCACCTGCATTTTTTGCGGGCCTTGTAAATTGAATTGCAATAAAAGCAATAATTACAATTGCTAAAATTACTTTTAAAACTTTTTTTATCTTTTTCATCTTTTTTATTTTTAAGGGGTTAGACATTTATAAATATGCTTATTCGTTCAGAAACCTAAAATAGACTTAAGACCTGCCTGCCGGCAGGCAGGTC
>JAENXC010000064.1 GCA_016649715.1 Flavobacteriaceae bacterium | reverse complement strand
TTGGTTTGGCCGCCATGGTTTTAATCAGCGTTTTACCCGTAGGTTTGGCCCAAACAGTTGCCAGTGTTCAGGAAGGTTTGTGGTGGGCGCGTTCAGCAGAATTTATGCAACAACCGTATTTGGTAACCTTTAAATGGCTCAGAGTAATTGGTGACACCATTTTCGCTTTTGGAACAGTGGCACTCGCCTGGTTTATTTTTGGGTTGAAATTCGGCTGGAGCACTGAGCCAAAAAAATAATAAAATAAGGTATTTTAGAGGGATAGGTTTTTGGTTTTAAAAACGATTGTACCGCCTTTTTGAGGTGGTACTTCGTTTTTTTTACAAACAATTATTGCAACTACATGTTAAAACTCACGTAAAAAATCATGCAAAATAAAAAGGATAACAATGAGCGAACACATTGACAATTCGAAATACAGAAAAACAAAATTAAAAGAGTTGATTTTGAAACTCCATGAAGGCGGCTCGCAAGAAGAAGTACGACAAGAGCTGCTGGTGAGTTTAAGTAATATACCATATGGCGAGGTAATAGAAGTAGAGCAGGAACTTATTGAAGAAGGTTTGCCCGAAGAAGAAGTACTGAAACTTTGCGATGCCCACTCGGCAGTGTTGCAAGGTACGGTGGATTTATCGGCCTCAAAATCCATTCCGGATGGACACCCTGTTGACACGATGTTGGAAGAAAATAAAGCATTAAAACTTTTGTCGGACAATACCACCGAAGCGCTTTTGGCAATAAAATACAGAAGTGGCGAAGATTACAAACGGGAAGTTTTGAAAATCAGAGGTGAATTCAACCAACTCATGGATGTTGATAAACACTATCAACGCAAAGAATATCTGTTTTTCCCATACCTTGAAAAAATAGGAGTTACCGGTCCACCAAAAGTAATGTGGGGTAAACACGACGAAATACGGGACCAAATAAAAGGCAGTATTGAAATTCTTCAAATTGAAGATTTATCAAAAGAAGATTTAGAGGCTTCGTCCGAAATCGTGTTATTGCCTGCTCTAAAAGGCGTTTACGAAATGACCATCAAAGAAGAGGAAATTCTTTTTCCGATGATGATGGATACATTAGCCGATGGCGACTGGTATGAAATTCAAAAACAAAGCCTGGAAATTGGTTATTGTTTATACGACCCGCAAAGGGAGTGGAAACCCAAAGGAATTGAACCTGAAAATATCAACACCTTGCAAAAAGAAGGCGGAAATATTCAGTTGCCAACGGGTGGTTTTTCAGCAGAAGAGTTGCTGGCCATTTTAAATACCTTGCCCGTTGACATGACTTTTGTTGATCGCAACGACAAAGTGAAATATTTCTCGCAAAGCAGCGAGCGCATCTTTCAACGGAACCGTACCATATTAAACCGTGATGTTAGACATTGTCACCCGCCAGCCAGTGCGCACATTGTAGATAAAATTCTGGACGATTTTAAAAATGGCCGCCAAACCCGCGCACCCTTCTGGATAAATATGGGCGGAAAAATGGTTCACATTGAATATTTTGCATTACGAAACAACGAGGGAGAATATTTAGGTACACTGGAAGTTTCGCAAGATTTAACCACTTATCGCGCTTTGGAAGGCGAACAACGTATTTTATCATATAAATAATTAAAAAATGGAAGTAAAAGAAATTTTGATTATAACACCTAAAACCAAAGTTTTACAATTAATTGAAGCCTATCCAAAACTGGAAGAAGTGCTGATTGGATTTGT
>JAENXC010000033.1 GCA_016649715.1 Flavobacteriaceae bacterium | reverse complement strand
CTCATAACTCATAACTCATAACTCATAACTCATAACTCATAACCCAAAACTATCTAAGCCTCTGGATGATTATCACCAGCCTTCATCATCCAAGCATCCAGCATCCAGCTTATTTTTTCAATGTGGCCAATAAATCCG
This sequence comes from Flavobacteriaceae bacterium, assembly GCA_016649715.1. GTDB lineage: Bacteria > Bacteroidota > Bacteroidia > Flavobacteriales > Flavobacteriaceae > Aequorivita. The sequence goes on along the minus strand of JAENXC010000033.1, from coordinate 14,483 downwards.
CCAATCATATCAATGGTTCCCTCATCGCCAGCGGCATCTGCATTTTCAACAACCTTGCGCATTTGTTTCAGCAGTTTTCCGTGGTCGTCCAGCAAGATTTTTACCATTTCAACATCCTTGGTATCTTCAGCAGATTCTTTGATGTTGCTCATTTTCAAATAATCGCTAAAATTACTGGTTGGTTGAAAGCGCAACGTTAAAATACGTTCCGCAATTTCGTCCACTTTCAGTTTAGCATCCTCATACAGTTCCTCAAACTTTATATGAAGCTCAAAAAAGTTATGACCAACCACATTCCAGTGAAAATTCCGAAGTTTTTGGTAGTATAAATGATAATCTGCAAGTAGTACATTTAGTTCTTTTGCAGTTGCTGTTGTTTTCTTTTTATCAAGGTTCAAATAGCCCATAACATAGATTTTTAAAGGTTTCCCCAAAGATAACCAAAGCCTTGCTGAACGGCAATTATAAAGGGGGGTTTAGCCTTTATTTAACGATTGTTCATAGTATTTTTAGTTCAAAATCCACGTGCAATCCACAGAAGCTTCTCTCGTATTTATTGTATCTTTCCCGCAGAAACTTAACCTCTATCTATGCAAAATCTTTTAGCAGTGGCTATAAAAGCTGCTTTGGAAGCCGGAATGGAAATCCTAAAAGTTTACGGGACTAATTTCGATGTAGAAATTAAAGGCGATAATTCCCCATTGACCCAAGCCGATAAAAACGCAAATGAAGTGATAATGGGATATTTAAAAACCACTGGAATCCCCATTATTAGCGAAGAAAGCCGCCAGATTGATTATTCCGTAAGAAAAAATTGGAGTCGCTGTTGGATTGTGGATCCGTTGGACGGCACTAAGGAATTTATAAAACGAAATGGCGAATTCACCGTAAACATTGCCCTCATTGAAGAAGGCGATCCTATTTTGGGTGTGATTTACGTTCCCGTTTCAAAAGAACTCTATTTTACCTGCCTGCCGGCAGGCACGGCTTCGGAAGATGGAAAAACTTCAAAAAAGATAACAGTTTCTTGCGCCTCCGCTAAAGCTTCGAGCGGCACGCGGACGGAAGAAATCTCGGTGGAAGAAATCCTTAAAAACGCCGAAAATATTGGGCCAGCCAAAATCACTTCTACAGTAAAAATAGTGGGCAGTCGTTCGCATTTAAACGAAGACACCAAAAATTTTATTTCCGAAATAGAAAACCGCCTGTCCGCCGAAGGAGGAAAAAACGAAGTTGAAATTGTTTCCAAAGGCAGTTCCCTAAAATTCTGTTTGGTGGCCGAAGGGCTTGCGCATATTTATCCGCGCTATGCTCCTACGATGGAGTGGGACACTGCCGCCGGCCATGCAATATGCAGGGCAGTTGGCGTTTCCGTTATTGACCAAACCACCAAAAAACCAATGCGCTACAACAAACCCAACTTGCTGAACAATTATTTTGTGGTAAAAGCCCAATGAAAAATCAATCTCGAAAAAGACACTTGGCCAAAACCATCACTTGGCGTTGTGTTGGCACATTGGATACTATTTTACTTTCGTGGGCCATCACGGGCAATCCTTGGATAGGACTTAAAATCGGTTTGTCAGAAGTGCTTACAAAAATGGTACTCTACTATTTTCACGAAAGAGTTTGGTTTAGGGTAAATCTTTCAAAAAGCGGGGACTTGCGCGAAAGCCGAAAACTACATATTTTAAAAACCTTTTCGTGGCGTGGAGTTGGAACATTGGACACTATGCTTCTTTCTTGGATCATTACTGGAAATCCGTTAACAGGTTTCAAGATTGGGCTATTGGAACTTTTGACAAAAACCATTTTATATTATCTTCACGAACGGGTTTGGAGCCGCTCAGATTATGGCTTGCCGAACAGAAACTAAATTTTTATGGAAGAGAACGTAATTCCGCATAATTTCAGCGTTTCGCAGCAACAACGCAGCGAACTAAAAAAACATAAACCGTTGCTGGTCTGGTTCACTGGGCTTTCCGGTTCGGGAAAATCTACTATTGCCAATGCATTGGAAAAAGCACTTTTTGCGAAAAATATCCACACCTATTTGTTGGATGGCGACAACGTGCGCAAAGGATTGAACAACAATCTTTCCTTTTCCCAGGAAGACCGAACGGAAAACATCCGCCGAATTGCTGAGGTTTCAAATTTGATGATTGATGCAGGTTTGGTAGTTTTGGCTTCTTTTGTTTCCCCTTATCGCGAAGATCGCGAAAACGTAAAGCGTATAGTTGGGTATCAAAATCTCGTGGAAGTTTTTGTGAATACTCCAATTGCAGAATGTGAGCGGCGAGATGTAAAAGGTTTGTACGCCAAAGCGAGAGCTGGCGAAATACAAAATTTCACGGGCGTCAATGCACCATATGAAGCACCAATGGCTCCCGATGTTGAGATTGATACAACTATGTTTTCGGTGGAAGAAGCGGTTTCCTTAATTTTGGATGAAATAGAGAAAAGAATAAAGAGAAAAGAATAAAGAGAAAAGATTTAACGAATCATGAATTAGCAATTACCGAATTCCAAATAGACAAAAAAATAATGAGTAAATACTATCTAAACTACCTCGACGAACTGGAATCCGAAGCCATTTACATACTCCGTGAAGTATGGGCGCAGTTTCAAAATCCTGTGATTTTATTTTCTGGCGGAAAGGATTCAATCCTTGTTACGCATTTGGCGAAGAAAGCATTTTACCCTTCAAAAATTCCTTTTCCGCTGCTTCATATAGATACGGGTCACAATTTTCCCGAAACCATTCAATTTAGGGATGCTTTAATTAAGGAATTGGATCTGCGATTAATTGTGGGCTCTGTGCAGAAATCTATTGACACGGGCAGGGTTTCGGAAGAAAAAGGTAAGAATGCCACCCGAAATGCACTTCAAATTACAACCTTGCTGGACGCCATAGAAAGCAACAAAATAGATTGCGCTATAGGTGGTGGGCGCCGCGATGAGGAAAAAGCCCGCGCCAAGGAGCGCTTCTTTTCGCACCGCGATGATTTTGGGCAATGGGACCCGAAAAACCAACGCCCCGAACTTTGGAACTTATTAAACGGAAATCATTTTGATGGTGAACATTTCCGCGCTTTTCCAATTAGCAATTGGACCGAAATGGACGTATGGAATTACATAAAGCGGGAAGACATCAAAATCCCTTCACTCTATTTGGCGCACCAACGCGAAGTGGTTTGGCGCAGCAATTCCTGGATTCCCGTTTCCGAACATTTGAAATTGGAAGAAAACGAAAAAATTCAAACTAAAAAGATTCGCTTTAGAACCTTGGGAGATATTACCATTACTGGTGGAATAGAATCAGAAGCAGACACTTTGGAAAAAATAGTGGCTGAAGTTGCCGCAATGAAACAGACCGAGCGCGGCAACCGCAGCGACGATAAACGCAGTGAAACGGCAATGGAGGATAGGAAAAGACTAGGTTACTTTTGATTTTTTTGAATAAAAATTGCCCCAACCCTAAAGGGAGTTTTTATTCAAAAAAAACCAACTCTAAAAAGGAATTTTGAAAAAGTAGATAATGAAAAAAATATCTGATAATTCGATGTGGAGAGGAGCTTCGCCTACTGTTTTCAGTAAGGCAAACAAGTTGAGAAATGAAATGACTAAGTCCGAAATTTTATTATCGGAAAAATTGCGGGCAAATCAGTTGTTAGGATATAAATTCAGACGTCAGCATCCTATAAGTATTTATGTAGCTGATTTTTATTGTCATCAACTAAGCTTAATTATTGAAATTGATGGGGAATATCATAATGAAAAGAATCAAATTATTAAAGATGAAGAAAGAAGGAAAGACTTAAATTTTCAAGGCATGAAAATTCTAAGATTTACCAATAATGAAGTGATAACTGATATTGACTCAGTTTTAAATAAAATTAAGGATTATATAAACGACGTATCATGATTTTTTCCGCCTCCCTTTAGGGTTGGGGCAAGCGGAAAAAGTTTTTGTTAATTAAAATCGGCGTTTGAGAATAAATTAGAATGAAGATTTCTTTAATTTTTTGCCCTGACCCTAAAGAGAAATTAAAGAAATCTTCATTTCATATTTTAGAAAAGAAGTGAAAATTAAGGATTATATAAACGACGTATCATGATTTTTTCCGCCTCCCTTTAGGGTTGGGGCAAGCGGAAAAACCTAATTTGGAAAAGATTCGTAAACACAAAATACAAAAATATATGAACAATCAAATCCGCGTTATGATATGGAAATAGATAAAAACCAACTACTTCGTTTTACCACCGCCGGAAGTGTGGACGACGGTAAAAGCACATTAATAGGACGATTGTTATATGACAGCAAAGCAATTTTTGAGGACCAACTGGAAGCGGTGGAAAATACCAGCCGAAAAAAAGGGCATCAAGGCGTGGACCTTGCTTTGTTTACCGATGGGCTTCGCGATGAGCGGGAGCAAGGGATAACCATTGATGTGGCGTATAGGTATTTCACCACTCCAAAGCGAAAATTTATCATTGCAGATACACCTGGGCACATTCAATATACCCGCAATATGGTTACAGGGGCCTCAACTGCCAACGCAGCGTTGATTTTGATAGACGCCCGCCATGGCGTGATAGAGCAGACCAAGCGCCACGCATTTATCGCTTCACTGTTGCAGATTCCACATATAATTGTGTGTATCAACAAAATGGATTTGGTAGATTATTCCGAAGAAATCTATGAAAATATCATTCATCAATTTGAAGGTTTTTCTTCAAAATTATATGTTAAGGATATTCAGTTTCTTCCCATTAGTGCTTTGGATGGCGACAACGTGGTGAACCGTTCCAAAAATATGGATTGGTACCAAGGCGCGCCTTTGCTGCATACTTTGGAAACCATGCACATCAGCAGCGACCTCAATAAAATAGATGCCCGTTTCCCCGTGCAGACCGTTTTGCGTCCGCAAAGCGAAGGGTTTATAGATTACAGGGGCTATGCGGGCCGTGTGGCAAGCGGCATTTTCAGGCCTGGCGATGCTGTGGTTATTTTGCCGTCTGGTTTCACTTCAAAAATAAAAAGTATTGATACCATGGACGGCCCACTGGAAGAGGTTTTTGCGCCAATGTCCGTTGCCATTACTTTGGAAGACGATATAGACATCAGCCGTGGCGATATGATTGTGAAGGAAAACAACCAGCCCAAAGCCCTTCAGGAATTTGATGCCATGCTCTGCTGGTTCAACAATGCACCGGCGCGGCCACGGGCAAAATATACCATTGTGCACACTTCCAACCAGCAAAAAGCGATGATAACTGATGTGGTTTATAAAATAGACATCAACACCTATTCGCGGGAAGAGGAAGACAAAGAATTAAACATGAACGACATTGCCCGTATCAGCATCCGCACCACACGACCGTTGATGGTTGACGAATACCGTGACAACAGGATTACGGGAAGTTTTGTTTTGATTGACGATGCCACGCACGAAACGGTTGCAGCGGGGATGATTGTATAATTTTTTTGCTCCTCTTCGAAACGATGCACTGAGCAAAGCGGAAGTAAGTGGTTGGGGAAGATGTAAAAGAACTTTCTGTAATTTTGAAAAATAAGGAAAATCCATTATGTACAGAAACACAATAAAACCATTTTTTGATTTTATTGGGGCCTTGCTCTTAGCGCCTATTGTGGGTCCGATAATCATTTTAGTGGCGGTTATCCTTGCATTTTCCACTGGTGGCCATCCTTTTTTTCTTCAAAATAGACCTGGGAAAAATGGACGATTGTTTACCATTATTAAGTTTAAAACAATGAACAATAAAACAGATGCCACGGGAGAATTGTTGCCAGATGCTGAAAGGCTTACCACTATTGGAAAATTTATCCGTTCCAGCTCGCTGGATGATCTGCCGCAATTACTAAATGTATTAATAGGAAATATGAGCTTTGTGGGTCCAAGACCCTTGTTGCCTGAATACCTTCCGCTTTATAATGAAATACAGAAACAGCGACATAATGTGAAGCCAGGAATTACGGGCTGGGCGCAAGTTAATGGCCGCAACGTCATCAGCTGGCAACAGAAATTTGAATTTGACGTTTGGTACGTAAACAACCAATCGTTCACTTTGGACCTTAAAATTCTTTATAAAACGGTAGTGAAAGTCATAAAAAAAGAAGCTATAGATAGGACGGAGGATGCGTCATTAACAAGGTTTAAAGGCAATTGAAAATGAAGGATAAAAAAATATACCTTTCTTCTCCACATCTTTCCTGCAAAGAGCAAATCTATGTGAATGAGGCTTTTGAAACTAATTGGATAGCCCCAATGGGCCCTAACGTAATTGGTTTTGAAGCAGCTTTAGAAACCTATCTCGGCAACGGAAACCACGTGGCTGCATTGAGTTCTGGCACTGCGGTGCTTCATTTGGCCTTAATACTATTGGGTGTAAAAAAAGATGACGAAGTAATTTGCCAAAGCATGACCTTTGCAGCCTCTGCAAACCCAATTGCTTATCTAGGCGCAACGCCAATATTTGTGGATAGCGAGCCGGAAACTTGGAACATCTGCCCAAACCATTTGGAAGAAGCGATCAAGCATCGAATTTCAAAAGGGAAAAAACCAAAGGCCATCATTGCCGTGCATCTTTACGGAATGCCTTTTAAGGTTGAAGAAATAAAAAAGATATCAGAAAAATACGAAATACCAATTATTGAAGACAGCGCCGAAGCTTTGGGAAGCCGCTATAAAAATCAAAAATGTGGCACCTTTGGAGCTTTTTCTGTCCTTTCCTTTAACGGAAACAAAATAATTACAACCTCCGGCGGTGGTGCTTTAGTTTCTCGAAATTTGAAACATAAAGAGAAAGCTGAATTTTTGGCTGCACAAGCTCGTGATGTTGCGCCACATTATCAACATTCGGAAATTGGGTACAATTACGCATTGAGCAATATTTCTGCGGGAATTGGTCGTGGACAAATGGAAGTACTCGATAAATACGTAGAATTGAGAAGAAAAATGAATCAATTTTACACCGAAATCTTCCATAAGAAAGAAGGAATCACTGTATTTGCTGAACCCAATGCCGATTATTTTTCAAACCATTGGCTTTCCTGTATTCTTGTGGATGCTAAAGTTGCAGGTTTTTCTTCGGAAGAAATAAGGGTTGAAATGGCCCAAAATAACATTGAATGTAGACCCTTGTGGAAACCATTGCATTTACAGCCCGTTTTTAAAAATGCACCCTATTATGGTGAGACAGTTTCCGAAAAACTATTTGAAATCGGGCTGTGTTTACCATCCGGTTCAAATTTGGACGATGCGGCAAAAAGCAGGATAGAAGATGTTTTGAAGCACTTTACCCAAAGTTGAATTATATTTACAATCCCAAAAGTTTTCCCCTCAATTTATGGAAAATCAATACCAAAAAGGAAACATGCCCCAACTCAATAACCCAATGGAAATAGAGAATTTACTGGGGCGCCCCGCAATTGCTACACCTACTGGGAATATAAGGAGAGATGTGGAAGGCAAAACCATATTGGTCACTGGCGGTGCAGGTTCCATAGGAAATGGAATTGTAAGACAATTGGCGGCTTTCAATCCCAAAAAGATTGTGATAGTGGACAATGCAGAATCTGCGCTTCACAACATGGAACTGTTTATGGCCCAAACCCACGATACCATAGCTTGTGACGTTGTGCTGGCCGACATCAGAAATCTGGAACGCATGGAAATGTTGTTTTCTGAACATACGTTTGACGTTGTGTTCCATGCCGCAGCTTACAAACATGTTCCATTAATTGAAAAAAACTCTCACGAAGCGGTTTCTGTAAATATTGGCGGAACCATCAATTTGGCAAACCTTTCCGTAAAACACAAGGTTGAAAAGTTTGTAATGATTTCCACAGATAAAGCCATGAACCCCACTAGCGTTATGGGAGCTTCAAAACGAGCTGCGGAAATGTATGTGCAATCCCTACAAAACCATAAAAAAACAGGAACACGTTTTATAACCACACGCTTTGGAAATGTGCTGGGCTCCAATGGTTCCATTGTTCCTTATTTCAGAAAACAGATTGCAGCGGGAGGTCCAGTGACGGTTACCCACAAAGATGTTTCCAGATATTTTATGACCCTCGGCGAAGCATGCCAGTTAGTCCTTCAAGCCGCAATTATGGGAGAAGGCGGGGAGATATTTGTTTTCGATATGGGTGAACCGATCAAAATCATTGAATTAGCGGAGCGAATGATCCGGCTTTCAGGCCTAAAACCTTATGTAGATATTCCCATTGAAATTACTGGGCTCCGTCCCGGCGAAAAACTGAACGAAGAACTTTTGAGCGATACCAGTACTGCAATGCCAACCAATCATCCTAAAATAATGGTTTCCAAAGTGGCCGTTGCAGATTTTGACCAAATTACTGATAAAATCAATAAAATTATAGTCCTGTCGGGAACTGGAACCGCCAAGGAAATTGTCAAAAAATTAAAGGAGATTGTTCCCGAATTTTCGAGCAATAATCCGGCTTATTAGTTTTTGGATGCTAAATAAAATTTAGGATTGCAATTTGTTTTAACAAAATTATTCAAGCTCAGGTTTATGAACTTCCGTCACTCAACACCCCGCAACACATTTTGTACCAATATATCAAAAAACTCCGTCAGTGTCATTCCTGCTTCGCGCGCTTGTTTTGGGACGATGCTTTCCGTGGACAGTCCCGGATTGGTGTTTATTTCAAGAAAGTAAGGTTTTCCGTTTTCAATGATAAAATCACTTCGGGTTATTCCTTTCATATTGAGTAATTTGTATATACGTACGGCTTCTTTTTGAACCTTTTCGGTTTCTTCAGCCGAAATTCTTGCAGGCGTAATTTCCTGTGATTTCCCTAGATATTTTGCTTCATAATCGAAGAATTCGTTTTCTGAGACAATTTCCGTAGCAGAAAGCGCAATAATTTCAGTGCCCTTGTTATAAACGCCCACGGAAACTTCGGTACCCACCAAAGCGGTTTCGATGATTATTTCAGAATCTTCCGTAAACGCCTTTTCAATGGCGGGCATCAAATCTTCCAAATTATGCACTTTACTAACGCCAAAACTGGAACCCGCTCGGTTGGGTTTTACGAAACATGGCAAACCGGTTTTCTTTACAATTTCTTCCAAATCGATTTCGGTACCTTCATTTACATAATAGGAATTGGCACAGCGCACCCCAAAATTTTTCAAAACGGAAAGGCAATCCCGTTTGTTGAAGCTCAGTGCAGCTTGGTAATAATCAGTACTTGTATGCGGAATTCCCAATAATTTCCAATAGGCCTGAAGATAGCCGTCTTCGCCCGGCGTTCCGTGAATAGTGTTGAAAACAGCATCCGGTTTTATGGTTTCCGTACCATTGTCAAAGCTGAAATTAGCTTTGTTCACAGGGTGTTTTGTGCCGTTTTTGGCGACAAAGTTCCAGCCTTCTTCCAAAATATGGACAGGATACACTTCATATTTATTTTTATCGAGGGCATCACAAACCACTCCGCCGCTGTTCAGCGAAATTTCAAACTCACTGGAATAGCCGCCCATTGCAACAGCTATGTGTTTCTTTCCCATAACGAATAATTACTTGTTCCTCTGTATCCATTATTGGAATAGGAGGAAAACCTGCGTTTACAAAAGTATTAAAAAGTTGTGAGTGTTGAGCTATGGTTGGCGAGCCACCTGTCGCTAAACACCTTTTTATTTTTCGCATTTCAAAGCTATTAGTATCTTTACGCGCAGCCCTTTGCCAAGGCTAAGGAACATCAATAATTAAAGCAAGCAAATAATGAAATTACTACGCCTACTCTTTATCTTTTTATCACTTCCCCTCTTTGCCCAGCAAGGTGGAATGTGGATTCCTTCACTTTTGGAAGGAATGAACGAAACCGAAATGACCAATCTCGGCATGAAAATGACCGCCAAGGATATTTATGACGTGAACAAAGCCAGTTTAAAGGATGCCGTACCGCACTTTAACGGCGGCTGTACTTCCGAAGTAATAAGCAACCAAGGGCTTTTGCTAACCAATCATCACTGTGGTTATTCGCAGATTCAAAGTCATTCCACTTTGGAACACGACTATTTGCAGAACGGTTTTTGGGCGATGAACTTAAAAGATGAATTGCCCAACCCAGGTGTTACGGCTACCTTTATCGTTAAAATTGAAGACGTAACAACCCAAGTGATGAGCGGTGTTTCCGAAGCAATGCCCGAAGCCGATAAACAAAAGAAGATAGAGGAAAATATTGCAAATATTGTGCAGACCTCACCCAAAGAAGCGTGGCAGGAAAACCGCGTGCGCACTTTTTATGAAGGCAACCAATATATGCTTTTTGTGGTGGAAACCTTTAAAGACATACGTTTAGTTGGCGCACCGCCTTCTTCCATCGGAAAGTTTGGGAGTGATACCGATAACTGGATTTGGCCCCGCCACACTGGTGATTTTTCCCTTTTCAGAATTTACGCAGACAAAAACAACCGACCTGCGGAATATTCCGAAGACAACGTGCCCTACACTCCAAAGCACTTTCTACCCATTTCCTTGGATGGCGTAGCTGAAAATGATTTTACCCTGGTGTTCGGCTATCCCGGAACGACTGACGAATATCTTCCTTCCGTTGCAATAGAACAAGTTATAAATACTATCAATCCAGCCCGCATTGCTATTCGCGATGCCGCTTTGGCCATTCAGGACAAATATATGCGTGCCGATCCGCAGATAAAAATCCAATATGCTTCCAAATATGCCCGTATTGCAAACTACTGGAAAAAGTGGCAGGGAGAAACGCTGGGTTTAACAAAAAGTAATGCGGTAGGTATTAAAAAACAACAAGAGTCCCAACTTACTTCCCAAATAAACAAAAAAGGAAAGCAACAGGAATACGGCCAGCTTTTGCCACAGTTTGAAACCTATTACAAAGAAATTGAACCCTACGCCCTTGCCCGGGAATATTTTTTGGAAACCGTTATACGAAATGTGGAACTACTGCGTACTGCATACCAAGCTTACCAACTGAAACAAGTTTATGAAAATCGCGGTGCACAATCTTTTAATGATAGAAGAAATAATATGGTGGACCGACTGGAAGGCGAGTACAAAAATTATAGCAAGCAAGTTGATAAAGAAGTTTTTGAAGCCTTGATTGCGCTTTACGCCGAAGGGGTGCCACAACAGTTTTTGCCTGCTTCGTTTAAAACAATGAATGCGCAACAATTAACTGAAAACGTATATAAAAACTCCGCTTTTGTAGATTATGTTTCGCTGAAGAATTTATTGGAAGGCGATGCCGAAACAGTTATTGCGAAGTTGGATAACGACCCCGGTTTCCAAATTGTAAAGGAAATGGCGGATGCTTATTTTGAGAAAGTAGCACCTAAATACGAACAATTGGAATTGAATATCTCCGGCTTGGAACGCGATTATATGAAAGCATTGCTTGAATTAAGCCCAAAAGACGCGCGCATCTTCCCTAATGCCAACAGCACCCTGCGCGTTACCTACGGAAAAGTGGCTGGCTATTCCCCAGCAGATGCCATTTATTTCGAACCCGTCACCCATTTGGAAGGCGTTATGCAAAAATACGTCCCAGGCGATTATGAATTTGACGTACCGCAAAAACTAATCGACCTTTATAGAACCAAGGATTATGGGCCTTATGGCGAAAACGGTAAAATGGCCATTAACTTCATCGGCACCAACCACACCACGGGTGGAAATTCAGGAAGTCCTGCCATTGATGCTGAAGGAAACCTAATAGGCCTAAACTTTGACCGCGTTTGGGAAGGCACCATGAGCGATTATTATTACGACCCTGCGTTATCCCGCAATATTATGGTTGATGTACGTTACGTGCTTTTTATAATCGATAAATATGCTGGCGCCAAAAATTTGATTAATGAATTGAAGCTTGTGCATCCCAAAAAAGAAAAGGGGAAGTCTAAGAAGAAAAAATAAAAAGATAAAGCCACGAATTCACGAATATTAGTGTTTAATTATTCGTGAATTCGTGGCTTTTTTTATGCCTTATTTCAACCCTCTGGCCTTTAACATAGGCTCTATTTTGGGGTCGCTACCGCGCCAGTCTTTGTACATTTTTTCAAGGTTAAGAGTGTTTCCTCTTGAAAGTACCATATCACGGAAACGCTGCCCGTTTTCACGGGTCAATCCTCCGTGGGTCTCAAACCAATTGTAGGCATCGTGATCCAGCATTTCAGTCCAAGAATAGGAATAGTACCCCGCAGCATATCCTCCCGCAAAAATATGTGAGAAATAGGTGGAGCGGTATCTTGGCGGTACAGCGTGCACCACATCGAGTTTGGTTTTATTCAGGGCTTCTTTTTCAAAAGCATTGACATCTTCTATCTTTTTATCGGCTGAAATGGTATGCCACTGCATATCCAAATTGGAAGCGGCCAAGTTTTCTGTTAAGCTATACCCTTGGTTGAAAGTTCCGGAGTTCTTTATTTTGTCAATCAATTCCTGCGGAATCTGTTTCCCAGTTTTATAATGAAGCGCATAGTTTTTCAACACATCTGGATACAATGCCCAATTTTCATTGAACTGCGAAGGGAACTCAACAAAATCACGCGCCACAGAAGTCCCCGAAAGTGATGGATATTTTTGGCTCGCGAAGAAACCGTGAAGTGCATGCCCAAATTCATGGAACATTGTTGTTACTTCATCATACGTTAAAAGTGCAGGTTCATTCCCAGAGGGTTTTGGGAAATTACACACATTATATATAACTGGTTTTTTGTCGTAAAGTTTAGATTGGGTAACAAAATTGTCCATCCAAGCACCACCGCTTTTGCTGGGGCGTGCGAAATAATCTGTATAAAAAAGTCCTAATTGGTCCCCGTTTTCTTCAAAAAGTTCATAAACCTTTACGTCTTCCTGATAAGTGGGAATGTCGGTTCTTTCTTTATAAGTTATGCCGTAAAGTTTATTGGCTGCATAAAACACGCCTTTTTCCAAAACGTTGTTCAACTCAAAATAAGGTTTTATTTGGTTTTCGTCCAAATCGTATTTTTGTTTGCGGACCATTTCGGCATAATAATCCCAATCCCAAGGCTCCAAGGTAAAATCCTGTCCTTTGGCTTTTATCATTTTTTGTATTTCATCCGATTCTGTTTGCGCTTTTGCAGTAGCTGCAGGAATAAGTTTGCCGAAAAATTTGTTTACGTTTTCTGGCGTTTTGGCCATTGTTTTTTGAAGACTCCATTCAGCATAATTTTTAAAACCTAAAAGTTTCGCTTTTTGGGCACGCACTTCCACCAATTCTTTAATAATTTCTCTTGTATCGTTGGCACCTTGGTCCGCTCTATGCCAAGAAGCATTGAACAGTTTTTCCCTGCTCGCTCTATTTTCCATTGATTGCAACAAAGGTTGCTGGGTTGTGTTTTGCAGTGGAATGGTCCAACCTTTGCCGTCCGTGCTTTCTTTTGATTTTAGGAAATCTTCATCAACGCCTGCCAATTCCTCTTTGTTGGTAAACGTTACCGCTCCGGCATTGTTTGCGTCCAAAAGTGTTTTGCCGAATTTAGTGGTAAGGGTCGCAATCCTTTCATTGTATTCCTTAAGTTTTTCCTTGTCTTCTGCGGAAAGGTTTGCACCCGCTATTTTGAAGTCTTCGTAATATTCCTCCAATAATTTTAAGGATTCTGGATCGAGATTTAATGATTCTTTGTTGTTGTATAATGTTTTGAAACGTTGGAACAATTTCTCGTTCAAATAAATCATATCGTTCTGGGCTGCAAGTTTCGGTGCCATTTCTTCTTCCACTGCTTGCAGGGTTTCATTAGTGTTCGCGCCGGCAAGGGCATAAAATATTTGGGAAGATCTGTGCAACAGTTCCCCGCTTTTTTCAAGGGCAAGAACGGTATTGTCAAAAGTTGGGACTTCCTCATTATTGGCAATTGTTTCAACAGCTTTCTGCTGCTGCGCGATTCCTTCCATCATTGCTGGCTGAAAGTGTTCATCTTTTATTTTTGAAAAATCCGGCGCACCATATGGCAATGTACTTTCGGAAAGCAGTGGGTTTTCAGTATTGTCCATCTGTTGTTCGCTTTGGTTTGTTTTTTCTTTTTCTTTGGAATTGTTGCAAGCCACAACAAGTAGGGCAAGCGCTAAAAAGGGAATTGCTTTTTTCATTTATGAAGAATTTTTTGAAATGAAATGTAAAGATACATAAATAGCAAACAAGTGTTTTGAATCTTCCCAAAAATCAAAAACCCCCTCAGCAAAAGCTGAAGGGGTTTCCTTTTTTTGGTTGGTTATTTGGTGATTACTCTTTAATCAAGCGTTTCACGGTGCTTGCGTTTTCACCAATGATCTGTACCACATAAACGCCAGAGGCAAGGGATGAAACATCCACTGCTTTCTCGCCCTGCATAGTGCGCAGGTCAACCTGGTTCACAAGTTTTCCGTTTATGTCATAGATCAACATTTTCTCAAGGGAAATGTTGGTCCTGTTCACAAGGTTCACCACATTG
>JAENXC010000006.1 GCA_016649715.1 Flavobacteriaceae bacterium | reverse complement strand
AGCAGCGGTTCCCCCGAAGCCTCGGGGCGCTCGATGCCTCTGAAACCTTTAACGTAAAGTTGGAGGTTTTTTTATTTTAAGGGAAAAAGCAGCGGTTCCCCCGAAGCCTCGGGGCGCTCGATGCCTCTGAAACCTCAACTTTTTGTTGGGTTTTTTTTATTGGGGTTCTTTTACTGGTGGAATGGGCTTTTCCAAAGAATGTTGTTGTGATGGAATTTTTTCAAGTCCTGCCTCCACTCCTTTTGGAAATATGCCTTGGATGAGGAGTAAAACTCCAAATCCTAAAATTAAGATACTTACCCACTTTTTTGTTTTAAAAATGAAGCGGGGGGTCATTTTGTTTTTCAACCTTTTGGCTAAAAGCATTTTTAACAGGTCTGTGAGGAAGAAAGCGGCCAACACCGTGGCTATAAAAAGTAAAACTCCGTTTTCTTTGGTGGTGAGAGCATTTGCCATAATCAATGTGCCTATCCAGCCAGCCAAAACACCGAAGTTTACAAAATTCAACAGAAAACCTTTCAAAAATAAACCGCCGAGATTTTTCTTCACTTTTACGGCGTAATGTTCCCTTACAATTTTAAAGATAGATTTGTTGGTGCGGATATAAGAAATAATTCCGTAGGCTATAAGAATCGCGCCTCCAAAGATGAGAAGTCCGGGGTCGTGTTTTACTTTTTCTAGGATTCTGTTTGTGCTGAAAAATGCTATTAATATGAAAATTATATCTGCGAAGAGTGCCCCAAGATCAAAAAATATCGCGGCTTTTATACCTTTGGTTATTGCTGTTTCAATCAATGTGAAAAACACTGGACCAACCGCAAATGCCAATAGGAATCCATAAAATACTGCGTAGCCTAAACCGTCAAACATAGTAGGTTAAAAATACAAATTACTTTTGCCCAATTACGGTAAAATATTAATTTTTACCTTCCATTATTTCAATATTTCCGCCTGCCAATCTTTTTTTCTTTACATCTTTTGGGTTTCCGTAAACCTTAATAATGCCACCTGCGGTAACTTTAGCTTCCACTTTGTCTTTAGCAAACACAACTGCAGAACCTCCGGCGGTTACGTTAACAAACGTTTGGGATGTAATGAGGTCTTTACCCTCGTACGTACCTCCGGAATTGATATTAATGTTTTGTTTTGTAGCAGTTCCCTTTGCTTCAACAACACCACCCGAAACAGATCTGACATCTAAATTTTCGGTAGCAACTTCAATTTTAACTTTTCCTCCTTCCTGCGTTTTTAGTTCCATGGAAGGTGCCTTTATTTCGGTTTCGGAATAAATATAGGACCCTTCATTAGCGTCAATAATTGAAATATTTTTAAAATAGGCAGTAACGGTGGTGGCACTGCCGTCAAAACGCTCTTCCAGTTCCATTCGTATTTTTAAAACACCGGTGTCGTTTATGGTTTTTACAAATTCTGTATTTTTTCCTTCCACAACCACTTTGTTTTCATCGGAAGGGACCAATTTTACGGTTATAAGATCGTAAACTTTAAGTTCGGTAAAATCTCCAACCTCTGTTGTTTCCTGTGAAAACGAAATGGCTGAGATACAAAGTACACCTATTAAAATAAGTTTTTTCATCTGTATCAATTTTTAGTTTTTATAATCATTTTGATGTCCCAACATTGTGAAATCCAAATGTTTCTTTACTAAATCTGCATTCTTGACTTTCACATAAACCTCATCACCAAGTTGGTAAACTTTTTTGGTGCGTTGACCGATTACTGCATATTCATCTCTGTCAAATTCATAACGATCATCCTGCATATCCTGCAAACGGACCATGCCTTCGCATTTATTCGATATAATTTCTACGTAAACTCCCCATTCGGTAACGCCGGAAATCACGCCCAAAAATTCTTGGTCTTGGTGGTCCTGCATATACTTAACCTGCATATATTTTATGCTATCGCGCTCGGCGTTGGTCGCAAGGTTTTCCATATCGCTACTGTGCCCACATTTTTCTTCGTATTCTTCTTCTTTGGCAGATTTTCCGTTGTCTAAATAATGCTGCAGCAAACGATGCACCATCACATCTGGATAACGGCGGATGGGCGAGGTGAAATGTGTGTAATAATCAAACGCCAAGCCGTAATGACCAATATTATGCGTTGTGTACATTGCCTTGCTCATACTTCGGATGGCAAGTGTATCTATTAAATTTTGTTCTTTTTTACCATGAACATCCTTTAAAAGTTTATTCATTGAAGTTGCAGTGGAATGGCGGTCTTTGGTGTCCAATTTATAACCAAAACGTTTGATGATATTTTCAAGTGCTGCAATTTTTTCGTCGTCCGGTTCGTCGTGAACGCGATATACAAATGTCTTTTTTGGTTGTTGTTTCCCTATGAATTCAGCCACGCTTCTGTTTGCTAAAAGCATAAATTCCTCAATCAGTTTGTTGGCGTCTTTGCTTTCTTTGAAATAGACTCCTTCAGGGTTGCTTTGTTCATCTAAGATGAATTTTACTTCCACCTTATCAAAAGAAATGGCGCCGGCACGCATACGTTTTGTGCGTAATATTTTTGCTAAGCGGTCCATCTCTAATATAGCTTTAGCTATTTCTGGCTTAACTGTGTATTCCGAATCATTTATTGAAATATTTGAAGGAATTATATAAATTTCTTCCGAAGGATTTTCAATAATGTGCTGTGCTTCTTCATAAGCAAAACGAGCATCGCTGTAAGTTACTGTTCTTCCGAACCATTGTTTTACAACTTCTGCTTTTGGGTTTATTTCGAATACTGCCGAAAAAGTATATTTTTCCTCATTTGGACGAAGGGAACAAGCGTTGTTTGAAAGGATTTCCGGAAGCATTGGCACCACTCTATCTACCAAATAAACTGAAGTTGCACGTTCGTAGGCTTCATCATCCAGTTCGTTTCCGGGAGTTACGTAATGTGATACATCTGCAATGTGGATTCCTATTTCGTAGTTTCCATTCTCCAGTTTTTCAAAGGAAAGGGCATCGTCAAAATCCTTTGCGTCTTTTGGATCTATCGTAAACGTCAAAGCATCGCGCATATCGCGGCGTTTTTTTATTTCCGAAGCTTTTATTGAAGTGTCTATTTTATTTGCAAAATCCTCAACCTCTTTTGTAAATTCATAAGGCAGCCCGTATTGTGCTAAAATAGAATGGATTTCGGTATTGTGTTCGCCCGGCATTCCAAGAACTTTAATAACGCTTCCGAAAGGAGAATCGGCTTTTTCAGGCCATTCTTCCATTGCTACCAACACTTTTTCGCCGTTTTTCGCACCGTTTATTTTATTCTTCGGAACAAAAATATCAGTGTACATTTTATAATCGGAAACGTCAACAAATGCAAAGTTTTCCTGCACTTGAATGGTGCCGACAAATTCGGTACGTTTTCTTTCTATAATTTTAGTTACTTCACCTTCGGTCTTTCCTCCTTTTTTGCGCTTGAAAACGTAAACTTCAACAATATCGCCATTTAAAGCTTTGTTTAAATTTTGGTTCTTCACATAAATATCATCTTCTAAATCCTCAACAATAATGTAACCCTGGCCTCGGCCAGCAATGTCAACTCTTCCGGTGTAATAATTTTGTGAAGGGGTAAGTATATATTTGCCGCGTTCAATTTCCTGAATGGTACCTTTGCCTTGTAGGTCTTTTAGTTTTTTTACTATTTGGTTACGGCTGCTGGGATCGTCCAATTGTAGTTTAGCGGCAATCCGTTTGTAGTTGAAAGCTTGGGAATGATCTTTCCGAAGAATGTTCAGTATAGTTTGGGAAAGATTTTCAATTTTATTGGTTTTATTTTTTCTTTTATTTTTTGGCATAGTTATTTTGTAATTGGCGTAAAAGTACTACTTCTCAAAGAATGACGTGTTTACATTAGGAAAGATTTAGTACCTTGGTATAGGTAATTGTCTTATTAAGTAATTAGTTATTTGAGGGTTACATATTTATAATTTAGTAACCCAATAACTTCAATTTAATTTTAAAAGATAAGTCTAATTATAAAATAGAATTATCTACAATTATTAAATTTCCCGAACCAAAACAATGAAGCATTTTAAAACCATAGCCATCTTTCAATATCCTGCGGAATACGCAGTGCTTCAACTGTTGTTTGACCAAGAGGAAATTCGCTACGTTTTTATGAATGAAACTATGATCAGTGTTTTTCCTTTCTATTCCAACGCTATTGGCGGCATTAGGCTTCAAGTGCACGAGGACGACATTGCGCAGGCGGAGGAAATAATTAAAAACCTGGATCATCCTTCAAATTTGAAAATAGTTTAAAAAAATGATGTAAGATTTTTTGGACGTAAGACATAAGACTATTAATAAATATTTTGTCCTACGTCTTAAGTCATTTCATCCTAAATCCCTTTTTTAGAGTTATCAACACATATTTATACATCATTTCTTTTTTTAAAATTATTAAATTAAAAAATGGTGATGATTATAGGGTGTTAATAGGTACAATAACTTTTTGATGTTTTGTTTTGAAATCAATTTATCACCTTTTAAAAATAGGTTATTAACACAACTTTAAGATTTAAAACCCTTTGAAATAACGAAATAGATAGTGTAGTTAACAACTGTGAATAACCTCTTTTAACAACTTAGAACTGACAACTATTTTCGAAATTTTTGTTTGAAAGGGATGAAATTGTGATAATAAGTAACACGTAAAAAATGACTTAAATTTTTGGTGTTCTACAATTTTAAAACCTATTGTAAATAATCTTTACATCTGCAATTTTAGTTGTACTGTTTCTGCTAACAAATATCAACAAGGTTGTTAACCAAATTTTCAATAGCACGTTAAGAAATAGTAATCAATTGATTATCAATACATATTAAAGGAAAACGTTAGGATTATTAATTATCCAATTCTCCTTAAATAAAAGGACGATGTTTTATCTTTGAAAAAAAATAGATTATGAAAATCTCCATCGGCAACGACCACGCAGGCACAGAGTATAAATTTGAAATAATATCTTTTCTTGAAAATGACGGCCACACGGTTTTTAACCACGGAACTAACTCTGAAGCAAGTGTAGATTATCCAGATTTTGTGCATCCTGTCGCTAATGATGTGGAAAGCGGAAAAGTAGATATTGGAATTATAATCTGCGGTAGCGGAAACGGTGCGAATATGACCGCCAACAAACACCAAAAAGTACGTTCCGCACTCTGCTGGACTAAGGAAATCACCGAACTTGCCCGCCAACACAACGACGCTAATATTTTGAGTATTCCCGCACGTTTCACCAGCAAACCACAAGCTGTTGAAATGGTAAAAGCTTTTCTTAAAACCGAATTTGAAGGTGGCCGCCACCAAAACAGGGTGGAAAAAATAGCCTGCTCATAAACGCATCCAATGTCGCACAACCAAGTACATTCCCACACCCATTCACATTCTAATTTGAAAGGAAGGAAGCTTTTACTTTCCGTTCTTTTAAATATTGTTATTACCGTTGCACAAGTAATCGGTGGATTGATTTCCGGCAGTCTTTCCTTGCTTTCGGATGCACTTCACAATTTCAGTGATGTACTTTCTTTGGCAGTCAGTTATATTGCCGATAGATATTCAAAAAAGGATGCTTCCGTTACCAAGACCTTCGGGTATAAACGCGCTGAAATAATAGCTGCTTTTGTGAATTCCGCCACTTTAATTGTGGTTGCTATTTACCTTATTTATGAAGCGATTCTTCGTTTATTCAGTCCACACCCCATTGAAAGCGGACTGGTTATTTGGCTTGCAATTTTAGGGATTTTCGTAAATGGTTTCAGTGTACTGCTTCTTTTTAAAGAATCAAAAAGCAATATGAACATGCGGTCTGCCTATCTTCATTTGTTTTCTGATATGACCGCTTCTGTGGCCGTTTTGATCGGAGGTCTCTTGATGAAATATTTTGAATGGTATTGGGTGGATAGCCTGCTAACGTTGCTTATCGCGCTATATTTAATCGTTATGGGTTATAATTTATTGAAAAGCTCTTTCAAGGTTTTGATGCTTTTTACTCCAGACGACTTAAATTTGGTAGTAATCAGTGATGCACTTTGCAAAATACCTGAGATTAAAAACGTGCATCATATGCATATTTGGCAACTCAATGAAGAGGAAACGCATTTGGAAGCGCATATTGATTTTCACGAAGACGTAACGCTTTTACAATTTGATACAGTACTTACAAAAGTTGAAGAATTGCTTTATCTCGACTTTGGAATAAACCACGTAACCATTCAGCCCGAACATCAAAAGGACGACCCGAAAGATATTATTGTGCAAGATTGATTTTTTAAGAAATAACTATGGAAATTGAAGTAAAGAGTTTTGATGAATTGAGCACGAAAGAGCTTTATGATTTGTTGCAATTGCGAAGCGAAGTGTTTGTGGTGGAACAGGATTGCGTCTATCAGGATATTGATGGCAAAGACCAACGGGCGCTACATATTTTGGGTAGGGAAGATGGAAAATTGGTTGCCTATGCACGCTGTTTTCAAGCGGGCGATTATTTTGATGAAGCGGCCATTGGAAGGGTTTTGGTACGCGAAAACTACCGAAAACTTGGTTACGGACACGAAATTACCAAAGCCTCCATAAAGGCGATTAAAACCAAATATAAAGCCGATAGCATAAAGATATCGGCTCAGACTTATTTAGTAATTTTCTACGAAAGCCACGGTTTTAAAACCATTGGCGACCGCTACTTGGAAGACGGCATTCCCCACATTGCAATGATCAGAGCTTAATGAGATTCTTTTCCAAATGAAGATCTTTCAGCATTTCATCAGTAAATTTATAATGCCCGCGACGGGTAATGATTTTGAAACGCTGGTTTCGCATCCGCGTCAATGTGTCCAAAAACTGCCATTTTGATTTTAGCTGTCTCGGTTTTTCGGATTTTAAACTGATTTCAAAATAATGTTTTATTCCAGCGCGGTCTGCTACTATGTCTGGAGTAATCACCACATCACTATCTTTTTTATGATAGGATTTTGGAGTTTCATAACCTTCCACATCGGCCTGGATGTGTTCAAAACCCCTCTTCTCTAAATAGGCCACAGATTCCATGAGAATCTCCTTGTTTTCGTCTCTGTCTGTTTTTATCATAATCGCTAAGGTACAATAATATTGAAGGACAGGCGGTTAAGGTTTTGTTAAGGACGGAAAGTAACTTTTTCAAGTTTTGTTTTTGTTTTTTTCTTGCTGCGTTTCAAACCCTTACATATACGTCCCAAACCTCTTCGTATACGTTCCGAACCCCTCCATATACGTCTCCCCACGTATAATTATACGTGGGGAGATGTGGTAGAGGCGTCAAGGGACGTATATTTATACGTCCACCAACGTATCTGGATACGTCCTGCAACGTATATTTATAGGTTCGGAACCCCTCCAGCAGGTCTTGATACGTTAATTAGATGAAGAAAATGAAGTTTGAATCATTCTTTTATTCAAACGGGGATTGTTTTGAAGAAGGTTAGGGAAGGTTGCATTATTTATAATTTACTCTGTAAGATTGAAAAACAGTTTTGATTTGGAAAAAGCTTACTGAAGTCATTAAGAATTTGTTCGGAAGTGTTTTTTTCAAAAACAGGTAAGAGAACTAATCTCGAATGTTTCTCGACTTTGTATTTTATAGTAATCCAATATAAAGGAGATTTGATTTCTTCTTTTGAATCTATTCTAACTAACTGCTCTTCCTTAAGCACATAAATAACTTTTAGTAATTCATATTTAAGTATTATTTCCTGAATAGTTTTATTCGTTTCAAAATTGGATTTTAATACTGCACAAAGATCAACATCAAGATATCTTGACATCTTAATGTCGTTTTCGATGATTATAAAAAAATCTGAATTATAAAGGCTAAACTCAATGTTCAAAGAGTTTTCAGGATTGATTAATTCAGATGTAATATCCTTATAACTTGGTATTTCTTGTGAAAAAATATTTGAAAATACAAAAAGTCCGATAAGCAGAATAAATTTATTCATTTCTCTATTTCTTACTTCAAAATCTTCCTATACCGCCCAGCATCATTAAGCACAGCAATCGCCTCCAAAATCTCTGGATTGTGTTCTATTTGATAATTGTATAACCCCTCACGATAGAAATATCGTTTTAAAATTTCATCGGTCAACAACGATTCTATTTCCACTTTTTTGTCAACGATGGCTTTGTCTTTGGCTTTGGCTATTGCCGTCATTAGTTGGTTGTAACTGGCAGAAATGTCTTTGTTTATATCATCATCTTCAGAGATTTTTAAACCTTCGGCAAATTTCTTTTCGGTTTCGGTTTTGTACTCAAAGTTGTTGGTTTTCAGGAAGTTTAGAAACTCCTGAAAATCGTTTTCAGTAAAACTAAATTTTGTATAATCACTTATTTGGTGGCTGTAATAATACTTTGTGGCGTAGTCAAAAATAGCGTTGTCTTTTAGCAAAGCCGTTGTAATTGGGCTGAAAACCGCAGATTCCAGTTGCACATCCGGTAGGATTCCGCCGCCATCGTAAACTGTTCTGCCACCTTTGGTTTTGAAAGCGTTGTATTCTTTGGCATCTTTCCGAACGGGGTCGCCGTTTTCGTCGCGGTGCCAGTAATCTAAAGCTTGGATGCAACGGCCACTTGGCGTGTAATAGCGCGAAATGGTTACTTTCAGCTGCGTGCCATAAGTCAGTTTTTTGGGCCGCTGTACCAGTCCTTTCCCGAAACTGCGCGCGCCCACAATCACGGCGCGGTCCAAATCCTGCAAGCCGCCGGAAACAATTTCGCTGGCAGAAGCACTCCGTCCGTTTACCAAAACTACCAATGGAATTTCAGTATCCACAGGTTCGTTTTTGGTTTTATAAACTTGGTTGTACTTTTCTATTACAGATTTTGTGGTTGTAATCACTTCGCCTTTATCCACAAAAAGGTTTACAACATTTATTGCTTCGTTTAAGAGTCCGCCGGGGTTTCCGCGTAAATCTAAAATGATTTTGGTTGCACCCTGCGATTTCAAATCTACCAAAGCTGCTTTGGTTTCAAAAGTGGTTTTACTGTTGAATTGTGAAAGAACAATATAACCAATGTCGTTGTTTATCAATTTATAAAAGGGAACTGCTTTAATTTCCACAGCATCGCGGGTGATGGTTGTGGTTGCGGTTTTTCCCTGTCTTTTATATGTTACTTCCACTTTTGAACCTGGCGCACCCTTCAATAATTCACCTGCATCGTCTTCCAAATCGGCGATAGTAACATCTCCAATTTTTATGATTTCGTCGCCAGCTTTTAAGCCAGCTTTGTCGGCGGGATAATCTTTATAGGGCTCAACAATAATTATTTTGTCCTTTTTGCTTTGGGCCGAGGCTCCAATCCCTGTATAAATTCCGGAATTGTTGATTTTGGCGTCCTCAACTTGCTGTTCGTTCCAATAAACTGTGTAAGGGTCCAAATCCTCCAACATTCCTTTTATGGCTTTGTCCATGAGCGTTGCGGGCGTTACTTCGTCCACATAATTCATATTCAATTCCTTGAAAAGTGTAGTGAAGATTTCAATCTGTTTCGCAATTTCGAAGAAATCACTTTTAAAACTTACAGTTGTAAAAAATATGCCGACGGCGATGATGGGAATTAGGATTCTCTTTTTCATTTTTATTTAAGTTATTAATGAGTTACTAGTTATTGAGTTATTAGCGGGTTGTGTCTAAACAACTTAGTAACCCAATAACTTAATAACTTTTTCAATGTTTCTTTCTTCTCTTCAGAAATATTCGCAGAACGAAAATTACAATAACCGCAACGAGAAACAAAGGCCAAAGGTATAAAACACCTAAGAAAAACACCGAAATCCCGTTCCACCCGCCTTGAAATGCGTTCTTCATTTTTTGTCCGTAGGATTGTGTAATGCCCGTTTCTGCAGTGGTTTTGTAGAATTCAACGTTCACGGTACTCATTGAAACTTGACTTTGCAGGTATTGCAAACGGCCCTGTTTTGCCTCGATTTCCTCACGAATGTTGGAAAGTTCGCGTTCAATTTCTATCATTTCTTTTACGTTGTTTGCTTTTTTCAGCAATTCAAGATAGCGGTCTTCCAGTGTGCGCTTTGCTTTTAGGCGTGCTTCCAGATCTACAAATTCTTCGGAAACATCTTGGCGCGAAATATCTTTTTGGTCAAAATAATCAACCCCTTCGGAAATGCCATCTATAAACCGTTGAAAGCTTTCCGTTGGAATTCTGATCGTCAAGTTTTTAAAAATACGGTTGTAGTCTTTTCCGCTGTTGTCGCTCTGCACTAAACCTTTGTACTGCGATGCAAGCTGAAGTATTTTTTTATGTGTGGCTTCCACATCTTTTGTTTCAAAAGCCAAACGGGCAGTTTTGATGATTTTTTGCTCCTCTTGCAATTGTGGTGATGAAAACTGTTCTATTTTTAAAGCTTCTTCGGAAACTGCTATTCCCGCCATTGAAGAATCTGCTGTATAATCTTTATTGGAACTTCCGTTGGAACATCCCAAAACAAACACAAAAAGTAAGGCGCTAACTATTTTCATCTCGTAATTTTTTAAGCAGTTTTGCCATCGCATTTTCCAGCTCGGCGTACTGCGGTTTAACTTTTCCCAAAAAAAGAAAGAGCATCACAAATTTCTTGCCGTGAATTTCTTCAAGCAGGTGTTTGTTAAGCCGATAGGCTTCGCGAAGCTGGCGTTTTACTCGATTCCGGTTCACAGCCAATTTAAAATTCCGTTTCGGAACGGCGAAGGCTGCAAGATTATTTTCCATAGCATCTTTCGGAAGAAAGAAAATTTTTATAGGAAATTTGGAATACGTTTTCCCTTCCATAAACAAATTTTCAATTGTTTTGGAACTTTTCAGTTTTTCAGTTTTAGGGAATTTATTGTTCACAATGTAAATATATAAAAAGAAAGACCTCACAGGTTTCAAAAACCTGTGAGGTCTAAAACAGTATTTTGGGACACTTTATTTTGCCTCCCAAATATTATTATCAGGATTTACATCCGCCATTCGCCTTGTGGCATCAATCATCATGTTTTTTACTTTTTTGCCGTTTTTTATTTCAAAAGTATAAGTTGGATTCGCCCACGCCCAATCTTCCAAAACGGTGCGTTTCAACTCGGCAAACGGATTTGGTTTTTCACCCCACATCATTTGCAACGGAATGTAGAATAATTCTTGTGAACCGTCTTCATAAGTAACATAAAGATCTATTGGCATTGGCATTAAACCGATCCGTTCCAAAGTTATTTTTGTGGTTTTTCCCTGTCTGCCGGCAGGCACGGCTTCGGCTTCAACAGCTTTTATACCGTAATCGATGGTGTTTGTGGTCTGTGTCCAATCGGTTAAATACCAATCCAGTTCAAAACCAGAAGCTTTTTCCGCGGTGCGGATAAAATCGTTCGGAGTTGGGTGTTTGAATTTGAAATCTGAAAAATATCGTTTCAATATTTTTGAAAGATTTTCTGGACCTACAACGTATCCCAATTGCGCTAAAAATACTGCGCCTTTACTGTAAGCATTTACATTATAACCTCTGTTGGTTGCATAACGATCGGCGTGCGTGATTTGGGGCTGTTCCTTACCACTATTTGCCATAAGAAGATAGCCACGGTAAGAACCGACGTGCGGATTTGGTTTATTCTCCTTCATCACATAATTCATTGCTTCACTTGAAATATAGGAAGTAAAACCTTCGTCCATCCATTCGTGCTTGCTTTCGTTGGTTGCCAATACAAACTGGAACCACGAATGTGCAAGTTCATGGGCGGTTACGCCTACCAAACTTCCAAAATTCCGATCGCCTGTTATCATCGTGCACATGGCATATTCCATTCCGCCGTCGCCTCCTTGAATTACGGAGTATTGCTCATAAGGATATTGTCCCACAGTTTCGTTGTAAAACGCCATCAGTTCAGCAGTTTTTGGCTGAAGGTTTTTCCAGGTTTCGGCAATTTTGGGATCATCTTTATAAAAGAAATGAAGCGTAACCCCATTGGGTCCGGGATAGGTATCGTGGACGTAATTGGCATCGGCAGCCCACGCAAAATCGTGTACATCGGGTGCTAAAAAGTGCCAAGTGTATTTTCCGTTTACGGGGTGTATTGGTTTTTGTCCGGGCACGGTATAGCCGTGGCCAACAGAGGCAGGGTTTTGAAGATAACCTGTTCCGCCAATTGTATAAGCCTCATCAATGGTTATTGTAACATCAAAATCTCCCCAAACACCGTAAAATTCGCGGGCAATATATGGATCGGCGTGCCAGCCCTCAAAATCATACTCTGCCAGTTTTGGGTACCATTGGGTCATCGTTAATGCTACACCGTCGGCATTATTCCTTCCCGAACGACGGATTTGCAATGGAACTTGCGCATCCCAGTTCATATTAAAAACCGTGCTTTCTCCCGGAAGTATTGGTTTGTTTAACAATACTTCCATCACCGTTCCTTTGATGATATATTTTGCGGCAGCACCATCCTGAGTGAAAAGCGTTGGTTTAATGTAACCAATTTCTGAAGGAGATAATTTTGAAATCCTATCCATAACACGGCTGTCTGGGTCTTCGATAGTTTGCGAGCGAACGTCCATCTCACTACCCGGTTGAAAGGCATTGAAATAAAGATGATAGAAAACTTTGTTTAAAGTGTCGGGAGAATTGTTTGTGTATTTCAACTCCTGCGTTCCTTTATATTGAAAGGTTTTCACGTCCATTTGAACGTTCATTTTATAATCGACCTCCTGTTGCCAATAGCTGTTATTATTTTGTGCAAAAGCCGAAATCATGCCTACTGGCAAGCAGGAAAATATTGCCGTTAAAATTAACCCGTTGAAAATATACTTCATTATCGAGACATTTTATCGGCCATAATCAGGGCATTGAACAAGTTTACCATTTTCCCCGATTTTGAAATATTTGCAAAAGAATCAGTATTGGAAGGATCGCCAGCTAGAACAACTTTAGTGTTTGTTGTAAGTCCGCTGTCCATAATAATTTGTTTTACCTGTTTGGCTGAAAGTTTTGGATAATAGGACCGGATCATTGCAGCAACTCCTGCAACTTCGGGTGCTGCCATTGATGTTCCCTGTAAGAATTCATAAGTGCTCAAAGGGGTAGTTGACCAAATTTTCACACCCGGCGCAAAAACGTCCACATTCGTTTTTCCGTAGTTTGAAAAGTTTGCAACCAATTCACTTCCGTTTTCATAATTGAGCGCCCCAACGGTCAAAAATGTATCTGCTATTTCAGAACCATTGTCAACTTGGTCATTTGGATAAATATTTACCGTGTCTAAATCTAAACCATCGTTTCCAGCAGCATTCACGATCAAGACATCTTTTGAGGCTGCGTATTTTATGGCATCATAAACCCAATCTGCGTGCGGAGAGTAATATTTTCCGAAGCTGGTGTTCAGCACTTTTGCGCCATTATCTACGGCATAACGAATGCCCAATGCGATGTCTTTATCATACTCATCGCCATCTGGCACGGCGCGGACTACCAAAATCTTAACGTTGTTTGCAACGCCGTCCATACCGATTCCATTGTTTCGTTGAGCCGCGATTATCCCGGAAACATGGGTTCCGTGTTTTACGTTTTCCCTTGTTGGGTCTGGGCCCGCTACATTGTTGTCGCCGTAATGGTTGTCTGTAATGTCTTCAGGATTATCGCCCAAAACGCCACGGAAATCTTTTGTCATATTAAAGTTGTTGTCGAGCCTTCCCTGGAAATAAGTAACCCCGCGTTCGAGTTCTTCAATGACTTCCGGAACCGAATCGGCATAATTCAACATTTGGCTCAACATGGCTATTTCTTGTTGTTCTTGGGAAGAAGGATTTTTTATTGCCGCCAAATCCTCTTTTGTATAATCTTCCTTGCCAAGTTTTTTTACGATAGCTTCATTGGTAGGTTTCAATTGTGAAAGAATCTGCTCATAACGGGTTTTGTTCGCAATGGTTTCCGAGGATTCCTTTTCGTATTCCGCTTCCGCTTTTTGATACAGAGCGAATTCGTTTCTGTCCGCGGCACTTACGGAGGATTCGCTTTTTCCTTCATATTTAGGCTTCAATTTTCTGATGATGCGGACAAATTCCATGTTTTCGCCCGTAATATTTCCGAGGAAATTCCACCCGTGAATATCGTCAATAAAACCGTTGTTATCATCGTCTATTCCATTGCCGGCAATTTCGCCCGGGTTGGTCCAAATAACGTTTTTAAGGTCTTCGTGGTCAATATCAACGCCGCTATCAATAACACCAACGATAACTGTTTCGCCCTTCCGATTTTTAATTATTTCGCTGTAAGCTTTGTCCACGCTCATTCCCGGAACGGTATCTTTCACCAAGTCCATGGCCGGCCAATGTTTTAGTTGTGCTTCATCGAGAGGTGCAATTTTTAAAGGATTGGCATCGATATTTTGTATTGGAGTGGCTACAATTGCAGCACCGCTGCCGCAACTTGCCAAAACAGTTGCCATTGCAACTGCGAAAAGAGTGATCTTAAAAAGTTTCATTTGTATATAATTTGTTTTTATTGGAAGATGGAATGCCCATATTACTCATCTTCGTTTTTGTTTTGGAATGTATGAATGGACATTTCATTTTTGAAGTAAAGTATTAATTAAAAAATTCATTAAGCGATAAGGTTTCGTCTAACCGAACGCCTTTATCAGTATTTTGGACCGTTATTATCTGGTTGTGTGCATCGTGTTCCAGAAAAAGATAGTAATTGTTTTCTGCAGCTTTGTTCAGGAATTTTTCCTTTTCGGGAAGTGTTAGCAATGGCCGCGTGTCGTATCCCATCACAAACGGAAGTGGTAAATGGCCTGCGGTGGGCAACAAATCTGCCACAAAAACCAAGGTTTTTCCTTTGTAATTTATATGTGGAAGCATTTGTTTATCGGTATGTCCATTCACAAATAGAATTCCGAAGTCGAGCTCGTTGGCTTGCGAAAAATCTGAATTGGGCTGGGCAACAAATTTCAATTGCCCACTTTCCTGCATCGGCAAAATATTTTCTTTTAAAAAGGAAGCTTGTTCTCTGCGGTTTGGCTCCGTGGCCCATTGCCAATGGTCTTTGTTGCTCCAGTAGATTGCGTTTTTAAAAGCGGGTTCGTAAGCTGTGCGGTCTTTGTTCCACTGCACGCTTCCGCCGCAATGGTCAAAGTGAAGGTGTGTCATAAAAACATCGGTAATATCATCGTGATGAAAACCGTGTTTTTTTAGGGAATCATCGAGGTTGTAATCTCCCCAACGATAGTAATAGCCGAAGAATTTCTCACTTTGTTTGTTCCCCATTCCCGTGTCAATCAGCGTGAGCCGGTTGCCATTTTCAATTAGAAGGCAACGTGCGGCAATATCAATCATATTATTGTTATCGGAGGGGTTGGTTTTTGACCAAAGCATTTTCGGCACAACGCCGAACATAGCGCCGCCATCAAGTTTAAAATTACCAGCTTCAATAGGGAATAAATTCATAATCGGAAGAAATGAACCGCAAATTAACAAAAGCGTTACACATCGTGCACTGAAGTATAAATTAATTATACTATTTTTAACAATTCATTAATATTTCGCAGTGGCGAAAAACCTTTTATTTACCGAAACCCCCAATTGAATGGTAGAACTTGCAGGAATTATAATTTTAGGAATCTTGGCCCAATGGGTTGCGTGGAAATTTAAAATACCTGCTATTTTACCCTTAATTTTGATTGGTCTTTTGGTGGGCCCAATATCCACCTTCCTCTCCGAAGACGGAAACCAGTGGCTGCAACCTATTTGGAACGGCGAAAAAGGTCTTTTCCCGGGTCAAAATCTTTTCTATTTTGTTTCATTGGCTGTGGGGATAATTCTTTTTGAAGGCGGACTCACCTTAAAACGCGGCGAAATTTCAAAAGTTGGTCCCGCTATCGGGAAACTAATAAGCATTGGTGCGGCCATCACTTTTGTTGGTGCGGGGGTTGCTGCCCATTATGTTTTTGGGCTAAGCTGGCGTATTTCCTTTCTTTTTTCAGCTTTAATAATTGTAACGGGACCTACGGTAATCACTCCTATTTTAAGAAATATTCCACTTAAAAAGGATGTTGCTGCCGTTCTTCGGTGGGAAGGAATTCTCATTGACCCAATAGGCGCACTTGTGGCCGTACTTGTTTATGAGTTTATAAGCGTTGAAGGCGATTCGGGATACACAAAACAAGCATTGTTGGATTTTGGAAAAATTGTTTTAATAGGCATGGCTTTTGGAGTTTCGGCAGGTTATGCGCTTTACTTTTCTATAAAAAAGAAACTTGTGCCGCATTATCTGTCCAACGTAGTTTCACTTTCTATGGTAATGGCGGTTTTTGTAATCAGTGATCTGTTCGCACACGAATCCGGTCTTTTGGCTGTAGTAGTAATGGGAATGTTTCTTGGGAATAGCGATTTGCCAAGCCTTAAAGAGCTTCTTTATTTTAAGGAATCACTAAGTGTTTTGCTGGTTTCCATACTTTTTATTCTGCTTGCCGCAAATATAAGCGTGGAAGATCTTTTGCTGGTTTATAACTGGAAAACCGCAATCCTGTTGGCTATTGTTATTTTCGTGCTGCGGCCTTTGACGGTCTTTGCCAGTACCACAGGTTCTTCGCTTAAAACAAATGAAAAACTCTTTATCAGTTGGGTTGGGCCTCGTGGAATTGTTGCCGCAGGTATTTCTTCACTTTTTGGTACCCAACTGGTTTCAAAAGGCGTTGTTGGGGCAGAGTATATTACTCCCTTGGTTTTTGCCGTGGTCTTAGTAACCGTAATCATAAACGCCACAACAGCTAGGGTTATGGCAAGTTGGATGGGTGTCTTTTTAAAGAAATCTGAAGGAATAATTATGGTTGGAGCATCCAAAGTGTCTCGATTGATCGCCACCTATTTACATAAAAATAATCGCCATGTGGTCTTGATAGATTCCAACCAATTAAATATAAACCGGGCAAAAGAGTTGGGTCTGGAAGCCTTTACCGCAAACATTTATGCAGATGACCTCACTGATAATATAGAACTGAACGATGTGGGCTATTTGCTAGCAATGACTGGCAGTGACGAGATTAATAAGCAGGCAATAAATCGCTTTGGAAAATATTTTGGGGAAAACGGAACCTTTCGGTTGATGACTTCGGAAGAAATGCGCAATCGCCATAACCTTTCTGCTAAAGAATTATTTTCATACACTCACGATTATACACGTTTCACGGAAGTTGCGCAGGATTTTCCATCAATACAGGAAATTCCGGTGGGAAACCACAATCAATTTTTACGTGTGCTGAACATTATTGGCGAAAATGAAAATGCTATTCCGCTATTTCTGAAACGCCCGGACGGGTTTTTGGATCTCATTACCGCGCCAACGGAATTGGAAGTAGAGAAAGGCAGCAGTTTGGTCTATCTTGGAAAACCCATGGATTTTGAAGATGTTGTAAATGCAACACGAACTGAAAATGAAGGAAAAGCCAAAAAATAATTTCCCAACAAAACCGTTCTTATAAAAACTTTTTTAATGAAGAAAATTTCAATCCTTATAGCAATAGCTTGTAGCCTGTCAATTATTTCCTGTAAAAAAGACGAGGGTATCAGTTGCACAACCTGTTCTTCGCCCGAAACGGCCAGTTTTCAAGTTTGTAAGGAACGCAATGGGAATGCTTCGGTAGGCGGCCAAGACACTGGGACGCTTTATGATGTTTATATTACCGGATTGGAAGCAGCAGGGGCGAGCTGTGGGAACTAAGTTTAAGACTTAATCATTCAACTTAAGTACTGCCATAAAAGCTTCCTGCGGAATTTCCACATTGCCCACTTGGCGCATGCGTTTCTTCCCTTTTTTCTGCTTTTCCAAAAGTTTTCGCTTTCGCGAAATATCACCGCCGTAACATTTTGCGGTAACGTCTTTTCTTAAGGCTTTCACAGTTTCACGAGCAATGATTTTTGCGCCGATTGCCGCTTGAATTGGAATATCAAATTGCTGTCGCGGGATAAGCTGGCGCAGTTTTTCGCAGATTCTTTTACCAATATCAAAAGCATTATCACGGTGAAGCAATGCCGAAAGCGCATCCACAATGTTTCCGTTCAAGAGTACATCCACTTTCACAAGGTGCGACATCCGCATCCCGATGGGTGAATAATCAAAAGATGCATACCCTTTTGAAACGGTTTTTAGCCTATCATAAAAGTCGAACACAATTTCGGCCAAAGGCATATCAAAAGTAAGTTCTACTCTCTCTGTGGTAAGGTATGTTTGGTTTGTAATTTCACCTCTTTTTTCTATACAAAGCGACATAATGGAACCAATGTAGTCAGATTTTGTAATGATGGTGGCTTTAATATAGGGCTCTTCAACACGGTTGAGTTTTGAAGGGTCTGGCAAATCGGAAGGATTGTTTACCAAAATAGGTGTATCAGGGTTTTTATTGGAAAAAGCGTGATAGGAAACGTTGGGAACGGTAGTAATCACCGTCATATCAAACTCCCGTTCCAGCCTTTCCTGTATAATTTCTAAGTGGAGCATCCCCAAAAATCCACATCGGAAACCAAAACCAAGTGCCATAGAACTTTCTGGAGTAAAAACTAGAGAAGCGTCGTTTAACTGCAATTTTTCCATTGAATTTCGCAGCTCTTCGTAATCTTCGGTGTCAACTGGGTAAATTCCTGCAAAAACCATTGGTTTCACGTCTTCAAACCCTTCAATCATATTGACGGTGGGACTTTTGGAATCGGTAATGGTATCGCCCACTTTCACTTCTTTAGCTTCTTTTATTCCTGTAATAAGGTAACCTACATCGCCTGTTTTTACAACATCTTTTGGCTGTTGCTTTAATTTCAACGTGCCCACTTCATCAGCGAAATAGCTCTTTCCGGTAGCCATAAACTTAATGTGTTGGCCTTTTCGGATTTCGCCATTGAGGACCCTAAAATACGTTTCAACCCCACGGAAGGGATTGTAAACAGAATCAAAAATAAGCGCTTGTAAAGATTCATCCGGATTGCCTTTTGGCGGAGGAATGCGTTCAATAATAGCACTCAATATTTCGTCAATTCCCTGGCCGGTTTTAGCACTTGCGGGAATCACTTCTTCAGCTTTACAGCCTAAAAGATCCACAATATCATCGGTCACTTCTTCTACGTTTGCTGAAGGAAGATCTACTTTGTTCAAAACTGGAATTATTTCCAAATCGTTTTCCAAAGCCAAATAAAGATTGGAAATAGTCTGAGCCTGAATGCTCTGAGCAGCATCTACGATTAGCAATGCGCCCTCGCAAGCTGCGATGGAACGGGAAACTTCATATGAAAAATCTACGTGGCCGGGAGTGTCAATCAGGTTCAATATATATTTTTCGCCTTTGTAAACATAGTCCATCTGGATGGCGTGGCTTTTTATGGTAATGCCGCGCTCGCGCTCTAAGTCCATATTGTCTAAAAGCTGGTCTTGCTTCTCGCGGTCGGTCACGGTGCCGGTAGCTTCCAAAAGACGATCTGCCAAGGTGCTTTTTCCGTGGTCAATATGGGCGATAATGCAAAAATTGCGGATGTTCTTCATAAAAATTCCTTCACGTGCTGCTAGCTGCAAATATAGATTAAAACAGCGATTATATGGTTTATGATTGAAACACTTAAAATAAACAGGGAAAGTGTGATTTTATATAATATTTTTTTAACATATTTGTGCTATAAAGTTGTATTTCAGCTGTAATATTCCGTTTTCTCCCCAGAAAAAATCACAATAACGGGTGTCGCCCCAGATATCTTCTTATGTTATGAAAAGACTTTTCTTGGTTTTTTTCTTTTTACAATACAGCGTATTGATGGCGCAGGAACTTTCAGTTTTTGGGAAGGTAACAGATGCAGAAAACGCCCCATTGTCCTTTGTGAATGTTTTAGTTTATAAAGCTGAGGCCGATGCCGCATTTAAAGGAACCACGAGCGATGCCGACGGTTCTTTCGCGCTGAAAGGTTTGGAAGCAGGAACTTATACCCTCAATTTCAGTTATATTGGATATGAGAATTTGGCACAGACCGTTGCGCTTTCATCAAACAAAAATCTTGGAAACATTGTTTTAAGGGAAAACCCCGAAATGCTTGATGAAACGGTAGTAACAGCAAAATTGCCGACCATCCAAAAATCGTCCGGCAAACTGGTTTTCAACGTTGAAAACACTTCGTTTTCTGTTGGGAGCACGATGGACCTTTTAAAGAAAACTCCTGGTGTTGTGGTGATTGGCGAAAACATTCAAGTGAAATTTTCAGCCCCCGTAATTTTCATCAATGGAAAACGGGTTTATTTATCAGCTTCCGAAGTGGTTTCGCTTTTGGAAAATACGGATGCTGCCAATATAAAATCAATCGAGGTCATTACAAATCCTTCATCAAAATATGATGCCGATGCGGGCACAGTGCTTAACATTATCACTTCCAAAGCTATCTCCATCGGGTATAAGGGTTCTGTAAACGCTACATACGAACAGGCCGTTTATCCGAAATACAAAGTGGGGACTTCTCATCTTTATAAAAATAATTGGCTGAATTTTTACGTAGGTTATACTTATGGAAAAAGGAAGGATTATAAAGAGGATAATAGTTATATCAGGTTCTTCCAACCGGATGAGGTTTCCACAAAATCTATTTGGGAAACAGATTTTAATCGCACTACAAAATATGAAAACCACAATGGGAACGCAGTTTTGGATTTAACATTAAACGACAAAAACACACTTAGCCTTACCTCAAACGTTTCTCTTACGCCGAGGGTAGATTACAGCAATAACGGAGAATCCCTAATCTACAATCCGCAACGTCAAGTGGATTCAACCATCACAACGCTAAGCTCTGTCAATTTTAAAAAAAATAATTTAAATTTTGCGTTGGACTACAACAGGCAATTGAACGATAAGGGGGCTACGCTTTCTGCTTCAGCAAATTATATTTATTACGACAACTCCCAAGATCAAAGCGTTAGCTCTGATTATTCACTGGCCAATGGAGATTTTTTAAGAAATAACAGTTTTTACACTGAATCCAATCAGGGCAGCAATATTTTTACGGGCCAAACCGATATTTCCACAGGTTTGTGGGGCGGAACTTTTGAAGCAGGAATTAAGTTCAGCAATGTAATCACGCAGAGCAAGCTAGATTTTTTCGATACCGAAAATAATGCTAATACCTTTAACAATACACTTTCCGATGATTTCAATTACAAAGAAAACATATACGCCGAATACATAAATTTCACAAAGGAATGGGACAAATGGAGTTTCGTTTCGGGGCTTCGAGGAGAATACACCGTTATCGACGCCGATTCCCGCTCTTTGGGGCAAGTGAATCGCCAACAGTATTTTGACATTTTTCCTTCAGTGTCGTTTCATTACACCATAAACGACAACAACAGCATTGGGCTAAGTTACGGCAGGAGCATTGAACGCCCTCGCTATCAAAGTCTAAACCCTTTCAAATATTTTATTACGGAACGCGACTTTAACAGCGGGAATCCAAACTTGGTGCCAGCAATTGAGGACAAGATCAAACTGACAATGGGCCACAAAAACAAATTGTTTTTTGAACTTTATTACCAACATGTTGAAAACAGTTTAGACGTATTAACATTTCAGAACAATGACAACAATACGCTGGAACGAACGGATGCCAATATGATAAAAAGCTACCAATACGCTTTTGATGTTACCTATGTAAATTCCCTTAATTCTTGGTGGTGGCTGTATTTGCAAACATCCTCCTTTTATTTGGCCAATGAATTTTACGCTTCGCATAGTGCCCCAGAAAAATATACCAATGACAATTTTGGGCAATATATTTCGGCAACCAACCATTTTGCGATTTCTAAAGACCGCACTTTTACGGCAGATCTTTCGGGACTTTATATTTCAAAAGTAGTAATAGGAAATCGGTTTTTAAAAAATCAAAACTATATCAATATTTCCTTCCAAAAACTGTTTTGGGACAAACGGGCAAGTTTGACAGTGGGTGTTGATGATGTTTTTGACACACTGAAAGATATGGCTATGGCATCGCGTTATTACAATCAGGACAACTATTATTATGTAGATATGGAAAATAGGCTGTTTCGTTTGGGCGTTAAATATAACTTCGGAAATGCACGGCTTCGCGATAATAGCAAACAGATAAAAACTGACGAAGGCGACCGTTTGGAGGAGAAATAGACGTTGTTAATTTTAAACCCCAAAGATTTCAAAACCTTTGGGGTTTTTTCATACTCATTACTTTTAATGAGATTCACTACTTTTGCAGTTCCAAATAAAAAAGAATTGCCAAAAATAGGAAACATACAACTGCCCGATTTTCCGTTATTGCTTGCACCAATGGAAGACGTTAGCGACCCACCGTTCCGCGCACTTTGCAAAGAACAGGGCGCCGATGTGGTTTTTACGGAGTTTATTTCTTCCGAAGGGCTTATTCGCGATGCCGCCAAAAGTGTGATGAAACTGGATATTTACGAAAAGGAACGTCCCGTAGGAATCCAGATTTTCGGTGCCGTTTTGGAATCTATGCTCCGCAGTGTTGAAATTGTGGAAGCCAGTGGCCCTGATATTATCGATATCAACTTTGGGTGCCCAGTGAAAAAGGTAGTTAGTAAAGGCGCTGGCGCGGGAATTTTGAAAGATATAGATTTAATGGTAAGCCTAACGGAAGCAATGGTAAAGCACACCAAACTACCCGTAACTGTAAAGACCCGTTTGGGTTGGGATCACGATTCCATAAAAATTGTTGAGGTTGCCGAACGATTGCAGGATGTGGGCTGCCAAGCTTTATCCATTCACGGACGAACACGTGCCCAAATGTACAAAGGTGATGCCGATTGGAAACCCATTGCCGAAGTAAAAAACAATCCGCGAATGCACATTCCCATCTTTGGGAATGGCGATGTTGATACTCCCGAAAAGGCGATGGAAATGCGGGATAAATACGGTTTGGATGGCGCAATGATAGGTCGTGCCAGCATTGGGTATCCGTGGTTTTTTAAGGAAGTGAAACACTATTTTAAAACAGGAGAACACTTACCGCCACCAACAATGGCAGAACGCGTGGAAGCCGCCAAACGCCACCTGCAAATGGCGATTGATTGGAAGGGCGAAACTTTGGGCGTTTTTGAAACCCGTCGCCACTATACCAACTATTTTAAAGGAATTCCAAACTTTAAGGATTACCGCATGAAAATGGTAACTAGCGATGATTCTGCTTCTGTTTTTGAGGCTTTTGATGAGGTTTTACAAATGTTTGGGGATTTTGAGTTCGCTTAGTTGGATACTAAAAACCTTTTCCGAAAAGAAAGTTTTTTTGCAGTTATAAAGTTACATTTCTCTCCACCCCATTTATTCATTTTCTGAATAATAGAGTAAAAAGTGTCTTTCCTTATAAATGGTTTATATAAAAAATCCTTTCTACCTTTATACCTAAAAATTAACGCCATGCAAAGGCTCAAGATACTCAACACCCATTTTATTACCCATAACGTAAAGCGCTTTGTGTTAGAGAAGCCTAAAGAATTTAAATACACTCCTGGACAATCTGCACATATATCCATCAATCTTCCTGGCTGGGAGGGCCAGATACGGCCGTTTACCTTCACCTCGCTGCAACATTGGGATCATCTGGAATTTATCATCAAAATATACGATGACCATAAGGGAGTGACTTCGCAATTGGGCAAACTCAATGAGGGTGCCGAGCTGTTACTTCATGATATTTTTGGCACAATCCAGTTTAAGGGGCCAGGTGTATTTATAGCCGGTGGTACGGGCATCACCCCTTTTATCGCAATCTTTAGGGCACTCTTCCATAGTGGAAATCTGCGGGACGTCGCGCTTTTGTATTCAAACCAAACCAGAGATGACATCATTTTACTTGATGAATTGACAAAGATGTTGGGGCCGGCCTACAGAAATGTATTCACCGAGGAAGGAGTGATTGGTTTTCGGGAACGCAGAATTGACCGCAAATTCCTTATCGAGACCATTGAGGATTTTAACGCTCGCTTTTATGTGTGCGGCCCAAAAAAATTTACGGAAGAGATTTGCGATGCCTTGGTAAGTTTGGGAGCAAAACCAGAATATTTAATCGTTTAAATTTGGTATAGATAAACCAAAAGTATTTTGCTTTCCCAGATTAAACAACCAACTTTCGCCGCACCCTACTGGACGCAATCCAAGAAGCAATAATCCCCAAAACGCAAATCGTTACAAAAACGATCACAACGTTTATAAGTTTCAATTTTACGGGATAGGGCAGTGTGCTGGTTATTGCCACGAATTCAAATTTCAATTGGGCGAGCACGGCTAAAATTCCCAAGAAAATTCCAAATAATCCGCCAAGTACGGTCATCAGCGTTCCCTGCAGGAAAAAGATTCGGCGTATTTCTTTCAGCGAAGCACCCATATTAAAAAGGGTTTTTATGTTTTTTCGCTTGTCCAAAACCATCATTATTATGGAACCGATAACGTTGAAAAGGGCTATTATCAATACCAAAGTGAAGATTAAATAGACTGCGATGTTTTCGGTATTAAGCATTTTGTAGAGCGCATCGTTTTGCTGAATTCTGTTTTTTATAAGAATTCCTTCGGGAAAGATTTTTCCAATTTCAGTGCGAACCTTTTCTTCAGAAGTGTTTGGTAACAGCTTCATTTCAATGGAAGAGATTTTTGTGCTGTCCATCGATAATAGGTTTCGGGCAAATTCCAAATCTGAAAAAACATATTTTGCATCTAAATCCTCGTTTACTTGATACACGCCGGAAACTACTACGTTTTCTTTGTTGAAAGCATCGGAAGGATCCAGCGCATTTAACTGTCCAGTGCCCGGTTTTGGCACGTAAATTTCCAGCAAATCTGAATAATCGTTCACGCCCATAGACAGTTTTGCAATGGTGGAAAGTCCAACAACCACTTGATGTTCGTCGGGAACCAACCATTGGCCGAAATACATAATACTGTCCAACTGCGTCACTTTTCCGTAAAGTGAATCCACGCCTTTTATGTAGGCAATGTGGTTTTTTCCTCTGTAGTGAAGAAAAACGCGCTCTTCAATTATTTCTGAAAAGGTTTCAATCCCTTCAATGTTTTTAAGTTGGTCTCTTTGAGCTTCGGAAAAACCGATTGTCTTTCCGCTTTTGGGAAGTATTTTAAGGTCGCTATCAAATTCATCAGTAAACTGAAGGCTGAAATCCTTCAAACCCGAAAATCCCGAAAGCACTATAAACAAAGACATTGCGCCCACCACCACGCCAACTGCCGCAATACCCGTAATAATATTGATGGCATTGTTACTGCTTTTTGAAAACAGATACCGTTTGGCGATGTAGAGCGAAAAATTCAAGTTATGATTTTTTTCTTTTCGGAAGTAAATTTGGGTCTTTCAGTGGGTCTTCCTCACCTTTTACGGCTTTGTCTATCCTTTCAATATATTCCAGGGAATCGTCGTTGTAAAAAGAAAGATCGGGCATTTTGCGCAATTGATGCTTTGTGAGTTGCGCAATTTGGTGTTTTATGTTTGGCTTTATTTTGTTGATCTCCGCCACGATTGCTTCGGCCTTATCTGCCGGAAAAACGCTCACATACACTTTTGCAATGGAAAGATCCGTGGTTACGCCCACTTTGCTCACCGAAATAATAATGCCCATTTGCCCCGCTTCGCGAAGCATATTCTGAAGCACGTTTGCGAGGTCGTTTTGCAGAACGCCCGCAATTTTCTTTTGTCTGTTACTTTCTACCATCCTGCAAAAATAGGACAATTAACGCTACGGAATGTTAAGGAAGCTCCAAGCTTGTGGAAATTCAATGGAATTAAGTTTGTATTTTTGATGAAATTTGAATTTT
Source organism: Flavobacteriaceae bacterium (assembly GCA_016649715.1). Lineage (GTDB taxonomy): Bacteria > Bacteroidota > Bacteroidia > Flavobacteriales > Flavobacteriaceae > Aequorivita. The sequence continues at coordinate 128,388 of JAENXC010000006.1, read as the reverse complement.
TCTATGAAAAAGATTGAACACATCGGCATTGCGGTAAAGAACATTTCCGAAGCGAATAAAATTTACGAAATCCTCTTGGGAAGCGCTCCCTACAAAAGCGAAAAGGTAGAGAGCGAAGGCGTGGAAACTTCCTTTTTCCGCTGTGGCGAAAGCAAAATAGAACTTTTGGAAGCCACAAATCCCGATAGCCCCATTGCCAAGTTTATTGAGAAACGTGGTGAGGGCATTCACCATATTGCTTTTGCAGTAAAAGACATTAAATCTGAAATGGAACGACTTAAAAATGAAGGATTTATCCTTTTGAACGAAACCCCAAAAAAGGGAGCGGACAACAAGTTGGTGGTGTTTCTTCACCCAAAATCGGTGAATGGAGTTTTGGTGGAGCTTTGCCAAGAAATTGAGAATAACGAAAAATAGTTTTGCTGTATTTGTAAAGTGTTTTACATTTGCAATCCTCTTATTTATCCTGCGGCGGTAGTTTTTACTTAAGTTTGGATGGATAAGAGAAAAACATAAACGGTCCCATAGCTCAGCTGGTTAGAGCACCTGACTCATAATCAGGGGGTCCATGGTTCGAGCCCATGTGGGACCACTTTTTTAGGCTGAAATTTTATTATTTCCAAATTGTTCATTTTTGCAATAAACATTTGGCGAGAAGTTTACACTTAGTATTTCGGCTTCGCTCAATATAAACTCCGTCAAAGTGAGCCCGTGCGCTGTGCTGAGTTTATCGAAGTATGGGACCACTTTTTTACAAAGCCTTGCGTTGTGGGGCTTTATTTTTTTTTGAAAATTTTGCGCAAAAAAAAGGAAACTCAAAAATAGAGAGTTTGAACAGCGGTCTTTTACCGAACAATAATACCTTGATAAAGAAGTTTTTTAGTTAAGAATAAAAAAAATTATTACTTTAGGCGCATAAATACGGTCCCCAAATCGTTAATGAACATCCATGGCATCACTTATATATAATGTTTTATTGCTTGCTATTCAAGTGGCTTCAGGCACCCAAGGGCCACCACCGCCTGCTGGTAAAGGTGGTACAAGAGCACCAGGAACACCTATAGATGAGAACATCTGGATACTTCTTGCAATAGGTATTCTCTTTGGCTTATATATACTCTACAAAAGAAACCGCGCTACAAATAAGGCTTCATAAGGTTTTTTACGTACTTCCCAATAATATCAAATTCCAAATTCACTTCGCTTCCCACTTTTATAGTTTTAAAATTTGTATTCTCAAAAGTATAGGGGATAATGGCTACACTAAATTCTCCATTTTTAGAATTCACCACCGTTAAACTTACGCCATTCACGGTAATGGAGCCTTTTTCAACGGTGCTGAAATCTGTATTTTTATACTGAAAAGTAAAAACCCAACTGCCGTTTGCTTCTTCAATGTTTTTACAAGTTGCAGTTCCGTCCACATGACCCTGCACCATGTGTCCGTCCAGCCGGTCGCCCAGTTTCATGGCCCTTTCCAGATTTACCAAAGTGCCTTTTTCTAAATTTTTTAGATTGCTTTTTTCTAAGGTTTCCTTAATAGCGGTAACAACGTAGGCATCTTCTTTTACTTTCACCACCGTTAAACAAACGCCGTTGTGCGCCACACTCTGGTCTATTTTCAGTTGCTGCGCCAGTGAACTTTTTATTTCTATATGAAGATTTTCGCCTTCCTTGGTAAGTTGGGCTATTTCGCCAACGGTTTCAATAATTCCTGTAAACATCGATACATTTAGTTACATTTGTAACGCAAAAATAACAATTAATAAATGAGCAGAGCAGATAAAATAACAGTGGGTATTTCCATAGGCGACATCAATGGGATTGGGAGCGAGGTAATTCTGAAAACCTTTGAGGATCCACGTATGTTGGAGTTTTGCACGCCTGTTATTTTTGCTTCGGTTAAGTTGATGTCCTTTTTCAAAAAACATTATGAAATTGAGATCAATTTCCATGGAATTGATAAAATTGAAGACCTCGTTCCGAAGAAGATAAACGTGCTGAATGTTTGGAAAGAACAAGTGGACGTCACCTTTGGAGAGGAAAACCAAACAGGTGGCGAATATGCCATAAAATCTTTGAAAGCTGCTGTGGAAGCTTTAAAGAATAAAAAAATTGACGCTCTGGTTACCGCGCCCATCAGCAAAAGCAACATACAATCGGAAGGTTTCAATTTTCCCGGACACACTGATTATTTGGCGCAAGAACTGGAAGGCGAAAGCTTGATGCTTTTGATTTCTGAAAATTTACGTGTTGGGCTTTTAACGGACCACGTTGCCGTAAAAGACGTGGTAAAAAACATTACTCGTGAACGCATCGATAAAAAAATACACACTATTTATCACACTCTAATTGAAGACTTCGGAATAGAAATGCCAAAAATTGCCGTATTGGGAATCAACCCACACACGGGCGACAATGGCGTAATTGGCGATGAAGACGATACCCTTCTGCGCCCAGCGCTCGATAATATTCGGAACAACGGAAAAATGGTTTTTGGGCCTTATGCGGCAGATAGTTTTTTTGGCTCGGGAAATTATAAAAATTTTGATGCTGTAATTGCTTCCTATCACGATCAAGGTTTGGTACCATTTAAAACCCTTGCTTTTGGGAAAGGCGTAAACTTTACTGCAGGGCTAAACCGTATCCGCACCTCACCAGACCATGGAACGGCTTTTGATTTGGCCGGAAAAAACGCAGCCAATTTTGAATCTTTTCGCGAGGCTGTTTTCACTGCCGTTTCAATTTTTGAAACCCGCGAACAGTATGAAGAAATCTCCAAAAATCCACTGCAAGCTGTGCGTAAAAGAGCCTTCTCAAAAAAGAAATAGAAAAACTAATTGCTATTCAAATAATTTTTTATCTTTGCACCCGCCTTATCCGTAAGGTTAAGGTCTTAAATAGGTGTGGAAATGAAGGATTTGAAAGAGTTTACCATCCCTTTCGTAGGGCTTAAATTAGGCAAACACCAGTTTAACTTTGAATTAAAAAAAGCGTTCTTTGAGCATTTTGAGTATGACGAATTTAATGACGCTGCCATTAATCTCGATGTACTGCTGGAAAAAATGAGCACATTGCTGGAGTTCACATTAACATTTAATGGAACCGTAAACGTTGCTTGTGATATAACAAACGAACCTTTTGATCAGGAAGTTTCGGGAACGTATCAATTTGTAGTAAAATTTGGTGAGGAATACAACGATGAGAATGAAGATTTGCTCATCCTTTCCCACGGAAGCTACGAGGTGAACATTCAGCAATACATTTATGAATCCATTGTGCTGGCTATGCCTTCACGAAGAATTCATCCCGGGGTGAAAGACGGCACCTTAAAAAGTGATATACTCGACAAACTTGAAGAACTCAGTCCGAAAGCGATAGACGAAAAAGAAACGCCCAAAGACAACAATACCGATCCCCGATGGGATTCATTAAAAAAACTATTAACGGATAAATAATAAATAGCAATGGCACATCCTAAGAGAAAAATCTCGAAAACCAGAAGAGATAAGAGAAGAACGCATTACAAAGCTACTGCCCCTACAATTGCAATAGACCCTACAACGGGCGAGTCGCATCTTTTCCATAGAGCGCACTGGCACGAAGGCAAAATGTACTATCGTGGCCAAGTTGTGATTGATGCAACGGAGCAAGTAGAAGCATAAACTTACATTTTATATTGAAAAACTCTCACCCCAACGTGAGGGTTTTTTTGTTTTTGATTTTTACAAAAAATCAAAAACAACTTAATTAATGCCGAAATTCAAGTAAAATTTAGTAATTTTCACTCTTTTTAAAAGATTTTCGGTCTTTTTTGTGAATTCTAATTCAACTTTATGAATATTATCACGGCAGCCATTACCGCTGTAGGGAGTTACGTGCCAGACTATGTTCTCTCCAACAAAATCCTGGAGACCATGGTCGATACCAATGATGAATGGATCACTAGTAGAACAGGAATCAAAGAGCGTAGGATATTAAAGGATAAAGACAAAGGCACCTCCTATCTTGCCATCCAGGCCGCAAAAGACCTCCTTCAAAAAAGCAATACCGACCCTTCAGAAATAGACATGGTTATCATGGCAACCGCCACGCCAGACATGCCAGTTGCCGCAACGGGTGTTTACGTAGCCACACAAATTGGCGCCGTAAATGCTTTTTCGTTTGATTTGGTAGCAGCCTGTTCCAGCTTTCTCTTCGGAATGTCAACCGCAGCCCGTTACATAGAATCTGGGAAATACAAAAAAGTATTGCTCATCGGTGCTGATAAAATGTCTTCGATCATTGATTATACAGACAGAACCACCTGCATTATTTTTGGCGATGGTGGTGGAGCCGTTCTGTTTGAACCCAACACAGAAGGCTTCGGAGTAATAGATGAATATTTACGGACCGATGGCGTGGGCAGGCCTTTCCTTAAAATTGATGCAGGGGGATCGTTGCTTCCTGCTTCATATGAAACTGTAAATAATAGGCAACATTACGTTTTTCAAGAAGGGAAAACGGTTTTCAAATTTGCCGTGTACAATATGGCCGATGTATGCGAAAAGGTTATGCTGCGCAACAATCTTTCCAGCGAAGATGTAAACTGGCTCGTGCCACACCAAGCAAACAAAAGGATTATTGATGCAGCTGCTTTACGGATGAACCTTCCAGAAGAAAAAGTAATGATGAACATCCACAAATACGGCAACACAACGTCTGCAACCCTGCCACTGTGTTTGGCCGATTATGAAAAACAACTCAAAAAAGGAGATAACTTGATTTTTGCTTCCTTTGGAGGGGGCTTCACTTGGGGCGCCGTTTACTTGAAATGGGCCTACAACTCAAAATAAATTGTACCAAACTAAAAGACTAAACTTTATATTATGGATTTAAAAGACATTCAAAACTTGATCAAGTTTGTGGCCAAAAGCGGAGCCAGCGAAGTAAAACTTGAAACCGAAGACATAAAGATCACGATTAAAACGGGTTCTGATGACGGAAAGGGAGAAACAACCTATATTCAGCAATTACCGGCAATGTCGCAACCACAGATGCAACAACAGCCACAACAGACTGCAGCCAATGTTTCTGCTTCACAAGAGCAAAATCAGGCTGAAGCCGATTCAAAGTTTATCACTATCAAGTCTCCCATTATTGGCACTTTTTATAGAAAACCTACCCCAGATAAACCTGTTTTTGTTGAGGTTGGGAGCACTGTGAACGTAGGCGATGTTCTTTGCGTTATTGAAGCGATGAAACTTTTCAACGAAATAGAAAGCGAAGTTTCCGGAAAAATCGTTAAGGTTTTGGTTGACGATTCTTCCCCAGTAGAATTTGACCAACCATTATTTTTAGTTGATCCATCTTAGTATAAATTCCAAATCCCAAATTCCAAATTCCAAACAGTTTGGAATTTGGAATTTGGGATTTGATATTTCAGAAAAAGTTATGTTTAAAAAGATATTGATTGCAAATAGGGGTGAAATTGCACTGCGAATTATTCGCACCTGCCGAGAGATGGGTATAAAAACTGTAGCCGTTTATTCAATAGCCGATGCAGAAAGTCTCCACGTCCGGTTTGCCGATGAAGCAGTTTGCATTGGTCCGCCGCCCAGTAACCTGAGCTACCTAAAAATGTCCAGTATTATTGCTGCCGCAGAAATTACCAATGCGGACGCAATTCACCCAGGCTACGGATTTCTTTCCGAGAATGCCAAATTTTCAAAAATCTGTCAAGAACACGGCATAAAATTCATTGGTGCCTCGCCCGAAATGATTGATCGCATGGGCGATAAAGCCTCTGCAAAAGCCACAATGAAGGCGGCCGGCGTACCAACCGTACCTGGAAGCGATGGCATTATTGAATCATTCGAAAAATGTGAGAAGATTGCTGCGGAGACTGGTTATCCCGTGATGCTGAAAGCTACGGCAGGCGGAGGAGGAAAAGGAATGCGGGAGGTATGGAAAAAGGAAGACCTAAAAAAAGCATGGGACAGTGCCCGTCAAGAGGCGGCAGCCGCATTTGGAAATGATGGGATGTATATGGAAAAACTCATTGAAGAGCCGCGCCATATCGAAATCCAAATTGTGGGCGATAGCACCGGAAGGGCTTGCCATTTGAGTGAACGCGACTGTTCCATACAGCGTCGCCACCAAAAGCTTACGGAAGAAACGCCTAGCCCGTTTATGACTAAAAAGCTTCGTAATGATATGGGCCTTGCCGCTGTTAAGGCTGCGGAATACATTAAATACGAAGGTGCCGGAACCGTAGAATTCTTGGTGGACAAACACCGAAATTTCTACTTTATGGAAATGAACACCCGTATTCAAGTGGAGCATCCAATTACGGAGCAAGTAATTGATTATGACCTTATCCGTGAACAAATTTTGGTAGCCGCTGGAGTACCAATTTCAGGAAAAAATTATACTCCGCAGTTGCACGCCATAGAATGTAGAATTAACGCAGAAGACCCTTACAACGACTTCCGCCCTTCCCCGGGTAAAATAACCGTACTGCACGCCCCGGGAGGCCACGGTGTTCGTTTGGACACCCACGTTTACGCAGGTTACACCATTCCGCCCAACTACGATTCAATGATTGCGAAGCTCATTACAACTGCACAAACGCGGGAAGAAGCTATCAGCAAAATGAAGCGCGCCTTGGACGAATTCGTGATTGAAGGCATAAAGACCACAATTCCATTTCATCGCCAATTGATGGACGAGCCAGATTATGTGGCTGGAAATTACACCACCTCGTTTATGAACACTTTCAAAATGAACGATCCAGAAGAGGAGTGAAAAAAGTTGACAGTAATCAGTAGCAGTAAGGAGTGGTTTACTGCCAACTGCAATTGAACCTGCCTACCAAGGCACGACAGGTAGGTACTGCAAACTTTTAAAAAGGCATCAAATTCCAAAAGTATTTTATCGGAATTCAGTGCCTTTTTTAACATAGGAGTTGCAAAGAGCCATAGACTCAACCGAATCCCACTTCCTATGTATCTTTGTTTTGGGAGTTCAATCGGCAAACAACTTTCTGATTTCGGTTAAGAAATATAGAATAAGAATGTATGGTTAAAAAAGTACTCAAATTAATATTAAAAATATTCCTTTGGTTCATAGGACTTACGGTCTTGTGGGTGCTTATCTACAAATTTGTCCCGGTGCCTTACACACCATTGATGGCGATTCGTTCCATTGAAGGCGACAAAAATTATGAAACTCGACACGATTGGGTCCCGATTGACGATATTTCGCCCTACTTGCAATTGGCGGTTATTAGTGCCGAAGACCAAACGTTTTTAAGCCACAGCGGCTTTGACCGCGAAGCCATTGAAAAGGCTTTGGAACACAATGAAAAGGGAAAAAAACTCCGCGGTGGTAGCACGATTTCACAACAAACTGCGAAAAACGCTTTTTTGTGGCCGGGCCGCACTTGGTTCAGAAAAGGATTGGAAGCTTATTTCACTTTGCTTATAGAAACACTTTGGAGCAAAGAGCGTATTTTGGAGGTGTATTTGAACAGTGTGGAAATGGGCCCTGGCGTTTTTGGTGCTGAAGCTGCCTCGCAATATTGGTTTCATAGATCCGCAAAAAATTTACAACCTGAAAATGCCGCCGCCATTGCGGCTATTTTACCGAACCCACGGCGTTACAAGGCCAATCCACCTGGAGCTTATGTGGCTCGGAGAACACAATGGATTGTCCGGCAAATGCGTTATTACGGCCCCTTCATACTTGAAAAACAGGAGCCCAAAGAAGTTAAAAAGATAAGCCGCAAAAAGAAAAAATGACGATTGTAGAATTAAAAACAGAATTGCTGCAACACTGCCAAAAACAGGTTGATCTCCGCTATTCAAAGATAAAACAAACCATTGCCGATATTGAGGAATCCCTATTGGAAGAAGCCAAAAGCAGCAGTGGCGACAAGCACGAAACTGGCAGGGCGATGCTACAGATAGACCGCGAAAATGCTGGAAGGCAACTTCAGGAAATAGAAAAAATAGTGCTATTCCTCAAAAAAATTGACGTAAAAGCAACCTCAGATTACGCGCGGTTGGGGAGTTTGGTCTATACCGATAGGTTCACCTACTTCATCAGCCTTTCCATTGGCACTATTCCCATTGGGAAGACGGATTATCTCTGCGTTGCTTTAAATTCACCTGTAGGCTTGCTTATTTCTGGGAAGGTAAAAGGAGATGAATTTACGCTTAACGGGATTGTTTATAAAATCACAAGTGTGAATTAAAGCGGAAGTTTTAAAACACCGTTTCCCGTAAGAGCTTCGGCATTTTTTCACTCATTGCCAACAACCATTTCAACTGTTCACGCACCAAATGGGCCTCTTCAATTTTTAAATGGAAATCATCTTCTTTCGGGTTGGTTCTGTCATCTTCAGAAAAGATGATCTTCTTTCCAAAAGTAGCCTCAAAAATGTCTTCTGTATCCATTTCACTTTCCACAGTTTCCGAAGAACTATCTGCTTTTAAAATACTTTCAGCATCCAAAAGATTTTCGATAATTTTGGAAGAAACCTTATTGAAATTTTCCGAGGCTGGGGTCGTCGGGTTGTTTAAAATATAAGTACTCAGCGACGCCAACGACGATAAAAAAGTGTGGTTCAGCATTGCAATTTCATAAAATTTATCCAAGTTTTGCTGTTTGGATTTTGGTTCTTGGGTCATTCGCTGAAAGGCTGCGCTGAGGTCGGACATTTCCAAAAAAGCTTTTTTTCGCGCCACTTTATATTGCGAAGGAACGCTTCCCTTTTTGTTGTAAAAACCGATAATTTCTTCCAAATAAATCCGGTTCGCTTTAATAGTTTCCAGCAGGGTTTTTTGCATTCCGTGAATTTCCCAAGCGGGCCAGAGCAGTAAATTCCCCAAAGTTGCCAGTCCTGCACCAATGAGCGTATCCGTTACTCGATATTGAATTACATTAAAAATATCCGGTCGTAAAAGCGCATAGATGAAAACCACACTGAGCGTAATAAAAGTTGCCGCAGCCTTGTAATTACGCTGCACCATGGAAAAGGCAATCACCAGCGAAACGATTGCCAAAATGCCGTAAACCGTCGTGTTTTGCGTGAGTAAAACAATGCCCACAGCCAACGCGCCGCCAATCAATGTGCCGATGGTTCGCTCTTTTGAACGTGTTTTTGTGAGGCCGAAAGTTGGGCGCATAATCACAATTAAAGTTAGCAGGATCCAATATGGGTTTTGTACGGAAAACAGCATACCCACGCCGTAGCCAATCATTGTCATTGCCCCGAGCCGCAGCGAATGTTTAAAAATGGGGGAGCGTAGGTTGAAATTTTCGACCAAAATTTCGATGTCGTAATTCTGCTTCGTTAAAAACCTGCGGGAATCTTCTTTTTTAAGCGATGAAATTTCGCGCTGGGCGGGGTTTTTCAAAAGCCATTCAATTTTTTCGATCTTCTTTATCTGCTCCTTTTGATATTTGAAAAGATTTTTCAGCATCACCAAATTTTCATTGAAGGTTTCATTTCCATCGGAAGCAAATTCCGTAATTTCCTGTTTAATTCTTTGATGAAATTCTTCAATGTTGTTGTTATCTCGAAGCTTTTTCGGTGTGGGAAGATTCGCCGCAATTGCATTCAGCCTACTGCTCATTGCGAAAAGCAACCCTTGAAAATCGGTCAACTGTTCGGGCTTCTTTTTAAAAAGTTCATCGGTTTTTGAATAGTTTACGGGGTTCGCCATTGCCAGTTCCAACATATCAACCAATTGCACAAATATCAACATCCGCTTTCCTTCGTAATCGGATTTGCCGGAATCTTTTCGGCTGGAAATTAATATATCGCGCAGGGTTTCATGGGTAGTGGTGAGTTCGGTTTGGGTACTTAGCAATTTTTTTAAAAGGTCGGTTCGGTCTGTAGTTTCAGCAACCAATTCGCCTCTAGTTCTTAAATAATCGGCAGTAAGTTTGAGGGTTTTCGAAAGATAGTATTCCGTGGCTGCTTTCGGAAAAATAAAATGTCGAAGCAGCGAAAGTGCTGCATACCAAAGCCCGCCAATGCCAATAAGCAGCATTCTTTCATACGGCTGCATTCCGCTGGAAACGTTTGAAAAACTGAGCACCAATGCCAAAAGCCCCGAAAAGCTTATCAGTGATGCTCGAAAGCCATAAATGGCGAGATAGGAAATGCAGAACATTAAAATGCCGAGAACCGGAAACAATAACCAGGGTGAAAAATGCAAATAACCCCCAACCAAACTCACGATCATCGCCAATAAAGTAGCAAAAAGAATGCCCGTGATTTTATGCCGAATGCTGCCGCTAACATCACTGGGCGAGGCGAGCATGGCGCCAACGGTCACGGTTATTCCGATTGGAAGCGCATCCAGTTTAACGCCCACTATTATGGGAACGGTAAGCGCAATTCCCAAGAGAATGGCCTTTGAAAAATCGGTACTATTAAAATACTCAGAGAGATCTTTTAATGTGGTGCCTAGTATGTTTTTTGGGAATTTCAAAAGCAAATGTTTTCAGAAGCAGCAAAGATATTGTGCCCAAAGGCTAAGTTCGTTAATCTTTTCAGAATTTTTTTTTTGTTATTGTTTTATTAAATAAGCGAACTGCGGCACTTGGTTGTGGTTTAAAATTTTAACTTTATGTTTCCATCATAAAAAGACAACCGATGAACCGAGTAATTCTGCTGAAAAATCGTCCCAAAGGAAAACCTTCACTTAAAGATTTTGAGTTTACCGAAGAAGAAAAACCGCAGCCAAAAGAAGGCGAGATATTATTAAAAACGAAATACGTTTCCGTAGATCCCTATCTGCGCGGACGGATGCGCGACGAAAAATCATACATAGCGCCTTTTGAAGTAGGCAAGCCTTTGGAATCTGGCATTATTGCTGAAGTTATAAAATCGAATAACAAAAATTTTCAAATGGGCGATTTTGTAAACGGGATACTTCAGTGGAAACAATTTCAAATTTCAAACGGGAATGGATTGAACAAAGTTGACCGTAAAAACGCCCCACTGAAAGCCTATTTAGGGGTTTTGGGTTTGACTGGAATTACGGCGTATTTAGGATTGGACAAAATAGGAAAACTTGAAAGAGGCGAAACTCTTTTGGTTTCCGGAGCCGCGGGCGCAGTGGGAAGCATAGCAGGGCAAATAGGTAAAATTAAAGGCTGCAGAGTTGTCGGAATCGCTGGCAGTGAAGAAAAAATTGACCGAATTAAACAGAAATTTGGCTTTGATGCAGGGATCAATTACAAGACAACTGACAATATAAAAAAAGCCATCGCAGAGGCCTGTCCCAATGGTGTGGACGTATATTATGACAACGTAGGCGGCGAAATACTCGACGCCGCTTTGGCAAATATGAACAAATTCGGGCGGGTGATAAACTGTGGTGCTATTTCACTTTACAATGAAACCGAACCTCAAACCGGCCCGCGCGTTGAACCTTTGCTCATAAAAAACAGTATTTTGATGCAAGGCTTCATTGTGCGCGATTTCGTGAAAGATTTCGGTCCAGCTCAAAAGCAGTTGGCCCAGTGGCTGGAAGAAGATAAAATCAGTTATTTGGAAACCGTTGTGGAAGGTTTTGAAAGTATTCCGCAAGCGTTTATTGACTTATTTGACGGGAAGAACAAAGGAAAAATGATTGTTGTGGTTTAAATTTTTTCTGAGATTTTCAGCCAACAATTACTCCCTTTTTTAAGCTGAAATGGATTGTTGAAAAACACAATATTTTCCTTAAAATCTGCTTCCACCAAAAAATGTGTTCCTTTGAAATAACACTTTTTTACCGAGACTTCAAGCTTTGTTTTTTCTTTAGAAATTTCTAATTGATGGGGAAAAACAATTCTTTTTTCTAAATTAGTTTCGGAAGAAAAAAGACTTTTTGGAAGCAGATTTGCTTCCCCAAAAAAGCCAGCCTGATATTCAGTTGAAACATTTTTATAAATAAATTCGGGTGTTCCGAACATTTCTTCGGTTCCGTTTTTCAGCATTAAAATATGGTCTGAAAAAGCTAAAGCTTCGTCGCTGTCGTGGGTTGCGGTGATGCAACTGATGTTATTTTCTTTCAGATAACTGAAAATTTTTCGCTGTAATTTATTTTTTCTAAAAACATCGATATTGCTGAAAGGCTCGTCCAGTAATAGAATTTTGGGTTCGTTCGCCAAAGCTTTCGCCAAAGCTACGCGCTGTTTTTGTCCGCCGCTGAGGGTTTTTACCAGCGTATTTTTGAAGGCTTCCATTCCAACTACCTCCAAAAGTTCATCAATTCGTCTTTCGTCATTTTCTTCATCTAATCGTGAAAGGTGCGAACCGATGTTTTCGGCAACGGTGGTGAATGGCATAATATTGAATTCTTGTGCCACAAGTTTCATAAAATCTTCACCGGGAATAAGTGCTTTTGTGGGGCCTAGCAGTTTTTTGTTTTTGAAATGAATGCTTCCGTGTTCTAAATGAAGCAAGCCGTAAACAAGATGTAAGAGTGTAGATTTTCCGCAGCCGCTCTCGCCGAGGATGCTAAGATGTTCGCCAGGTTTCAACGTGAAATGAATGTCCTTTAAAACGTTTTTTTTGAAATAGGAAAAGGAATCGATTTCAACTTTCAGCATTGCTTGAAATATTTTTACTTCGCCAAAATCCCATCGCTTTCTAAAACTGGGATTTCAACTACGTTTTCTTCGGAAATACTATTCGGTCCAAAAATGAATTTGCGTTCAAAGAGTTTGTTTTCGGCAAAAAAAGTGACCAAATATTCGTTGGTAAAACCCAAAACTTCGGTGGGAATGAATTCAACTTTAGAAGCAGTTTTAGCAGGTATATTTCCCAAACCATGTCGCAGGGTTGAGGTTTTTCTGTCTTCACTTTTTCCGCGGGACAGCACCAAAACCGTGGAAATTTCATCCTCGCGATCGTTCACCAAATAGACGTTCCATTGCTGGCCGGTAAAGTCTTCGTCCCATTCCTTTACGGCAACAATATGCACGTTTTTGGTCTTGGGAATTTCAATATCTTTTCGCATAGTTTTTTCTTAAGTCCTATAGCGCAGCGGTCTTATGTCTTACGTCTTTTTTAAAGTACACTTTTAAACTGTTCCAAAAAGCGAACGTCGTTTTCACTGAACATTCTAATATCGGGAATTTGGTGCAACAGCATTGCGATACGGTCCACGCCCACGCCAAAGGCAAAACCGGAATATTCCTCGGAGTCGATGCCACAATTTTTAAGTACGTTTGGATCAACCATTCCGCATCCGCCAATTTCGAGCCAGCCGGTTCCTTTTGTGATTCTATGATCTGCTTCGGTTTCCAAGCCCCAGTAAACATCAACTTCGGCACTTGGTTCCGTAAACGGAAAATAGGAGGGACGTAAACGGATTTTAGATTTTCCGAACATTTCGGTAGTGAAATATTGCAAGGTTTGCTTCAAATCTGCGAAGCTTACGCCTTTGTCCACATACAAGCCTTCCACTTGATGGAAAAAGCAATGGGAGCGAGCTGAAATAGCTTCATTCCGATAAACACGACCCGGCGAAATGGTACGGATAGGCGGTTTGTTGTTTTCCATATACCGAACCTGCACCGAAGATGTGTGCGTGCGCAACAAAACATCTGGGTTGGTTTGAATGAAAAAGGTATCCTGCATATCGCGTGCTGGGTGGTATTCTGGAAGGTTTAGTGCGGTAAAGTTGTGCCAATCGTCTTCCATTTCCGGCCCTTCGGAAACGTTGAAACCGATGCGCAAAAAGATATCGATTATTTTGTTTTTCACTATCGAAATTGGATGGCGGGAACCCAACGGAACCACTTCGCCTGGACGGGAAAGATCGCCGTAAATGCCTTTGGTTTCTACCTTGCTTTCCAATGCTTCTTTAAGCGAATCCACTTTTTCCTGGGCGACATTTTTGAGCGTGTTCAGTACTTGCCCGAATTCCTTTTTCTGATCGTTTGGCACATTTTTAAACTCGGCAAAAAAGTCGTTTAACAACCCTTTTTTACCTAAATATTTTATGCGGAAGCTTTCTATTTCTTCTTTGTTGGTTGAAGAAAATGCTTGTACTTCTGCGATGTGGTTTTTTATTGTTTCTATCATTTTAATTTTCATTAATCGATAATCTCTTCAAGCATAACTATTACAGAAGCTTCAGCTGAAGAATATGGTAAATTAGGAATGTCGTGTGAATATGTTGAGAATTGATATATGTAATTATTTGTATTCAAGGGAATAAATGAGGCAGACATATCTAAATCGCTGCCAGAATATATTTTATTGTATACTAAATTCAATGCTGGAGAAACTCTAAACAATAGCGCATCTGAATCATTGCCATTTCCTAAATCTCCAATAATTACAAAACCTTGATCTGAAGTTTCATGAATATGAACGCTACTGGGTTGTTTCGAAGAAATGGATTGAAAATCTATAATATTGCTCATAATTACATTTCCATTAAAATCTAGTTTGTTTAGAAAATACTGTGTTGCACTGTTGTTTACTACTACGATACCATTATCGGAAGTATTATTTATAGCACCGGAGTTTAGAACATTGAAATTTGTTTTCCATATTTCATTTCCATTTTTGTCAATCTGAATAATCCAATTGCCTGGAGCGTTAAAATCCCCATTGCCAGATCTTGTTGACACAGAAATAGTAAAGTTTGAGTTAGTTTTGATAATTTGTCTGCCGAAATCATTTTCACTTCCCCCAAAAGTTTTTTCGAATTGAATCTCGCCTGTTGAATTAGCTTTTACTAACCAAATATCGTATTCACCCTTATTCAATGAAACATCTCCATCATTAGATTTGGTGTAAGCTGTAAATATAAAACCTCCATCATCAGTTAGTAATACTGATTTTTCTTTACCAATTCCATCAAAGGCAGATCCGCCATAACTTTTTTCCCAAACCAGATTTCCAGCTTGGTCAATTTTGCATGCCCAAATATCAGCCTCTCCGTGATTAACAGTTACATCGCCATCATTAGATTTTGAGTAACCAAGTACTAAATAACCACCATCACTGGTTTGTGATATTGATTCAGCATAATCTTGCTTGGTACCCCCATACGTTTTATTCCATTGTATGTTGAAATCTGCGTCAAACTTTATAACGTCATAGTCTTCAGCAAAAGCAAATGCAATGTAACCTCCATCTGTGGTTTTTATAATGTTACGGATTTCCTTTCCGTCAATGATTTTAAAAATTTCGAATTGAGGTGTTACTTGAGTGTCTTCATTAATTGTTGTGAAACTTATCTCGTTTCCATAGGCTGTTCCAACGGCGTTAGTTGCATACGCTCGTAAATAGTAAGTTGTACTAGGTGTTAGTCCTTCAATATTACTGGAGAAATTACCCACTCCAGTTCCATCCAGGGTTAAATTGTTCTCCTTTGTGGGGTTTGGTGATGTATTCCAGCAGACACCCTTTGCCGTGACAGGTGAACCGCCATCAAGAGAAACATTACCACCAGAATTGGCGTTGGTTGAAGTGATATCGGATATAGCAGAAGTTGATACTGCTGGTATCGTATAATTATTCTCAATTTCTTCCTCCCGAGTTTCTTCTTTATTACAACTTGTTGTAAAAGAAATGACCATTCCAAAAACAAGGGTAAATGTTAAAATGCTTTTTTTCATATTAATTTATTGTTGAAAATTTACGTTATTAATGGTTTTTTAAGATATCACCTCCTTCTCCAAAAAATACTGCACAATAGCCTCCTTCATCAAAACGCTCTGTTCACCAGCTTTTAGTGGTGGCAATTGTTCCAAAACATGGTAATGCGGCCAGCCTTCTTCGTCAAAATAATCAAATTCATAATATCCATACGGTTCCAAAAGGCGGCAGATAGCGATGTGCATCAAGTCCAGCTTTTCGTCTTTTTTAAATTTTCTGTGTAATTGGCTAAGTTCCTGAACACCCACCAAATAAATGATGGCGTCCAAATCCAAAACTTCTCCATCGGCAAAACGGTCACCAAGCATTTTTACCACTGCATCCCATCGATTCTTTAATTGTTCGTCGCGTGCCATTTTTTCATCTATAAATTAGTCTGCAAAGATACTAGTTTAAAATTCCAAATAACAAGCACCAAATTCCAAAGAGTATTGTTCAAAATTTCAAAATGAATAGCTGAAAATGGTCATATTTAGAAAGTTTAAAATACCTACAAGGTCTTGAAGACCTTGCAGAAAGTTCTATTCAGAATTGAAAAAAGGGTATATTTAGGGAAAATTTTAAAATATGAACACTATAGACATCGTTCTCGGCCTTATTTTTATCATCGCTTTTTTTGTGGGTTTTAAAAAGGGATTGTTGCGGGCGCTCGCTTCATTAATAGGAATAGTGGTCGCAGTTTATTGCGCCATGTTTTTTTCGGACTATGTAAAAGGTTACTTGGAAAATTGGTTCAATTGGAGCGCAGACGCTAACAAAGTAGTTTCATTTTTAATAATGTTTTTCCTGATAATAATACTTTTCAGCTTGCTGGGAAGGCTTTTGACGAAAGTTGCCGATTTTGTGATGCTCGGCATTTTCAACAAAATTTTCGGTGGAATTTTCAATGTGCTGAAATACGCTTTTTTGGTTAGCGTGGTTTTTATGTTCGTGAATGCTTCGGAAAGTTATAGAATACTTACACCTGAACAGCGGGAAACTTCAGTGCTGTATAAACCCGTCGCGATGATTGCTCCTGCAATTCTTCCAGCAATAATGAAGGAAGTGGACGAGCTAAAAGACCCTGAAATGGAGATAATTCCAGAAAAATCCACAGACAGTTTGTAGTAATAAATAATTTAAAGCTGCTTCAAATCCGTTCCTGGAATCCAGCCATCTTTTCCATCTACTAAGGTAATGCGGTACCAATTGCCATCCTGTGCTAATATCTGCACTTTGGTTCCTTCGTGAAGCGTGAACGCCACGTTACTGCCCATAGAGGGTTCAGTTTTCACTTCAATTTCGCTCGCAAAAATTACTGCAGGTTGGTTTTTTGAATAATCGCCGTAGGTTAAAAAGGCCATTGTCAGCGAAGCAACGAGGAACGACCCGGCAAACATGGAGCTCACAAAAAGCAATCGTTTTCTTTTTTCCGAAAAAGCAAAATAGTAAAACAGGAATAACGCTACAAAAAAGACCGAAAAAGCAACGGCCGAAACTGCCCAACCCTCAAAAGTGAATACGCTGGCAATGCTGTGGTACCATTTCGAAAAAACGGTTTTAGGCAAAGGTTCTATGGCATCAATCCGTGCGTTTTCGGCAAAGGCGAGATTGTTTTTTATATCGGTATCGTTTGGCGATAGTTGTAATGCTTTTTCGTAATAATACACGCTTGGCCCAATGTGGTTCAACTTGTACTGCGCATTTCCTAAATTGAAATAGAGTTCCGCTGAATGTTCGCCTTTGTCTAAAATCTTCATCCACGAATCAATGGCCTGTTGGTATTTTCCGTTTTTGTAAAGTTCCTTTCCTTGGTCAAAAAGATTTTTATTTTGACCAATACTTGAGAAGGAAACAAGTAAAATAAATAGGTACAGTAGCTTTTTCATCTTCTTCAATTTTACTGTATTTGTTTGTCAATATTTGAAATAACTTCCACCGCTTTGCTGTAATCCTGTTGCACCGATGCTTTGGAAGAAGAGGCATAGCGTGCGTATTCACAACTTTTTAGCAAGGTGATAAAGTTTTCCACAACAGCTGCTTCCACATTTCGTTCGAGCAACATTTTTGAGATAAGGCTTTTTTCCATTTCCGAAGTTTCAATACTCAACTGCGCTTTCAGATAATTGTGGAGCGCTCGTTCCAAAGATTCGTAAAATGAAACTGGGTTTGAAATATTCCGCTTTGCTTCAGAAAGATATTTTTTGGCAAGCTTGTTGGCTCTTCGCAGTTTGTTTCCTTCCACATCATTCAAACGTTGTTTGCGTTTTTTACCGGCGAGAATAAACAGCGGAATCAACAAAAAAGGACTTCCCAATAGCGACCAAAATAAAGCCGATTTAAAAAACGATTCCTGCGCGATGGGTTTTAAATTGGCGTCCAGTTTTATATACTTAAAATTGTCTTTTGACAGAACAACCAGTTTTTTAGCATTGTTTGGATTAATACTTGAAGTGGCAGAGCTGATTGGCCCGTTTTCCACTTCAATGGTAAACTCTTTTGAAGTGATGGTTTTATATTTTTCGGTTTTTGGATCGAAATATGAAAAAGTAATTGGATTAACGGGGTAAGTTCCTTTAAATTGGGGAACAACCGTGTAAGTATCGGTTATGGTTCCCTGCATTCCCGCAACGGTTGTGTTCACGCTTTCGTTGTGCTCGGGCTCATAAACTTCTAGTGTGTTTGGAAGTTTTACTGCTGGAAGTGTGAACAATTTCAAATTCCCTTTTCCCGAAACCTTTACGTCCAATTGCAAAGATTCGTTAGCGTTGAGCGTGTTTTTGTTGGTGTTAACATCAAATGCGAAATCGCCAACCGCACCGTTGAAACCATCGGGTTTTCCTTCCAACGGAAGTGGTTTCACATCGATAGTCCGATTTCCGGCACTGATGGTTTTGTTGACGCGCTCCATCAACCTGCGCCCAAAAATATCGCGGCGGTTTCCTTGCACATCAATGGGAATATCAAGTGTGAGCGGTTCAATATCGAGCTTTCCTGTTTTCTGTGGATAAAGAACGGTGGTTCTTAAAACCACATAGCGATAATCTTCGCCATTAAATTTTCCTTCGTAAACCTTAAAATTGTTTTGATTATCAATATTCTGGCTCCAGAAATCTGCGTACTTTGGAGTGTCTATCTCCCGCCATTGGCTGGTTATGCTCACATCGTGTGAAACGTATAATTTGTATGTAACCGTAATTGCTTCGTTTAAAAATGGATTGGCATTGGAAACTTCCGCCACCAAATGTACATTTTCGCTCGCCACAAAATCTGCGTTGTTTCCATCTTTGGGAACATCAACGGCGGCAGTAACTTCCACTTGTATGGGAAGGGTTTTATAGGTTTCATCGTTAATTTCAATAGTGGCCTGACCAATGGTTAATTTTCCGCGGCTCTGCGGTGCCAAAAAGTAGGAATAGGTTTTTGAAAAACTGCGCTTGCCGTTTATCCATGAATTGCTGATGGATTGGTTTGGGCCGCCCACCACTTTAAAATTGTCAAAACTTGGCGGCCTGAAATTGTCGCCATCTTGGTTCATTTCAAAATCCACTCGTAAACGCTCGTTTATTCCAAGCGTTTTTTTGCTAACCTTCGCATCAAACTGAACCTGCGCCGTGGCAGCAATGCTGCACAGCACAAACCCTAAAAGGAATAAAAAATTCTTCGTTTTCATAATCTACCAGTCTTTATCCGATTTCACTTTTTCACCTTTTTGCTTTTCGGCATTTATCTTATCCTGTGTTTTTTTCTCTTCGTTATTCATGGCTTCCAAAAGACTTTTCACTTGTTGTGGTGAAAGTTGGCCGGGGACGGGTTGTTGCTGTTGTGGCTTGTCTCCTTCTTTGTCTTTTGGTTTGTCGGGCTTGCCTTGGTCCTTATCTTTATCGCCTTCTTTTTTGTCCTCTTTTTGGTCGCCTTTGTCTTTATTATCCTTCTCGTCGCCTTGGTCTTTTTTGTCCTGTTTATCTTGTTGATCTTTTTTATCCTGATCTTTCTTGTCTTGGTCTTTGTTTTTGTCGTCCTTATCCTGCGGAGCCGGTGGATTTTTCTCCAACATATCTTTTGCCAAAGCTAAATTATAGCGGGTTTCATCGTCATTCGGGTTGTTCCGAAGGGCATTTTTGTATGCCTCAACCGCTTCGGTATATTTTTTTTCGTTCATAAAAGTATTTCCTAAATTATGAAACGCTTTGTGTTTTTCAGCTTTATCAGTTGCGGTTTGGGCAGCTTGTTTGAAACGGAGCATCGCCTCGGCGTTTTTTTCTTTTCCGTAGTAAGCGGTTCCGAGATTGTATTTAGCGGTTTCGCTTTTTGGGTTTAGAGAAATGGCTTTCCGGTAATCTGCTTCCGCGGAAGGAAATTCCTTTTTCTGAAGTGATTGTTGGGCTTCACTCAAATAATTTTGTGCGGCTTTCAATTCTTTCCTTTGCTCTTTTGATTGTTGGGCAAATGAATTAAATGAAAAAGCGATCGCGCAAAGAACCATCGCGATTCTCTGCATATCTTTTTTCTGAAAAAACACTTTGTCCACAATCATCATTTTATTGTTTTTCCTTTTCATTAAACAAATTCAACTTTCTTAGCCAAGCTGTTTTTCGCTCCAAAAGGAACACGTCCAACACCAACAAAAATAATGCCCCAGCCAAAAACCACTGGAACTGGTCCTTAAAATCGGTAAATTGTTTCGACTCAAATTCCTTTTTGTCCATGCCGTTCAAAATGGATTTCACTTGATCCACCACTTCTTTGGTATTTGAGCCGTCAAGATAGGCACCATTGGTGGTTTTCGCAATCTCTTTAAGAGTTTCTTCACTTAATCGCGTGATTACCTGTTCGTTGTTTTTGTCGCGAAGATAATATTGAAGCACTCCGTTTTGCTTGATGGGGATGGGTCCGCCCTCCACGGTTCCCACGCCAATGGTAAAAATACGGATACCTTTTTTGGCGGCTTCACTGGCTATTTCAGCAATATTACCTCCGTGGTCCTCGCCATCGGAAACTATGAAAAGTACACGGTTTGTTTGCCCTTCATCGTCATAAAAAGTTTCGGCAAGTTTCATCGCTTGGTTAATCGCCGTTCCCTGCGAAGAAACCATATCAGTGTTCATTCCGTTCAAGAAAAGTTTTGCCGCGGAAAAATCGGTGGTTATTGGCACCTGCGGAAAGGCGCTTCCCGCATAACCAATGATTCCAACTCTATCGCCTACTAAACTGTTGATTATTTGGGTGATGAGTTGTTTTGATTTTTCCAAACGATTGGGCGCAATGTCTTCCGCCAGCATGCTTTTTGAAACGTCCAAGGCAAAGACAATGTCCACGCCTTCACGTTTTACGTTTTCTATTTTGGTTCCGATTTTTGGGTTTACCAAGGCGAAACCCAAACAAGCAATGGCCAAACAAAGTACAAAAATTTTTAAAATGGATTTGAAGAGTGAACGGTTTGGACTCAACTTTTTGAGCAGTTCCTTATCCACAAAACGTTTTTGAACCGTTTTTTTCCAAACCAAAACCGATAGAAACAGCACCACAATCACCGGAATGGCGAAGAGGATGTAGAAGTATATGGGTTGTTCTAATTGATACATTTTTAAATAAATCCTTTAAATATCGTGGTTCGCAACAAAAACTCAAACGCTATCAAAACCAGTGCGAAAAGGGCCCATGGGCGATACATTTCGTCATAGTTTGTGTATTTGAATTCTTCAATATCGGTTTTTTCCAACTTGTTTATTTCTTCATAAATCTGCTCCAATTTTGTATTGCTCGTTGCGCGGAAATATTTGCCGCCAGTCTTTTTCGCAATTTCCTTCAACAGGGCTTCGTCAATTTCCACTTGCACGTTTCCGTATTGAAAACCGCCGTCGGGCCGAATTCCAATTGGCGACATTGCCATCCCGTTACTTCCAATGCCGATAGTGTAAACCTTAATGCCGAATTCCACTGCAAGCTCACTCGCTATTTTTGGGTCAATGAATCCTGTGTTGTTTACCCCATCTGTCAATAAAATAATCACTTTGCTTTTTGCGCGACTTTCCTTTAAACGGTTTACGGCTGTTGCAAGCCCTGAGCCGATGGCGGTTCCTCCTTCAATGGTTGTGTTATAGGCCATACTTTTAAGCGATGAAAGCACAATGGCTTTATCACTCGTTAAAGGTGTTCTGGTGTAACTTTCTCCAGCATATTCTACCAAGCCAATGCGATCATTTGGGCGACTGTTTATAAATCGGGCGGCAACGGTTTTTAGGGCTTCCAAACGGTTTGGCTTTAAATCGCGCGCCAGCATACTTGCTGAAAGGTCCATCGCCATAACAATATCAATCCCTCGGGTGGTTTTTGATTTTGTGGATTCGTCAACGGTTCTGGGCCTTGCCATTGCGATAATCAATGCGGAAAGCGCTAAAAGGCGAAGTGCAAAAAGCAGTGGCTTTAAACGCGACAACCAGTTTTTTCCAGATTTAAAACCTTGAATACTTGAAATTTTTAAGGAAGCGGTTTGCTGTTTCCGTTTCCATAAATACCATAGCACGAGCACCGGAAGTATGAGAAACAACCAGAAAAACTGTGGATTTACAAATTCGAAATTATTGCCCATCTTTCTCTGAAATTTCAAGCTCTATGGAAGCTTCCATTCGTTTTTTAATTTCTTCGGCGTATTTGCCGTCGTCTTGATAAACTATCAAAACTTCCTGCAATCCGTTTTCCTGTGCGAAAAGCAACAGTTCATACGTGCTTTTCTGCTTCAACACTTTGCTGTCTGAAACTTGTACGTTGAATTCACCATACGCTTTCAAACCTTTAATTCCCTTATTGGTTTCAAAATCGTCGCGTTTCACTACCATATTTTTTGCGCCACTTTGTTCCAAATCGTCCAAAACCCCGTCCAAGGCTGTTTCCAGAGCAATGTCCTGTTTTTGGCTGAACTGGGTAGTTGAAACCATTATGTACAGTGGCGAATTCATTGCACCATAGGTGAAAAAGTCTTTTGCGCTAACTGTACTTTTTTCGGCATTTGTCACGGAAGATTCGGCTCTCACGAGTACTTTTGGAGTTTCTAAAATAACTGCCGGATTTCCATATTCACTTTTTATCCATTGGCCTTCGGCGAGTTCGCGGAGGTCGTTTCCAACGATTTTATCTTTTAAATTGTCAAAACCAGTAATGCTTCCGAAAATAATTGCTGCCAAAATAATAGCCGCAAACACACCAGAAATTCCCAAAATCCATTTTCTGCGTTTTCGCTTTTTTTGAAGTTTTTCAAGGTATTCCTGATTTTCCAGAAGCTCTTCTTCCGTGGGTTCTGGAACGGCTTCGTGGGTTTCATTGATAATTTCCTCGATGGTTTTTCTATCCACTTCCGCTTGCCCGGCCTGTTGGTTCATTTTTGCGAATTTCACCAAATCGGCACGTTTGAAAATTAAATCCAATTTGCGGATGGTTTCCAAATCGAAATCGAAATTACCTGCGTCTTTGTGCATCATCAAACGGGTGATGAGCTCGTCGCTGGTGCTTTCCAAAGCGGCTTCGTCCACTTCGCGGTCCAAATAACGCTTTACAATTTCGGTAAGATTACTGTAATATTCCTTGCTTTTGTTTTCCTTCAAAAGTTGGGTGTTGTCCAGTTTTTTCAACGCAACAATCGCTTCTTCATAAGGCGGCAATTGCTTTTCGGCAGCATCTTTTCGTTTTTTTCTTCGGAAGAAATAAAAGGCGATTCCAATTATCAAAAGAATTGGAATGAGCCAATACAAAAGCTGTTTCCAGTCAAAAGGAGGCGCTTTCACTTCCACAGCAGGTTTTATGTCGAACATTTTCTGTTTGGTCGTGTCCACAACCACGTCGTTCACTTCAACCTTTATGGAATCAGTCAAAAACGGTTTGTTGTTGATGAAAATGCGCTGCGGCGGAATGGTGTAGTGGCCGCTGTCAAACTGCGTTAGACCGTATTTTTTGATGAGGCGATATTTGGCACCTTCAAAAGTAGTATCCGTTTTATAGGATTCTATCATTTCTAAAGGCGCAAAAGTCTGCTCTTCGGGAAAAACCACTAAGTCAGTAGAATCTGCATCTACATTTATGATATAAAGGATTTCTTCGCCAATCTTGATTTTTGTGGAATCGATGGTGGAGGTTACTTGGGCGTTTGCGAAAAAAGAGAAGAGAAAAAAGAGAAGAGAAAAAAGAGCGTAATAAGACCTACAAGGTCTTGAAGACCTTGCGGGAAAATCAATTAATATATTATTCTTTTTCAACATTTTTTCATCATCAATTCCCCCCTTTAGGGGTTAGGGGGCTACTAACGTTTCTTAAAATACCCCAACAATTTTTTCACATAACTTTCGTCAACCCTAGAACTCAAAGCGCCTGCGCCACTTTTTGTGAAAGATTCAGTGAAGTAGTCCACCCGTTCGCGATGGTAGCTATAATATTGATTGCGCACACTCTTAGAACCTGTGTTAACCAAAAGCAGTTCGCCACTTTCTTGGTCCTGCATCTGCACCATTCCGAGGTTTGGAATGGTTTCTTCGGCTTTGTCGTAAATACGAATTCCAGTGACATCGTGTTTTCGCGCGGCAATCTTTAATGTATTTCGATAATCGTCAGCAATAAAATCTGAAAGCACAAAAACGATGGCTTTCTTTTTCATAACGTTGCTCAAAAATTTCAGTGCGTTTGCAATGTCGGTTTTGTTGCTTTTTGGTTTGTGTTCCAGCAATTCACGAATAATTCGTAGCACGTGCGATTTTCCCTTTTTCGGCGGAATGTAAAGTTCAATTTCATCAGAAAAAAGAATCAATCCCGTTTTGTCATTGTTCTGCATTGCTGAAAAGGCAAGCGTTGCGGCTATTTCAGTAATGATTTCATTTTTGAATTGTTCCTGTGTACCAAAAAATTCAGAACCGCTAATGTCCACCATCAGCATTAAGGTAAGTTCGCGTTCTTCCTCAAAAACTTTTATAAAAGGTTCGCTATATCGGGCGGTAACGTTCCAATCTATATTCCGAACGTCGTCGCCGAACTGGTATTGGCGCACTTCGCTAAAAGTCATCCCGCGACCTTTAAAAGTACTGTGATACTCGCCACCAAAAACGTGATCGCTCAAGCGTCGCGTTTTGATCTCGATTTTTCGTACTTTCTTAAGAAGTTCTTTAGTATCCATTGTTTCAGTAGTCAGTAATCAGTAATCAGTAGTCAGTAGAGTTTCAAAAACTGCGTACTGAATACTGCGTACTGCAAACTATTTTTACGGTACTTCAATTACATTAACAATTTTGTTGATGATTTCTTCGGAAGTAATGTTTTCCGCTTCCGCTTCGTAAGTGATGCCTATTCTGTGGCGAAGCACGTCGTGCACAACGGCGCGAATATCTTCGGGAACCACATAACCGCGACGGCGGATAAAGGCGTAGCATTTTGCGGCAATGGCAAGGTTGATACTTCCACGCGGGGAAGCGCCAAAGTTGATGAGCGGTTTTAGATCGGAAAGACCAAAATTCTCAGGAGTTCGTGTGGCGAAGATGATATCGAGAATGTATTTTTCAATCTTTTCATCCATATAAACTTCACGAACAGCGGCTTGCGCCCTTTTAATTTGCTCCAAAGTGGCAACTGGGTTGATCTGCTCGTATTCTTCTTTAAGATTTTGACGGATGATGAGTTGTTCCTCGGCAACTTTCGGATATTTTATTACCGTTTTCAGCATAAAACGGTCAATCTGAGCTTCGGGCAATGGGTAGGTTCCTTCCTGCTCAATTGGGTTTTGGGTAGCCATTACCAAAAAGGGCTTATCCAGCTTAAAAGTAGTGTCGCCAATGGTAACTTGCTTTTCCTGCATCGCCTCCAAAAGGGCCGATTGTACTTTTGCGGGAGCACGGTTAATTTCATCTGCAAGCACGAAGTTGGCAAAGATCGGACCTTTTTTAATGCTGAAATCGTTCAGCTTCATATTATAGATCATCGTTCCCACAACATCTGCTGGAAGCAAATCCGGCGTAAACTGTATTCGGCTAAAAGATCCGTGTACCGCTTTTGAAAGCGTGTTGATGGCGAGGGTTTTCGCAAGCCCCGGAACACCTTCCAAAAGAATGTGTCCTTGGCCCAAAAGCCCAATTATAAGCCTTTCCACCATATGTTTCTGGCCAATAATAACTTTGTTCATTTCCATTGAAAGGACGTCCACAAAGGCACTTTCCCTCTCAATTTTTTCGTTTAAAGCAGCGATGTCAAAGGTAGTTTCTGTATTTTCCATACTGTATTTAAATTCAATTTAATGCTTTTTAAAAAGACGGTGCAAATTGAAAATTTATTGAATAAAAGGCTGTTAACAATTGGTTAAATTAAAAAAGAGGAAAACTTTAAGTTTTCCTCTTTTTAAAAATGTATGATTTTGAACTTTTACGGCTACAAATTAATTTCGCCCATACTTGTTACTTCACCTTGAACTACTGTAACATTATCAACAACCAATGGAGGGATTCCCAAACCTAAATCTGCTTGGAATGTTACGGTATAAACTCCGTCTGGCACTCCGCTAAGCAGAAAATCACCTTGAAGATTTGTATAAGTAGAAATTTCAAGGGGTCCATTAACCGCAGTAACCATCGTCAACATCCCGATAGGAAGCACTTTTCCAGAAATGGCACCACTTTCAGCAACAGTGATTGCTCTAATTACTGGTTTTAGGCTATACTCTCCGTTTCCTTGTGAAACAATGGATTTGTCAACATCAAAATCTAGCATAAATTCATATAAAATCCCAGGCTCGAGGTTTTCATTTACCTGAATTTTTAAACCAGATTGTTGTGAACTCGGAGTTGCAAGTGGCAAAGTCTGTCCATCTACAACTATAGAGTTTTCTTCACCCAAAATTAAACGTATCTGGCTGATATTTCCAGCGGGAACTTCATCATTAAATAATAGCACATTTACTCCTGCGGTTAACTTTAAAAGGTCGTAAATACCAGCATTAATACCTAGTACAACATCGTCGTGGCCGTTATTATATTTTATTACTACCTGTTCAACATCAATAAAGACGGCCTCATAATCGCCAGAGGCATCTGTCAGTCTTATTGCCAATTTTGCTTTTCCTTCATTATCATTAGAATCATCACTGCTACATGATGCAAATTCTAGAAATAATAATGCAATTAAACTTAATTTTAATAGGGTTCTCATATTTGTGGGTTTAGAATTAGTTTTACAAACGTATTGTTTGATATTTAGAGTTTTAAAGCTGTAAGCAAATATTAACTTTTGATTTAACGGAATTTAACCTTCTAGAATCCTCTAGAAATGTAATTTTAGAAAAAGTTTGAAATGAAAAACAAAATAGCATTTATAACCGGAGCGACTTCGGGAATTGGGATGGCAACAGCGAAACTTTTCGCCAAAAATGGAGTGAAATTAATTCTCTGCGGAAGAAGGGAAGAACGGTTGAAACCTTTCGAAAGAACTTTCGGAATTGACAGAAGTTCACACTTTAAATTTTGATGTTCGCAACAAAGAGGAAGTTTTTTTGGCCGTGAAATCACTTCCGAAGCAATTTTCTGAAATAGATATTTTAATAAATAACGCTGGCAATGCTCACGGAATGGACACCATTGACGAAGGAAACACGGACGATTGGGATGCCATGTTGGATATTAACGTGAAGGGTTTGCTTTATGTGAGCAAAGCAATTATTCCAAAAATGATTGAAAGGAAAAGCGGACATATTATAAATATTGGAAGCACCGCCGGAAAAGAAGTTTACCCAAAAGGCAACGTTTACTGCGCCAGCAAACACGCCGTGGACGCCATAAACCAAGGAATGCGGATCGACCTGAACGGAAAAGGAATAAAAGTAGGCGCCATAAATCCAGGGATGGTAGAAACCGAATTTAGCGAAGTGCGTTTTAAAGGAGATAGTGATAGAGCCGAAAAAGTATATCAAGGTTTTACGCCATTAAAACCAGAAGATATTGCGGATATTATTTGGTTCGCGGTGACGCGCCCGCCGCACGTGAATATTGCAGATTTGACGGTTATGAGTTTGGATCAGGCAAGTAGCACTATTGTGAATAAATCATGATCAACAAACGCCTTTTAATCAAAAACCTACTCGCCCATAACGACGAGAGCAGCTTCTATGATAAGAAGCGAAAAATTGATCTCGGCACAAAAGAGGGAAAGGCGAAATTTCTAAAACATATATGCGCGCTAAGCAACAGCAATCCGGCGAATAATTCCTTTATCGTGATTGGTGTTGAGGACGAAACCAATGAAATAAACGGGGTGGATTTTTTTGACGACAGTAAAATCCAAAACCTTGTAAATGCATATTTAACAAATGCGCCGTTGATTATATATGAAAATGTGGCCTTCCCGAATTTGCCTTCAGACAAAGTTGTGGGCTTGGTAACTATCCGTCCCAACGGGATGATCACTTCGCTCAGAAAAAATATATGGAAATACTGGGGCGGTTCCATTTTTCTTCGGGATGGCAGTATTTCAATGCCGAAGAATTTCGACATTGAGATAAAAGATGTGAATTCCGAAATCGTGAAATCCATTGAAAATGCGGCGAAAAACAACATAGAATTGACCCTCGATGGCGTAATGGATTTTACAAATAACCGCCACAAAGATTTGGAAAGCCATTACAAAGTTTTCAAGGAGCAGTTTGTGGTTTGCTGGGCTGGAAACCCGAAAAGGGTACGGGAAAATTTCTATTATTCCCGCGTGGACATTGAGCTCATCAACGAGCAGGTACGGCTTTTTTATTCGGCTTTGGATGAAGTTAGCATTGAGTTTACCGATGATTATTTCAAAACCGTGGAATATGTGCATTTGGGATTGAACGAACAATTCAAATATTATCCGCTGGAAGAAGTTACCATTCATTTCAAGGAAAATGGGTACTATAATATCGATTCAAAACTTATTTTTGAGCCGCCAAAATTCAATAAAAAAACGCTTTTTCATATTTATAATTCAAACAATGCCGTGATGGAAAAGTTGAAAAAGAGAATCCCGCTCAATTCTTCTGAAGAAAAAGATTTGCGAAACCTTCCGTCAACATATCTTATTTGTTATTTGAACAATTTTGAGGATGCAAAGGATAAACTGCAAGAAGCCAAGGAGTTTCTGAGAGATTATCACGCAGAGGCATATCAATTTTCAAAGGAAGCGCTGCGAATTTTGAGAAAAGTAAGTTATAATTAAAGAATGAAAACAGTTGTAATA
Organism: Flavobacteriaceae bacterium; assembly: GCA_016649715.1. Classification (GTDB taxonomy): domain Bacteria; phylum Bacteroidota; class Bacteroidia; order Flavobacteriales; family Flavobacteriaceae; genus Aequorivita. The sequence goes on along the minus strand of JAENXC010000006.1, from coordinate 99,524 downwards.
GGAGACATTCACGGAGGTTTTAAAGCATTGAAACAGTTGCTTGAAAGTGCAAATCTTCCGAAAAAGGTAAAATACATTTTTGTTGGTGATTATGTAGATGGTTGGAGCCAATCTGCTGAGGTAATTTCATATTTGATCAATTTTTCTCAAGAAAACGATTGTATTTTCCTTAGAGGAAATCACGATGAGTTGCTCTATAATTATTTAAGAACTGGCAAAAGCAATCCAATGTGGCTCAGTCAAGGTGGGGAGAGTAGTGTTGAAAGCTATTCAAATCTGTCAAAAACCGAAAAAGGAATACATCTTCGTTTCCTTGAAAACCTTATCAATTATCACATTGATTCCGAAAACCGACTTTATCTGCACGCTGGTTTCACCAATCAACACGGCCCACAATATGAATATTATCCAAATCTGGTTTACTGGGATCGGACCCTTTGGGAAATGGTCTGCGCAATGGATACCACTATTTCCGAAGACGATGACAAATACCCAAAACGACTGCAGCTTTTCAAGGAAATTTATATCGGCCATACGCCCGTAACCCGTGTGGGGTTTGATAAACCTACAAACTTCGCTAATGTTTGGAACATAGATACTGGTGCAGCTTTCAAAGGAAAACTTTCAATGCTGGACGTGGATTCTAAAGAAATCTGGCAAAGTGAAGCGGTCCATTTGCTCTATCCAGACGAAAAAGGCAGGAATTAATATTTCTTTATAATAAATTCCACCTTGCAGTTGCTATCTTTGTAATTCTCACTAAAATAAATTTATGGCGCTTAAAAATATACGATTGGAAGTAATGCAAACCATTGAAAAAGAAGTTGATGGTTTTATTGACCAATACCTCATTCCCGTTGATGAAATTTGGCAACCAACGGATCTTTTGCCCAATTTCCAAAAGGAAAATTATATGGATGAAGTGATTCAAATTCGTGAAGAAGCCAAAGAATTAGGTTACGATTTTTGGATTGTTTTGGTGGGCGATATGGTTACCGAAGAAGCGCTGCCAACCTACGAAAGTTGGTTGATGGATATGGAAGGCGTGGACCAGCACGGCCGCAACGGTTGGAGTAAATGGATTCGTCATTGGACTGGAGAAGAAAACCGCCATGGCGATGCGCTCAACAAATACCTCTATTTGTCGGGAAGGGTGAATATGAAAGAAGTTGAAAGAACCACCCAACATTTAATCAACGACGGTTTTGAAGTGGGAACTGGCCGCGACCCGTACCGAAATTTTATTTACACCAGTTTTCAGGAACTGGCAACGAATGTATCGCACAAACGCGTTGGAAAAATTGCGAAAGAGAGAGGAAATAAAGCCCTTTCAAAAATGTGCAACATTATTGCTGGCGATGAAATGCGCCATCATCTGGCCTATCGCCAATTTGTAAAAACCATTTTTGAATATGACGCCAGTGAAATGATGATAGCCTTTGCAGATATGATGCAGAAAAAAATCATCATGCCCGCCCAAAACCTGCGCCAAAGCGGCGGAAAAATGGCTTCGGCTTTTGATGATTTCAGCAATGCCGCTCAGCGTTTGGGCGTTTACACAACTTATGATTACATAAATATTTTAGAAAAATTGAACGCGCATTGGGAAATTTCAAAAATCTCAAACCTTACTGATGAAGCTGAAAAAGCACGTGATTATCTTTTGAAATTGCCTTCACGTATGTTGCGAATTGCCGAACGGATAAAAATTCCACAGGATGCCAACCGGTTTAAATGGGTTGAGCCAAATGGAATTATATAAAGTGTTAATTATTTATAAGCAATAAAAAACCCCAAAGGTCTCGAAGACTTTTGGGGTTTAATTTTTCCCTGAGGATTACATTATTACAAATCAAACTTAATTCCCTGCGCTAAAGGAAGCTCAGTGGTATAGTTGATTGTATTTGTCTGTCTACGCATATAAATCTTCCAGGCGTCACTTCCGCTTTCGCGGCCGCCGCCAGTTTCTTTTTCGCCACCAAAAGCACCGCCAATCTCTGCACCACTGGTTCCGATGTTTACGTTTGCGATCCCGCAATCAGATCCTTCTACGGATAAGAAACGTTCTGCTTCGCGTAAGTTATTGGTCATAATTGCAGAGGAAAGTCCTTGCACAACCCCATTTTGAAGTGCGATTGCATTTTCAACATCGCCGCTGTATTTCAAAAGATATAACACGGGTGCGAAAGTTTCGTGCTGCACGATTTCAAAACTGTTTTTTGCTTCAGCAATCGCTGGTTTCACATAGCATCCACTTTCGAAGCCTTCTCCTTCAAGTACGCCTCCTTCTACGATTATTTTTCCTCCTTCTTCCACAACTTTTTCAAGTGCTTTTTGGTAGTTTTTTACTGCGTCTTTATCGATAAGTGGTCCAACGTGGTTCTTTTCATCCAAAGGATTCCCGATGCGAAGTTGGTTGTAGGCAGCAACCACAGCATCCTTCACTTTGTCATACATACTTTCGTGAATAATTAATCTTCGGGTTGAGGTGCAACGTTGACCAGCAGTTCCCACGGCACCAAACACAGCGCCGATAACGGTCATTTTTATGTCGGCATCTGGAGTAACAATAATTGCGTTGTTTCCTCCAAGTTCCAATAAGGATTTTCCTAAACGGGCTGCAACAGCTTGGGCAACAATTTTCCCCATTTTGATGGAGCCAGTTGCTGAAATCAAAGGCACGCGCTTGTCATTCGTCATCATTTCGCCAACTTTGTAATCGCCATTTATCAAGCAGGAAATTCCTTCTGGCAAATGGTTATCAGCAAGAACTTTTGCGGCTATTTTTTGGCAAGCTACTCCACATAAAGGAGTTTTTTCCGAAGGTTTCCAAACGCATACATCGCCGCAAATCCACGCCAATGCTGTGTTCCAAGCCCAAACGGCCACCGGAAAGTTAAATGCGGAAATGATCCCCACAACGCCAAGCGGGTGATATTGTTCGTACATTCTGTGGCCAGGACGTTCGCTGTGCATTGTCAATCCGTGAAGCTGACGCGAAAGACCGACAGCAAAATCGCAGATGTCGATCATTTCCTGAACTTCACCCAAACCTTCTTGATAACTTTTTCCCATTTCATAGGAAACCAATTTTCCAAGAGGTTCTTTCAATCTTCGCAACTCGTCCCCAAATTGACGAACTATTTCGCCACGTAGAGGAGCTGGTTTCGTTCTCCAAGTTTTAAAAGCAGAAGTGGCGCTTTCCATTACTTTTTCGTAATCGGCCATTGAAGTTGTGGTTACTTTCGCAATTACTTGTCCATCAACAGGCGAAAAGGAAGAAATTTCTTCACCATTGGAAAACCAATTTTTTCCGGTAGAAGTTCCTTTGTTTACTCCTTTTATTCCTAATTGTTCCAATGCTTCTTCAATCCCGAAGCTAGTGGTTGTTGCTTGCATATATTATTGTTTTTAATGATTCTTTCAGAAAAATTTCGTGAGATTCCCGCATTCACGGGAACAGGCCGCAAAGGTACACAATGCGCTGAAGAAAGTAAAACGAAACAGTATCTGTTTGGGAAATACGGTGTTAATCTTGTGTGAAACGCGAGTCAGCTTCCATCACGGTGCCGCATTTGTCACAAGTACGCAATTCCTTGCTTCCGTAGAAATGCTTGAAATGTTTCAGAAAATCTGTTTCAATATTGTTTAGCGGGAAGTAAACGTCGTATAATTTGTTATTGCAATTGTCGCAAAACCAAAGTAATCCATCTTTTCCGTCAAGATCGGCGCGTTTTCTTTCAATAACCAAACCTATAGAACCTTCGCTTCTGCCGGGCGAATGTGGCACTTTTCCCGGATGTAGATACATATCGCCGGGACCGAGTTCCATCACTTTCTTTTCACCATTTTCTTGGATGGCAACTTGAATATTGCCTTCCAATTGGTAGAAAAGTTCCTCGGTTTCGTTGTAATGGTAATCCTTTCGGGCGTTGGGCCCCGCGACAATCATCACAATATAATCGTCAGATTCAACATATAAATTTTTATTGCCAACTGGTGGTTTCAGCAGGTTGCGGTTTTCTTCTATCCACTTATTCAGGTTGAAAGGTTTTTTAATAGCCATTGCCGTATTTTTAACAGTTACGTAAAAATACGGCAAAATGAACTAATAGAAAAAGGGATGTGAGGTTACTTTCTATAAAAAAGTTGAGTGTAGTAGCTTCGGCCTTTGGGGCATTTCATCACGCCAAAACCGGTATGAGTGTAGTTGCCTTCAATAATGGCCCTGTGTCCTGGGCTGTTAAGCCAAGCTTCTACTACTTTTTCGGCGGTATCGTAACCATAGGCAACGTTTTCGCCAACCACTTGGGCGCCATCGTGGTATTTAATTCCTTCGGAGCGATAGCCAAAATTGTCGTGGTTTATTTGTTCTTTTTCAATCATATACTGCGTGTGGTCCACCGCGAAAGCGGAGGCGTACTGATTGTCTATTTGAAGTGTGGAAAGACCCAACGAAGCTCTATAATCATTTATCAGAACTAAAATCTGGGCAGACATTTGGCTGTCGTTTTTCTGGGCCAACGCTAAATCAATATTATATTTAGCGGCTTCAGCTTCAACAGAATCCTCTTTAGAACAAGAGGTAATCACTAGGCATAACAATGCTATTACAAGCAGTTTGCTTTTTAGTAGGTGCATAATTTGGGTAACATCAGATTTGGGGCATGATGTTAGAGACAAATATATAACATTTTTTTTCTAAAAGTACCTTTAGTCGAAAAAATTGGCACTTTAACGATAAAATCATACTTTTTTACAATTATAAGCTTATTTAAAAAATTGCGGAGTGACTGTAATCATTGTGATTTTCGAGTATCTTAGTGGAAAATTAAAATATAGAGTAAAAATGAAAAATTTAACATATTTGTTTATACTATTCGTGTTTTTAGGATGTGAATACCATGAAAAATCCCCTGAAAAACCATCTAACAACCTTGACAATCTCCAAAAGAGCATCGGGAAATTTGGAATAGTCATTCATGGAGGTGCTGGAACCATTTTAAAAGAAGATATGAGTGATTCGCTGGAAGCGGCTTATAAAGCAAAGCTGAAAGAAGCCATTTCCGCAGGCTATGAAATTTTGAAAAGTGGCGGCAGTTCTTTGGATGCAGTTACGCATACCATTAATATAATGGAAGATTCCCCACTTTTCAATGCAGGAAAAGGTGCTGTCTTTACCCACGATGGATCCAACGAACTGGACGCCTCAATAATGGATGGCGCAACACTGAATGCTGGTGCAGTGGCTGGGATAAAGCACATAAAAAACCCAATAAACTTGGCACTTGACGTAATGCAGAAAAGCGAACACGTAATGCTTTACGGAGCTGGAGCCGAAGAATTTGCCCAAACACTCGGCTATAAAATGATGGACACCTCTTATTTCTACACCCAAAAAAGATATGAGTCTTTGCAAAAAGTTTTGAGAAATGAAAAAGAAAAAAATGGAAAGAAAGTTTCCTTTGAAGACCCATTCATAAAAAATTCAAAATTTGGCACTGTTGGTTGCGCCGCATTGGACAAGCACGGAAATCTCGCCGCTGGAACCTCAACTGGCGGAATGACCAACAAACGCTGGAGCCGCATTGGCGATGCGCCAATTATTGGAGCGGGAACTTATGCCAAAAATGCTACTTGTGCTGTTTCTTCAACTGGTTGGGGTGAATATTTCATTCGTGCGGTTGTTGCCTATGATATTTCTGCTTTGATGGAATATAAAGGAATGACATTACAGGAAGCCGCTTCAGAAGTCATTCAGAAAAAAGTACCGGCGCTCGGCGGTGACGGTGGAATTGTTGCCATCGATAAAGACGGGAATGTGGCAATGGAATTCAACACGGCCGGGATGTATCGGGCAACAATGAATTCAGAAGGGGAATTAGTTATTAAAATCTATAAAGACGAATAGGGTTGGCCAGTTTCTGTTAATTCCATCTCAAACGTTAAATTATGAGATACGATTTTAAAATAGTTTGACGTTCCAACCTCAACCTCCCCACCCATAAAACGTATTTAAGTAATTTTTTCAAACAAAACGAATTGGTTTTGCTTTGTAAGCCAATCAATTTGTCTTATTTTTAAATGCTTATAACCATCGCTTATGAAATGCCCAAATATAAATTGTAAATTAACCGAAGATTTACATTGGGGCATTCCATCTTCAGCTTTATCAAATATTTTATACTGATGAAAATCTCACTCAAGGTTCTGTCCATCGTTTTATTGCTTTTCGTCTTTTCCTGCAAAGACAAACATTCCGAAACCGACAATCTTTTCAAGTTTAAGGAATACATTTCCTATAACACCTACGGCAACCAATCAATCACAACAGATATCAGGGTTGAGCTTGCAAAACCTTTGGAGCAATTTGAGATGACACAGGAACTTTCCGTCGAGGAATATTTAAAAATTTCCCCAAAAACTGAAGGAAAATTAGTGGTTGAAAACGGTAAAACCCTAATTTTTCAACCTGCGGAATATTTAAAACCGGACACGGAATATACCGTAACCGTAAAGTTGAATAAATTTTACGAAGACATTTCCAAAGAATTCAAGACTTATACTTTCAGTTTTCATACAATCACGCCAAATTTTAAGGTTGATATCGGCAAACTTCAAAGCTACAGCAAGCAATGGCAATATGTTGAAGCATCCGTTGAAGCTTCAGATATTATTACTTTGGAAAAGGTGAAACAACTGGTTTCGGCTTCCCAAGATGGCAAAAAACTGAAACTGAAATGGCCTTCGGAAACTACCGATGCAAAGTATTTCAATTTTACAATTGACAGCATTAGCCGTAAAATGGACGATTCCGAAATCCTTATTAAATGGGACGGAAAACCCATCGGCGCTGAAAATAAAGGTGAAAATACCTTTGCAATTCCTGGGCAGAACAATTTTACCATTGTCGATATCAGAAGTACGTTGGCGCCCGCCGCACTTTTAAGTATTAATTTTTCAGATCCACTGTTGGAAAATCAGGATTTTTCGGGATTGGTTACCATTGAAAATACAACCAATCTGCGTTATGAAGTGGACGGAAATGTTCTGAACGTCTATCCGCCAAATCGAGTTGTGGGCGATGTAAAAGTCACCGTTTTCACGGGAATCAAAAACACGGAAGGTTTCGGTTTGAAAAAAGAATTTTCAGAATTGGTTTCTTTTGAACAGTTAAAGCCCGCCGTTCGGATGATTTCAAAAGGTGTAATTCTTCCGAATTCTGCTTCCACGCCGGTTTATTTTGAAGCTGTTAACCTTGCAAAAGTGGATGTTCGCGTCATTAAAATTTACGAAAACAACGTGTTACAGTTTCTTCAAAGTTATAATTTGAACGACAACGATACCTACGATATTAAACGTGTTGGACGAAGAATTGCCAAAAAAACCATCGAGTTAAAAAATACTGATTTGAGCAACAACGGAAGCTGGAAAGCATATGCAATTAATCTGTCGGAATATTTTAAATCAGATCCCGGTGCCATTTATCAATTGGAACTCAGCTTTAAAAAAGATTACATTACTTATGATTGCGCCGAAACTGCTTCCGAAGCTGAAAATATTGAAGAAACGAACGAAGAAGGTGATGAATATTATTACGAAGAAGATTCCTATTACGCCGACGATTCTTCCGAAGACGAAGACATCCGCGAAGAGCGCTATTGGGACAACGAAATTTATCGCTGGCGAAACTACACTTACAATTGGGAACAGCAGGACAATCCCTGCCATCCCGCGTATTACAACGAAGAGCGCGTAGTTACCGCAAATATTTTGGGCTCAGATTTGGGCTTGATCGTGAAAAAAGGCAGCAATCGTTCCTATCATTTTTTCACAACAAACCTTATTTCAGCGAAACCTGAAGGCGGCGTAAAAATTAAAATCTTCAATTATCAGCAACAATTGATTGAAACGGTTACGACAGAAAGTGACGGCTCAACCCTTTATGACAGTGCTAAAAATGCGGCTTTCGCAGTAGCGCAAAAAGGGAACAATTTCGCATATATAAAACTGGAAGACGGAAATGCACTTTCCATGAGCAATTTCGACATTTCTGGGAAGGAACTCCAAAAAGGTTTGAAAGGTTACACCTATACCGAACGCGGTGTTTACCGCCCCGGCGATAGCATCCACTTGACCTTTGTGCTGAACGACAACGCAAATCCACTTCCAAAAAACCATCCAGTTACGCTTTCTGTAACAGATGCCCGAGGAAAATTGGTTCAAAGAACAGTATCTTCATCTTCTAAAAATAGTTCTGCCGAAAATGGATTTTACTATTTCCCAATCGCGACAGATGCTTCGGCACCTACTGGAAATTGGAACGCAACAATAACCGTTGGTGGCGCACAATTTTCGCACACCTTAAAAGTGGCGACTATTAAACCAAATCGTTTAAAAATTAAGCTGGATTTTGAAGATGAAATCCTCGATGCAACCAAACCCGTAAAAGGAACGGTAAGCGCAATGTGGCTTCACGGCTCGCCTGCGCGGAATTTGAAAATTGATATGACCGCAACACTCCGCGCCAGCAATTCCGCTTTCCCGAAATTTCAGAAGTACAATTTTATCGACCCCATCAGAACTTTTTCTGAAGTGGAAATTCCAGTTTTGGATACGCAACTTTCTTCGGAAGGAAGCACTGCATTCAGCCAAAATCTCGAAGTTGGAAAAAATGCGCCCGGAATGTTGAAAGCCACTTTTTTAACCAAAGTATACGAAGGTGGTGGTGATTTTTCAATGGATATTTTTTCAAAGGACTTGGCGCCGTTCTCACATTTTGTAGGTTTGAAATCTCCCGAAGCAGGCCGTTACGGTTCGTATTTCACGGATGAAAACACTGTTTTTGATGTAGTTTCCGTGGATGCGCAGGGTAAAGCTGCCGGCATTCGCGAGCTGGAAGTAAAAGTATTTCAGATTGAATGGCGCTGGTGGTGGAACCGAGGGGAGGATAATCTTTCAACTTATGAAAATTCAACCGTGCACCGTCCCGTAAAGGATTTCACCGTAAAAACCGACGGTAGCGGAAAGGGGAAATTCACCGTAAATATTCCCGAAGAGGAAGGCGGTCGTTATTTGATTCGCGTTATTGACAAGCAATCCGGCCATGCAACCGGACGCATTACTTATTTCTACAGAAATTGGTGGCAACGCCCAAGCGACGGCGATACTGAAAGTGCACGGATGTTGCTTTTTTCAGCAGATAAGGAAAAATACAATGTTGGCGAGGAAGCTTTTATAACCTTTCCTTCGGGAAGTGATGGTCACGCTTTGATTAGCGTTGAAAACGGCACCGAGGTTTTGGCAACTCATTGGATTGAAACCAAAAAAGGCGAAACCAAAGCTGCGATAAAAATTACAAAAGAAATGGCGCCGAATATTTATGTGAATATTTCGCTGCTGCAGCCGCACAGTCAAACAAAAAACGATCTGCCGATACGGCTTTACGGCGTTATTCCGCTTTCGGTGGAAGATCCTTCAACGGTGCTTCACCCCAAAATCAATATGCCGGAAGTATTAAAACCCGAAAAACCATTCACTGTAAAAGTTTCCGAAGAAAAAGGCAAATCAATGACCTATACTTTGGCCGTTGTTGACGAAGGCTTGCTCGATTTAACACGTTTTGCGACGCCCGATATCCATGAAGGTTTTTACAGCCGCGAAGCTTTGGGTGTGAAAACTTTTGATATGTTCGATTATGTGATTGGCGCGTATTCCGGCAGTGTCGATAATATTTATGCAATTGGGGGTGGCGATGCCGCTTTGGGCGCTAAAAACCGAAAAGCGGACCGATTTAAACCCGTTGTAAAATACCTCGGCCCATTTGAACTCGCCGCTGGAAAAACGGCAACTCATAATATAATGATGCCGAATTACATCGGTTCGGTGCGAACTATGGTTATTGCGGGCGATAAAACCAAAAGTGCTTATGGCAATGCCGAAAAAACCACACCCGTCCGTACACCGCTGATGGTGGTGGCTTCGCTTCCCCGGAAATTATCTCCGGGTGAAACCGTTACGCTTCCCGTTACTGTTTTTGCAATGGAAAATAAAGTGAAAACCGCTACGATTACCGTAAAAACTGGTGATGCGCTGAAACCGAAAAACGGATCATCAAAAACGGTTACTTTCAACGGACCGGGTGAACAGATTGTGAATTTTGAATTTGACGTTTCGACTGCGCTCAACGTGACAGATGCGATTCAAACTATTGAAGTAACCGCTTCCGGTAACGGTGAAAAAGCGAGTTATAAAGTTGAAATTGACGTGGAAAATCCAAACCCTATTTCACAAAAATCAACACAATTTACTATTGCGGAAAATGGGTCGCAAACCATCAATTTCGAAACTTTCGGCGTTTCCGGAAGCAATGCTGCAATGCTGGAATTTTCAACGTTGCCACCGATGGATTTTGGAAGGCGAATGGAGTTTTTGATCCACTATCCCTACGGATGTTTGGAGCAGACCACTTCTTCGGCATTTCCGCAGCTTTATTTGGGGGAGGTTTTTGATATTACTTTTGATAAGAAGAAAGAAATCGAGAAAAATATAAAAGCAACGATTGAGCGTTTGGGCAGGTTCCAAACCGCAAACGGCGGGCTAGCCTATTGGCCCGGCGAACGAGAAGCAGACGAATGGAGTACGAATTATGCCGGCCATTTTATGCTGGAAGCGAAGCAAAAAGGATATGCGCTACCAATAAGTTTTATGAGCAATTGGTTGCTATATCAGCAAAACACCGCACGCCAGTGGCGGAATAGTTATAAAACTTACAATTCAAGTTTGACGCAGGCTTACAGGCTTTACACTTTGGCTTTAGCAGGAAAACCAGAGCTTGCCGCGATGAATCGTCTTCGCGAAAGCAAAGATTTAAGCAATGATGCAAAGTGGCGTTTGGCCGCAGCTTATGCTTTGGCCGGAAAGAAAAACGTTGCCGAGCAAATTGCGCAGACGGCGAACATCAATTTCCAACCTGAAAAATACGATTATTACACTTACGGTTCGCCATTCAGAAATCGTTCAATGGCTTTGGAAACCTTGGTTTTATTGGGCAATTCGAAACAACGCGATTTGGCAATTTCCGTGGCGAAAGATCTGTCTTCGGGAAATTGGTACAGCACACAAGAAACTTCGTATGCTTTGATGGCGATGGCGAAAATGGTTGAAAAGAACGGCGGAAAAGCGATGGAACTTACATTTACGAATGGTGGAAAATCAGTAGAGGTGAAAACCGACCGAGCCGTTTCGCAACGCGATCTTTCATTTGTGATGGGAAGCAATTCCGTTTCGGTGACCAACAAAAAAGGAAATGTGGTTTACGTCACGCTTTCGCAACGCGGCAAATTACCTTTGGGAAATGAACTTGCGGAGCAGCGAAATCTTTCCATAAAATCTGAATATTTGGATGGCGCGGGCAAACCGATAGATGTTACAAAATTGCGACAGGGAACCGAAATTATTGCAAAAGTGAGCGTTACCAATACTTCCGGCGATTGGATAAACAATGTGGCCTTGGCGAAAATCTTCCCAAGTGGTTGGGAAATTGTAAACACCAGTTTTTCTGAATTGGGCGGTGGCGCAAGTGGAAATGCGCGTTACACAGACATTCGAGACGACCGTGTGAATTTCTTCTTCGATTTGAATAGAAATGAAACGAAGACTTTCGCGGTGAAACTAAACGCTTCCTATTTAGGAACGTATTATTTGCCGGGAACGCAGGTTGAGGCGATGTATGACAACTCGTATTATGCCCGAAACAAAGGGATGTGGGTAACGATTGAGCAGTAAAATCCGTATATTTACTTTAATAAAATTGTTGAAAAATGAACATTGCTGAAAGAAAGATAAAACTGGTAGAAAAAATTCTCCGTCTTGTAAATGATGAAAACGTGGCGCGTTTTGAAGAGATATTGGAAAATGAATCTTTAGAAAGTTCCACCGTTGTTGCACACTCCATTAATGGGCGAGAAATTTCGCTTAAAGAATATCGTGAAAAAAACGAACGAGCAGTGGCTAGTTATGCTGAAGGGAAATTTAAAACATCGGAAGAGTTAAAGAATAAATTTAAGTCCAAATAAAAGGATACAATGGATGACAGGGTAAAAGGCATTCATTGGTCTTTTGAAGCAGATGCAGATCTAAATGAGATTTATGCCTATTATTTAGAACAAGCTCCGGATAACGCATCACAAAATTTATTGGAATTGATTTCTGAAACTGAAAAGATAGTTTTCACTAAACAATGGCAAGTGGATGAGTTTGATTCTACTTGTAGAAGAATAATTATCAAAAGAAAATTTCGTGTAGTTTATAAAGTCATTGAAGACGTAATTTTGATTACCGCAGTTTATCCCACAAAGAAAAATCCTGAAAATTTCAGAAAAACCGAGAAATGAGATTAGCTGTATTACTTCTTCTTTCGGTTCTTATCAGTTGTTCGGTAAACAAAAAATCTGAATGCAATTATATTACTAATTATTATCAAACAATTTATAAAGCGGATTACGAGTTTGAAACTGGTAATTACCAAAAAGCATTTGATCTGTACCAAACAGCTTTTAATTATTGCGATCCTGTATCATCGCTGGGCTATGATGAAATTGGAGGGTTCGCTGAAACTACTGCAATTCTAAAAAAGTACGATTTAACTTATGAGTTTTTGAAAAAATCAATTCTGAAAGGTTCAGAATTAGGTAGATTTCAAAATAATACAAGTTTTGAGGGATTTATGGCTTCAAAATACGGTAAGCAATTAGGACAGGAATACGACGCTTTACGCAGTCAGTTTATGAATAAAATTGACCTAAAGTTGAGGAATGAGTTAATTTTAATGCGTTATGCAGACCAAGGGGTTAGAAATCAAGCTCCCGAAATTGATTGGAAAAAGGTTGACAGCGTTGATAAATTGCACGAAAAAAGATTGATCGAGCTTTTTGAAAGCGTAGGTTATCCAATGACGAAATTGTTGGGCCGCCTTCATTAGACGGTAGACAAATAGATATTGGTGTATTATTACTTCATACTGATGATAGTATTAGAATGAATTATTTTGTGCCAAAAGTCCGGGAATTTGTACAAAAAGGTAAAGCATCACCATATTATTTGGGCGCTATGATTGATCAATATTATTACTATCATAAAGAACCTCAAATTTATGGAACTATTAGAGGTGTAAATATGATAGATGATTTGAAAAAAGCGGATAGTAATAGAATTTCGATTGGACTACCACCTTTGGATTTACTACAAAAAAAGGATAGTTTAAATAAAATTAAATACGGATTTTAAGCGAAGAACGATGTGGAAATAGTATGAATAATAAAACCGTTTTCTTCTTAAAAAAACACAAAATAAAACTCAGTATTGCGCTAGTCTTATTTGTGGTTTGGATCTTCTGCCTTCCTTCACCATTATTTAACGTTCCCACAGCAACCGTTGCCAAAAGCAGCAGAGGACAAATGCTCGGCGCTCGAATTGCCGATGATGGCCAATGGCGATTTCCGCAAATGGATTCGGTGCCGGACCGATTTGAAAAATGTATCCTTTATTTTGAAGACGAACATTTTTATTGGCATCCCGGCTTTAATCCTGTTTCTATTTCAAAAGCACTTTGGAACAATCTTACCAGCGATTCCCGCCGTGGCGGGAGCACAATTACGCAACAAGTTATCCGCCTTTCCCGACAAAATAAAGGACGGACCTATTTTGAAAAACTCATAGAAATTTTTCAAGCCACACGTTTGGAAGCGGGTTTTAAGAAAAAATCAATTCTCAATTTATACGCTTCGTATGCGCCTTTTGGTGGAAATGTGGTTGGTTTGGAAACTGCTTCGTGGCGGTATTTTGGGATTCCTGCGAGTGAATTGAGTTGGGGGCAATCGGCTGCTCTGGCTGTACTTCCGAATGCGCCATCGCTTATTTTTCCTGGGAAGAACGAAAAAATTCTGAAACAAAAAAGGGATGCTTTACTGCTGAAACTTTTTCAAAATGAAGTGATTGATGAAACTACGTATCAATTGGCTTTGGAAGAAAATCTCCCCGGGAAACCGTTATCGTTGCCAGAATTCGCGCCTCATTTAACTGAAAAAATACGAAAGGAACATCCCGGAAAACGGATTGAAACCACGATTGATTTTTCGCTTCAGCAAAAGGTGAATAACATAGTGAGAGAGCAAAATTATATGTTGGCGCAAAACCAAATTCATAATCTCGCAGTTTTGGTTTTGGATGTGAATACGAGGGAAATTTTGGCGTATGTGGGCAATTCCCCGACCACGCGCGAGCACAATAATTTTGTGGATGTTATCGAAAAACCGCGAAGCACGGGCAGTATATTAAAGCCGTTCCTTTTTGCTTCAATGCTCGATGCCGGAGAGATTCTTCCGAATACTTTGGTAGCCGATATTCCAACTTCGGTGAATGGATACACTCCGGAAAATTTCGACAAAAAATTTAACGGCGCAGTGCCTGCGAGTGTTGCGCTTTCTCGTTCGCTCAATATTCCAGCGGTGAGGATGTTACGTGATTTTGGCTTTCAGCGGTTCTATAATATTTTGGAAAAAATGAATCAAAAAGAAATAGACAAACCTGCCGATTATTATGGACTTTCCCTGATTCTCGGTGGTGCGGAAAGCAGTTTGTGGGACATTACGAAAGCATATGCGGGGATGGCTTCAACCTTAAATTTCTTCAACACTTCTTCCAGCGAATACCGAAAAAATGAATTTGTAGAACCCGTTTATGTAAAAAATCACGATGAAATTTCCTTCGGAAAAATTCTGCCAAAACCTTCCGTTTGGAATGCTGGAGCAATTTACGAAGCCTTCGAAGCAATGGAAAAAGTGAACCGCCCAAGTGGTGAGGAAAACTGGGAACTTTTCACAAGCAGCCAACCGCTTGCTTGGAAAACAGGAACGAGTTATGGCTTTAAAGACGCGTGGGCAGTCGGCGTTACCCCGAAATATGCAATTGGCATTTGGGTAGGAAATGCCGATGGCGAAGGGAGGCCAGGATTGACGGGAATTCAGGCCGCCGCACCTATTTTGTTCGATGTTTTGAATGTTTTGCCACAAAGTGGTTGGTTCAAAATTCCGTATGATGAATTGGTTGAGGCTGAAATCTGCACCAAAAGCGGTCATCTCGCCGGACTTTTCTGTGACGAAATAAAGGCAGAATGGATCCCTAAAAAC
The DNA here is from genome assembly GCA_016649715.1 of Flavobacteriaceae bacterium. Taxonomy (GTDB): domain Bacteria; phylum Bacteroidota; class Bacteroidia; order Flavobacteriales; family Flavobacteriaceae; genus Aequorivita. The sequence goes on along the minus strand of JAENXC010000006.1, from coordinate 84,336 downwards.
GGAGCGAGAACAGAAGCTTGTCCGTATCACCAAACAGTTTTTCTAAATGCTTCGGAAAATTTTCGGGTGAATTCATCGTGTTATCCACTTTCAGAAATGGTTCAAAAGAATTGGTTTGCACTGCCGCCAGTTATGGAATTTTATTATGCCTCGCTTCACCCGGAATACCATCCTTTGCCGCCTTTTGCGCCCAATTGTTTGCAGGAAGGCGAAAAGTTGATGGCTTTTATTTATCCGAAGAAAAATGAAACGGTTTTACTTCCGAAGAACTTTGATGAAAACGTAAACGAAGTAATTTTTAAACTTGCCCATCGTTCACCGGAAACTACTGTGTATTGGTATTTGGATTCAGAATATATAGGTAAAACCGAAACCTTTCACGAGTTGGCGGTTTCGCCTAAACCCGGAAACTATATTTTAACGGTTGTGGATAGTGAAGGCAATGAATTAAAAGAGAAAATTGAGATTAAAACCCTTCAGTAATATTATAAAAAAAGAGGCTACCTTTTATAGATAGCCTCTTTGATATTTTTTATTCGGAATGAATTATTGTTTTACAAATCGAACTACGCTTGATTTGTTGTCAGAATTAAGTTTTACCAAATAAGTTCCGGAAGCTAAAGCAGAAACATCAATTTGTCCTACTTTTTGAATTTCCGAAGTGTAAACTTTTTTGCCCAAAACATTAAAAATAGCAACTTGATAGTTTGAAGAAGCATCACTCATTTCAATAGTAATCTGCTCTTTGGCTGGGTTTGGGTAAAGACGGAATTCCACATTTCGAAAATCTTCGGTTCCTACCGTACCATCATTTAGGAAACGGGCAATCTCAAACTCAGAACCACCACCACCATAAGAATAACCTGCCAAGATAATTTTATTGTCGGCCTGAAGTGCAATTGCATGGCCGTAATCTTCGCGACCTTCAAAGTCAAAGTTCACCATTCCATCACCATCAAATGTTGAATCAAGGTTACCAGCTGTATCAAATCTTACCATGGCCATATTAATTTCGCCTTGTAGTATAGTATAACCAGCCAAGATAGGCTTGCCGTCTGCCTGCAATACCATGCCATTGCTATAATTCGCACCATCAACCAGTCTTGCCGTAGCTACTCCATCAGTTCCATAAGAAGTGTCTAAGCTACCATCAGTATTCAGTCTTGCTACAAATAAATCATGTCTCTCTTGAACATTGGAAATCCATTTATGACCACCAATCAAAATTTTCCCATCACTCTGAATGGAAACTCCTTCGCCAAAATCGTTCCATTCGCCTACATTAAAAATCACTTTGCCATTTGTTCCAAAGGAATTGTCAACTGAACCATCTGCATTGAGTCTTGCAGCGGCAATTTGAAAACGATTATCGCCATTCAATGCAAATCCTGAGATTACAATTTTTCCATCATCCTGAATGGTCACATCGTCAGCAAAACTTGAAGCGTCATCATAAGTAAGAACAACCCATCCGCTCACACCAAAAGTAGTGTCTAAGCTACCATCTGCGTTGAATTTTGCCACTGTGAAATTATCATCCTTATAACCAACCATCAATACTGTCCCATCATCTAACAAGGCAATGGATTCTGAGGCTTCTGTTTCTGTTGTTGCAATCCGTGAAATTCCAGCTGTACCAAAGGTGTTGTCAAAGGTACCATCTTCATTAAGACGTACGAGGGCGAAATCACCCGAAACGTTGTCCCAAGTACGTCCTCCTAAAAGGATCTTTCCATCTGGTTGTTGTGCCATATCCATCACAAAAGATTTGGAAGAGCCTACAGGAAAACGCAAAGTGCCGCCATTGCCGAAGGAAGTATCCAAGGATCCATCTTCGTTATATCTCGCTACAGCCATTTGATAGGTTGATGGAGTACCGGCGCTCCCGGCTACTAAAATTTTTCCATCGGCCTGAACGACGATGGTTTCTGCCATGTTGTAATTTTAATGAACGGCAGTGGTAACAACGCCATCTGTTCCAAAGGAAGTATCCAAAACACCCGACTGGGCATAAGTAAGGGATGTTGCTACTAAAAGCAATACTAAAGTAAAAAGTTTGTTCATAATATTAGGTTTTAAAAATTTTCGCCGAAGGTATCATTTTTAAGTTGCTATACTATATGCTATATATCATTATAACTTGAAACCCAATGGGGTATAGATTTCTTTAAATTTTTAAAAGATAAAAAATTATAATAATCGAAATACGCTTTAGGAATTATATTCCCAATATTTTGGTTCTTTCCCCATTTTGAAATCACTCCATTGCGAATGTCGGAAATACGAAAAAAGAAGTAATGAAATTTATTTAACATAAATTTAAGGTCTCGTTAGTTCGGGATTATCCGAACCAATCATATCTTTGCCAATTAAATTTTTGAATTACTTATTTCGAGATTGTGAACAGAAAAGAAAAATTAGTGGAAAGATTAGGGGTGCACCTTGAAACTAAGGAGCAAATAGCTCCCTTGGCCGCCCGCATACTTTCGAAACTTATTTTAATTGGAAAAAAGGGAATTACTTTTGAAGATTTAGTATGCGATTTAGGCGCAAGCAAAAGCACAATTTCTTCACATTTAACCAATTTACAGGCAACACAGCGCATTACTTACTTTACGAAATCTGGCGACAGAAAAAAGTATTTTATCCTTTCGCCCGACGCCATGATAAAGTCTATGACAGAAATGTTGAAGACTTGGGAAGTCGAGACCCTACTTCATCGTGAGGTTATGGAATATAAAGAAGAAATCAATCAAACATTAGCAGAGGATTCCGATGAAAAATTTGAATTGGATTTCCATAAAGATTATATCAGTTTTCTGGAACAAGCAAGTGCTTCCGTCGAAAAATTACGAGAAAAATTATCCGAAAAAGTATAAAAACCAACTTATTAAAATCAACAATGAAAACGAAAAACCTATTTTATTCACTTTCCCTAATTTTGGGTTTATCCCTTTTATTCTCTTCCTGTGGAAATGATAAAAACGCACAGCAAGCACAATTTGCGCAACAAGCTCCAACCTTGCCCGTGGTAAGTGTTCCTACAAAAACCGTGACGGCATTTGCTTCATATCCTGCAAGTATTGAGGGAATTGTAAACAGTGAAGTTCGCGCTAATATTTCGGCTTATATAACCGATGTTTTGGTGGACGAAGGCCAAAAAGTAAAAAAGGGTCAAACCCTTTTCCGTTTAGAAACCCAAATCTTGAACCAAGATGCCGCTGCCGCTCGTGCCAATGTTAACGCCGCTCAAGTTGAAGTTGACAAACTGAAACCTTTGGTGGAAAAAAACATCATTAGCAATGTGCAGCTCGAAACGGCTAATGCAAAACTTCAACAGGCCAAAAGTGGTTACAACAGTATTGCCGCAAACATAGATTACGGAAATATTAAAAGTCCGGTAGATGGTTATGTGGGTTCCATCAATTTAAGGAAAGGGTCGTTGGTGAGCCCTTCTTCACAAATACCAATGACTACGGTTGCAGACATTAGTAAGGTATATGCCTATTTTTCTATGAATGAAAAAGAATATCTCGACTTTATGCAAAATGCGGAAGGGAAGAATGTTGAAGAAAAAATAAAGAAACTTCCAAAAGTACGATTGGTGTTGGCAAACGGAAGTCTATATGATGAAGAAGGAACTATTCAAACCATCAATTCACAAGTCAACTCTAATACAGGTTCTATATCATTTAGAGCCATTTTCGACAATCCTTCGCGAATTTTGACAAGTGGAAATAGCGGAAAGATTCAAATTCCGAAGGTATACACCGATGTAGTGGTTGTTCCGCAGGACGCAACTTATGAACAACAGGGAAGTATTTATGTGTATAAGGTTGGGAAGGATAGTACCGCCACTTCAACGAAAATAGGCACTTCCGCCGTAGTTGGGAATCTATATGTGGTTACTTCCGGCCTGGAAAAGGGTGATGTAATAGTTGCAAAAGGTGCAAATAAATTGCGTGGCGATTCAAAAATCAATCCAATGGAAATGCCTTTTGACAGCATTGCAAAACCTACCGAAACACTCTTTAGATAACCGTTCTATAATAATAAACCATGATAAAAACATTCATAAACAGACCCGTACTTTCTACGGTTATCTCGATAATTATTGTGATTCTGGGTATTTTAGGGCTTTCCAATCTTCCCATTACCCAATATCCAGACATTGCTCCACCCACCATTCAAGTGAACGCTTCCTACCCCGGGGCCAATGCCGAAACCATTCTTGAAAGCGTAATTATTCCGCTGGAAGAACAGATAAACGGGGTGGAAGGAATGACCTATCTAAGCTCTACCGCAACCAATAACGGCACGGCTTCCATAAGCGTGTTTTTTGACCAGAAAGTAGATCCAGACATTGCAGCGGTAAACGTCCAAAACCGTGTGGCGCGTGCAAACTCTCTATTGCCACAGGCGGTTCTCCAAACCGGGGTGACCGTTTCAAAACAGCAAACTTCGGCTTTGATGTTCCTTTCTTTCTACAGCACGAATAAGGATTACGACGATACTTTTCTTCAGAATTATCTTAAGATCAATGTCATTCCAGAATTACAAAGAGTAAATGGTGTTGGCGACGTAAGCGTTTTCGGAGGAAAGGATTATTCCATGCGCATCTGGCTAAACCCACAAAAACTTGCAGCCTACAGTTTAATGCCATCCGATGTTGTGGCGGCATTGAAGGAGCAAAGTCTTGAAGCGGCCGCTGGTTCTTTGGGCGAAAACAATGGAGAAGCTTTTTCATATACCATAAAATACCCAGGCCGTTACAAAACCGAGCAACAATACAGCGATATTGTAATAAAAGCTTTGGGCAATGGAGATTTCCTAAAATTGAGCGATGTGGCCAAAATTGAACTCGGCGCTCAATCCTACTCCGGCGGTTCCGTGACCAACGGGTATCCTGCAGTGAATATGGGTATTTTTCAAACCAAAGGCTCCAACGCACAGGAGATTATTGATGCCGTAAAAATTGAACTTGCAAAAGTAGAACGCGACTTACCCGATGGAATTACCTACTATATTCCTTACGACACCAACAATTTCTTAAATGCCTCCATAGAAAAAGTAGTGACCACTTTGTTGGAAGCTTTCCTTTTGGTTTTCCTCGTTGTATTTATCTTTTTGCAGGATTTCCGTTCTACATTGATTCCAGCAATCGCGGTACCTGTTTCAATTATTGGAACATTTTTCTTTCTGAATTTATTCGGATACTCCATCAATTTATTGACGCTATTCGCTTTGGTTCTTGCCATTGGGATTGTTGTGGATGATGCCATCGTGGTGGTTGAAGCCGTACACGCGAAAATCGACCAAGGCGAAAATGATTCCAAAAAAGCATCCATCAATGCGATGCACGAAATTTCCGGAGCCATTGTTTCCATTACGTTGGTAATGTCCGCGGTGTTTATTCCGGTAACTTTCATCAAAGGTCCAACGGGTGTGTTTTATGAACAATTTGGGGTAACTTTAATTGTCGCCATTATTATATCGGCAGTAAACGCTTTGACCTTGACCCCGGCATTGTCCGCCCTTTTTCTGAAGGGTCACGACGCGAAACAAAGCAGCAATAAGCCCGGATTTATCCAACAATTTTTCAATGGCTTTAATCGTGGTTTCAAAGCCACTGTAAACAAATACGGCAAATCGGTTCATTTTCTTTACAGACATAAATGGATTACGGGCGGTATATTGGTTTTGGCAGCCTTGGGAATTTTTTGGTCCACTTCAACTCTAAAAACTGGCTTTGTACCCGATGAAGATCGTGGAATCGTGTTTATGAACATGGAATTGCCTGCCGGTTCATCAATAGATAGAACCCATGAAATAAACCAAATTCTATACTCTAAAATTAAAAATCTTCCCGGCGTACAAGGGGTTTCGGTTATTGATGGCAGAAGTTTGATAAGTGGTGCCGGAAACAATTACGGACTCGGATTTATAAGGCTTAATGATTGGAAGGACCGCAAGGCCGATTCACTTTCGGCGCAAGCAATTACCGGAAAGCTCTTCGGAATTGCCGCCCAGATTCCCGATGCCAATATTATCTTCTTTTCCCCACCAAGTATTCCCGGTTTCGGTAATTCGGCGGGAGCGGAAGTAAATCTTTTGGACCGTTCCGGCGGAAGTTTTACCGATTTGGACAAAGCCAACCAAGAATTTATACAAAAACTTACCGCTCGTCCCGAAATTCAATATGCACAATCGTCTTTCAACACGCGCTATCCACAATATGAAATGACACTGAACGTACCATTGGCAAAAGAAGTGGGCGTTTCGGGGCAAAGTATTTTCAACACGCTTCAAGGATATATAGGAAGTATTTTCGCAGCAGATTTTTCCCGCTTCGGAAAACAATACCGAGTTTATGTACAGGCATTGCCGGAAGACAGAGCGACAGAAAGCGATTTGAACAGTATTTACGTGCGCACTGCCAGTGGCGAAATGACGCCAATAACCCAGTTCGTTACATTGAAAAGGGTTTATGGCCCGCAATCGGTAACTCGTTTTAATCTTTTCAATTCCACAAAAGTTACAGCGGCTCCAGCACTGGGTTACAGTTCGGGTGATGTAATTAAAGCTGTTGAAGAGGTTACCAAAACGCTGCCGAGCAATTTCGACATTGCATTTTCGGGGCTTTCTTTGGAAGAAAAAAACGCGGGAAACCAAACGACAACCATATTTATACTATCGTTGGTGTTCGTTTACTTTTTGCTTGCGGCACAGTATGAAAGTTATTTATTGCCTTTTTCTGTGTTGCTTTCTTTACCTGTTGGAGTTTTCGGCGCATACATTTCAACACAACTTATGGGCTTGCAGAACAACATCTATTTTCAAATAGCTTTGATAATGCTTATTGGACTTCTCGCCAAAAACGCAATCTTGATTGTTGAGTTCGCAATTCAGCGAAGACGCCATGGCGAATCTATTGTTGATGCCGCCATCGACGGTGCCGAAGCCCGACTGCGACCGATTTTGATGACTTCCTTCGCTTTCATTTTTGGGCTGATGCCGTTGGTGCTTTCCAATGGAGTGGGTGCAGCGGGAAACCGTTCCATTGGCACGGGGGCTGTTGGTGGACTCTTTGTTGGGACTGTTTTAGGAGTCTTCGTGATACCAATTTTGTTTATCCTCTTCCAATGGTTGCAGGAAAAAATTACAGGAGTACCAACTGAAAAATTAGAAAAATCTGAAGAAAATATTTCTTATGAAATGCCAAATAACAATTCTGAATCAACGAAAAATTTAGATTAAAGGCATTCCATCTGCCCATATAAAAGCAATAAAAATTACAGATGAAAAAGAATAGCATTTATAAAGTATTGATTTTGGCAAGCCTGCCATTTCTGCTCGTTTCCTGCTTTGCCGCAAAAAATTACGAACGGCCACAAGTAGTAAACGAAGCCAATTACAGAACGGATAATCTTCCGCAGGACACGCTGACCATTGCATCACTTTCGTGGAAAGAGCTGTTTTTGGATCCAATTCTTCAAAATTATATTGAAGAAGGGCTGAAAAACAACATCGACATTCGGGTGGCGCTTCAGCAAATCAGGATGGCTGAGGCATACGTAAAACAGGGAAAGGCTGGTTATTTTCCTTCCTTAAACGGAAAGGCACAATACACCCATCAGGAATTACCGGCTACTAATCAATTTGGCGATATATCCTCAATTGGTCAATATGAGTTGAGCGCTGGCCTTTCTTGGGAAGCAGATATTTGGGGAAAAATTCGCAGTAATGAGCGCGCTTTCCAAGCTTCATATCTTCAAAGTGTCGCTGCCCATCAAGCCGTAAAAAGTACTTTGATTGCCAATATTGCTTCGGTTTATTATCAATTGTTGGCTTTGGACGAACAGATTCGAGTTACAGAAGAAACCATCGGAACCCGTTCCAAAGGATTGGAAACCACACAGGCTCTGAAAGATGCCGGAAACGTTACCGAAGTTGGCGTGAAACAGACCGAAGCCCAATTATACACTGCGCAGGGAATTTTAATCGATTTAAAAAACCAAGCGCGTTTGCTGGAAAACACTATGTCTATTTTGTTGGGAAGTGCGCCGCATGAAATACCCCGTGGCAGCTTGGAAAATCAAGTTATCGCTACCCCGCTGAACACAGGAATTCCCGCGCAACTGCTCCGAAACCGCCCCGATGTAATGGCCGCCGAATATAATTTGATGAATACATTCGAGCTAACAAATGCGGCCCGCGCAGGCTTCTATCCGTCATTAACGCTTTCTGCAACGGGTGGATTTCAAAATATAGAAATTGATAAACTTTTCAGCGCTAATTCGTTATTTGCAACAATTGTTGGAGGGTTAACGCAGCCTATTTTCAACAAACGTCAAATCCGTACTCAGTATGAAGTTTCGCAAGCCAAGCAAGAACAGGCCTATTTAGATTTTAGGTTTGCAATCATTAACGCCAGCAAAGAAGTTTCGGATGCGCTCTACAGTTACGAAGCGGCAACTGAAAAAATTGACGTGAAGGAAAAAGAATACGAAGCCCATAGTTTGGCTACAGATTATTCCAAACAACTTTTGGACAACGGTATGGCTAACTATTTGGAAGTGTTGACCGCGCAGGAAAACGCACTGAATTCCAGTTTAAATTTGATAAACGCAAAGAATAACCAACTGCAAGCCATCGTAGATTTATACGAAGCTTTGGGTGGCGGATGGCGATAAGTTTTTTTCATAATTTTTTAATTGTTGATAGTAAATCTGTCTTGTAATTTTTCAAGGCAGATTTTTTTATGTGTTATTCTGAAAACAGTTATTTTAGTGGAATGGGAAAACTCTATTTCACCTTCTTCACAATTATTTTCACCTTTCTTTCTTGTGAAGAAACTCCCAATGAAACGATTTTACTGAATGAAGGTTGGCAATTAACCGAATCTGAAATAATTATTGAATGATTGTAGAAATTTGTGCAAATAGTTTTGAGAGTGCCAGCGCAGCACAACTTGCCGGCGCAAACCGAATAGAACTTTGCACTGAACTATCCTTTGGTGGGCTCACGCCAAGTCACGGTTTACTTGAAAAAGTTATTTTGGAATTAAACATTCCCACCCACGTTTTAATCCGTCCGCGAAGTGGAAATTTCAACTATTCCGAAGACGAATTCGATGTGATGTTGCGCGATATTGCGTTCTGCAAAAGGATAGGTTGCGCAGGAATTGTAAGCGGATTTTTAACTTCGGAAAACAAAATAGATTTGATCAAAACAGTGCAATTGATTGCAGCTTCCGAAGGAATGGAATTCACCTTTCACCGTGCATTTGATTGGGTTGAAAATCCAATTGAAGAACTTCAAAATTTAATTGATTTAAAAGTGAATAGATTGCTTTCCTCGGGTCAAAAACCGACTGCAATTGAAGGGATCTCACTGTTGAAGGAACTTCAACACATTGCAAAAGACGAAATAGAAATTATGCCCGGTGGCGGAATTAATTTGGAAAATGTTTTGGAATTTAAGGAAGCTGAATTTAAAAGCATTCATCTTTCCGCAACGACCAAAAAGCAAGTTCTTTTACAAAAACCAAATGTTTCAATGCATAGCGAAGCTTTTTTTGAAGAGGGAATTGTTGCAACTTCAAATATTGGAACAATTGAGAAAATCTGTCAACTTTTGAATAAGTAAACTGAAAACTGCAACTGAAAACTTCTGCTTTTTTACTGCCACTTTTTAAAAGGGTTTTTACTCAAATTTGAGTTGTAATATCTCACATCGCCTGTAACTTCCTTTCCCAGCCATTCGGGTTTTGAAAAGGGTTCTGTTTCTGAATTCAGCTCAATTTCGGCAACTATTAATCCTTCGTTTTCGCCCATAAAATCATCTACTTCAAAAGTGTGATGGTCGCTGGAAATTTCATAACGGGTTTTTTCAATAATGCCGGGTTCGCAAAGATGTAATAGTTCTTCAGCTTCGGCGAGCGAGATTTGTTTTTCCCACTCAAAGCGGGAAAGCCCCGATTTATTGGATTTTCCTTTAATGGTTATAAACCCATCATTTCCCTGAATACGAACCCGTACCGTGCGTTCGGGATGAGTGTTCAAAAAACCCTGAACGATACGTGTTCGTTTGAATGCTTCGTTTTTAAAAGCTTCGGAAATGACTAAAAATTTACGTTCTATTTCTTGCATACATCTCTTAAATTGATTTGTCAGTTCGAGCCCTTCGGCTTCGCTCAGGATAAACTAAAGTCGAGAACTCCATGATAGGTTTCGACTGCGCTCAACCTGACATTTTAATACAAAATTTCCTTTATTTTATCTGAAGAAATAATTGTTTCAGAATATCCTTTTTCTGCTAGAACTAACATTGCCTCCGCAATGGTTTCTGCTTTTATCATTTTGTATTTCTTCGGAATTAAAAACCCGAAAGTTTTCATAAAAAAAGTGGCCATTTTTTCGCCAAAACGTTTTTCATCACGATCTCCCACGATTAATGAAGGTTGCAAAATGTACGTGTTTTCAACATTTTGTTTCAGAACATCGCGCTGCATTTCGCCTTTTGTTTTGTTGTAAAAAATGCTGCTATTGGCATCTGCACCCATAGCTGAAATTACAATGAAAGTTTTAATTCCGTTCTTTTTGGCAAGTTTTGCGGCAGCAACTGGAATGCCGTAATCAATCTTTTTATAGGTTTCTTTGTCGGGAGTTTTGGCTTTTGTGGTGCCGATACAGCAGAAAACCACATCGGATTTAAAGGCATCGGAATGGTCTTCCAATTGAAACATATCAATCAAATGTTCCTCGATTTTTGGAGAATTCTTTTCTGCGTAACTGCGTGAAAAGAGTTTTATTTTTTCAAAAGAATCATCTTTTAAAAGTTTATCCAGCAAAATACTTCCCGTCAATCCGGTTGCGCCTAATATGATTGCTGTTTTTTTCATAAGTGTGGTATAAGCCTAACAAGTTTTTTGAAACCTGTTAGGTTTTAGTTACCCTAAAGATATTAAATTTACAAGATGCAAGAGCCGCTTCCCGTTCGGAAAATAATCCACATAGACATGGACGCTTTTTACGCGTCCGTGGAGCAGTTGGACAATCCCGAACTTCGCGGAAAAGCGGTTGCCGTTGGCGGAAGTTCTGCTCGCGGTGTGGTTGCTGCGGCAAGTTATGAAGCTCGAAAATTCGGCGTCCGAAGTGCGATGAGTGGTGCGATGGCGCGAAAACTCTGTCCCGAACTTATTTTTGTACGGACCAATTTTGACCGTTACAAAGAGGTTTCAAAACAAATTCGAAAAATATTCTTTGAATATACTGATTTAGTGGAACCGCTGTCGTTGGACGAAGCCTATCTGGACGTAACCGAAAATAAAATGGGCAATCCCAGCGCGACGATGATAGCTACCGAGATTCGGAAAAAGATAAAGGAAAAGACTGGTTTAAATGCTTCCGCAGGAATTTCGGTGAACAAGTTTGTGGCGAAAATAGCCAGCGACATCAACAAACCCAACGGACAGAAAACGATCGGCCCCGAAGAAGTGGTTCCATTTTTGGAAACGCTGGACGTTAAAAAATTCTTTGGTGTTGGCAAAGTTACCAAAGAGAAAATGTACCGCTTGGGCATTTTCACGGGCATTGACTTAAAAGCGCAATCTTTGGAATTCTTGGAAGAAAACTTTGGAAAGAGCTGTGGTTTCTATTACAATGTGGTTCGCGGAATTCACAGCAGTAAGGTGAAACCTACGCGAAAGCAGAAATCTTTAGCTGCGGAACATACTTTTTCAGAAAACATTTCTTCGGAAATTTTTATGATGGAAAGGCTTGATGAAATTGCTTCCGAAGTTGAAAACAGATTGAAACACAGCAAACTCGCCGGAAAGACCGTAACTTTAAAAATTAAATACCGCGATTTCACTTTGCAAACGCGCAGCAAAACCCTTCCGTTATTTATCGCTTCCAAGGAATTGATACTGGAAGTGGTTAAAGAATTGTTATTTCAGGAAAAAATGAAGGAGTCGGTACGGTTATTGGGAATTTCAATTTCGAATCTTAACAATGAAAAACCTAAAAAAAAGGAGATTGCGAAGGAATCAATCGAAGTGCAACTAAAACTTGAATTTTAGTCCCACCCCTGCCTACGTGCCTTCGGCAGGCAGGCCTAACCCCTCCCAAAGGAAGGGGGGCATAGCCCCTCCTTTGGAGGGGTTGGGGAGGACACCGAACCATAAATTTTAAAAATGCAAAAAAGCTACTTATCTTTAACTAATTTAAAACGCCCAATTATGAAGACCGTAGCTTTTTCTCTCCTTGCCCTTGTTGGCTTCACTTTCCTTTTTTCCTGTAAAAACGACGCCAAAAACAACGAAGAAACCCAGACTGTTGTTACAGATTCCATTCCTGCAGAAACTGCTCCCGAAGGTATGTACGTTACCGCTGTGAGCGGTTTAACTTTGCGTGAATTCCCAAATCTTCAAAGTGCAAAACTTGCTGTAATGCCCTTGGGCACGAAGGTGAAGATTGTAAACGCCGAAGGGAAAACCACAATGAACGTTGGCGGAATTGATGGCGCGATGGACGAAGTGGAGTACAACGACAAAAAAGGTTTTGTCTTTAACGGTTTTCTGTCAAAATTTTCCCCTCCGGGCGAAGATGCTTCCGCAAAAAATTATGCTGAAGAGCTAAAGAAAGATTTTCCGAAGGTGAATTATGTCGAAGCAACGGGCGGCACGGCAAGCAAACCTACCAAAACCGAAACCTTGATTCTGCCGACCGACAAATGGCATGAAGCGTTTTTTACAGCGCAACAATTATTTGCCATACCCAAAGAATTTGCTTTTCCAAACCCCAAAGGTTCCAACAACGAAACCCAGCAGAACGGCAACAAAAAGAAAACCGATTTAACGAGCGAACTTCAGATTTCGCGTAATGATAACGTGCTTCAGAAAATACTGTATAACTACAAAACGGGCGGTTTTGGCTATACGGTTATTATTACCAAAGAAGGGGATGGGATGAAGCTTGAGAAGGTGGAGGTTTCGGATTGATTTAGTGTCAACATTGACAAAGTTCAAAAGATTTACATTTTGAAGTCCAATAAATCCAAATTTTATAAAAATATACTGAATGGACATGTTAAAATACTTATTTTTTACTGTTCTCCTTTTTTGGGGAACAACTGGACAGTGCCAGTTTGGCCCACAACAAGTTATTGCCCAAACCGCAAATGTCACCCAAATAATTGTTGCTGTGGATATTGATGGCGATGGAAATATAGATGTAGTGTCAGCCAATAAATTTGGAAATTCAATTACTTGGTATAAAAATTTAGATGGCTTAGGTAATTTTGGTTCAGAAAACACCGTTGCTTCTTTAAGCGAAACAACTTTTGTCTGTGGTTCTGATTTAGATGGAGATGGAGATATTGATTTGATAGCTGTTGCCTATTTCATTGATTTGGTAGTATGGTACGAAAATTTGGATGGACAAGGAAATTTTAGCACTCAAAAAGTTATAAGTAACCAAGCGGACGGTTCATCATCTGTGAGTTTAACAGATATTGATGGCGATGGCGATATGGATGTGATCTCGGCTTCCGACTTTTCAGGACTGGCGTGGTACGAAAATCTTGATGGACAAGGCAATTTTAGCAGCAAAAAAATTATAGATAATACAATTAGCAATTCACGTTCCGTAGTTGCTGTGGATATGGACGGGGATGGGGATATAGATGTCCTTGGGAACGCTTCCGGTTCGTTAAAGATTATTTGGATAGAAAATATGGATGGCATTGGCAATTTTGACACGCGACATATTATTTATGACACTGGCGCATATACAAGGGTGGTTTTTGCTGCAGATGTTGATAATGATGGTGATGCCGATGTTTTTTCATCCTCTTCTGGAGATAATGAAATTGCATGGTTCGAGAATATTGATGGCTTTGGCAATTTTGGTCCCAAAAACTCAATCACAAGCACTTTGATTAATGCATGGACTGTTTATGCCGCAGACCTTGACAACGACGGCGATATGGATGTGCTGGCCACAAGTGTAGAAACATTTGGAGGCGAAATTGTATGGTTTGAGAATCTGGATGGAATGGGAAATTTCAGCGGCAAAAAAATAATCAACGCAGAAGTACAATCCCCCCGTTCCGTAATAGCCGCAGACATTGACAACGACGGCGATATGGACGTAATTTCTTCCTCACAAAACGATGATAAAATAGCGTGGTACGAAAACATGACCATTGTTGGCGTTGACGAAAACCAATTAAATATACTAAAAATTTATCCAAACCCTACAAAGGGATTGGTCTTTATAAACTCAAAAGCTGAAAATATTGTTGGCGTTACTGTTTTTGATATTCTGGGTAAAAAAGTTTTTCAGGTAGAGGGAAACATTCAGCAAATGGATATTTCAAATCTTCAAAACGGGATGTATTTTTTAAGATTAAATACCGATGATGGAGATTTTGTTCAAAAAATTATAAAAGATTAAAAGTCGTTATTATTTAACCTGCGTAACCCGCAACGTATTCACCATTCCTTTGTCCACTATAGGCATAGCCGCAAGATTGATTAAATAATCGCCTTTATACACATAGCCTTTTTCAAAAGCAATCCTGTTTATATCGTCCACGGTTTCATCGGTGCTTACGTATTTGTCGTAGTAAAAAGCTTTTACGCCCCATAATAAATTTAAACGCGCGAGAATACGTTTGTTACTGGTAAACGCCAAGATAAAAGCCGAAGGTCGCCAAGCTGAAATTTGAAAGGCTGTGTAACCACTGTTCGTCAATGTGCAAATGGCTTGCGCTTCAATTTCATTGGCCATAAGCGCGGCGTGATAACAGATGGATTTTGTAACGTAACGATTGGTCTTGATCTGTGGCGGTTGCTGTGGTACACGGATCAATTCAGAATTTTCAACACTTTTCAGAATTTTTGTCATTGTTTTGATAACGGCAACGGGATAATTCCCAACAGAAGTTTCGCCGGAAAGCATTACGGCATCGGCACCGTCCATCACGGAGTTTGCAACGTCGTTTACTTCGGCACGGGTTGGGGTGAGCGAGGTTATCATCGTTTCCATCATTTGGGTGGCAATGATTACGGGAATACGCGCGCGTTTTGCGGTGAGTACCAATTCCTTTTGGATCAACGGCACTTCCTCGGCGGGCACTTCTACGCCCAAATCGCCACGGGCAACCATCAGTCCGTCGCAATAGGCTACGATTTTATCGATGTTTTCAACCGCTTCGGGTTTTTCTATTTTCGCAATGATGGGAATTTTATATTCTGAATGGGCTTCAATCAAGGCTTGCAGTTCCTTTAAATCTTCCGCATGGCGCACAAAGGAAAGGGCCATCCAATCTACTTTTTGCTCGATTGCAAAAATAGCATCTGCCTTGTCTTTTTCAGTCAGTGCAGGAAGTGAAATTTTTGTGTTCGGAAGGTTTACTCCTTTTTTGGAACGCAGCGGCCCACCTTGGATAACCATTACTTTAACAGTATCTTTTCTGTTGGTTTCCAGCACTTCAAACATAAGTTTGCCATCGTCCAAAAGTACGCGTTCACCGGGGTTTACATCCTTTGGAAAGTTGTCATAATTCATGTAAACTTTCGTTTTCGTGCCTAAAAATTCTTTGCCTGTGCAGAATGAAAGTTCGTCGCCCGGCTGCACCACCACTTCCTCCTTCATCATTCCCACACGAAGTTTTGGACCCTGTAGATCGCCCATTATTGCTACGTTCGTGTCGAGTTCTTTGGAAAGGCTTCGGATGGTTTTGATCGTTTTTTTAACGGTATCGTAATCTGCGTGCGAGAAATTTACCCTAAAAACATCCACGCCTTCCAAAATCATCTGTTTCAGGATTTCTTTGCTGGAACTTGCAGGGCCGAGGGTGGCCACTATTTTGGTTCTTTTTTTATCTGACATTTAATCGAAAATTAAATTGTTCTTAGATTTTATTGCATCTGTTTCCACCACGTAAGCGGAAACAATCTGTTCAATGTTGTTTATTTGCGAAATCAACGATTTTAAGGGCACGTTTTCAAAATCTGAATAAATTTTCAGAAAATAATCCACTTTTTTGAATTCGGGAAGCAAAAAATGGTCAGTGGCCTTATCGTGATTTAATTCTGAAAAAAGACCGTCGGAGCTTTGCAGGCTTGCTTCCATGGTTCTGCATTTATTGGTAACCAAATAATATTGGCTGTAATTGCGCTCGTCCTCAAAATCGAAAATTGGAAAGGAAATCATCAGTCCATTCGAGGAAAAATCGATATCAACCCTTCTTCTTTTGAAGCGTGTATTGAGGTGAAGGTTCATCAAATACGCCACCTTATATTCTTCCTCGCTACTGTGAATGGCCAAAAGCGTGAAGGGCTCTTCCATTTCTTCCTCGTAAATAAGTTTGTGGGTTGCCATTTTTTTAAATACCTATTTTTTTTAACCTATTTGAGTTATCACAAAAGTAGGCAAGTAAACCCACGTGCAAAATGGAAAGCACATGAATATTGAAAAAGTAATATTGCAATATTACTTTTTACTCAGTAATGAAGGTATTTGGGTGGAATTTTATCAGTTTCTTGAAACAAGAAAAATCGTTAGTTTTCAAAAGGAATATAAAATCAAGGATGTTCCGCATCTATTTTTATCTGAAGTTTATAGAACGCTCTTTTTGCGGCGCGTTCCTCTGCTTTCTTCTTTGAGGTTGCGCGGGCTTTTGTAATTATTTCATCACCGAGTTTTAAGCGTACTGCAAAGTGTTTCAGTTCGTCTTTGCCGTTGTCTTCGTAAATTTCAAAGTTGAACTGTTTTTTATATTTTTGGCACCATTCAATAAAAAGACTTTTGTAGCTAATTACTTTTCCTTCCAGTTTTTTGATGTCAACATACGGTTTTATCACTCTTTTTTGGATGAATTTTTCGCAATATTTAAAGCCTCTATCCAAATAGATGGCACCAACGAGTGCTTCAAAAACGTTTCCGTAAATATTTCCACTGAATTGCTGTGTGGGGACCGTTGTTTTTAAAAATTTCACCAATTGCAGGTCGCGGCCCAGTTCGTTCAAATGTTCTCGGCTCACTACTTTGCTGCGCATTTTGGTAAGGTAGCCCTCGTTGCCGCCGGGCACTTTTTTGAATAAATGAGCTGCAATCACGGCACCAAGCATTGCATCGCCCAAAAATTCAAGCCTTTCATAGTTTTGGGGTTGGCCGTTGAGATTTTTTTCGTTGGTGGATCGGTGGGTAAAGGCAGTTTCGTAAATGGAAATATCTTTGGGCTTGAACCCCAATATTTTTTTTAGGGAATTAAAAAATTCTCCGTTCTTGTCTGTACGGGAAGAAAATATGTTTTTAATGGAAGCCATTAATTATTTTAGGCATCAAGTTTTTTAAAGAGCACACAAGCGTTGTGCCCGCCAAACCCAAAGGTGTTGCTCATTGCCACTTTTATGTCGCGTTTTTGAGCTTTGTTAAGGGTAAGATTTAAGGAAGGGTCTATGTTTTTATCTACCGTAGTATGGTTAATGGTAGGTGGAACAATCCCATATTTCATTGCCAAAATAGAGGCAATTGCTTCAATAGCACCGGCAGCACCCAAAAGATGTCCGGTCATGGATTTTGTGGAATTGATGTTGATGTCCTTGGCGTGTTTGCCAAAAACATTCACAATAGCTTTCAATTCGGCAACGTCGCCAAGTGGTGTCGCAGTTCCGTGGGTGTTTATTGTATCCACTTCTTCTGGGGCCATATTGGCATCGCGCAGGCAGTTTAGCATTACGCGTTCCACGCCTATTCCATCGGGGTGTGGGGCTGTCATATGGTAAGCATCGCTGCTCATGCCGCCACCCACAAGTTCTGCATAAATTTTTGCACCGCGTTTCTTTGCATGCTCATATTCCTCGAGGATCAGCGCGCCGGCACCTTCTCCCAAAACAAAACCGTCGCGTGTCGCATCAAAAGGACGCGATGCCGTTTCGGGGCTTTCGTTACGGGTTGACAAAGCGTGCATGGCATTAAAACCGCCCATTCCCGCTATTGTTACGGCTGCTTCGCTACCTCCGGTAACTATAATATCGCATTGACCCAAACGAATATAATTGAAAGCATCAATCATAGCATTTGCCGAAGAAGCACAGGCCGAAACCGTTGTGTAGTTTGGACCCATAAAACCGTGTTTTATGGAAATATTTGCAGGCGCAATGTCCGCAATCATTTTAGGAATGAAGAAGGGGTTGAAACGCGGCGTTCCATCCCCTTCTGCATAGTTCATCATTTCATCCTGAAAAGTTTCCAATCCACCTATTCCGGCGCCCCAAATTACACCTACTCTAAATTTATCAACATCAATGAAGTCTATCCCCGCATCGAGAATGGCTTCATCAGAAGATACAAGGGCGTATTGGGAAAAACGGTCCAGTTTTCGGGCTTCTTTCCTGTCAAAGTGGTCTTCTGCGTTAAAATTCTTCAATTCGCAAGCGAATTTGGTTTTGAACTTTTCAGTGTCAAAATACGTTATGGGCGCACAGCCACTTTTCCCACTAATAAGTGCATCCCAATATTCTTGAATATTGTTGCCAATAGGGGTAAGGGCACCAAGGCCTGTAACTACAACTCGCTTTAATTCCATAGAAGGATTGTTATTTTGCAGCTTCTATATAGGAAATTGCTTGACCAACTGTAGCAATGTTTTCTGCTTGGTCGTCTGGAATCTGGATATCAAATTCTTTTTCAAATTCCATTATAAGCTCTACAGTATCCAAGGAGTCTGCTCCTAAGTCGTTAGTGAAGCTGGCTTCGTTTACAACTTCGTTTTCGTCTACACCTAATTTGTCTACGATAATCGCTTTTACTCGTGATGCAATGTCTGACATAATTCTTGATTTTTAAATTTAATTATAAGTGGCAAAAATAAAATATTTTAATTGAAAACACCATTTAATGTTGAAAATGTGGATTTGATACTCTATTGTTTTTCACATTGTAGCAGAAATGGAGAAATGCACATCGTTAAAAATTTTGTTTTGAACCCTTTATTTTCTTTGCGCATTCAAGCTTTCCAAAATTTATAACAGCTTAGAAAGATTAAACCAATTTAAACAATTTTGGGCGAAGTAAAACCCTATTGCCTTACTTTTGTTGTTTTATTTGTTAATATTTACTTCGAGAAAAACTTTTGGAAACGGGAATGAAGAAGCGGATTGTAATTTTTGCATCGGGAAGTGGCACCAATGCCGAGAACATTATTAAATACTTTCAACGAACCCAATTTGCCGAGGTCGTTCTCGTCCTCTCAAACAAGATGGATGCCAAAGTTTTGGAACAGGCTGAAAAGCTTGGTGTTGCTGCATTTCCTTTTACTAAAGACGAATTGTTTTCGGAAGAAGGCATTTTAAAAACTTTAAAACAAACCAAGCCACACCTTATCGTATTGGCAGGTTTTTTACTGAAATTTCCTGAAATTATTTTAAAGGAATTTCCAAATAAAGTGATAAATATTCATCCTGCACTGCTTCCCAAATATGGTGGAAAAGGAATGTACGGCAGTTTTGTGCACGAGGCTGTTGTGAAAAACAATGAGGCAGAAACGGGAATATCCATCCACTTTGTAAACGAAAAATATGATGAAGGCGAAATTATTTCACAGAAAAAGGTGAAGCTTTCAAAAAAAGAAACACCCGAAACGATTGCTGAAAAGATACATATTTTGGAATACAAATGGTTTCCAAAGGTGATTGAAGAAATTTTGAAACATCCCGACAATTTTCTTCCCCAGCCCTAAAGGGAGAAAAATTGTCTAAATTGTTAATTTGAAAAAGCGCACCCTTTAGGGTTGGGTAATGCTTTTTCAGTAGTGATTATGGCGAAGAAGAAACAAAAATTCTACGTAGTTTGGTTCGGGAATCTCGCTGGAATTTTTGACAGTTGGGAAGAATGCAAACGCTCCATTCATGGCATTACAGGTGCACAATACAAAAGTTTTGAAACTTTTGACGAAGCAAAAAAAGCTTACAATAAAGAATATGAAGATTATAAAGGAAAGACTGTAAAAAAGACTCTTTCAAAGGATCAACTTCAAAAAATTGGCGAGCCCAATCTTTATTCCATCGCTGTAGATGCTGCTTCTAGTGGCAATCCCGGAAAAATGGAATACCGTGGCGTGGATACGCAAACGCACAAACAACTTTTTCATCAAGGCCCTTTTCAAGAGGGAACCAACAATATAGGAGAGTTTTTGGCACTTGTCCACGGCTTGGCTTTCCTAAAAAATAAAAATAGCGACCGTATTATTTACAGTGATTCAAGAATTGCAATGGGTTGGGTAAGAAAGAAAAAATGCAACACTAAGCTAAAGCAATCTGCCAAAAACAAAACGCTGTTTGAATTGGTTGAACGAGCTGAAAACTGGCTTAAAACAAACAAATATGAAACGAAAATCGCAAAGTGGGAAACCAAAGCTTGGGGCGAAATTCCCGCAGACTTTGGCAGGAAATGAATACTGATTAATTTCAGAGTTTCAAAGCCATTAAAACCACCTTTTGTTATCATTAATTTGATTAAATTTGCACCTCATTTCAAAAACCATTTATGAGCAAACTCGTAATAGTTGGCACCGTTGCCTTCGACGCTATTGAAACCCCTTTCGGGAAAACCGATAAAATTCTTGGCGGCGCCGCAACCTACATAGGTTTGGCAGCTTCACAATTTAAAGTGGAGGGCGCCATTGTTTCGATAGTGGGTGGCGATTTTCCGAAAAAAAATCTGAAAATGTTGGAGGAAAAAGGAATGGACATTTCGGGCATTGAAGTTGTTGAAAAAGGAAAAACCTTCTTTTGGAGTGGGAAATATCACAATGATATGAATACACGCGACACTTTGATAACCGATTTGAACGTACTTGCAGATTTCAATCCTCAAGTTCCCGAAAACTATCGCGATGCTGAAGTAGTTATGTTAGGAAACCTTCATCCGATTGTCCAATTGGGAGTAATTGAGCAGATGGATTCACCAAAATTGATTGTTTTGGACACCATGAATTTCTGGATGGACAACGCTTTGAATGACCTGATGCAAGTTATCGGGAAAGTAGATGTAATAGCAATAAACGACGAAGAAGCAAGGCAGCTATCCGGCGAATATTCACTCGTAAAAGCAGCCCATAAAATTATGGAAATGGGTCCAAAATATATTGTAATAAAAAAAGGCGAACACGGCGCATTGCTTTTTAGTGATGACGATGTGTTCTTTGCTCCAGCCATGCCCTTGCGGGAAGTTTTTGACCCAACCGGAGCTGGTGATACGTTTGCAGGTGGATTTACCGGCTATTTGGCAAGGACCGGCGACTACAGTTACGAAAACATGAAGAATGCTGTTATCAACGGCTCCGCACTTGCTTCGTTCTGTGTAGAAAAATTTGGGGTGGAAAGATTGCTTAAACTTACAAATAAGGAAGTGTACCAACGCATACGGCAATTTAAAAGCCTGACACAATTTGACATTAAATTAACCTAATTCAGAATTCTGAATTCAGAATTGAAAATATGAGCGACGCCTTAAAACACGAATGTGGAATTGCACTGGTAAGACTGTTGAAACCCTTGGAATATTACAAGGAAAAATACGGAACAGCTTTTTACGGTGTAAACAAAATGTATTTGATGATGGAAAAACAGCACAATCGTGGACAGGACGGTGCAGGTTTCGCCAGTATTAAATTAGATGTTAATCCAGGAGAACGTTATATAAGCCGTGTTCGTTCCAATGATGCACAACCCATTCAGGATATTTTTGCACAAATAAACGAACGAATAAATCTAGAATTTTCGCAACACCCAGAATACAAAGACGATGTTGCCGCACAAAAAAAGAACATTCCCTATTTAGGCGAATTGTATCTCGGACATGTGCGTTACGGCACCTTCGGAATAAACAGCGTTGAAAACGTCCACCCTTTCCTTCGTCAAAACAATTGGATGCACCGAAATTTAATTATCGCCGGAAATTTCAATTTGACCAATACTAATGAGCTTTTTGACAATCTTATAAAGCTCGGAATGCATCCTAAAGAGAAGGCTGATACCGTAACGGTGATGGAAAAAATAGGTCACTTTTTAGATGATGCTGTTCGCAAACTTTACAAAAAGGCGAAAGCAAAAGGATTGAACAAACAAGAAGCTTCGCCCTACATTGCCGAACATCTAAATGTTGCAAAAATCCTTCGGAAATCTGCCGCTGATTGGGATGGCGGTTATGCAATGGCGGGACTTTTAGGCCATGGCGATTCCTTCGTGCTGCGCGACCCAGCGGGAATTCGCCCTGTATATTTTTATCAAGATGATGAGGTTATTGTTGTCGCTTCGGAAAGACCGGCAATTCAAACCGTTTTCAATGTTCCTTTTGATGAAGTTAAAGAGCTGGAACCTGGCAATGCCATCATCATTAAAAAAGATGGAAGCATGAAAATCAAGGAAATTCTAGCACCTTTGGAAAGAAGATCTTGTTCCTTTGAACGCATTTATTTCTCCCGCGGAAACGATGCGGAAATATATAAGGAACGCAAAATGCTCGGAAAATTAATAATGCCGAAAATTTTGAAAGCAATAGATTATGATACTGAAAATTCAGTCTTTTCATTTATTCCTAATACAGCCGAAACATCATTTTACGGAATGTTGGAGGCCGCCCAAGACGAATTGAATAAACAGAAAAACGAGGCAATTCTTAAGGAAAAGGAAAGTTTAACTGTTGAAAGACTTCAGCAAATACAAGCGCATAAAATCCGCACCGAAAAAATTGCTATAAAGGACGTAAAACTAAGAACATTTATTACTGATGATAGCAGCCGGGACGATTTGGTTGCACACGTTTACGATGTTACTTACGGAGTGGTAAAACCGAATGACAATTTGGTAATTATTGATGACAGCATCGTTCGCGGAACTACACTAAAAAAGAGTATTCTGAAAATGCTGGATAGGCTCAACCCGAAACAAATTGTCGTGGTTTCTTCAGCACCGCAAATTCGTTACCCCGATTGTTACGGAATAGATATGGCTCGCCTAGAGCATTTAGTGGCTTTTCAAGCTGCTTTGGGTCTTCACAAAGACCGCGGCACTTATGCAATCGTTGAGGAAATTTATCATAAATGTAAAGAACAGGTGACTCTTGAGGACGTTTCAGTTATCAATCACGTAAAAAAGCTATACGCTCCTTTTACGGATGAAGAGATTTCAGACAAAATTGCTGAAATAATTAGCAATGAAAACATTAAAGCACAAGTGAAACTCATATTTCAGTCTGTTGACGATCTTCATAATGCCTGTCCCAAAAATCTTGGGGATTGGTATTTTACTGGAAATTATCCAACCGCTGGTGGAAACAGGGTTGTGAACCGCGCCTACATTAACTTTTATGAAGGAAATCCAGAACGGGCCTATTGATCTTTTCTAAATTTTAACACACTGCTTACCGTTTATCGGATAGCCATTCACTTAATCGAATTTGTTGACTAACACTGTGTTAGTGCTTAAACTTGAAGTATATTTGAGCTTACCATAAGGCGTAAGTAGGTTAGGTCTATGGTAAGATTTGGGGCAAAAAAGGTAGGCGAAAGCCTGCCTTTTTTCATGCCTCAAATCATCAGGGGTGGCGAGCGTTCCAAAATTCCCCTATATATTCCAAATTTTTCTGCGGGCCGTTTCTTCTTTCTTTTTGCAAAAGCCTGCCTTTTTTCATGCCACAAATAGCATATGGCAAGTCCTCCCAGATTATCACAATTTCAAGTTTAAAAAAATCCAATTTCGGCACTTTATCCTCTTCTTGAAATGTTAAAAATCTCGGTTTGGGTGATATTTTTGTGTCTCAAAAATAGCAAAATAGGTTTTTCAACGAATAAACAGGCAATTCATCTAAAACCATAATTTTGAATGTTTTATTGACATATATTTGTACTTACCATTAGCATAAGTAGGTTAAGTTCATGGTAGATTTGGGGCAAAAAAAGGCAAACATCGTTTGCCTTTTTTTAT
The DNA here is from genome assembly GCA_016649715.1 of Flavobacteriaceae bacterium. Classification (GTDB taxonomy): domain Bacteria; phylum Bacteroidota; class Bacteroidia; order Flavobacteriales; family Flavobacteriaceae; genus Aequorivita. The sequence goes on along the minus strand of JAENXC010000006.1, from coordinate 60,338 downwards.
ACCCCAAATCTAAATAGGGTGGCGAGCATTCCAGAATATATTATTTTGGTTAAATCTTTTTGCGAGCCGTTCCTTTTCTTCCCAGACACTAAGTTTGCCTTTTTCCTTCTACGACGGACAGGTTTATACCCCAAATCTAAATGGGGTTGCGAGCATTTCAGAAAGTCCTTTTTTAGCTCAATATTTTTTACGAGCCGTTAACATTTTCTTATAACATCAATCTTATGGGAGTCAATCCCACTAACTATGAAAAAAGGCTGACAAAAATTTATAAAAAAAATCCGCAGACCTAATTAGATCTGCGGATTTTGAATTCAATTATCTATTTATTACTTATTCTTTGCGTAATTAGCAGCAACTTCGTCCCAGTTAATCACGTTCCAAAACGCGCCAACGTAGTCTGGACGCCTATTTTGGTATTTCAGATAATAGGCGTGTTCCCAAACGTCCAATCCTAAAATTGGATTTCCACCACAACCTACTTTTGGCATCAATGGGTTGTCTTGGTTTGGAGTGGAACAAACTTCCACTTTTCCGCCTTTATGCACACAAAGCCAAGCCCAGCCTGAGCCAAATTGCGTTTTGGCAGCGTTGGAAAATTTTTCCTTAAAAGCATCGAAACTTCCAAAAGCGCTATCAATGGCTTTTGCCAAATCGCCGGAAGGTTTTCCGCCGCCTTTGGGCGACATCACTTTCCAAAAAAGACTGTGGTTGTAAAATCCGCCGCCATTGTTACGAACGGCCTTGTTTTCCATATCAAGATTAGTCAAAATATTTTCGATGGTTTTCCCAGCCATAGCTGTTCCTTCAATGGCTGCATTAAGATTGTTGGTATAACCTTGGTGGTGTTTGTCGTGGTGTACTTCCATCGTTTTGGCATCAATGTTTGGTTCTAATGCGTCAAACGCGTACGGTAATTTTGGTAATTCGAAAGACATAATTATATCATTTTTTTATTGGTTAATACTAAATTCTCTCAAAGTTAGACATTATCATTTTTTAAAAGTGTTATAGCTTTTATAAGATTTCTATTCAATCATAGATTAATTTGATTCCGAAGACATAAAAACACTATTTTAGTGCAAAATGTCAATTTCTTGAAAAAACAATCCTCCTTTTCAATTTACGATGCCGCGGCAGGAAGCGGAAAAACCTTTACGCTGGTAAAAGAATATTTGAAACAAATTCTGTCTTCAAAACAAGACGACTATTTCAAACACCTTTTGGCAATCACTTTTACGAATAAAGCGGTTTCTGAAATGAAGCAACGCATCGTGGAAACGCTGGTAAATTTTTCCGAAGCCGTGCCTGCCGGCAGGCAGGAAAAAAGCGTGGCAGAACCGCTGCCGATGATGCATAAAATTGCGGAAGAAACAGGGATGAATGTTGAAGAAATCCAAATCCGTTCCCGTAAAATACTGAAAAACTTACTACATAATTACGCAGGCTTTAGTGTTGAAACAATAGACAAGTTCAACCACAGATTGATCCGCACTTTTGCACGCGATTTAAAACTGGCAACCAATTTTGAAGTAACACTCGATATTCCGGAGCTTTTGGCTGAAGCCGTGGATCTATTGTTGAGCAAAGCAGGTGAAAACAAAGAAATAACCAGGGTGTTGCTCGATTTTGCATTGGAAAAAACCGATGATGACAAATCGTGGGACATCTCCCGCGATATTGCAAATGCCGCCAAATTGCTTTACGACGAAAATGATTCGGAACACGTCTCGATTTTGAAACAGAAAACCTTGGAAGATTTTTTGGAATTCAAAAAGCAATTGCTGCTTAAAAAGAAAAACCTTTCTTCAGAAATAGAAAACATTGCCTCACAAACCCTTCAGCTTATTGAAGAAAGCGGGTTGCAGGATGATGATTTCAGCGGCAGTTATTTGCCGAAACATTTTCAAAACCTTTCAACTGGCAGGTATGATTTAAATTTCAGTGCAAAATGGCAGGAAACCATGGGCGAAAAACCGCTCTATCCGGGGCGGGTTTCCGCTGAAGTTGGGACTATAATTGATGAATTGACGCCTAATTTTATTGAAAATTTTCAAAAGACAAAAGAGCTTGTTTTCAAATTGCTTTTGATTGAAAATATGCTGAAAAACGTAACTCCGCTTTCAGTAATAAACTTGGTAAATCAAGAAATTGAAACCATAAAGAAAGAAAAAAATATTCTTCCTATTTCAGAATTCAATTCGCTGATAAACAAGGAAATAAAAAATCAGCCGGCACCATTTATTTATGAACGATTGGGCGAAAAATACCACCACTTTTTTATTGACGAATTTCAGGATACTTCAAAATTGCAGTGGGAAAATTTGATTCCGCTCATTGACAATGCACTGTCGCAACAATTGGAGCCAAATTCCGGAAGCCTTTTGTTGGTAGGCGATGCCAAACAATCCATCTATCGTTGGCGAGGTGGTTTGCCCGAACAATTTATGGATTTGTATGGAAACGGTAATCCTTTTCAGCGCGAAAAGGAGGTGCTTTCATTGGGCACCAATTATAGAAGTTGTGCCGAAATTGTAGATTTCAACAATCAGTTTTTCACCTTCGTTTCTTCCTATTTTGCTGATGAAGGCCACGGAAAACTATATCAAGACGGCAACAATCAAAACCGAAACGATAAAAAAGAGGGCTACATAAAATTTGAATTCATCGAAAAACAGAAAAAGGCTGACAAAGAAGAAGCATATTCAAACTTGGTTTACGAAACAATTCAAAGTGTAAAAAACAACGGATTTTCAGAAAGTGATATCTGTATTTTAACGCGAAGAAAAGCGGACGGGATTGCGCTCGGCACCTTTTTGATGGAGGGCGGCGTGCCAGTTATTTCATCGGAAACCTTATTGCTTCAGTCTTCGTTCTTGGTGCAGATTTTGGTTTTTTCGTTGCAGGTTTGTCTGTATCCAAATAACGACGAAGCCAAAATACAATTGCTTGATTTGCTTTATGACCAACTAAATATTTCAAAAGCCATGCCTGCCGACAGGCAGGAAAAACACACTTTTTTCATAAAATTCCTAAATATTTCGGAAGAAAAATTCACTCAAAATTTAAAGGAATACGGCGTTGATTTCACTTTTGCCGAAATGCGTTCCGTTTCGCTTTACGAAGCTTTTGAATATTGTATTGAGCAATTCAAATTGGCCGATTTTGCAGATGCGTATCTCTTCGGTTTTATGGATTTGGTTTATGAATTTGAACAACAACCGCAGGCTGATAAAATTTCGTTTTTAGACCATTGGGAAACCAAAAAGGAAAGTGCTTCCATCCCCGCGGGTGAAGGGACGAACGCCGTTCAATTAATGACCATTCACAAAGCAAAAGGGCTGGAATTTCCGGTAGTGATTTTTCCTTTTGCGGACATTCAGCTGTACGATGGCAAATATGACAAGCTTTGGTTTCCTTTGGAAAACGGGGATTTCAGCTTTAAAGAAGCGCAAATAAATTATAAATCCGAAATTGCCAATTACGGCGAAGTCGGTGAAAAAATGTACAACGAACACCGAAGCCAGTTGGAGTTGGACGCTATAAATTTGCTGTACGTTACTTTAACGCGGGCAGTTGAAAAACTTTATGTTTTTGCTGAAATGCCAACCGAACCCAGAGACGGGATTCCTTCAACTTACAACCATCTTTTTATGGAGTTTTTGAAGCATAAAAATAGGTGGAACGGAGATCAAACGGTTTATGAGTTCGGAGAGGATTTGCAAAAGATTTCAAACCTGTCCGCCAATTCGGTGGAAGAAAAGGAAGTCGTTTCCCAAACCATACCTATATATTTATCCAGCAATCCGAAAATCCATGGGCTTAAAATGGTATTTTCCGAAGAAATTTATTTGGAAGAAACCGAAGCGGCCATTTCTGCAGGAAATCTGTTGCACGAAACCATGGCCCAAATTATTTCAGAAGCAGATGCAGGAAGAGTTTTGACCGAACTGGAAGCACGTGCAATCATTCCGAAGGAAGAATTTGGAATTTTAAAGAAAACGGTCAATCAAATTATGCAACATCCGGAATTGAAAAAGCTTTTTACCGGTGCTGATAAAGTTTATAACGAACGAAGCATCATCACAAAAAACGGTTTGGTTTTACGGCCTGACAGAATAAATATAAATTCGGAAAACAATTCAACATTAGTAGATTACAAAACAGGAAGCCCGAAAATTTGGCACAAAGACCAATTGAATGATTATGCAAATGCTTTGCTAGAAATGGGATTTATGATTTCCGAAAAAATACTTATCTATAGTAACGAGGATGAAATAGTAATAAATAAAGTTTAATTTTGAATTTTAAAAACAGAGAAAATGTACGGAAAAATAAAAGATCATCTTCAGAAAGAACTGGAAGAAATAAAAGACAATGGTCTTTATAAAAGAGAGCGTATTATTACTTCGCCTCAGGATGCCGAGATTACCATTTCCACAGGCGAAAAGGTTTTAAACTTCTGCGCGAACAACTATTTAGGGTTATCCGCTAACAAAGAAGTGATACAAGCTGCCAAAGATGCCATGGACACGCACGGTTTTGGAATGTCGTCTGTCCGCTTTATTTGTGGCACGCAGGATATCCACAAAAAACTGGAGAAAAAAATTGCCAATTTTTACGGAACTGAGGATACTATACTTTATGCTGCCTGCTTCGATGCTAACGGCGGTGTTTTTGAACCGCTTTTTGGCGAAGAAGACGCAATCATTTCAGATTCGTTGAACCACGCATCCATTATTGACGGTGTGCGCTTGTGTAAAGCAGCCCGCTACCGTTACGAAAACAGTAATATGGAAGATTTGGAAAAGCAATTAATTGCTGCAAATGAAAATGGAGCAAGGTTTAAAATTATAGTTACCGATGGCGTGTTTTCAATGGATGGTTTGGTTGCGCCTTTGGACAAAATTTGCGATTTGGCCGATAAATATGACGCAATGCTAATGATAGATGAATGTCACGCTGCAGGTTTCATTGGTAAAACTGGGAGAGGAACTTTGGAAGAGAAGGGCGTAATGGGGAGAATAGATATCATTACAGGGACCCTTGGAAAGGCTTTGGGCGGTGCAATGGGCGGTTATACAACGGGGAAAAAGGAAATAATTGAAATGCTTCGCCAGCGTTCACGGCCGTATCTTTTTTCAAACTCATTGGCGCCCGCAATTGTAGGAGCATCTATTAAAGTATTCGAAATGCTTTCCGAAGATACGTCACTTCGCGATAAACTTGCCGAAAACACTTCCTATTTTAAAAAAGGAATGAAAGAAGCAGGTTTTGATATTATTGATGGCGATTCTGCCATAGTTCCCGTAATGCTATACGATGCGAAGCTTTCACAACAAATGGCAGATATGTTATTACAGGAAGGGATTTATGTAATTGGCTTCTTTTTTCCAGTAGTGCCAAAAGGAAAGGCGAGAATTCGTGTACAGCTTTCAGCAGCGCATACTAGGGAACATTTGGACAAAGCCATAATGGCTTTTATTAAGATTGGAAAAAAATTGGGGGTCATAAACCATTAAATCCTTTATTTCCGTATCAATAGCAACCACTTTAGGAAAATTTTATTAGATTTGCTTTTGTTTATAATATTTAACAACTTACTTTTGCTCTTAATTAACACTTAAAAATTAAACAATCGAATATGAAACATCTTAACAGATTATTAGTTGCTGCTATCCTATTCATGGGAATCGGGGTGGCAAACGCACAAGACGAAAACAATCCTTGGGCTGTTGAGGTTGGTATGAACGCTGTTGACGTTTATCCAGCTGGACTTAACGACAGTCAATTACTATACCAACAGAATGGTATGAGAGGAGACATCTTTGACGAGTATTTTAATGCAAATGACCACTGGAACATTCTGCCTTCAGTTTCCAAAGTTGCAGTTAGCAGATATATTGGAAGTGGTTTTGTATTTACCGCAGCAGGTACTATCAACCGTATTGATAAAATGGGAGATGTTGCTGTAAACGACCTTAGCTACTACGGTGCTGATGGAGAAATTAAATACAGCTTCAGAAAAGCTTTAGGCGGTAGCTGGTTTGACCCATCTATAGGTATCGGTGGTGGTTATACTTGGATAGATGATATCGGGTTTGGTACTGGAAACGCAATTGCTGGAGTTAAGTTTTGGTTTACAGACAATATAGCTCTTAACCTTCAATCAACTTACAAGCATGCATTTGAGGATGCTTATGGTGTTACACATTTCCAACACTCTGCTGGTATCGTATTCCAATTTGGAGGAAAAGATACTGATGGTGACGGAATCTTCGACAAAGATGACGAATGTCCAGAAACTCCAGGTTTAGCCGAATTCAACGGTTGTCCTGATACTGACGGTGACGGCATCGAAGACAGAAAAGATGAGTGTCCAAACACTCCAGGTCTTGCTGAATTCAACGGTTGCCCTGATACTGACGGTGACGGTGTTCCAGATCATCTTGACGAATGTCCTACTGTTGCTGGTTTAGCTGCACTTAATGGATGTCCAGATGCTGATGGCGATGGTATCGCTGATAAAGATGATGCTTGTCCAAACGAAGCTGGTCCAAAAGCTAACAACGGTTGTCCTTACAAAGACAGAGATGGTGATGGTGTTCTTGACAAAGACGATCAGTGTCCAGATGTTCCTGGTACAGTAGCCAACAAAGGTTGCCCAGAAGTTTCTGTGGAAATCATCAAGCAATTGAACGATTACTCTAAAACTATCTTGTTTGATTATGACAAAGCAACTATCAGAAAAGAGTCTTATTCTGCACTTCAAAGTATTGCTGACATAATGAAAGAATATCCTAACGCTAACTTCTTGGTTGAAGGACATACTGATAGCCGCGGTAGTGATGCTTACAATATGAAGCTTTCTAAAGAAAGAGCTGCTTCAGTAAGAGATTACTTAACCACAATCGGTATGCAAGGTGCAAGATTGACCTCTGAAGGTTTTGGTGAAGACAGACCAATTGCAACTAACAATACTGCAGCTGGAAGACAACAAAACCGTCGTGTTGAGATTTCATTAGTGAAATAATTTCAACAGATAAATCTTAAATAAATATTATTGAAACGCTCCCGATTTTCGGGGGCGTTTCTTATTTTTAGGCTATGGTAACATTCCTTCAAGAAACCCTCGCCGATATTCAAAAATCCACTTCGGATATTTCTGAAATTACATTTATACTGCCTAGCAAAAGAGCCGGCGGATTTTTGATGAATGAATTGAAAAGGGAAATCTCCAAAACTCAGTTTGCTCCTCGAATATGCAGTATAGAGGAATTCGTGGAAGAACTTTCCAACCTTAAAATAATAGACAATACCGAATTGCTTTTCAAAAGCTATGAAGCGTATGTAAAGACTACTACTATCGCTGAAAAAGACGATTTCGAAACCTATTCCACTTGGGCAATTACACTGTTAAACGATTTTAATGAAATTGATAGATATCTGGTTGAACCAAAACCATTTTTCAGCTACTTGGCCAGTATTAAAACTCTGGAACGTTGGGGCGTAACAAACGAAAAAACCGAGCTTATAAACAACTATTTGCAATTCTGGGAAAGTCTTCCCTTTTTTTATGAAAACATTCAATCATTATTGTTAGCCGAGAATGTTGGTTACCAAGGAATGGTTTACCGCGAAGCTGTTTCCAATCTAGAGCATTACTTAAATGGAAACCCACTTAAACAGCACATCTTCATCGGTTTCAATGCTCTAAACATAGCCGAGCAGCAAATTGTGCAAGCATTTTTGGAAACTGGAAACACCTCGATTTATTGGGACACTGATTCTGCTTTTTTCAGCGATACAAAACACAGTGCCTCATATTTTATTAGGAAATACATAAAGGAGTGGAAATATTTTCAGAACGTAGAACCTAAATTCATCGCTTCCAATTTTGAAAAATCAAAACATTTTCAATTTGTGGAGGTGCAAAAAAATGTGGGACAGGCAAAATATGTGGGTGAATTGCTCTCAACCCTTTCCGAAGGCGAAATAAGCAAAACCGCCATTGTGCTGGGCGATGAAAATCTACTGGTCCCTATATTGTATTCCTTGCCGAAAAATGTAAAAAATTTGAACGTTACCATGGGTGTTTCGTTGAAAAATTTCCCGGTGGCTGTTTTTTTTGAATTGCTTTTCTCCATTCATCTTCGAAGTACTGAAACCTTTTATTACAAAGACATCTTTTCAATATTGAATCATCCCTTGGGAAATGATTTAGTGCCCAATGTTCGTCATATCTCTCAAAAATTGATAGCAGAAAATAGTACCCATATCTCTGCAAAGGACTTGGCCAGATATTCAGAACCTTTAGGGAGCGATATACTTCAACTTCTTTTTGAAGACTGGAAAGATGACAGTAAAACAGCCATAGAAAAAGCGTTGAAGATTCTCGAATTACTTCAACGAAAGCATAAATTGGATTCTGGGGAAGGCGTAGTGCTTCATAGACTCACAGAGGTGTTTGGATCAATTTCGGCATTGAATGAAAAATATCCGTACCTCAAATCAATAAGAAGCGTGCAGATCCTTTTTTCGGAACTTGTGGCTGCAACTTCGCTCGATTTTGAAGGCGATGCCTATAACGGACTTCAAATTATGGGCGTGCTGGAAACACGGGTGCTCGACTTTGAAAACGTGATTATCACATCGGTAAACGAAGGTATTTTCCCTTCCGGAAAATCAAACGCTTCATTTATCACTTATGATTTGAAACAACAGTTCAACTTGCCGCTTTATACTGAAAAGGATGCCATTTATACCTATCACTTTTACAGATTATTGCAACGGGCCAAAAACGTTACCTTGCTCTACAACAATCATTCGGAAGGAATAAATACGGGCGAAAAGAGCCGTTTCATCAGGCAATTGGAGATTGAAAAACACCCAAACCACACCATTGAAAAGCGTATCCTTTCTCCGAAGGTTCAAATAAAACCGCAACCTTTAAAACAAATAGAAAAAACCGAAGCTGTTGTGCAGCGTCTGCGCGAGATTGCTGAAAAAGGTTTTTCGCCTTCCGCATTGACAAGCTATATTCGCAATCCGCTCGATTTTTATTTTCAGAAGATTTTGAAGCTGAATGAATTTGAGGAAGTTGAAGAAACGGTTGCGGCAAATACCTTGGGCACTATTGTTCACGACACTTTGGAAACTTTTTATAAACCCTTGGAAGGTAAAACGCTATCGGTTCAAATACTTTTGGAAATGAAGCGAAGAATTCACGAAGAAGTGACCCTTCAGTTTAAAAAAACCTTTAAAGGCGGCACTTTTTCCAAAGGGAAAAACCTCATTATTTTTGAAGTGGCAAAGCGGTATTTTTCAAATTTCATTGACAGGGAAATCGTGGAAGTTGAAGCCGGAAACGAAGTTAAAATCCTTAAAATTGAAACAAATCTTACATTGGAAGTTCCAATTCCTGAGCTTGATTTTCCAGTAAAAATTCACGGAAAAGTTGACAGGGTGGATGAATACAACGGGCAACTTCGCATTATTGACTATAAAACAGGTTTGGTAAAACAAGGCGATGTGGAACTGATAGATTGGGAAGAGCTGAACCAAGATTACAAGTTCAGCAAAGTGTTTCAAATTTTGACTTACACATTGATGATGAACGAAATGATTCCTGTAAACAATGCCGAAGCGGGAATCATTTCCTTTAAAAATTTGAGCAACGGGTTTTTGAAATTTGGGGTAAAGGAAAAATCCGGAAGCCGCACTAAAACCCAAATTATTACAGATGAAACTTTAGAAAATTTCACTGTTGAGCTGAAAAAATTAATATTGGAAATTTGCGACCCAAGCATTCCATTCACCGAAAAAGAAATAGATTAATGCTAATCAAAAAAAACAAAATACTAACTTCCGAAGCTAAAAAGCCAATTCTTTACGACGTTTATTTCAAGGAATCAAAAAATGCGTTGCCACTTGTAATTTTTTGCCACGGCTATAAAGGTTTCAAGGATTGGGGCGCGTGGAATTTGGTTGCTGAAGCTTTTGCAACTGCTGGATTCTGTTTTGTGAAATTCAATTTTTCGCATAACGGCGGAACGATGGAACAACCTATTGATTTCCCTGATTTGGACGCCTTTGCCAAAAACAATTTCAGTCTGGAGCTGGATGATTTAGACAGGGTTTTAAATGAAATTGAAAGCGGAAATGAAAATTTTCCGAAGGAAATTTTGACCATTTTATTAATTGGCCACAGCCGCGGTGGAGGAATTGTTTTGATAAAAGCAGAAGAAGATAATAGGATTTCTAAAGTGGTAAGCTGGGCTGGCGTAAGCGATTTTAAGGCGCGGTTTCACGAAGGAACTGCAGCGTTTGAAAGTTGGAAAGAAACGGGCGTTTCCTATGTCGAAAACGGTCGGACTAAGCAAATGATGCCAAACGATTTTCAGTTTTATGAGGATTTTAAGGCAAATGAAAAGCGGTTGACTATCAGCCGTTCCGTGAAACATTTAAAAATCCCTCAGCTCATTGTGCACGGAAGCGAGGATCCTACGGTTTTAGTAAAAGAAGCAGGTGCAATCCATTCCTGGAACCCAAAAAGTGAACTGAAAATCATTGATGGCGCAAACCACGTTTTCAATACAAAACACCCTTGGAACGAGCGCAACTTGCCCGAAGCATTAAAAAATGTTGTTGAAAAAACAATTGAATTTTTAAAATGAAGTGGGATATTGAAAAATTTACTATTTTTGGCATCCTAAACAACAAATGTTCCTACGCTCCGTGAGCTGCCGAACACAAAAGGGGGATTAGCTCAGTTGGCTAGAGCGCTTGCATGGCATGCAAGAGGTCATCGGTTCGACTCCGATATTCTCCACAGATTATGTACACAATTGGCAGTATTCAGTAAACAGTAAACCTGTGATGAATACTGCCATTTTTTTTGACTGACTACTGTGTACTGATTGCTGAATACTGAAAACTATTCCTGTACCGAAAGCACCAACAACGGTTTGATAGTATAGAATTCCCGTTTGTGGTTTTCGTTCTTTTCCAAAAGTTTTTTGAAGAATCCTCGCTTGCGCCTAACCACACAAAGCATATCGGGATTAAAATGCTGAAAATACTCAATCACCGCTTGAAAAGTAGTGGAGGCTTCCGCTTTAGTATAGGAAGTTTGCTTACAGAATTATCCGAAGACCCAACAGGCACCAAAATATTCTTCATAATTTTGAATTCTTTAGATAGGTTGCAAAATTAATCCTAAATATTTTATACACATATTTCACATAAATTTTAAACATTTAAAGTGAAACCAATCCATTGGATTTTTGCATTTTCCGTAGTTTTGCACTTTCTAAAATGCTACAGACAGACATTTCATTCAAACGAATACAACAGCTCGCCATTCCAGCAATAATTTCGGGAATCGCCGAGCCAGTGCTGTCTGCAACCGATGCTGCCATTGTTGGAAATTTGAAGGAATTTGGAATTGAATCGCTTGCCGCAGTGGGGATCGTTGGTTCCTTCCTTTCAGCTTTGATATGGATTTTGGGTCAAACACGTAGCGCGATTTCTGCAATTGTTTCGCAGAATTTGGGCGCAGGCAGGTTGAAAGATTTGCATAATTTTCCTGCGCAGGCCATTTATTTCAATATTGTATTGAGCATTATAGTGCTTTTTTCAACCTATTTTTTTGTTGAGGAAATCTTCAAATTACTCAATGCCGAAGGGATGATTCTTTCTTTCAGCATTGATTATTACAACATTCGCGTTTGGGGCTTTCCGCTCACACTTTTCACTTTTGCGGTTTTTGGTTTGTTCCGCGGACTTCAAAATACCTTTTGGCCAATGATTATTGCAGCAATTGGTGCAGCTCTAAACATAATTTTAGACTTTGTACTGGTTTATGGCATTGACGGCTATATTGCCCCATTTGGAATAAAAGGCGCGGCTTGGGCAAGTCTTATTTCGCAAGCGGTTATGGCGATTTTGGCTTTGATTTTTCTTCTGAAAAAAACTGAAATTTCCCTAAAATTATATTTTCCGTTGCACCCCGAAATCAAACGGCTGGTCGGTATGAGTTTCAATCTTTTTTTGCGTTCTGTAGCGTTGAACACAGCATTAATATTGGCAACCCGAGAAGCTGCCGATTTGGGGAAAGAATACATTGCCGCACACACTATTGCCTTTAATATATGGATTTTTACTGCATTTTTCATTGATGGCTATGGGGCCGCAGGAAATATTCTCGGCGGAAAACTTTTGGGTGAACGCAACTACAGTTCGTTGTGGAAACTCACCAAAAAAGTGAATCTTTATAATTTGGGTGTTGCTGCCTTGCTCGTTTTGATTGGACTTATACTTTACGAACCCTTGGGCCTTCTTTTTAACAAAGATGAAAAAGTGCTTTCAATCTTCTACAGTATGTTCTTTATGGTGCTCATTTGTTTACCATTTAACGCAATGGCCTTCACGCTCGATTCTATTTTTAAAGGCTTGGGCGAAATGGGCTATTTGCGAAATGTACTTCTGGGCGCAACTATTTTTGGATTCATCCCCGTACTTTATTTTTCAAAATATATGCACTGGGGTTTGATTGGAATATGGACAGCACTGATTGTTTGGGTGGCGTATCGCGCGGTTGCTTTGATGGTTAAATTCCGAAGAAAATACATTCCAATGATAGAAAAGTAATATTTTTACGATACAAGAAACAACGAATCAAGAACCTGCCTGCCGGCAGATTAACAAATCACAAATCACGAAAATATGGATTGGTTAAAATTTTTGAGTGGCCCAGGCCTTTTTTTGATATTGGCAGTTTTGGTTATTGCCGTAGTTGTTTATCAAAAGTTGAAAAAACGCTAAAATCTTCGTATTTTTTTAGTTGAAAATATTTTGCATTGAAAACCTCTTTTGAAATATTCCAAAACAATCCCGAATTGCTCGAAACTTCTTCGGTAAAAGAACTCATTTCCGAATATGAAAAAGTCTGTGATGCCCTGATAGACCTACAACAGCTTACGGAAATGAGCAAAGAAAAATATTTGAAAATTCTACTTCACGAAATCCGGGAGAGTATTTCTATGGAGCTGAAACGCGATTTGGAAGCCGAGCGTTTTGGCGAAAGTGAACGCGTAAACTTTAAAAATGCGACGGAAAACCTTCGCAATTATATAGCTGATTATTGTCGCGATCACAAGATTTATTTATAGTTTTTAAAATGCCGTACCTTAGCCGAACAATTCAAGAAAATGAACAAAATACGGATTACCAAGATTTTTTCTTTTGAAACCGGTCACGCCCTTTATGGCTACGACGGTAAATGCCGCAACGTGCACGGGCACAGTTACAAACTTTCGGTAACGGTTATTGGGCGCCCCATTGAAGATAACGAAAACGTAAAGTTTGGAATGGTAATAGATTTTAGCGACCTCAAAAAAATTGTAAGGGAGGAAATAGTTGATATTTTTGACCACGCCACGGTTTTCAACAAAAACACCCCTCACGTTGAATTGGCAAAGGAACTGAGCGACCGCGGCCACAGTGTGTTGCTCGTGGATTATCAGCCCACCAGCGAAATGATGGTAATCGATTTTTCTGAAAAAATAAAGAAACGTTTACCCAATAACATTCAGCTCCATTCCTTAAAACTTCAGGAAACCGACAGCAGTTATGCACAGTGGTTTGCGGGGGATAATTAGAATTTTATTCTACGAGATATTCTGAAAGAATTTCTTTGAGATTAGTGACAGATTCCTTGTCCAGACTATCCATTTTTTTGAGTAATCTCGATTTATCGACGCATCGAATTTGATCCAAGGCAACTTGACCGGTTTTTCCTTGCAAGTCGATTTGGATACGCATCGGAAATTTTCGGAGGGTTGATGTAATTGGTGCAACCAATAAAGTATTTAAAATTTTATTCGAAAAATTTGGAGAAATAACAAGACACGGACGTGTTTTTTGAATTTCGCTACCAACGGTTGGATCAAGATTGACCCAATAAATATCGTACTGTTTTACCATTCCCAAACGGTTTTATCTTCATCCTCAAAAAAATCTGGCATCAACCTTTCGGGCTGGCCGTATTTTGCAACATCTTCTGCAAGCATTTCTTCCCAGCCTACACGGGGCTTAGATTCTGTTGCTGTAATAATTATTTTGTCATTCTCGATCTCAATGGTAACTCTATCCTCAAGTCCAATAAGTTTGAGGAATTTTGAAGGAATAATTATTCCTTTTGAATTTCCAACTTTGATTATTTTAGCTTCCATAGAAAAGAATTTTTCACAAAGTTAATACATTGTTATAACATAAATAGCTTCCTTCTAAAAAAAACTTAAGCCAACACTTCACTTTCACTATCTTTACCGAATGCAAATCCCACAGGGCAAAAAAATATACTTTTCAAGTGACAACCACCTTGGCGCGCCAACGCAGGCCGAAAGCTTGCCGCGCGAAAAGATTTTTGTGAAATGGTTGGAAAGCATTAAACACGATGCCGAAATTATCTTCCTGCTCGGCGACCTTTTCGATTTTTGGTTTGAATACAGAACTGTGGTTCCAAAAGGCTTCGTGCGCGTTTTGGGGAAACTGGCCGAACTTCGCGACAGCGGTATCCAAATCCATTTTTTTGTGGGAAACCACGACCTGTGGATGCATGATTATTTTGAAAAGGAACTGAACATCCCCGTATATCACCACCCGAAGGAATTTGTTTTCAACAGCAAACATTTTTTCATTGGCCATGGCGATGGCAAAGGGCCGGGCGATAAAGGCTATAAGCGGATGAAGAAGGTTTTCATCAATCCTTTTTCAAAATGGCTTTTCCGCTGGTTGCACCCAGATATTGGCGTGCGGGTGGCACAGCATCTTTCCGTGAAAAACAAACTGATTTCTGGTGACGAGGACAAACAGTTTTTGGGTGAGGAGCAAGAATGGCTCGCTCAATATTCCAAACGAAAACTGGAAAGTAAACATTACGATTACTTAATTTTTGGCCACCGCCATTTGCCCTTGGAAATTAAAGTGGGTGAAAATTCAACCTACTATAATTTGGGCGATTGGATAAACCATTTTTCCTACGGTGTTTTTGATGGTGAAAAGTTTGAGCTAAAAACTTTTACCCCAGATCCATCGGGTATTTAAAACCTGGGTGGTTCAGTGTTACATATTATTCGTAAATTTCGTGAAAGATAGAAAAGATGAAAATCCTACTTATTATTTTGACCATGCCTCTTTTGCTTTTCAGTTTTTCCAATTGTGGTGGGGCGCAAAACAAAGATGAAATGAAAGCCTTGGTTCAAAATCCGCCTTTTAAGATTGCCGAAGCTTATTTTCAGGATTGGGCTGCCGGTGTAAAGGAAGGTGGTTCGGGCACAAATATTCATATCGTTTTCAAGGAAATGGACCCCAATGTTGTTATTCAGAATATCTATTTCAGAAACCATATTCTTGAAGCAAAAGGAAATGTAAACGACCCGAATCAATACGTAGGTTATCTGCAAAACAATACCCAACGCGATGTAATTATGGATGCCGATCCTGTGAAAGAAGCGCAAAATGTACCTTCAAAAACATTTCCATTTCAGTTGGAGGACAATCAAGCGGTTGTGGAATATTGGTTTGGAGGCAAAAAGAATTATTATAAAATTTCAAATCTTTCCCGCAAAGATATGATAGCCTATCCGCAGGTAAATCCTCATGAATAGTAATCTCTGCAGACTTTCCAAAACCCTTACCAAATGAAAATCCTCCACTTAGACAGCAATCATCCTTTATTGTTAAAAATGTTGAAAGAAGCTGGGTTTTCAAATGAAGAAAACTACAAAGCTTCAAAATCTGAAATCGAAACCATTATTTCAGAATATGACGGAATCGTTATCCGAAGCCGTTTCAACATTGACAAACAATTTCTCGATGCCGCCAAAAACCTAAAGTTCATTGCCCGGGTTGGTGCAGGTTTGGAAAGTATAGATGCCGAATACGCCGAAAAGCTTCATATAAAATTAATTGCAGCGCCCGAAGGCAATAGAAACGCCGTGGGCGAACACACTTTGGGAATGCTCCTTTCACTATTCAACAATCTAAATAAAGCAGACAGAGAGGTTAAAAACGGCTTGTGGAACCGTGAGGCCAACCGTGGAATAGAACTTGACGGAAAAACCGTTGGAATCATCGGTTACGGCAATATGGGCAAAGCCTTCGCCAAAAAACTGCGCGGTTTTGATTGCGAAGTAATCTGTTTCGATATAAAAGAAAACGTTGGCGATGAAAACGCAACCCAAGTTTCCTTAAAAGAACTGCAACAAAAAGCGGATGTGCTGAGCCTTCACACCCCGTGGACGCCCTTGACGGACAAAATGGTAAATACAGGATTTATCAATTCATTTTCAAAACCTTTTTGGCTCATAAACACGGCGCGTGGCAAAAGCGTGGTCACGGCCCATTTGGTTTCAGCAATACAATCCGGAAAAATTTTAGGTGCCGGCCTAGATGTACTGGAGTTCGAAAAACTTTCTTTTGAAACCCTTTTTGATTCAGACAACTTGCCCAATTCCTTAAAAGAACTGTTTGCGATGGACAATGTAATTTTAAGTCCGCACGTTGCTGGATGGACCGTGGAAAGCAAAGAAAAATTGGTGAAAGTTATCGCGGAAAAGATTATTCAAAATTTCAAAAATCAATAAAAATGAAAAAAAGGGTAACCGGCATTGGCGGAATATTTTTTAAGACCAAAGTTCCCGATAAAACGAAAGAATGGTACAAAAACCATTTGGGGCTGAACACCGATAATTACGGTTGTACCTTTTGGTGGCAAGATGAAAAGGGCAATAAGTGTTCCACACAATGGAGCCCTTTTAAGGCAGACACCAACTATTTTTCGCCAAGCGAAAAGGAATTTATGGTCAACTACCGTGTAGAAAACCTTGAAGAATTGTTGAAAGTTTTAAAAAAAGAAGGGGTAACCATTGTGGGAGAAATGGAAACATATGATTATGGTAAATTTGGTTGGATTCTTGATCCTGAGGGAAATAAAATTGAACTTTGGGAACCAGTGGACAGTTCATTTCTATAATTTTTTCATACTTTTATTCACCAATTAATAACCAACAAATTAGAATTATGGAAGAACAAGAAAACACGGGCTACGACAGCACCAAAAAAAGTACAGAGGATTCTGCTGAAAATATTGAGCAGCAAGCAAAACAAGCGGCAAACGAGTTTAAGGAAGGCTGGAACCAGGCAACAAATACCCAAGAAAATAAAAAGGTTTTGGCCGGAATCCTTGGAATTGTTTTGGGGTGCTTTGGGGTACACAAATTTATACTAGGCTACACACAGGAAGGAATAATTCAAATTGTAATAACAATCGTTACTTGTGGAATAGGAAGTATCATTGGGCTGATTGAAGGAATTATCTACCTCACCAAAAGCGATGAGGAATTTTACCAAACCTATCAAGTAGGGAAAAAAGGGTGGTTCTAAACACTTAAAAGCCTTTGGATTATTTCAAAGGCTTTTTTTATTTCATTAAATTAAACTGTAAGACAATGAGTAAATATGGAGCAATACCCGCAATGAGTTATAAAGATGCCAATGCGGCAGTTGATTTCATAACCAATGCGTTTGGGTTTAAAGAACACTTCGTTTATAGAGATGAGAATAATTTAGTACACCACGCTGAACTTTCGCTTGGCAATGCAATGGTTATGATTGGTCCGTATCGCCCGGAAAGCGATTTTGGAAAAATGATCGGAACGCCTGCATTAGCCAATGGTTTGAATACCCAAACTGCATATATTATTATTGACGAAGTAGATGCCCATTACCAAAACGCCAAGGCAAATGGAGCCAAAATAGTGATGGACATTAAAGACGAAGACTACGGCAGCCGCGGTTATAGTTGCAAAGATACCGAAGGATATATTTGGAGCTTTGGAAGCTATAATCCTTACTCTTCAAAATAGAAAAATGATTTTAGACACAGCCTTTCTTGCCGGTTTCGCCCTTTTATTGCTCAGAATAATTATAGCAATCGTCTTTTTCTCAAGCGGGAAAAGCCATGTACAGAAACCAAAAGAACGGGGTGAGAGTATTGGTATGACGCCAACTGCAACAACCATTTTGGGTATTGCCGAAATAGTTGGCGCAGTTTCAATTGCCTTCGGAATTTTCACACAAATAGGAGCGCTGCTTATTATGGGTGCGATGCTGGGCGCTATGTATAAAAAAATCTTCGTTTGGAAAACAGGTTTTTATGAAGATAAAGGCTATGGTTGGCATTATGACCTTCTTTTGTTTCTTGGTGTATTTGTAATTTTTGCAACGCACGGCGGAAGTTTGATTTTGATTTAATCTTGCTTAAGCACCGCCACAATTTGCGGCACATCTTTCTTTTCAAAGAAATAAATGGTTTTTACTAAATATTTTAGCACCCAACTTTTTTGGGTTATCAATTTTTCCGCAAGTGTCGCAATAATGGCATCACGGGTATTTAATTCATTTAATTTATTGGGTGAAATATGATATTGGTTCGCAAAAAGCAAGCGCCATCCCGTGCTACATTTATACTAAAACTGACCAGTTTATCTTCACGACCTTTCCCAAATCTGTCCAACAAATCAAACAAGGGCGAAACCGAAATAATCTTGGCTTCCACATTCGCTATCATCGAACCCAAAATAGCATTGATTTTGTTGAAATCGCTTTCGAAATCCATCAGCTCTCCATCGTCGCCAACGGTTTCCGCAACTGCAATTCCTAAGTCTAAATTTATATGTGCGTTAATGCCCAAGAGCAAATGTTGCATAATCAGCAATTTTCCTGTTTTTGCGGCTTCGAACGCTCTTTTCCAGCATTTTGAAAAAGGTTTGTTGAGACTCAAACATTCATAAGCGTCAATATATCTGTTCGCGAAAAGAACGTCTAGTTTTTCCATTCGAGGATTGTTTTCAAATTCATTATTGAGAATTCCCTCTTTTATGCGAATTGTAACTTTTCTGTAAAGTATTGGAAAATACGCCATACAGGAATTGTTGGCACATTCGGTTTCGATGATTTGGTCCAATCTAGTAATAACTTCATTTATGGAAGTGGCAGGCATACAGATAGAATTAATTTAATTTTTTTGATGACATAATTTATTTTTTTCTGATATTTAAAAAGATAAATCTAAATATATGAAAGTTTTAGAAAAAGTTATGGAAGCAATCGATAATCCTAACCAGCCTTTGGATATTGATTTTTTTAGGAAAAATAAGATATCTGAAGAAATGATTTCAAAAATCGAACATTTGAAATCGAAAGAACAAACCCCAATAGATCTCAATGCATATCAGATGATGATGAATAATCAAGTGATTGAATCTGGGATACATTCCTTTAGAGTGATCTCAGATTTAAAAAAATCCCTTAGTGACACACTTATAGAAAGCAAACGAGCACAATTCATAACCAAATGGATGTATATTGGAATGTTCTTTGTTGGCCTAGCGTTGATGGCGTTTTCCATTATCTTTGCATTCCGGGGGCAACAATTTTTGGCAATTGCCTTTGGATCCTTCGGAATGATCGATATTGTGATGCACCTACTGTCTGACCCGCCTCAAAAAATGCAAGACAGTCGCTCCAATTATGCACAGTTGACTGTGGGAGTACTCTCTTGGTTCAGCGATTTGATAGATAAAGGCGCAATGGCAAATCAGAACTCTCAATTGGAAGGAATGGTTATTTCAAGTAATGATATAGGTACATCTTCTAAATTAGAAGCTCATAGAAAAAGCATCGAAAACTATCTAACAATTTCTGATGCGCAAATAAACAATACCATAAAACTCCTGAAAATAATTGATAAGGTGGCCGAGCCCGGACGAACAAAGAAAGAGAAGAAAAAAAAAACGACAAAAGAAAAAGAGGTAGAAAAAGAAAAAGTGGAGCAAAAATCTTCCTAATCCTCACTATTATTCCCAGAATATTTTTTCTCCAATTCCGCCTGAAATTCCTCCATTACAGGTTTTACGGTACTTTCCGGTAAATCTGCAATACGAATGTACATCAACCCGTCCACTGCATTGTTGAAAAGAGGATCTACATTGAAGGCAACAACTTTGGCGTTTTGCTTGATATATTTTTTAATAAGAACAGGCAAACGCAGACTTCCCGGTTCCACTTCGTCAATTATTTTGTCGAATTTGTTTAGGTCGGCCTCGCTTTCGTCAAAGATGAAATCCTTGTCGGCGTCCTTCAGTTTTACTTTGTATTCTTTCTTCGGATTGATGTATTGCGCCACATACGGATCGTAATAGTTCGATTTCATAAACTCAATCATCAAACTTTTGGAGAACTCCGAGAACTTATTGCTAATGCTCACCCCGCCAATTAAATAACGATGTTCGGGATAGCGCAGGGTTGTGTGTACTATTCCTTTCCAAAGCAAAAACAATGGCATAGGTCGCAGTTGGTATTCCTTGATTATGAAAGCTCGACCCATCTCGATGGATTTGCTCATCATTTCGTACAGTTCCGGTTCAAAGCGAAAAAGATCTTGCAAGTAAAAACCATCAATCCCAAAGCGCGGAAAAATCTCGGAACCCAACCCCATTCTATATGCGCCGGCCATTTTATGAGCATCATTGTCCCAAAGAAACATATGGTGGTAGTAGCTATCAAATTTATCGAGGTCGGTGCTGTTGTTGGTACCTTCGCCCACTTCGCGGAATGTGATTTCGCGCAGCCTTCCTATTTCCTGCAAAATGTAGGGAATAGAATTTGCTTCGGCCAAAAACACCTCGTAGTTTTTGCTTGTCAGCAACCGGTTATCGTTTTTCCGTAATTTTTCAATTTCTGCTTCCATTGCTTTCAGCGGAATGGGTCCAGCGATTTTCTTCGGTGGCTTCGGGAACTTTAGTGTTTTGGGAATGTTGTCCAGCAACTTTTTCTTTTGAAAAGCATTGGAAAGCATATAAGTTTTCTTCCGAAGAAATTCGGTAAACATAGGAAGTGACTCGTGTTCTTTTTGGTCTTCAACAGAAATTGCGTTGCCTATCCGTACTTTTATCAACCGCTCTTTTTGCGTGAGTAATTCCGAGGGCAATTTTGCGGTCCGCAATGTGTCGCTCATTTTTGCCAAACGGTAAAACAACTTGCTGTTTTTGGCGTGAAAATAGATAGGAACAACGGGCACTTCAGCCTTTTTAACTAATTTTATCGCGGCTTCTTCCCAAGGTTTGTCAACCAGCAGTTTGTCATCTCTATAGGTTGAAACCTCCCCTGCAGGAAAAATTCCGAGCGGATGGCCTTCCTGTAAATGTTTAAGGGCGGTTTTCAATCCCAAAATGCTGGACTTTACATCCTTTCGCTCTTCGAAGGGATTCACAGGCATTACGTAAGGTTTCAGCGGTTCAATTCTGTGTAGCAGGAAATTGGCAACAATCTTAAAATCGGGACGGTGTTCCACTAATAATTTCAGAAGAAGGATACCATCAATTCCACCCAGTGGATGGTTTGAAATGGTTATAAAAGCTCCTGTTTTCGGGATTCTGCGAAGGTCTTCTTCGGGAATTTCAAATTTTATTTCAAACTCTTCCATCAACGCATTTATGAATTCCAGATCTTTTAAATGCTTGTTTCTGTCGTAAATTTTGTTGAGGGTAGAAATGTTGAGCAATTTCATTAAGGACCAACCCATAAATGTGCCCAGAAAGCCGAATTTATCGATATTTATAGCTTTGGCAATCTCTTTTGCGTTGACCAGTCCCATGGAAATTTTTCGGTTGTTAGTATCCAACAAATATAGCTAAACCAATCGATACTATTCCTTAATTACCAACTGTACCGTCTCCTGGGTTTCCTGCTTTAAAAGTACATTTTTGTTTTCGGCAAGTGCCTTTACTTCAGCGGGGTTAAAATGGCGAATGGTGTAGAGCGTAACGTTTTCGTTCCATTTTACGCTGAATTTTTCGCGAAGCTTTGCTAGCAACGGCTCCAGATTGTTGAATTTATCATTCGCACAGACTGAAAAACTGATAGCGGAATTTTGGATTAGCTCCACTTTCATTTTGTATTTGTGAAGCCATTTGAAAACGTCGCCAATGTTGTCTTCCACCATAAACGAGAAGTCTAACGATGAAAGTGAAATAAGCACCAATTTTTTTTTCAGTATAAAACATGAAGTAGTAGGATCCAGCGTTATGCCTTTGCCAACACAAGTTCCAGGTGCTGTTGGGTTTAAAAAAGATTTCACGAAAAGTGGAATTTCTTTTCGCTGAAGTGGTTGAAGCGTTTTTGGGTGAATTACCGAAGCCCCGTAAAATGCCAGTTCAATAGCCTCGCGGTAACTGATGTGATTCAGCAATATGGTTTGCGAAAAATAGCGCGGATCTGCATTCAGCACGCCGGAAACGTCTTTCCAGATAGTCACACTTTCGGCATTTAAACAATAGGCGAAGATTGCGGCGGTGTAATCACTTCCTTCGCGGCCAAGGGTGGTTGTAAAGTTATTTGTGGTTTCAGACCCTAAAAATCCCTGCGTAATTGTGATACCGTTTGCACTTACTTTTTTTGTGATTTTTTTCTGTGTGGCTTCCCAATCTACGTTAGCATCGCGATAGTTTGCATCGGTTTTGATACATTTTCGAACATCGAGAAAAGAATTTTTTATACCAATTTCAGAAAGGTATTCCGAAACAATCGTGCTGGAAACCATTTCGCCAAAACTTACCACTTGGTCGTAAACAAAAGCGTGGTTTTTGGATTTATTCACCTTTAAAAATGAAGCCATTTTCTCAAACAGTTCCGCAACATTTTTATAGGCGGAATGGTTTGTATTTTTGAAAAGTCCGTTTAAAATTTTAAGATGGTATTCTTTGAATTCTGATACGTATTCATTGTCCTTAGTGCTATTTTCATTAAGATATTCTTCAACCACTTTTTCGAGCAAATTGGTAATTTTCCCCATTGCCGAAACCACAATCACCAAATCCTTTTCACCCGATTGCACAATAACGGATGCCGTATTTTTAACACTTTCGGCATCTTTTGTGGATGCGCCACCAAATTTGAAAATTTTCATAATTACTATATATTCACTACGAGTTCACGAATATTTATAACTAATAATTCGTGAATTCGTGGTCAAATTTATTTTGTATTTGATTTTTCTATAAAACTTTTGAGCCCCTTCTCATCCATATGCACCACCCGCCAAGTTTTTAAAACGTTGGCACCACTTCGCTCATAAAAACGTATGGCACCCGTATTCCAATCCAACACGTCCCAAGCCACGCGTTTTAAACCGCGGTCATTGGCAAATTGCATCACTTGTTTATAAAGTGCTTCACCAATTCCGTTGCCGCGCATTGCTTCTTTCACAATTAGATCTTCTAAATGAAGTGTGCGTCCCTTCCAGGTTGAAAAACGATAATAAACCAAGGCTGCACCTACAATTTCATCATCCATTTCGGCCACAAAACACATAAACAGTGGATTTTCGGCAAAACCCTCACGCTCCAAATCTTCAACGGTCACTTCAACCGCATCGGGTTCTTTTTCAAAAATGGCAAGCTCTTTAATGAGCTCCAAAACTTGCGGCATGTCCTTTTTCAAAGATTCTCTTACCTTCATTTTTCTTAAATTAATTAGAATTGCAAATATCGGTTCAATTTCTTAAAAATCCCGATATTTGCGTCAAATTCAGGAACCCCTGCAACCCAATGGCAAAAATAAATCAATCCCTCGGCGAGTTTATAATTGAAAACCAAAGTGAATTCAGATACTCTTCGGGCGAACTTTCGCGGCTTATCAATTCTATCCGTTTGGCGGCAAAAGTGGTGAACCACAAAGTAAACAAAGCCGGTTTGGTAGATATCTTGGGGAACGCGGGCAATAGCAATGTTCAGGGAGAAGACCAGCAAAAGCTTGATGTGTTTGCAAACGAGGTTTTTATAAACACGCTTACAAACCGTGAAATTGTCTGCGGAATTGCCAGCGAAGAGGAAGACGATTTTATCACTATAAAAGGACGAAACGAGAAAAATGATAACAAATATGTAGTGTTGATGGATCCTTTGGACGGATCTTCCAACATTGATGTAAACGTTTCGGTAGGAACTATTTTTTCAATTTACAGACGGATTACACCTTCCGGAACCCCAGTTTCCATAGACGATTTTCTTCAACCTGGCGTTAATCAAGTTGCTGCTGGCTACATTGTTTATGGAACTTCAACTATGATTGTTTACACAACGGGCTACGGCGTTAACGGTTTCACGTTAAATCCAGCCATCGGTACGTACTATCTTTCACATCCAAACATGAAATTTCCTGAAAATGGAAGCATATATTCGGTAAACGAAGGTAACTATGTTCACTTTCCGCAGGGGGTAAAAGATTATATAAAATACTGTCAAAAGGAAGAAGAGGATCGCCCGTACACTTCGAGATATATAGGATCTTTGGTTTCAGACTTTCACCGAAATATGATAAAAGGTGGAATTTATATTTATCCAAACACTTCAAAAAACCCTGAAGGAAAACTTCGGCTTTTATACGAATGTAACCCAATGGCAATGATCGCTGAGCAGGCGGGAGGAAAGGCCAGTAACGGTTTTGAACGTATTTTGGAAATCCAACCAACGAGTCTTCACCAGCGAGTACCTTTTTTCACTGGAAACACTAAAATGGTAGAAAAGGTAGAGGAATTTATGAAACAGGCAGCCCCCTAACTCCCAGAGGGGAATATCAGTGTTATAAAAAAATAAGCTCCGAAAGGAGCCTTTTTTTGGGTTTGAGTTGGGATTCCCCTTCGGGAGTTAGGAGGCTTATTTCTTATTCAAAAGATATCTGTAATCTTCCAAATCCAATCCACCGCTGTAAATTTCAATGGAACGTTTTATTAAATGCTGCGCTGTGGCAACGTCGTAACCAAGGCCAATAGCGTATTTCTCAATCAAAAAACGCTCGTGGTCGTCAATTTCATTGTCTGCAAAAATCATCTCGAAAAGGTCGTGGATGCGCTCCAAACGTCTTTCTGCGTCATTGGGTGGATTGATTGGATATTTGCCCGGATTTTTCAAAACTGCTTCATATTCGGTTTCGTCAATGTCCAATTTTTGGGCAAATCGCTTTAGCATTTTTTCCTCTTCTGCGTTGATGACACCATGAACCGAAGCTATATTCGCAATAGATGCAAAATGGCCCAAATTCCTGGAATGTTCCCCACTTTCGAATAAATCTGTAAATGACATAATATGGTTTTTATGCTGCAAATATAAAACTTGTAAACGACATTCTGGGCTGTACGAAGCAATCTGTTCAAGTTTTTCTTTCCTTACCATTGAAATTGGAATACAAACTTTTGCACCTTCAGATTAACCCAAACCTCAAAGAATTTTGAAGCCTTTAAGGTTTAAGCAATTTTCTTACCAATAGAACAAAAATCAACCCATGCCCACAAACTCACTAAAATTTTCAGTATTCACCACTTTAACTGTTGTTTTGTAGGTTTCCCCAAACAATTTGGGAATTTTAGTTTTCGCTTTCGGGTTGAATTTGAATTCAAAACCTTTTATTTCTTCGGCATTTTCTTCCACATAATCAATTTCTTGCTGCCGAATGGTCCTCCAAAAATACATTCGGGCTTCGCTTTTTGTGTAGCGTAGAACTTTCAGCCTCTCAGCCATTAAAAAGTTTTCCCACAATGCGCCTTTGTCGGCACGAGATTCAAGAAAATTTAAATTCCCGATGATGGCATTCCGCACGCCATTGTCATAAAAAAATATTTTTTGATTGGTCTTTATTTCATTGCGAAGATTTTTACTGAAACTCGGCAATTTGAACACTACATAAGCTTTACAAAGCAAATCAATATAATTCGAAATCGTGTTTTTGTCTATTCCCACAAGTTGCGCCAATTCGTTGTAGCTAACTTCGCTGCCAACCTGAAATGCCAAAGCGCGCAATAGCTTATCAAGTACTTCAGCTTTCCGGATGCCACTCAAGGCCAGCACATCTTTGTACAGATAACTACTTACTAGTTCTTTGAGCACCTCTTTTTCAGAACCGATGGAGGTAAGTACCTCAGGATACATTCCGTAAATCAACCGCAGGTTTAGTTGTTGTCTTGCCTCCAAATAGCCTACGGTGTTTTCCATTTCCGCCCACGATATCGGAAAAAGCTGGAACTCCCATTTGCGACCCGTTAGCGGTTCATTAATTTGATTGTTGAGGTCAAATGCAGAAGAACCACTCAGCAAAAGTTGGACGTTTGGAAACAGGTCCGTTATGATTTTTGAAGTGAGGCCCACATTTTCAATGCGCTGCGCCTCGTCAATGAAAATGTAATTTTTTTTACCGATGATATTTTGAATTTCCTTGGTATTGGGCTCTTTGAGCAATTGCCGGACCGTAGGGTCATCGCCATTCAGAAAGAGGAAATCCTTGTTTTTCAAAATTTCTTGCAACAATGTAGTTTTGCCCACTTGCCTTGGTCCCACTAGAATAATAGCTTTGCCTTTAGAGAATTTTTCTTCAATTTGGGGTTTAATTATTCTTTCAAATTGCATAATCGGTGATTACATTCACCAAATATACGTATATTTGGTGAATGTAATCACCGAAAACGCAATATTTTTTACATCGCTTTTGTTCTTTTACATTGTTTTGGCTTAGTAAGTGGCATGGAAGGAAATTCCGAAAATTTATTGACCTACGGTTTATTTCCGCCCAATGCGGAAATCAAGTATATTTTCATTATTAACAGGCAAGAAGATTGACGTATGCATCAAAATGAAAAAATTGCGGTAAAATCTCAACAGGTCTTTGAGGACTGTGAGGTTTGATTTATCTTTGCCGCTCAATGAGCAAAAAACTCGTTACTTCACTTTATTCGGAGTCTTCGCAAACACGAAAACTGAGGGAAACTATTGCCCAATCCCAACAAAATATATTAGTTTCAGGTCTTGTTGGCTCTTCGCTTTCGCTTGTTTTGGCTGAGGTTTTTAATACTTCGGAATTGCCTTTCCTTTTAATTTTTAATGATAAAGAGGAAGCCGCCTATCATTTGAACGATTTGGAAAATCTATTGGGCGACCAAAATGTGCTTTTCTATCCCGGAAGTTATCGCCGGCCTTACCAAATTGAGGAAACCGACAACGCGAATATTTTGTTGCGGAGCGAAGTTTTAAACCGAATCAATTCCCGGAAAAAACCTGCGTTTATCATTACCTACCCCGAAGCGCTTTTTGAAAAAGTGATAACGCGAAAGGAATTGGAGCGAAACACGCTGAAAATTTCCGTAAACGATCAACTTTCAATCGATTTTGTAAACGAGGTTTTGTTTGAATACCGTTTCAAACGCACCGATTTTGTAACCGAACCGGGCGAGTTTTCAGTCCGCGGTGGAATTTTGGATGTATTCAGTTTCAGTAACGATGAGCCGTACCGAATTGAATTTTTCGGTGATGAGGTTGACAGCATCCGAACTTTTGATGTGGAAACGCAGCTTTCTTTGGAACAGACAAAAAAAGTTTCTATCATTCCGAATGTGGAAAATAAACTGATAGATGAAAACCGCGAAAGTTTTCTGAAATACATATCTTCAAAAACTGTTGTTTTCCTAAAAAACGAAGAACTTTTCAGCAGCGCAATCGACAATCTTTTCAAAAAAGCAACCGAAACTTTTAATGCAATTGATTCAGAAATAAAACGCGCCAAACCTTCGGAATTGTTCAGTTCTTCTGAATTGTTGAAAGAACAATTAAATGATTTCACTAAAGTTGAATTGAAAAATAGCTCAATTTCAAATTCAGATTCAACTTCAATTTCATTCCAAACAAAACCACAGCCGTCGTTCAACAAACAATTCAACTTATTGATTGAAAACTTGAATGAAAATACTGAAAAGGGTTATATAAACTATATTTTCTGCAGCAGCGAGCAGCAGGCAAAACGTTTTCACGATATTTTTGAAGATGCCGAGCAAAATGTAGAACAGTTTGAAACTGTTTTGTTTTCACTGTTTCAGGGTTTTATCGATGACGATTTAAAAGTTGTTTGCTATACCGACCATCAAATTTTTGAGCGCTACCACAAATTTCAGCTGAAAAACGGTTACGCCAAAAAACAGGCAATCACATTAAAGGAAATTACCAATCTTGAAGTGGGCGATTACGTAACGCACATTGACCACGGAATTGGGAAATTCGGGGGTTTACAGAAGATCGATGTGGAAGGAAAAATGCAGGAAGCCATCAAACTTTTTTATGGCGATCGCGATATTTTATATCTCAGCATCCATAGCCTTCACAAGATTTCAAAATTCAATGGAAAAGACGGAAAGGAGCCCAAAATATACAAATTGGGTAGCGATGCATGGAAAAAACTGAAACAGAAAACCAAAACCCGCGTAAAGGAAATTGCGTTTAATTTAATTGAACTGTACGCAAAACGCCGCACGCTGAAAGGTTTCGCTTTCGATCCCGATAGTTATTTGCAGGCAGAGTTGGAATCTTCCTTTATTTATGAAGACACGCCCGACCAAAGCACAGCGACTGAAGACGTAAAAAAAGATATGGAAAACGAGCGCCCAATGGATCGTTTGGTCTGTGGCGATGTAGGTTTTGGAAAAACGGAAGTCGCCATTCGCGCAGCTTTCAAAGCGGTGGACAACGGAAAACAGGTTGCCATTTTGGTTCCGACTACTATTTTGGCGTTTCAACATTTCAAAACATTTACAGAACGGCTTTCAGAAATGCCCGTAACAGTGGATTATCTCAACCGTTTTAGAACTGCAAAGGAACGAAAAATTGTTCTCGATAGTTTAAAAGATGGAAGACTTGACATCGTAATCGGCACGCACCAATTAGTCAACAAATCCGTTGAATTCAAGGATTTGGGATTGTTGATTATTGACGAAGAACAGAAATTTGGAGTTGCGGTAAAAGACAAGCTAAAAACCATCAAAGAAAATGTGGACACGCTCACACTCACCGCAACGCCCATTCCACGGACGTTGCAGTTCAGTTTGATGGCTGCGCGCGACCTTTCGATAATTACAACTCCGCCGCCCAATCGGTATCCAGTGGAAACGCACGTCATCCGTTTTGGGGAAGAAACCATTCGTGATGCGGTGCATTATGAAATTTCACGCGGTGGTCAGGTTTTCTTTGTTCACAACCGTATTGAAAACATAAAAGAAGTTGCAGGAATGATTGAGCGTTTGGTTCCCGATGCAAAAATAGGAATTGGCCACGGGCAGATGGAGGGCAAAAAATTGGAAGATTTAATGCTTCGGTTTATGAACAATGAATTTGATGTCCTCGTTTCAACCACCATTATTGAAAGCGGTTTGGATGTGCCGAATGCAAACACCATTTTCATCAACAACGCCAACAATTTCGGCCTTTCAGATTTACACCAAATGCGTGGCCGTGTGGGCCGAAGCAACAAAAAAGCGTTCTGTTATTTTATTACTCCGGAATATTCCGCGATGACGGATGAAGCTAGAAAACGAATCACCGCCTTGGAACAATTTTCAGAATTGGGAAGCGGTATTCACATTGCAATGAAGGATTTGGAAATTCGCGGTGCGGGCGATTTGCTAGGTGGCGAACAGAGCGGATTTATCAATGAAATTGGTTTTGAAACCTATCAAAAAATCCTAGCTGAAGCGATTGAGGAATTAAAAGAAAAAGAGTTTAAATCACTGTATGATGAAACCGAAGGACCGAAGAAAAACTTTGTAAAAGAAATGACAATCGATACCGATTTCGAACTTCTTTTTCCAGACGATTACGTCAATAATATTACCGAACGACTAAATCTGTACACAAAACTGAACGAGTTGAAAACCGAAGCGGAACTTGAAAAGTTTGAAAAGGAACTTTTAGATCGTTTTGGCGAAGTGCCAAAACAAGCGAAAGATCTTTTGAACAGCGTTCGCGTGAAATGGCTTGCTATTTCAATGGGCTTGGAACGTGTTGTTATGAAACAGAAAAAACTGGTCGGCTATTTTGTGGCAGATCAGCAAAGTGCGTTTTATCAAAGTCCTGCCTTCACAAAAGTGCTGCAATACGTGCAAAACCATCCACGAAAAGTGACGATGAAAGAAAAACAAACCCGCAACGGATTGCGGTTATTGCTCACTTTTGAAGGGATTTCTTCAGTGGATAAAGCACTTCTGGCTTTGGAACCATTTGCAGATTAACGATTTTAGACCTAACAGGTTTTTAAAACCTGTTAGGTCTACTATTAGGATAGAATGTCGGGCAAATGTCGGGTGAAATTCCCTTGAAAATATTGCACTATATTTACGGTCATCGTACTATTGCTTCATAAATCTTTAAAAAATGAAACAACCCGAACTTGGTCGAAAAATTTTGGAACTCCGAAAGCAAAAAGGCTTAACACAGGAAGAACTTGTGGAGCAATGCAATATAAATGTGCGAACCATTCAACGTATTGAAGCTGGGGAAGTAACCCCCCGAAGTTTTACCCTAAAAACTATATTGAATGCTTTGGGTGAAGACTTGGAAAATCTGAAAGATTCCGATTCTTTGGTTTCTGAAAATTTCGTTTTAAAAGACATTGACTTTTCAATTTTTTACATAAAACTAGCTTGGATTTGTGGGCTCATTTATTTTCTTTCAGGTTTTATAGAATTTGCTGTGGACTATGCCAGATTTTATGAGGATGACTTAATAATTTCCAAGGAAGCTTACATCAGTATGAAGTTTATTGTAATGATTGCCTACATTTATTTTATGTGGGGGTTTGTGTTGAGCGGTAAAATCTTTAATAATTATTTGTTGAAAATAGGTGCCTTCTTTTTAATTGGTAATACTATTTTATTTTATGGTTACGATATGGCATCCCTTTATTTTGATGGGTTTTACACTAAATATGTTTTGGTGACCCAATCCATTTTCTACGGAATTGGAAGCTTTATTTTTGGATTTGCATTGTTGCGTCTGGAAAATCCTATGGGAATAATTGCCAAAATTGCAGGTGGATTAAAAATAGCCAGTGGAGCATTGTTTATTATAGTTTTTATGGCTTGGTTGGGGTATTTATTTTTAATCCCCGCTGTAATTTTACAAATTATTTTGCTTTACAAAATTGAGGAAATTTTGAATAGGGAAAGTGTAGAAGAGATGGATTAGAAATGGTAAAAAGCATTTTCAAAATGCTCCAATTTTTCTACTTTTTGGTTTTTTAAAATTGCGATAATATCGAAACGCACTTCAACATCCATTTCATTTGACACAATAAATTGATTGGCCGCCTTTACTAAAAGTTTGATTTTCTTGGGCGTTACGAAACTCTGCGGATCGCCGAAAAAATCGCTGTTTCGTGTTTTTACTTCCACAATTACAACGATCCCTTCTTCTTTTTGGGCAATGATATCGATCTCCGCTTTGTCGAAGAAAAAGTTGCGGCGCAGGATTTTATAACCGCTGCGAAGTAAGTATTGTGCGGCTATTTCTTCCCCTATTTTTCCGAGTTCGTTGTGTGAGGCCATTCGATTAAGGATTTTAGATTGTTGAAATACGATTTTATGAAGTTGAAAATTGAAGATTGGCAATTGAAGATTGAATATTAATTTTCACTTCCCTTCCGAAAATCAAAGCTCTATTGTCTTTAATATGTCCGGCAGGGAAATTTGAAATTATTGGATAATTGTATTCTTTTATCAATTCAACAATTATTTCCTCGGCCGTTTTTCCGAAGTAAACTTTGTTGTCCTTCATCTCTGTCATTCCACCAATAAGAAGGGCTTTCAGGTTTTTTAAATAACCGCTTCGCTTCAAATTCATCATCATTCGGTCTATGTGATACAGCATTTCGTCAAGATCTTCAATAAAAAGAATTTTCCCGTCGGTTTTCATTTCCGAAGCACTGCCGCAAAGCGAATAAAGCACCGACAGATTTCCACCAATTAATTCACCTTTAACAACCTGAGTTGCCGCATTTATTGCGGCACCGCTTCCCGAAAATCCTACTGTATATTCTTCCCCAAACAAAACCTTCCGAATAGATTCCGCAGTTTCAGTGGTTTTGTTTTCAATTTCCAAACACATCTGCGCGTGCAGCGTTTCAATCCCAAAATTGTGAATATGCGAGTGCAAAACCGTTACATCGCTATAGCCAATAATCCATTTTGGATTTTTCCTGAATTCTGAAAAATCAAGTTTATCAATAATGCGGATGGTTCCGTATCCACCGCGGGCACACCAAATGGCTTTTATTTTTGGATCGTCTAACATTTGCTGAAAATCTGCCGTGCGCAAATCGTCACTGCCTGCAAATTGGTTTTCTTCGGCCCCGATGGTTTTACCTAAAACGGCTTTCAAGCCCCAACTTTCAAGTAATTGAAGCGCAGGGCTCAATTCTTCTT
Source organism: Flavobacteriaceae bacterium (assembly GCA_016649715.1). Taxonomy (GTDB): domain Bacteria; phylum Bacteroidota; class Bacteroidia; order Flavobacteriales; family Flavobacteriaceae; genus Aequorivita. The sequence goes on along the minus strand of JAENXC010000006.1, from coordinate 27,985 downwards.
TTGAAATTTTACGAGCGGTGGAAACTATGGCAATCGTATCGCCCTTTTGAAGTCTGTTTGGAGTATTCATGAATCTATTTAAAACCACAAATTACTACATTTATATGTACTTTTGTGCCTGCCTGCCCTTTTTGGCAGGCTTTCAAAAAAAATTATGGATCAGAACCCAAATAGATATACAATTACGGCAGCATTGCCTTATACAAACGGCCCAGTTCACATTGGCCATTTGGCGGGAGTTTACGTCCCTGCCGATATTTATGCACGCTATCAGCGTCTTCAAAACAAAGATGTTGCCTTTATCTGCGGCAGTGATGAACACGGAGTGCCAATTACCATAAAAGCAAAAAAGGAAGGCATCACACCACAACAAGTGGTTGATAAATACCACGCCATCATCAAAAAGAGTTTTGCTGATTTTGGGATTTCCTTTGACAATTATTCACGCACTTCTGCGGAAATCCATCATAAAACCGCTTCGGAATTTTTCAAAAAATTATACGAAGATGGAAAATTTATTGAAGAAGTTACCGAGCAATTATATGACGAAGAAGCCAACCAGTTTTTGGCAGACCGTTTTATAATTGGCACTTGCCCAAAATGCGGTTTTGCGGAAAGCTACGGCGACCAGTGTGAAAACTGCGGAACAAGTCATAATGCTACCGATTTGATAAATCCGAAAAGTGCGATTTCTGGGAATAAACCTATTTTGAAAGAAACAAAACACTGGTTTTTACCTTTAAATGAGTACGAAGAATTCTTAAAACAATGGATTCTCGTTGATCACAAAAAAGACTGGAAAACCAATGTTTATGGACAATGCAAAAGCTGGATTGACGACGGTTTGCGCCCGCGCGCCGTTACTCGCGATTTGGATTGGGGAATTCCTGTGCCAGTAAAAGGCGCCGAAGGAAAAGTGCTCTACGTCTGGTTTGATGCGCCTATCGGTTATATTTCTTCAACGAAGGAATGGGCCGAAAGAGAAGGTAAAAATTGGGAGGATTATTGGAAAGACGAAAACACCAAACTCCTTCATTTTATAGGGAAAGACAACATAGTTTTCCATTGTATCATATTTCCTGCTATGCTGAAAGCGGAAGGAAGTTATATTCTGCCAAACAATGTTCCTGCAAATGAATTTTTGAATTTGGAAGGCAATAAAATCTCAACCAGTAAAAACTGGGCAGTTTGGCTGCACGAATATTTGGAAGATTTTCCAAATCAGCAAGATGTGTTGCGTTATACTTTAACAGCAAACGCCCCGGAAACAAAGGATAACGACTTTACTTGGGCAGATTTTCAAGCTCGGAATAATAACGAATTGGTTGCCATCTTTGGAAATTTCATCAACCGCGTACTAGTTTTGACTGATAAATATTACGAAGGCATCGTGCCACAACCTGCTACTTTTTCAGAAGTTGACGAGCAGACATTAAGCGAATTAAAATCATATCCTGCGGTGATTGCAAGTTCGTTGGAGCGTTACCGTTTCCGCGAAGCACAAGGAGAATTGATGAACGTTGCCCGCCTTGGAAATAAATATTTAGCAGACGAAGAGCCGTGGAAAAGCATTAAAACCGATGAAGAACGCACCAAAACAGTAATGTATGTTGCTTTGCAAATTGCTTCAGCATTGGCAGTTTTAAGCGAACCGTTTTTACCGTTTACTTCAGACAAATTAAAAAAAATGTTGGAGGCCTCGATTGCGCTCGACCAGACATTGAAATGGAACGATGTTTCTACCAAAACCGAATTACTGAAACCCGGACACAGAATAGGCAAAGCCGAATTACTTTTCAGTAAAATAGAGGATGAACAAATTCAACAACAATTAGATAAACTTCAAGCCAGTAAAAAGATGAATGCCGAAGCAAACAAAAAAGTAACCCCACAAAAAGAAACAATCCAATACGACGATTTTGCAAAACTCGATATGCGTGTTGGAACAATCATTGAAGCCGAAAAAATGCCTAAAGCAGATAAACTTTTGGTTTTAAAAATTGATACGGGAATTGACGTTCGCACAATCGTTTCCGGCATTGCCCAGAGTTTTACGGCTGAAGAAATAATTGGAAAGAAAGTTACTGTTTTGGTGAATCTTGCACCGCGTGTACTTCGTGGCGTGGAAAGCCAAGGCATGATTTTAATGACCGAAAATGCTGAAGGAAAATTGGTGTTTGTAAATCCCGATGTTGATGAGGTTGAGAATGGGGCGACGATTAATTAATCCTTTTTTATACTCATAAGTCCTTCGGAAGAGCATAAATTAATGGTCTCTCGAAGGATTTAATTTTTTCTGAAATGACAACTATTCTAAACTTTATAACCTCCCAAACCAAACTTCCCACAAAAAGTGTTGAAAACACAGTAAAACTTTTAAACGAAGATTGCACCATTCCCTTCATTTCCCGTTATCGTAAGGAGTTAACAGGAAATCTCGATGAAGTTCAAATTGGCGATATCGTAAAGTTTAAAGAGCAATTTGAAGCAGTTGAAAAGCGAAAACTTGCTATTCTGAAAACGTTGGAAGAACAAGAAGTTTTAACTGGAGAACTTCAAAAAAAAATAGAAGAAGCTACAGATTTAATCACTCTAGAAGATTTGTATTTGCCGTACAAAAAGAAGCGAAAAACTAAAGCCGATACTGCACGGGAAAATGGGTTAGAACCTTTGGCAAAAATAATTATGAGTCAAACCCGAAGTCTTGGAAGCTCAGATATTTCTTCGCTTGCAGTTAAGTATGTGAAAGGGGAAGTAAATTCCGAAGAAGAAGCTTTGGAAGGCGCGCGCCACATTATTGCTGAATGGATAAACGAGCGTACCGATATCCGAAATATGCTTCGAAATCAATTGGAACGCTTCGCGGTGATTTCAACTAAAGTTGTAAAGAAGCTTGAAGACGATGCCGTGCCTGCCGGCAGGCAGGAAAAAGCACAGAAATTCCGTGATTATTTTGATTGGAACGAAGCTTTAAATAGAATCCCTTCACACAGATTGTTGGCAATTTTACGAGCAACTTCCGAAGGATTTATTCGCCAAAAAATTGAGATTGACGACGAAAAAACCATTTCGAAAATTGAGGAACGCATTATAAAATCGAACGATGCCGCTTCAAAACAAATAAAACTTGCGATTGAAGACAGCTACAAACGGCTTTTGCTTCCAGCACTTTCAAACGAAGCATTATCTGCAGCAAAAGAGAAGGCAGACGAAACTGCAATTAATGTTTTCGCCAAAAACTTAAGACAATTGTTGCTCGGTTCGCCTTTGGGTGAAAAGCGAGTTTTGGCAATTGATCCTGGTTTTAGATCCGGTTGCAAAGTGGTTTGCCTCGATGCCCAGGGCGGTTTGCAGCACAACGAAACTATTTATCCGCACCCACCAAAAAACGATAGTAGCGGCGCGATGAAAAAGATCAGCTCGCTCGCCGATGCCTATAAAATTGAAGCAATTGCAATTGGAAACGGAACGGCTTCACGGGAAACTGAGCAATTTATAAAACGAATCCAGTTTAAAAATGCAATGCAGGTTTTTGTGGTAAGCGAAGCCGGAGCGTCTATTTATTCGGCTTCAAAAATTGCTCGTGATGAATTTCCGAATTATGATGTTACCGTTCGTGGCGCAGTTTCCATCGGTCGCCGTTTGCAGGATCCACTTGCGGAGTTGGTGAAAATTGACGCTAAATCCATAGGTGTTGGGCAATATCAACACGATGTGGATCAATCAAAGCTAAAAAGTTCGCTGGATATTTCGGTGGAATTGTGTGTAAATTCTGTTGGCGTAAACATTAATACAGCAAGTGTTCCGCTGCTGAGTTATGTTTCGGGGATCGGCCCAAAACTTGCAGAAAATGTGGTAAGTTATCGCGAAGAAAACGGCGCATTTTCTTCTCGCGAAGAGATTAAAAAAGTTGCGCGTTTGGGCGGAAAAGCTTTTGAACAGGCAGCTGGATTTCTTCGAATAAAAAATGGCGACAACCCGCTGGACGATTCGTCCGTGCATCCCGAAAGTTATGCGGTGGTTTCAAAAATGGCGAAGGATGAAAAAGTAAAAGTTTCAGAATTGATTGGAAACAAAGCACTTCTTCAGAAAATAAATCTTGAGAAATATATTTCGGAAAAGATAGGCCTTCCAACGCTAAAAGATATTCTCACCGAACTCGAAAAACCAGGTCTCGACATTCGTGAACAGGCAAAAGTGTTCACTTTTAATCAAAATATAAGAACGATAACCGATTTACAGGAAGGGCAATTACTGCCGGGAATTGTAAACAACATCACTAATTTTGGATGTTTTGTGGATATTGGAATTAAGGAAAGTGGGCTGATTCACGTTTCGAATCTTGCCGACGCTTTCGTTTCAGATGTTAACGAGCACGTGCATTTGCACCAACAAATCATTGTAAAAGTGCTTGAGGTTGATGTGGATCGAAAGCGAATTCAACTGAAACTTCACAAATAAAATCGACTTGTTAATTAATTATTAATGATGGCTTAAGTAATCGCGCAACGATTATTAAAGACTAATTTTACGGCTTTTATTTTAACCTGCTCAATTTTAGTTTTATGACAAAGCCCAGAATTGCCCTTGTCATCGGTATAGTTTGTATTTCTATTTTCCCTATTTTGGTAAGACTCAGTTTGTCGCCGGGGGTTATATCTGCATTTTATAGAATGGCAATTGCCGCGGCGCTGTTGGTTCCGTTCACTGTTCTGACTGGAAAAATGAAAATTCCATCTCTGAAGATTTTGTTACTTACCATTCTTTGTGGCGCCATTTTCGCTGCGGATGTTGCGGTCTGGAACGTTGCCATCCAGCAATCTACCGCTACGCAGGCTACCTTGCTTACCAATCTTTCACCAGTTTGGGTTGGGGTTGGCGCGTTTTTCTTCTTAAAAAATAAGCCAACCACTAATTTTTGGATCGGTACTGCAATCGCCATTTTTGGAATGATAATGTTGGTTGGATTTCGATTTTTCCTTGAATTAGATTTTGACCTCGCGTTTGTGTTTGCGATACTTTCGGGCGTTTTCTACGCCATTTATATGCTGCTCAGCAAGCACGTGCTATACGAAGTGGAAGTGCTTCCGTTTATTACCGTTAGCACGCTTTCATCGGCTGTGTTCTTGGCAATTTTGAGTTATTTTATTGGCCAACCTTTTTCGGGTTTTAGCAATATGGGGTGGTTTGTTTTGGTAGTTCAGGGTGTTGTTTGCCAATTGCTGGCGTGGCTGCTTTTGGGTTATGCCACCAAACATATGCGGGCAACCCGCGTTTCTGTGAGTCTTTTGGGGCAGGCGGTTTTAACGACCATTTTGGCGTGGCTTTTTATTGGCGAAAAAGTAAGTATTCAAATGATTTTGGGCGGAATGATTTTGCTTTTTGGTATTCGGATCACTTTTTACAATAAACCATTTCCTTTCTTCGGAAGAAATAATAGCAGTGGAGAACCCGCTTAAAAAATTAGATCAATTTCGTTGAAATAATTTTCACGGGACAGGCTTTTGCAGCTTGTTCGCAGGTTTCAAATTCTGAATTATCTGCAATTTTCAGCGTAAAAAATCCTCTTTTTTCTTCGGAATGTAGCAGTACGGTTTTCCCGTCTTTTTTCGACATTCGAAAATAAGCCGGCGCCAACTCAACACAATAATTGCAGCCAATACATTTGTTCCGCTGAAGGGTTACGACCACCATTTTACGAAGCTACAATTTTATACAACTTATCTGAGGGACGCACTCGAAAAGGTGTTGGAATCGTGCAAGAATCCCCTTTTTTTGCGGTGGCAAGGGCTTCGTCATTAACAAGCATTTCAGAAAGGTCAAATTCCTTAGCACCAGTAGTTGGGCCTGTAATCAAAATTTTATCGCCTACGCTTAAATCATAAGCTTCAATCTTAAATTCAGCAATTTTGGTTTTCGGAAAATAATGGACGCCTTTTCCAATATATACTTTCTTCTGTGTGGCTTGCGAACCTTCGGTATTGCTCCATTCACCCAGTTTTTGCCCCAAATAATAGCCGCTCCAAAATCCGCGATTGTAAACCTTTGCCAGTTCAGTCATCCACTGTTCCACTTTTTCTTCAGAATAGGTTCCATCGTAACAAGCGTCAATAGCTTCGCGATAGGTTTTGGTTACCGTTGCCACATATTCTGGGGCGCGGCCACGGCCTTCAATTTTCAGTACTTTAATGCCAGTTTCAATCACTTGGTCCAAAAAATCCACAGTGCAAAGGTCTTTGGGCGACATCATATATTCGTTGTCCAATTCAATTTCAAAGCCAGTTTCCTGATCGATTACGGTATATTTTTTTCGACAATTCTGTTTGCAAGCCCCACGGTTTGCCGAGGAATTGTACGAATGTAAACTCAAATAACATTTTCCCGAAACAGCCATACACAGTGCGCCGTGACCAAAAATCTCCACTTCAACCAAGTTGCCGGAAGGGCCTTTTACCTGTTCTTTCTCGATTTGTTCAGTAATTTTTTTCACTTGCCGAAGGCTCAGCTCTCGGCTCATTACCATTGTATCGGCAAAAAGTGCATAGAATTTTACCGTTTCAATATTGGTAACATTTATTTGGGTTGAAATGTGCACTTCCACCCCAATTTGCCGTGCATAGGCAATCACAGCTTGATCCATTGCAATCACGGCAGTGATTTCAGCTTTCTTCGCAGCGTTTAGAATCGTTTTTATTACTGAAAGATCGTGGTCGTAAATAATAGTGTTCAGCGTGATGTAGGTTCTAACATTTTTCTTTTTGCACCGTTTTGTAATTTCCGAAAGATCACCTGTAGTAAAGTTGATACTTGCGCGGGCACGCATATTTAACTGTTCCACGCCAAAATAAACAGAGTCCGCGCCGTTGTCCAATGCAGCCTGCAAGGATTCGAAATTACCGGCCGGAGCCATCAATTCTATTTTTCCGGAAGAAGTCATTTGCTGAAAAATTTTAAAAATGGCTACAAAGTTCGGGATTGTTTTCCTTTTAAAATATGATATTTGTTAGGTTTGGTTATATTTTATTCGAAATCGAATATTTTAAAAAATTAAATAAAGGGTTAATCGTAACGTAAATATTGATTTATTTAGATGATGGACATAAAAAAGTAAGGCCGCCCAATCAGACGACCTTTTATACTAGATTATTTACCAGCGCCAAATATTTCCTTTAACTGCTTTACTAAAAAATGAAGAGGTTGCGAATGGGGCTACGATTTATTAAAAATCAAACAATCAAGATTTTGAAAAAAACATGTTCAAATTTTAAGTTCAATTGCCCAAATTAATTTTTAATTAATTTTTTAGAAATATATTTCCCCTCACAATATATTTTTATAAAGTACATACCATTGCTTAGTGCACTTACATCAATAGGCTCCTTTGTTTTCTTTGTTTCTTTAATTAAAGCTCCTGTGATGCTATAAATTTCTATAGCTTCTAAAACATTATTTTTTTTGCTTTCAACTTTAATAAAGTCATTTGATGGATTAGGATAAACCAGTATTTCGTCTTCACTAGACTCATCTTCAAAATCTGAAACTGAAATTGTGGTGTCACACGTATAACATATTCTATTGTAATAGAAAAACTTATCATTGCAAGGGTTATATGAAATTGCAATAGGACACCCATTGCCTAGGTAATCTACAAATCTCATTATTACCCAGTCACATCGTAAATCATTATTCAAGATTTCTATGAAACCAAATAGTTCTGTAATCCCAGTTGCATTTATATCTGGAAGTGTGCCCGTAGTTGGAATTCCATTATTTTCGTGAAAAAACATTTTACCGCCACCCCAATTTGGTGCGTCATATAATGGGTCTGAAATAAATATATCGTTGTCTCCATCGCAATCGGCATCAAATATTTCTGCCGTTTGATAGCTTCCACCATCGTCGGGAATAAAAATATTATTAATTGAAGCCCCCCCGGGAGTGTAGGATTGTGGGGCGGGCAATATAAAATAGGGTGATGATCCACCTGTATTTTCAAAATAGGCTGTACCATAAATACCCCATTGACTACTCATTAATAAATCTGGAAGGGTATCTCCATTGAGGTCTCCCAATTCAATAAGTATATTGGGGTCTATTGGAAAATCTACATTACCCTGTAGGAATGTAACTGAAGACGTTGCAGAAAAGGTTCCATTTCCGTTATTTAAATAAAGTGAAATTTGATACGTAGTCTGTCCTGGGTCTGAATCGTAAACCACCAAGTCTTGCCATCCATCGTTATCCCAATCTATTAGTCTATAGGAATATGCGTAATTTGTAATGTTCAAGGAAGTTCCTGGGGTATTATATATTGGCATTACCCCTGGCCCCGCAGTGTTTTCAAGTACAAACAATTCGTGATTGTTCTTTGTGTAAATGATATCTATGTCACGATCATTGTCAACATCTCCATACTCCTTATCCATTGTCGTAAGGCCACCAGAACTTAATTCCTGTTGAACCGCAACATCCATAATATCTGGAACGGCATTTGCATAAGGATCAAGTACTAATGGAGTACAGGTGTCTAATGGAGATTCTATGGTAACTTGGGTCATATTTGTGGGCACTATAATGTTTCCATTACTTGTTCCACAGTCAACGAAATAAGCACTGTTAACAGCTATGTCACCAGAGTTTAAAGCATACGGATCGTCTATGGTTGTTTCAACAACTATGGTATTGCTTGCGCCAACGGCTAGCGAATTTTGACTATCAAAAACCATTGTAATATCATATATACTCGGAAATGGGTTGCCCGGTGGAACAGTATTACAATCAAAATTTGGAGGCGTTGTAGTAGTAGATGGAACACTATTTAAATAAGAAACTATGTAGTCTGGCGAATTATAATCCGCTATTAATTTATAGGAAAAGCTACTGTTGCGTGCAAGTGTTGTAGGATAGTATACATCTCCGATATGAGGAAACTCATTAATTATTTGGTGTTGGGCAACAGGAATGTTCCCTAAATTGGTGATGGTAATTTTATAAAATACTGTAATGTCACAAACTGGATTTAACGGAATTGTTTGCCCATAATTATTAAGATCTTTAGTGACTTCTTGTTCTAGTTTTAAAACAGAAGCTTGAATAATATTCACTTTGGCAAGCTCCGTAGTTTCAGGATTGGCATTAGCTCCTGATATTGTAGCACTATTATCGATATTACCCGGAGGGGTTAAGGGTTTTACCCTAACTTTAATAATAACACAATAAGACGGGTTGGAAGGATTTAAACAACCATAAATTCCTGCAAAAGCATTGCAATTTTGAAATAAATCAATATTGCCCCAAGTTAATGTTTGCCCATTCTGATTAAAAGTAGAGCCAGAGGGTAAATTGTTTGAAACAACAGAGATGAATTCGTATTTAGCATCCAACACATCTACCAGATCGCCATTATAGTTAACACTTCCATTATTTTGCACACATATTTGGAATTCCAGTTCATCGGTAGGAACAATATTGGTTATAAAGGCTGAAAACGGATTCGAAGTATTTGCTTTTCTAACCCCTTTGGTGGCGCATAATTTTACTTCGGGGGTTTCTATAGCAAATGACACACAACTATTACTTGGCACCGGAAGATTGATATTATTGGGAATATCTATGATTGAACCGTCAAAATCTGCACAATTAGCAATGACTGAACCTGTCGGGTTGTTGGCATCTATAATAAATTCAATAGTTACTCTAATGATATCATTAGGGTACAAAAGAGTATTTATATTTGCCCTTAATGTGAATGAATTATTAGTAGTAGCCCAAGGATTTCCAGAAAACCCTGTAGCCATGGAAACCACTGTTGGTGTTCCATTATTTACAATTAAATCAAAGGTGTCTGTTATTGAAGCAGAATTAATCATACCCGTAATTGAAATATTTTGAGGGAGAATATTATTAGGAAGAATATCCTCTATTTCAGAAAAAGATATTGGTCTGTTATCGGTGTTAGTATAATTGATTGTGTATCTGCCTAGACATCCTGGGACAGGGTTAGAAGCCTCAACAGTTTTTGCAATTGATGAAGAACCATTTGGCGGCGGTAAATTATCTACCGCAATAACATCAGCAGTATTAGAGTCTATGTTGATTATTGGGTTTTCCCCCACGGGAGTTCCATTTAATTCTACTGTATTTGAAATTACTTGATTATTATTAAAATTACCACAGCCTGAATAATCTACATTCACAATAAATTCTACGAATTCATAGGGGACACTCCCCTGTAAGTCATTGTTTAATGTAATTGTATTGGTTACTGGGTTAAAAGTTCCTGGACCGCTTATTAAAGTAACAGAAGCACATGGCAGAAACATTTCAGAAATCGTTACGTTGGTAAGATTCAACATCCCAAAAATTGAAGGCTCATAAGGTGGGCTTTTTTGAATTCTAATCTTATAATTGGAAGCCCCTCCAGAGGTAGGTATATAATAGTCTCCATTTGGCCCTGCAATAGCAGGAAATAAAGGTTCTTTTGTAATTTCTCCCCAGGGATTTATGGCAGATGCTGTACTTGTGATTCCAGTTGAAGTACAAAAATTTTCATTATTTGTCCCATTTCCATAGTCTGCACAAATATGGTTTGTTACAGTAAAACCATCTGGGGTTATTCCAGCACAAAAAGTGACAGTAATTGTAAAAGATCCTCTTTGAATATAGTTTGGGATATTAAATATAACCGTTGGAAGATTACTAGTATCAATAAGCCCTGGGATAGTATTGGGGTTAACAACATTACCGTTAAAATCAATAAAAGATGGGTCGGCAATAATATCACTTGCCGCATAACACAGCCCTAATGGTAGGACATCTGTCATAGAAAGTGTATTGGCTTGATTTAAATTTTGGAAGTTTATTTTGTAATTAAATGGTTCCCCTGTAGGAATTGAAGGCACTAAAACTGTTGATTTTGTGATGGTCGCTTCTCCAGTAATGTTTTGAATAGTTTCTTGTTGTGCCATACTTTCACAAAAGGAAATACAAAAAAGTATTGTAACGAATGGTAGGATAATAGATTTCATATTGGTTAGTTTTTCTATAATATTATAAGTACACCTGGTCTCAAAATCAACAATTCTTTTAAATTTTCAACTTCCTTGTCTTATAGTTACAAAATTGGCATAACACCGCAACTTATGAAATAGCAAATCCATTAAAGGGGCATATCAATCCTTTAAAGGTTGTTTCAAGTCGAGCATTGTGTTTATATAATAAAAATCATCGGAAATTTGTCTTAAAAAGAATTTCGTGAAAATTATTCAATAAGAAAGTTATAAACACCTGTACTGATAATTGTCATTCCCCTGTCTTCCTTTGAAGTGGGCCTTTACCTATTCTATTAGATAAAAATTATGAATTCGAATTCTTCAGATAGATTCGGTAGGCGCTTATAACATTGAAAAGCTTGATTTCCAATATTTATAGATTAAATATCGTTAAAAAATAGAGTTGATTATATACATAGCAACCTATTTGCAATTTTCTTTGACAATAATTCGGTTTCTGAAGATTTACGAGAAACCGCACATTATTATATGAATAGAGGATTGCCATCTGAAAAGACTTCAATTTTATACATTGGGAAGTAAATTGGATTATTTTTCCATTAAATATAAACCAAGCCGAATTTTCCAATACGGCATTTTCTCTTCAAAATATTCAAAATAAGGTTTTAGCGCTTCCGGATTTTCAAGCATTTTTTGGGCATTTTTTATTTGCTGAATTTCTTTGGAAGAAATAAATTTTAAAAAATCGAAAGGCACACCCAATTGGTGCATTTTTATAAAATGCCCATAAACTGAATCTTCCGAAAGTCCACGTTGGCCGGCAATTTCTGAGGGCGAAAGATTATCCTCGGCATACATTTTATAACTTCGCTCGTGGGTTGGTAAATCACTTTCCAAACTGTCCAAATGCCGATTGATGACTTTTAGGAAATCATCTGCATACTTTTCAAGCTTCGCTTCCCCAACTCCCGAAATGGTTGCGAATTCTTCACGTGTACGCGGTTTTTTGTGTTCCATATCTTCCAGAGCTGCGTCGCTAAACACTATATATGCCGGCATACCGATTTCTTGCGCCAACTTTAAACGAAGTGTTTTCAGTTTGTCAAAAAGATCGGCACGTTTGCGCGGGGCTCTTTCGGTTTTCACTTTTTCCACTTCTTGAATGATGTTAGCCAACCGTACTTTTTTGCCTTCAAACAAAACTTTTTTAGCAAGCGGTGTGAGCAACAATCGTCCATTTTCGTGAAAATAGATTTGCAAAACACCTTGGTTCAAAAGTTGGATGGCATATTGCTGCAAATCGCGCCAAGCAATGTCTTTCGCTGCTCCGAAGGTTTTTATCTTTTGGTAACCTTTGTCAAAAACCTGTGCGTTTTGTGAACCACGAAGCACATCCAAAACCATTCCCAAAGCTTCTTGCTCCTGCAATCGCGCGACGGCAGAGCATACTTTTTGGGCGATAAGCGTACCGTCAAAATATTTTGGTGGGGTTTTGCAGATATCGCAATTGCCGCAGTCTTCGGTTATATGTTCCCCGAAATAACCGAGCAACGCTTTTCTTCGGCAACTCAGTGCTTCGGCATATTGCTGCATCCGCTCCAATTTGGCCAATTGGTAGGCCTCAGTTTCGGAGCCTTCAGCAAATTTCCGAAGCATAATTACATCAGCGAAACTGTAGAAAAGTATGGTATGTGCGGGCAAGCCATCGCGCCCACTCCGTCCAATTTCTTGATAGTATCCATCAATATTCTTGGGCATGTTGTAATGTATTACCCAGCGCACGTTGCTCTTATCGATGCCCATTCCAAAGGCGATAGTGGCAACGATTATAGGTGAAATATCGTTGATAAAATTTTCTTGAATTTGAGTTCTTTCTTCGGAAGTTAATCCCGCGTGGTATGCTTCAGCTTTATAACCTTTTGAGGAAAGTGTCGCAGCGAGTTTCTCTGTACTTTTTCGGCTGAGGCAATAAATAATACCACTTTCATCTTTATGTCTTTTCAGAAAATCTAGAATTTGTTTGTTGCGGTTTTGACCGGGCCTAACATCCAAATACAAATTTGGTCTATCAAAAGAAGCGATAAATGTTTTGGCTTCGGGAACTGAAAGTTGTGTTGCAATATCTTCCCGAGTGGCGCGATCTGCCGTAGCAGTTAAAGCAATCAACGGAACGTTTGGAAATTGCTCTTTCAAACTGCTTAGTTGCGTATAAGCTGGCCGAAAATCGTGACCCCAAGTGGAAATACAGTGTGCTTCGTCCACGGCGAAAAGACTGATTTTTATTGAACCCAAAATAAAATTTAATAGTGGAAGACTTTCCGGAGCTACATACAGCAACTTTAAATCTCCGTTTTGTAAATCTTTTAAAACCTGCTGTTGTTCCTCATAAGGTTGTGAACTGTTGAAAAAAGCCGCGGAAATTCCGTTCGCTTTTAATGCATCCACTTGATCCTTCATTAAAGCAATTAATGGAGAAATCACAATCGCCGTTCCCTCCAAAGCCAATGCCGGCAATTGAAAACACAACGATTTGCCGCCGCCCGTGGGCATAATGGCAATGGTGTCTTTTTGGTCTAAAATGTTGTTTATGATTTCTTCCTGATTCGGAAGAAATTTCTCGTATCCGAAATGCGTTTTTAGCAGATCGAATATGCTTAGCTGGGTATTTGTTTCCATTTCGGTAAAAATAGCGATTCAAACTTTAAAAAAATAAGCCCCCACAAAAAGCGGGGGCTTGGATGGCCAGTCATTTTATTTACTCCCCAGCATGACTAGCTCGTTGCAAAATACTTCGGTGATATAATGTTTGTTGCCTTCCTTATCGTCCCAAGTACGATTTGTTAGCTTTCCTTCAATTACTATTTCTTGGCCTTTGGTTATATAGGTTTCGACTACATTTACAAGGCCAGGCCTTTTCACAACAACATTGTGCCAATAAGTGTGTTCCACTTTTTTACCGTCTTTGTCTTTGTAACTGTCATCTGTGGCCATTGAGAACTTGGCCATTTTATTGCCATCGGCAAATGTTACGATTTCTGGGTCTTGGCCCAATCTTCCAATCAACTGTACTTTGTTTCTAAGTGCGTTCATGATTTCTAATATTTAATGTTAAACAATTGATACTATCGAACTTCATTTTATTCGACAGGACAAACTTACATTGGCTTCCAAATTTTAGTTGGTTGTTACTTATTTACTTTCGTTTATAGTTGTTTGTAGTCGTTTGGAAACGGATAATAATACTGAAACAGGCGACTTTTACCACAAAATCCGATGAAAACTCAGAAGAACTTTTCGTCAAGAATTTTTACCATTTTTTTGAAACCTTTCGTGCTTCACTTGTTACCTTTGCAAATCAATATATCGAAAAGCTTTTGTTTATCTTTGGATTATGAAAAATATTGTAAATCATATTGATGGCATTAAACTACTTTGTGAGCTGCACAAAGTGGATAAAATGTACTTGTTCGGGTCCGCTGTTTCAGATAATTTCAATCAAAACAGTGATGTTGATTTTTTGGTGCGTTTCAAAAAATTTGACCTCGCTGGTTATTTTGACAACTATATTTCCTTTAAAGAAGAACTGAGTTCACTTTTGCAAAGAGAAGTAGACCTTTTGGAAGAACAAACGCTGAAAAACCCCGTTCTGATTGAATCTATTGAAAATAGTAAGCAGTTGATTTATGGATAAGCGAATAAAAAAATGGTTGTTGGATATACAAGAGACCATTAAAACCATAGAATCATATTTTGAAGGGGAAGAAAAAGATTTCAATAAATATATTCAAAATGGAATGCGCAAAAAAGCGGTGGAAAGAAATCTGGAGATTATAGGAGAAGCAGTAAATAGAATATTAAATTTTGATGAAACCTACGCCGAAAAAATCTCTGACGCGCGCCCCATTGTCAATTTAAGAAATTATATTATTCACTCTTACGATTCAGTTTCCGACGAAAATATCTGGTCCATTTTAATTACCCATCTTCCCAAATTAAAAACTGAGGTAGAAAATTTATTGATTCATAATAATACTTAGAATACAAATCCATTTTTTAATGAATAAAAAAGGAGTCCTCCTCGTAAACCTCGGTTCGCCGGACAGTACCAACCCCAAAGACGTAAAAAAATATTTAGATGAATTTTTGATGGATCCGCGGGTAATCGACATGCCTTTTTGGTTCCGTTCGTTTTTGGTGCGGGGTATTATTTTGAATACCCGTCCAAAAAAATCTGCAGAAGCCTATCAGAAAATTTGGTGGGACGAAGGGTCGCCTTTAATTGTTATTTCAGAACGACTTCTGAAAAAAATTCAAGAGAAAACAACCGTTCCCGTTGCTTTGGCAATGCGTTACGGAAGCATGACTTTGAAAAAGGGCTTGCAGGAATTAGTGAATCAAGGCGTTGATGAAGTGTTGACCATTCCCCTCTATCCACAGTTTGCAATGGCAACCACCGAAACTATTGACGTAAAAGTTGAAGAACTTAAAAACGAATTTTTTCCACAGCTGCAAATTACTTCGCTTGCGGCATTTTACAACAAGCCAGAATATATTGAAGTACTTTCAAAAAGCATTTCAGAAAAACTGGAAAATTTGGATTACGAACATCTATTGTTCAGCTACCACGGCGTTCCCGAAAGACATATCCGCAAAAGCGACATCACTAAAAGCCACTGTAAAATTGATGGAACATGCTGTGTTACGGATTCCCCCGCGCATCAATTTTGCTATCGCCATCAGTGTTTGAAAACAACTGCTTTGGTTGCCGAAAAACTCAATTTGCAGGCTGGCACTTTTTCAACCTCGTTCCAATCGCGTTTGGGTTTTGACCCGTGGTTACAACCCTATACCGATAGGACTATTGAACGAATGGGTTTGAACGGAATAAAAAAAATGGCGATCGTTACCCCAGCATTCGTCAGCGACTGTTTGGAAACTTTGGAAGAAATAGCAATGGAAGGCCAAGAAATTTTCCACGAAGCGGGCGGAAAGGAATTTACTGTAATCCCCTGTTTGAACGACCGCGACGATTGGGCCGAGGCACTTACGGGATGGATTGACCACTGGCGGATTGTGGATGTAAAAACTGCGATAGCCTAATTATTCTTTATTTTCTATTGCTATTTTTTATCAGCATTGAATTAAGGTGTTTTAGTGTTTGCTTATATTTTTTGAATAAAAAATAATAATAAAGAATGAACAATAAATCTGCCGCACTGGGTACAGATTCCATAGGAAGTTTACTGATTAAACAAGCCGTGCCAGCCTCTATCGGTATTTTGGTGATGTCGCTGAATATATTGGTGGACACCATTTTTGTGGGAAACTGGATTGGTTCCATAGCCATTGCTGCGATAAATGTGGTTTTGCCTGTTTCGTTTTTTATCGCTGCGCTGGGAATGGCTATTGGTATTGGCGGTTCTTCTATGATTTCACGCGCTTTGGGGGCGAATAATAAAGAGCGCGCTCTAAAAACTTTTGGCAATCAAATCACTTTAACATTGTTGTTATCTTCCGCAATGGTGGTTTTCGGTTTGGTTTTTATAAATGAATTGATTCCCACTTTCGGTGGAAAAGGCGACATTTTTGAGCCCGCAAAAATCTATTACCGTATTGTGCTTTACGGTGTTCCACTTTTGGCGCTTTGTATGATGGGCAACAATGTGATCCGTGCCGAAGGAAAGCCAAAATTCGCGATGATCGCAATGATTATACCTTCTGTGGGGAACCTTGTTTTAGACTATATTCTTATCAACCTTTTGGATATGGGAATGGCAGGAGCGGCTTGGGCCACCACCATTTCGTACGGTTTGTGTTTCCTGTATGTGCTCTATTTCTTTATGAGCGATAAATCCGAGCTGAAAATAAGTCTGTCACATTTCGGGCTGGATGGCTCTATTATCAAAGAAATGTCCGCCCTCGGTTTTGTCACGCTATCGAGACAGGCCGCAGTTAGCGTAACTTATCTATTAATGAACAACATCCTGTTTAATCTGGGTGGCGCAGCTTCCGTAGCGGCTTATGGCATTATTGGACGCATGCTGATGTTTGCGCTTTTCCCTGTTTTGGGAGTAACACAAGGGTTTTTGCCGATTGCGGGCTATAATTATGGCGCACATAAATTTCCACGGGTCCGCGAAAGCATCAACAAAGCAATTTTGTACGCAGGGGGTTTAGGCCTCACTATTTTTGCAGTAATAATGCTTTTTCCCGAAGCTATTGTTTCGGTTTTTACAAATGATGCAGCTATTCTTTCCGAAACCCCACATTATATGCGCTGGGTTTTTGCAGCCACGCCAATTATTGCAATTCAATTGATTGGCTCTGCCTATTTTCAGGCCATTGGGAAAGCCGTCCCTGCGTTGTTGCTTACACTTACGCGGCAAGGATTCTTCTTTATCCCTTTGATTTTTATTCTGCCACATTTTTTTGGCGAGTTGGGCGTTTGGATTTCCTTTCCTGCGGCCGATGTGCTTTCAACAATTGTAACAGGGTATTTTTTAAATCGAGAAATTCGTAAGACACTTAAAGATTAAAGCTGAATTTTTAGTATTTTTAACTACTAATCTTTCAGTTATGAAAAAACTTATACTTCTTTTCGGCACTGTTTTTTCAATCCTAACTGCTTTTGCTCAGCCTGTTGGATTGCTGAGCGAGACTTTCAATTTAAAATTTATTGAAACAAATGATCTTTTTTTTACCCCAAATGGAGAAACCCCAACTGTGGCCTTTTATGATCTTCCAAACAGTTATGTTTTAGAAGCTGAAGGTATTTTTAATGTGTTGAATGCCGGAGCAAATTTTAATGGTAATTCATTAACGCTTCATTCTTACGGCGTCACGCTAAACGATTGTGTGGAGCCAAATTGTTATTACGAAGACCTTTATTTCTATGAAATTTTAACCACCCATAACCTCGAATCTAAAACCTTCACGTATTATTACAATGAAAGAAACGGTTACAAATACCTATCGCTAAGAGATTCCGACTATAATTGGGCATATTTTAGCACAGAACCAGCTCCAGTGCCAGATGCAAGGTTGTTCCAAACTTGGTATCTATATATGACTGAAGTAGATCTTGGCGATCCGGTTTTTTATCCAGGACCCAATCCTCCACAATTTACCATAACCCCGGATTTTACATATACGGGGATTGAAGGCTGTGCTTTAATAAGTGGCGATTTTATTTTGGGAAATGGGGAGGATTATGATTTTAAGTTGCAATCACAAAACTATCAACAAGATGAAAGCAATTGCTCGCCCGGACCCGTTGGTTATGCATTGTATGACCTGATGTACAGCTATCCGCTGGGCTGTAATTTATATACAGGAAACGACGGAATAGACTATTTTCAGTATGAAACCGCCGCTGGTTTTATTTCCTATTTCTCAAATCAATTATTGTCAGTTAACGAACATAGTTTGTCTAATTTGGTTATTTTCCCAAATCCCGCCCAAGACAAACTGATTCTTCAATCCACTGCCAATGATTTCGATTCCGTTTCCATTGCTGATGTAAATGGTAGAATCGTATATTCAACAGAAAAGTTAGCATCTAACGAAATAGAGGTTTCAGCCTTAAAATCTGGAATGTATTTTATAACCGTTACCTCTTCCGAAGGGAAAATAACGAAGAAATTCATCAAAAAATAGTTATTTTGTAATATGAAAAGGATATGGCTATGAAAAATGAAGACCTCAAAAAAGCACTCATTTCAGAGATTGAAAATTGCCAAAACAACGATTTGTTACTGGAAGCATTGTTGCTGTTGATTGGGCCACCACCTTCTTCACACAAATACGCTAAAGTAAACGAGGCGGAAACAGGATATGAAACCCAGTACAAATCTCCTGTACCACAGGAGCATTGGGATTTGCTTAAAGAACAAAGTGAAAAACTGGAGCGGGGAGAAATTACTGGAATACCTTGGGCTGTTTTCGAAGCTGAAATGCGAAAAAAACATGATTTATAAAATTGTCGTTCTCAATATTGCAGAGAAACAATTGGACGAAGCATTAGGTTTCTACGAAAGCAGAAAAAAGGGTTTGGGAAACAGTTTTCTATATGAGATCAATTCGGTTTATAATCATCTTTTAAAAACGCCCTTTATTTATAGAGAAAACGACCATGGCTATCGTGAAGCGGTTGTTAAGAAATTTCTTTTTCTAATAATTTATGAAATAAAGGAAGACACTATCTATATTAGTTCTTTCTTCCACACCAGCCGAAACCCAAGTCAAAAACCGAAATAAGTTTAGTCTTTAGCATTTATGGAACAATACTATCCCTACATAAAATCTCTTCACCTCATCTTTGTCATCACTTGGTTTGCCGGGCTTTTCTACATTGTCCGTTTGTTTGTCTATCAAATTGAAGCTTCCCAAAAACCTTCGCCCGAAAAGGAGATTATAGGAGAACAACTGAAAATAATGGCTGCCCGACTTTGGAATATCATCACTTGGCCCTCGATGATTTTAGCAATTTTCTTCGGGATTTGGCTCATCTACATGCGCATGTTTTTTTTTGGCGACGCTTGGATGCAGGTAAAATTGGGCTTTGTTGTAATTTTGATAATCTATCAATTTAAGTGTCACCAAATATTCAAACAGCTTCAAAAGGGAGTGGTAAAACATTCGTCAAACTATATGCGCCTTTTCAATGAAGTACCCACAATCATTCTGTTTGCCGTAGTTTTTTTAGTTATTTTAAAAGATGGCACCAATTGGCTTTACGGAACCGTTGGCATTATAATCTTTGCCGTTTTGTTGATGATGGGCTATAAAATTTACAAAAGAATTCGAGAGAATAAAAATTGATTTTTTCGATTTTTGGAATTTGACCCCTCGACTGCGCTCGGGATGACATTTCTTTGGAATTTGGAATTTTAAAACTTTGGTGCTTTCCAGTATGGTTTAATTATTGCTATCTTTCTTTCTTCAAAAAAATGTAAATGTACTTTTACAAAAAATCGCTCCGCACCCGCATTTTTCTTTCTATGATCCTTTTGGTTTTGGGAGCTTCGGTACTCATTGCCATCGTTACCGTTTTTCAATATAAAGAAGAGGCACAGGATTATCACCGCGACCGTTTGTTAAGAAAGGAGGCCGCCATCCGCGAAAACATAAATTACGTTCTAAAAACCACCACTTATCCTGTTGAAACCGACCAGATTCCGCTCATTTTTAAAGATAAAATATACGAAATAAAAGATATTCACAGTCTTGAGATTTTTCTGTACGATCTGGACGGAAACTTTTTAAAATCATCAAAACCTTCTTTTTTTAAAGATACCGTTTTCCCAAAAATACCGAAATATGCCTTGGAAGCGCTTCAAAATTCATCCACAAAAAGCTATATAAAGGAATTTGAGGAAGGCGGACAAAAATACCAGTCCTCTTATACCTATATTACCGATAGCTACTTCAAACCTTTGGCAATCCTGAATTTACCCTATATTGAAGACGACGGGTTTATCACAAAAGAACTTACCGAATATCTTTACAGATTGGGCATAGCGTACTTTTCGATGTTGATAGCAGCAATCGCAATTTCCTATTTTCTATCAAAATACATTACGCGTTCTTTGATGGAAATAAGTGAAAAACTTACTGAAACCCGTTTCGATATGCGCAACAAAAAAATCCACCTCAGCGATACGCCCACTGAGATTTCAACCATCGTAAACGCCTACAACGGCATGATAGACGAACTGGAAAACAGTGCCGCCCAGCTTGCCGCCAGCGAACGCGAAACCGCTTGGCGCGAAATGGCGAAACAAGTGGCGCACGAAATTAAAAATCCATTAACGCCCATGAAGCTTACCGTGCAAAGTTTCCAAAGAAAATTTGACAGCAACGATCCGGATATTGACAAAAAAATGACGGAATATACCAATACATTGCTTCAGCAGATTGATACGTTGAGCTCTATTTCATCGGCCTTTTCAACCTATGCAAAAATGCCCGCCCAACAAGATGAGACTCTGAACGTGGTAAAAATCACCAAACTGGCTCTCGATATCTTTACCGAAGATTATATCTATTTCTTTTCTGAGGAAGATGAAGTCCGAGCGCGTTTTGACCGGACTCAACTGATTCGAGTGGTTACAAATTTGGTCAAAAACAGCATTCAATCCGTGGAGCAAAAAGAGCCCGAAAATCCGAGAATTGATGTTGAGGTAAAAGCGGAAGAAAACTTCGTTACCATTACGGTCACCGACAACGGCATA
Organism: Flavobacteriaceae bacterium; assembly: GCA_016649715.1. GTDB lineage: Bacteria > Bacteroidota > Bacteroidia > Flavobacteriales > Flavobacteriaceae > Aequorivita. Next base: position 6,741 of record JAENXC010000006.1, on the reverse strand, counting down.
GGTGTTCCCGAAGAAAACCGAAGCAGCATTTTTGAGCCACAATTCACCACCAAATCTAGCGGGATGGGTCTAGGTTTGGGAATGGTGAAAAACATAGTTGAAACCTACGGCGGAACAATAACACTTACTTCTTCCGAAGCCGCGCCTGCCGGCAGGCAGGAAAAAACTACTTTTAAAGTTTCGTTTCCCGCAATGCTTTAAGGTTTTTAGTAGCTTTGTGAAAACGACCACGAATACACGATTTTTTTTACATAATTATTCGTGTATTCGTGGTCAAATAACCCTTAAACAAAAACATTGTTAAACATGAAATTTCAAAATATACTCTCCGAAACCGATAATGGAATTACAACTATAACTATCAACCGCCCTTCAAAATTAAACGCATTGAACCGCGAAACAATCCAGGAGTTGCACGATGCTTTTGAAATAGCAGAAAATTCACCCAAAACGAAGGTCATAATCCTAACAGGAAGCGGAGAAAAAGCATTCGTCGCTGGCGCAGACATTAGTGAGTTTGCAGATTTCTCAATTGAAGAAGGCAGCAAACTCGCAGCGAAGGGACAGGAATTATTGTTCGATTTTGTAGCAAATTTATCTAAACCAGTAATTGCCGCCGTAAATGGTTTTGCCTTGGGCGGTGGACTTGAACTGGCAATGGCGGCACACTTCCGCATTGCTTCCGATAACGCAAAAATGGGACTTCCCGAAGTTTCACTGGGCGTAATCCCCGGTTATGGAGGAACCCAGCGGTTACCACAACTCGTTGGCAAAGGTCGCGCGATGGAAATGATTATGACCGCCGGAATGATAGACGCCAACCAAGCACTGCAATACGGTTTGGTAAACCACGTAACCACTCCCGAAGAATTGCTGGACTTCGCAGAAAAGCTTGCTGGAAAAATTATGCGGAATTCTTCCGTTGCAATCGCTTCCGCAATACGCGCAATCAATGCAAATTTTGAGGATGGCGAAAACGGTTTTCAAGTTGAAATTGAAAAATTTGGCAATTGTTTTGGGACTGAAGATTTTAAAGAAGGCACACAGGCATTTCTTCAAAAGAGAAAAGCTGAATTTCCTGGTGATTAATTAAATCAAAATTTTATGAAAAAACATATTTTACTTTTTCTCTTTTTAGCTTTTGCATTTCAGTTAATCGCCCAAGATAAAGCCGAATCGTGGTTCAAAGATGGCGAAGCACAAATTATCCCCGCTTTTGAAAATCCGACGGATTGGATACGTACCGACTTGTGGGTAGAAACCACCTTTGATACCGACGGCGACGGTAACCCAGACCGAATGCACGTGGACGTTACCAGACCCAAACAAACCGAAGACGGATTAAAACTTCCCGTGGTTTATGAATCCAGCCCCTATTTTGCAGGCGTAGCGCCAGAAGTTGAAGGTGCTTTTCACGACGTACATCACGAATTGGGCGCACCCGAAAAAGAAATTGTACACCCTTCAGTTACAAGAAAAGGCGAACGACCCATCATTTCCAATTCACAAATTAAAACTTGGGTTCCGCGTGGCTATATCGTTATACACTCCTCTTCGCCTGGAACGGGACTTTCCCAAGGTTCTCCAACCGTTGGTGGTGATAATGAATCACTGGCGCCAAAAGCCGTTATAGATTGGCTAAACGGCCGTGCAAAAGGCTACACAACTCCCAACGGAAATGAAGAAGTAAAAGCGTATTGGACCACTGGAAAAGTGGGGATGACGGGCACTTCCTATAACGGTACAATTCCGTTGGCAGCAGCAACCACCGGTGTTGAAGGACTTGAGGCAATCATCCCCATCGCGCCAAATACTTCCTATTATCATTATTACAGAAGTAATGGACTAGTTCGTTCTCCCGGAGGATATTTGGGCGAAGACGTTGACGTGCTTAATGATTTCATCAATAGTGGCGATGAGTCAAAACGTGCTCATAACAATGAAGTTTATCGAGACAACGAAATAAAAAATGGAATAGATAGAAAAACAGGCGATTACAATGAATTTTGGGCTGGCCGTGATTATTTGAACGATATGAAACCGATGAAAGCCGCGCTATTTATGTCGCACGGGTTTAACGATTGGAACGTAATGCCAGAGCACAGTTATAGAATTTACAAAGCTGCCGAGGAAATGGGATTGCCCGTAAAAATTTATTACCATCAATACGGTCACGGCGGGCCACCACCTTTTTCTATGATGAATAAGTGGTTTACACATTATCTTTTCGGAATTGAGAATGATATTGAAAAAGGCCCAAAAGCATGGATTGTCCGTGAAAATGATAAAAATGACAATCCTACGCCTTACGCTGATTACCCAAATCCGGATGCTGAAAATGTTACACTTCATTTAAATTCTACCTCACCAAATGAAGGGGTTTTGGCTATCAAAAAGAAGGGTACAGTACAATTACAAGCTATGTTGAGAGATGACTATAATTTTTCTGGAGATTCACTCGCGCAACTTTCAACCTCCATAAATAGATTACTTTTTTTAACACCACTATTAAAAGAAGATTTGCACCTTTCAGGGCTTTCGAAATTACACATCAAATTGGCCAGTAGTAAACCTGCGGCAAACCTTTCCGTTTGGATGGTTTCCTTGCCGTGGAACAAAGACAAGAATGCAAAACTGACCGACAATATTATCACGCGGGGTTGGGCAGATCCACAGAACTATAAATCCATTACCGAAAGTGAACCTTTAAAACCGGGCAAGTTTTATGAAATGTCCTTCAATCTAATTCCCGACGATCAAGTAATCCCGGCAGGGCAACAGATTGGGTTGATGATTTTTTCAAGCGACAGCCAATTTACGCTTCTGCCAGAACCTGGAACTATCTTAACTGTTGATCTCGATGAAACAACCATTGAAATTCCAATTGTCGGTGGAAAGGAAGCTTTCCATAAAGCAACAAACTAAACCTATAAATTGCAATTTTCAGGTTCCTAAAACAGACTGAAAGCCTGCCTTGCCGGCAGGCAGGTCTGTTACATTCGTGAAAATAAAAACAATATTATTCGCGCATTCATTTTCAACAGATGAGTGGACCTGCCGGCAGGCAGGTTAGTGAATATTCGTGCAATTCGTGGCAAAAATTTCAACGATATTAAAAATCAATAAATAGGAATACATTCAAACAAAAAAGGGTTTATTCCAAACAACAAATAACTTTGAAGAACCCCATTCTTCAAAGTTTTTTTATGTCTGATACTATTCTAAAAGGCCGCGGCGCCCAGAAAAATAATAAAAGCCTCTTCTTCGAAAATAGCGATGAAGTACCGGATGCTTTTTATAAATAAATCAGTTCACTTAAAAAAAGGGGGAAATCCCCCTAAAAAAACAGGGTTTTTCCTCTTGACTGGTACTGCTTTTTTTCCCGAAATTAGAGATATAATAATTTTTAAAACTTTTAATGATGAGTAATGTAAACCAAAACCTTCTGAACCAGGCCCTAAGCCCTGAAACTATCACAAGTATCATGGAGAGCCTTACCGCTGTGGAGAGCAATCTGCCAGACAGCACGCTGACTGATGAACAGCGCCGAACCTATAACGCCATTAGCGTGGACAACAAAGTTTTTGCTGAACATGTGCTGGACGAGATGAACATCAATACCACGGTGACCATCCCAGCCTTTTACAACAAGGAATTTTTGGACAATGACCTTACCCTGAACACCCAAGCCCAGAGCATCCGGAGCCGTATGCTGAACATTGTGCAGCGGCTGGACGACATCATTCGCCTAACGGGACATGAAGGCTACGGCATGAGCACCTCTGTGTACGGTATGTTTGAAATGATGGCGCGCAGTGGTGTGCCCGGGGCACAGGCCAGCTATGACCGCTTGAAGGAACGCTATCAGAGCCAAGGTGGCGGAAGCCGCGAGCCTGAACCGGAACCTTAGAAAAAGACGGGCCTCGGGCCCGTTTTTTTGAGCCCGTACCAGCCTAAAAAAGTTGGCTTTATGGCATACTTAGTTAACAGTTAAGTTTATTTAGTTGATATATTTTATTATTTAGTTGGCATTTCATACTACTCAATAATCAATTTATAATACTTAGTAAACTATTTAAATCACTTAATCAGCATTTTCAATTACTCAATCAGCATTTTCAATTACATAGTTATCATTATTGATTACTTAGTTTGCATTTATAATTACTTAGTTAACTGTTTTATCAACTTTTATAAAAACACGGACTATGACAGCACTTCCAAAATTGCCCATGCCGCATGTGGGCCTGCTACTGAAAACATATTTTAAGAACGAACGAATCTATAAAGCCGCCCTTGCCCGTGTTATGGATACGCACAAAAGCGGGATACAGCGTTACCTTTCACGCCCAAGCCTGCAAGTTGCTATTCTTTGGGAGCTATCATTGGCGTTAAAGCACAATTTTTTAATGGACCTCGCCGCCCAGCTGCCGCCAGGCTTTAGCACCGATGCGCCAGACCCAACCTTGCCCTTGCAGGAGCGCATTGCCGCGCTGGAGGAGGAGAATAGGTTGTTGAATGCCAAGGTGGAAACCCTGATGGCGGTGGTGCGGAAGTAGGGGTTTTTTTTGTTATATTTGAAGGTAAACAATATAACTATATAATGGGAATAAACACTATAATGGTTTTTATCCACATGTTGGCAACAATATAAAATAATTGAATAATTCATAGTGAAATTGTTTTTTTGAAGATTAAACTACGATATTTAAAATAAAAACAATTATGGACTTTAGATTAATACCACCAATAAAGGATAAGGATAAATTTAATAATCAAGAAGTTTTTAAAATTCCAGTAACTGTTAAAAAAATATTTATAGAAAAATCAAAAGGCCCAATTGTTCCTGTAATATTTGATAGATTAGATTTTAAAACTGGACAGATGAAAACGACAGCTGGAATTACTTTTAAAAAATCTCTAGATATTTTTAATGACTTAAATCAACAAACACCTTTTTTAACAAGCGCAATGATTTATAAGAATCAAGGTCGGATAGCATTTAAAATTATTGGGTTATATAACCAAGGAGTTTGGGAAGAAATACACGATGTTGAAAATCTTATGAATAAAGATGAAAAAAGTATAATAGAAATTTTTCACCATCATTATAAAAAGTTAAATGATTGGGTCGGAAATTTTGATGATTCCTATTATAATAATCCCAAACTTAAAGAAAATCTTTAGGACAGTATTTGGATCAAATTTCAAAAAAAATTATTCAAAGTGGAAAAACACTATTGCCAGCAATAGGAAAACCGAAATTAATTTTAATAACCTAAACACTTATAATTTTAAAGAAAATGAAAAAATCAACATTTATCCTACTATTTATTATTCTTTCTGCAAAATCTATTTATGCTCAGACTACTTATCAATATGATAAAAACGAAAATTTAATCTATTATGAAAATATAATTCAATTCTCCGAAAAGGATAAAACTGAATTGATTGAAAAATTCGAAAAGTTTTGTCAAGTAAACAAAATGCCCATCATTTATAAAGATGAAAACGAAATGTACACTATCGGAGAAAAAGAACTTGCGTATAAATCTCATTTTTTGATTTTCTACAATAACAAAACAAAAGATGTTATTTATGACTTACAGCTTTCTTTTAAGGACAACAAAGTGAAATATAAAGCTTACAACTTCTATATAGTGCCTAAAAAAATTAATATATATTCAATAGGCTCTGCTGGGGCAATTGGGAATGGCGGTTTTATTGGCAGTTCTGTTACCAGAATTCCAAGAGAAATTCCTAAAGAACCACTCGAAAATCTATACAGAATCGGAAAAAATCATAAAAGATTTAAAATTTTTCAAGATTTAGACAAACAAATGGAAGATTTTGAAAGTACTTTAAAAATATTTATGGAGACAGAAGATGACAATTGGTAAAAAAATACTGTTGCCAACAAATGTATAAAAAAAATAGGGCAAGTAAGTGCTAAACCCAATGTTTCAGGCATATTTACGAGGTCGCCAAATCTTTTAATTTGGCTTTTAGAGAAATAATATAAAACAATCCCGAAGTTTCGGGAGCAAAAGATTTGACTTGTGGATAATCCGAAAGGTAATTGCTTATTTACAGCCCTACTTCTTTTATATTAAACGTTGCCAGTAATTTAAAAAAAAACAATGAATGAGTAAAAAAGTAAATATAAGCTTCAATATTTCATTAAGAGGTATACTAAAAACAGTAGGTGTTTTTCTCGGAATTACAGTTTTAGTAATAGGGTTTATGTATTTTCAGAAATATGAAATTTCAGAATTAACAACAACAATTATTAATTACAAATTGCAAGAAGATAAAAGTCAAAATATATTCTTGTTGAATACTAAAACTACTGTATTCCTTGAAAAATCAGAAATATATTTAGGTAATCAGTCCTGTTTTTGTGATGAAGTCCTTTATCTTCAACCTGATTTTGCATTAACTTCAGCACTTCAAATTTTAAACGAGAAAAAAGAAAAGATTTGTTGTCAATTCGAATTTTTTAGTGATTTAAATCCGCCAAATCCAAATATTGAAATTAAAGATAATTTATTAGACATTTACTATACAATAGGTTACAACGCCGACAATAGACCAATAAGATTGGCTATTTCGGAGTGATGGTGCCACCTGTTTCGGTCAAACAGTGCCACTTTGAAAGATACTGCAATTATATAAAAAATTAATGTTATTCGTTCTTTAAAGCTCCTTTTCTTAATGATTCTCCTTTGAGGTCAATCCGGT
>JAENXC010000045.1 GCA_016649715.1 Flavobacteriaceae bacterium | reverse complement strand
TCACACCCCACCGATCATCTATATTTAAACTGACAGGCTCAATATCTGAAAATTCACTTAGCCACTTCACATTTTCTTCATTCTCAGCAGGGTTAAAAGTACAGGTGCTGTAAATCAAAATACCACCTTCTTTGAGTGTTGGCCAAACATCAGCCAATATGCGCTGCTGACGCTGGGCACAAAGCTGAGCATTGTCAGGTGACCATTCATGAACAGCATTTTCGTCGCGTCTGAAGAGCCCTTCACCTGAACATGGTGCATCAATCACCAGGAGATCGAAAAATCCGGGCAGTCGTTGAAAATCATGCGGATCGTTATTCGTAACTATCACATTTGGAGCCCCCCATTTCTTCAGATTTTCGGATAAGATTTGTCCTCGTGACCTGATTACATCATTGCTAACCAACAAACTGTCTTTGGGAAGCAGAGTGGCAAGATGGGTCGATTTTCCACCAGGAGCTGCACACAAATCCAACACTTTCAGATCCGATTTTGTGATTGTCTGTTTTACGGCCTGCTCCAAAAACATAGAACTTGATTCCTGCACATAGTAAACTCCGGAATGGATAAACGGATCAATTGTAAACAGGGGGCGCCGGGGAACAATAAAGCCTGTCTCGCAATAACTAACTGGAGCTAGAACTGATGGTTTCAGAAATTTAGCAGGATTTACCCTTATTGTCGTTACTATATCATTATCAAACGATTGCTTGAAATCATCAAAATCATCTTCGAGGATTGTCTTCATTCGCCTGGCAAACATTTCGGGTAATATCATCTTAATATATCAATCTTTTACGTTTCAAAATTAGCTTTTTTCAACCAAAATCAGGATCGACACAAAAAAATAGATGTCTATTTCAATACTTCGGTAAATTTTAAGCTGCAATTTTGCCGTAAACCAATAGTTCTTTGACAATTTTTTGATTTTTTGGCGTGTTAGGGTTTATAGCAAACATGCACATAAATCGTTCGAGCATCATATTGTTGTTATACATTGTTTTATAATCGGACATTGAGAATGGTTTATCCTCTTTTCCCTTGGTCGTCAACCAGTCATGTTTTGCCAGATTTACCGCTGTAAGTGCTGCATTAAAGTGAAAATCCAATTTGTTTTTACTTCTTGCTTGACAGGAAGTCAGACCAGTAAACTGCTTTGCATCCCGATACAGAAATTCAATCTGGAAACGTGACCGATAATAGCGAACAATTTTTTCACCGTCTTGCTTCAAATCAGTAGAGAAGTATAGTTTTCTTGCCATCTCTACGCCTTGTTTATAAAAGATCGCAATGGCCAACTTGATGTCCATTTTAAACGCCCTGGAATAAACGACTAATGAGTAGATTGTAATCTCCTCGGTTGAAAGGTCTAATGAAAAGTGATTGGGGTTAAAGTTGTAAACGTCCACCAAACCAGCAAACTTTTTTGGAGCTCCTTTTTTACCTGTTCTCTCACCTGTGAACTTGTACTTCAAAACGCTATCATTCCTTAAACGACTAATGAATTCAAGGTCGGATGACTTTACGGCTTTAACAATTGGTCTCTTTGAAAAATAGGCATCGGCTACAATATAGTTAGAGAACGCTTTGAACTGTTCAGCATTTTCAGTCACAAGACTTGCATAGTGAGTCAATAGGTTCAATCCGTTTTCAGCCAATTCATCAGCAGATGGTGTTTGCCAGGCGTTTAAATGAAATGCTGTATTATTGACAATATCAACCACGGCAAAACCGCAGATATCCAAACCCCATTTTGCTGTACCGGCTACACCGGACCAATATCTGCCCCTTCCATAAGTTGACTTTCCAGCTTTGGGAATATAACAAGGATCAAATGCTATAACCCTTTCATCAGAAATGGTTTGATTGATCAACTGGGTATTAAAGGAGAAGAAATCGAACTTTTTCGCAAACTGGTTCCTGTATGTTTGTTCACAAAGAGTACTGAATCGTCCAAGTTGCAGGAAATTAATCCTACCTTTGATGCTCAAAATATGCCAAAGAACGCTAACAATAAAATCCTTTCGGGATTTATTCAGCTTTTCGAAAACTTCAATTTCTAACACACTTAATATTAGATATTTAACCGATTTGTTGGCCTTGGGAATCATTTTTAAAAAATTACGGAATAATCTTTTAAATTACTGATTTCTAAGGTCTTAACCAAATAAATTCCTATTTATTTTTTGTTTATTTTACTGATATTCAAATATTTATATTAAAATTTACCGAACCATTGAGATAATAGATCTGATTATAAATCCCTCATCATTAAAATCTTAAAATTTTTAAACCTGGGATGACTATTTGTGAATCACAATGGAAAGCTTTTTAATTCCGCCCCCTCACCATATTTCTCTATTCCTGGAACAACAAAATCAGGATACAAATACTAAAATTGAATGCTATATTAGAATTCACAAAGCACTTAGGAATGAAAATAAGGCTGTACCACCATCCCACCCTA
>JAENXC010000029.1 GCA_016649715.1 Flavobacteriaceae bacterium | reverse complement strand
GTACTTTTTAGTTTTTAGTTATGAGTTATGAGTTATGAGTTATGAGTTATGAGTTATGAAAATTAAATATTTTTGTATAGAATCCTAATTTTTGAACCTGCCTGCCGGCAGGCAGGTTAACGAATCCCGAATTAACAAATCCCTAATCAACGGATTAACTGATAAAAGCATTCACTTTTATAAATTCCCTGTCTGCCGGCAGGCACGGCTTCGGAAAAAATCCAATCTTTTTTAATGCCACTCCTTTCGAAGCCTGCTTTTTCAAAAAGAGTGATGCTTCCGTGGTTTTCTTCGGTTATTCCCGCGAAAATTTGATGCACGTTTAAATACTTGAAAGCGTAATTACAAGTTAGTTGTAATGCTTCCGAAGCAAAGCCTTTTCTTTTTTCTTCTTCGGAAAAAATAACGAGACCAACCCCAACCCTGTTGTGTTTTGGGTCAAAATCGAACAAATCTATAAGCCCGATTTGCCTTTCATCTTCGCTTTTGCAGATTACAAGCCGAAGTTGTTTTACGTCGTAAATATCACGGTGGCTGTTGTCTAAATATTCCTGCAGTATATATTTTGAAAAGGGCGTTGTGGTGTTGCTAACTTCCCACAGCGATTCGTCGTTTTCCAAATTGTAGAGAAAATCCAAATCGGACGGTTCCAAAGCGCGTAGAAATATGTGTTCTCCTTTTAATGTTGTCATTTCCAAATTCCTTTAAAGACCTGTGTTGCTGGGCCTTCCAAATATATATTTTTATAGGCCAAACCTTCCTTTTCAAAACGAACCTGCAGTTGACCGCCAGGCGTTTTAAGGATTACTTTGTTTTCAGAAGTTTTCCCCGTTTCAAACATTGCGAGTGCAACGGCAGTAACGCCCGTGCCACAGGAAAGTGTTTCGTCTTCAACGCCGCGTTCGTAGGTTCGCACTGAAAAAATGGCATCGTCGTTCTGCTCCACAAAATTCACATTTGCACCTTCCTTTCCGTATATTTTATTGCGAATACTTCTTCCATTATTAAAAACATCAAAATCTTGAAGCTGTGAAACCATAGCAACGTGATGGGGCGAACCAGTATTTAAAAAAGTGTGGTTTTTAAAAACGCTTACTTTTTCTACATCGTTCATTTTTAGGGAGACCCAATCTTTTTCTACCGTTGCTTCGTGCCTGCCGTCCACCGCTACAAAAGTTGCTTTTTTAGAAATGATTCCCAGAAATTTTGCGAAATGCGATATACATCTTCCGCCATTTCCGCACATAGAGCTTAGGTTGCCGTCACTATTGTAATACACCATTTTGAAATCTGCCGAAGCCGTACCTACTGGCAGGCAGGGATGGTTTTCCAACAACAACAGCCCATCGGCGCCCACGCCAAAACGACGGTCGCAGATTTTGGCAACGAGTTCTGTATTCCTCTTCGGAAAAAATGCTTCGCGATTGTCAATGATCACAAAATCATTGCCCGTGCCTTGATATTTATAAAAAGTGAATTCCATAACTGCGCAAAGATATAAAAAGCTAGGACGGGTTTCGGGAAAGTTTTCACGTTAAATGCAAGTTAAATACGGGTTTGTGGCATACTTTTTTCAATCTATCATTGTTAAATTTGTGGAAGTGTTTACTAAATGTTTCTTCAAAAAGTGGTTTTCTTCCTTCGTTCTTCCCAGGACCAAAACCCCAAAAACAGTTTAAAAATGCAGTATTTGAATAGAAAATTTTTAAATTATTTTAAATCATTATTAATTAAAATTTTAATAAAATGAAACAAACAATCCGTTTATTTCTGGTAGCGTTATTTGCAGGGGCAGTCACGCTTGGCGGCTACAAAATCTTAGAAAAAAAGGAACACATTTCCTTCGCCCCACAAGAAAATTCAAACTTTATTCCAACTAATTTTTCGGGGAACGGAGCTGAAATGAATACCGATTTCACCGAAGCGGCCGAAAAAACGGTACACGCCGTAGTGCACGTAAAAAACACGACCGTGAGCCGGCAACCCACAAATATTATGGAATATTTTCAAGGTGGCGGCCAACCCCGAGCAATGATTGGAAGTGGTAGTGGCGTCATTATTTCGCCAGACGGCTATATTGTTACCAACAACCACGTAATTGCAAATGCTTCAGATCTTGAGGTTACGCTGAACAACAATAAAACGTATGCTGCCAAATTGATCGGCACGGACCCAACGACGGACATTGCCTTGATAAAAATTGACGGCGATGCTGATTTTCCTTTTATTCCTTTTGGCGATTCAAACAATGTAAAAATTGGCGAATGGGTTTTGGCTGTTGGAAATCCTTTCAACTTAACCTCAACAGTTACTGCGGGAATTATCAGCGCAAAAGCGCGCGATTTAGACCAATTTGACGGCAATCCACAATCCTTTCTGCAAACCGATGCAGCCGTAAACCGCGGTAATAGTGGGGGTGCCTTGGTAAACACCCGTGGCGAATTGATTGGGATAAATACTGCCATCACTTCAGAAACAGGAAGTTATGTGGGTTATTCTTTCGCTATTCCATCAAATAATGCACGAAAAGTGATTGAGGATATTTTGGAATATGGAAACGTGCAACGTGGCATTTTGGGAATTCAAGTGGGCAATTTGAATTCAGATTTGGCAAAAAAACTGGGCGTTAGTGAAACCCAAGGCGTTTATGTTGGCGGAATTGAAAAAGGTAGCGGTGCGGACAAAGGTGGCATAAAAGAAGGCGACATCATTAAACAGCTTGATGGGGTTACCGTTAATAAATTTGCCGATTTGGCAGGCTATCTCGGCTCCAAAAGACCAAACGATGTAGTGGAAGTAACAGTTTTGAGAAACGGCAACGAACAAACGATCCCTGTTAAACTGGTAAAATTGGAAACTTTTTCAATCGATGATTTAGGTTTGGAAGTGAAAAATACTACTCCCGCGGAATTGAAAGAACGCGGTTTGAAAAACGGAGTTACCGTAACACGAGCCTTAACACCGGATGTTGCCCAATATAAATTGGAAGGAATCATCATTACCCAATTGAACGATGAAAATGTGAATGATATAAATGACGTAAAACGAATAATGTCTGAACGTGACTACCGTTCACCCATAAAAATGACTTTTATGGACACCGCCGGAAACATAAATTCATTTATCTTCAGATAAAATTAAATTAGAATGTGTTCAAAACACTGCAGAAAAATCAAAACTTTCAGCGGTGTTTTTATTTTCAGTTTTTATTTCCGCACAACGTTTGAAATCAGTATTTTTGCACCAATTTTAACGCCCTCCCCAAAAGGTAAATTTTAGTAGTTAAAAATTGTCTCGGGGACCTAAAAAAATCCACAATTATGAGTTTTGATGACGTTTATGAAAAAGAACTGTCTTTTCAAACTGACCGCCGAAAAGCTTCAGTAGAATTTATTAAAATCATTAGCGACCTTTGGTACGACAAGTCCATTGAATTGGTGCTTTTCCGCAACCAACTTATTGACTGCAACGTGAGTGAAATTTTGAACCTTCACGAATATGCAGGCGAATTTGTACAGAAACCCATTTCAATTTTCGACTCTGTTGAAATTGCGCAAGCAATCAAAACCCTCGATCTTCCACCTGCAAAATTGGACATTGGTAAACTTACTTATGAATTTCATTTGGAAGACGACAAATATTCAAACGCTCTGGCATTCGTTTCAGATAAATTGAAAAACGCCAAAGAAGCAAAAATCGTGGTCCCAAAAGATGTGGTTCTTTACGGTTTTGGACGCATTGGACGTTTGTTGGCAAGAGAGCTTATGACCAGAACTGGGCAGGGCAACCAACTTCGCCTTCGCGCCATAGTGGTTCGCGGAAAGATGGACCAAACTGTTTTGGACAAAAGAGCTTCCTTGCTTCAGTATGATTCCGTTCACGGAGATTTCCCAGGAACAGTACGTACCGATCTTGAAAATAGTGCATTGATTATCAACGGAACCACCGTTCATATTATTTCTGCAAACAATCCAGAGGATATAGATTACACAAAATACGGAATTGAAGACGCGTTGGTTATTGACAACACGGGAGCTTTTCGTGATGACAAGGAATTGAGCAGACACCTAAAATCTAAAGGTGCTTCAAAAGTATTGCTCACCGCTCCCGGAAAAGGGGTGCCAAACATTGTGCACGGTGTAAACCAAAACGAATACGACCCAAACAAAGTTGATATTTTTTCGGCAGCTTCCTGTACTACCAATGCCATCACTCCTATTTTGAAAGCCGTTGAGGATTCATTTGGTGTGGTTCGCGGGCATTTGGAAACCATACACGCATATACAAACGACCAGAATTTGGTAGACAATATGCACAGCAAATACCGTCGTGGCCGCGCTGCAGCACTGAATATGGTCATTACCGAAACTGGCGCCGGAAGTGCAGTTGCTAAGGCATTACCTGCATTGGCCGGAAAGCTTACATCAAATGCTATTCGCGTTCCCGTTCCCAACGGATCGTTAGTTGTTTTGAGTCTTGAATTGGCTAAACCAACTACTTTGGAAGGCATTAATGCTACCATGAAAAAATATGCCTTGGAAGGCGATTTGGTGGAGCAGATAAAATATTCAATGAGCAATGAGTTAGTTTCCAGTGATATTGTGGGCACCTCCGCTCCCGCTATTTATGACAGCAATGCCACAATTGTTACCGAAGATGGAAAAAACGTGGTGCTGTATGTTTGGTATGATAACGAATATGGCTATAGCCATCAAGTAATTCGTTTGGCGAAGTATATTGCGCAAGTAAGAAGATTTACGTATTATTAATAGTAACTACCTATAAATATAAAATCCCGCTATGAAAATAGCGGGATTTTTTTGTTTTTTTTAATCCTCAATAAAAAAACAAAGCTGCTTAAAGCGGCTTATATCAGTTCGGTTTTTAAAAATTATGGGGTTGTGCAACGGTTACCATTGTTGTGTGCTGGCTTTTATTCTGCTCTACAATGTATAGGGTTTTTGCAATTTCCTTTGTGAGCCATAAAACCCAATGTTTCGTTTGAGTCAAATTCTTCTTTGTAAATAAGATATTCACAATCATCAAAAGTAATCACTGTCATTTTTGAGAATGGTAATTTATTTATTTCAGTTTCAATTGACGATTCTTTGGTGTAGTTATTTTGATTTTTTATTGATTCTTCTTGAACGTTCTTGCAAGAATTAAACAAGCAAATAATGGCACTACAAAAAAGGATACATTTAATTTTCATTTTATTGGTTTGTAAAGTTTCGTAAATCGTTGTTAGCACCATAAATAACTAATATGTCATTTGCATTTAAAACAGTGTTTGGTGATGCTACACCTTGCACCTTTTCTTCTTCTCGGGTTTTTCCCACAACACTTTTAACTTCTGTTTTTTTGATTGTTGTTAAAGCTAAAAGGTTATATTTTGACCTTAATTCAATTTCTTTGATAGTTTTGCCAACAAACTTGGTTGGAATTTCAATTTCAATAATGCTAAAGTCATCACTTAATTCAAACGAATCCACAACGTTGGTTAAACATAATTTTTTAGCCCAACGCTCTGCTGTTTCTTCTTCAGGATGAACAATTTCATCTACGCCTATAGCCATCAATACTTTTTCGTGCAAAGGGTCAATAGCTCTACTGATTAAGCGCTTTACTTGAAAATTTTTGAACAAGGCAGTAGTCATTACATTAGCACCTTGGTCTTCTCCTATTGCAATGATAACTACATCTGTTTCTTTAAGGGGCAAACCAGAAACTGTAAATTCGTCTGTCGCATCCATACAAATAGTATGTGATATTTTTTCTTTGAATAAATCTACTTTATTCATTCTGTTGTCAATGCCTATCACTTCATTTCCTTGTCCAGTTAATTTTTCTGCCAAAGACGCACCAAAATTTCCTAGACCTACAATGATATATTTCATATTTTTAATTTATAGTTATTTCTTCGCTAGGGTAGCGATAATTCTTATGTTTTATTTTTTTGAATAAAGCTACAATAATCGAAAGCATAGTTACTCTACCTACAAACATCATAGCAACAACAACAAGTTTGCTTGCGGTACTTAAATCTCCTGTTATACCTAAACTTAAACCCACCGTGCCATAAGCGGAAAAACTCTCAAAAGCTATATTTAGCAAACCTTTTTCTGGGTCAAAAATGGTAATGAGAACAATTCCTAAACCAATAGCAATTAACGATAAAGTAATAGTTGCGAATGCTCTTTTTACCGAAATATCTGCAATTTCCCTTCTAAAAACTTCTATGCGTTGTTTTCCTTTTGCCAAACTCAAAATATTAAGTGTTGCTATGGCAAAGGTGCTGGTTTTTATACCACCACCCGTTGAAGCTGGCGATGCACCAATCCACATTAATAAAAAGGTTATCATTACTGTTGGGAAAGCCAATGCGGTCATATCTACAGAATTGAAACCAGCAGTACGAGGTGTTGCTGCTCCAAATAATGCATTAACTATTTTTCCAAACAATGAATGATCTGCAAGTGTGTTATTGTATTCTAGTATAAAAAACAATACAAATGCAACTGTAGTAAGGGATAAAGTTGTAACTAGCGTTATTCTACTATTAATATTTAGCACCCAAGGTTTATGGGTTTTTTCTTTCGAATTGAAACGAAAAATAGTAGTGAACTTATGCTTTATAAAGCTAATAATATTAACAACAATAGGAAACCCTAAACCACCCAATACAAAAGTAGCTATAATGATAAGTTGTAAAGCGTAGTTAAATCGAAAACCTGTTTCATAAATACTATTGCTTAACGTTGAAAACCCTGCATTACAAAAGGCGGAAATAGCGTGAAATACAGAAAAGAAAGCTTTATCTGAAAAGTTAGTAATTAACGATTTATCCAACGAAAAGAAAATCAGTATTGCAGCAGTTAATTCAACAATAGCTGTAATAACAATAATATTCTTTAAGGTACTGAAAACATCTCCAATTTTTTGAGAGTTGGTCATTTCGCTCAAGGTTAATTGATTTTCATAGGTACTACCTCCTTTAAAAAAGTAACTGAAGTAACTTGCAAAAGTTAATATACCCAAACCTCCTAATTGTATTAAAAATAAAATGATAGATTGTCCAAAAACCGTAAAATAAGTTCCAGTATCCTCTACTATCAATCCCGTTACACAAACAGCACTTGTTGAAGTGAACAAAGCATCTACAAACGATATATCATTATGTGTTGCTTTCGGCAACATCAACAATAACGAACCGAAAAAAATAATGGTTAGGAAGCTTAAAACGAATATTTGTGCTGGATTAAAATAAGTTCTATTCAGGTTTAGCTTTTGTTCTGAAAACTCTCTAAAAAATGACAAAATTACTGCCAAAACAACCCAAAGCGGATTTTCTAGAATTAAATCGGTTTTGAATGCTTCTCCAACAAAAAGGTACATATAAAATATGTAAAGTGTATAGGCTACCGAAATAATATCGAAAACAGCTACTTTACGCTTGAACAGATTAGGATTTTCATAATACCTCGCAAAGGTTGCAATTAATCCTAAAGCTATAACAACAAAGTAAAATCCATCAATGATTTGTTGAATTAAAGTAGCTTGTGAAAAACCAAAATCAAAAATAAAGGCGAATATTCCAAGAACACTCGTCCAAAAAGCAGTTCTATATAGTTTTTTTAAATCAAAGCTCATTCAACAAAAATAGTTCATTCTTTTCTTTTTTTATTATGGGTATCGTTTTCAGAGCTTGCACACAACGTTTTGCAGCTACCCGAAGGGCGGGACTTTTACCACAAAACTTGATTTGAAAAAATAATGTTTGATTACCCACAAAACTGTCTTTGGAACACGAAACCCCGCCTTTTGGGTAGGTGCTGTTACCAGCTGGCGTTCTGTCCCCCGCCGTGTCGTGGAACCATGTCTGTATGAAATAAGTTGTAACCTGTCAAAATGCTTCGTTGCCATGGGTTGCGGGTGGTTTTTAAATTTTTTTAAGGGAAGTAAATTTTAAAAAATAATTTCTCTTGTGTTGGCTTTGCAGGCTCTTTTGATTTTGCCAATTCCATTAAAAATAAAAAAAGGCAAAAGCAAATGTGCTTGCAAATAGCGTGGGATTTCTACTGGTTTTCATTGTCTAGCGAAGATACCGACTGAACTAGCTAAGACACTTATTAATTCTTCTATTTTTAACATAAATTCAGAAAATAAAATTAATATTGTTAGAACCTCACAGCTGCTTGAATGTAGAAAACCTGAAAATTATATATTGTCCCAATATATTGCTTTTAATGAAGCTACAGAGAGAACTGTCTCCGGTTGCAAAGGTTTCGATATAAAACCTTTTACGTGTTTATTCGCCTTTGACTTGTCAATATCGTGCTGATGAACAGAGGAAGAGAGAATATAAATACTAAACTTTTTCCTTACCTCCTCACCTAATTTTTCATAGTGCTCTAAGAATTCCCATCCGGAGAGTGTTGGCATATTTATATCAAGATAAAGTATTGTTGGCTCTAAAACTGTAATCCATTCATTTTGAATAAATTTGAGTGCTTCCTTGGGTTCTGTAAATGCAGTAGTTTCTACTTCACCCAATGTTCTTTTTAGTACCATTTTGCAGATCATATTACTTATAGGGTCATCATCGACGAGGATATATTTTTTAATAGGGATCATTTATCAAGTTTTATTTTAAATTCTGTTCCTTTACCATTTTACGCTTTTTTAGTGTAACCCCTATTTTAGGACTATACACTGACTAAAACACCAACAAAACCATGCAAATATGCAGATGGTATTTATCGTATTGCTTTAATCTCATTTGTCTTTTGGACAATCTCCCGAATGATATTGTCAAGTGACTCCGCAGATGTTTTTAGCTTACCAAGGATTTCAGCATTAATGGGGTCGGAAGGATTATCAAAATTAAACAAATTGTATAAACCGAGAATATGGACAACGGGCACTCTCATCTGATGCGATTGTAAGAAAGCGATTTCAAATAGTTTTTCATTTTGTATTTTCAACTTTTCATTAACAATTCTTTTTGCTATTATGTCGTCAGCATCCTTTAATGCTCGGGTAATTTTTGGAGCTAACGTAAATAATTTATCCTTGAGTGCATAATCAGTAACACCGTTTTTAATAAGTTCTACGGCATTTTCTTCACCAATGGTTCCCGAAACAATAATGAAAGGAATATCGGAATGTTTTTTCTGTTTGATGTGGAAAGCAGTAACTCCGTCAAAAGAAGGAAGAGAATAGTCGGATAATATTATATCGGGCTTAAAGTTGTCAAGAGCAGCAATAAACTCATGCTGAGTTTGAACAATTTCCGATGAAAAACTCAATCCTGACTTTTTCAATTCGTGTTGAAGCAATTCCGCATCGTTTTGGTTATCTTCAAGGATTAATATTTTTATACTATCTATCATATTCATTTTTTATTGAGGTGGTTGATTTATTAACATCCAGAATAATCCGAGTTCGGAAACTGCAGTAAGGAATTTTTCAAACTGAACGGGCTTTACTACATAACTGTTTGCTCCCAAACGATAACATTCCTGAATATCGGGATCTTCTTTAGAGGAGGTAAGCACAATGACTGGTGTTTTTTTTGTGCGCTCATCTGATTTTATTCTTTGCAGCACCTCAATACCGTTTATTTTCGGCATTTTTAAATCGAGCAATATTACTTTAGGAGTATCTGTAATTTTGCGGTGGGAATAATTTCCCTCCGCAAAAATGAAATCGAGGGCTTCCTGCCCGTCTTCCAGATGCACTAATTTGTTTGCCAGATTATTTTTTTTCAACGCCCTGATGGTGAGTTCGGCATCGCTCATGCTATCTTCTACTAAAAGAATTTCTACTTGGTAGTTCATATTTATTGGTTTTAGGTTATTGTTAATGAAAAATTAAATGTTGCTCCTTCGTTCACTTTTCCTTCTGCCCATACTTTGCCAGCATGTTTGGTAATTACTCGTTGCACAATTGCAAGTCCTACACCCAAACCAACGAATTCATTTTGCTTGTGCAGCCTCTGGAACACTCCGAAAAGTTTGTCATAATACTTCATGTCGAAACCCGCACCGTTGTCTTTAACGGAAAAAACAATTTCACCCTGCTTTTCTTCCGAAAATATTTCTATAATTGGATGTTCTTTTTTTGAAGAATATTTTAGTGCATTTGAAATAAGGTTGAGCATCACTTGCCTAAGCAAACCGTAATCGGCTTCCATCTGGTGTAGTTTACCAATCTTTATTTCTGCCTTATGTGCAAATGATTTATCCATATCTATAAGCACGCTTTCTACGAGTTCGTTCATGTTTATTTTTGTACGCTGTACTTCTTTGCGGCCCAGTTGGGAAAATGCTAGCAGCTCGTCTATTAACGTTCCCATTTTTATGGCATTGTTTCGGATAGTTTCAATAATGCGTTTTCCTTCTTCGTCTAATTTTGTTCCATAGTCCTCATGGAGCATTTGGGCATATCCATTTACTGCACGAAGGGGTGCTCTTAAATCGTGAGAAACGGAATAGCTAAAGGACTCAAGTTCTTTATTGGCGGTTTCTAACTCGGCAGTCCGTTCGATAATTTTTCCCTCCATATCTTGTTGTGCATTGCGTACCTGAACAGCCATAATATTGAAAGCACGGGCCAGCTTGCCCAGCTCATCACTGCGGTCAACTTCAACAAGTGATGAATAGTTGCCACCCGCAATTGCTGATGCTGCTTCAGTCAGTTTATGGAGTGGCCGTGTGATATTACGGCTCATCAACCAGGCTATAAAGATTCCAACAGCGATCAATATTCCACCAATTATAGAGATCCAATGCAAAAAACTGGTTGAAGTTTCTAATATCGTTTGTTCTGAAAGTTCAACCAAAACCCACCATTGAGTATTTGTTATAGGTTGAACGGCGGCAATTACCCTTTTACCACCTTGATTAGTATATTCAAAAATGTTCTGTATATGCTGAGTGTCAATAGGTGGACTGGGAACAGGCTTAATCAGGTTAGTCCAAAAGCTTCCACCCGTATTGCCAATATAAAGGGTAGCTCCTGTACCCATAAGCTGGGATAGCTGTTCAAGTCCTTTTGGTGTAGAAGAGAGTGATCGCCAGGTTACCAAATATCCTATAATCTGTTTCTTATCAGTAACTGTAGCAACTACAGGATAATACATAGAATCACCTATCACATAAATTTTCCCTGCTTTGCAGGAATCAGGCCCTACGGTTAAAGAAGAAAATATAGTGTCCAGACTTAGTTTTGCTTCCACTTTTTCATCGCCTGATCGAAGAATCGGAGTCTTGCTTAAATCCAGTAATTCCACCAAACACCATGTACTGTCTTTTCGTAATTTATTCAGCATTTCAAGAGTTTCAGATCGGAACTCAGTTCCTCTTGATTGAACATATTTCTTTACTGTATCTTTCTGGACAACCGCAAGTGTTGATGTATTCATGGCTTTTGAAGACTCGGAAAGCATAGTACCCAGTTGATCAGTCAGGGAACGCACTCTTTTCTTCCCCATTTCAAGCGATGCTTTCTTTACTCCATAATAAGATGCAAAACTAAAAGACAGAATAACACTGCATAAAAGAATACATATTAAAAGTGGAAGTCGTTGTTGTATAGAGAGACCACGGAATGAAAAACGCTTGCTCCATGTATTAATAAATTTATTTTTGCTCATAGCCTAAAATTTAAGTTTTTCTAATTAAATATTCCACAGAGGAAGGTAGGGTAATATAAAAGTTTGCCCCTTCGTTCACTTTTCCTTCCGCCCAACTTCTGCCTTTGTGCCTGGAAATTATTCGTTGCACTATCGCCAGTCCCACTCCCGTTCCTTCAAACTCATCCTGCGAATGCAGGCGCTGAAACACGCCAAATAATTTATCCGCATATCGCATATCAAAACCTGCCCCATTATCCTTCACCGAAAAAATAATTTCACCGTTCTTCTCTTCCGACGATATTTCCACAACAGGATTTTTTTTCTTTGAAGAGTACTTAACTGCGTTTGAAATAAGGTTAAACATTACCTGGCGAAGCAAACCGTAATCAGCTTTCGCTTTATGCAGTTTGCCAATCTTTATTTCTGCGCTATGTGCAATAGATTTATTAATATCAACCAGTACTTCTTTTGTCAGTTCATTCATATCAATTACCTTCATCTGAATCTCTTTCCGCCCAAGCCGCGAGAACGAAAGCAGGTCATCAATCAGGATTCCCATTTTTAAGGCATTGTCACGAATCGTTTCAATAATACGCTTTCCTTCTTCGTCTAATTTTGTTCCATAGTCCTCATTGAGCATTTGGGCATATCCGTTTACTGCACGAAGGGGGGCTCTTAAATCGTGTGAAACGGAATAAGTGAATGCTTCTAATTCTTTGTTTGCTGCTTGCAATTGATCCTCAGCATCTTTTCGCTGGGTTATGTCTGAACGAATGGTCATATATTGATAGGGTATGCCACCGTCATTCAGAAAAGGAACAATGGTCGTATCCAGCCAATAAAAGGTTCCATCTTTGGCTTTGTTTTTTACTTCTCCCCTCCATATTTTACCGCTGGAAATGGTTACCCACAAGTCTTGTATAAATTCTTTAGTATGATAACCGGAATTTAGTATACGGTGGTCTTGTCCGATTAATTCCTCTCTTGTGTATTTTGAAATAGTACAGAAATTATTGTTGACCTCCTTTATTATTCCTTTTTCATCAGTAATAGCAACTATCGATGACTCATCCAATGCGTATTTATAATCAGATATTTCTTTTAAGCTTTTCTGCAATTGTGTGGTGCGCTCAATTACTTTTTGTTCCAGTTCTTCGTTTTGCTTTTTAATTACTTCTTCGGCAAGTTTTTGTTCTGTTACATCATGAGATATTCCATATATGCCAATGGGCTTTCCTTCGGGGTTTAATACAAATTTCGATACCGAATAAATATTTCTTACCGTTCCATCTTTTCGCATAATGCGATGATTCAAAATGGTATCGCTTAACGAAGCATTCGATTTCTCAACTTCTTTTTTTACATATTCTAAATCTTCGGGATGTATAAAAGACAACCACGATTCAAATGATTGTTTATTTTCTTCGGGTAAAAGCCCGTGAATGCGGCATAATTCTTCAGACCATATTGCGATACCGGTTGCAAAATCAAGTCCCCAACTTCCCATGTGTGCAATTGCCTGTGCTTGTTTCAGCTTTGCTTCGTTGCTCAATAATATTTCTTCTTTTTCCTGCATATACGCTTCTCCGATTATACCCATAGAAATATCCAAAAAACGATTCATTCCACTTAGTGATGAAAACAATTTTTCTTCATTTTCATATTCCTTGTGTAATAAAGGCCTCATGTAATTTCTAACCAAAGCAATCACTTCATACCATGATTTAAAATCAAGCCCCATCTTGGCATAAGTAATGCCTTGCCCAATCTGGTAATCAATATACGGCTGCCAATTGTCATTTATAATTGCATCTTTCTGAAGGTCTCTCGATAACTTATTTCTTGCAGCGGAAATATCTTTTGGAATGTCCCGTACAATTTTTCCGAAAACAGGGTGGTCTTTTAAATCTTCCGTTGCTTTTTCAGAAAAATCGTCAGCATATTTTTCATAAACGGTATAATATGCCTGTATTTCCTGTTTCTCTTTTTCAGATAAAGCGGGGATGAGATTTTTTATTGTCTCCTTAGGTGTTGTGGATTTCATGTTTAGTAATTTTGATTATATAAATTTACAACTTTTTCCTGTTATTTGCGGGAGAGGAAATTTGGCTCTTTTGACTTTGCCCTTGTGTTGGCTTGTGCGGCTGTGGCAAAGGCAAATGTGCCAAATGAGCGTGGCAATACAATTTTTTAAAATGTGCGTTGGTAAAATTTTTAAAACTTTTGTGTCGGCTTGCGTGTCGGATATTTTCAGTCCGAAGTGTTCCGAAGTTGTAAAGGCTTTATGTCGTTGTCTACCTGTCATAGTTGTTGTCGTGTCTTTTTTTACGCTTGCTGGTAACGGTTAGTATAAAAGAAGTAGGGCTGAAAATAAGCAATTACCTTTCGGATTATCCACAAGCCAAATCTTTTGCATTTTGTTTTATATTTCTATCTAAAAGCCAAATCAAAAGATTTGGCGACCTCGCAAATATGCCTGAAACATTGGGTTTAGCACTTACTTGCCCTATTTTTTTTATACATTGTTGGCATTTCGTTATTCCTTTTCGGTATTTAATTCTAGGAATGCAATTGTTTTTGGGTCAAGTTTCCTAGCAATACTATCAATCTTAGTGATTTTAAATCTATCATATCTAACGAATTCACTATTTATAAATTCTTTTATCACATCTCCTCTATAATAGTCGTACATAAAGTCATTTTCGTTCTCCCACATTCTTTCAATATTAGTTGGAATGTCAATATCATATTTAGAAATTCTAACACCATCTTTTGTAATACTGTTAAGTTGTAACTGAAAAACGAATTTTCCCAATACTTCCTCTAAAATTTTATCTTCCAATTTATCTTGATTTTCCGAATCTATTTTCCAATAAACTTTAGGTTCACTAATATTTTCATAATAATTATAGCTCACAGTATTATCATTTAGACTAGGGTATCTTTTCCATTTTTTAATTTTTTCTTTTTCGTTTTTATCAATAAAAATATAGTCAAAAGAAACTTGCTTTAGAGGCATTTTTAAAGGAGTGATTTTAAACCCAATTTTAACTCTTTGATATTCAGTTTGAATGTCAAATAATTCAATGCTTACATAACTGTTTAATGAATTTTCTTTTTCATATTTTTTCCAATGCTTAGAAATAGAGTCTGCCTTGGGTAAGTAGAAACCATATTTAGAATTCCAATCAGATTTAATTTTCTCTGTATATTTACTTTGAACTAAAGTGTCGGAATATAATTTAACCGTTTTATGTACTCTCTCATATGTTATATCTGACCATTTAGCTTTTTCAACATCATCTATTAGTTTTGTCTCTCTAATATTTTGAATGGCTTTATATGTAAGTTCGAATAAAGTGTCTTTCTCAATTATGCTTTTTAGGTCTTTAATTTCTAAAGGCTCAATTACAGATTTTTTTAATGGACTAGTGCAACTTGATAATCCGAGTACAAATAACAATACTGACAGTTTAATTAGTTTTTTCATAATTTTTTTGAAATTAATATTTTTCTCCTTTAAGTGCTTTATATACGTCGAGAACATTTTTTAAGGCATTTTTCTGTGTTTGGGTAATGGTTTTAACTTTGCTATATTGTTTGCCTATAAGTTTAAGTTTCACGTCTTTTCCATCTATAATAGCTCTAATTATATCAAAATCATTTACGGTAGCCTGACTATCATTATTAAAGGGGATATCAATCCATTCCCAAACTCCTCCAGAACCATTATCTCGTTGAACGTCTCCGTATTCAGTTTCTATAGTTTTATATTTTAAACCATCCACATATATTATATATTTTTGAATGAATAACCACTTACTATCTTTATATTGAATTCTTAATCTTAAAGTTGGGTAGTTATATCCTCTATCTCCAATGTATATGAAAAAACCATTGTAATTTGTGTATTGAGGAGAAGTTTTATCGTGATACCAAGTAATATCTTCTAGCTTGTCAACTTTTATTCTCATTTTTTTTATTGCTTGCTCAATTAGGATTTTATTCTTTTTTTTCTGCTCCTCTATAGTTTTTTCTTCTTCTTTTTTAATTTTATCCAATTCAACATCAGCTTTATCAAGTAATGTTTTAGCTTCGTAAACTTCGTTTGACGCAGGATATTTATTTAATAAAATTCGAATCTCTTTTTTACTTTCTTCAAATTTTTTGTTCGAAAAGAAAGTGTTTGCATTACTAAGCAATTTCTCTGCTGTGGGTTGTTCAGTTTTTAATTGTACTTCTAATTCTTCTTTTGTTTGTTTTTCAGAATTTTTTTCTTTATTTGGTTTTCCACAACTGGAAAATAAAAACATCAGTATTAAAATTAAATGTAGTAGTCTTTTCATTTATGATTTTTTATTAAAATAGTGAAGGATTTTTGTTTAAAAATAAATGTCACGGTGATGACATCTCGATTTTATTTGGATTTTTCATATTTCCACATTAAATCTTCTATTTTATAAGAATAACTCTCTAATTTTATTGGAATATCAAGTAACTTTTTATCATCTGCATACGCCATTAAAAGTTCATCACTAACTTTCTCTAAAATTTTCGAAGCATAATTCACTCGTTTTGTTAGGATTTCAATTCTTTCATTTCCAATTCGAGAATTTACTTCATTTAGTTTCTTTGAACTCAAATTAAATTCTGACTTTTTTAATAAAAACTCTATTTGCTGTTCATCAATCGGGTTAAAACCAAGCTTTAGAGCAACAGTTTTTGAGTTTTGATGATTTTTTTCCCCTATTCCTTTTCCAATGGTTATCTTTTGTTCGTCTCTTTCTTGAAAAAGATAAGGTAAAATCGTTTCTTTAAGGGATTTGGTTAGAAATCCTTTTTTTCTTTCTTTTGGAATGACGTACCAATGCAAATCAGAATGCATATCTAATATTGCACCCACATAAATTCCTAAATCATTTTTTATAAAAAAAAACTTATATGAACTTGGGCTCCCAGGATTATGATTTTTTTTTGGTTGTTCACTCCATACTCTTCCTATTTCTACTTTTTCACTTATAGGTCGTGTAAAAATTGATTCTTGTCCTTTCTTATTATTCAGCCGGTCAATATATTTCCTAATTTCTTTTTCCGTCATATCTTTCTTTAATGAATGCCAACATGCGTATATACGCATGTTTTTAAAACTGTATTGCTGCTATCCCGCACATGTGCGCAATATAATTTTGGTTACTAGGTGCTAAATGTAACACATGGCACCAAACAATCCAAAAATCAATTATTTTTTCATCACCGCCACCAACGTTTCCATCTTAGCATTCATCAACTTAGCCTCCTCCTCCAGCGCAGCAATACGCTCCTGGAAAGGCAGGGTAACGTCAGGCGCGTTGGTGGTAAAATCTGCTGGCAGCTGGGCAGCGAGGTCCATAAAAAAATTGTGGGTAAGCGCTGTGCTTAGCTCCCACAGTATGTGGGTTTGCATACTGGGTGATTCCTGATAGTTATAAACAGTGCTATAGCTTCTTCCCAATAGCCCGGCCAGCACACCGCGGCGCAACCTGTGCTTGTGTATATGGTTTTTCAGCAGTTGGCCCACATTGGGGGCGTTGGTTGCTGCTTTGTACTTCTTGTTTTTCATAATCCCGTTTTATTGTTTAAGTCTCTTTTTTGGGCAACTATGCCAAAAGTTTTGGTTTACAAACCTTTTTTTTGGGTTTCCATACCGTTAATTTTGGTTTAAATACCAATACTATTGGTCTATATGCCAATACTATTGGTTTTTATCCCATTTCTTTTGGGGCAGATGCCCTTATTATTGGTTTTTATACCCATTGTTTTGGTTTCAATGCCATTAATTTTGGTTTCAAAACCATTTTTAGTGGTCTGGCAGCTTTAAGGGTGCCACCAAAAAAACGGGCATTACTGCCCGCTTCTCCGAAATTGAAGCGTAGCTACAATTCGGTTTCTGCCGTTCCTTCTGGACGGCCTTGGCCTGCAAAGCGTACCTTCAGCCTATCAAAGCTTGCCTGTGCGCCGGGTACGCCGGTGCGCGCCAAAACTTCAAGCATTCCGTAGGCTGCCGTAGCCATGCCATAGGCTTCGTGACCCGCAAGGCGCTTTACGTCCTCAAGCCGCTGTAGTATATCCATTAGGCGGCTTATAATGCTTTCTACCTGTTCAAAAAGCTGGAGGTCGTTTGCCAGAAACTCCAGGTTGTAAGTGGCGTTGACGGCTGCATTTGGGTTGGTGTTCATCTCGTCCAGCATCTCCTCGGCAAATACCTTGTTGTCTACGCTTATGGCGTTTAAGGTACGGCGTTGCTCATCCGTAAGGGTGGCGTCTGGTAAAGCAGCGGCTGCGGTGTTTAGGGCTTCCATAATTTCGGTAACTTCCAGAGCTGCAAGGGTCTGGTTCAGCAAATTTTGGTTTGTGTTGCTCATGAGTTCATGTTTTAAAAATTAATACTACTGCAATTTTAAAAAAAAAACCAATACGTGTCAAGAGGGAAAACCCTGATTTTCAAGGGGGAAATCCCCCTTTTTTACGGGGGGGTGTTTTTCCTGTATTTCCAAAAACATGGGTTGGTTGCATACCGACGATTTATTTTTATGACTTCATTAACTGAAAATTTCCACAGTTTCAATCAAATTTGTTAAAATTATCAATTCAGAAACATGTCAGAACCAACTAAAAGAAGGGGCTTCAAAAAGAAACGATATACCATTCCCATTATAATTATAGTGCTGCTCATCGCCTTCCGGCTTTACCTTCCCACTTTGGTGAAAAATTACGTAAACAAAGTATTGGCAGACATTCCCGGATATTACGGACAAGTAGATGATATTGATATTTCCCTTATTCGCGGGGCGTATGTAATTAACGGAATGTATTTGAACAAGGGAACTGCCGCATCCCAAGTTCCATTTTTAAGTTTTCCCGAAAGCGATATTTCAATTGAATGGAAATCACTTTTCAAAGGTAAAATTGTGAGCGAAATAATAATGACCGCCCCCGAAGTTATTTATGTTTTTGAAGACCAAAAAAAAGAAGATGGCGATGCCAATGTGGACGATTGGACAAAAGCGCTCACAGACATTGTTCCCATAGACATCAACCATTTTGAAGTTCACAACGGCAAACTGGCTTTCCTGCAACTATCAGCAGAACCCAATATAGATTTACAAATAAACAAACTGGAACTAACCGCTGATAACCTGCGAAACGTTGTAGAAAAAGGACGAATACTGCCATCGCCCATTCGGGCCAGCGGCGTTTCAATAGGAAATGGAAAAGTTGCACTGGAAGGAAATATGAATTTGGTTAAGGAAATACCAGATATGGACCTGTCCTTTTCACTCGAAAATGCTGATGTCACCGCCCTGAATGATTTCACAAACTATTACGCAGGCCTCGATTTTGACAATGGCACCTTTGGGATTTATAGTGAAATTGCCATTGCAAATGGCCACTTGGTGGGCTATGTAAAACCGCTCTTGACCGACACTAAATTGATAGGAAAAGATGATAGTTTTCTGGAAGTTTTATGGGAAGGCTTTGTAGGTTTCTTCAAATTTGTACTAAAAAACCAAGGGACTGATACCTTGGCCACCAAAGTTCCCTTTGAGGGAGATTTGAACAATGTGGAAGCTGGCGTTTGGCCTACAGTTTTAAACATATTTGAAAACGCCTGGATCAAAGCATTTAAAGGCGAAGTGGACAATGATATCAATTATAAAGACGCCTTTAAAAAAGGTGAAATTACACGGAAAGAAAAACGCGAACTCCGCAAAAAAGAACGCGAAGCACGCCGAAAAGAGCAGGAACCAAAGAAAGGGTAATCTATATTTTATTTCTCTATGAAAATTATCACCGCCACCATTGAAAATCTTGAACAACTCGTCCCTTTGTTTGATAGCTACCGTGTTTTTTACAAACAACCGTCAAACCCTGATGCAGCCAGAAATTTTTTAAAAGAAAGATTTATAAAAAACGATTCCGCAATCATCCTATGCTTGGATGCTTCTGAAAAAGGATTGGGTTTTACGCAACTTTATCCTAGTTTTTCTTCAGTTTCCATGCAACGCATCTATATTTTGAACGACTTATTTGTAGCTTCCGATGCACGAAAAAAAGGAGTAGGTGAAGCACTTATGAAACACGCAAAGCAATTTGCTATAGACAATGGCAGCAAAGGGCTCACCCTTGAAACTGCTTTAGACAATCCCGCCCTAACGCTTTACAAAAAGTTAGGTTGGAAAAAAGATATTCACGTAAATCATTATACTTGGGAAGTATAATCTGCTACATTTAGCTTATTTTTACATTTCAAATTTCAATCTCACCAAACTGGAAGAACTTCTCAACGGAGCCAATGAAGACATTAAAAACGGCGCTTTGGACACTTTGGACAAAGGCGTTTTAGAACGCTCTAAAGGTTCTATTGACCTCTGCAAAATGAAAAAAGAATTGATATAATGCGAATTGATATAATCACAGTTCTCCCCGAATTACTTCAAAGTCCTTTTGAGGTTTCAATATTAAAACGCGCCATTGAAAAAGGCCACGTGGAAGTACACACCCACAACCTCCGTGATTATTCCACCAACGCCTACAAACAAATAGACGATTACCAATTTGGCGGCGGCGCGGGAATGGTGATGATGATTGAACCCATCGATAAATGTATTTCAAAATTAAAAGCCGAAAGGGATTACGACGAAATAATCTACATGACCCCCGACGGCAAAACTTTCAACCAACACACCGCCAATGAACTTTCGCTGAAAGAAAACCTCATTATTCTCTGTGGGCATTATAAAGGTGTGGACCAGCGCGTACGCGACCATTTCATCACTAGAGAAATTTCAGTGGGCGATTTCGTTCTGAGCGGCGGCGAACTTGCGGCAGCTCTTGTTTGCGATGCCATAATCCGTTTAATTCCCGGAGTTTTGGGCAATGAAACCAGCGCGTTGACAGATTCATTTCAAGATAATTTATTAGCACCACCCATTTATACTCGCCCTGCAGAATATAAAGGATGGGCTGTTCCAGAAATTCTCACAAGTGGTAATACCGCAAAAATTGAAGAATGGCGGGAAGATCAGGCTTATAAGCGCACAAAGGAACGCAGACCGGATTTATTAGAATAATTCGTCTTTACGAGCACGACTTAGAAAAAATTCAACTAAAACAAATATAAAATGAAGACCAAACAAATTATAACGATGCTGCTTGCGGTCATTCTTTTCGCTGCATGCAAAAACGAATCAAAAGAAAAAGAGAACGCCAAAACCGATACTATCGTGAGTACAGATTTCAATAAAATGCTCGACAATTATTACCAAGAAGGTTTAAAACTGAACCCACTAACCGCAACATTTTCAGGTGATACACGCTACAATGATAGCTTCCCGAATTTCCTTTCAGACGAATATGTTTCTGAACTGAAAAATTATTACACAAACTATAAAGAACAAGTTTCTAAGTTTGACGATACCACTTTAAGCGAAACAGAAAAGATGAGCAAAGACATCCTGCTTTGGGAATGCAACATCAATTTGGAAACACTTTCTTTTAAAAACAGCCTGTATTTTCCAATGGACCAAATGTGGTCCGTAAATTTAATGATGGGTCAATTGGCAAGCGGCAGTAGTGCACAACCATTCAAAACCGTGGAAGATTATAACAATTGGTTGAAACGTGTTGACGGTTTTGCAGTTTGGTTGAAATCTGCCGAAAGCAGAATGAAGGAAGGAATGGCAGCGGGTTACGTGCTTCCAAAGTCGTTAATTATGAAAGTAGTTCCGCAGTTGAAAGCGATGACTGAATCTAATTTGGACAAAAATCTTTTCTTTTCACCCGTAAAAAATTTTCCAGAGAATTTTTCAGAAGTAGATAAAAAACAACTTACCGAAGCCTATTCAAAAATGGTCTCAGAAAAAATAATTCCCGCCTACCAAAGTCTTCACGATTTTATGGCTGGCGAATATTTAAAGGCTGGAAGAACAACCACTGGAATCGCAGACACTCCCAACGGAGAGGCGTATTACAAACACCAAATAAAACTGTACACCACTACTGAAATGACCTCCGATGAAATCCACCAATTAGGTTTAAGCGAAGTGGCGCGCATTTCCTCTGAAATGGAAAAAGTGAAAGAGCAGATTGGTTTTAAAGGCGATTTAAAAGCGTTCTTCAATTTTGTCCGCACCAATAAAGAGTTGATGCCATACACAGAGCCGCAACAAATTATCGATCATTTCTACGCTATATACGACACAATGAAACCAAAATTAGAAGTGCTTTTCGACAAAAAACCGAAAACTGCTTTTGAAGTAAAACAGACGGAAAAGTTTCGCGAAAATTCTGCAAGTGCCGAATACAATCCGGGAAGTTTAGACGGCACGCGGCCGGGGATTTTTTACGTTCCAATCCCAAATGCTTCGGAATACAATGTGTACAGCGATGAATCGCTATTTTTGCATGAAGCCATCCCTGGCCATCATTATCAAATTTCATTAACACAGGAAAATGACGAATTGCCAATGTTCCGCAAAACCCTCTTTTATAGCGGTTACGGTGAAGGTTGGGCACTCTATTGTGAATCACTGGGGAAAGAACTTGGACTTTACACCGATCCGTACCAATTCTTCGGAATGTTGGGTGCCGAAATGCACCGTGCCGTCCGTTTGGTGGTCGATACTGGAATGCACTCCAAAGGTTGGACGCGCGAGCAGGCAATTAAATATTGTTTGGAAAACGAAGCTGAACCGGAAGCCGGAATTATTTCAGAAATTGAACGCTACATGGCAAATCCCGGACAGGCATTATCTTATAAAATTGGTCAATTAAAGATTTTAGAACTTCGTCACAAGGCTGAAAAAGAATTAGGCGAAAAATTCAAGATTGGCGAATTCCACAATCAAGTTTTGGAAACAGGTTGTGTGCCTTTGCAATTGCTTGAGAATAAAATTAATAAATGGATCTCCGATTCCAAATAAACACAAGCTTTTGCAAGACAAAAATCAGAAATTAAAACTTGTTTCATCAGATTAATTGTTTACTTTTGCACCCACTTAATCCAACCTCTGGCGAAAACCGTGAAAGTTGTTTTAATTTAAACCTTATCAAATTAACAAAATGGAAGCGTTAATAAAATTTGTACAAGACGAATTTGTTACAAAAAAAGAATTTCCTGATTTCGGAGCCGGTGATACTATTACAGTTTACTATGAAATCCGTGAAGGAGAAAAAACAAGAACCCAGTTCTTTAGAGGTGTTGTAATCCAAGTTAAAGGAACAGGTATTACCAAAACTTTTACAATACGTAAAATGAGTGGTACTGTTGGTGTGGAACGTATCTTCCCACTTAATATGCCAGCTCTTCAAAAAATTGAGATCAACAAAAAAGGTAGCGTGCGCAGAGCTCGTATTTACTACTTTAGAGGTCTTACCGGTAAAAAAGCCCGTATCAAAGAAAAACGCATGTAGTTTATTCTTTGTTGAAAACTATCACAAGCCCTGTTTTTACAGGGCTTTTTTTATGAACAATTGTTGATAAGCGATGTTTGCAAACTGTGGATTTTTAAAGGGTTACAAATTGTTGCATATCTATTTTTCTATTCTATATTAGCAGTATCAAAATGGTGTAACAACTAAATTGATAAACTAAAGTAACGTTCTTTTACACTATATTTCTAAATTGTTCACGAAGCTAACGCTCGCAAGATTGTTAGTTTCCAGATTTAAAAATTAGATAGAATTTACTTTATTAAGCTTTTTTTGATTGCTTGAGGTACTCACGATCTTTAGATTATTAGTGCTGAGATCGGAAAAAGTTTTTGGGTCAGTTTTTGAAAATGGCGTCAACCTCACGGAAGATGGAAATTGCAAAAACGAAACCCGTGTAAGTAAGCAACGACCGCAAGGGTATAATAAACTTGCCCAGAATTCACTTCGGTGCATTGGTCGGTAAAAGTTTACTTTACAAGGAGCCATATCACAATGTATTTATACAGTGATATGGCTTTTCTTGTTTTATAAATTATTGTTGTTAGCCACGAATCCAGGGATATTAGTGAATAATTATTCGTGTATTTTTGGCAAAACCACCCAACTTCTCATCTTCTCGTCTTTTAAACTTTTAAACTCATAAACCTTCTTTCAAAAGCCCCTCCAAATCGTTACATTTGCATTCTTTAAGAATTCAATTTTTTTATTCCCAAAAAACATTTCAATGACAAAATCCTCCAAAATTATATACACCAAAACCGATGAGGCCCCAGCATTGGCAACCCACTCCTTTTTACCAATTGTAGAAGCTTTCACTTTACCGGCAAACATAAAACTTGAAAGCCGTGATATTTCACTAGCAGCGCGTATCTTGGGCGCTTTCTCTGAGTTTCTAAAAGAGGATCAGCGCGTAAACGACGATTTAGCGGAGTTGGGTGCACTTGCCAAAACTCCGGAAGCAAACATTATTAAACTTCCCAATATTAGCGCCTCTCTACCGCAATTGAACGAAGCTATTGCTGAACTTCAAAAAAAGGGTTTCGGAATTCCCGATTATCCGGAAGACCCAAAAAATTCCGAAGAAAAAAAAATAAAAGTTAAGTATGATAAAATAAAAGGAAGTGCTGTAAATCCGGTGCTTCGCGAAGGGAATAGTGACCGCCGCGCGCCAAAAGCCGTGAAAAACTTCGCCAAAAAACATCCACATAGTATGGGCTCTTGGAGCAGTGACAGCAAAAGCCACGTTTCCACAATGCAGCACGGTGATTTCTTTCACAATGAAAAATCGTTAACAATGGCTTCAGAAGATACTTTAAGTATTGTTTTAATTGAAAACGATGGAAACAAAACCGTTTTAAAAGACAACCTGAAGGTTTTAAAAAACGAAATCATTGACGCTACGGTTTTGAGCAAAAAAGCATTGATTTCCTTTTTGGAAGAACAAATGAATGATGCCAAAGAAAAAAATGTATTGTTCTCAGTACATCTGAAAGCTACGATGATGAAAGTGAGCGACCCAATTATTTTCGGTTATGTAGTAAAGGTTTATTTTAAGGATTTGTTCAAAAAATACGCAGATACTTTTAAAAAATTAGGTGTGGATGCCAATAATGGTTTGGGAGATTTGGAAAACAAGCTCTCCGAATTGAACGAATATGAAAGAGACGCAATTCTTCAAGATATTAAAAAAATAATAGCTAAAAACGCAGATTTAGCAATGGTTAACAGCGGTAAAGGCATTACAAATCTTCACGTCCCAAGTGACGTAATTGTGGATGCATCTATGCCTGCGATGATTCGCAATTCAGGTCAAATGTGGGGAGCGGACGGAAAAAGTCACGACACCAAAGCCGTCATTCCCGATAGTAGTTATGCGGGCATTTACGAAACCACGATTGAATTCTGCAAAAAACACGGAGCCTTTGATCCCACCACGATGGGAACAGTGCCAAACGTTGGTTTGATGGCACAAAAAGCAGAAGAATACGGTAGCCACGATAAAACTTTTGAAATTTCAGCTGACGGGAAAGCTCAGGTTTTGGATGCTTCCGGAAAAGTAATCATAGAGCATAATGTTGGTAAAGGCGATATTTGGAGAATGTGCCAAGTGAAAGACTTACCCATTCAAGATTGGGTAAAACTGGCTGTGGAACGCGCCCGCGCAACCGGAAACCCAACAGTTTTTTGGTTGGATGAAAACCGTGCACACGATGTGGAACTCATCAAAAAAGTAAAAAAATATCTTCCCGAACACGATACTGATAGGTTGGACATAAAAATTCTTTCCCCAGAAAAAGCTACCGAATATACATTGGAACGCGTAAAAGCCGGAAAAGACACTATTTCGGTAACTGGAAATGTGCTACGGGATTATTTGACCGACCTCTTCCCTATTTTGGAATTGGGTACGAGCGCAAAAATGCTTTCCATCGTGCCATTGATGAACGGTGGCGGTCTGTTTGAAACCGGCGCCGGAGGTTGCGCCCCAAAACACGTTGAGCAGTTTCTGGAAGAAAACCATTTGCGTTGGGACTCTTTGGGCGAATTTTTAGCTTTAGCGGTTTCTTTGGAATATTTGGGAACCAAATACAGCAATCCGAAAGCGCTCATTTTAGCAGATGCTTTGGATGAAGCCACGGAAAAATATCTCGACAACAGCAAATCGCCTTCGCGGAAAGTTAATGAAATTGACAACCGCGGTAGCCATTTCTATTTAGCGATGTATTGGGCGGAAGCGCTTTCAAAGCAAGAAAAAGACAAGGATTTGAAAAAAATATTCACTCCAATCGCAAAAGAATTGAAAGTGAACGAAGCCAAAATAAATAATGAATTGATAGTGGTGCAAGGTCATTCTGTAGATATTGGTGGCTATTACAAACCCTCGGAGAAGTTGGTGGTTGAAGCAATGCGACCGAGTAAAACTTTTAATAATATACTGGCGAACTTGTCCGCCGCCGCGGAAATAAAGTAAACCCAAAAACGTTTCATAAACCTTCAGCATTGCTGGAGGTTTTTTTATACCTAACGAAAAAACATTTGAAAAAAATACTCACTTTTCTACTTTTCTTCGGAAGCATTGCCACTTTCGCCCAAGAAAAATTCACAATCAGCGGGACACTTTCCGAAGCGGATACTGGCGAAACTCTTTACGGAGTGAACGTTATTATTCCCTCACTACAAACTGGAACGGTTACGAACCAGTACGGTTATTATTCCATCACACTTCCAAAAGGCGATTACGAAATTTTATACAGCAGCATTGGGTTTGCCGCTCAAAAAATTCAGATTTCCCTTTCCGAAAATGTGAAGAAAGATATTGCGTTAACCACCGATACCGAAAGTTTGGACGAGGTGGTTATTGAAGCCGACGGCGAAAAACTCAACATCCGCAGTTCGCAGATGAGCACCAACAAGCTTTCCACAAACACTATAAAAAAAATACCTGTGGTTTTAGGCGAGATAGATGTTATTAAAGCAATAACGCTACTTCCCGGGGTTTCAAGTGCCGGTGAAGGTGCCAGTGGTTTTAATGTTCGGGGCGGTGCTGCAGATCAAAACTTGATTTTGTTGGATGAGGCCACACTCTATAATTCTTCGCATTTGTTTGGCTTCTTTTCGGTTTTTAATCCAGATGCCATAAAAGATTTGACGCTTTACAAAGGCGGAATCCCCGCACGTTACGGCGGACGCATTTCTTCGGTTTTGGACATTTATCAAAAAGACGGAAACAAGCGGGAATATCACGCCAGCGGTGGAATTGGTTTGGTAGCCAGTCGTTTGCTTTTGGAAGGTCCAATTAAAAAAGAGGTAGCTTCATTTTTGATTGGTGGTCGCAGTAGTTATGCGCATTTATTCCTTCCGCTTTTTAATAACAACAACGTTGCCTATTTTTATGATTTGAACACCAAACTCAGCTACAATCTTAACGAAAACAACCGTCTCTTTTTATCGGGTTACTTCGGAAGAGATGTTTTTGAAATCTCTGATAGCTTCGCGAATAGCTTTGGAAACACAACTTTAAACCTTCGTTGGAACCATCTTTTTTCGGATAAATTATTTTCAAACCTCTCGCTGATTTATTCAGATTACTACTACGGTTTGAAGTTGAAATTTGTTGAATTCGATTTTGATAGCGGGATCAGAAATTTTAATTTGAAGTATGATTTCACCCACTACATTTCAAACAACATTGATTTACGTTATGGAATAAACAGTATTTATTACAAATTCAATCCTGGCGATGTATCGCCAACTTCCGAAGATTCAGGGATTAATCCCTTTAAGCTGACCGACAAATACGCTTGGGAAAACGCAGCATACTTAGATACCGAAATTGAGGTTTCCGATAAAATCTCAGTCCAGGCCGGACTTCGTTTATCCACTTTCAACCGTTTAGGGCAAGATCAATTATTTTTATATGAAAACGACAATCCCATTGTTTACAATCAAAGTTTAAATATTTATCAGAAAGCAAAACCCATTGATACCGTTTCTTTCGGCCGAAGTGAAACCATTAAATCCTTCGCCAATTTAGAGCCCCGTTTTTCGATTTCGTATTTATTGAATGATGATTCGTCCATAAAAGCCAGTTATAATAGAATGACGCAGTACATTCACTTAATAAGCAACACCACTTCGCCCACGCCTTTTGATATTTATGCGCCCAGCGGAAAATATATTGAACCGCAATTGGCGGACCAAGTAGCAGTAGGGTATTTCAGGAATTTTGAAAACTATTCTTTGGAAGTGGAAACCTTTTACAAAAAAGTGAAAAACCGATTGGATTATGTGGATGATGCAGATTTAATTGCCAACGACGCCGTGGAACAAATTCTGTTGAATGGTGAGGCAAGAGCTTATGGGCTAGAAATGCTTCTCAAAAAAAATACAGGAAAATTGCAAGGCTGGATTGCCTATACACTTTCAAAAAGTGAACAGCGCACGCCCGGAAGAACGCCAAATGAAAGTGGAATAAACAACAGTGAATGGTACAATTCGCCCTGGGACAAAACGCACGATATTTCAGTTACTGGGCAATACGAGCTCTCAAAAAAATGGTCGTTTGGGACCAATTTCATATTCCAAACCGGCATACCAACCACCTATCCCGAAGGGCAATATGAATACAACGGCGTGGTAGTTCCAGTTTATGAAGCCCGCAACAGCAGCAGGCTTTCTTCCTATAACCGTTTGGACTTTTCAGCCACTTGGACTCCCAAACCCGAAAGCACCAAACACTGGAAAGGCGAATGGGTTTTCAGTATTTACAACGCTTACAACCGTAAAAATGCTGCTTCAATTAGTTTCAGGGAAAATACGGACATTGGCCAAAACGAAGCCGTTCGACTTTCCATTTTTGGTATAATTCCTTCGGTAACCTATAATTTTAAATTTTAAGCGTATGAAATGCCCATTATCAAATTTTAATCCAACTGAGGATGAATAATCTGGGCATTCCACCTGCCTGCTTAACGCAGGTAGGCAGGTCTTCCGCTTTATCAAATATAAAATACAGATGAAAAAGTTATTTTTAATGGTGATTTTCTTTGGAATGCTAAGCTCTTGTGAAGATGTGATTGATGTTGAGCTCAACAACGCTCCACCAAGGCTTGTGGCAGAGGCAAATCTAAACGTTTGGGAAAATGGCAATACGAGTTCGACGGTCCGTTTAACAACAACTGCTCCTTTTTTTGACAATAATGTGCCTTTCGTTACCGATGCAGAAGTTACCGGTACGGATGAAAATAGTGTTGTGTACATTTTCAATTATACCCAAGATGGTGTTTATCTGTCAAACATTGCTCTTCAACCCAACTTAAATTATACGTTGAAAATAATTTACAAAGACGAAACCTATACCGCAACTGAAACGCTTTACACGGTTGCTCCTTTGGAATATGTTGAGCAACGCGATGATGGAGGTTTTACTGGAAAAGATATTGAATTGAAGGCATTTTTTACAGACCCTGCTGGGGAAAGAAACTTTTACTTTTTTGAAGGACTTTCAGAAAGAGGCGACGTTCTTGATGTTTATAACGATGAATTTTTCGATGGAAACACTATTTTTGGATATTATTTAGTGAAAGATCTAGCGCCCGGAGACGAGGTAC
This sequence comes from Flavobacteriaceae bacterium, assembly GCA_016649715.1. GTDB lineage: Bacteria > Bacteroidota > Bacteroidia > Flavobacteriales > Flavobacteriaceae > Aequorivita. The sequence goes on along the minus strand of JAENXC010000029.1, from coordinate 1,619 downwards.
AATTCAATATTTACGGCGTAAGCGAAGCGTATTATAACTTTATGTATATCCTTTTACAACAAACCAGCGACCAAGGGGGCGGCCCTTTTGAAACACAACCAGCAACCGTTCGTGGCAATATTGTGAACCAAACGAATCCTGATAACTATCCGTTGGGTTATTTCAGAATTTCAGAAATTTCAACACTTAATTATACCGTTCAATAAAAATAATTTTTTAGTCGTAAATTTGAAGATGAGTTTTATAAAAACAACCGAAACCGATTCAAAATACAATCATTTGGAAAAGATGAGCGTTTCCGAATTGCTTCAAAATATCAATAACGAAGACAAGACCGTTGCTTTTTCAGTTGAAAAATCACTTCCGCAGATTGAAAAGCTTACCGAAAAAGTAGTTGAAAAACTAAAAGCTGGCGGAAGATTGTTCTACATTGGTGCAGGCACGAGCGGTCGTTTGGGAATAGTGGATGCCAGTGAGTGTCCGCCCACCTTTGGTGTTCCACACGATTTGGTTATTGGTTTGATTGCTGGCGGCGACACAGCCATCCGCAAAGCAGTTGAATTTGCTGAAGATTCCGAAAATCAAGGCTGGGAAGATCTACAGAAAGAAAACATTTCAGAAAAAGATATCGTTATTGGCATTGCGGCTTCGGGTACTACTCCCTACGTAATTGGAGCGTTGAAGAAGTGTAATGAGAAAAATATTCCAACAGCTTGCATAACTTGTAATGAAGGAAGTCCGTTGGCTATTACTGCGAAGTTTCCAGTAGTTGTAATCGTGGGTCCTGAATTCGTCACGGGCAGTTCGCGAATGAAAGCTGGTACGGCTCAAAAACTGGTTTTAAATATGATATCTACAACTGCGATGATTCAATTAGGCAGAGTAAAGGGAAACAAAATGGTAGATATGCAGTTGAGCAACAACAAGCTCGTTGATCGTGGCGTACGAATGATAATGACCGAGTTGAATGTTTCAGAAAAAGAAGCACAAGCGCTTTTGGAAAAACATAAAAATGTTCGGAACGCTATAAATAATTTTCAAAATGGGTAGAGAACACACAGATTTTGATTTATTGAAAAAGGGCCTAAAATTTATGGCTTTTGCGTTGCCATTGCTTTTTTTATGCCCTTATTTACTAACCTTGTCTTTTCTTAACAAAGAAACATTTATGTTCTTCGTGTTCCTTTTCTTCGGAATAATTGCCGGTGCTGGTGCCATTTATCTTTGTTTTAAGGGGATAAACACTGTTATGAAATCAATTTTTTGATAGTTCCCTTTACCTCCTCCGGATTACTATTCCGGAAATAATCGAAACCTTTTCACATTAACCCATAAAAAAACCCTTCATCTTACAATGAAGGGGTCTTAAAGGAAGGCGCTTTAGATATGGAAACGGCCGGGGCGATAAAGCATTGCGCTATTCCATTATGGCCTTGGTCTGTCCAAAAAAAAAGACCCAACCAAATAATTGATTGAGTCTTTAAAGGAAGGCGGCGACCTACTCTCCCACGAGTGCAGTACCATCGGCGCAAACGGGCTTAACTTCTCTGTTCGGAAAGGTAAGAGGTGAGCCCCGTCGCTATAACCACCTTAATTGTTAGGTATCGGTTTCCTCATTC
>JAENXC010000061.1 GCA_016649715.1 Flavobacteriaceae bacterium | reverse complement strand
TTTGGGTACCTTAAAATTTGATTTTCCACACTTCAATTTCAGTTTTTAGGTTGTACTTTTTTCTTTTGAGGCTTTGCTTAGGGAGACTGTTACAGATAGCAAGTTTATCAACAGTTTTTCTCTTTGAAAAATACGAAAAAATATCTTGGATTTTATATATTTGCTGTATATCAATAAGTTGCACTTATGCAGCAAACACACTTATCCCATCGACATTGAAAATATTTTAGCCTTTACCCCAATAACAGGTGGTATTTTTTGACTGAAAATAGCTTTAGGATTTGTTGTCGCCCCTGGGTTATCCATTTAGAGGGGACAACCATGAACCGGAAAATAAATTTCTTCAACCTGAAGTTTGGTTTGATAAAATCCACTTTTTTGCTGATTAAATCGGTTAAAAAGTGGTAAAGGTTTCGGCAGATTGCCATCATAACAAGAAACACGGTGTTTTCATGCAGGAAAGAGAATGGCATTTTTTTCCAAAGAAAATCGTTGTTCATCTCGTCAAATAGCCGTTCGCCCTCGCCCCTGTCGTTATAGAATTCAACTACTTCAAGATCGGTTATCTCACGGTTATTTGTCATTATTGCCCTGTAAGAGAAATCGTCGCCGAAGAACAGGTCGCCCTGTTTATCGGCTTTCTTTTCCCTGGTTATCACGTAGCGGTAGGTTTTGTCCCAACCAAATGGAGCGTATTCAATGGATGTCACCTGATATTCTTTGAACCCAATTATTTCTGTTTTCCAATAAGTTATATCCTTCACCATGTCGTAAAGGCTCGCACACCGTTGTGCCCTGATGTAGAAATAGGTACTGTTGGCTTCAACTACCGGAACAACGCTTTGATCGAACGATCCACAGTCCATCCGGCTGTGCTTCACTTTGATCTCATTTTCGCCCAGTACCTCATAAGCTCTTTTCAAGGTTTCGTCCTGCTTGTATTTCACGTTGCTGTTGCCATTGCGGTTTTCAATGTAAACGGGGAAATTACCTATTGAAGCTATACCGGGAAAATACCCGTCGGCATGTTTGTAGCTCCGTTTCGAATCATACTTGTCGGTAGGGATAAACTGGTTGTCATAGTCAAAAATATAATTGTCTTTTTTTGGCGATAGCTGGCCTGTTTGAACCGCCAACTTGACCAACAATTTATTCATGTCCATGTTGATATTGAAATCATGTGCAATGCCAGTCTTTGAAACGGTTGTTTCCTTTTTTGTGGCAAGTTCTTTTTGCATCCGCAGCAAAGTATCGGCAGAACACACTTCAAACCCTTTGACATGAGCCAGTTCCGAACGCAGATGTTCTGTAATGTCTTCGGCACATTCGCCACCGCAAAGCACCATTAACAGGTATGACCGGATCAGATCACTGTAAGAATATTCTGCTTTTAACCCACGCCCGCCAAGTGTTTGGTCGATAGTTTTATAAACCGAGGCATTTTTTACAATATGATCAGCGAAATTTATTCCGCCAAAAGAGTTGATATTTTCTGAAGAATATGTAATTTTCATCCGCAACGATGTTTTTCACCTAAATAAGTGAAAAATAATCAATCGGGCAAGCTTTGTAAGGCTTGATTTTACAGGGCTTCCCGATTTTTATTACTTTTCTTTTGCGGAGTTAAGGTTTCATACAGACAATGATTATTGCGCATGGATTTTATTACAATTCGTTTCAGGGGTTCAGTGAACTATTGAATAAAAAGCAGTAAATTGACTTCAAAAAACAATGGATTTTCAGAACGG
>JAENXC010000013.1 GCA_016649715.1 Flavobacteriaceae bacterium | reverse complement strand
TGGCACAAGGGTAAGGTCTGTTTCCGTAGCGTTCTCGCTCGGTGCGGTATAGAAGGTAACAGAACTGGCACCGCCAGGGGTTACTATCATTGCATTGGCCGTACCATCACCAAAAGGAACAAAGTTGTACCAAACACCGTTTGCACCAGTAAGATCGCAACCCGCTGGGTTACCGTTTTCTGTAGTTGCAGCAGGCATGTTAACCGCAGGATCAGTATAAGGGAACCCTATTTCATCCACGTCTATTGAATTCACGATCATATCGTTAGGTGGAGGCGTTGGAGCACAAGTAACGTCTGCCTCCCATCCAGATTTCGGAACGGAAGCGTCACTCATAAATACAAATGTAAGTGCACCACTTGCGTGGGTAGATGTAAATGGACCAGGATTAGTTGTTCCATAATAACCACCTGCAGGGAAGCCACTATTGGTCGGTGGATTTCCACTAGAGATTATTGGTGAGGAAGCATTTGGACCGTCGTACACGTAAAGTGCATCCCAAGTTGCCTCTACATTAAAGGCAGTGAAAGTTACTGTTACTTTATCGCCCGAATTTGCTGGGGGAATGGTAGTGGTAACATTTTCATTGTTTTGATAATCTCCGCCTGGACCACCGGTATCATAGAATTTACCGCCACATGCTGGTGGAGTTGCGAAATTAATGGGACCCGCCAATTGGCTCAACCCATCCGCAGTACAATCTGCTACTACATAGAAGTCATAATTAAATCCACCGGATAAACCTGTAGCTGTTGCAGTGGTTGTGCCAGCAGGAGTTGTTCCTGTTGCCACTGGAGGATCGGTAATTGGGTTTGCACCTTGATTGAAAACATACCAGATATATCCACTGCTTGCGTTTGGCTCTGCAGTCCACGAAAGATCTGCAGTAGTAGATGTAATATTCGAAACCGTTAGGTTCGTTGGCTCAGGACATGCTGGAGGAGGAAGTGTTTCTCCTATAGAAACCCAAGCTACCTGGGTAATACCAGCAGTTGTAACAATAGGTCCTATTAAGGTACTCGCACCAGTTGTTGTATTTACTGATCTCCATTCGCCAGCAAAAGAACCATTGTTGAAAGCAGCCATGTACACGGTATCGGTAAGGGCGTCATAACACATTCCTTGTCCAAAATTGGCATCAAAACCAATATTGCCTACAAGCGTAGTAGCTCCAGTAGCCATATTAATACTATATAGATTATCGTCAACCAAATCGTAAGTATAACCTACACCTGCACCATCAATAGCAAGAGCAATTGGAAGCGCTCCGCCAGTAAGGCCCAATGGACCCACTAATGTGGCAGAAACCCCAATTGGATCAATAGTATAGAGGTTTGTAAGCGAAATAGCATATAAAATGCCCGAAGTTTGGTCATACTCCATTCCGAGCCATTCTCCACTGATTGTACCCAATGAAGTATAGAAACCTGAGGCAACATCAAAACTATAGAACGCTCCCAAATTGTCAAGCACATAGCCAGTTGTTGGATTTGCGGGATCTATGGCTCCAGCATTTTCAAAGTTTACGGTAACTGGTGAGCTACCAAATACCTCAACGGTTGATGGATCTGAAACTGGGAAACCTATAAGCTCCAAGTTACTATTGTTGATTCCGTAAGCTGTGTCAAGAACACCGCCGCCGCCGCCGATAGGCGTACATTGCCCACTAAAGGTATAAACTAGATCATAACCACCTATAGTATTCCAAGTGGCCCCATTGTCTAAAGAGAATGCACCCTGATTACCTGCAATACTTACTGAAGTGGCTTCCCACAATCCTTCGGCACCTGTGGTAACTGTTAGGTAAATACTTACCCAATAAGTTGTTGCTACCCCGGCTTGACCAGCCAATGCAACGGGAGCTAAATCAAATGATTCATTATAAATATCAAAACCAAAGGCCGAACCAAGTGAAGTCTGTGAAGTTGGCACAACACCAAGTTGGGTGCTTACAATTGAACCAGTATCTGGTAATCCAGCATTGTCATTATAAACAATTATATCTGCTGAAACAACAGTCTGGCCACCTGTAGTCCAAATATTCGCTGCGATGTTTTCGAAGCTGAAATCTGTACCCGCTGGCACTGTTATGTCTGCAGAAATTACCTGCGCGGGCGCTGTAGGCCCCGTAGAACTAAAAAATGCGTTCTCGAAAGCATTGCCTGGGTTGGCCTGGCTACAAGCCGAGCCACCGCCGCCACCGCCTGAACATTGTCCAAAAGCAAGCATTCCAATTCCCTCAATATTAACTCCAGTTAAATCTTCTAATTCAACTCTAACAATGGTTTCAGTAGCAATATAACCCCAAAAAGATTCTGGATTTGTAGAAGTAACTGTTTGGGTATCAATTAATCCCCCAGTTCCGAAAATTCTAACTTGAACAGGACCAGTACCTAATAAAGTAATTAGGTCAAAACCAAATGAATTTACATCATTGTTTGGAAAATTGATTATCGTGTAGTCAACAAAAGTATTAGACCCAACAATTGGTACTGAATTTCCAAATCCATCGGCAGGATCAACGTAAACTGTTTGACCCCCAGCAGAATTGTTTGCTGTTATCTCAATACCAGGTAAAATTTCTCCAGCTGGAAAACAAGATTCACCTGTATTACTAATTACTAGTCCACATTGTTGAATAGTTGAAGGGCCCCCAGCAAAATCTTCTAGGTTGATAGGTCCTGTCTCAGTGTCAAAAGCAGCACGAGTTGTATAAACACCCGCGGTACATCCGCCACCGCCGCCACCGCCGGTTCCTTCCTCTATGGTCAAAGTGTCTATACCAATATAATCTGAATTACTTCCAGAAGGTCCTCCATTGGTAACCCAATATCTAAAAGCAACCCTTGTGTTAACGGCACCTGTAAGCCCAGAAACGGTGGCCGTGAACTCGGTCCAAACACCAGGGTAACCACCTATGGTTAATGTAGGGTTTATTTCCAGTAATAATTCGGTATAAGAACCTACACTTGTTGGACCTGTTGGGTTTGTGTTAGCTCCAGTAGGATCTAAACGAACTTCCAGTCTATCGGGAAAAGTACTACCGGTAGGACTACGGGTCCAAAATTTAATTTCATCCCCATTTTCTAAGTTTAGCACGGGTGTAATCATAAAATTATTGATTACGCTACCTGCTGTACTATTATAATTGGCACCTATATAAGACGTAGCCCCTCCAGATTGTGCTGGAAAAACAGTATTATTTCCTTGAAACCAGTTTGTAAGACCAACAATATCACTCACGTTTACAAAGCTATAGCCAGCTCCCGGTAAAGTGGTAATATCATCGAATCCTTCAGTAAGAAGGGTTGCCTGTGGAGATCTGTTGTTATTGTTTTGAGTTCTAAAATACGCGCTCAAAACCTCTCTTTCAGCAAGAGTAAATTGCTGTAAATCTAGCATAGTTTGATTTCCGCCAGCTTGAAGTCTTACCAACAATTCTTCCAAAGATGCTGTTTGTTGTTTGTTTTCCAACCCAGAATCTCTCGAACCGTAGATAAACGGGTTCGAATAAATATATTGCATAGCCTTTGGCGCAAGATTTCCGCCCAAGTCTTCAGAACTATTTTTATTGGAAGGGGCAACAAACAAAGGAGTGTATGTCCTATTTGCACCACCATTGAAATCAGCGGCTGATATAGGTTTTGCACTATTTTTATTACTAACACCTTTCACAACCTGATTGGAATTTGCAGGCTTTTGGTTGTTAAAATAGGAATGCAACATCTGCTGTTCCTCTTTTGTGAAATAATCTGAAATAGAACCGATTTGGCTTCCCATATTGGAATACCTCGCCAACAACTCCTGCATGGAGGCGGTGGGCTTTTTCTGCATCTCCACCGTCGTCGTATTGGACTTCGTTGTAGAGCTTTTAGTTTCTTGAGCATTCATCGTGAGCGCGAGCAAACCGATAAGACACCCAATAATAGTACTTCTTCTCATAATTTGATAAATTTTAATTAATAATTCACTAAAAGTATTTAAAATAATGTTAACCGCAAACATTTACGGCAACATCTTTTTTTGACATCCAAAAAAAATCCCATCCATAATAATATGGACAGGATTTAAAAATTCTTAAAATATTTTTGCGCTACTTTCCGCCCATAAATGTTTCCATCACGGCATCACTCACGCCCATATTTGAAAAGCCTCCATCGTTATAAAGATTCTGTAGGGTTACGCGTTTGGTAAGGTCGCTGAACATTGCCACTGTGTAGTTGGCACAGTCCAAAGCTGTTGCGTTGCCTAATGGCGACATTTTATCGGCATAGCTTATAAAGCCGTCGAAACCTTTTACGCCCTGCCCCGCCGTTGTTGGAGTTGGCGACTGTGAAATGGTGTTCACCCTTACCTTTTTATCTCTTCCGAAGAAATAGCCAAAACTGCGCGCAATGCTTTCCAAATAAGCCTTGTTATCGGCCATGTCGTTATAATCTGGAAAAACGCGTTGTGATGCCATATAAGTAAGTGCAATAATGCTACCCCACTCGTTCATGGCATCTTTTTGGTAAAGAACCTGCATCGTTTTATGAAATGAACCTGCCGAAATATCCCAGCCTTTGTGTGTAAAATCGTAATTCTGGTTAGTGTAGTGGTTGCCTTTCCGAACATTTATGGACATACCGATGGAGTGCAGAACAAAATCGAGCTTTCCTCCCAAAATTTCCGTTGCCTTTTTTACCAAATTTTCAAGGTCTTCCATACTGGTTGCATCTGCAGGAATCACTTCTGAATCGGTTTTCTTTGCAAGTTCATTAATTTGGCCCATTCGCAAAGCTATTGGTGCATTTGTAAGTACAAACTTTCCGCCTTCTTCGTAAACGCGCTCTGCGGTTTTCCAAGCAATGGAATGTTCGTCTAACGCCCCAAAAATAATTCCTCGTTTTCCTTTTAGTAAATTATAAGACATCCTTTAAATGTTTGTGGTTAATGGTTTAATGTTAATTGGTTTACTCCTTAATATATTGAACTTTTAATCTTGAATTTTTAAAAAGTAAAGATACATTTTAATTCAATAATTCTTTGGCATTTGCAATTGCCGCTTCCGAAACATTTTTGCCGCCCAGCATTTGGGCTATTTCCACGATGCGCTCTTCTTTATTCAAAATCTGTAAATGTGTTGCGGTTACTTCATTTTTGTCTTCTTTATAAACTTTTATATGATGGTCACCTTTTGCGGCGATTTGTGGTAAATGGGTAATACTCAAAAGTTGCATTGTTTTGCTCATTTGGTGCATTATCCCTGCCATTTTGTTTGCTATCTCGCCGGAAACACCTGTGTCTATTTCATCAAAAACAATGGTTGGCAGTTTTTTATATTCCGCCAAAACAGCTTTTACAGCAAGCATTATCCGGCTCATTTCGCCGCCAGAAGCCACTTTTTTCAACAACCCAAAAGCCAAGCCTTTATTAGCGGTAAACAAAAGTTGCAAGGTGTCGGTCCCGTTACTTCTAAAAACTTCGGAAGCGGTAAACTCAAATTGAAACCGTGCATTCGGCAAACCCAATGGCAAAAGTGTTGCCTCAAGTTTCTTTTTAAGAATGGGAATAGCTTCTTCTCTTTTATTGTGAAGTTGCGCTGCAGTTTTTAAAGTAGTTTCACGCAAGCTGTTCTTTTCCTTTTCAAAAGCTTCTATTTGGCCATCGAGCCCCAAAGTGGTGTTCACTTTTTCTTCCAGCCCTGCTTCAATTTCAATCAATTCCGAAACGGTGGAAACCGAATGTTTCTGCTGAAGTTTATAGAGTGTTTGCAGCTTTTCATTCACTTGAAAAAGCATTTCGGGGTCTGCCTCAATCTTTTCGGCGGTATTGCCAATTTCGTTTGAAATGTCTTCCAACTCAATGATAACGCTGTTCAAACGCTGCCAGAAATCATCAAAAGTTTTCGAATATTCCTTAATTCTTCCCAAAACAATACGCGCTTCCTTTGCTGTTTGCAAGGAGCCAATCTGTTCTTCTTCCAAAAGTTTGTTCACATTGCCCAACGCTTCCTGAATTGCTTCGGCATTGTTCAGCGTTTCGTAGGTTTCCTCGAGCTCTTGTTGGTTCAGTTTTTTTAAATTTGTCTGCTGCAGTTCGTTATATAGAAATGTATTGTAATCCAGCTCTTTGGAAGCGTTTTCCTTTTGAAGTTTTAATGCGGAAAGTTTTTCTGAAATTGTTTTGAAATCCTCAAACTGTTGTTGGTATAATTTTAAAAGTGAATCATTCTCCGCCAAGGCATCAATCACTTCCATCTGAAAATTTTCCGAAACAATTTCCAAAGTTTCGTGCTGGCTGTGAACGTCTATTAAATGTGGCGCCAACGCTTGAAGCTGCGTCAGTGCTACGGGGGTGTCGTTTACAAAAGCGCGGGATTTTCCGCCGGGCAAAATCTCGCGGCGAATAATGGTTTGGGGTTCATAATCCAAATCATACTCCTCAAAAACTTGTTGCAGTCCGTAATTTTTCAATTGAAAATGGCCTTCAATCACACATTTTTTTGAAGCGTCCTTCACACTGCTCAAATCTGCCCTTTTGCCAAGTAGCAAAGCCAAAGCTCCCAAAAGAATGGATTTTCCAGCACCCGTTTCGCCAGTAATGATTGTCAATCCTTCATTAAAATCCACACGTATATCCTCGATGAGCGCATAGTTTTTTATGGCGAGGGTGGTTATCACGGTTAGTGGGTAGTGATTAGAGGTTAGACGTTAGAAGTTAAAAGTTAGACGGTAGGAATTTTCAATTCTCAATTTTGAATCTTGAATCTTGAATCTTGAATCTTAGAAAACTAAAACTTAATCTCGGACCAGTTGCTGCGTTTTGTGGGGGCCAATTTGTTTAGGTTTTCAACTAGTTTGGTGATATCAACCTGTGGACCGCCGCTGAAAATGGCTTGTATTTCGTCGCTTTTCGCATCAAAAAAAGTACGTACTAAATACGAGTTTGGACGACGGTCGTTTATACCTTTCAACTTATTGATGGCGTCCGCAATTTTTTCTTTGGCATCTTTTTGGTTGGCGGCCATAATGTCCATTCCCTCGCGGTGGTATTCATACATCACATCGTGAAAATCTTTATATACAGAGGAAATCAACGCATCGTTATAACGATATCTCGATTGGTTTCCATCGGTGGCTTTCCATCCGGTATAATTGCTGGAGGCGGCAGTGTTTGTAATCTGTTTTGCTATCTCAAAATAGGGAGTTCCGCCGTTTAGTGTATAAGTATCAGCATCCAGCCCTATAACAGTGTAAATGTGAAACGCCACAACCGAAACAAGGTTGTTGCCAAAGCTGTTTATATTAAAAATGAGCGGTTCGAATTCCTTGTAACTAAAGCTAAGCTGCTTGTCAATATAGTTATAGACTGGGCTGTCATAAGTTGAGGCAAAAATAGGCCGCGACGACTGTATTTGCAAGGTTCCCGTAAAAGTATCTCCATCGTATTGGCTTATAATCAAGCTCATGTTGCAGTCTATCCGCTCTTGGTTTTTGTACTCTTTGTCGGTCCATTTTGTGTTGTTCACAAATTCGCGCAACTGGGTTTCCAAGGTTTTAAAAATCTGTAAATTGGGCTGTCCAGTCTGTGCTGCATCAATGGAAACGGTACAATTGAGCTCTTGTGCCTGTGAAGAAAACACTGCGGTTGCAACTAATAAGAAAAGTAAAATTTTACGCATTGGTCTGTTCTATAATAAATTCTAAAATATCTTTTGCTACTTCTTTTTTAGGTTTAACAGGAAAAGGAAGCGTTTTATTGTCTTTGGTTATCAAAGTAACTTTATTGGTGTCGGTTTGAAAACCTGCGCCTTCGTCCCGAAGCGAATTTAACACAATTAAATCTAAATTCTTTTTTTTCAGTTTCAATTTTGCGTTTTCTTCCTCGTTTTCGGTTTCCAGAGCAAAACCTACGAGGAATTGGTTTTTCTTTATTTCGCCCAGCGATGCAAGTATATCCTTGGTTTTCGTAAGTTGAAGTGTGAAATTATCCTCTTTCTTTTTAATTTTTTCCGAAGCAATTTCAGAAGGGCGATAATCGGCAACGGCCGCGCTTAAAATGGCGACATCACTTTTGCCGAAATATTCGTGCGCGGTATTATACATTTCTGCGGCGGAAGTGACTCGAATTATTTTAACGAAATCGTTTTCAAGTTTTAAAGCCGAAGGGCCAGAAATTAAAACAACCTCAGCACCAAGTTGTGCTGCGGTCTCTGCAATGGCATAACCCATTTTTCCACTGGAATGGTTCCCGATAAAACGAACGGGGTCAATAGCCTCATAAGTTGGCCCAGCAGTTATCAAAAATTTCTTGCCGTAAAGTGGAAGTTTTTTCAAAATATCATTTTCCAAAAAGGAAACAATTTCTTCGGGTTCGGCCATTCTGCCCTGCCCTACTAAACCACTCGCCAATTCGCCAAAAGCCGCTGGAATCTGAATGTTTCCAAAGCTGTTCAGCTTTTCAAAAGTTTCCGCGGTTGTTGGGTGTTTGTACATATCCAAATCCATCGCGGGCGCGTAATACACGGGGCATTTTGCGGAAAGGTAGCAGGCTAACAACAGATTGTCGCAAGTGCCATTCGCCATTTTGGAAAGTGTGTTTGCCGTGGCGGGAGCTATCAGAAACAAATCTGCCCAAAGGGCCAACTCAACGTGGTTGTTCCATTTGGGCTCTTTGAAACTCTTTGGGTCTTTTTCTTCGGTAAAAGAAGAAAATACTTCGTTTTTTGAAAGTGTTGAAAGCGTGAGCGGAGTAACAAATTCTTTAGCAGAATTTGTCATCACAACTTTTACGTTAGCACCTTTTTTGATAAGTATACGAACTAAAAAAGCCGCTTTATAAGCAGCAATCCCGCCAGTAACGCCAAGCAAGATATTTTTACCGCTCAAAACAGCCATAATTCAGTATTCAGTGTTCAGTGTTCAGTAGCCAGTACGCAGTATTCAGTGAGTATGGCTTACGCCTCTATTTCCTCGCCGCGGCGGGCCAGGGGGCTTATTCCTCTACTACTCCGTCAGCAGTGTTTCTCCAATAGATCTTATTTTCCAACCATTCCTGTACTGCCATTGCGTGCGGTTTTGGAAGTCTTTCGTAGAATTTTGAAACCTCAATTTGCTCCTTGTTTTCAAAAATTTCTTCCAAACTGTCGTTGTAAGTGGCGAACTCATCCAGTTTTTCAAGAAGTTCTTTTTTTATGTCACCGTTTATTTGTGAAGCTCTTTTTGAAATAATTGAAATAGCCTCATAAATATTATTGGTTGGGGCATCGATCAAATTCTTGTCAAGCGTAACGGTACTGATTGGTGCATCTAAATTTTTAATATCCATAATAAAAATTGATTAAATAGTGGGTTCTTTTTCGGTGGGTACAATCCTGTTCTCAAGTTCCTGATAAATTTCAGTCGCTTTGGGAGCCAGGTCGGTATCCTTGTAATATTTCATAAAACTGTTGTAGTATCCCTTTGCAGTTAGCAGGCGTTCCTGAACGAGCGATGGAATACTGCGAATGGCCAGTTGATAGGCTGAGACAAATCTTCCGTAAAAAGCATCTTTTCTGTAGTGGGAACCTGGATTATCAGTTATAAAATTGTCATAAGCACCAATGGCAGCCTTGAAGTCTTCCACATGCAAATATTGTTTGGCAACTTCAAACTCCTTGGTCTCCAGCTTTTCACGCAATTCGGCTACAAGTGTATTGGCTTCCATCCTTTTTTCGGAATCGGGGTAACGATTGATGAATTCTTGCAGTTTTTCCAATGCTTTGTCCGTATCCTTTTGGTCCAAAGAATATCTGGGCGAAAGTTGATAAAAGCTTTTTGCGGCTTTAAACGATGCCACTTCGGCACTGTCGCTCTGTGGATATGCCTGTGTGAAACGCTCAAACTGATAGCCAGCCAAATAGTAATCTTCCAAATTATAATAAGTATTGGAGTAGATAAACATCAGCTTTTCGCCTTGTGGTTTCCCTCTGTATGAAGGGACAATTTGCTCCATCAATTTCAGGCTTTTTCTGAATTTGCCTCTTTTGTAAAGCGAATCTGCAAGGGCATATTTTTTGCCCATATCGTCCTTCCGAAGCACCCGTTGGTATTCGCTACAGGATGAAAGAACAATAGTAAGACAGAGTATAATAAAAAGTGGTAATCGCATGGGCTTAAAAAACATCGTGCAAAAATAGGGAATTAAACGTGATTGAACAAACTTATTCTTCGGCTAAAATATTACCGTAAAGACTATTATTTGCAAGCCTTTTGAAATATTTAACGCACAACTGGAGAATAACTGTTTCAGAAATTTTTGGTGAATGAATCTATTTTAGCTCTCAAACCATCGCTAACACCCACTAATGGAAGCCTAACCGTGTCGCCGCAAATCCCTAAAGATTTAAAAACAGCTTTAATTCCCGCAGGATTTCCTTCTGCAAAAATATAGTCTATTGCTGGAGCTATTTTGTAATGGATTTTATAGGCTTCGTCTGCTTTTTTGTCCAACCCGAGTTTTACCATTTTTGAAAATTCCTTCGGAAAACCTTCGCCAATAACCGAAATTACTCCCGCCCCTCCAGCGAGAACCATAGGCAACGTTATCATATCATCGCCAGAAATTACCACGAAATCTTTTGGACAACCAGAAATGAGTCGCATTGCTTGCACAATGTCGCCCGCGGCTTCTTTTATGGCCACGATTTTTTTGAAATCATTTGCCAAACGAATAACCGTTTCTGGAAGTACGTTTGAAGCCGTTCTTCCCGGAACGTTGTATAAAATTATGGGTAACGGGGCAGCCTTCGCAATCGCTGCAAAATGCTGGTAGATCCCTTCCTGAGTAGGTTTGTTGTAATAGGGTGAAACTGAAAGAATAGCTGTAAAAGCTGATAGGTCGCGGGTTTTCATTTCAGTTATTACTTCTTGGGTATTGTTGCCGCCAATGCCCAGAACCAATGGTAATCTTCCCTTGTTTGCCGTAACAATTGTATCAATCACAACTTGTTTTTCTTCCTTTGAAAGCGTTGCACTTTCAGCGGTAGTTCCCAAAACCACCAAATAATTAATCCCGTTTTCAATGTTGTAGTTCACCACGTTTTTAAGTCCTTCCACATCTACGGAAAAGTCGCTTTTAAAAGGCGTGATGAGTGCTACGCCGGTTCCAAATAATTTTTTCATAACAATCTATTTTTTTAAGTTCTCAAATCTTCTTCAAGATTTTTAAATATTTTTTTACTTCGCTTTTAAAGGCATCCGGTTTTTGAAGGTCAACCGTTAAAAGTAAATCGAAAAGCCGTTCGTCAGTGCCTTTAAAACCTATTTTAAATTTCGCAATGCTCTGTGCAACCATTGCGCTCAAAAATTCGTGATTTCCTTTGTAAAAACCAATAAGCACATCAAACGGGAAATCGAGAAATTCCTGGGCGTTTGGGCTATGGATTTCTCCGCGCCAAGTAAATTCTTTATTGGTTATCTGGTTCTGCTGAAGCGATGGAATCTTCCGCCGAGTTTCCACAAAAGTGAAAAATTTCACATCTTTTCGCTGCAAACCGAGTTCTTTTCCAAAATCATAAAACATCTCAAAATCGTCAAAAAAAGTTTCATCCACCAAAAAACCCAAATATTTTAACGGTGAGTTTCGTTGTGAAACATCGCGCTCCGTCAGTTTTTTTTCGGTGTGTTTTTTTAAAGAATGGCGTTTTACTTTTTTCAACATGGAAATCCAAGTTTTTGCAGTTCAAAAATAGGATTTTTCACGTCTTTATTGCTTTCTATTATGAAATCATTTGCAAAAAATCATCTTCGGAAATAATGGCCACTCCCAAACTTTCGGCCTTCGTTTTCTTGCTCGGCCCCATATTGTCGCCAGCTATCACATAATTGGTTTTTGCTGAAATGGAACTGGAAACCTTCCCGCCGTTGTCCTCTATCAGCTTTTTCAGTTCGTCCCGCGTAACTTTTGTGAAGACGCCGGAGACTACAAAGGTATTTCCTTTTAAAGCATCCGTCTGATTTGCAAGTTTTTCCGCGGAAATTTCCAATTGAACACCATAACTTTTCAGTCGATTAATAATTTCTATATTTTCTTCGGAAGTGAAAAAGGAAACCACGCTTTGGGCGATGCGTTCCCCTATTTCATCCACAGTAATCAATTCTTCTTCCGAAGCATTCTTCAAAGCGTCAATTGTTTTGTAATGTTTTGCGAGTTTTTTGGCAACGGTTTCGCCCACATAACGGATTCCCAAACCGAAAAGGACTCTTTCAAACGGAATTTGTTTTGACGCCTCAATTCCTTTTAACATATTTTCGGCACTTTTCTGCGCCATCCTTTCCAACGGAATTATCTGCTCTTCTTTTAAAAGATACAAATCGGCGTAATTATTTATCAAACCGTTGTTCACCAAAAGGGTTACGGTTTCACCTCCCAAACCTTCGATATCCATCGCCTTTCGGGAAATAAAATGTTGGATTCGGCCAATAATCTGTGGCGGACAACCATCGGCATTTGGGCAATAGTGCTGTGCTTCGCCTTCAGTGCGAACCAATTCAGTTCCACATTCGGGACATATTGTTATATATTCCGTCGGACTTGATTTTGGATCTCTAAATTCGAGATTAACCCCAATTATCTTCGGAATAATTTCACCGCCTTTCTCAACAAAAACGGTATCGCCCTCGCGGATGTCTAACTTTTCTATTTGATCTGCGTTGTGCAAGGAAGCTCGTTTTACAATAGTTCCTGCCAGTTCCACGGGTTCCAGATTTGCAACGGGCGTGATTGCGCCAGTTCTTCCAACTTGATAGGTAATTTGGTTCAAAACGGTGGAAACCCGCTCCGCCTTAAATTTATAGGCCATCGCCCATCGCGGCGATTTTGCAGTGTAGCCGAGCTCTTCCTGTTGCTGCAGATTGTTCACCTTTACTACTACCCCATCCGTTTCATAGGGAAGTTTATGGCGGTGTATGTCCCAATAGTTTACGTATTCTAAAACTTCATCCAGGTTTTTGGCGAGTTTGGCGGCTTTGGGGACTTTGAAACCCCATTCACGGGCTTTTTCGAGACTTTCAAATTGTGTTTTCACAGGAAGTCGTTCGCCTTTCAAACTGTACAGCAAACAATCCAACGGACGTTTTGCAACTTCGGCGCTGTCTTGCAATTTTAGGCTTCCGGAAGCAGTATTTCGTGGATTTCGGTAAGGTTCTTCGCCCAACTCGACCCTTTCTTCATTCATCTTTGCAAAACCTTCAAAAGGTAAAACTATTTCTCCCCGAATGTCAAAAAGTGGTGGATAATCGCCTTTTAACTGCAATGGCACGGAACGGATGGTTTTTACGTTTGCGGTAATATCATCGCCTTGAAAACCATCGCCGCGAGTTACGGCTTTTTTCAGCTTGCCATCTTCATAAGTTAAACTGATGGAGGCGCCGTCATACTTTAGCTCACAGGTAAATTCCACCTCGCCGTCCACCATTTTTTCAATTCGCTTTTCCCAATCCTCGAGGTCTTCTTTTGAATAGGAATTTTCCAAGGAGAACATTCTGTAGGTATGCGGAACGGTTTCAAAGTTTTTTGTGATTTCACCCCCAACTCTTAAAGTTGGCGAATTGGCATCGTAAAACTCGGGATGTGCTTTTTCCAGTTCTTGGAGTTGGTTTAGCTTTTGGTCAAATTCAAAGTCGGAAATGGTGGGGGTGTCGAGTACGTAATAGTTGTAATTATGTTCGCGGAGCTCGTTGCGGAGGGTATTGATTTGCTGTTCGATGTTCATGGAAACAAAGATAAAACTAAAGCACAATTATAAAATGGACAAAGTGGAAATTTATATGTTGTTCTATGTTATGCTGAATTGATAATCCTGAGAAAAAGATATCGGTCGTGCCTCTGGCACTATTCTATCGCACTCTTTTTTCCTTGGAATAAATTCCAAGGCCATAAAATGGGTCGTGCCGCTGGCACTTTTTCATTGCTAGCCTTTCTTTATATTCCTTGGAATAAATTCCAAGGCCATAAAATGGGTCGTGCCGCTGACACTTTTTATTCCTTGACAAGTCTATTTGCCCATAAGTGCCCGCGGCACGACTCTTTTTTTAACCTCGGGATTCATCCCGAGGACTATACATCATCTCGGGAAAAAATGCCGTAGGCATGGCCGATATAAAAATATCCATAAATATAGCCCTTCATCTTAAATGGGCTCATGAAAAAATATATGCATCATCATACTCCACTTCAAAACGGCAACAGTATGGGTCGTGCCGCTGGCACTTTTTATTGCTTGACAAATCTATTTGCCTACAAGTGCCAGCGGCACGACCCTTCTTTTAACCTCGGGATTCATCCTGAGGACTATGCATCATCCCGGAAAAAAATGCCGTAGGCATGGCCGATATAAAGAGATTCCACACTAAAGCGCTTATAGTTAAATGGGCTCATGAAAAATATAAGCTTCTTCATAATCCACATCAAAACGTTTTAGGAATTCACGATACTCATCCAAAAAACTTTGCTTTTTATGATGTGCTTCTTGATTTTGAATATATTGAATTACATTGTGAATATGCGATTTGCTATATGAAAAAGATCCGAAACCCCGCTGCCATTCAAATCTATTGGAAAGATGCCCAGATTCGTTTATCCATTTGGAGGATTTGGCTTTGGCACTTTGCATAACCTCTGAAACGCTCAACGAAGGTTTGAGTGAAAAAAAACAATGAATATGATCTTCCACTCCATTAACGATCAACGTTTTGCATCCGGTTTCGTTAATTATATTTCCTATTACACCACATAATGCCTCCTTCCAATCTTTATCAATCAGAGCTTTGCGATATTTTACAGCAAAAACGGTCTGTATGTATATTTGATGATAGGTGTTTGACATTTACTGTAGATTATAAATAGCTTAAAAAAGTCTTCTTAACCCTCAGTACAAATATAAAATATAAAACCTCTCAGGTTCTGAAAACCTGCGGGGCATATTGTGGTTACCACCATTTTCACTAAAAAAGCGAGCTTTTTCATTTACTGTTGCAGTATTTATTAAATAGTTTTACCTTGTTCTCAGTAATGTTAATGGCAGGAGCTGGCATAGAAACTTGCTTTTTTTTTCTATAAAGTAGAAGATACTTGACAAAAGTAT
Organism: Flavobacteriaceae bacterium; assembly: GCA_016649715.1. Taxonomy (GTDB): domain Bacteria; phylum Bacteroidota; class Bacteroidia; order Flavobacteriales; family Flavobacteriaceae; genus Aequorivita. Next base: position 87,176 of record JAENXC010000013.1, on the reverse strand, counting down.
GAATAGGATGCTTTAACCAAGCTGAACATCTAACCTTAGTAATGGAATATATGAAAAAACTTATATTTATTGCGATGGTGCTGTCGATGACCGCATACGCACAGCAAATTACCTTTGAGCCTTCTGGACAAAGCCTTCCAGGAACTATATGGTCTGAAATTTCAGTAGGAGATATCTATGGAAATGGCAGACAGGATATCTGCCTTGATGGTGGTACTGATTCAAGTGGATCTTCACCCTATCATTCTTATGTCTTCGGTAATGGAGGTGATGGAACTCTCAACATTACTTCTCCTTTTGAAGCATCTGCAATTGGATTCATTCTTGTAGATGATTTTAACAACAGTGAAGGTGATGATTATCTAAAGTTTGGCGAACGCCAAAATGGCACAGTTTTTGCAGTATTGATGAGAAACAACGGAGATGGAACATTTACCGATGTAACACCATCAGTTATTCAGCCATTACCAAACTCAAAGGGAGTATCTGGTGATTTTGATAAAGATGGCGATGTGGACTTTATTGTTCATGGAGGAGATAATGCACAAGCATTCACCCATTACTATGAAAACATAGGTAATTTTAATTTTATTAAACACTCATTTACAGGAATGTTTGGTGGGGATATGATTGCCGGAAACCTTGACAATAATCCAACTGGATTTATGTCTGTAATTCACGCAGGAATTTCTGGAGGTGCTCCGGTTATTTTTATATTACGCAATAACAATGGAGTATTGACCGAAGAATCTATTAACCTTGATGCATTTAATGATGGATCGATGGTATTTATTGATATTAATGGAGATACTTTCCTTGACTATGGTTCAATTGGAAACTATGCGACAGGCTATGGTAATGATTTTAAATTAAATGATGGAAATGGAAATTTCCCAGGGAACAAAATCTCAGTCCCTTTTGGGGGATTAAGTGGATCTTCGATGCTTACATTTAATGCGAATAACCAAGGCAAAGAAGAGCTATTTGTAGCGGGAAGAATGAATGATAACACCAATATTACGAGGTTGTATAAAATCAACGAAAGTAATGATTTTGTTCTTGCAAAGGTTTTCCAAGATGCATTTTCTAATGGAGCTGCGGTTGCTGTTGACACAAATAATGACCAAAAGCTGGACATTTTTTGCTCAGGTAACCGAGGGGGAGGCTATCCTTTTGAAGAAGGGAAAACCTGGTTGTATTTGAACACAACCTCCTTGGGTGTTGATGAATTTAATGCAGACGCATTAAAAATGTATCCAAACCCAACCACTGGTTTGGTGAACATTGACCTTCCAAACAACGTGACTGATGTTCAAATAATCGTAACGGATATGACAGGACGAAATATTCCTATCCTTTTGGTAAATGGTCAATTTGATATCAGTGATTTTTCTGCTGGTGTGTATTTGGCAACCATGAGGTCTGATAATGCTTCGGTTACCAAACGAATCGTTAAGCAATAATTTGAAACCTTCGTATAATGGAATCTTTTAAACCCTTCTATGAGGGGTTTTTCTTTTACTTATTTTCCTTTGATAACTTAAGAATACCTAACCCGAAGAATTAGGATCACGGACAGACGAAGTGCCAGAGTTGATGCTATGCATCGGTTTTAAGAAGTTTTTAGGCCCGTTCTTCATTCAGCCACTTTGAAACCTCAGGCCGCTTGAAATCCTCCATTTTTTTGAGAAGCATTACCGGATTGGAATCCACTAAAAGCAAATTGTAGTTGTCCATAGAAAGAAAACCTTTGCGCACCATGTTTTCAAGCAAGTTGATGAGGTCGTCATAAAAACCATTTATGTTCAGCAATCCTATCGGTTTTTGGTGCAAGCCCAATTGAAGCCAGGTTATAATTTCAAAAAGTTCCTCCAAAGTTCCCATCCCACCGGGCAAGGCGATGAAGGCGTCACTTTCTTCCTGCATTTTTAGTTTGCGTTCGTGCATGTTTTGGGTGGTGATAAGCTCCGTTAGGCCGAGGTGGACCACTTCTTTCTTTTTAAGGAAGTTTGGGATAATGCCGACTACTTTTCCGCTGTTGTCCAAAACACTTTTTGCTATTGTGCCCATCACTCCTATTTTCGCGGCACCGTAAACCAAGGTTATTTCGCGTTCTGCGAAGATTTCGCCCAGTTTTTTTGCAGCATCAGTTATGATTAGATCGTTGCCGTCACTGCTGCCGCAGAAAACGCATATTTTTTCTAACTTGTTCATATTTCTCTGTGCTACTCTGCGGTTCTCTGTGCTACTCTGCGATATAGCTATTACACAGAGCTTCGCAAAGTAAACACAGAGTTTCGCGGAGGTTTATAAGTTACATTTAATCATTCGGTCTTTTCCGAAGATGTCTTTTTTCACTTCAATATTTTGGAAACCTTCGACTTTTAAATGCTTGGTCAATTCAACAGCAAGGTACTCATTAATCTCGAAAAAGAGTTTTCCATTGGGTTTCAAATGCTTTTTTGCGAGTTGCGAAATAGCACGATAAAAAAGCAGAGGGTCTTCGTCTGAAACATATAAAGCTGACTCTGGCTCGTGGTTCAAAACGTTCTGTTGCATTTGCTTTTTTTCCAATTCGCGCACATAAGGGGGATTGGAAACTATTAAATCATATAGCTTTGGAAGCGATTGCGCTTTTAAAATATCAGTATGAAAGAAAGCTACCTCCACTCCATTTAGTGCGGCATTCTGTCTGGCGATATTTAAAGCTTCTCCCGAAATATCTATCGCTGAAATTTTTGAATTTGGAAGGTTTTTGGCAAGTGCAATGGCGATGCAGCCGCTGCCGGTGCCGATGTCTAAAATAGTTATGAGTTGTGAGTTATGAGTTATGGGTTTTTGTTCAGAAATAATGTATTCTACCAGTTCTTCCGTTTCGGGACGCGGAATTAGGGTGTGTTTGTTCACTTTAAATGGAAGTCCGAAAAATTCGGTTTCTCCTATTATATATTGAATGGGTTCGTGGTTTTTAAGGCGAAGAACGGCTCGCTGAAATTTTTCGAAAGCTTCTTCGGAAATAATTTTTTCGGGATTTAAAGCAATTTCTATTCGGGAAAGTTTCAAATATTTTTCAGAAAGAATGCTGAAAAATGATTGTATTTCTTCCGAAGGGTATAATCCTGAAAGTTGCTTTTTAAATTTTTTTTTTAGTTCGGATATATTCAAGTGATTGTGTTGGTATTAAATTGAAATCGAAATCGAAATCTATACTTCAAGGTTTGGATATTGGCCCCGATAACAATCGGGATTGGTATTTGAGATTTATTTGGAATTTGGTGCCTATAATTTGGAATTTATAACTTTTTCAACATATGCACTGGACAGGAATAATGCCCCGTATCGCCCATTGCGCATTTTATATATTCAAAACCCGATTGTTTGTAAAGCTTTTGGGCGTGTGTCATATATTCCATCGTTTCCAAATAACATTTTTCAAAACCGAATTCGCGGGCTTTTGCCAAACAAAATTCCATCATTTGGGTACCAATTCCCCTTCCGCGGGCCTCGGGAAGAAAATACATTTTTTGGAGCTCGCAAACATTACCCTCAAAATTGTCCAATTTCGCCATGCCCGCACCACCGATTATTTTATTGTTTTCCTCAACTACAAAATAAACTGCTTTTGGTTTTTGATAGGTTTCAAACATACAATCCAAAGCGGTATCGGCAAAAGCGGTACCTACTTTTGGCACTTTGAAATCTTCCAAAACGCTACGAATCACTTTGGCAATTTGCGGGTTGTCCTTCTTTTCAATAAGTCGGATTATCGATGTGTCCATTCTAATTAAATCCTTGTATTTTTACGCGGTGAAGTTACATGAAAAATATATGTTGCGCTGCATCCAACTGGCCAAAAACGGGCTGGGGACCACCTATCCAAATCCATTGGTGGGCAGCGTGATTGTTCACAATAATAAAATTATTGGCGAAGGTTGGCACTACAAAGCAGGGCTTCCGCACGCTGAAGTAAACGCTATTGGAAGTGTTGAAAATAAAGCGCTACTTAAAGAAGCCACAATTTATATGAGTCTGGAACCGTGCAGCCATTTTGGAAAGACACCTCCGTGTGCAGATTTAATTGTTGCAAGCGAAATAAAAAAAGTAATCGTTGGCAGTTTGGACCCAAACCCAAAAGTAGCGGGTCGCGGTATTAAAAAATTGATGGAAGCCGGATGTGAAGTGATTGTTGGCGTTTTGAATAACGAATGTGACGAACTAAACAAACGCTTTTTTACATTTCACACGAAAAAAAGACCATATATCTTTCTGAAATGGGCACAGACTACTGATGGATTTATCGCTCCAAAAAACGAAACTAGAAAGGAAACCGAACCCTTATGGATAACCAACGAATATTCGCGGCAACTAGTCCATAAAATGCGGGCGGAGGAACAAGCTATTTTAGTGGGAACCACTACTGTTTTTCAGGATAATCCATCGCTAACCGTTCGGCAATGGGCGGGAGATAATCCAATCCGAATAGTTATTGACCGCAGTTTAAAACTTCCGAAAGATTATTCGGTTTACGACGGAAGTGCAAAAACGATAGTTTTCAACGAGAAGGAAACAATAACTTCTGAAAAGATTGATTTTGAAAAGATTGATTTTTCCGAAGCTATTCCGCAGCAAATCTGCGACGCGCTTTTTCGAAGAAATATTCAATCCCTCATTATTGAAGGCGGGGCAAAAACCCTCCAAACCTTTATTGATGCAAATTTTTGGGATGAGGCATTTGTCTTTAACGGAAATAACTATTTTGGAGAAGGAATAAAAGCCCCAATTTTCAAAGGCGAAATTATTTTCGAGGCCATACCTGCCCTCAGGCAGGAAAAAATAAAAGATGACACCTTGCGAAACTTCAAAAACCCAAACTCTTGATTGCGTTAGCGCTCAGCATTCTGTCGTCCACAATGATTTTTGTGGTTTTCAAGCTTTTTTCAAGGCTTAATATCAACACGCTACAAGCCATAGTCTTCAATTATGTAACTGCGTGTTTTTGCGGGATTATTTTACAGGAAAACGGGGTAAACATTACCGAAATTCCACATTATTCATGGTTTCCATTCGCTCTTGGTTTGGGCGCACTTTTTATTACCGTTTTCAATTTAATGGCACTAACCACACAGCGCGGTGGACTTTCAGTGGTTTCGGTGGCCACAAAGATGAGTGTGGTTATCCCTATTCTTTTCGGATTGCTATATTATAAAGAAAGCCTGGGCGTTTTTAAAATTCTGGGAATTATTTTGGCATTGGCCGCCGTTTATCTCGCCTCCATAAAAAAACAGGACGGTTTAAAAATAAAACCCGCTAATTTTATCTTCCCAGTTTTGGTCTTTTTGGGCAGCGGAATTATTGATACCACTATAAAATATTTGGAAGGTGAATATATTGCCAAAAACGACGTCCCGATTTTTTCGGCAACCATATATGCAATGGCGGCCTTGATTGGGTTCTTCATTTTAATTTTTCAGGCGAGTAAAGGGAATTTTAAGTTTCAATTAAAAAACATTATTGGCGGAATAGCACTGGGAATCCCCAATTACTTCTCCGTTTATTTTTTGGTACAGGCGCTGCGCAGCGATATTCTTGAGAGTTCGGGAGTATTTACAGTGAATAATGTAGCCATCGTTATGATTTCAACCCTGCTGGGTATTTTGCTTTTTAAGGAGAAATTATTGCCGAAAAACTGGATTGGGATTGGGCTTGCAGTATTGGGGATTTTATTGATAGCTTTGTCTCCCTAGCCCGCCACGGCGGAGAATCAGTTACTTGAATTATTGGATAAATTTTGGAAATAGAAAAAGACACATATAAAACCATTTTGAAACCTTCGGAAGAAGTGCTTTTTAAGAAAAAGGGAAGCAAATTCTTCGGCTATGCTTTTCCAGTTTCTTCTGAAGAAGAAGTAAAAGAATATATCGAAACCTTAAAAAAACAACACCACAGCGCACGGCATTGGTGCTATGCTTGGCAATTGGGAAAAAGCTACGAGCATTATCGCGCCAATGACGATGGCGAACCCTCAAACAGTGCTGGAATGCCAATTTATGGACAACTGCAATCTTTTGATGTCACCAATGTTTTGGTGGTTGTGGTGCGCTATTTCGGGGGAACAAAACTGGGCGTTGGCGGTTTGGTACAAGCCTACAAAACCACTGCACAAATGGCTTTGGAAACTTGCAGGATCGTAGAAAAAACCATTGATGAAATCTTCCTTTTAAAATTTGAATACCCCGAAATGAACACGGTTATGCGCATCATCAAAGACGAAGACATTTCTGTAATCAACCAAAAAATGGAACTGAATTGCGAGCTTGAAATCGCCGTTCGCAAAAAAGATACTGAACGTATTTATGAGTTGTTTGACAACACTTATAAAGTGACCATTAAACAAATGGAGGACTGATTACTCCTCTTTTAATTTTTCAATTAAATAATTTGGTGCCTTCATCAACTTTTTGGTAGTACTATTTACAAAAACCAAAATAGTGGTCGCTGTGACCAAAAGTTGTTTGGACTCATTATAAATTTCATATTGAAACTCAATTTTCACATTTGGCATTTGCTTCAAACTTGTCTTTACCGTCAGCAAATCGTCATAAAAAGCAGGTAGTTTATAATCAATACTGAAATGCACCACGGGAAGGTGTACATCGTTAGCTTCCATCCATTTATATGAAAAACCGAGCTCGCGGAGCCATTCGGTACGGCCCTGTTCCAAGTATTGCGCGTAGTTGCCGTAATAGACCACGCCCATTTGGTCTGTCTCGCCGTAGCGCACTCTAATCTGTGTAAGTGTATTCTTCAAAATTTTTTATTAATTAAAGAAAGTTTTTTTGTAGTTTTATCGAAAGGGAAGTATGCGGAAAAAAAAATAATAATTCAACCCTAATGTAGTTTTTTTTATAACTTTTTTGTTCACATATTTGCAATGTTAGAAAATAGTCCGGAAACTCTCCCTCCTCTATTTTTTGGCCGCAATTTTAAATAACAAAAAAACAGAATTTTTTAATTATGAGCAAAACTGCGGAATCGGTTTGGAACAATTGTTTGGCTTTTATCGAAGATAACATAACTTCGCAAGCATACAAAACTTGGTTCGAGCCCATTAAAGCCGCAAAATTAACTGACAATGCTCTTAGTATCCAAGTTCCCAGCAAATTTTTTTACGAATGGCTTGAGGAACACTATGTTAAGATTCTTAAAGTTGCACTGACCAAAGAATTAGGTCCAAATGCCAAATTGGTTTACATCATAAAGATGGAAAACACCTACGGCAACAAACAACCCTTTACTGAAAAAATACCAAGTTCCAATCGAAGCAACCTGCAATCACAGGAAGTAGACGTTCCCCTGAAAAACAAAAGCCCAGAACTTAAAAACCCTTTTGTTATTCCAGGTATTCGCAACGTAAAGATAGAATCGCAACTAAACCCAAATTATAATTTTGAAAGTTTCTTGGAAGGTGATTCAAACCGATTGGCCCGTTCGGCCGGTTTAGCGGTTGCCAACAAACCTGGCGGAACTTCTTTCAACCCATTGCTTATTTTTGGTGGCGTTGGTTTGGGAAAAACCCACTTGGGTCACGCCATTGGCGTTGATATAAAAGATAAATATCCCGAAAAGACCGTGCTGTATATTTCTGCGGAAAAGTTTACGCAGCAATACATTGAATCGGTAAAAAAGAACAACAGAAACGACTTTATCCATTTCTATCAAATTATAGATGTTTTGATAGTAGATGACATTCAACTGCTATCCGGCAAGGCTGGCACGCAGGACGTTTTCTTCCATATTTTTAATCATTTGCACCAAAACGGGAAGCAGGTTATTTTAACCAGCGACAAAGCCCCGGTAGACATGATTGACATTGAACAGCGTTTGCTGTCCCGTTTCAAATGGGGACTTTCTGCAGAATTGAACCACCCAGATTACGACACCCGTGTGGCAATCATCAAAAACAAACTCTATCGAGACGGTGTGGAAATGCCCGACGATATTGTGGAATTTTTGGCGAACAATATCAAAACGAACATCCGCGAGCTGGAAGGCGCCATTATTTCCTTGATTGCACATTCTTCTTTCAACAAAAAAGAAATTACAATTGACTTGGCCCGAAAAATTGTGGACAACTATGTGAAACACACCAAACGTGAAGTTTCCATAGACTACATTCAAAAAGTGGTGAGCGATTATTTCCAAATGGATGTGGATACGTTGCAATCCAAAACCCGTAAAAGACATATCGTTCAAGCTAGACAATTGGCTATGTTTTTTGCGAAGAAATTTACCAAAGCATCCCTTGCTTCCATCGGTTCGCAAATTGGGCAGCGCGATCACGCAACTGTTCTCCACGCCTGTAAAACAGTTGACAATCTTTCAACTACCGACAAACAATTCCGCAAATATGTGGAAGACCTACACAAAAAGCTAACGCTTTAAATTAAGTAGGCTATAAGTAATAGTAAAATTGGGAGTTTCAGGGTTTTCAAAAAAAATAAGTTCAAAATCATTCCCAACTTAAAAAATTACACTTCTAAACTTTTAAACTCGTAAACTTCTAAACTCAATCCCAGTCGTTTTGCAAAAACTAAAAATCCTTATGGTCTGTCTTGGCAATATTTGCCGTTCCCCACTGGCGGAAGGTATTTTGAAATCAAAGGTTGACACTTCAAAAATATTTGTCGATTCTGCAGGGACAGGGCATTGGCACGTGGGTGATGAACCCGATAAACGAAGCATTGCTATTGGTAAAAAATATAGTATAGACATTACCAACCAACGCGGAAGACAGTTCAGTGCAGCCGATTTTGATGAGTTTGATATAATTTACGTGATGGACAATTCAAACAAAGAAAATGTATTGGCATTGGCGCAGAACGATTCGCATAAAAAAAAGGTGAAATTGATTCTCGATGAAATTTTTCCGGGTGAAAACGTGGATGTGCCTGATCCCTATTTTGGAGGAAGTGTTGGTTTTGAAACCGTTTTCAAAATGTTAGACGAAGCCTGCGAGGAAATTGCGAAGCGGCTTTAAGAGATAAATCCGGTTGATTTACTTATTTTAGTGCTTTCGCTAAAAACGCTCGCTATGAAAAAATTACTCCCCACACTGTTATTGCTTTTTGCATCTACCTTAGTTTTTGCACAAGATGTTTCTATCGAACTTTTCAAAAGTGGATTTTCCGACCCTTTAAATTTACAGCACGCCAATGATGAACGCCTTTTTGTTGTTGAAAAGGGCGGCAAAATAAAAATAATCCAGTCTGATGGGACGGTGAACTCAACACCTTTTTTGAATATTTCTAGTCAAATTTCCAATGGAAGTGAACAAGGACTTCTGGGGCTTGCTTTTCATCCAAATTATGCCAACAATGGATATTTTTATGTGAATTACACAAAGACCAACGGCGACACACAAGTTTCAAGATTTTCCGTTGACCCAGGAAATCCAGATTTGGCTGATCCAAATTCGGAATTTCCCATTATAGGTTATGCGCAGCCTTTTTCAAACCACAATGGTGGAAATCTGGTGTTTGGACCTGATGGCTATCTTTATGTCTCTTCCGGTGATGGCGGAAGCGGTGGCGATCCGGGAAATCGGGCCCAAAATATAAATTTATTACTTGGCAAATTGTTGCGTATAGATGTGGACAATCCTTCGGGAGGAAACAATTACGGTATACCAGCGGACAATCCATTTGTCGGAAACCCTAATGCCCGCGAGGAAATTTGGGCTTATGGCCTGCGAAACCCTTGGCGCTTTTCCTTTGATTTAACAGAAAACAATCTTTGGATTGGCGATGTGGGCCAAAGTGAAATAGAAGAAATTGACCGCATGCCCATTTCCACTGCGGGTCTAAACTATGGCTGGCGCTGTTATGAAGACTCACAACCGTTTAACACCCAAAATTGTCCGCAACCGTCCGAACTCACTTTTCCTATTGCAGAATACACACATGCCAGTGGCAATTGTTCCATTACTGGCGGCTATGTTTACAGGGGTTCGGTATATGCCGATATTGCGGGGTTTTACTTTTTTGCAGACTACTGCAGTGGGTTGATTGGTACGGTGGACAGTTCTGGAAATTTGATAGATCACGGCGACTTCTCAGGCAACTGGGTTTCATTTGGTGAAGACATAAACAAAGAGCTTTATATAATTGATATTGGGGGCTCAATATATAAAATAAAAGGAGGGGTAATAATCGGTACAGAAGATTTTTCGATGGAAAATTCCCTAATTATGCTTCCAAATCCTGCTTCTAGAAATGTGGTTTTCAGTTTGAAGAATGACACCCTGCAAACAATCCAGCTTTTTGATATAAGGGGCAGTTTGGTTTATTCCGAAGAAAACGGTTCCAGCAATGAAAGAACAGTTTCAGTTTCAAATTTGAATTCTGGAATTTATTTTGCGAAAATCACTTCGGGGAAAGGGCAAACTGTGGTTAAAAAATTAATAGTCAACTAATTTTTTAATGTCTGTCCAAAAAGGAAATTTATACTTAATTCCCTGTCCCTTGGGCGATGTGGCGCCTATGGCCGTGCTTCCCATTTCAGTAAAAAATGCGGTTGAAAAAATAGACCACTATATTGTAGAGCACGAAAAAAATGCACGACGTTTCATAAAAAGTGTAGTTCCCGAAAAGCAACAATCCGCTTTAAAAATTCAGGAAATAAATAAATTTACTAATGAAACGGAAATCCCCCCTATGCTGGACTCGTGTTTGGAAGGTTTTGACGTGGGTATAATAAGCGATGCCGGTTGTCCCGGAATTGCCGACCCCGGCGCAAGGGCTGTACAGTATGCACACGAAAAAGGAATAAGAGTAGTTCCACTTGTGGGGCCGTCCTCCATTTTGTTAGCAATGATGGCCAGTGGATTCAACGGACAAAATTTTACGTTCAATGGCTATTTACCGATTGAGAAAAGCGAACGGAAAACCGAACTGAAACGTTTGGAAAAACTTTCAAAAGATTTCGACCAATCCCAACTTTTCATTGAAACACCCTACCGCAACAACCAAATGTTGCAAAGCCTAACTGAAAACCTTCACCCACAAACAAGAATCTGCGTGGCCTGCGATATTACTTTGCCTTCGGAATATATTAAAACCGCTTCCGCAGAACTTTGGAAAAAAATAAAGGTGGACCTTCATAAAAGACCCACCTTGTTTATCATTCAGGGATAATAGATTACATTATCCGCGGTTGCTTGTTCGGCACGATATGCGAAGTGTCATAGCCCGAAAACTTTCTTAAATAATAACGGATAGAAGCACCATTTGCATCTTCAAATCCGTTCTCACCGTCACTTCTCAAAAACTTTTGAACATTGCCAGCTCCGGCAAGATGCGCAGCAGCCAAAATTCCAGATTCGGTAATTTTTACCCCACCGATGGTTTTGCCTACAGAACGCTTAATATCCTTGCGAAGCACCCATTTATTCAAGGAAGTATAAGCCAAGAAAGCTGCTTCCTGTTGGCGAGTGTTGTACAAAAAATTATCGGTATTTTTAAGCCCCATCATTCTAAGGGTTGCTCTCGAAAACTGATATTTCCCCATATAACCATAATCATTCACAATATGGTAATTCCCCCTTGATTCTTTATATCCGAGGGCCTCTTTAAATCCTATATAAGATTTCCCCAAAAACAAATAAAATCTCGGGGTCACTGGAGCAATGAACGGTACAAATTCAGCTTCTGTGGGCACGTTATAATCCAACTCCAATCCTTCGGTACTAAAAGCCGAAAAATCGTAGCCATCTTTTGAAATGAAACCCGTCCCTACCAGTATGGTAACAACAAGTAATACTGCAATTAGATATATGTTTTTTTTCATCAATTTTTTAAAATTTGGATGTATAATTACTTCCTCGTTTCAAGGCGCAAAGATAAGGCTTTTTTTAAAAATCTGATTTATAGGCTGTTAAATAAATGTGAAAAGAAAAAGACCCCTAATTTTAAAGGGATGAGGGAAACATTTCAAAGATTTGAAAAAAATCAACGATTCAACCCTTGACTATTCACCCACCGCACATATTCAGCTTTGTTTACATTGTGCTGGGCCAAACTTTTCGCAAATTTATGATACCCAAAGTTGGTAACATCTGCCACAAAATAGTAATAATCGTGCTTTTCGGGATTTAGCACGGCATCTATGGAAGAAATATCGGGCATCGTTATCGGCCCCGGCGGAACACCAGCATATTTATAAGTGTTGTAGGGCGAATCCAATTCCAAATCTGCATAGAGCACCCTTTTTATAATTTGGTTGTAATCGCCGCTTTCACGTTTCAGGGCATAAATGACCGTGGGATCTGCCTGAAGCAACATTCCCACTTTCAACCTATTTACGTAAACACCCGCCACACGCGGCCGTTCATCAACTTTTGCGGTTTCCTTTTGAACAATGGCTGCTAAAGCCATTACTTGTTCTTTGGAAAGGTTTAAGTTTTTCGCTTTTTGTATCCTCGACTCATTCCAAAACCGTTCGTACTCGGTTTTCATTCGGTTCCGGAAGGTTTCCGCGGAAGAGTTCCAATAAAACTCGTATGTATTCGGAATGTACATTGATAGCGCAGTTTCTTTATTCAAACCCACATCCTTTAAAAACTGTGGATCGCGCATTGCCGTTAAAAGTGAAAGGCTATCGGCTTCAATCTGTTTTGAAATATGCCCTGCAAGATCTTCCAACCGTTCCTGATTGTTGAATTTTATATTTATGGGAATATTCTTGCTGCGCAACACATTCACAATGTCGTTATTGGTCATTCCTCTGGTTATAATGAAATGACCCGGTTTTACATTTGAAGTATATTTTTTTTGATTTGCCACTGCATAAAAAGATTCAGTATCTCTCAAAAGCGGCTCCAACTCTGCAACAACGTCATTTATGGTAGCATTAGTGGGAATATAAACGTGGGCTTCCTTATTGTTGAAAGCAGTATTTCCCGAAAAAGCGGTGCTGTAAACGTACCAGGCAAAAACGCCCATCCCTATGGCGCCAAGCAAAACGATGATAAGCAGTATTTTTTTTATATACATATTTTTATGAGCTATGAATGATCTTAAGTCTTATTTTGAAACAAGGGTTATGAATATTTTTCATTAAACCTGAAAATCCCAAGCAACGGAGGGATCGTAATGCAACGCTCCCCTTGAAATTTCCAACGGACTGTCAATATTGTTGGTGTAAAGGCTTCCCGTGCCCAAACCCTGCGGCAAGTTACTATTTTTTGTGAACGTGTATTGCGCAATGGCGTTCAAACCTACATTGCTTTCCAAGGCCGAAGTTAACCACCATCCGGCATTGTGTTTTTCGGCAAGGTTTATCCATGTATCGCTGCCGCGGAAACCACCAATTAATGAAGGTTTTAAGATAATGTATTGTGGTTTTATCGTATCGAGCAGTCTGCTTTTTTCTTCTTCGGACCCGCCTGCCGGACGGGCAGGAAAAACGCCGATGAGTTCTTCGTCCAACGCGATGGGCAACGGAGTTTCCTCACAAAGTCTCGCCATTTCCTGCCATTGGCCTTGTTTTATGGGTTGCTCTATGGAATGTAATTGCAAATCTGAAAGCACTTTCAGTTTTTCCAAAGCTTCTTTGGGGGCAAAAGCCCCATTGGCATCTACTCGCAGTTCCACTTCGGAAGCGGAAAACTCTTTTCGGATAGATTTTAAAAGCTCCAGTTCCGTTTTGAAATCTATGGCTCCAATTTTCATTTTTATACAGGTGAAATCTTGTTTCAGTTTTTCACTTATCTGTTCTTTCATAAATGCTTTATCGCCCATCCAAACCAAGCCGTTTATTGGGATCACCGCTTCGCCACGCGTAAATTCCGAAGAAAAGATTTCAAACGGATTTTTTGAATTTATGGATTTAAAAGCGGTTTCAACTCCAAACTGAATGGAAGGGAATTCCGTTAAAGCTTCATATAAACTTTCTTCACTTAAACCCAAGGCAATGTTTTCGCAAACCCATTCCAGTTTAGTTTCGTAATCTGGGCGGTCATCAACACTCAAACCGCGCAACAAGCCGCACTCGCCTACTCCGAAACCTTCGTCATTTTTCAGAATTAAAAAATAAGTTTCCTTGGTTTTCAACACGCCACGAGAGGTGCCGCTGGGACGTTTGAAGTTAAGGATGTGTTTTTTAAAATTGGCTTTCAAAATATAATTTTTTTAAGTTGAAGTACCAAATTAAAAAATCCAAACTCCAAAAAGACGCTTTCTTTGGAATTTGGGTTTTAAATTTTGGAATTTTAAAGCTCTATACTCTCTCCAATTTCAAGAAGCATCAAATCTTTGTTGGCGTTATAAAACTTGCGTTTTGCTTCTTCGTGGTCTATTTCAATATAGCCGAAAGTGTCGTAATGCACGCCCAATACTTTATCGCACTGCACAAAATCGCTGGCTAGGATGGCATCGTCAATTCCCATTGTGAAATTGTTGCCTATAGGAAGGATGGCAAGATCCAGTTTTGTTCGCAACGGGATCAATTTCATGTCCATTGTGAGCGCGGTATCTCCAGCTATGTATATATTTTTGTGCTCGCCTTCAATGACAAAACCGCCGGGCTGGCCACCGTAGCTTCCATCGGGAAAAGAACTGCTGTGAATGGCGTTTACAAATTTTACTTTTCCAAATTCAAATTTCCAGCTTCCGCCGTGGTTCATCGGGTGTACTTCAATTCCTTTTGCTTCGTAATGGTTTGTAATTTCAAAATTGCTCACAATAATAGCACCTGTGTTTCTTGCAATTGTTGCGGCATCCAAGGTATGGTCGCCGTGTGCGTGGGTCAGTAATATGTAATCTGCTTTTAGGGCGTTGACGTCAATTTTGTCTTTCGCCAATTCGTTTTCAGAAATAAATGGATCTACTATAATGTGTTTTCCTTTTATTTCAATGCCGAGACAATTTTGACCGTAAAATGTGATTTTCATAATTCCCTTTTTTCTTTAAATATAAAATTAAATCCAAGCCGAAACAAAAAATAATACCGAAAACAAAAAGGTACTGAGCGCAACTTTCTTCAATTCGGGGTCTAAAAGCGGCGGCGAAGTATTTTCCTTAACTTTTTTAAGATGAACAAACAAAGGAAGGAACGCCAACATTGGCAGGTATTCCACCCAAGTAGCGCCTTTCAATAAAAAGTAAACCAAGGCACAAACAAAGGCGCTCATTATAAGAGCATAGTGATAGTTTTTCACTTTTGTTCCTCCCAGCAATACTGCGAGGGTGGTTTTGTTCGCATTGGCATCGGCCAACCTATCGCGCATATTGTTCAGGTTCAAAACGGCGGTACTCAAAAGACCGATCACGATTGCTGGAAGTAAAATAAAAGAATCGAGATTTTTGGCAAACAAAAAGTAGCAGCCCAAAACACCCAGCAGCCCAAAAAATAGAAACACAAAAACATCGCCCAAAGCGCGGTAACCATATGCTGTTTTCCCTACGGTATAAGTTATTGCAGCAACGATGGCGGCAATCCCCAAAACAAAGAAGACGGTGGAATGTAGAATGTTTTTTCCTTCAAAAGCAATAAAAATCAACAAGCAAGCAATGATTAATGTGATGATGGACGTAATGACCATCCCCCGTTTAAGGTCTTTTGCTGTAAGCAAACCGCTTTGCATTGCCCGCATCGGGCCAACGCGTTCGTGGTTGTCGGTGCCTTTTACGCCGTCACCATAGTCGTTCGCGAAGTTTGAAAGTATTTGAAACCCCAACGTGGTTACCAGTGCAAGTCCAAAAATAGAAGCTGAAAACAAATTCGATTCCTTGGCTGCCGCTCCAGCCGTGACGATCCCAGAAATTGATAACGGCAAGGTCCGCAAACGGGCGGCGGAAACCCACGCTTTTAATTTTGACATTTACTGAGTGTTTGAAAAACAAAAATACATTTTAAAAAAGGCTATGGCAATTTTTTGGAAAAAGCTGTGATTTAATTTGTTTTCCTATATTCGTTTTTAAATTTTAAAAAAATAAGCAAATGAACAATTCAACTAATTATAATATAGGATTACTAATACTGCGAATTGGATTCGGCGGAATGATTCTTACCCATGGTATACCCAAACTTTTAAAAATAATATCGGGCGATTTTTCGTTCGGAGACCCCATTGGCATTGGCGAACACGCTACTTTAATAATAGCAGTTCTATGCGAAGTATTTTTTCCTATTCTAATAATCATTGGGTTCAAAACTAGGTTGGCTGCAATTCCAGTAATAATCACAATGGCGGTTGCTGCTTTCATTGTTCACGGAGCCGATCCGCTGGGAACAAAGGAAATGTCAATTCTCTATCTAATTGCTTTTTCTGTAATTGGGCTTTTGGGAGCTGGGAAGTATTCGGTAGATAAAAAATAAGTTTATTGATCTGATTGGTTGAGGGTTGAACTCATTTAATTAAAAATCTTCACCAACAATTCCTTTAACAAATCCCCTTGCGGAAGATTGGCAGCACCCACACCTTTACTTTTCATATCCACCTCGCGAATTGCAGTTATGATGGCGCTCACTTTTTTCATCGGGTAATTGCGCGCCGCGGTTTGATAATCTTTTATAAAGAAAGGATGAACTCCCAATACTTTTGCTGTATCTCCCTTGTTTGTTAATGCGTGATACTTCAGCAATTTTGAAAAGAAACCGTAAAGCAACGCCACCGTCATCACCAAAGGGTTGTTTTTAGGATTCTGCGAGAAATATTGGATGATGGCAAACGCTTTCTTTATATCCTTTTCGCCAATGGCATTCTGAAGTTCAAAATTGTTGAAATCCTTGCTGATACCGATGTTCTCTTCAATTAACTGTGGTGTAATTTGTTCGCCTGGCTTTATAATCAATTGCAATTTTTCGAGCTCATTGTTCACTTTGCTTAGATCATTCCCAAGAAATTCAACCAACATTTGAGCGGCTTTTGGGGTAATAGTGTATCCTTTTCCGGCGAGCACCCGTTTTATCCAATCCGGAACTTTATCGTCATACAGTTTTTTGCTTTCAAAAAGAACGCCCGTTTTGGCAATTGCCTTAGCCAGCTTTTTGCGTTTGTCAAGCGTTTTGTATTTGTAACAAAGCACTAAAATTGTTGTGGGCTGAGGGTTATCGGCATAAGGAGCCAAGTTCTCAATGGTTCGTGCTAGATCTTGGGCTTCCTTTACAATTACCACTTGCTTTTCAGCCATCATCGGGTAGCGTTTGGCATTACTGATGATGTCTTCCACCGAAACATCGCGGCCGTAAAGCACCATTTGATTGAAGCTTTTTTCTTCTTCCGAAAGCACATTTTCCTCAATATATTTCGAAATGCCATCAATGTAATACGGCTCCTCACCCATCAAAAAATAGATGGGTTTTGTGTTGCCGTTTTTAATTTCGGTAATGATTGATTTTATTTTGTCGAGAGGCATTTTTCGATTTACGGTTAACTATTGAAGATTTTAGATTGACTATTTTCTATTGTTATTAATTATTGGATTTAGAATTTCAATTCAATTATATTTTATGTTTTCAATTTTGGGATTAACCACCAACCAGCAACTTTGATTTTTGGAATTTATTTTTTTGTGATTTATTTGGAATTTGGTGCTTGAAATTTGGAATTTATTTAAAACAGGTATTTGCTTTTTAGAATTTCATTGATATTTGCTTTATGTTAAAGTTGAACTTTCCCGAATATCCCTTCCGCTTCAAAAGTAGCGAAAACAAATCATTGGTTTTTGATGAAATCAGAAAAAAATTCGTGGTACTCACACCCGAAGAATGGGTTCGGTTGCACGTGGTCCAATTTCTTCTGAAAGAAAAAAAATACCCGAAAAGCCTCATTAACGTTGAAAAACAACTGAAACTGAACAACACCACTAAAAGATATGACGTCGTGATCTTTAACAATGACGGCAGTATATTTTTGATTGTGGAATGCAAGGCGCCGTCCGTCGCAATAACACAAGATACCTTCGACCAAATTGCACGTTACAACCTTGCTTTAAAGGCCGAATACTTAATGGTTACCAACGGTTTGGAGCATTATTTCTGCCAAATGGATTTTGAAGCGGAACGTTATGTTTTTCTGAAAGAAATTCCAAATTATAAATAATCTGAAAAAACACTTCAAAAATCTATCTTTACAGCGTGAAAGTAGCCATAGTCATCCTCAATTGGAACGGAAAGGATTTGTTGGAGAAATTCCTTCCCTCAGTAGTGAAATTTTCTAATGAAGCCACTGTTTATGTAGCAGATAATGCTTCCACTGATGATTCTGTTTTATTCGTTTCAGAAAACTTCTCAGCCGTAAAAATCATTCAAAACAAAGTGAACGGTGGCTATGCCAAAGGTTACAATGACGCTTTAAAAAATCTTCCCGAAGAAATTTTCATCCTGCTGAACAGCGATGTGGAAGTAACCGAAAATTGGTTGCAGCCAGTAATTTCAGAATTTGAAAAGGACAGCTCCGTCGTTGCCGCACAACCGAAAATACTTGATTACAAAAACAAGGAATACTTTGAATACGCAGGCGCAGCAGGCGGATTTATTGATAAATACGGCTACCCGTTTTGCCGTGGCCGCATTTTTAATACTTTGGAAAAAGATGAAGGACAGTACGATGATGTTTCCGAAATCTTTTGGGCTTCGGGAGCTTGTCTATTTGTAAAGGCACAAGCTTTTTGGGAAGACGGCGGACTTGATGAAGATTATTTTGCACACCAAGAGGAAATAGATCTTTGCTGGCGACTGCAGTCTAAAGGCGGGAAAATACTTTATGTTGGCGCTTCAAAAGTGTATCATGTTGGTGGCGCTACTTTGGCTGCCCTAAATCCGAAAAAAACTTTCTACAACTTCCGAAATTCACTTTTAAATCTTTTGAAAAACGCAAAAGGAGTCAGCTCTTTCATTTCTATTTTTGCGCGAATGTTATTGGACGGAATTGCAGCACTTCATTTTTTAGTTCAAGGAAAACCTAAACATTTCTTCGCCATATTAAAAGCACATTTCAGTTTTTATGGATTGCTTCCAAAATTTCTTCGAAAAAGAAAAATATCCGCTTCCAGATTAAAATATTTTTCGACCAAATCTATTGTATTTCAGTATTTTATAAATAAGAAAAAAATATTTAACGAACTTTAATCTATTTTACTTAAAGTATTGTTAATCGCTTTTGGACTAAGATGTATTTTAATAATTTTGGTCAGAATTATTGAAACAAACAATCTAATATAACACTTACAAATTATGAAGAAACTATTGATTATAGCAATGTGTTCTGGTTTGGTATTTACTTCTTGCGTGTCCAAGAAAAAGTATACCGAGCTTGAAACAAAACAGAAAAACACACAAGATTTGCTAAACACGGCAACCGTTAAACTAAACGACTGCCTTACCGAAAGAGCTGCAGCTTCTGCAAGGGCCAAAGAACTTGAAGAGCGTTTGGCAGATATGAAAAAAACAAATTCAGACCTGATTCAAAGTTCAAAAGATCTTACCATGTTAACCTCTAAAGGAGCTACCAACCTTGAAAAATCGTTGGAAAGCTTAAAAGAAAAAGACATGAAAATCACACGTCTTCAAGATGCTTTAAATAAGAAAGACAGCGTAACACTAGCATTGGTGACCAGTTTGAAAAAAGAGGTAGGCATCAACGACCCAGACATTGAAATAAATGTTGAAAAAGGTGTGGTCTATATTTCACTTTCTGATAAAGTGATCTTCAAAAGCGGAAGCTACCAAATATCAAACAGAGCTACCGAAATTTTAGGTAAAGTTGCCAAAGTGATTAACGGAAAACCAGACTTTGAAGCTATGGTGGAAGGTCACACAGATAACGTTCCATACAGCAACGGTTTGTTGCTTGACAACTGGGATTTAAGTGTAAAAAGAGCCACCGCTATTGTACGTGAATTACAAAAACTTGGTGTATCACCATCTCGATTGGTGGCAGCAGGCCGTGCAGATTACGTGCCATTGGTGCCAAACACAACTGCCGAAAACAGAGCTACCAACAGACGTACCCGTATTTTGGTCCTTCCAAAAATCGATCAGTTCTATGATATGATTGAAAAGGAAATGAAAAACCTTGAAACTGGCGGGAAGTAATTTTCCGAAGCCTTAAAATTAGGACCCGGCCCAAAAAGGTCGGGTTTTTTTATTCCCATAATCCAAAGTACTTTTAACTATGTTTTCGTATCTTAGTTAGCAAAACACAACCCTTCATAAATATCTAAAAAATGGAAGAATTCAAAACCAATTGGTCCCGGGAAGAACTCAAAGCTTATATTTTATTGTATTGTGCCAATGCCAACTTTATTGAAACCAAAGCAGAGAAAGAGTATATCAAATCTAAAGTGGGCGAAGAAAAATACCAAAAGGTTCACAAAGAATTTGACCGCGACAACGATTATCAACAAATACAGAAAATACAGCACACCGTGGCTCGCTACAATTATTCAAAACACGAAATAGACCGTCTTTTTGAAAACATTAAAAACCTTTTTCTTTCAGATGGCTCCATAGATACCCTTGAAGAAAACATCTACAGAGGCCTACACCATCTCTTAAAAGACTAAAATTATAGCCATAGCTTCTTCCGAAGAAAATATCATTGAAAATTTTTACGCTGCCTTTGCAAATCTAGACGCAGAGCAAATGCTTAAATGGTACCACGACGATGTAACCTTTGAAGATCCAGCCTTTGGTATTTTAAGAGGCGAAAAAGCAAAAAGTATGTGGCGTATGCTCTGCCAGACCCAACAGGGAAAAGATTTTAAAGTAATTACTTCAAACATAGAATATACCCACGAAGCTGGAAAAGCGCGTTGGGAAGCCTACTACACTTTCAGTAAAACAGGACGAAAAGTCCATAACGTAATAAATGCCACCTTTAAATTTAAAGATTGTAAAATCATTAATCACGTTGACAGGTTTAGTCTTTATAGATGGTCCCGACAAGCTATGGGTATTAAAGGCTTGATGTTTGGATGGACGGGGGGTTTCAAAAGAAAACTAAACGCACAAACAAAGATTTTACTTTCTGAATTTGAGAAAAAACGAGCTCTAAAAAATTAAAGTTCCAAACTTCCTTTTCCCTCACGTATCACCACAGGTTCATCGCCAGTTAAGTCTATAACGGTTGAAGGAATATTTCCCCCATAACCCCCATCAATCACAAGATCTACCAAATTATCCCATTTCTCTAAAATAAGTTCGGGATCAGTGGTGTATTCAATCACTTCGTCTTCATCTTTTATGGAAGTCGAAATAATGGGATTGCCCAATTCCTGAACAATGGCGTGCGTTATGGAATTGTCCGGAACACGGATACCCACTTCTTTTTTCTTTTTAAAAACTGAGGGCAGATTGTTGTTTCCGGGAAGAATAAAAGTATAGGGACCGGGCAGATTTCGCTTCAATAATTTAAAAGTAGGTGTGTCAATTTGTTTCACATAATCGCTCAGATTGCTCAAATCCTCGCAAACAAAAGAAAAATTAGCCTTTTCAAGTTTTACGCCCCGAAGTTGTGCCACGCGTTCCATCGCACGAGTATTTTTTATGTCGCAACCGAGTGCGTAAACAGTATCGCTTGGATAAATAATGACACCGCCATCGCGAAGAATTTTTACCACTCGTTTAATTTCCTTTGGGTTTGGATTTTCTTCGTAAATCTTTATAAATTCAGCCATAGCGGTATTTTTTTGTTTTAAATATAAACCATTTTATAGAAATTTACAACTTCAAACATATTGTCATAACATAAAAAAAGTATTTCTTCGTTATTGAAAGTAACAAATCTTATTTATGAAAAAAATCCTCGTAATTGTACTATTCTTCGGAATCCATTTTTCTTTTGTTTCTTGTTCCAAAGACAATGATAATACAGAGCAACCTTTGGTGGCCGAAACATTTATGAATGTTTCCTACGGAGGCAATCCCCAAGAAAAATTCGATCTTTATTTACCAGCAAACCGTTCTTCCGATAAAACGAAAGTTATTGTATTGGTTCACGGCGGCGGTTGGATTGAAGGCGACAAAGCGGATATGGATTTTTTGGTTCCCTATATAAAACTGAGACACCCAAACCACGCAATAGTCAATATTAATTACGTTTTAGCAGATGCAAACACACCCGCATTTCCCAACCAATTTCTGGATTTAGACGCAGTGATCAACAAGCTGACAGCCGAAAAGGATGAACTGCACATCCTGCCGCAATTTGGTCTAGTTGGCGCTAGCGCAGGTGCACATATTTCATTGATGTACGATTATGCTTATGACCCAGACGACCAAGTAAAAATGGTGGGCGACATTGTGGGTCCAACAGATTTTACAGATCCATTTTTTAGTGAAAATCCCAACTTTCCAGCTTATTTGGAAGCGTTGGTGGATGAAAATGCATACCCGGTAGGAACAGATTATGCTGCGGTTTTAAGTCCCGCGCTTCTGGTTGCCAATGCCAGCAGCCCTACCCTGCTTTTCTACGGAAACACAGATCCGTTGGTGCCGCTTTCCAATGCAACCACTTTAAACACAGCACTCAACAATGCGGGAATAGATCACAATTTCACGGTTTATGACGGCGGTCATGGCGATTGGGCCCCAATTGATATTGAAGATTTGAAGGCGCAGATAAGTATGTATGTCGATACTTATTTGGAAGTTTCGGAATAGCGATTCCTTAACGAATTATCAAATCACGAATTCACCACCTTCAGCTTCGCAAAACGGAGCAACAAATTTTTAGGCCCTCCGTTTTCAAAATCTATTTCAGCTTTTGTATCAGCACCCACACCTTCAATTTTAAGGATTTTCCCTTTTCCGAAGCGAACGTGTTCCACCATTGTTCCCACGTTTAAGTTGGCATCTTCTGCATTGAAATTTTTATCTGTATCGCTGGTTACAGGTTTCAATCTTCGCAGTTTCCGAAGCTGTGCTTCCGTTGGGCCCGTTGGTGCTTTGCTCGAAACTGGTTTCCGAAGACGAAGTTTGCTGTGATCCACTTCGTCAAAAATATCTGCATCCAAAAGTGGTTTGTAACGGTTTTCGGTGATTGGGGTTAAGTATTCCAAAAAACTCTCGTCAATTTCCCCAATAAATCGGCTGGGTTCGGCGTCTATCAATTTCCCCCAACGATAGCGGGATTGCGTATAGGTTAGATAAGCCTGCTTTTCAGCACGGGTCAATGCAACGTAGAAAAGTCTTCGCTCCTCCTCTAGTTCACTGCGAGTGTTCATACTCATCCCGCTGGGAAAGAGGTCTTCTTCCATCCCAACGATATAAACATAAGGAAATTCCAGACCTTTTGCCAAATGGACGGTCATTAAAGCCACGCGGTCACTATCGCCTTTGTCGTTGTCCAAATCTGTGGCGAGGGCCACATCTTCCATAAATTCTGAAAGCGAACCTGTGGCATCGGCAATTTCCTTTTGCTCTTCCACAAAATCGCGCATCCCGTTCAGCAATTCCTCAATATTTTCAATACGGGCAATTCCTTCAGGCGTGCCGTCTTTCTTTAATTCTTGAAGCAAACCTGTCTTTTTCGAAACGTGTTCGGTAATGGTAAAAGCATCATAATTTTGATTCAAAACCTGAAAACTTTCAATCATCGTTACAAAATCCTGTAACTTATTTTTAGTGCCGGAATTTATCTTCAAATCAATTTTTTCGATGTTTTTCATCACCTCAAAAATTGAGCGTCCGTAATGGTTTGCAGCAACAATCAACCTTTCAATAGTTGTTTCCCCAATTCCCCGAGCGGGATAATTGATTACGCGTTTTAGCGCTTCCTCGTCTTTTGGGTTTAAAACCAATCGCAAATAGGACAATACATCTTTTATTTCCTTTCGTTGATAAAAACTTAATCCGCCGTAAATTCGGTACGGAATGTCCTTCTTCCGAAGGGCATCTTCCATTGCGCGGCTTTGGGCATTTGTTCGATATAAAATTGCAAAATCGCCATCTTTCAACTGATGGTTCATTTTGTTTTCAAAAATAGAACTTGCCACAAAACGACCTTCGTCACCATCAGTCATTGTCCGGTTTACGAGAATTTTGGTGCCTTCATCGTTTGCTGTCCAAACCACTTTTTCAAGTCTAGTCTTATTCTTTTCAATAATATTGTTCGCGGCATTCACAATGTTTTTGGTGGAACGGTAATTCTGTTCCAAACGAAACACTTTCACTTCATCATAATCCTTCTGAAAATTCAAAATGTTATTGATGTTAGCTCCTCGGAAAGCGTAAATACTCTGCGCATCATCGCCCACTACGCATATATTTTGAAATCTATCGGAAAGCGCACGGACTATCAAATACTGACTGTGGTTGGTATCTTGGTACTCGTCCACCAAAATGTAGCGGAAGCGATTTTGGTATTTTGCCAAAACATCCGGAAAACGGGTTAAAAGTTCATTCGTTTTCAACAATAAATCGTCAAAATCCATGGCACCCGCTTTGAAACATTTATCAACATATGCTTTATAAATATCGCCCAAACGCGGCATTTTCGCCATTGCATCTGCTTCCATCAATTCTGGATTGTTGAAATATGCCTTTACTGTAATCAAGCTGTTTTTATAGGAAGAAATCCGTGAATAAACCTGCTTGTATTTATAAATGTCTTTATCGAGGTGCATTTCCTTGATAACGGCGCGAATTACGCTTTGCGAGTCCTGCGTGTCATAAATGGTAAAGTTTGAAGGGTAGCCCAATCTATCGGCCTCAAACCGAAGGATTTTTGCGAAAATACTGTGGAAGGTTCCCATCCAAAGATTTTTCCCTTCACTTGCGCCCACAATCTTTGAAATACGGTTTTTCATCTCGCGTGCGGCCTTGTTGGTAAAGGTCAGCGCCAAAATATTGAACGGGTCCACACCCTGCGACATTAAATACGCAATGCGAAATGTGAGCACGCGGGTTTTCCCCGAGCCCGCGCCCGCAATCACAATCATAGCACCGTCTTTTTGCAGCACCGGCGCACGCTGGGCATCGTTGAGTTGTTCTAAATACGCTTCCAAAACTTCATTTTCTTCAAGTTGTGAAAATAGCCATTATGAAAGGAATAAGTAAATAGATCTGTGTGAAATTATAAACATCTTTTTTATTTTTGATCGGTTGAAAATAAATATCTTTAAAGGCGATTTTTGGTTGACGGATGACGGATGACGGATGACGGATGACGGATGACCGATGACCGATGTCGTTACACTGAACCTAAATGCCTATTATTGAACATCAAATATTTTGCGTGCAACAAATCGCGCCTCTACTGAAAATTAAATTATGGATGAAATTTTAAACTTTATTGCTGCAATGCCTTGGTGGGCCTGGATATTGATATTCCTTTTTATTGTTGCCATACGCGACATCTTTTTCAACAAGCGCCATGCCGTAAGCCACAACTTCCCCATCTTGGGCCATATTCGGTATATGTTGGAAAGTATTGGGCCGGAGCTTCGGCAATATATTGTGGCCAACAACCGTGAAGAGCTTCCTTTTAATCGCATAGAGCGTAGTTGGATCTATGCTTCGGCAAAGAACGAAAACAATTACGAAGGTTTCGGAACCGACCGCGATATCTATAAACCAAATTACATTTTTATAAACAATTCACTGCTGCCATACAAGGTTGAAAAAGATAACCCGAACTACAAAAATCCATATTTTGTGCCTTGTGCAAAGGTTATGGGCAGTTACAATAAGCGAAGAAGGCTCTATCGCCCCACTTCGGTAATCAACGTGTCGGCAATGAGTTTTGGGTCGCTTTCCGCAAGGGCTGTGGAATCTTTGAACAAAGGCTGCACCCTTGCCTATTGTTACCACAATACTGGTGAAGGTGGGCTTTCCCCTTATCATAAAACTGGTGCAGATGTTATTTTTCACTTCGGAACAGGATATTTTGGGGTCCGTGATGAAGATGGTAATTTCTCCATGGAAAAAATTGTAAAACTGGTAAACGATAACCCACAAGTACGGGCCATTGAAGTCAAACTTTCCCAAGGTGCCAAACCTGGAAAGGGCGGTGTGCTGCCGGGGGCCAAAATAACTCCTGAAATTGCTGCAATACGCCACGTACCACTTGGAAAAGATGTGCTTTCTCCCCCAAACCATACTGCTTTTAACGGCATTAGAGGTTTGATTGAATTTGTGGAAAAGATCGCCGAAGCAACAGGTCTTCCCGTTGGAATTAAATCTGCCGTGGGCCGTTTAAATGGATGGGAAGAACTGGCCAAAATCATGAAGGAAACAGGCAAAGGTCCAGATTTTATAACCATTGACGGCGGCGAAGGCGGCACCGGTGCCGCGCCCCCAAGTTTTGCGGACCACGTTTCGCTGCCGTGGCTTTTCGGGTTTGCGGAAGTTTATAAAATTTTTAAAAAATACGATCTCTGCGATCGGATTGTTTTTATAGGTAGTGGAAAATTAGGATTCCCTGCACCTGCGGCCATGGCATTTTCCATGGGCGCCGATCTTATCAACGTGGCCCGTGAGGCCATGATGAGCATCGGCTGTATTCAAGCGCAGCTTTGCCATACCAACAAATGCCCCACTGGGGTAACAACGCAAAACAAATGGCTTCAGCGCGGAATAAATATTGAAGACAAATCCGTACGGGCGCATTTCTACTTTAAAAACTTTCGGAAGGAACTGCTTGAAATGACGCACGCCTGTGGTTACGAGCACCCGTGCCAATTTACGATGGATGATGTAGATCTTACCGTTGGTGACAAAAACCTCATCAAAACCTTGGCACAATCTTTTATGTACCACAAATGTGAAGTACCTTTCGAAAGTATGAAAGCTTTATCGAACTGTGAATATCTCGGAGGAAACTACCACGAAAAAGAGGCTAAGAAAGAAGTGAAAGCGATGAGAAAGGAAAATAAAGTGCGGTATTAGTCCCCTTACTCCAAAGAGGTAACCTGTTGACGGGTGCTGGGAGACAGGTGTTGGGCACCGGATGATGTGCTGAATAGTGCATTTACTGAATACTGATGCAAGCAACTGAATACTGACCACTGAACCTCAGCGGAACATTTGCAAAAAGGCATTTTTGTTTGCCTTTGAAATAGGGACGCGGTTGCCGTTTTCCAAAACCAGATAGCCTTCGTTTTCAAAACTGCGCACTTTTTCGAGGTTAACGATGTGCGATTTGTGGCATTTGAAAAATACCTTTTTAAGTGTTTTCTCAAATTTTCCCAAATTATAGGAACTCACAATCTCAACCCCTAACACCAAATGGATTTTAGTGTATCCATCATAACCTTCAAGATGTATTACCTCATCTTGCGAAATAAAGGAAAGGCCTTTGACGGTTGGGATGATAAGTTTATTATTCCCTGTTATGGTATCCGTTAGAATATCAATAAGTTTGGAATGATTTTCATGCTGTTCTTTTAGTTCAATAATTTTGAATGCCTTGTTTATGGCAATTTGCAACTCACGATCCTCAATGGGTTTTAGGATGTAATCCACAGCAGATTGTTTAAAAGCTTTTAAGGCATATTCACTATAAGCAGTAACAAAAATTACCTGAAATTCAATTACTTTTAAGCTGGAAAGCAATTCGAATCCGTTCATCCGAGGCATTTGAACATCCAAAAACAAAATATCGGGTGGAGTTTTTTTTATAAATTTTATTGCGTCTTCAGGAATTTGAAAGATTCCCAAAATATCAAGCTCTGGGAATAATTTCCTTACCTTCTGTTGAAGAAGTTTAAGGGAAGAAATTTCATCATCCACTAATAAAGCCGTTATTTTTTTCATTTTTTTCTCTTTATAATAAATTTTGAAATATTTCCTTTATTGGCTCTTTTTGGAAATGCCTCGGCGGTGGTGTAAATAATATTCCATCGGTCAGATTCATTGATGATTTTTATCCGTTCTGCTAACACATTCGAGGAATTAATGGCCCTCGTGCTATTCTTTTTTGAATTCGCAAAACCCACTCCATCATCCGTGATTTCTATAATAATCCCCTCATCCATAATTTTAAAATCTATCGCTATTTTCCCATCGGTTTTTTTGTTGAAAATACCGTGATTCACTGCATTTTCCACAATGGGTTGCAACAGCATACATGGAATGGTGGTGGTTTCGGCATTTATTTGATTATCCAAAAGTATCGAATAGGTCAATTTTTCTTTAAACCGTAATTTTTCAATATCCAAATAGTTTTTCAACAAAGCAATTTCATCATTCACAGTAATTTCCTCTTGCTTCGAAAGTTCAAAAAATTGTCGGATCAACTTCGAGAATTTAATGAGATATTTTTCCGAAGTTTCAAAATCGTTTTCGTTGATATAAAATTGGATAGCGGCCAAGGAATTAAAAACAAAATGTGGGTTCATTTGCGACCGAAGGGCATATAGCTCATATTCTGCTAGCTTTTTTTGGGCTGAGAGTTTGGCGGTTTTCCGAGTCAATTCCTTTTTTTTAAATTGAAACAAAACTAGCCATAACATAATGAGGCCACCTGCCACGAAAACCAACTGAGTCCAAGTTCTTTGCCACCATAAAGGCATGATGGAAAACGCAATTTCCTTTTGAAATTTCCCAGTTTTCACAAATAATGTATAATCGTCGGGAGACAGATTGGTAAAATTCAGGCTGGCCGAACTTGTGCTATTCCAATCGTGTTGTAAGGGAGTTAGTTTATAATCATACGTAAACTCGGTACTCCCTACCGAAAAATCAAGGCTGAAAACTTCAAAATTAATATTGTTTTCGGCTGTATATTCAAACGAATTGGTATTCGCTGTCATAGGTTGATGGTTGTAATTCGCCTTCTCAATAAAAATATCCAAAAGTTGAGGTTTTTTTTGAAGGGTTTTTGAAAAAACCGCAATGCCATTATCTGTTCCCACAATAATTTGATTATTAAAAATAGCCACAGTATTGCTCATTTTTGATGGTAAGCCATCACTTGGGCCATACCTTTTCATTATTAAATAGTTATTGCCATTTTTCTGGTAACGCATCACCCCATTTTCGGAGGCTATCCAAATGGTATCATTTTCTATATAGGCATCTTGTGCGCTGGAATATTCTGATCCAGGTAACAAGCTGCTTTCCTTCAGATTTGTAATAAAAGTGCCATATCCATTGGTCATTACCAAAAGAGTGGAATCATTGACTTTTTTAAGGTTGGAAACGGGTTTTTGCAATCTTAGATCCAGCGACGGTATGGGTTGAATGCTGTCGTTTTTAAACATCTTTAGTCCTCGAGTGGTTGCAATAATAATACAATCATTAAAAGAGATTATTTTGGTAATCCCTACCAAATGGTACTGGTTTATTATTCGTAAGGTTTCTGGGTGCAACTTATTAAGTACGGTGGCTACATTGCCGTATAAATACCCTTTATAATAAACTAAATCGCGAGCCACATCGTTTCTATTTTCTTTGCTATTGACAAGGGTAATGGGAGTTGAATTTTTCTGGAACTGAACAATTCTGGATTCAGAAATAAAATAGCTTTTATGCAAAGAATCTATTTTCACAGCTCTATTCGCATATCCTTTTTGTTCCATAACGGGCATAAAGGCAGTGCTATTTTTGTCGAATTGATAAAACCCTTTATCAAAAACACTGACCATTAATTTATCATCAATCTGAACCAAGTCGGTTACCTTTTCGTTTGGCAAACTGTAGGCAATGGTTCTTCTAACTTGCGGGAGCATATATATTCCATTATTGAAGGTAGCCAACCAAATATTTCCAGATTTATCAATCATCGAGAAATGAGACTGTAATTCCTTTGGAAACAGGACGGGAGATTCTATTTGAAAATCTTTTCCAAGCCTTGCCACATAATTATTGCCCGTAATTTGAATTTGATTGTTTACGAAATGGAACCGTTCAATGCCGCTAAATTCAAGCCCATATTTTTTATGAAATTCACTACGAAACATATTTTTAGTGTTCAAATTCAGGATTCCATAGCCTCCTTTATAAAGCCAAAAGCTTAGACTGTCCAGATTTCTGATGATTAGAATTTCTTCATTTCTACCCGAATATAAAGCCATCGTCTCTTTATTTTTGTGAAAAACATTTTTTAATTGGTTGGATGTCAGTCGAGTCATTTGTTTCCCTACCGGTTCTAATTTGGTGGAAGATCCCGCGGTTTCCTTAAAAAGTTGCCAACACGAATCTTCTAAATAATACCAGTTTTCATTGTACCCAAAAACAACAGAATTGCCATATTGAGAAATGGACGTTGGGTATAAAATATCATTGTCATTCTCTGTTGGAAAAGCATAAACCTTGTCATTCTCAATATAACCCAGCATTGGAGATTTAGAAAAAAACCAAACCCTATCGTCTGGTGTTATGGCAATGTCCCATATATCATTGGTGGGCATTCCATCACGGGTTGTAAAAGTTTTGAACTTTGTCCCATCAAATTTTGCAATTCCCGTATCGGTTATCACCCAAATAAAGCCTTTATGATCTTGAGTAATCCTATATACATGATTGCTTGGCAGGCCATCATTACTGGTATAGTTTATAAATTGTTGAGAAAATGAAAAATTCCATATCAAAATAATAAATGTAGTGATATGGAATTTTTTTAACTTCATAATTAAAGCTAACTGACTGACTTTAAATTTAATCAAAAAACAGTTAGACCTAACTTTACTTTTTCAATAGTTTAAAAGTTTGCATTTTCCCTGAACCATCAATCACATTTACCAAATAGACACCTTGATTCAAACTATTAACATTTATAGAGGCCTCATTTGTAAATACTCCTTGCGAAATGGTTCTGCCCAACGCATCAGTTACTGTGTAATTTTTTAGGTTCGTGGCCGTAAAATAAACAATATCGTCTGCGGGATTCGGATACATCCCCATTTTGCCTTCTATTTCCTCGTCGGTGGACAGTGAGGGGTCACAAGAAGTTATGGTAAAAGGAACATTTATCTGATTCAAAGGAAAGGAGTTTTGGATTGTAGGTGTGGGTCCGGAAAAGACTGGGATAGGCGTAACTGTCAATGGATTTGGCATCAATTGAAGAATTAGGTTTTCGCATTGGTTCCGCAAGTTAACGGTAGTGGTTTTATAGAGTTCTGCCTCTGTATAGGTAGCAGACAGCGCGGTGCGATACCCTACGTGATAGTAATAGGAACTTCCAGCCGGATTCGGATAGTCAAAACTAATGTCAGGATAATAAACCAACGGCATTTGGGTGTTCCAAAAGTTGAATTCGTCAGTTGTAGGTTCCACATGGGGGGTTAAATATTGATAGCTTATCCCCACTTGAGACCCAGTGGCCTTTAAAAATTCGTAAACAAAAACATTGGACTGCCCGAACTGTGAACTACCGTCTGCGGCCACATAATTTTCATCCCTATCATAGCCCGTAATGATCAAGTTGGCGGGGTTTCCAAAGGACTCCATAATCCTAAAACCATACTTATCCAAGCTTCCTGCAGGACTAGCATCAGAGGCATACCAAGATTTTGCGAGGTTTATCGTTCCAGTGGTATTATCCAATACAGTAACCCCGAAGTAATGCACGTTTGAATAATTAGCCAGCATAAAAATTTCATTAGTGGACTGGTCAAAATAGGCATCAACACTCACCTCCGAAGTATTGCTGAAAATATAGCTATTGTCCCACACCAAATTTCCCATAAAATCCAATTTATGGGCAAGTGTTCCCTGCTGTGGGATTGATGTTCCCGGTATATTGCCGGTAACACTACCAGTGATGAAAAAACCATCATTGGTCTCGGTAACATCATTCGCAAAATCAACTTCCAAAGTATTGAATATATTATTGGTGTCAATTTCAGTGTTCCACATCATTGTCAGATTGAAATCGGTCCGTAATACGAATCCAATATTATTATTAGGACAATTGATGTTTACGTTGTAACAATCGCTGAAAAATCCGGCAACCACAAAACCCGAGTCTGGAATTCCATCACCATTGGCATCACTTTCGGTAAATTTTATTTTTAACCCGCGCGAGTTAAAGTTGGGGGAAACAATACTGTAGAATTCAGCCCCGAAAAAAGCTCCATTCGCTGCCAAAAACTTGGCAATAAAAACCCGTTTGGTTCCGGCAACATCAATGGATCCGGTCATTACAATAAAATCTCCAAAAGCTATAATATCAAACGCACGGGCATGGGCAAAGGACGGATTGTTGTATTTCCGTATCCAAATAACGGTTCCGTTTTGGTCCACCCTTTTTAGGAAAGGTTCCTCAGTCTGCATGGTTACATCAAAAAAGTTCCCAGATACAATATAATCCGTGGATTGCGTAAGTGGTGTGATATTAAGGTCGTGAAAGTGTTCATTTGCCACAGAAGTGCTATATTGAAACTGTGAGAATGCGCTTATAGTTATTAAACTAAAGAACATGAGCATTTGTAATTTTGTTTTCATAATTTAAAGATTTAAAATGAAGATTATCCCTTAAATGTACCTCTCAATATTAAACCTACTATTGTCCATTTTCGGAATTGTGGGGTTCATTCGAGGAAATACTCATTTGGTTGATTGTTGTTTATTTGTGGAACTGCTAAAAACAAGCTAATTTTGGGATTCAATTAAAATTTCGAAAAATCCTATGGATGAAGTTTCTCAAGTTATCAGTTATGTAGCCTATCTTTTGCCCGCCATTGTTGTGGGTATTGTCGCCTATTTTTTCTTTAAAGGCCATACCACCAACGAAGAAGGCCGCAGAAGGTATTTAGTGCAGAAGGAGGCGCAGAAACATGTTTTGCCGCTACGGTTGCAGGCTTATGAACGCATCTCGCTGTTCTTGGAGCGCATAGACCCAAACAAATTGCTAGTCCGTGTAAAACCTTTTTCAGATTCAAAAGAGGATTATGAAAATTTGCTGGTTAAAAACATTGAACAGGAATACGAACACAATCTCACACAACAGATTTATGTCTCTCCGGAATGTTGGAATCTTGTAAATGCCGCAAAGAATGCCACGATCCACGTTATCCGTCAAGGAGCAATGCACAAAAAAGACGGAAATGTTGACAAGATGCGGGAATGGCTGTTACAGCATTTTATGGAAGAAGTTTCGCCTTCGCAAAAAGCAATGACTTATGTGAAAAAAGAAGTGAGCGAACTTTTCTAAGTTAATTTGAATATCGCTTTTTAAGGTGTAAACAAATTGTGGTGAATGGCAAAAAGCACAAGCCCTATCCTGTTTTTTATTTTTAATTTTTTATACAAGGAATCCCTATAACCTTCCACGGTTTTATAACTGCAGAACATTACGTCTGAAATTTCTTTATAGCTCATATCTGTACAGGCCAATTTGATAAAATCCAGCTCCTTGTCTTTTATTTCGGTTACAATGTCCTTTTCCAAAGACTCCATCAGTATTTGTGATACCGTGTTTGTATAGTACTGACCTTTTTCCATTACTTGCAGTAACGCTTCTTCCAGTATATCTTTTTTTGTGTCTTTCATCAAATAGCCCTTGGCCCCCGCGCGGAGCATTTTCAGAATAGTGTATTCGTCTTCTTCTATGGAAAGGGCTAGCACTTTTACTTTTGGATAATTCTGTTTTAGAAGCTCGGTGGTTTCTATTCCGTTAAGAATGGGCATTTTTATATCCATCAATACCAAATCTGGAATATTTTTGGGGTCTTTAAATTTATCCAATAGCTCTCGGCCATTTTTGCACAGATAGAGCACTTCAAAGTTTTTGAATTCCTGGACCAACCCACCGATTGCCTGAGAAAGCAAAAAATGATCGTCAACAACTACTACCGAATAATTCATTGTGTAATTCTTTTAAAAATTATTTATTTCCCAAAATTTACTGCGGAAATTTATATTTCAAATGAAGTGCCGTGCCTTCATTTTTAACAGAGTCTATTTTCAAGATTGAATGGATAAGCTTGGCCCGTGTTGTCATGTTTTTAAGCCCAATGCCCATAAAATTATCGTTTTTATCAAACCCCACACCGTCGTCTTCTGCTGCAATCTCCAATTCATTTTCGGAATAATTAAGAACCACATTTAGCGAAGATGCTTTGGAATGTTTTATGGTGTTTGAAAAAAATTCCTGCAATATCCTAAAGAGGATAATTTGGGTGTTTGTTTCAATGGGCAGTACGTTTCCATTTATAGTTAATTGTGCTTTTATAAATTTCAACCTATTGAAACGTTCTATTTCCAAAGTTATTGCTTCCTTCAAACTTAAGCTTTTAAGGGCTTCGGGGTTTATCAATTTGGAGAGTGCGCGAAGTTCGTCAATGCCCGTGCCAATGGTTTGTGAAACCTCAACAATCATTTCAGGTTTTTCCAACGCCATTTGGGCCTGTATTTTTGCAAGGGTCATCAATTGGCCAATGTTGTCGTGCAGCTCCCAACTGATGTTGCGCAGGGTTTCTTCCCGTATCTCTATTTGTGATTCTGCAAGTTCACGTTCATATGCTTCTTTCGTATCTTTCTGTTCCTGAAGCAATCTGTTTTTTCTTCTGGCAAAAACACTGAACAGCACGATAACAATAATAACCAATGATAATGGAATAGCTATTGCCGTTATTATTATGACTTCTTTTTCATCCATAAAAACCCTATCAAAAAGCACAAATACATAACAATAATGAGCGAAAACTGGATTATCAACAAAATATTAAAAAAATCGTTCAGTTTTAAAAACCAACTTCTAATAATCTTTATGGGAAGATACCCAATATAAAACAAAAATAAGCCAACGCTCACCCAAAACAATAAGTCGTTTTTTATCACCAGGACCAAGGAGGATTGCAATATGCTTATATAGTATAGGGTAATACTGAAAATTAGTATTCCTGCACCTGCAATGTAGGATGTTGTGAAAGATTCAGTAAAAATATCAGTAAATATTAAATCATTCAAATAAAACAACCAAAAAATCCCGAGGCCAATTTTAATATAATTTTTAAATTTTACTTCTTCAATAATCTTCATAAAAAGATAAAAGAACAAAGAAAAATAAAAGAAATAATATATATTAAAAATAACAATATTCGGAGGTCCATAAACTTTGTTAATGTACATCCCCAAAGATTCTGTCACCAAGGTTAACAACAATATTAGTGGCAAAAACTTTAAATAAGTGTTTTTATAGAGTGGAAATTTAATTAATGATATGACAAATACGATGGCATACAATGCCATATGTGTATTTTGAAGTATCTCTAAAACTGGTCCCAATAATTAAATATTCTCTAATTATTGTTTCCGAAATCATTAACGGGAGGCGGAGGACTTAATTGAGAGTCATTCATAATCAAACTGTTAGTTCCACCTCCTTGCACCGTTGCATTGCTTGAAACAAAAAACCCAGCCTCATTCATTTGGCCGTTATCTTGGTTGCCTTCCTGTGCTGCGGGACGCTTGTTAATTGGTACTGCGGTGTATTTACCATCGATCTCCTCCACTGAAAACCCTACGTTATTCCCTTCATAAGCCATTGTTGGCAACACGAAAAAACTGTTCCTTCTTGGATATTTAACGGCATCGCCATTTGGGAAAGTACTGCTGTTCGGATAATTGGAAAGATAAAAACGCAAGGTTTTGATTTCCACATTGGCTGCTTTGGCTTCGTGCTCTATGTAGGCTATGTATTGTTTTATGGTGTTTAAATCATACTCGGCGTAGCGAGTGGGCGTAAATTTTGAAGAATCCTGAACAATGCTGTCCTCATATTTTTGGATAATGGAAACGCGTCTTTGCGAATAGGAATCATACATTTCCTGGGCGCGTTCCACTGAAATAATGTTTTCCTTCGGTGGTCCCTCATAGGGTGGCTCTCCGTTTGTAGTTGGCTCTTGACAACCAAAAAATAACGAATTGGCAAAAAGCAATAACAAGAATCGGTTGGTCATCTTTGAAGTCATAATAGAATATTTTTATAGTTGTAGTATAAATATAATTAAAAAACACATATATAAAAATGTGCTCTTAAAAACTAATCGTGAATATACGTCATATTGCCTGATAATTAATAACTTATAAAATTCTTCATATAAAAATACAGGGAAAACACTTAAAAAAAGGGGGATTTCCCCCTTTTTTCGGAAGACTTAAAAGTTGAGGGAAAAAGACATAAGACTAAAAGACGTAAGACATAGGACTCTTTTCATTCCTTTTTAAATATTTATCCGAGTGTTTATAGAGACGGATTTTTTTTGTCTTACGTCCTATGTCTTATTGTCCTATGTCAGTTTTTAATTACTTCTTCAGCAATAAAAAAAATTAGTCGTCCTTGACCCGTATCTCGTTCAATTCTTCATTTTTTTGGTGTGCGTATTCATAGCCCCGCACCCACCATTTGCTCATCATTTCTTTGTCAAATATCAACGAATTGGTGGTCAAAACTGTTGGCGTATAGTAAAGATTGATAATCACATCTTTGTTGGTTGCCACAAATTTCCCGATGCGAATGTTCTGTTTTTCAATACGGTCTGCCATATAGCTGTGCATATTGGTAAGTAGGGAAAACACGTTTTTTGAAGGAAGCCTGTTGTAATACGTAACTTCAGTTTCAAGAATAACCACATCTACCGTTGTTGCGCCACGGTTTATGGCCTCTTCAATGGGAACCATGCTCCCAAATCCACCATCGGCATATTCACAGCCGTCCTTCTTCACAAGACTCATAAAAGGGGTGTAATTTGAAGAAATCCAAATCCAATCTAAGAAGTCTTGGTATTCAAAATCATTGACAGATTTGTATTCCACTTGGTTCAGTGAAAGATTGGAAACCGTTACCACCACTTCCTTTTTCGAAGCTTTTAAAATATCAAATTCCTTTTCGGTCAAGGTATTTTCGATGAGTTTTCGCAAA
The DNA here is from genome assembly GCA_016649715.1 of Flavobacteriaceae bacterium. GTDB lineage: Bacteria > Bacteroidota > Bacteroidia > Flavobacteriales > Flavobacteriaceae > Aequorivita. The sequence continues at coordinate 50,368 of JAENXC010000013.1, read as the reverse complement.
CTCAAGCTTTCGCCGAAGGTTTTCTTTCCTTTCAAAAAATTCTTTAGCACTGTAAAATGGTCAATGGCAATCTGTTTTCCGCCAAATTTATCCTCCTTAATAACAAACGGGCAACTGCTGAAAATGCTTTTTTGATTGACAGAAGTATAGATTTCCTTGATTTTTTCAACCTCGTCCAGCGCCAAATGCGAAATGAGCAAACTACCCGTGGAGGTACCTACGAAAAGATCATAATTATGGTGCATCTCCTCAATTAAATACTGTGCCACGCCGCCCGCAAACGCGCCTTTGCTCCCACCGCCAGATATTACCAATGCTTTCATCTATTTATAATATTTGTTTTTTAAAGATCAAATCTGCCTGTCAACAGGCAAGTGGGACATCCAATTAGTCATTTTGCCGTGTGTTTAAATATAATCGTGGATGTTTCATTCCTTTATAATTGAATTTAAATAATTCGCCGTTTTTTCCGAAACCTGCCTGCCCAAAACCTTCACTTGTTCGTACTGTTTTTTATCCTGAATTACAGAATTTAAAAGCTCTTTTGAAGATTTCGCAAAACGCCATGTGGGGTGAACGCAAGCTTCTACAAGATTTTTCAGCGTTTCCAAATCCCACAGTTGAAGTTGGTTTACATATTCAAATGCTTTTTCGCGGATTTCAAAACTGTAGTCCGGGGAAGTGTAATTTTTCAGTTCGTTCAAATAATTCTCCTTTTCGGAATTTTCATAACCCTCTGTTATAATTGCCAAAGCCAACCACAACTGTCTGATGTTTTTATTCTGAAAACCTTCAATGCCTTTTGTTTTATTGAGATATTCCACCCTTTTCTCGGGAAATTGTGTCCATGTTTGATACAATGCAGATTCGATGGTTACATAAGATTCGTCATTTAACAAACTCTCATATTCCGTTTGAAGTTCCTTCGGAATGGTTTGTAGCGAGAGTGCCACTGCTTGCCTGACGTACAGGTTGTTGCTTTCAAAAGCAGTTTTGTAAAGTGGAAGTGTTTCTGAAATAGGCTCTTCAACTAACTGGTAAATGGCTTCCTGCCCAATAAAATCGTTCGGAAACGTGAGTGCTGTTTTTAACTGAAGCTTTTTATCCAAAAATGGAACCGCTCGAAGCGCGGAAACTTCAAAATATTTTATTATAAACGAAGATTTCAGCAATGATTGGTATGCTTCTTCACTTTGAAAAGCGCTCTGTTGCAACCAATTTTTTTCAAATTCTGAAATATCCACTTCTGAAACTGCTTTCACTTCCTTCAAAAAATCTTCCGTAGAAACATTTTTAAATTTATATTTTTCCAAATAATTCTTTATTGCGGTTTTGAATGCTTCATCTCCAATTCGTTCCCGTAAAATATGAAGTGCCCATGCTCCTTTTTGATAAAACGTAAGTGAGCTCGCTTTTGGGTTTAAAAGCGATTCGCCCTTTCCCTCGTCGCTCGCTGCCTTTAATTGTTCCGCATTTTGATAGAGTTGCCAGTAATAATAATCATCGCCAAAAATTTCCTTTTCAGCGAGTAATGCGTAATAAGTGGCAAAACCTTCCTGCAGCCAATGGTCCTCGCTAGCTTTTTCGGTAACCATATCTCCAAACCACTGATGGGCCAGTTCGTGGGCGTTAACGTTCACGTAGTTTCTGTCGTTAAACCCTGTGGAATCCACCATAAACGCTTCCGAAAAAAAGGTGGCGGTTGTGTTTTCCATTCCGGCATACAGAAAATCGCGAACGGGAACTTGTTTGTAATTCTGCCACGGATAAGGCACGCTGATTTCAGTTTCCAAAAAGTCAAAAATCCGTTTGCTGTAACGGTAGGTTGGCTCTACTTTTAGGGTATCTTTTGGCTTATAAAACAATGCAAGTGGAATTCCTGAATTTGAAACCAGATCTTTTTTATCAAAATTACCGATGGCGAAAGCCACTAAATAGCTGGACATGGGTTCTTTCATATCAAAATGCCAGTATTTTTGGCCATTCCTTTCTTCCGTCTTCAAGAGTTTTCCATTTGCAATCACATTTTCAGCTTCGGAAGAAGCTACCGTTAAATCGAACTCTATTTTATCGTTTATATCATCAATGCTCGGCAACCAATGCGACGTGTATTTTCCCTGTCCCTGTGTCCAAATTTCGTTTCCGGGGAAATAAAGGGTTTGTTGTGGCACCGCTTCGTAAGTAAAAAAAGCAGTGTAAGTTCTGCCCTCTTCAAAATTATCCAACAACCAAATTTTGTCTGCTTCTGCCTTCACTACAACTCCTTCCAGCGCAAAATTCACCACTTTCATATTTTTCGCATCCAAAAAAACAGAATCGGTTTTTTGAAGAATTTTAAAAGTATATTTCACGATCCCTTTAATTTTCTTTTCGGCGGAAATAGGCGTTACCGTTACTTCTGCTTTTAAAAAATCCACAACATCCGTTTGTTGCGCAAAGAGTTTTCCAACAAAACCAAATCCTAAAAACAGCACGCCAAAAAGCAACAACGAAAGGTTTCGCAGTTCGAAGTTCTTTATGGATGTTAAAAAACGAAGCATAAAAAAAGGTTATTCTTGATATTCAAAAATAACCTTTTTAAAATGTATGTAGTAAAAATTCCTACTCTAAAATAATTCTTTTCACACCCGTTCCGTACGAATTTTCAAGGTTGATGAAATAAACACCTTTTGAAAGGTTGGAAACATCAAACGAATAATTGTTCAATTCGGCAGAAGATTTAAAATAATAAGCCTTTACCGATTTTCCTTCCACCGTGTTGATAGTCAATCGGGAGATAGCATCCGGATATTGTGTTTTTATCTGAAAAACCCCTTTGGAAGGATTTGGATATATCGTAATATCATACACTTGGGTGTTATCTATGGCGTTGGTTCCCAAAATATTGCCATACACCAACGGATTATTGCTTTGGTTGATAATATGAGTATCTACATAATAAACAGGGTTGTAGCCATCATTGCAATCTGGGCAGGTTTGTCCAGAAACACAGTTTGGATTGTTTGGGTGGCAAAAATCTCTGTAACTCGGGTGAAAACGGTAATCCAGGTCAAATGTGGTTCCCGCATAAGGCGTTAAATCATAAATATTTGGTGGCGAAATAGCACCTGGGCACCAGCCCGCCCTAGGATATTGCCATGTTCCTTGTTGGCCAGTGCAACCGTCGGGGTTTGGGTTGCATTGGTTCCACAGATGTTGGGTAAATGTTTCGGTCCCGTTAATGTCAAGATAATGAGTTGCATTAAAAAATTCAGCCGCGTTGCCTGAGTTATTGCTTCCCCAACCGTGGCCCGTATTGGAAACACGCAAGTGCGAGGCTTCCACGCCCTGCGGGATTTCTACGTTGAAAGTTTCAACTGGCTGTAAATTGGCCATATCGCCAAAAGGATACTCTCCGTCCCAGACCTCAACCACGTTGCTATATGCATATTGCGGTGCGCCGGCTGTATAATTGGTATCCAATGTAAGTTGCCAGCCGCCTGTGCCCCAAGTGTCAATAAAAACCCTGATTTCCACTTCGCCCTGCAGCAAGGACATATAATCTGTTACGTCAAGCTCGTGATTACATCCCACCCCATAAGGGGTAATATATCTAATTAACTGAATCCAATTGCCGTCCGGGGCTTTCACATCAATAAAGGCCCAACGGTCCCAATCATCACAGCCACCAGGAATATTGGGACATTCCACCTCCAAAAAAGCATCTATATCGTTATACACACCCACAAACTGCGGAAAAGTATAAGTGCCGTAATACCAACGGCTGTTTACGCCATTAAATTCAATGACAACATCCTCCAAGCTTCTCACCACTTGTGAAGTAGCCGTATTGGTCACCACAATGTTTCGGGTGAGGGAAGTTTCATCGCCATTAGTTGTTTTTGCGGTCATTATTATTTCGTGGTTTCCGTAATTGGCAGGCGTCCATAAATAATAATAAAATCCTGTTTCCGTCACGGTGGGATAGTCCGTGCCATCAATAGTGATGGTAACTTCCGAAATACTATCGGGTGCTTCAACCGAGGCATTCATATAAAGAGGATAGGGTTTTAACACGGGCATTTCAATGGGATAAGCCTCGGTTAAACGTGTAGTTAATTCAGGTACCGTAAGGTTTTCAGCAAAAACCGAAGCTTGTAACAATAATGCAAAGGCAAATAAAAGGTAGATTTTTTTCATGGGAAGGAATGATTAAATTAGCAAATAGTATAATTTTAACAAATATATCATTTTAATTTTCTGAAGAAATAATTTTATACGATTTCCCCCAAAAATTGAGAAGCTATTTATATGAATGCCAATTTCATGCAAACTCCAATAGATTACCTAAAAGGCGTCGGCCCAAATCGGGCGGATTTGCTTAAAAAGGAGCTCGGCATTCACACTTTTCAGGATTTGTTGAATCTTTTTCCGAATCGGTATTTGGACCGAACACAGTATTACAAAATTGCTCAGTTACAACAAACAAACGCCGAAGTTCAAATTATAGGAAAGATTACCCACATAAAAACTGTGGATCAAAAACACGGAAAACGTCTGGTCGCTACTTTTATGGACGAAACTGGCAGCATGGAACTTGTTTGGTTTCGAGGGATAAAATGGATTCGGGAAAATTTGAAGTTGAACGAGCCCTATGTAATCTTTGGAAAAACGAATTATTTCAACAACAGTTTTTCCATGCCACACCCCGAAATGGAATTGCTGGATGCGCACGAAAAAAGTATCCGATCTGCCATGCAACCCGTCTATCCTTCCACCGAAAAATTGGGGAATAGCGGCATCACAAATCGAGTGATAAATGGGCTGATGCAACAGCTGTTTTTGGAGAGCAAAAATGCCTTCGCCGAGACCCTCTCAAAACCGCTTTTGGAACAGCTCAAATTAGCCTCAAAAAAGGAAGCGCTTTTCAACATACATTTTCCAAAAAGTCAGGCGCATTTGGCACGTGCAGAATACCGATTAAAGTTTGAGGAATTGTTCTACATCCAACTGCAATTAATCCGAAAAAACCTCATCCATAAATCGAAAATAAAGGGTTATACTTTTGATAAAATCGGGCACAATTTCAACACCTTTTTTGCGGAACATTTACCCTTTGAATTGACCGAGGCACAGAAGCGGGTAATCAAAGAAATCCGCAATGATTTGGGAAGCAACGCACAGATGAACCGACTCCTACAGGGCGATGTAGGTTCCGGAAAGACCATAGTAGCGTTAATGGCAATGTTAATAGCACTTGACAACGGTTTTCAAGCCTGTTTAATGGCGCCAACTGAAATTTTGTCAGTCCAACACTATAACGGATTGATTGAAATGTGTAAAAAGCTGAACACCAGTATAGAATTACTCACAGGTTCAACCAAAACTTCAAAGAGACGGGAAATCCACGAAAAACTCGAAAATGGCGAATTGGACATCTTGATTGGCACCCATGCGCTGCTTGAAGAAAAGGTAAAATTCAAAAATTTAGGCCTCGCCATTGTGGATGAGCAACACCGTTTTGGGGTGGAACAACGCAGCAAGCTTTGGCACAAAAATGACTACCCTCCGCACGTGCTCGTGATGACCGCCACCCCCATCCCCCGCACCCTCGCCATGAGCGTTTATGGCGACCTGGATATTAGCGTAATTGACGAGCTTCCGCCGGGCAGAAAAGACATCAAAACCGTGCACCGTTTTGACGCAAATAGACTGAAGGTTTTTCACTTTCTGAAAGACGAAATTTCGAAGGGCAGGCAGGTGTATATTGTGTACCCTTTAATACAGGAAAGTGAGACCATGGATTACAAGGATTTGATGGACGGATATGAAAGTATTGTGCGCGAATTTCCTCCCGACGGTTCGGGACCAAATTATCAAGTTTCCATCGTACACGGACAGATGAAACCTGCCGATAAGGAATATGAAATGAACCGTTTTATAAAAGGCGAAACGCAAATTATGGTCGCCACCACGGTTATTGAAGTGGGCGTGGATGTTCCCAACGCAAGTGTAATGGTTATTGAAAGTGCTGAGCGCTTCGGACTTTCGCAGTTGCACCAATTGCGCGGTCGTGTGGGGCGTGGAGCGGAACAGAGTTATTGTATATTAATGACCAGCTACAAACTTTCCGCAGACGCCAAAACCCGCTTACAAACGATGGTTCGCACTAGCGACGGCTTTGAAATTGCCGAAGTTGACCTAAAACTCCGCGGTCCCGGCGATATGATGGGCACCCAGCAAAGCGGCGTGCTAAACCTTCGCATTGCAGATATTGTAAAAGATTCTGAAATATTAAAAATAGCCCGTAGCTATGCCATGCAAACCCTTAAGGCAGACCCCAACCTTGCTTCCGAAGAAAATATGCCTATCAAGAATACCTATGCACAGCTTGTGAAGTATCGAAATATTTGGAATTATATTTCTTAGAAATAAATTCTAAAGAAATTGGACTGTACGTTCAAATTACTTATTTTTGTACGTATAAACTTCTCGTTATGGAAACCAAATTGACCTTAAAGTTGAATAAAAAGATAATTGAAAGGGCTAAAGAATATGCTTCAGAAAAAAAAATAAGTCTGTCTAAAGTTGTAGAAACTTACCTTCAAAGTCTCACTTCCGAAAAGAAAACCGATGAATTTGAAATCTCTCCTTTTGTGAAAAGCCTAGCTACGGGGGTCAAAATCCCATCTGATTTGGACTATAAAAAGGAATATGGTGAGTATTTAATGAAAAAATACAAATGAAAAAAAGATTATTTCTGGACACTAATGTTATGCTTGATTTGCTCGGGGAAAGAAAGCCCTTTTACGAACCGATTGCAAAACTGGTCACCTTGGCCGATAAAGAATTGGTTGTGCTGGTTGTTTCGCCTTTATCGTTTGCAACGGTAAGCTATTTGCTCTCAAGAGCTGAACACCCAAAAATTGTGCTCGAGAAACTTCGAAAATTTAAAATAATATGTGAAATCTGTAAGCTGGACGAACAAATTTTAGAAAAAGGTCTCAATTCTTCCTTTAAGGATTTTGAGGATTCCCTGCAATATTTCAGTGCTTTGGATTCAAATTGCGGCATAATAATCTCTCGAAATGCAAAAGATTTTAAAGAATCTCTTCTTCCAGTGATGAATGCCGATGAATACCTAAAAAGCATTTCAGAACAAGGAATTTAATAATGTTATGAGTCTCGCTCAAAAACAATACTTTCACAAAAAAAAATAATTCCCCAAATGAAATCATTTCCCCAGTTTACAATTTTACTTTGCCTTTTTACAATTTTCAGCGCTAACGCACAGGTTTTCAACCCCTATTACAACGGAATTGTTGAAAACACTTCTTCAACAAACATTTTAAACGACCTCACTACTTTGGTAGCTTTCGGCGTAAAAGAGCCCGGAAGCAGCGAAATTGAAGCCGCAAAAAACTGGATCATTGCGCGCTACCAAGCTTTGGGCTACACCACTATTGAAACACAGCCATTTAACGTTTATGGGCAAACAACCTCCAATATCATCATCACCAAAACGGGGAGCGTTTATCCAAATACTTTTCTGATAATTGATGGCCATTACGACACCTTAAACGGCCCCGGTGCCAACGATAACGGCAGCGGAACCGTGCTAATACTGGAACTGGCAAGGTTGCTAAAAGACGTAGATACTGATTATTCCATCAAGTTTATCCACTTTAGCGGCGAGGAAGAAGGTTTGGTGGGCAGCGAGTATTACGTGAACCACACCGTAATTCCTGAAAATTTGGACATTAAATTGGTCCTGAACATAGACGAAGTGGGCGGCGTTGCCAGTATGAACAACAACACCATTGTTTGCGAGCGCGACGAGTCTTCGCCAAGCTCAAACAACGCGGCGTCTGCACAGGCTACGCAGGAAATGGCGAACTGTTTCGGGCTGTATTCCAACCTTCAAACGGAGATTTCCTATGCCTATGCTTCAGACTATATGCCGTTTGAAAACAATGGCGAAGTGATTACGGGTCTTTATGAAGCCAACGAGTCGCCCTACCCGCACGGCCCCAATGACATTATTGAAAACATGGACCCCGATTACGTTTTTGAAGTTTCAAAAGGCGCTTTGGGCGCGGCATTGCATTTTGCCGTGGCGCGCGAACCCTTGGGCGTTTCAGAAAACAATTTTGATGCAAACTTGGTTCTTTACCCAAACCCTTCCCACGGAATACTGAACATTCGCCTAAACACGCCACTTTCTGAACCTTTAGCAATGACGGTTTTTGATGTTTTGGGAAAAAGGGTTTACAGCACTTCTTTGAATACTGAAAACACTACTTTGGATTTAGGGTTTTTGGGAAGTGGCGTTTATGCTGCTGTTTTTAAAAACGGGGAAGTTCTGGCTGTCAGAAGGATTGTTTTGGAATGAAGTTAAGCTACGTATCAAAAGGATTTTATTTGCCTATTTTCTCGGATATATATATCTTTATTCTATCTTGAATAGCATTTCAATATAGAAGGTGAAATGCAAAAATGGCAACTTATGAAAACAATTACACTTACCATCGGTCTTTTTCTTCTTTTCACTTTTCAGTCATTCGGACAAATTAACCCAGTTTTAAACCTTACGTGGGAGCAATGGTATGACTTTCCCAACAATTTCTTTATTCTTGAATGGGGTGAGCCTGAACAACCTCACGACGAAATTATTGGATTTAATATTTATAGAGAAAATGACTTTTATATATTTATTAGTGGCGAAAATTCTATTTATAATATTGATAGTATTTATGGAATAATAAGCAATTGCGGAGGTGTAGATTTTTTATTATATGGAAATGGAGAGGGATTTTATGCCCACGTAACCGCTGTTTACAATCCAGGGGGCGTGGAATCGGACTATACCGAGACTGTCTGGGTGGGTGGCGCAATGATAGGAATCACGGATTACACAACCCAAAAAGCGATACTATACCCAAACCCTTCCTACGGAATACTGAACATTCGCCTAAACACGCCACTTGCTGAACCTATAGAAATGACGGTTTTTGATGTTTTGGGGAAAAGGGTTTACAGCACTTCCCTGAGCAGTGAAAATAGCGCAATAGATGTAAGTTTTTTAGAGAATGGATTCTATTTAGCAGTCTTTCAAGGTGAAAGCAGCAGTTTTAAGCAGCGTTTCCTTGTGGGCTTTTAAGAACCTAAGTAAACGTTTCATAAATTTTAAATTCTCCTGAAAAAAGAGAAAATCTTCTGGGATCTCTGCAATATCTTAAACCACAGCTTTTTTATAGACTTCGCCGCCTAGCTGCCGCTATACTTTACCTCCCACACCCCACCTACCCTGTTCCTGCGGGAGCGTCTTTCTGCGCTGGAGGAGGAAAACAAATTGTTGAATGCTAAGGTGGAGACGCTGAGGGCGGTGGTGCGAAAGTGATGGAAATATTGTAATTTTGAAGTAAACAATATAATGCGGATAAATGCAATATTGCATTTATCCGCATGTTGCCAGTAATACAGAAAATCCGTCCGCTCGACAAAAATTCTAAAATTAAATTAGGAAAATGTTGCCCTTTTAGGTAACTTTGGAGAAAATTTAACCACAACAAATTGAGCGAATTCAAAAGAGAAATAGGATTGAAAACCACTTTAAAGAATTTTATTCCAAACAGTCGCTCGCTGTTCGTAAGAAAATAGATTGGACACTTTTGGTATTGAGAAACACTCGGATTGTTCCAGAAAAATTTCTAAAACATCTTACGAATACTGACGGACTTTGGGAAGTGCGGATTTCTGCTGGAAATGGAATATTTCGGATTCTCTGCTTTTTCGAAGAAGGAAATTTAATTATTCTCTTGAGCGGATTTCAAAAGAAAACCCAGAAAACGCCCAAAAATGAAATTAAAAAAGCGGAACGACTAAAAAAAGAATATTATGAAAACAGATAAGAGAATTACATCGTTTGACGACCATTTGGACGAGCAGTACGGAAAAATCGGAACTGAATCACGTGAGAAATTCCAAGAAGAATTCGAAACATTTAAGATTGGAGTTCTAATTCAAGAGGCAAGAAAAAAACAGCATCTGACACAGGAACAGCTTGCCGAAAAAGTTGGAACTACGAAAAACTATATTTCGAGAATTGAAAATAATGCAAGTGATATTCGACTTTCGACCTTGATGAGAATAATCCGAGAAGGATTGGGCGGAAGTTTAAAATTTTCGCTTGACGTTTAATATCGAGAGGAAAAAGTACTACTGGCAACACCGTGAATAAGCTATGGCTTGGTCTGTCCTCACTTGGAAAATCCTAAAACCTACGCTAAAGCTTCGACTTTCGTAGACGGATTTTCCAAAGCCAGTTTTTGCCTACCTGCCGGCAGGTAGGTTTGGAGAGGTTCGTGCCGAGACACGCCACAGCCCATATACAAGAACTTTGCAAAGAATCAACTGTAAACAATGGGATTTAATATCGTTTTAATTGAGCCAGAAATACCTATGAATACAGGAAATATTGGTCGACTAAGCTTAGCGTCTGGGTCAAAACTACACTTGGTAAAACCCTTTGGATTCGAAATAAATGATACCCGATTAAAAAGAGCTGGCTTGGATTACTGGCAGCATATTTCCCTCTTCATTTATGAAAGCATTGATGACTTTTACGCAAAAAATAAGGGAGGAAATTTTGTGTACTTCTCAAGTCATGGAACCCAAGATTACTGCGCCATTGACTACAAAGACGAGATGTTTCTGGTTTTTGGGAAAGAATCTGTTGGTTTGCCTAAAAATATAGTGACAGAAAATGCTGATTCAGTATATACTATACCTATTTACAGTCCTCATATCCGAAGTTTAAACTTAGCCAATGCTGTTAGCGTAGTGGTATATGAAGGGATACGAAATTTAAAAACGCATAACAACAAAATCTAAAATGCATTCATCGTAATTAATCTTATACATAATATGGAACAAACTGAATTTTTAGAAAAAAATATATTTACTGATTTGAAAAACTTGAATGATGGATCCGATAAAGAGACTGTTCAATATTTTTCTGAATCAGATTTCGAAATCCTTCTTCAACGAGTTGAACATTTCGGAATTGGGGTTTATAGTGTTGCGTCATGGCTAAATGGTAAAGTCTCCGAAGTTGCCGCACATGAAGATTTTAAAAAGAAAGCTACTGACTCAAAATGGTACAAAAAAGCATTTTTGACGTTTAAATCCCGTCAACCTGGACTTTCGTATTCCGCGACCTATAAAGTTTCGAATAAACTTTTAGCGAAACAGAATACTTTTGACAACGAAGAGCTAAGCTAAAAAACACGCTACCTTAATTTAAGCTAGCCGCATGCTTCGCTTTCGTTTTAAATTTTGTCTTAAGCCGCATAACATCTGCCCCACCTTCGCCCTCCGAAGCTTTGCGTTTTTCAGCAAAGCGAAGGAAGGGTTTTTTTCTTGCCAATTAAATTACTTATCTGTACTTTTAGGTTTATGACAGAAGCCGCCATAGAAGAGGAGAGAAAAGAGCTCGCAAAGCTGTACAAACAGTTGCTCAAAATCAGTTACAGAACCCTTACCAAGGAAGATAAAAAACTGATTCGCAGCGCGTTCGACCTTGCCGTGGATGCCCACAAAGAGCAACGCCGCAAAAGTGGCGAGGCCTATATTTTTCACCCAATAGCCGTTGCAAAAATTGTTGCCTCAGAGATTGGTTTGGACGCCACTTCCATTGCCGCCGCACTTTTGCACGATGTGGTTGAAGACACAACCTATTCTTTGGAAGATATTGAGCGCCTGTTCGGCACCGCCGTGGCGCGCATTGTGGACGGACTTACAAAGATTGCCCACATCTCCATGTCTGAAGATGTTTCCATGCAAGCGGAAAACTTCCGGAAAATGTTGCTTACGCTTAATGAAGATATTCGCGTAATCATCATAAAAATTGCGGACAGGCTGCACAACATGCAAACAATGGACAGCATGCCGCCGGACAAACAGCAGAAAATAGCTTCGGAAACACTCTACATTTATGCGCCCCTCGCCCACCGTATTGGGCTTTACAACATAAAATCGGAATTGGAGGATTTAGGTTTAAAATTCACCGAGCCTGAAATTTATGCAGATATTTTAGGGCGAATAAAGGAAAGCAAAGAAGAGCAGGACGCCTATATAGACGCTTTTACAAAAGTGATAAAAGATTCCTTGGATGCCGAAGAATTGCAATACGAAATAAAAGGTCGTCCAAAATCCATCTTTTCCATCCGAAGAAAAATGCTGGCGCAAAACGTGAGCTTCGATGAGGTTTATGACAAATTTGCCGTTCGTATTATTTATAAAAGCACCCCCGAAAACGAAAAATTCTTCGCTTGGAAAATATATTCTATCGTTACCGACCATTTTCGTCCAAACCCAATACGCTTGCGCGACTGGATTTCTTCCCCAAAATCAACAGGATATGAAGCCCTGCACATCACCGTGATGGGCCCCAAAGGCCGATGGGTGGAAGTACAGATACGCAGCGAACGGATGAACGAGATTGCCGAAAAAGGTTTCGCCGCCCATTACAAATACAAAAACAAGGAAAAAGACGACGGTGGATTGGAAAATTGGCTGAACAAACTACAGGACACCCTGGAAAATTCAGAAATAAGCGCGGTGGATTTTGTGGAGGAATTCAAACTGAACCTGTACGCAAAAGAAATTTTCGTCTTTACACCAAAAGGCGATCTGTATTCGCTCCCCAAAGGCGCAACAGCTTTAGACTTCGCATTCCACATCCACACCGAAATAGGGATGCACACCCGCGGCACAAAAGTGAACGGCAAGTTAGTTCCATTAAGTCACGAACTTAAAAGTGGCGACCAAGTGGAAATAATTACTTCAGAAAATGCCAAACCTACTGCCAACTGGCTTAATTACGCAACAACGGGCCGCGCCCGTTCCAAAATTAAATCTTCCCTAAAAGACGAAAAGAAACAACTTGCCGAGGAAGGAAAAGTAATCTTGGGCCGCAAATTAAAGTCTTTAAAATTGAACTTGGACGAGAGCATGCTCAACCAATTGGTTGTTTTCTTTAAAGTAAAAACCAGTCTCGACCTTTACTATCGAGTGGGTGCGGGCATTATTGACAACCCAAAATTGAAGGATTTTGCTTCTTCGCGCAGCAACGCCTTTATCAGCTTCTTCAAAAACAGAATCCGTAAACCGGACAAGCCTGAAGATGTTCACAAAGAAGAAATAACCGAAAAGTTCGACCAACTCGTTTTCGGAAAGAATGAAGACAAACTGGATTATAAAATTGCAAACTGTTGCAACCCTATTCCCGGCGATAATGTTTTCGGTTTTGTAACCGTGACCGAAGGCATTAAAGTCCATAAAACCAACTGTCCCAACGCACTGCAACTGCAAAGCAATTACAGCTACCGCATTTTGCCCGCAAAGTGGATAGACTCCACCCAGCGCGAGTTTAAGGCAGATTTAACCATAAGCGGAATAGATACCATCGGTTTGGTAAACGAGGTGACAAAAGTGATTTCCAACAACCTTCACATTGATATGAAGAGTGTACACTTTGACAGTAACGACGGGGTTTTTACTGGAAAAATTATTGTCGTCGTTAAAAACAAAACCATCCTAAACAATTTGGTGGAAAACATCAAAAAAATAAACGGAATTGATAAAGTTACTAGAGTGTAAAATTTGAGTAACTTTGCAACCTTAGTTATGAGTTCAAAAACAGATATTACCAACCAAGCAATTGTAAAGAACGTTTTTACCGGTTTTCTTGAGGAAAAAGAACACCGCAAAACGCCGGAGCGATTTGCTATTCTTCAAGAAATTTATGACCATGACGATCATTTTGACATTGAATCGTTGTATATAAATATGAAGAACAAAAACTATCGCGTAAGCCGCGCTACGCTTTATAATACCATTGAATTGCTTTTGGAATGTGGCTTGGTGCGCAAACACCAATTTGGGCAAAACCAGGCACATTACGAAAAGTCTTATTTTGACCGCAACCACGACCACGTTATCCTTTCAGACGGTGAAGTAATTGAGTTTTGCGACCCGCGAATACACGCCATCAAAAAAACAATTGAAGAAGTTTTTGATATTGAAATAACCAATCATTCACTTTATTTCTACGGAAATAAAAAAACTCCCGCCACGACCGATGACGGGAACAATTCCAAATAAATTATGGCAGTAGACTTACTACTTGGATTGCAATGGGGCGATGAAGGCAAAGGAAAAATTGTCGATGTCCTCACAAAAAACTACGATATAATCGCGCGTTTTCAGGGCGGGCCAAATGCTGGTCACACCCTGGAATTTGACGGAATAAAACACGTTTTGCGCACCATTCCGTCTGGGATTTTCCACAAAAATTCCGTGAATGTCATCGGAAACGGCGTGGTTATAGACCCTGTGGTTTTCGTAAAAGAATTGGAAGCCCTTGACAAATACAATATTGATTTCAAGAAAAATTTAATAGTTTCCAGAAAAGCACACGTCATTTTGCCAACACACCGTTTGCTTGATGCAGCTTCGGAAGCTTCCAAGGGAAAAGCAAAAATTGGTTCCACCTTAAAAGGAATTGGTCCAACCTATATGGACAAAACCGGAAGGAACGGAATCCGTATCGGCGATTTGGAGATGGAAAATTGGCAGGAAAAATACCGCGCCTTGGCCGACAAGCACGAGGCGTTGATTGATTTTTACAATGTTGACGTTCAATATGATTTGGCCGATCTTGAAGCTGAATTTTTTGCCGCCGTTGAAACTTTGAAAACCCTAACTTTTATTGATAGCGAAGAGTATTTGCACCAAGCCCAAAAAGACGGAAAAACCATTTTGGCCGAAGGCGCACAAGGTTCTCTGCTCGATATTGATTTTGGGACCTATCCTTTCGTAACTTCCTCAAACACAACAGCAGCGGGAGCTTGCACAGGTTTAGGCGTTCCGCCCAACAAGGTGAAAGATGTCTTTGGAATTTTCAAAGCCTACACAACCCGAGTGGGCAGTGGCCCCTTCCCTACCGAACTTTTTGACGAAGTGGGAGAAAAAATGGCGAAAATAGGAAACGAATTTGGAGCCGTAACAGGTCGCCCAAGACGTTGCGGTTGGCTGGATTTGGTTGCTTTGCGTTACGCCGTTCAAGTGAACGGGGTTACCCAACTTATAATGATGAAAGCCGATGTTTTGAGCGGTTTCGAAACCCTAAAAGTCTGTACAGCATATAATTACAAGGGCAAAACTATTCACCATTTTCCCTATAATATTGAAGCCGAAAACGTAACGCCAATCTTCACGGAAATGAAAGGCTGGAAAGCAGATTTGACCAAAATGAGCGAGGCTTCACAGTTGCCACAAACCTTGAATGATTATATCAATTTCCTTGAAAAGGAGCTGGAAGTGCCTATCAAAATTGTTTCTGTAGGACCGGACAGAAAACAGACGATTCATCGGTAATCAATTTTTTGGTGATATTTTCGTTCCTAATAACAAATAATTCTTTTTTGAAAATATCACAATTCATATTTGTTATTTCGCTGTTTTTCTTCGGAATAAATCTTTCCGCACAGGAAAAGCAAAAGGTTGATATCCAATCTGGCTATCTGGAATTGCGCCCTGAATTTCCCGATGCAGCCATCTACACCAAAGACGAAACCGGACAGGTTTACATCGTGCACGAAGGCGTGGAAATGTGGTGCGACCAAGCCTTTGTTTATTTAAAGGACAATTTTGTAAAAGCGTACGGCGATGTTCGGATTTCACAGGGCGACACCATTTCCATGAACAGCAAATACGCTGAATACAATGGCAATACACAGTTTGCATTCGCCAGCGGCAACGTAGTTTTGACCGAACCAAAAACCACCCTCCAAACCGACACGCTTTACTTTGACAGAATAAAACAGCAAGCCTATTACAGAACGGGCGGAACTGTTCGGGACACAGCCAGTGTGTTGACCAGCCGTTCGGGCAGATATTTCGCCGAAAGCAAAAAATATCAGTTTCTTCAAAACGTAAAAATTGTCAATCCAAAATATACCGTAAACAGCAGCCAACTCGATTTTTATTCGGAAACTGGAGCGGCTTACCTTTATGGGCCTTCAACCATTGTAAGCGAAACGAGCACCGTTTACTGCGAACGCGGTTATTACGATACGCGCGGCGATACGGGTTATTTCGTAAAAAATTCAAAAGTAGATTACGAAAACCGAACCCTCTACGGCGACAGTATTTATTTTGACCGAAACAAGAGTTTTGCTTCCGCCACGAACAATATTCGCGTTTTGGACACCATCAATAAAAGTGTGATCCGCGGGCATTATGCAGAAGTTTTCCGCGCAAAGGATTCTGTTTTTATCACGAAACGGGCCGTCGCTATTACCGTTCGCGATGGCGATTCCATTTACGTTCACGCCGATACACTGCAAGTAACGGGAAAGCCCGAAAACCGTATCGTGAAAGGATTTTACCGTGCAAGACTTTTTAAACCCGGAAAAGCTGGCGATGAACCTACAAGCGGAAAATGCGACTCAATATATGTGAATCAAAAAAGAGGCATCACAAAATTGCTGCGAAACCCTGTTTTATGGAGCGGCGAAAACCAAATGATTGGTGATACCATTCATATTCTTTCAGATACAATTACAGACAAACTCGATACTTTAAAGGTATTTAACAATGCTTTTTTGGTGCAAAAGGACAGTTTGGGTTTCAACCAAGTGAAGGGCGAAAGGCTCATCGGGCTTTTTACCAATAACGAATTGGACACTGTGAATATTAATAAAAACACCCAAGTAATCTATTATTCCCGCAATGATAATGGCGAATTGGTAGGCATCAATAATACCGTTTCCAGTTCCATTCAAATGTATTTGGAAGAGCAAAAAATTACAGGAATCCGTTTTATAAAAAAAGCCGATGGGAAAGTGTATCCGCCTTCGATGCTGCCCGAAAACGCACGGCTGTTGCCCGGTTTTCAATGGCGCGGAGAAGAACGGTTGTATTCGGTGGAAGATTTATTCAAAGGAAAACCCGCGCCCGTGCTGCCCAAAATAACGGGAATTCCTTTGCCGAAGGACGAAGGCCAGTTTTTTGAGGATGTTTCCGAAGACAAAATTCAACTTCCCAAAGAATCCAAATTGAGTCCGAAAGATTTGCAAAATAGACCCGATGATCCAAAACCGGAAACTGAAAAAAATCTCCCAACCCCCGAAGGGGGCTAACTCATACGCTTAAACTTGGCGTGAAAAAAAATGAAAAACGATTTCTACAAATATCAAGCACAAACAACCCCTCACCCTTTGGCGTTGGAAATTTCACACGCCAGCGGAAGTTATATTTACGATTCCTCGGGAAAAAAACATCTTGATTTTGTGGCGGGCGTTTCGGCCTGTATCCTTGGGCATTGCCATCCGCGCGTGGTTTCAGCCATAAAAAATCAGGCGGAAAAGTATCTGCACGTCATGGTTTATGGCGAATATATTCAAGAACCAGCCGTGGAACTTGCAAAATTGCTTGCAGAAAATCTTCCGAAAAATTTAAACACAACCTATTTGGTAAACAGCGGTACGGAAGCCGTTGAAGGCGCATTGAAATTGGCTCGCCGCGCAACTGGCAGAAGTAGAATTCTCTACGCAAACAACGCCTACCATGGAAACACTATGGGTTCTATGAGCGTAATGGGTTACGAAGAAAGAAAAAACGCCTTCAAACCTTTGATTCCGGATTGTTTCCCTTTAAATTTCAATAATGAAGAAGACCTTCAAAATATAACTTCGGAAACCGCCGCAATTATTTTGGAGACCATTCAGGGCGGCGCCGGTTTTATTCAACCGGAAAATGATTATTTAAAAATGGTGCGCCAACGTTGTGATGAAACGGGAACGCTGTTGATTTTGGACGAAATACAACCTGGCTTTGGACGAACTGGAAAACTCTTCGCTTTTGAACATTTCGGGATAGTGCCAGATATTTTGGTTATGGGAAAAGGAATGGGTGGCGGTCTGCCAATAGGTGCCTTCACTGCTTCTCACGAAGTTATGGCATTGCTTCAGGACAACCCAAAACTAGGTCATATCACTACTTTCGGTGGAAATCCAGTGATTGCGGCTGCCGCTTTGGCAACGCTTCAGGAATTGACGGAGACTGACATTATAGCGCAAACACTTCAAAAGGAAATACTTTTCAGAAAACTCCTGAAACACCCAATGATTAAGGAAGTTCGCGGAAGAGGCTTGATGCTTGCAGCGATCATGGAAACTCCAGAGATTGCTTCCGAAGTAATTTTAGCCTGTAAAGACCGCGGATTGATACTTTTTTGGCTGCTTTTTGAAGGTCGCGCCATCCGCATTACGCCACCGCTCACAATCAGCAATGACGAAATTGCAAAAGGTTGCAAAACGTTGCAAAACGTGTTAAATGGTTTCAAAAGCAATTAATTCGTTGCAAACCCTTTAATAATAGGAAATTACATTCTACCTTTATGTTGATAAGTCCGTTAACAATAAAGACGGCATAACAATTGAACTCATTTTTACATTAGTATCTTTAAAATAGAAGAAACCGTTAAACCGTGCGTATGCAATTAAGTTCAAACGAGGATAACAACTTCTCGCTGGAAAGATTTGAATCGATGTTGAAAACCAACAGCGTTCTCTTTTTCGACTCAGAGGAATTTGAGGAGATAGTGCATCATTACCTTGAAAACGGAAAGATTGCACTTGCCAAGAAAGCTACCAAACTAGGGTTGGAGCAACATCCTTCATCTACAAACCTGAAGCTTTTCCAAATAGAAATGTACATTTTTGAAAACCAACTGGACATCGCCGATGAACTTTTGGACGAGCTGTACCAATTGGAACAGAGCAACGAGGAAATTTATATTCAAAAAGCAAATATCTTTTCGCGTCGCGATAAACACAAAGAGGCAATCCTACTTTTGGAGCAGGCTCTTGAAATAACCGATGACGAAGCTGACGTGTTGTCATTACTTGGAATGGAATATCTTTTTATGGAAGACTACGAACACGCCAAGTATTATTTTATGAAGTGTTTGGAAGAAGATGAAGAAGATTATTCGGCACTTTACAACATTATTTATTGCTTTGAATATCTTGACGAATATGAAGCCGCAATAGATTATCTGAACGATTTTCTCAACAAAAATCCGTATTGTGAAGTGGCTTGGCACCAAGTTGGTAAGCAATATTACGAACTTAAAGATTACAAAAAAGCACTTGCCGCTTTTGATTTCGCTATTATAAGTGACGACAGTTTTATCGGGGCCTATTTAGAAAAAGGAAGGGTTTTGGAGAAACTGAAGCGATATGAAGAAGCCATAGAAAGCTACTCAATCACTCTTGGTCTGGACGACCCAACATCCTACGCATTATTGCGAATAGGAAAATGTTACGAAAAGATCGGCAATACCGAAATGGCAATTCAATTCTTCACAAAATGCGTGGAGGAAGATTCCCTGCTGGACAAAGGCTGGATTGCGATTACGGATTTCTACTTTAAAAGCAAGCAATTCCAAAAAGCACTTTACTACATAGAAAAAGCTATCAATATTGATGCAGAAAATGTGCTTTACTGGAAACGTTACGCCAAAATCAACAACCGTTTGAACCTTTTTGAGGAAGCCGAAGTAGGTTACCGAAAAGCGTTGGAACTGGGCAATTACGAACTGGAATCCTGGTTAACCCGCGGCGATATCCTCAACAATCTCGGCGAATATGAAGCTGCCATAAACAACTTCAACCAAGCTTTGGAATTTTATCCCGAAAACGCCGAAATAGAATACCGTCTTTCGGGGCTTTATTACAACTTGAACGAAAATGACAAAGGTGCCTTTCATTTAAAAAATGCTTTAAAATCGGAGCCTGAATTTTTGATGATAATTGAAGAGTTGTTTCCTCAGGTTTATCAGATGAAAACGGTGCGGGAAATAATCAAACAACACAAAAATCCTTCGCTTTAATTTGTGTATTTTTGGGGTTTTAGCAAATTAATCCTATGCCTCAAAGAAATTTACTTCAGTATTTATTGATAACCGCAAAAGGCCTTGCGATGGGCGCTGCCGATGTAGTTCCCGGCGTTTCTGGCGGAACGATCGCCTTCATTTCGGGCATCTATGAGGAATTGATAGAAACAATCCACAACATTGATCTCGGCTTTTTCAAAATCTGGAAAAAGGAAGGTTTTTTGATGGCTTGGAAACATTATAATCTCTCTTTTTTATTGGCGCTTTTCGCCGGTATTTTCATCAGTATCCTTTCTTTCGCAAAATTGATTACTTGGCTTCTGGAAGTTTACCCAATTATGGTTTGGTCGTTTTTCTTCGGCCTGGTCATTGCGAGCATTGTTTTCGTGGGCCAGCAAATTTCCCATTGGAGATTGTCCATAATTGTAGCGCTAATTGTGGCTTCCATCCTCTCCTATTTAATAACCATTGCGGACCCCATAGGTTCGCCGGAAAGCACTTGGTTTCTTTTCCTTGCCGGTTTTGTAGCGATTATAGCAATGATACTTCCCGGCATTTCGGGCGCGTTCATACTCTTGCTTTTGGGAGCTTACACTACTGTTATCGGTTTTGTAACTCAGTTGGGGGAAGGAATTTCAACTTTAAACGGCACACTTTTTTTAAATGCATTTGGTAAACTTTTAATATTCGGAGTTGGTGCCATTTTGGGGTTGAAAATGTTTTCACGGGTTTTGAACTGGATGTTCAAACATCACAAAAACCTAATTCTTGCCGTGCTTACCGGTTTTATGATTGGCGCCCTCAACAAAATATGGCCGTGGAAAGAAGTGCTGCAATACAGAATGAACCACACTGGAGAAAAAATTCCTTTCATTGAAAGAAGTATTCTCCCTCAAAATTATGATGGAGACCCACAAATTTTATACGCCGTGGTTTTTGCAGTTATTGGCTTTTTAACGATTTTTCTTTTAGAAAGAATTGCAGTGAAAAAAGTCCCCCAAACCCCCTAAAAGGGAACCGAGTCCTCCTAAAATCTCGAATTTTGAATCTTAAATTTTGAATTAATAATGTACGAAAACCGCTCCTTTTCCGATAAAACCTGGCTGGTCCTAAAAGGGCTGGGGATGGGCGCGGCCAATAAAGTGCCCGGCGTTTCAGGCGGTGTCGTGGCCTTCGTTGCAGGTTTTTATGAGGAATTTATTTATTCACTTCAAAAAGTAAACAAAAAAGCTTTCAAATTATTTATTGACGGGCGTTTCAAAAGTTTTTACAGATATATTAACGGGCAGTTCTTGAGCATGCTTATTTTGGGAATGGTAATCAGTTATTTCAGCATTTCCAAACTTTTGGATTATTTGATTTTTCATTTTGAACTCTACGTTTGGAGTGCATTTTTCGGGATGATAATCGGCTCCATATATTTTATCGCGAAGGATTTTGGCGACTGGAATCGCAAATACGCAGCCTACCTTCTCTGTGGAGTTATCGCGGGTTTGGCCATCAGTTTCTTGGAACCCGCAAAGGAAAACAGCAACCTCTTTTTTGTCTTTTTCTGTGGAATTATTAGCGTTTCGGGAATGACACTGCCTGGTTTTTCGGGATCATTTATATTGATACTTTTCGGAAATTATGTTTTGCTATTGGTGGATTCCGTCAACGCACTTTTTGATACGTTTGCCAATATTATTCAATTTGATTTCAGTTGGGTTTTTAACCCGGAACGCATTGAGCTTTTAAAGGTTTTGACCGTTTTTTCACTGGGCTCGTTGGTTGGGCTTGTTTCATTTTCGCATCTTTTGGCGTATGTGTTGAAACGTTTCAAAAAAGCCACTTATGCCGTTATCATTGGTTTTATAGCTGGTTCGCTGGGCGTGGTTTGGCCGTGGAAAGAAAAAACATACATCCTGGACGCAGTTGGCGAAATACGTTTTGATACAAACGGAAGAGAAATAATTTCTGGGTACAATCGGTATTTTCCTTCAGCATTTGACACACAAACCGTAATGGCAATTGTCTTTATTATTTTAGGCGCGCTGATTGTGCTCAGCCTAGATTGGTACGATAACCACAAAAAGAAACAGCATGTCTAAATTTGGATTGATAGGAAAAAACATCGGCTATTCTTTTTCAAAAACCTTCTTTTCTGAAAAATTTGAAAAAAAAAATCTACCCCATTCTTATCAAAATTTTGATATTCCAACTATTGATCTTCTTCCGAAGCTAATTTCAGAAACACCTAATTTAAAAGGGCTTAACGTAACCATTCCCTATAAAGAAGAAGTGATTCATTTTTTGGATTCCACGGATGATGAAGCAAAAAAGATAGGTGCCGTAAACACTATAAAAATTTCTGACCTGTCCGCTAATTCGGCGGAAAACAAACAACTGAAGGGTTACAATACCGACCATTTCGGTTTTCAAAAATCGCTCGAAACTCTTTTGCCACTTCAACAGAAAACTGCTCTCATTTTAGGTACGGGAGGAGCTTCAAAAGCTGTGGCTTACGCACTTGAAAAATTAGATTTCAAATTCAAATTCGTCAGCAGAACTGAAAGTCCAAATAGGTTGAATTATTCATCTCTAACTAAATCAGTTATTGAAAATCACCTCTTGATAGTAAACTGTACCCCAGTGGGCACCTTCCCGAATATAGCCGATTGCCCGCCAATTCCCTATCAATTTCTAACAGAAAAACACTTGCTCTTCGATTTAATTTACAATCCCGCCGAATCTGAATTTCTAAAACGCGGAAAACTACAGGGCGCGAAAACCAGCAACGGATTGAGAATGTTGGAATTACAGGCCGAAAAAGCTTGGGAAATCTGGAATTCATAAAATTTACACAAAAACCTTCAAAAAAACGCTGTGTGCTTTGCCAGTTGCACAGTTGTTAGTATATTGACCCTCCAAGAATACGAACCTTAACATTGAAACAAATGTCTGACGAAAAATTGTCTCAGGAAGATAACGAAAAAGAAATTCCAACCACCGAAACAGTGGAAGATACTACTGTTGAAACTGAAATCGAAAACGAAACTGAATCTGAATCTGAAACTGTATCCGAAAGTTCCCGGGATGAAACTGAACAAGAAATGATTTCCAAAGAGGAAACAACTTCGGAAGAAAATTTAGAAGAAAATTCAGATTCTGAAAAGGTTGAAGATCCATCCTACGTTAAAGCTTCGGAAGATGAAGAAGAAAACGTTTTGGAAGAAGCAATGATAGTGGAAAAGGAATCGGTTGCAGATCCATCCTTCGCTAAAGCTTCGGAGGATGAAGAGAAAGAATCGGCTGTAAACAATTCCGAAGAAAAGACTGAAATCACTGAAGTTAAAGCCTCTACTTCCGCAGAAGCTTCGGAAGATGAAGAAGTAGACCCATCCTCCGCTGAAGCTACGGAGGGTGAAGACGAGGAAGAAGTAGCATCTTCCGAAGATGAAGAGGAAGAAGAAGACAATGAGGAGAAGGCACAAAAAGATTATAGCACGCTTTCCAAAAAGGAATTGGTTGCAGAGCTTGAAAAACTTCTGAAAAGTAAAAAAATACAGGATTTAAAGCACGATATAGAGGAAATCCGTTCGGAATTCAATAGCCTTTTCAACGAAGAACTGGAGCAGAAAAAAGAGGAATTTCTTGCCGAGGGCGGAAATATCATTGACTTTCACTACACTACACCACTAAAAAAAGATTTCAACTCGCTGTATTTTGATTATAAAGAGAAACGAAACAGTCACTATAAAAATCTTAAAAAAGACTTACAAGCCAATCTGGACAAGCGTTGGGAATTGATTGAAGAGCTAAAGGGACTTTTGAGTGCCGAAGAAAATATCAATACTACCTACAAGCATTTTAAGGATATTCAGGAAAAATGGCACGTGGCCGGGGCGATTCCGCGCGATAAATACAACACCGTTTGGAATACCTATCACCACCACGTTGAGAATTTTTATGATTTCCTTCATTTAAACCGTGAGTTCCGCGATCTGGATTTCAAGCACAATCTGGACGCCAAACTAAAAATGATTACCCGCGCCGAGGAACTTGGGCAGGAAGCGGACATCAACAAAGCTTTCCGCGAACTGCAGATGCTCCACAAAATGTGGAAAGAAGACATCGGGCCTGTTGCCCAGGAATATCGCGATGAAATTTGGGACAAATTCAGTGAAGCGACAAAAGTGATCCACGACAAACGTCAAGGACAAGTGGCCGAGATGGAAAAGGACTTTGAAGCCAATTATGAAAAGAAAAAACAATTGGTAGAAGAAATAAAAAAGACCATCGAAGAAGCCAAACCAAGCCACCAAGGCTGGCAGAACGCAATCAAAAAAGTGCAAGAGCTTCGAGAGGCTTTTTTCAATACTGGGCGTGTTCCAAGAGCCAACAACAAAGAAATTTGGAAGGCCTTTAAAGATGTCACGGGCGACTTCAACCACCAAAAAAACAGCTATTATAAAAATCAGAAAAAAGAACAATACACCAATCTGGAGCAAAAACGCGAACTTATAAAAATTGCCGAAGAAAGCAAAGACAGCGACGATTTTGACGCGACAACTGCTTTGATGAAAAAAGTGCAAAACGATTGGAAAAACATTGGCCACGTGCCACGAAGGGATAGCGATAAAATTTGGAAACAGTTCAAAAAAGCTTGTAATCATTACTTTGACAGACTACACGCCCAGAAAAATGAAGCCGACAAAGAAGAAATAGTCCAATTTGAGGCAAAACAAGCAATGCTTGATAAACTTGCTGCTTTTGAATTGAGCGGCGACCACAAAGCAGATGTGAAATCTATAAAAGAACACATCACCGCTTGGAAGGAAATTGGCCGTGTACCCTATAACAAGCGCAACATAGAACAGAAATTCAACAAAACCTTGGACGGTATTTTCTCAAAACTCGATTTGGGCAAAAAAGAAACTGAGCTCATCAAGTTTGACAATAAACTGAACACGCTCGTAAACCGTGAAGACGATCGTAAACTGCAAAACGAGCATTTCTTTATTTCTAAAAAAATTGATGAAACTCGTGATGAAATAAGACAGTTGGAAAACAATCTCGGCTTTTTTCGACACGTTCCAGACGATAACCCGATGGTGAAGGAAGTTCACAAAAATATTGAACGCCACAAAGAACAGCTTGAAGTTTGGAAAGCAAAGCTTTCGAAAATAAAGGAAGTTCGGGAAGATTAAGGGATTTTTGATTGACAATTGTAGATTTTTGAACTGCCAACTGCTACTGAACACTGCCTACTGACTTTTAGCTTCGTTCCAAAAAACATCCATTTCCGCCAAGGTCATATCTTTTAAAGATTTGTTTATTTCTTTGGCTTTGCCTTCCAAATACTGAAAGCGTTTTATGAATTTTTTATTGGTGCGTTCCAGCGCGTTTTCGGGATTTACTTTTAGGAATCTCGCGTAGTTTATCATCGAAAAAAGAACATCGCCAAATTCGGCTTCTATTTTTTCTTGGTTGTCTTCATTTATTTCGTGTTGCAGTTCGCCCAGTTCTTCCTGCAATTTTTCAAAAATCTGTTGTGGTTCTTCCCAATCAAAGCCTACCCCAGCAACTTTATCCTGAATTCTACTCGCTTTTACCAATGCTGGCAACGATATTGGAACGCCTTCCAAAACGCTTTTTTTTCCTTCCTTCAACTTTAAATTTTCCCAATTGCGTTTTACTTCTTCTTCGTCCGCCACTTTCACATCGCCATAAATATGTGGATGGCGCGAAATGAGTTTTTCACAAATTTCGTTGCACACATCGGCTATGTCAAAATCGTTGGTTTCGCTGCCAATCTTTGCATAAAAAACAATGTGGAGCAACACATCTCCCAATTCTTTTTTCACTTCGTTTAAATCATTGTCCAAAATGGCATCACCCAATTCGTATGTTTCCTCGATGGTTAAATGGCGCAGGGTTTCCATCGTCTGCTTTTTGTCCCATGGGCACTGTTCGCGCAGTTCGTCCATAATGGTCAACAATCTGTCAAAAGCTTTTAGTTGGTCTTTTCGGGAATTTTTCATTGTTTCTTGTTTCAGGTTTCAGGTTTCAGGTTTTAAATTTTTAACTTGTCACCCTGAGCGCAGTCGAAGGGTTAAATTTAAGCTGGAAGTAACAAAAAAATCCCGCAAGTTTTGAAGCCTTCGGGATTTATATTATTCAAACGAAATTTATAATTAGGTTTTGCGTGAAGCGGCATTTTTTGTAGCCCCGCCTTTTTTGGTTGAAGATGCTTTTGGGGAAGCACTCTTAGGTGCCGCAGCTTTTGAAGAAGCAACTTTTTTGGGCTTCGCGCTTATAACTTCTTTTTCCTCTTCGGAGTTTTCCTCTTTGGCTTCAGAAAAATCAGTAATTCCGTTTTTAATGAGCATATTGTACCAATGCACTATTTTCTTAATATCGCTTGCATAGACGCGGTCTTCATCATAATCTGGCATTATGCCGAAGAAATATTCTTCAAGTTCCTCTTTGGAAGCTTTATGGCTTATAGCTTCCTTTCCGCCCTCTTTTTCAGAAATTTTCTTTAATACTTCGCGCAGCGGAACTTCTTCCGTCAAGGTATAAACTGCAATTTCAGAAAGCAGGCTCACGTTGTGGCGGCCGCTTACGTTTATGGTTTTTCCGTCCAGAAGTGATTCCGCAAGAAATCCTGCACGTGTCTGGGTTTTCAGTTTGTAGAGTCCGGGTTTGCCGGCAATGGAAAGCACTTTTTCTAAGCTCATAAATTACTTTTAAAATGTTTTAACGGATACAAATATCCTTGGTTTGGTTTATATAAACAAGTGTGTTAACGTTTCTTTTTAGCATTTGGGAATTTCATCCGGTAATCCACACTTACGTTTCCCTTGGATATATTGGCCAATTTGCTTTTGATCAATCGTTTTTTCAAGGGCGAAAGCCTGTCAGTAAAGAGTATGCCTTCAATGTGGTCATACTCATGCTGAATAATGCGGGCCACCATTCCACTGAATGTTTCTTTGTGTTTTTTGAAATTTTCGTCCTGGTATTCTATCACAATATCCGGTTGGCGAAAAACATCCTCGCGTACGTCTGGAATGCTCAAGCAACCTTCGTTAAATGCCCACTCATCACCAGATTCGTCAAGAATTCGCGCATTGATAAAAACTCTTTTAAAAGTTGAGACAAATTTTCGCTCTTCTTCAGTAAGATCCTCATCATCCTCAAAAGGGGTAGCATCCACTATAAAAAGACGGACGGGCGCGCCAACTTGCGGCGCAGCCAAACCAATACCGCGGGCTTCGTACATGGTCTCAAACATATTTATCAGCAGTTCATCCAACTTTGGATATGCTTTGGTTATTTCTTCGGTTTTCCTTCTTAAAACAGGGTCGCCGTAGGCTACTATTGGAAAAATCATTTTTTATTTTCTATTGTTATTCTTTATTTGCTATTGCAATTTTTTATTGAAGCACTTGTTACTGAAAACTGCCACTGCATACTCCTTTATTCTTTGTTCTTTGTTCTTTGTTCTTCACGTTATTTATTATAAAGAAACTGTTGAAGAATAATCGTCGCACTAATCTCATCAACCAAAGCCTTATTCTGTCGTTGCTTCTTTTTCAAACCGCTGTCAATCATGGTTTGGAAAGCCATCTTACTGGTATAACGCTCGTCAACTCGCTTCACTTCCAAGTCGGGAAAAACTTCGGAAAATTTCTTTAAAAATTTCTGGATTTCTTCTTCAATGTTGGAATGGGTTCCATCTTTTTGCTTTGGTTCGCCCACCAAAACCAATTCCACTTTTTCCGAAGCAATATATTTCTTTAAAAAATCCATCAATTCAGAAGTAGCAACCGTTGTCAAGCCAGAAGCAATGAGCTGTAGCTCGTCCGTAATGGCGATGCCCGTGCGTTTGCTGCCGTAATCCAAAGCTAAAATTCGTCCCATAACGGTTGCAAAAATAAGGGTTTGTGAATTACTATACTATTATCAACTGCAATTTTGAAATATGAAAGCTATATTTGTGGAAAAGATGCTGGGAGTTGGATGTTAGGTGACGGATGCCAAATACAAAAACCCAACCGACAACTGATAACCGACAACTGATAACCGACAACTGATAACTGATAACAGATAACCGATGACCGAACTTCAACAAACCATAGAAAATGCCTGGGAAGATCGTTCCCTGCTCACCGAAACCGAAACCATCGTCGCCATCCGCGAAGTGGTCAACCTTTGTGACGAAGGCAAATTGCGCTGTGCAGAACCAACCGCTACTGGCTGGCAAGTTAACGAATGGGTTAAAAAAGCAATCGTGCTCTACTTTCCCATCCAAAAAATGAAGACAATTGAAGTCGGCATTTTTGAATATCACGATAAAATACCTTTAAAAACAGGTTACGAGGCCAAAGGCATCCGCGTGGTTCCACACGCTGTTGCAAGGCACGGAGCCTATATTGCAAGAGGCGTAATCCTAATGCCCAGCTATGTAAATATTGGAGCTTATGTGGACGAAGGCACCATGGTGGACACTTGGGCCACAGTGGGCAGTTGCGCACAGATTGGCAAAAACGTACACCTTAGCGGTGGCGTAGGCATTGGCGGCGTGTTGGAACCGTTGCAAGCTGCCCCAGTTATTGTTGAAGATGGTGCTTTTATAGGTTCGCGCTGTATTGTGGTGGAAGGTGTTCGCATTGGTAAAGAAGCCGTTTTGGGCGCCAATGTGGTGCTTACCGCTTCCACAAAAATTATAGACGTTACTGGAGAAACCCCAGTAGAAACTAAAGGTTCTGTGCCTGAACGCTCGGTGGTAATACCCGGAAGTTACACCAAAAAATTTCCCGCAGGAGAATATCAAGTGCCGTGTGCTTTGATTATTGGGGTGCGGAAGGAAAGTACAAATTTAAAAACTTCTTTGAATGATGCGTTAAGGGAGTATGGGGTGGCGGTTTAAAGGTTAATTGTGAATTGAAAATTGAAAATTAACGTCTGCCGTCTGCCACAGAATACTGTCAACTACCTCCGCCTCCACAACTTCTTACTGTTAATCTTCTATTACCTTCATCATCGTTTTTGAAAGCCAAAGTCTTCTAAAATTGTGTTTGATTCTAAAAAGACAAAAATTATTATTATGATAAAAACAAATAAAAACTTGGCAATTGTTATCTTTTAAGATAACTTTGCGAAATGGTTAGAAAAATAATCTTTCACGAAAACCATTTTATTGAATTTTATCAAATACAAACTCAAGAAGTAAAAGGTAAAATTCAATACGTTTTCGAATTGATTAAACAAGTTGACCGAGTTCCCGAAAAGTTTTTAAAACATTTAACAGGAACGAGCGGACTTTATGAAATCCGAGTTGAATACCAATCAAATATATTTCGGATTTTCTGCTGTTTCGATGAAGGAAAACTTGTAGTGCTTTTTAACGGTTTTCAAAAAAAGACCCAAAAGACACCGCAAAATGAAATCGGTAAAGCAGAACAATTGATGAAAGACTATTTTGAAAACAAAAAGCAAAGATTATGAAAGATTATAAAGAAATAAAGAATTTTGACGAGCTAATTGAGTTAGAACACGGAAAAATCGGGGCGGAAAGCCGAAATAAATACGAAGAAGGTGCTCAAATGTTTATCGTGAGTGAAATGCTTAAAGCTGCCAGAAAAGATGCAAATCTTACACAGGAACAACTTGCGGACAAAGCTGGAACAAAAAAAAGCTACATATCAAAACTAGAAAACGGAAAAGGAAATATTCAACTTTCTACCTTGATACGAATTTTTGAGCAAGGATTGAATAGAAAGATAGGGTTGACATTCCTATAATCGAAGAAAAAACGCACTATACGTTGCTCATAGGCAAGTTACTTCCGCTTCCGCAACTTCTTACTGTTAATCTTCTTCTGAAAAACCCTACTGTGGTGCAACATCAGCGCATACGTGCCGTCCACGGGCTTGTTGTAAAGCTCGGCATATTCCTCCGCCATTACCTTCATCATCGTTTTAGAAAGCCAAAGTCTTCTAAAATTGTGCATCCGTGCGTTAAAATCCATAGGTTCAAAACGCATCCGGTTTAAATCGATTAAATAGAAATCAAACTTGTTTTTATCACTTTCAATTATCAAGGTGTTTCCTGGAGAATGGTCCAAAAAATTTACACCGTTTTCGTGAAGTTTAAAAGTAAATTGGGTAAATTGTCTTAAAATCTCGTTCCTTTTTTTAAATTCCGGATTGTGTATCAATTCACGGAAATCGAAATCGTAGTTAATGTGCTCACTTATGAAGAAACTCTCCTTCAACCCTCCTGAAAACACTTCCAAATACCCCACGGGAAAAGGAGTGTTAATCCCCAATTCAATCAATTTTGAAGCGTATTCAAAAGAGCGTTTTGCCTTGCTCTTCCGAATGTGCTGATAAACCGAGGATTGAAAAGCATTCGGCGTTTTAAACTTCTTAATATTTAAAGAAGTGCCCTTCAGTTGCACCATTTTTATAACATTGCGCTCCCCCTTGGTTACGTATTCCCCTTTTATTGAAAAATTGTTTAGCACATCCTTTAGCTTTGCAGCCAAATGGGAATAGTTTGGGTGAATAACAAAATTTTCGCGCATTTTTAAAAAAGATAGATTCAAAAAAGGTATTTTGCGAAGGTAATTCATTAAAATCCTTGCCCCAACCCTAAAGGGAGGAATTTTAAAGATAACAACAATTTTCCCCTTTAGGGGCAGGGGTCCGCGAAGGTAATCTTTATGAAGAAAATACTCGTAATACAGAACAAAAGAATTGGCGACGTGCTCATCAGCTCCGTTATTGCCAATAATATAAAGAAGGTTTTTCCCGAAAGTGAAGTAACCTATTTTGTATATGAGTATACCGCAGGTGTTTTGGAAAACAATCCGTTTATAGATCGCGTTATTTCTGTAAAGGAAAAGGAACTAAAGAAACTTACGAAACTATTTCAGACCATTTCAAAAATAAAAAAGGAAAAATACGATATCATTTTTGATCCGTATTCTAAGTTTCAAAGTAGAATGATCTGTTTGCTTTCTGGGGCCGAATATCGTATCGGTTTTAAAAGAATTAAAAAGAAATTACGTCTACCTTTTTATTCGCATCCTATCAATTACATTCCGCGCCACACTATGTTCTGCGGCAAAGCTATTGAAAATAGATTGAATCTAGTGCATTCGGTTTTTCCAATTCCCAGCCCTGCATATGAGCCATTGATTTATTTAACCGATGAAGAAAAAAAATATCAGTTTCCCAATAACGAAAACCTTCCCGTAATTATGTTGGGAGTATTGGGCAGCACGCCACAAAAATCGATGCCGTACCCATACGTTGCAGAAATGATAGATTATATCGCCGAAAATTACAAAGCAAAAATACTTTTCAATTATGCACCAAACCAAAAAGAGGAAGCTTTAAAAATTTATGGGTTATGCAAAAACAAAGCGCAAATAGATTTGGATATTTATGAAGATTCCATCCGAGGTTTTATAAAATTGATGAACAAGTGTGATATGCTAATCGCTAATGAAGGTGGAAGCGTACACATTGCCAAAGCATTACACAAACCTACTTTTACGGTATATTCCCCTTATATTGAAAAAGAAGATTGGAGCAGTTTTGAAGATCATATCCAGCACGAATCCATTCATCTTTTGGAAGAAAAACCTAATTTATACACAGCGTTTACACGCGAAGAGCGAAAAAAAATAGAGGAAAACCCTTCTGTAATGTATAACGAGCTAACTCCTGCGTTAATTTTCAAAAAGCTGAAACCTTTCTTAGCGCATCATTTAAAAAACGCTATAAAATAGCGCCTTAAGTTTTTTGGATAATTATTGAGCTTCTTTTTTTTCAATGCCGTATTCGGTCCAAACGCTTTTATTCTTCTTGGTCTGCTTTCTAATTGCCTTGTTTTTTACAATCATATCGTCAGTTACATACCCACGCGGATGATCCAAATGTATGGTTACCGTACTATAGCGTATCTGCAAAGGTTTTATGCCTTTGTTCATTAGGCGCTCGCCAAGTTCGCGATCCTCTCCACCATATTGCATTCGTTCGTCGAAACCATTTACCGAAAGAATATCTTTGCGCCAACCAGAAACGTTGTTCCCATCCCATGTTGGGCTTGTAGGAGTTATTGCATTCAGAAATTTTTCTTTTACCTCACTAGAGGTTAGCTTGTTTATTTTGAAACTTCTTTTTAGGCCTTGTTGCATAAGCCATTTTGGATCAAAGCATTTACGGGAAACTATATCTTCTTTTAAAATTTCTTTTGAAAGCTCCATTGGAAGCTTCAAATAGCCCGCTGAAAGAAAACAATTTGGTTTTCGGTTCTTTTTATGGGTTTCAACAAAATCATACTTTGGAATACAATCTCCATCAGTGAAAATAATATATTCCCCTTTGGAAGCTTGAATAGCTTTGTTCAATATCATAGTCTTTCTAAATCCTTTGTCCTCCTGCCAAACGTGTGATATTTCCAGAGGAGATGTCTTTTTAAAGGTTTCTATCATTTCCAAAGTGTCGGGAGTAGAACCATCATCAGCAATGACGATTTCAAAATCTTTCTGGGTCTGATTTTCAAAACCCCACAAAGCCTTTTTAAGCCATTCAGGTTGATTATATGTACTTACAATTACAGAAATAGACGGTGTTTTTTTAATCCCATGCTCAGTCCAATAGCGCTCGCTCTTTTTTGTATCCTTGCGAATAGCAAGATTGCGTTCCAAAGATTCTTTGGTTTTATATCCCCTGGCATGGTCCAAGTGAAGGCAAATAGCCTTGTGCCGAATCTGTTTTGATTTTAATCCGTAATTTTCAAGTCTTTCGCCAAGCTCTCTGTCGGGACCTCCGTATTGCATTCGCTCATCGTATCCGTTTATTGCTAAAAGATCTTCTTTAAAAGCTGAAGAGTTGCAATTATTGAAACTAGCATTGGTAGGAGTTATCAAATCCAAAATGGTTGCAACTGTTGGGCCTGAGTTTAATTTCAAGCTTTGTGTTCCTTTCAGTCTATCGTGCTGTTTCAACCATTTCACATTAAAACAATTTTCTGTTTCAATATCTTCTTGCGAAATGGCCTCACTAGTTTTCATGGGTAACTTGCAATAGCCCCCAGAAAGAAAGTATCCCTTTTCAGCAAACTTTGCATGTACCGAAACGAAATCTTTTCTCGGTATGCAGTCCCCATCAGTAAATAAAATATATTCAAAATTCGCTTTAAGAATAGCTTCATTCAAAATACGCTGGCGCCTATATCCCTTATCTTCATGCCAAATATGCCTAAGTGGGACTGGATATTTATTCTGAAAAGACTCTATAAGTTCCCGTGTTTCGGTTTTTGAACCATCATCAGCAACAATTACCTCGTAGTTCTTGTAATCTTGATACATGTAGCCCTCCAGTACTTTTCGTAACCATTCTTCCGAATTGTAAGTACTTATTATTACTGAAATAGCTGGCATGTTCATGAAAATATAATTTGTGCAAAGATAATCTTATTTGCTAATTTTGCGAAAATGGTAAAACTTTCGGTAATAATCCCCACCTTCAATGAAGAAGCTTTCGTAGAAGAAGCCCTTAAAAGTGTTTCTTTCGCTGATGAGATCATTGTTGTGGATTCCTTCAGCACCGACAAAACCCCCGAGATTGTCAAAAAATACGCTACAAAATTCCTTCAACGAACCTTCGATAATTTTTCCAACCAGAAAAATTTTGCCTTAAAAGAAGCCTCGGGAGATTGGGTTCTTTTTTTGGATGCCGATGAACGCATTCCACAAAAGCTGAAAACTGAAATCCTTAAAACTCTTGAAAACCCAAAACACGGTGGCTACAAACTGAATTTCCCACATTACTTTATGGATCGGTTTCTATACCATCATAGCGATGATGTTTTAAGATTGGTAATACGCGATGGGGCTCATTTTACAGGGCTTGTTCACGAAAAATTGAACTGCAAAGGCTCTATTGGCAAGTTGAAGTCAATGGTGGAGCATTACACCTATAAAGGGCTGCAAAATTACATATCAAAAAAAGAGTCGTACGCGTGGTTTCAAGCGGAACAACTTTTTGCAAAAGGAAAAAAGGTTACGTGGGGCCATCTTTTAATAAAACCCACATTCCGCTTTATAAAATCATATATTATCCGTGGAAGCTACAAAGATGGTGTTCCAGGGCTTACCATATCCGTAATAAATGCATATGGAGTATTTTCAAGATATGTGAAACTGATGCTTTTGCAGAAAGGAATGCGATAATGGTTGATAGTTGATAGTTGATGGAAAATTAAACTTTTAGCTTTTCGCTAATTTCTTTTCGCTTTGAACTTTAAACCTTAAACCTCAAAACCACTTCCCAAACCTAATTTTCTGCCGAAATTTCAATAATGAAAACTCTCCTTTTACATCAATTCGTTCAATTTCATAAAGCCTTTTAAAAGGGAAATTGTTTATTCGGTTGCCTATTCGCAAGCCGCATTGTATTCCATTATCTGAAAGAATCTTTTTAAAAATTTCGTTGTACTTTTTTTCTTTTGGAAATTTACCGTACGGATAGGCCAAAACGGGAGAAAAGTTCAAATTATTTTCCGAAACGAATTCCAAGCAACGGCGAGTATCGGCCTCTATTTCTGCATTGGAAAGTTCGGTATATTTTTTATGGTAAAAGGAGTGAAAACCGAGTTCCACGATTTTAGGGTCGAGGGATTTCAATTGTTTAGTAGTCATTATTGCCAAGGAAGAAGTATTCCAGCTATCTGTCTTTCCAAGAAAATCCAAAGGCACAAAAAAAGTGGCTTTCAACTTGTATTTTTTTAACAAGGGAAGGGCGAGTTCCATCTGGCTTACGTAGCCGTCGTCAAACGTGATAACTATATTTTTGCCTTTTGGCAAATCCTTAATTCGCAGTAATTCTTTTAGGTGAAATGTTTTGTAACCATTTTCAGCCAAATGTTTTAATTGCTTTTCAAGTTTTTCAACGGAAATGGTCAAACCCTTTCCCTCTTCAACAGTAATATGATGGTACATTAAAATTGGGAGCTTCGCCATAACAGATTTCATGTTTATACTTGTAAAATTATTACTTTTACACAAACTACAACCCATTTTTGGAAAACCCTGTGAAAATTACTGCTATTGCCATCACACTCAACGAGGCGCACAATATCGAAGGGTACCTAAAAAGCCTTTGGTTTGCAGATGAAATTGTGATTGTAGATTCTTTTAGCAGCGATGAAACGGTGGCTTTGGCTTCAAAGCACGAAAAAGTTACAGTTTACCAACGCAAGTTTGATGATTTTTCAGCTCAAAAAAACTTCGCCCTTTCGAAAGCAAAAAACGATTGGGTCACTTTTTTTGATTTGGATGAAGAGATAACCCCATCACTGGCAAACGAGATAATTGAAAAAGCTAAAAATCCAAAAGCCATTGCCTATTTAGTGAAACGCGATTTCTATTTTATGGGAAAACGCATAAAATACAGTGGTTTACAGAATGATTACATCGTGCGGTTTTTCAATAAAAACCATTGCCAATACAACGCAAATTTGGTCCACGAAACCTTGGAAGTTGGTGGTAAAAGCGAAAATTTAAAAAACACCCTGCCGCACTATACCTACAAATCTTTTGACGACTATACAGCTAAGGCGCACCGATATAGCGCTTTGCAAGCGGAAATGCTCTATAAAAAAGGAAAGAGGCCCAACTATTATCATTTTCTATTTCGTCCATTTTATCGATTTTGCAACCAATTTATTTTCAGACTGGGAATTTTGGACGGCAAGGAAGGTTTCATTTTGGCCTATGTGAGCGCCTTTTCAGTTTTTAAAAGGTATGTAAATCTTTGGTTATTATATAGGAAGATTGATTAGCGAACTGACGATTTGACCCTCTCCGTTTAATCGCAGTTGGGAACAATCAATTTTTAATAATAAATTTAGGTCTCGCCTGCGCTCGACCTGACAAAAGATATATTTTATACAAATATTTATCAATCCCCTTTTCACACCATTTACTGCCTTCGGCAAGTGCTTTTTCCTGCAAAGTGTCATTGATTTCAAACCTGCTTTGGTCTTTCACTTTGTGCCAAATGTGATACACAATCCCGCGATACCGAAGCCTTCTGCCCAAAACGCCGTTGTGCATCATCCGAATAATCAACTCGGAATCTTCGCGGCCCCAGCCTTCAAATTCCTCGTTGTAACCATTTACTGCAATCACATCTTTTCTCCAAAAGGAAACATTGCAACCGCGCATTTTCTCTGAAACCGCATCGGTGGTTTTATAAAGATTGCTCAATACCGGAAAGCGCAGGTTCCGGGTGCGTTTTTTTATGCCTTCGTCAAAAAAATTGAATTTTATCTTTTGCGAAGCGAATAACTTCGGAAGAAATTCCTCTTGAATGTTCACACGGCTTCCAAAGAGATACACATTGGGCTGTGCTAAAGCTTTGTGGTCCCTCACAAAATCCTTGTGCATAATGCAATCGCCATCCACTTGAATAATGTATTCACCCTTTGCGGCGGCAATGGCTTTGTTTAAAATAATCGCTTTTCGGAAACCTTTGTCCTCGTGCCAAAAGTGATGGATTGGCACCTTCAATTTCCTTTGAAAATCTTCAATTAAACGTTTTGTCTCCTCCGAAGAACCATCGTCTGCAATTAAAATTTCGTCCGGTTGTTCGGTTTGGCTGTCGGCGCTCAAAAGCACCAATTCCAATGCTTCAGGCCAATTGTATGTTGAAATTAATAGGGAAGTCTTCATTTGAATAGGTGTTTAAAATACTGCCCAATATTCTTTTTAAAAAGAAAAAACGCTGTAGGATGCAATTCGGGTTTGGCGTTCAATTGCTTCTTTATTTCATCCATATCTTTTGAACCGATATAATCCAAAGTTTTCCAACCTTCGGGCTGCAGGTAGAAAAAATCCTGCATTTCCTTGTAATTATCTTTATTCACCGAACGCCATTTTTCAACGTATTTTTCAATATCAAAATCCTTGGAATGGCCCCAATTTGTGAGTTTGGTCATCAAATCCTTTTCACTGCGGGAGATACATTCGTGCATCAAAAGGTTGTCGGTATAAATAATGCGTTTCCTATTTTGGCGCGCAAAGGTGTATTTTGGGTAATTGGTAGCCAATAAAACCTTCGTGGGGTTGTCCACATACAGCAAACCATCATCGGTGTATTTGTACATATTTATAAGAAACCCCGCAATCTGCACAGGCGTTTTCTCTGGATTTTTTAAAAAACTATCGTACTTCCGAAGGGTTTTTACAAAACCTTTAAAATCGATAAAATATTCATCGGCATCCACTTGTACCAACCAATTGCCGACACCCATTTTTTCTGAAAGAAGCGTCCGTTCACGCGTGTCGTTTTCTATTGCTGAAAGTTCGGGAAGGTAAAAATCGTCTTTGTAAATCTGGATTTTTTTCTCGGTGTCGAATTCTTTCAACCATTCGTAAAACAAAGGGGAAACCTCAAATTTTTCGCCAGACCAAGTTCTGTATTCCCTGTCTTCAGCTATAAAAATAGCATCGGCATCATCATAAACCGGCGGAATGGCTTTTTTGAGGTTTTCGTAATCATAGGAAAGCAAAAAGCCAACGTGAATTTTTTTAGACATACCTTTGCACTGCTTAGTTTATTCACAAAAATAGCCTATTTTTAAAGCCTTTGGCAAACCAAACAGATTAAATTTTGGAAAAAACCACTTCCATACAACCGCTCGTTTCGGTCATAATTTTAAATTACAATACCTTTCAATTAACGTTGGATTGTGTAGCTTCCATTAAAAAATTTACGCCTTCAAACATTTCCGTGGAGTATATAATTGTGGATAATGCTTCGGCAAACCACGAAGGAGTTTCACTTCAAAAAGCATTTCAAAACCAAGAAGATTGCAAAGTGTTCCGAAGTCAAATAAACCTGGGTTTTGGCGCCGGAAATATGTTGGGCGCACAAGAAGCTTCGGGGCGTTATTTCGCCTTTATAAACAGCGATGTGCTTTTTGT
This sequence comes from Flavobacteriaceae bacterium, assembly GCA_016649715.1. GTDB lineage: Bacteria > Bacteroidota > Bacteroidia > Flavobacteriales > Flavobacteriaceae > Aequorivita. The sequence continues at coordinate 12,431 of JAENXC010000013.1, read as the reverse complement.
GGAAGATTGTTTTTCTGAAATGGTTTCGTTTATGGAAAGCAATAAAGATATGGGCGTTTGCGGCGTTCAAATACTTAATGGCGAAGGCGAAAAAACCATTTCGCAGCGGCCGTTTGAAGGGGTTCGGTATAAATTGTTCGGCAAGAAATTTCTTTACAAAACCGATTCAAAAATCCCTAAAATAAACGCTGAATTAAAAACACCAACACAGGTTGATTTTGTAATTGGCAGTTTTATGTTTTTCAACGCAAATGCCTATCGCGAATGCGGTGGCTTCGACCCCAATATTTTCCTGTATTACGAAGAATTTGATATTTGTTACCGTTTGAAAAAACTGGGATATAAAACGGTTTTTTTGCCACACTTAAAGTATATCCATTTGGAAGGGCAAAGCGGCGGTTTCAATATTGCACGGAAGAAGGAACACTTGTTATCGTATTTATATGTAGTGCGAAAAAATCTGGGTTTTTCCAAGTTTTGGATTATCAAAAACTATTTATTGCTCACCTATTTTTTCAAAGCCATTTTCAAACCGAAGTACCGTCCGCTCTTCAAATTTTTGCTTTTAAGAGGCGAGAGTTTGGCCCATTCCATGAGGCATCAGCAGAAGCAGATTGAGAAAAATGACGCGCCGGTTTAGTAGATTTTCTAACGGGAAAGTCACTGATCAAGCCACTTTATAAACCAATCCCATTCTTCTTTTCACAAGCATAATCAATTTTTGAAAAAGAGAGGGTTTGTAAGGTCGTCTCAAAGTTTTGAGAAGCGCGTATTGTTCCGCTCTCTCCCCACTCTGTTCATAGGTTGTAAAACTTTGCGATTCGTTTGATACAATTCGATAATAACAAGTGCGATCGCGAACAAAACTCACAGTTTCATTCATAAAAAGTGGAAGTAAAAAAAGGTAATCTTCCGCCAACTGAAGCCGCTCATCGAATTTCAAATTTAACCGCTCCACCGCTTTCCGTGTAACCACAAAACTGTTGATGGTAATAAAATTATCCTTATAAAATGACAACTTATCTATAAACCTTCCTTTAAAAAGACCTGTTTTGGGATTCCCCTTTTCATCCACAACTTTTGCGATGCAGAAGGCCATGGAGGAATTATTTTTTCTAATTGCTGCAATTAAGTTTTCGTAATGCACAGGGGCAACAAAGTCATCGTCGTCCAAAAACGCAATAAAATCTCCATTTGCCGCGGCAAGACCCAAGTTTAAATTCTTGGAGCGTTCGTCAGTCGTTGTTTTATGCTGAACAAAATGGATCATCTTTTTGGGAAATAGCGACCCGACGTCATTTTTCATACGCCCAAAAAGCGCATTATCAATTCCCTGAAAAACAAGAATCACTTCTATATTGGGATAGGAACTTTTATAAATACTGTTAACGGCTTTTTTCAGCAATTCCATATCTCTTCCCATTGTTCGCACAATGACTGAGAGGAGCGACAAATTGGTAGTCGTGTTCAAATTTTGCTTTGTTCAAAGAGTTTGAGGATTCAAAGCTACTGAAATAAATATACACCTATTCGCTTGCGAACATCAAATTCAATAACTTCGCAAGCAATTAAACAAAAACAATACGCCATGAAAAATGAAGTTGAAACCTGCCTGCTCATCCTAAAAAGAGGCGGCCTCATCCTCTACCCAACGGACACCGTTTGGGGAATAGGTTGTGATGCCACCAACCCCGATGCCGTTGACAAAGTTTTTAAGCTGAAACAAAGAAGTGATGAAAAATCGTTGATCTGCCTCGTGAATGACTTCAGAATGTTGAACGAATATGTTGAAAACATACCCGAAGTGGCTTATGACATTTTAAAATACGCCAAAAAACCAACCACCATTATTTATGACGACCCAATACGGGTGGCGGAAAATCTTATTGCTGAAGACAATTCGCTCGCCATTCGTGTGACGAAAGACGAATTTTGTAAAAAATTGATACAGAAATTCCGCAGACCCTTAGTTTCTACCTCAGCGAATATTTCCGGCGCAAAAACCCCACAGAGTTTTGCCGAAATAGACCCTTTAATTTTGGAGGGCGTGGACTATGTTGTAAATTTGCAGCACGAAAAAAAATCGGGAAAACCCTCGGCGATTATTAAATTGAAGAATGATGGGTCTGTGAAGGTGATTCGGCAATAAAAGGTTTACCACGAATACACGAATGTTTATGTCTATTTTTTGGTTTCTAAACTATGGATAATATAATTTATAGACAGGAGAGTTATGAGATCGTTGGTTGTCTTTATGAAGTGTTCAACTGTTTGGGCAATGGTCTTTCGGAAATTGTTTATAAGGATGCACTTGAATATGAATTTACTCAAAGAAACATTCCATTTGAAAGAGAAAAAGAATTCTCTGTTGGTTATAAAGACATAGTACTTAAACACAAATTTTATGCAGATTTTGTAGTCTTTGATAAAATTATACTGGAAATAAAAACTGTTGAGATCCTTTCTACAGTCACTTGGGACAATGTATCAATTATCTAAAAGTTTCAAAAAACAAATTAGCCATTTTGGCAAATTATAAAGGAGAAGGCCTGGAATACAAAAGAATAGTCCTATAAAAAGATACGTGTATTCGTGGTCAAAATACCGCACAGAACATAAAAAACAAAAATATTCGTGCATTCGTGGTCAATCACACCACCCTAAACATATAAAAACATTAACAATTCGTGGTAAACCCATCCTACATATCCGCTTTAAAAAACCCAATTTTTAGGACCATTTCCAAAGCCGCTTCAAACTTAAACCTTGAAAGCTATGTAATCGGTGGCTACGTGCGCGATTTTCTTTTGAAACGCGGCGAAGCCAGGGATATTGATATAGTTGCCGTGGGAAGCGGAATTGATCTGGCCGAAGAAGTTTCAAAACTCTTGCCCGGAAAACCGAAAGTTTCCGTCTTCAAAACCTACGGCACCGCTATGCTTAAAAGCGGGGGAATAGAACTCGAATTTGTGGGCGCCCGAAAGGAATCCTATTCCGAGGAAAGCCGAAATCCCGCAGTGGAAAACGGCACTTTGGAAGACGACCAAAACCGAAGGGATTTTACAATAAACGCTTTGGCGCTGAGCCTTGGCGATGATAACTTCGGCGAATTGCTCGATCCGTTCAACGGTGTTGAAGACCTTCATAAAAAAATAATCCGCACCCCACTCGATCCAGATATTACCTATAGCGACGACCCATTGCGGATGCTTCGCGCCATTCGTTTCGCTGCCCAATTGGATTTCATTATTGAAAAAGATTCCATGGAATCAATTACAAGAAATGCCCACCGCATTAAAATCATTTCCAAAGAACGGGTTGTGGACGAGCTTAACAAAATTTTGTTATCGGAAGTCCCATCAAAAGGATTTTCACTTCTGCACAAAACAGGCTTGTTACCTTTTATTTTACCTGAATTAGTAGCACTGCAGGGCATAGACGAAAAAGAAGACCAAACCCATAAAGACAATTTTTGGCACACGCTTGAAGTGGTCGATAATATTTCAAAAACCACGGACGACCTCTGGTTGCGCTGGGCGGCATTGCTTCATGACATTGGAAAAGCGCCCACAAAAAAGTTCGATAAAAAACTGGGCTGGACCTTTCACACCCACGAATTTGTGGGTGCGAAAATGGTCTATAAACTTTTTAAACGCTTAAAACTTCCGCTGAACGAAAAGATGAAGTTCGTCCAAAAAATGGTTTTGATGAGCTCCCGCCCCATTGCTTTGGCAAGCGATGTGACCGACAGTGCTGTACGCCGTCTGATTTTTGACGCAGGCGAAAACGTGGAAGATTTAATGACGCTTTGCGAAGCCGATATCACCACAAAGAACCCAAAAAAGTTTAAAAAATACCACGCCAATTTTCAGTTGGTCCGCGATAAAATTGTGGAAGTGGAAGAACGCGATCAAGTTCGTAATTTTCAACCGCCCGTTACAGGCGAAGAAATTATGGAGACCTTCAACTTACTACCTTCGCGCGAAATTGGCATCATCAAAGACGCCATTAAGGAAGCAATCCTTGAAGGCGAAATTCCCAATGAATACGAAGCTGCGAAGGAGTTTATGTTGAAAAAGGGGAGTGAATTAGGGTTAGTCCCCCTAGCCCCCAAAGGGGGGAAAACTGGACGAAGAGAAAACAGAGAAAAGAATAAAGAATAAGGAATAAAGAGAAAAGAATAAAGAGAAGTGACGTTAGTAGTATTCAGGTAGGCTCGCGATTTATCGGGGTGCAAAATAAATTAAATAATAATTCGTGAATTCGTGGCAAACAAAGACAACAAAAAAATAATCTACTGGCTCCTCGCAGGATGTTTCCTGATTTTTGTAATGGTAGTAATTGGAGGCATTACGCGCTTAACCCATTCTGGGCTTTCAATTTCCAGCTATAAACTTATCTCGGGCACAATGCCGCCTTTAAACGAAGCGCAGTGGATCGCGGAATTTGACCATTACAAACAATTCCCCGAATACCAAAAACTGAACAATCACTTCAGTTTACAGGATTTTAAGGATATTTATTTCTGGGAATGGCTCCACCGCTTTCTCGGCAGACTTTTGGGTGTGGTTTTCATCATTCCTTTCTTCTATTTTCTACTGAAAAAACAGCTTACAAAACCCACCATAAAAAAAGCGATAATTTTAATGTGCCTTGGGGCATTCCAAGGATTTCTGGGCTGGTATATGGTGAAAAGCGGTTTGGTGGATCGGCCGGATGTGAGCCATTATCGGCTTGCAATGCACTTGACGACCGCTTTTATAACCTTCGCCTACACTTTTTGGGTGGCGCTGGATCTGTGGTATCCCATCAAAAAAGAAATCAATAAACACATTCGAAATATTATTAGGGTTGGGATGGCAATCCTGCTCATCCAGATTATTTGGGGCGCCTTTGTGGCTGGGCTCGATGCGGGCTTGATCCACAATCACTGGCCATTGATGAACGAGGGCGAATGGATACACGAAACCGTTTACACAGAACAAGTTCCCCTTTGGAAAAACTTTGTGGAAGGCAAAAGCGGCGTACAGTTTGTGCACCGCTATATGGCCTATGCAGTTGTAGCAATGATTTTCTTCATTTGGTACAAAACCCGAAAATTGCAGCTCACCCTTCCTCAGAAAAACGGAATAAATGTATTATTGATTTTAGTTTTGTTGCAGTTCACTCTGGGAGTTTTCACGCTTATCCTGCATGTTCCCGTGGTTTTGGGAGTTTTGCACCAAGTAACGGCATTTTTCCTATTGGCAGCAATGACTTTTGTTCTGCATCGTTTTACAAAATAAATTCCGAAGCAAAACTGCCAACTGCCACTGAATACTGAACACTTTTTTCATAACTTTGAAGTCCAAAAATTTTTAGATAAATGATTTACCGTTTCAGAATAATCCTCGACACCCACGAAGACGTTTTCCGCGACATCGAAATAGAAGCTTCGGGCACGCTAGAAGATTTTCACAACGCTATAACCCAATCCTTTGGCTTTGATGGGCAGGAAATGGCTTCCTTTTATATAACCAACGATTTATGGGAAGAAGGTGAAGAAATTTCCCTTTTTGACGTAAGCGATGAGCCGGACGGAATACGCATTATGGGCGAAACTTATATAGAAGACGTGGTTGACGAAGAAAAAACACGCCTTCTCTACGTTTACGATTTTCTGAATATGTGGACATTTATGGTGGAACTGGCTGATATTGTCGAAGCTGAAACCGGCCAGATTTATCCAAATTTAATGTTCGCCCACGGCGAAATACCGGAAGACGCACCCGAAAAGGAATTTATAGCCGAGGATATCGAAGATGACGATTTCGAAGAAGAATTCGACCTAGATCCGGAAGATTACGACAACCTCGATTTTGACGAAAACTGGAATTGATTCGGTAGTCGGTTGTCGGTAGTCGGTTCTCGGTTCTCGGTTCTCGGTTCTCGGTTCTCGGTAGTCGGTAGTCGGTAGTCGGTAGTAAAATACTTATCATAACTCTTAACAATTAACAATTAACAATTAACAATTAACAAAAATAAATGATCAACCTTTTCAATACCCACATCGCCTCCCTTTCCATTCACCGAGTGGGTAACAAAAGTAGGAACGAAGCTATTTTTCTTTCTGCGGAACCCTATAAAATGGACGATGAAATTACGCCCTTGCTGAAAGAGTTTTTTCTGAAACCGTTTCGCGACAAGGAAGAAAACTACTTCCGCTTTTCGCACGAAGCCGATTTGGAGTTTCACGAACTTTTCAACAGTGCGTCGCTAATTTTTGACAATCCGCAAAACATTCACGAAGAGAGTCGCAAAATGGCGACCTATCTTTACAATCAGTCCGAGCATCCTCATATTAAAAGCGGCGAGGTCTATGTAGCCTATCTTGAAAACGTGCAACTTGACAATGTGAAAATGGACGCCATCGGAATTTTTAAAAGTGAACTTAAACAGGATTTTCTTCAGTTTTCCGAAGCTGCAAACCAACTGGAAGCTATGTTGCAACACGGCGTGAACCTTAATAAATTGGACAAAGGCTGCATCATTTTCAATTCAAAAAAAGAGGAAGGCTATAAAATCCTTTCGGTGGACAGCAATCGATACGATGCACGCTATTGGCTGGAAAGTTTCCTTGGCGTGGAAGCATTTGCGGACGATAATTTCTACACAAAAAAGTATTTAAAATTCTGTCAGGATTTCGCCAAAGACGTGGTTTTGCCCGCGGAGGACAAAAAGCAGGAGGTTATGTTTATGAACCGCGCCGTGAACCATTTCGCCAAAAACGACAATTTTGAGGAAACTGCTTTTATGAATGATGTCATTGACAATCCGGATATGTTTCCAGAATTCCGACACTACAAAAGTGAAAAAGCGCCCAAGTACAGCATTGAGGATTTAACCACTTTTCCCATCGCCAACACAGCCGTTACCGCAGCGCGGAAAAAAATAAAAAACGTGATAAACCTCGATACCAATATCCAAATAAAACTGGATTTCATCAACTCGGAAAGTGCGGATAAATTTATTGAAAAAGGGTGGGATGAGGAAAAGCAGATGTATTATTATTTGGTGTATTTCAACAAGGAACAGAAGAGTTAGTGTTCAGTATTCAGTACGCAGTTGCCAGTACGCAGTGAACAGTAATCAGTAATCAGTAATTTAGTATTTTATGAAAAAGATAGGTTTTATTTTGTTGTGCTTCGTTGCTATTGTTTTGAATTCGTGTAGCGTTGATAAATGTGATGTGCTTTGCAATTCTGGACCATTGGGTTTGGATTTTGAGCTTTTGGACAAAACCACTGGCGAAAATTTATTTACCAATGGCACTTTTGATAAAGCCGATATTGAGGTTTTGGACATAGACAATAATTACAGCAAGGTGCAATTCACCTTTAATTCCGAAAATGATAGAAATACAATCGGCTTGGGACCATTTGGTTGGGGAACCAATATAGCAAACTACCTTTTAAAAGTAGGCGATCGTGAAATTTTCACCTTACACCTCGACGCAGAAGAAAAAAATGAAAATTGTTGTTCCTATGTGCAGGTAAACAAACTGGAAATAAGTGGTACTACCTATGAGCAAAACCAAGAAAATGGTGTTTATGAGGTATTGGTGGAATTGTAATCACGATTCAACCCTTCGACTGCCCTTCGACTGCCCTTCGACTGCGCTCAGGACAGGCTACTCAGGGTGACAAGTTCAAGATTCAACCCTTCGACTGCCCTTCGACTGCGCTCAGGACAGGCTACTCAGGGTGACAAGTTCAAGATTCAACCCTTCGACTGCGCTCAGGGTGACAAGTTCAAGATTCAAAGTTCATGAAATTCATTAAACTGATTACTGACCACTGATTACTGACCACTGCGTACTGACCACTGACTACTGACCACTGCGTACTGACCACTCTTGTCCACCGTCCGCGTGTCGCTGAAGCTTTAGCGGAGGCACAAGCTTTTTCAGCGTAGGTGGAGACCACTAATTCCCCACTTCACTAATAAACTTGATGCGGTACAGCCGCAATTCCTCTTCGTCGTAATCGCCATCAAATTCGTCAAGAGCCTCTTCAATATTATCAGTTTTAGCCTCAAGGAAATATTCGTGGATTTCTTCCTGCTGTTCTTCGTCCAAAACCTCATCAACCCAATAGTCTATATTCAGTTTGGTGCCGCTGTAAACGATGGCTTCCATTTCCTTTATAAACTCACGCATTTCAATGCCTTTGGCGTTGGCAATATCTGGCAAAGCGAGCTTGCGGTCCACGTTTTGAATGATGTATAATTTAAGGGAACTGTTGCTGCCCGTAGATTTTACAACGAAATCTTCCGGACGGATTATATCGTTTTCCTCAACGTATTTTTGAATGAGTTTTAAAAAGGATTTCCCGTATTTTTTTGCCTTTCCCTCTCCCACTCCGTGAACGCTGGAAAGTTCGTCCATTGTTATGGGATATTTAAGCGCCATATCCTCCAAGGACGGTTCCTGAAAAATCACGAATGGCGGCAGGTCTAAATCGTGTGCTACTTTTTTAAGTTCTGCCTTTAGAAGTCTAAAGAGTACTTCGTCCACAACATCGCCTTCTTTGTTCGCGGCAACAATCACATCGTCATTGGCGTCTTTAAAGGAATGATCCTCGGTCATCATAAAGGAAGCGGGCGATTTTATAAACTTCTTTCCCAAATCATTTAAATGAATAACCCCATAAGTTTCAATATCCTTTTTCAAAAATCCCGCAACCAAAAGTTGGCGTAACAATGCCATCCAATATGCTGCATCGTGTTTGTCGCCAGAGCCAAAATATTCCTGGGTATCCGTTCTGTGCGATTTTATTAGGGCGTTTACCTTTCCTATCAACACATTTACCACTTCTTTGCTTCTGTATTGTTCGTTTGTTTTGGCAACCACTTCCAAAAGTAGTTTTGCATCGTCCTTTGCCTCGTGTTTCTTTTTGGGATAGCGCATATTATCGTCCATCATACCACCATCGCCAGTTTCGTTGTCAAATTCTTCGCCGAAATAATGAAGGATGAATTTTCTTCGTGAAATGGAGGTCTCGGCAAAAGCAACCACTTCCTGCAACAGTGCATGGCCAATTTCCTGTTCGGCTATGGGCTTGCCGCTCATAAATTTTTCGAGCTTTTCAATGTCCTTATAACTGTAAAAAGCAACACAATGGCCTTCGCCGCCATCCCTTCCGGCGCGTCCGGTCTCTTGGTAGTAGCTTTCAATACTTTTTGGAATGTCGTTATGGATCACGAAACGAACGTCGGGTTTGTCAATCCCCATCCCAAAGGCTATGGTTGCCACCACCACGTCCACATCTTCCATCAAAAACATATCTTGGTGTTTAACACGGGTTTTTCCATCGAGTCCGGCGTGATAGGGCACGGCTTTTATACCGTTTACCTGCAAGGCCTGCGCAACTTCCTCTACTCTTTTTCTGCTTAAACAATAGATAATCCCGCTTTTCCCTTCGTTCTGTTTTACAAAACGGATGATATCCGAATCCACATTTTTCGTTTTCGGCCTAATTTCGTAATAAAGGTTTGGACGGTTAAAAGAAGCTTTGAAGGTATTGGCTTCCTGCATGTTGAGGTTTTTCAGAATGTCTTCCTGCACTTTTGGGGTTGCGGTTGCGGTAAGGCCAATAATAGGGATATTGTTCCCTATTCGCTGAATGATGCTTTTCAAATTTCGGTATTCAGGCCTAAAATCGTGGCCCCATTCGCTGATGCAATGGGCCTCGTCTATGGCCATAAACGATATTTTCTGTGTCTGCAGAAAAGCTACGTATTCTTCTTTGGTGAGTGATTCGGGCGCCACGTAGAGCAGTTTTGTGATTCCACTGGCTATGTCGGCCTTTACTTTTTTTACTTCGGTTTTGTTGAGGGAAGAATTCAAAACATGGGCAATTCCCTCTTCCGAAGAAAGTGCGCGCAGCACGTCCACTTGGTTTTTCATCAGCGCAATAAGCGGCGAAACTATTATTGCCGTTCCTTCCTGCATAAGTGCCGGAAGCTGGTAACAAAGTGATTTGCCGCCACCCGTGGGCATTACCACAAATGTATTTTTACCATTGAGGATACTTTTTACAACTTCCTCTTGCAAGCCCTTAAATCTGGTAAATCCAAAATATTTTTTTAGGGCTGCGTATATGTCAATCTCTGCCACGTTGCTTGGGTTTTTAAAGGAAAATTCAGTTTTAGCCAACAATACATTGTTTTACTGATTAACAGTTGTAATTTTGCAACCGTATTGCATTGACTGCATCTTAAAAGAAACGTTTCTATATTTAAGAGTTCTGAATTGTTTTTAATTCTATTCTAAATATACTAATTTCTGAAACAGTTACAAACATTCAAAAGCATTAAAATTTTGAACAAAGAGGATAGAATTATTTCCGTAGCGAAAAACACCATTGAAACTGAAAGTAAAGCCATTGCAAACCTCGCCCATCTAGTGGATGGAGAATTTGCCGGTGCTGTTGATTATATCTATCATTCCAAGGGAAGGGTAATCGTTACCGGAATAGGCAAAAGTGCCAATATTGCAACCAAAATTGTCGCAACTTTAAACTCCACGGGAACCCCCGCAATTTTTATGCACGCTGCCGATGCCATTCACGGCGATTTGGGGACCATTCAGGAAAACGACACGGTCATCTGCATTTCAAAAAGCGGAAACACCCCCGAAATAAAGGTGCTTGTGTCATTGATAAAAGCTATTGAAAACAAATTGATAGCTATTACCGGAAACCGTGATTCTTTTTTGGGCCAACAGGCAGACTTTGTACTGAATGCCTATGTGGAAAAAGAAGCCTGCCCCAACAATCTTGCACCCACCGCCAGCACCACCGCACAGCTGGTTATCGGCGATGCCTTGGCAATGTGCCTTTTGGACTTGCGCGGATTTTCGAGCAAGGATTTCGCAAGGTTCCACCCTGGCGGTTCCTTGGGGAAGAAATTATATCTGCGCGTCAGCAACCTTACCTCCCTGAACGAAAAACCACAGGTAAGCCCCGATACCGATGTTAAAAAAGTGATTGTTGAAATTTCCGAAAAAATGCTGGGGGTAACAGCCGTGGTTGAAAACGACGAAATTGTGGGAATCATTACCGATGGCGATTTGCGACGTATGTTGACACGGACCGATAATTTTTCAGGATTGACCGCAAAGGACATTATGACCCGCAACCCAAAAATAATAGCCAACACTGCCATGGCCGTTGAAGCCATGGAAATGATGGACAAATTTGGGATAACCCAAATCCTTGCGGAGGACAAAGGGAAATACTGCGGGGTGGTGCATATCCATAACCTTACCAGAGAAGGCATTATTTAATGAAGAAAAAAGCTTCCCCCGAAAAAGAAATGTCCTTTTTGGACCATTTGGAAGAACTGCGCTGGCACCTTATTCGTTCCACCATTGCCGTTGTGATTCTCGCAACTTTGGCTTTTATTTTTAAGAGGTTTATTTTTGATGTTCTTATTTTTGGCCCCTCAAAACCAGGGTTCGCTACCTATACCATGTTTTGCGAAATCTCCCGCTCTCTGGGAATGGACACCTTCTGTTTTCAGGAAATGCCCTTTAAAATTCAAAGTAGAACAATGGCAGGACAGTTTTCAGCGCATATGTGGACGTCAATCTATGCGGGAATTATTGTCGCCTTCCCCTATATTCTTTACGAATTTTGGAAATTCATAAGTCCCGGATTAAAAGAAAAAGAACGCAAGTCAAGTCGCGGTTTTATTGCGATAGCCTCCGTGCTCTTCTTTCTAGGGGTTCTGTTTGGGTATTATCTCATAACTCCCCTATCCATCAACTTTTTAGGAAATTATCAAGTTAGCGAGGAAGTTATTAACCAGTTTGATTTGGAAAGCTATATATCCTTGGTAAGAACCTCGGTTCTGGCCTGCGGCATTGTTTTTGAACTGCCAATACTGATGTATATCCTTACAAAAATTGGCTTGATAACGCCTGAAATCCTTCGGAAATACAGAAAATTTGCACTGATAATAGTCTTGATACTGTCGGCGATAATAACGCCTCCAGATATTGTGAGCCAGATTATTGTTGCCATCCCGATTCTTATTCTTTATGAAGTGAGTATTTATATTTCGAAAATTGTGGTTCGGAACCAGAAGAGAGAGGAAAGAAGGAAGAGCAGGGATACAGGTGATAGGGATTAGGGATTAGGGATTAGGAATTAGGTAATTAGGAAAATAAAAAAGGAAACTTGTTTAAGAAGAAATAAAACGATTTCCGAAATATTTACAAAAACTGTCTTAAGTCTTGTTTCCATTCAGTCTTGTTTCCCTTTAGTCCTGGTTCAAAAAAAATGAAACAGGAAATAGGATTGAAGGGAAACAGGACGATTCCCAGAATATATCTGAAAGCCGTCTTGATTCTTGTTTCCCTTTAGTCCTGGTTCAAAAAAAAATGAAAC
>JAENXC010000030.1 GCA_016649715.1 Flavobacteriaceae bacterium | reverse complement strand
GTGGTCTCCACCTACGCTGAAAAAGCTTCGGTGGACAAGAGTGGTCAGTGGTCTCCACCTACGCTGAAAAAGCTTCGGTGGACAAGAGTGGTCAGTGGTCAGTGGTCAGTAAAATTTAATAGAAATAACTCAATAACCAAATAACTTAATAACTAAGAAAAAATGTCAGAAAACACTGAAGAAACAGTTCGTATATATACCGGTTCCGATATTATGGCCGAAGCGCTCGTTGGAAGATTAGAGGAAGTAAATATCACCCCCATACTTCGTGACGACCAGCAGAGCGGTATAATGTTTGGCTCTGGAAATAAATTTGACGATCAAGTTCGCGTATTTGTACGCAAAGACGAACTTGCCATTGCCCAGCCCGTTGTAGATGCTTTTATGAAAGAAATAGGAGAAGAAGAAGAAGAAGAATAATATGTCTGAAACAACAAGGATTTACACAGGCCCTACTTTAATTGCGAAGGGTTTGGTAGCACGTTTGAATGAAATTGGCATTAGCCCAATAGAACGCAATGATCACGACAGTAGTTTAAGAGCCGGTTTCACGATGAGTATTGCAAACCAAACAATGGTTTTTATAAGAAAAGACGAAATGGATAAAGCCAAAAGTACAATTGATGAATTTTTGACCGAAATTGAGTGATCAGTGGTCTCCACCTACGCTGAAAAAGCTTCGGTGGACAAGAGTGGTCAGTAGTCAGTGGTCAGTGGTCAGTAGTCAGTGGTCAGTGGTCAGTGGTCAGTGGTCAGTGGTCAGTAGTCAGTAGTCAGTAGTCAGTAGTCAGTGGTCAGTGGTCAGTGGTCAGTGGTCAGTGGTCAGTAGTCAGTAGTCAGTAGTCAGTAAAATTTAAAAGAAATAACTTAATAACTCAATAACCATCGACTCACAGACTACGCTTCTACTGCATACATTTTTTCGCGCAGCTCCTTTATCTTTTTATCATTCATATATTCATCAAAAGTCATATAGCGGTCTATGGCCCCACCTGGGGTCAGCTCTATGATGCGGGTTGCAACGGTTTGGGCAAATTCGTGGTCATGAGTGGTGAGCAATATAGTTCCTTTAAAGTTTTTTAATGAATTGTTGAAAGCTGTAATCGATTCCAAATCCAAGTGGTTTGTGGGTTCATCCAGCATCAGTACGTTTGCGCGGAGCATCATCATTCGGCTGAGCATACAACGTACTTTTTCACCTCCGGAAAGAACGCTGCTTTTCTTTAAAGCTTCTTCGCCACTGAAAAGCATTTTTCCCAAAAAGCCCCGAAGGAAAACTTCCTCGCGTTCCTCTTCGGTTTTGGCATATTGGCGCAACCAATCTACCAACGACAAATTATTTTTGAAAAATTCCTCATTGTCCAGCGGTAAATAGCTTTGGTTTGTAGTAATTCCCCATTGAAAAGAACCACTGTCTGGTTTTGCGTGGCCGTTTAAAATTTCATAAAAAGCAGTCGCAGCACGCGAATCTCTTGAATAGATAACTACTTTATCGCCTTTGGACAAATTGATGTCCACGTTTCTAAAAATCGTTTCCCCATCAATGGATGCCGAAAGGTTCTCAACGTTCAAAATTTGGTCGCCAGCTTCGCGTTCGCGTTCAAAAATGATTGCTGGGTAGCGGCGGCTGGAGGGTTGAATTTCTTCCACATTCAATTTTTCAAGCATTTTTTTACGCGAAGTTGCTTGTTTGCTTTTGGCAACGTTTGCGCTAAAACGCATAATAAACTCTTGAAGTTCCTTTCGTTTTTCATCAGCTTTTTTGTTTTGCTGTGCGCGTTGACGGGCAGCAAGTTGGCTGCTCTCATACCAAAAAGTATAGTTGCCGCTGTAATGGTTAATTTTTCCAAAGTCAATATCGCTGATGTGGGTGCAGACCGCATCCAAAAAGTGACGGTCGTGCGAAACTACAATTACGCAGTTTTCATAATTCGCCAAAAAGTTTTCGAGCCAGCTGATGGTTTCATAATCCAAATCGTTGGTGGGCTCATCCATAATAAGCACATCGGGGTTTCCGAAAAGCGCCTGTGCAAGTAACACCCGCACTTTTTGTTTACCGTCCAAATCTTTCATCAACATATAGTGCAGACTTTCATCAATGCCCAAGTTTGAAAGCATTGCGGCGGCATCACTATCGGCGTTCCAGCCGTTCATCTCTTCAAAAGTAACTTGGAGTTCCCCTATTTTTTCGGCGTTATCATCGGTATAATCTTCGTAAAGTTTGTCTATTTGACTTTTTATGGCGAAGAGTTCTTTGTTTCCACGAACCACGGTTTCAAGCACATTGAAATCATCATAAGCATTGTGGTTCTGTTCAAGGACAGACATCCGCTTTCCTTTTTCCAAATGAACATGGCCCGAAGTAGGATCCTGCTTGCCTGAAATAATTTTCAAAAGGGTGGATTTCCCTGCACCATTGGCCCCAATTATTCCATATATATTGCCTGTATTGAACTGTGTGCTCACTTCGTCGAACAACACGCGTTTACCAAATTGAACCGAAAGATTTGAAACTGAAAGCATAAAATTCTAAATTTTGCGCAAAAATAGCCATTTAAGCGATATGCAGAAAACATTAACGTTTTAAAAATCCTTTTAACCATCATTTAACAAAATACAGCAAATGGGTCGGCTACATTTGTTAGTCTTTCTTAAATAAAGCGCTATTGTTTAAAAAATTATTTCTTCTATTACTGTTTACTATAATTCTCTCTTGTAAAAACAAGGAGGAAAACCCTACCCAATTTACTTATATAATTGGGCAAATAGTAAACCCAACACTCGATTACATTATTTTTTCCCAGGGAAACGAGATACTGGATACTGTAAAACTGGATGCCAGGGACTTTTTTCATTATAAAACCGACAAGATAAAACCCGGTCTTTACAATTTAAAACACAGTGAAAGTCAAGTGTTTTACATGGAGCCCGGCGATAGCTTATTGATTCATTTGAATACAGTGGATTTTGACGAATCTCTCGCTTTTTCGGGTAAGGGAGGGGAACAGAACAATCTTTTGATGACCCTATATTTATTAAACGAAACCGAGAACCAAAATCTTCCGAAATGGTATGCGCTTTCGTCTAAAGATTTTGAAGACAAAATCGATTCCTTAAAAACCCTAAAAACTGGAGTGTACAAAGAATTTCTTGAAAACAACAATGAAGTTTCCGATGGTTTTAAAAAAGTTGCCCTTGCCAATATAGAATACGATTATTATTCGAAAAAAGAGAGATATGGAGCAGCCAACAGGAACAATCCAGAAAAATTCAAAACTGATTTTTTCGACTACAGAAAAAAGTTAGATTTCAGCTTGGACGAGCTAAAATTCTATTATCCGTACTATCGTTTTATGAACCGTTATTTCGAAAATATGGTCTGTTCGGAATATCCCAAAAACAGCCTTATTGACCGCAATTCCTATCAGTATAACAATCGAAAAATCCAGTTGATAGACAGCATTGTTACTTCTGATACCCTTAAAAATAGTCTGTTGCGCTATAATGCTTATATGTATTTATTGAATGCCAAAAATGCCGATGAAGAAAGGAAATTCTTCGAGACATTTTCAAAAATGGACACAGACAAAAAGCACGTTGCGGAATTGACCGAATTGTATGAGGCCACCGTGAAACTCACCAAAGGAAATAACGTCCCAGATGTGCTGGTTGTGAATACGGAAAATGTGGCAATGGATTTACGGAGCCTCATTAAAGCGCCCACGGTCCTCTTTTTTTGGTCGGCGCAATCCAAAACACAGTGTAAAGAAATACACAATCGAGCCACAGAACTTCAGTCAAAATATCCAGAATACGCCTTTATTGGAATAAATATAGACCCGCACTTCAAGAAATGGCGGGAAACCGTAAGTAGGTTGGGATATAATCCAAAACAGGAATTCCAGCTTGAAAATTTGACCGACGCCGAAAAGAAACTTGCTTTGAACTATATGAACAAAGTGATTATTTTGGACAAAAACGCTGTGATCCTTGAAGGAAAACCCAATATGTTCCTCCCTAATTTTGAAGAATTGCTCCTTGGTTTTTTAAATAAATAACTGTGTATAGGTCTTTTCCGTTCGGACCTTTCGACTTCATTTAGGATAAAAATCGAAAACTATTAACCTCTCGACTGCGCTCGAGAAGGTATCAACATTAATTCCCTTTCTTATAATCTTCCAAAAACTGTTTTAGGCCACTATCCGTTAAAGGGTGTTTCAATAGTCCTTCTATGGAAGAAAGTGGTCCGGTCATCACGTCGGCACCAATTTTTGCACAGTTTATAATGTGCATCGTGTGGCGAATGGAGGCTGCAAGGATTTGCGTTTCAAAACTGTAGTTATCGTATATAAGACGAATGTCTGCTATCAATTCCAGGCCGTCGGTTGAAATATCGTCCAACCTGCCAATGAATGGCGAAACGTAAGTAGCCCCAGCTTTTGCGGCCAACAATGCCTGCCCCGCCGAGAAAACCAGCGTACAATTGGTACGGATGCCGTGGTCCGTGAAATATTTTAAGGCTTTAACGCCATCTTTTATCATCGGGATTTTTACCACAATCTGGTTGTGAAGTTCGGCCAACTCCTCGCCTTCTTTTACCATTCCCTTAAAATCGGTTGCAATAACCTCTGCGGAAACGTCGCCATCCACAATGTTGCAGATGTCCACGTAATGTTTTAGGATATTGTTTTTCCCTTTGATGCCTTCCCTTGCCATCAAGGATGGATTGGTTGTAACGCCATCAAGCACACCAAGATCTTGGGCTTCGCGAATTTGTTCAAGGTTTGCGGTATCGATAAAGAATTTCATAGGTATTTTTTCAGATTAATTAGTGCAAAAATAGCGAAGATAGTTTCGAGGAAATAGCGTTGTTGAAAAAGATTGATAAGTTGGGGGCTCGGTTGTCGGTTGTCGGTTGTTTTCAGTTGTTAGTTGCGGGAGGGAAATGTTAGTGGTTGGGTGGGGAGCTTTCTCAAAAGTGTGCGAAGTTTTCTCCCTCGAGAGCAGAGGTTTCCATCGATCTGACTAAGCTTTCCATCGACCCAACTGAACTTTCTAAGCACCCAACTGAGCTTTATATAGGGAAATTTCATTTCAACCCATAATGCCTCAAAAGCATCCGTTCATAAACCTTGTCCGGCAAAATACGTTTCAGCACTATTGAAAATTTCTGTAATGGGGCTCCTACTTTATAATGGATTTTAGGATTTTTGTTTTCAATGATTTGGTGAACTACTTTTGCCATTTGCAGCGGATCACCGCCATTATCCACATGTTCGTTCATCATTTTCAAGGTGTTGCCGTAGTCTTTTTTATAGGGTGAATTATCCAAAACTGGTGTGTGGTAACGGCCTGCGGCAATGTTTGTGGCAAAATCGCCTGGGGCAATGTTGGTCATTTTTACACCAAATTGCATCGTTTCCATCCGCATGGCTTCTATGGTAATTTCCAAAGCAGCCTTACTGGCGGAATAGATTCCGCGATACGGCAACCCCATATAGCCCGCGATGGAAGTTATGTTCAAAATATGCCCAGAACCTTGTTTGCGCATTTGTGGCAATACGGCTTTAATCACATTTATGGGGCCGTGAAAGTTGGTTTGGAAGGCTTTTTTTATTTCGGTTTCGGGAGTTTCCTCAATTGGGCCCGTAATGCCGACGCCCGCATTGTTTATTACGACATCGATTTTTTCGACTTTGCCAAGTATCTCAGCAATTACAGCTTCGATGGATTCGGTTTGGTTCACGTCCATTTTCAGAAGTGGAAAGACAGAATCAAGTATGTTTTCAGGGTTTCGGCTGGTTCCGAAGACTTGGTAGCCTTTCTCGCAAAGGTATTCGCCTATGGCTTTACCAATTCCCGAGGAACCGCCTGTAATGAGTACTGTTTTTGGCATAAAAGGAAGTTGAAAAGCAAAGGTGCGGTTAAGGAGTCAGTTTTCCAAATAGTTTTTCTAAAAAGAATCACGAACCACGACTTAAGAGAGCCATGACTGAAAAAGAATCACGAAACAAGATTAAAGGGAATCACGACAAAAGAGAGCTACAACAATAATAAAAATCACTTTTCACAAAATTGTCCAAATCTGTCGTGAGTCAAAACGTCGTGGGTCAAACCGTCAACAGGAAAGTTTATTGCACAAAAAATGGCAAGCTACCTACATCACACCGCTCAACTATTTACCTTTGCTGCGTTCCCGCCCTGGAGGATTCAACAGGAGCTGGTTGTGTAGGACTTGCCGCTGCAAAGATAAGGCTTTTTGATGTTTTTGCAAGTATTTTCACATTTCAATTTTAATAAATACCTTGCAGAAAAATAATTGTTAGCTATGAAAATCTATAACGTTTTAGCCCCTACTCTATTACTCCTTTTTTTGGGTGGCTGTGGGAATAATTCCGCAGAAAAAAAAGATGCTTTTTCGCTGGAAATCAAAAATCAGAAGAAGACCTACACTCCCGAAGATGTACTTACTGTTTCATTGACGAACAAAAAAAATATTGAAACCGATTCTATAATTTACTTTTTGAACAAGGACCGGATTGAAGTTTCAGGCAATAGCGTTTCCCTTTCGGGGAAAAAATTAGGTGAAAAAACCCTGATGGCAAAGATTTACAGTGATGGCGAGGAATATGAAGCTTCCAAGAACATTACTATTCTTTCGTCCATAAAACCGAAACTTTACACCTATAAAATTCTTGAAACCTATCCGCACGATATAAATGCCTACACGCAAGGACTTGAATTTGAAAACGACACTTTATATGAAAGCACCGGGCAATACAAAGAATCCTCGCTCCGTAAAACAGACTATAAAACAGGGGAAGTTCTTAAAAAAGTAGCCTTGGCAGACCAATTTTTCGGGGAGGGGCTTACCATTCTCAACAACAAAATTTATCAGCTCACTTGGCGCGAAAACACTGGTTTCATCTACAATTTGAACACAATGGAGCAAACTGGAACTTTTGTTTACGGACAAAGCCGCGAAGGTTGGGGCCTCTGCCACGATTCCGAAAACAATATTTACAAAAGCGATGGCACCGACCGTATTTGGACCCTAAGTTCAAACACACTGGCCGAAAGGGATTACATCGAAATTTTCACGAACACCAGTAAAATAAACAGTGTGAACGAACTGGAATGGGTGGAAGGAAAAATATATGCCAATGTTTACCAACAAGGCTCTATAGCTATCATCAACCCAACAAACGGTGCGGTGGAAGGCGTGATAGATCTGACCGATTTGAAAGACAAAGTTACGCAACACCCGAAGTTGGACGTGCTAAACGGCATCGCTTATAAGGGCGAACCAAACATTCTCTACATTACAGGAAAAAACTGGGATAAACTTTTCAAGATAGAAATAATACAGAAATAGGATTTGGTTTCTGTTTTTTTGATAACTGAGTTTCTTTGCCACGAATGATTATATAAAATATTTGTGAATTCGTGGTTCTTTATTTTCAAATGGAATTGTTTAAAATTATATTTGTACATATATTTGTACAAATATTTTGAAAATGATAACAACAACGACTATATCCGATTTCAGAAAAGATATAAAGCATTATTTGAAACGGGTTACCGAAAATTTTGAAACCTTGATTATCAATCGAGGTAAAAATTCTGGGGTTGTGGTTATTTCTCTGGAAGAATACAACGCTCTTCAAACCACTCAACACGAATTTTCCTCTGCCAAAAATGAAAAAAGATTGGACGCTGCCATTCAGAAATTTAAAAACAGGGATTCATTTTCCAAAGAATTGATTGAGGAATGAAGTATCTTTTTGTGGAAGAATCATGGGAAGATTATTTATACTGGCAAAAGACGGATAAAAAAGTTTTGGGGAAAATCAATTCACTTTTAAAAGATATTTCCCGAAATCCTTATGATGGTATAGGAAAACCCGAAGCCTTAAAGCATAAATATCGTGGATTTTGGTCGCGCCGAATTGATAAGGAACACCGATTAATATACAAAGTTGTGGATGAGGAAATTTGGATCGTAAAATGCCGATTTCATTATGACTAAAAAGTGTTTGCCACGAATTCACGAATAAAAAGTATAAAATAATTCGTGAATTCGTGGCAAAAAATCATTGCTTTATTGCAGGAAGCAACTTTGTTGTACACTCCCCAAAACCAATCCGCACGTTTTCATTTTCACAAAAACCTTTTAGAGTAACGGTGTCATTGTCTTTGATGAATTTTCTTTCTACACCATCAGAAAGTTTGATGGGTCTTTCCCCGCGCCAAGTGAGTTCCAACATAGAGCCGTAACTATCTGGCGTTGGGCCAGAAATGGTGCCACTTCCCATCATATCGCCACTGTTCACGTTACAACCATTAATGGTGTGGTGCGCCAACTGCTGGCTCATGTTCCAATACATATATTTAAAGTTTGAAGTAGAAACCTTGGTTTCCTTTCCATTTTCGGGAGTAATGTAAACTTCAAGTTTTATGTTATAGCTTTTCTTTCCTTTGTATTGAAGATAGGGTAATTGCGGAATTTCTGGCTTGGGACTTTCCACTTTAAAGGGTTGAAGCGCATCCAAAGTAACAATCCACGGCGAAATGGACGAGGCAAAATTCTTCGCTAAAAACGGCCCGAGCGGAACGTATTCCCACTTTTGGATATCGCGTGCGCTCCAATCGTTGAAAAGCACCAATCCGAAGATGTATTCCTCGGCTTCATTTACGGGAATAGATTCTCCCAAAACGTTTGCATCTGTTGTTATAAATGCCATTTCAAGTTCAAAATCTATTAATTTTGAGGGTCCAAAAACAGGTTCGGTAGCACCGTCGGGCATGGTTTGTCCCCATGGTCTGCGAATATTGATGCCGCTTGGAATTATGGAAGAACTCCTGCCGTG
Organism: Flavobacteriaceae bacterium; assembly: GCA_016649715.1. Classification (GTDB taxonomy): domain Bacteria; phylum Bacteroidota; class Bacteroidia; order Flavobacteriales; family Flavobacteriaceae; genus Aequorivita. The sequence continues at coordinate 21,947 of JAENXC010000030.1, read as the reverse complement.
ATATCCCACGGGAATATGAAGCCAGTTGGGCATCAAAGCGTTTTCCTTTCCGCGGAACATGGTGCCAACATTTGTTGCGTGTTCCTTGCTGGAATAGAAATCAGTATAATCGCCCACTTGCACGGGAAGCTGCATTTCCACTTCATCGAGCGTAAAAAGGACAAATTTTCTGTGTTCTTTGTTATCGCGAAGTTTTGGGTTTTCCTTGTCGAAAATATCTGCAATCCGGTTTCGCACCAAACGCCATGTTTTTCTTCCGTCGCTAATAAAATCGTTTAAAGTATCCTGAAGAAATATATCGTCGGTCAGTTCAATTCCTTTGAAATAACCCATTTGGTGCAAGGCGCCGAGATCAATGGCATAATCGCCGATTCTCGTTCCGATTGTAATGATATCGTCGCGCGTCAAGAAAACGCCGAAAGGTATGTTTTGAATGGGGAAATCTGTATCTGGCGCGGTGTCGAGCCAGGTTTTGCGTTTGGGGTCGTTGGCAGTTATGGGCATGTTAAAAAATATTTTTATTGTTGAAAATAAAACTAAGTAAAAAAAATTCAAATTGTTTAAAATCAAAGAATTAATTACTTAATGCGTATTGTTTTCAACTAGTGTTTTGTTCGTAAAATTCTTCATCAAATATATATATTTCATGATAGTTACCGAATGTAATTAGTATTTTTGGATTTAATTAACTTTCGAAAGAATTTGTAGTTTATAGTTTATGTTTCTGAAACAAATATTCTCTATAAATTTTAAACTCCAAACCCCAAACAATAAACATTTACTATGCAACGCGACGAACAAATTTTTGAACTAATAGAAGCCGAAAAACAACGCCAATTGAACGGTCTGGAGCTGATTGCTTCAGAGAATTTTGTAAGCGACCAAGTGATGGAAGCTGCCGGTTCCGTTTTAACTAATAAATACGCCGAAGGTTACCCCGGAAAGCGCTACTACGGCGGTTGCGAGGTGGTCGATGAGGTGGAACAAATAGCCATTGACCGCGCAAAAGCACTCTTCGGAGCTGAATATGCCAACGTGCAACCGCACAGTGGCTCGCAGGCCAATACTGCCGTTTACGCAGCCTGTTTAAAGCCAGGCGACAAATACTTGGGTTTTGACCTTTCGCACGGTGGGCACTTAACGCACGGCTCGCCCGTAAATTTTTCAGGAAAACTTTACAACCCTGTATTTTATGGCGTTGACCGCGAAACTGGACGAATAGATTACGACAAAGTGGAAGAAATAGCCATCAGAGAAAAACCGAAAATGATCATTGCAGGCGCTTCTGCCTATTCACGGGAGATTGACTACAAACGCTTCCGAGAGATTGCCGATAAAGTTGGTGCAATTCTGTTTGCAGATATTGCCCACCCCGCTGGGTTGATTGCCAAAGGAATTATTGGCGATCCGCTGCCGCATTGCCATGTAGTTACTACCACAACTCACAAAACCCTGCGCGGTCCTCGCGGTGGAATGATTTTGATGGGCAAGGATTTTGACAATCCTTTCGGTCAAAAATTAAAGAACGGAAACCTTAAAAAGATGAGTACACTTTTAGACAGTGCCATTTTCCCAGGAAACCAAGGTGGTCCGTTGGAACATATAATCGCTGCAAAAGCTATTGCCTTTGGCGAAGCATTGACGGACGATTTTTTACATTATATGGTACAGGTGAAGAAAAATGCGGCAGTAATGGCTCAGCATTTTGTTGAAAAAGGATACAATATCATTTCTGGCGGTACCGATAATCATATGATGCTTATTGACCTTCGCAACAAAAATATTTCGGGAAAAGAAGCCGAAGAAGCCTTGGGCAAAGCGGATATTACCGTGAACAAAAACATGGTGCCTTTTGATGATAAATCGCCTTTTGTAACCAGCGGAATCCGCATTGGAACTGCTGCGGTAACTACGCGCGGTTTAGTAGAAAAGGATATGAAAAAAATTGTGGATCTTATTGATGAAGTAATTACAAATCACGAAGACGAAGCTAAATTAGAAAGCATTGCCGAAAAGGTAAATGATATGATGGCTGGGTTGCCGCTGTTCAAAAGTTAAGAAATAAGAACCAAAATTTTATAAAACCTTCAGCTTACCGCTGAAGGTTTTTTTGTTTTTCAACGCAACCTTTCAGAGTTAATAAGACTATAGAATAAAGACTTTAAAACTTATAATTCATTTAAACCTATCGCTATGAAAAACATGTTCCTTCTTTTAGTGCTTTCCGCAGTATTGTTTAGTTGTTCGAAAGATGCTGATGATACAGATTCTGGATTGCAAAATTTTACAGTCGTCTTAAACGTTGACCCCAACTATCGCTTCAGCGAATTTACCAAAAGCTTCCACGCCTTTCTCAGTGATCAAAACGGAACTATTTTGGACAGTGCCGAAATGCAAATAGGGCAATCAGCAACTTTAAAATTCACTGGAGAACCTTCAACAGTATATGATTTAAGCTATATGTATTATGCTAATGTTGATATTGTTGGAGAAGAATTTTATACTTTGATAACTTTTACCAATATAAAGAATGGAGTTTACACCATTGGACCGAGCCCTTGTATAGAAAATACGCACGATGAAATCTATATAAATCTGGACAATACCGGTTATCCCTGCGAAGTAACATCCAGTACTTCAAATAGCGGAACTTTTGGCCCCGAAAATGGAGGGTATTATAAATTTCGCGGGAATTTAGCAGCTTCACCTATAAGTGATATCTACGTATCCTTTAAAAGTCCGAATGACCAATTTGATAGATATTTCTGGAGACAAGCTGTTCCCGAAGGCTCTGTTTTCAATATTGATTACAATACATTGCCAGAAATTCAAAATATTGTGAATGTCCAATCTCCATCCAATACCATATTCGGTTTTGGGCTTGAAGGTTTAGTAAATGATGATAACAATGAAATACACCATTCCATTAGGGAGGGAAATTATTCGAGTGGCAATGCTTCGCTTTCAATCCCTGTGCCTACAAATGTTTTTGATAGCTATATATTTCGTCTTAGTTTCGGCAATGACAATTTTCAGTATTTTAGAAAACTACGCACAACCACTATTCCAAATAATGTTGCCGTTCCAGGGCAAAGTTTCATAGTAAACAACCAATCCCCAGCGAACTTTAGTATGACTATTAATGGAAATGCTATTCTTTATGATGTAATTTTCAGAGGCACTAATGCCAGCGAAACAATATCTGTCGCCCACCAAGTTTATGGTGAAGTTGCCACGGAGGTTTCCTTTTCAAAAGAAAATTTGCGAAAGAATATACAGGCAACCTACTCAGATTTAACAGGATTTGAAACCTTACCGCTCGGTTCCGTAACTTTAACTAATTTCAGCTTTATAAACTCCTATAAGGACGTTCTGAGATATAAAATACAAGGAAGAGATTATGTAATGCCAGAATTAAATGGTTTTTACGAAGGAACTTCTAAACAATTCGATTAAAGCAGTTTGTTTGAATATTGATGGAAACCTTCAGTCAATAGCTGAAGGTTTTTTGCTTGAAAGCTAAAATCAACGACTCTATTATTTACCTTTGGTTATTCTAAATAATTTCTTCATTACATTAGAAATATGAAAATAGAAACCGAGCGACTTCTATTAAGACAATACACATTAAACGATGCACCCTTCATCTACAAACTGATGAACAGCGAGGGTTGGTTAAAAAACATTGGCGACAGAAACATCAAAACCATTGAAGATGCTGAAGCCTATATGCAGAAAAACTATTTGAGCAGTTATGAAAAGCACGGGTTTGGGCCCTATTTGGTTTCATTGAAAGATGGTACTCCCATTGGTTCCTCGGGACTTTACAAAAGGGACAGTTTGGACCACCCCGATGTTGGTTTCGCCTTTTTGCCAGAGTTTGGCAACAAAGGCTATGCTTTTGAAGCGGCAAAAGCTGTTATGAAATTTGCTGCGGAAAAATTGAAACTTCAAACTATTGTAGGTATTACTTTGTCCGTAAACCTTTCCTCCATAAAACTTTTAAAGAAACTTGGACTATCGGAAATTGGAACTTACACTTATGAAGATGGAGAGGAATTATTATTATTTTCGAATTAAAACTATTAAATGATTACAGAAAAAGACAAACAATTTATAAAACGAGCCATCGAACTATCCGAAAAAGGAATGGATTCCAACGCTGGCGGCCCCTTTGGGGCTGTTGTTGTAAAGGACGGTAAAATAATTGCTGAAGGTTTTAACCAAGTGACCTCCAGCAACGACCCAACCGCTCACGCAGAGGTTGTGGCCATCCGCAAAGCTTGTGAAAAACTCAGTTCGTTTCAATTAGACGATTGTATCATTTACACTTCCTGTGAGCCTTGCCCAATGTGCTTGGGCGCTATTTATTGGGCACGTCCAAAAGCGGTTTACTACGCCTGCAGCAAAGAAGATGCTGCAGAAATAGGCTTTGACGATCATTTTATTTATGACGAATTAGATAAAAATATTGAGGATAGAAACGTTAAATTCATTAATCTTGACAGAGAAGAGGGCCGAAAAGTTTTCAAAAAGTGGGAAGCAAAAGAAGGAAGGATTGATTACTAAATTTGAAGATTTGAAAATCAAGAAAAATTTGAAAATTATTGTTTTCGCGGGAATTTTAGTTTTAGTATTTGCCTGTCAAAACAACAAGCCAGAACTCCAAAAACTTGCAGGCCTTTGGAGATTGGAAAGCATGAAAGTGCGCGACACCGCCACAAATACGTGGAGCAATTACAAAGGCGGAATGGACGGATATCTGCTTTATGACAACAGTGGGCACGTAGCACTTCATCTTTATGAAAAAGGCTATGAAAACACAGATTTAAAGTTCCCAAATTTCAATGATTCCATTCCTTTGGAAGCATTGAAATATATTACGAAATCGTATTATTATATGGGGAATTACAAGGTTTCCGAAAAGGACAGTATCGTTTCCCACTATAAACTCTCGCATTCAAACCCCTCGGAATTTGGATTGACGGCAGATCGAAGATTTTACTTCAGCGGCGATACTTTGGTGATGCAGCCTGTGGAACGAAAAAACTCCAAACTAAAATTGAAATGGTTAAAAGCAGAATAACTTCCTTTAATTTTTTACAATAAAAAACCCGTCGCACTGGACGGGTTTTTTAGTCGTGTTTATTTTTTATCCTCCGGGAAATTCAATGGTCTCATAGGCTCCAGCATCTGGGTGATCTTGTGGAGAATTCCCTCTCTGCGTTCCATTTAAATCGAAATCAGGTCCAACTCCATCTTTACCTATATTCTCAGCTCCCGAAGCTCCCTTTTCAATATTAAAATTGTTCTTTTTAGTATCCTGAAATTTAGGGTCAGCATTCTGAACGATGTTGGTAAATAAAGTGGCATTTGAAAAATCATACAGCGGATTGTTGCCAAACTCGCCATTAGGATCCTCAAAGCGAACCAAACAATTCGTAAAATTAAAATTGAAAGCTCTATCGGGGTTTTGGAACAGCGAAAACTCGCGGCGTTCGTTGCCGTAAATAATACAGTTTGTAAAATTTGCTTTTACCAAATCTTCAACAAAATCATCACCAAGTGTATTTTCAATTGAAACAGTTGGGAACGAACGGAAGCTTTCGGTCCAGTAATTTGCAAAAGTGCAATGCCTAAATTCATAACTTCCGCCCAATTGTATAGCTAATGAAGATTGTCCACTGTTGTTAATAACCATATTCTCGCCTTTAATTGCACTATTTATAGCCAATAAGCCAACATATGTACTGTTATATATTTGAACATTTCTCAAAGTAAGCGGACTTATTTCAGAGCGAATTCCAAAAATGCTATTTTTAATTGTTGTAAAATTAAGTTCATTGCCAACGCTACCTTTAATAAGCCAAATTGCAAACCATTGCCCCGGAATATCCGAAAAGCTAGGTTCCAAACGGTCGCCTTCAAAAATCACTTCGTTCTCCATCGCTTCGGGGTCGTTACTTTTTTCACCCATAGTTTTCATGGTTCCGTTTTCAGCCACAATAATTCCACTTAGGTTATGAAAATGCACTCGGGCACCCGCTTCAATCGTAAGTGTCTTATTGCTTGGAACTGCTGCGAAACCGTATATTACATACGGTTTTTCTTTGGTAAATGTCAGCTCATCATCTTCAAGATAAAATCCTTTTACTAAAAAAGGGTCATTTTCTGTGCCTAAGTTTAGCATTTCAGTAGTTCCATCGGCATATTTTTCGGGAAAAAGAAATATGGCATCCCTTACAAGGGTTACCAATTCCACTTTTTGCTGGTTGCCACCGCTGTCAAAAAGCAATTGGTCTGTGTAAAGAAAATCGGGTGCGTTCGTTGGCAGATTGTTTATATCCAGCGTGGTTTCAATAAAAATGAAGATGCTGTCCTTTGCGAGAATTTGTACATTTTCAAACACTTTTCCAGGTATTCCGTCCACGTTCAAACGATAATTTGAAGATTCGCCCTGTGCCAAACGAACTGAGGGAATGTTGATATCCTCATTGCTGCGGTTGTAAACTTTTAAATTATAAGTGCTGGAACCAATGTTTGTAAAAACCGTGTCCAGATAAACCGTATCTCTTGAAAACTCCAGATTTCCTGTACTTGCAACAGTTTCAAAGTCGTTGCGGCAAGAACTCCATAAAACAAGACAACACAAAATTGCCAATCCGTATAAATACCTCATTACTATAAAATTTTGGTAAAAATATAACTTTTTATGAAGCTTATTATTGTGAAGCTGAAATAAGTTTTCAGTATCCAGTATGTTTTAGTACGCAGTAATTCAGTGCTCAGTGCTCAGTTATCAGTCTCAGTATGCAGTAGGCTCGCTATTTATCGCGTGTATTTCTAATATGACAACCTATACTGCTAACTGCTACTGCCTACTGCCTACTTCTTTCTGTTTTTCGCTTTTTTCTTTGCCTTTTATTATTTTTGAAGGTGCGAGTGTTTTAAAGTGAAGTTACTCCCAAAAAGGATCGTGATACTCCTCCAATTTTTCGAGTTCGCTGTGGATTTCTTCAATTTTTTGAAGCTGTTCATCTGTAGCTGCTTTCTGTATTTCATTAAAAAGAATCCGCTCCTCAAAACGAATGTGGGCGTCCAGTTCCTCTTCCAATCTGTGTAGTGATTTCTCTGGATTTTTTGTGTCGTTGAACAGACGTTTTATCCGTCGGTGCTCTTTTAGGGCGCGTTCCACTAGTTCATTATCGGCGGCAAGTACGGGGAAAAGATATTTCTCCTCATCGCTGAAATGGGGTTTTATTTCGTTCAGAAAAAACCATTTTGCGTATTCCTGCAAGCGTTCAGTGTCAATATTCCTACTGAAACCTTTCCGCAGTTTCCAACTGAACAGCAATCCAAAATGATGCTGTCGGCTTAATGGTATCAATGCTTGATGGCGTTTTATAGGTTTTTTCTTTTCCATAGATTTAAGGGTTTTCTATATATTTTATTCGCTTGCCACCACACTCCGGACAGCGTTCAACAATTCTTTTTTTGTTTTTAAAGCCATCCACATGTTCCATCATAAATTTCCCAACCTTCACGTATTTGTCACGATGGTTTTTCACATCAATCTGTTTGTCCTTGGGCATTAAGCGGATTTTTTCATCATATTCTTGGTAACCCCAACAAAAAGGACAGTTTTTTTCGCCAACTGCTTCATTGGGCACTTCTTTCGGTTCCCTCCGAAAAAATTTTAGCAAACGATGAATATAGCCCATTTTAATCAAATTAAAAATGAATTCCCTACACTAAAATACAATCATTCCGGTGCCTTTGGGTTAAGCGGTCTAACGGTCATTTCGCTTATCAGCATATTGTCCGGCGTCTTCAATATGTGCAACAATGTTGAAGCAATATCTTCTGTTTGAAGCATATTTCCGTGTGACTCTATTCCAGAACTCTTAAAAAAAGAAGTGTCGATGGAACCAGGATTTAAACAAGTAACCTTAATATTAAAAACCCTTAATTCCTTAAAGAGCGCTTCGCTAAAACCACTAATGCCATACTTTGTGGCAGAATAGGCCGCACCTTCAGCGCGTGTTGTAATTCCGAGAATGGAACCAATATTTACTATATGTGAACTTTCTTTTTTTGCCTTCATAAGCTTAACAACTTCCGAAGTGATACAGTACATTCCATTCAAATTGGTGTTTATCATTTTGTACCATTCCTCTGAAGGCATTTCGTCAATCTTTCCGAAAGAACCAGCTCCTGCATTATTGATCAGAATATCTGGAGATTTTTCCTGCCTGCCAGTAGGTACGGCTCCGGAAAAAGTATCAGTCACCCAATTTTTTACAGCAATTCCATCTGAAATATCAAGCTTTACAGGAATGAATTTACTCCCGATATTTTTTTGCAATTTTTGCAGCGTATCGTTATTTCGAGCAAGTCCGAAAACCGTTGCGCCCTCTGCTACCAAAGCTTTGGATATGGCCGCCCCTAACCCGCCGGTGGCTCCTGTAACAATTGCTATTTTTTTGTGAATGTCCATTTCGCTTTCTATTTCAGAAGTTTTGGCTTAGAAACTTAATAGCTTTGATTAGTAACTATCCATTTTATAATTTTGAATTTTGAATTCTATTATGGATTGTAACTTCCGGGTTCTTTCCGAAAACCAATAGCCAAACGGTTCCAACCGTTGATGGCTATAATTGCCATAGTGAGTACCAAATGTTCCTTTTCACTGAAATGTTCAGCAACCGAAGTGTATAACGAATCAGACATATCGTTCTCCGAAATTAAGGTCATTGCCTCGGTCCAGGCCAATGCAGCGCATTCCCGCTCGGAATAAAACGAAGTTTCCCTCCAGGCCGAAAGCGCATAAAGCCGTTGCTCCGTTTCGCCCGCTTTACGGGCATCCTTGGAGTGCATATCTATGCAATAAGCACAACCGTTGATTTGTGATGCGCGAAGTTTAACCAATTCATAAAGGCTTCGTTCAAGCCCCGAACCAGCAATGTATTTTTCGAGTTCCAACATTCCATTTATGGACTTTGGGTCTGTTTCGTAATAATCCAATCTTTTATGTGACATAATTTATATTATTTTATTTGAAAAATATAAAAACTAAAACTCTTCTTTAACGATTTTATCCGCTGGTACTTTCAGATTATTCAACTGTTTTTCTATGGCATCCATCATTGGTGGCGGACCACATAAATAAAAATAGGAATCTAAAGCGGTCCCATTCCTTTTTATGAAATCTTCGGAAATCTGTCCGTAGGCGTATTTTTCGGTTTTCTCTTTTGAAAGTATATTTATGAAGTTTTTGCCGAGCATCTTTTCAAATTCATCCTTCAAAATAATATCGGCCATTGTTTTATTGGCGAAAATGAGCTTGTTTGTTCCAAGGGAATTCTTTTCCCTTAAATCACGGAAAATAGCGATAAATGGCGTCACTCCTGCCCCACCGGCAATGAAAGTACCTTCGCCTTTGTATTCGATAGCTCCGAAAATATCGTTTACTATTAGGTTGTCCCCTGCTTTCAAACTGAGCAATTCATTGGTAACCCCTTTCCGTTCGGGATAAGTTTTTATCATAAATTCAAGGTAATCAGCCTTCGGAAGACAAGTAAATGTGAAAGGTCTGCCCTCATTCTGCCAACCTTTTTTATCGATAAAAATTTCCGTTGCCTGCCCAGGAACAAAGGCTACGCCCGAAGGTTTTTCTGTAACAATATGAAGCACATCAGGCGTTGCGTGCGCTATTGATTTAATTTTAACGGGTTCATTTTTCATAATCAATACTGTTTAATTTGTTTTAAACATTTTCAGTTACTGAAAGTTTTAATGGCTGTGTTTTTCCATTTCTTCCATTGCAAGAGTGGCGTGCGCATAAGCAGCACCTGCACGCATTTCTGCGGCTACCCATATGGCTTCCATAATTTCTTCCTTGCTTGCGCCTTTGCGCATGGCTTGTGGGGTATGGGCACGAATGCAATATGGACATTGGGTAACATGTGCTACCGCAACCGCAATGAGCTGTTTCGTTTTTTCATCCAAAGCTCCCGCCTGAAATACAGTTTTGCTGAAATTTCGCCAAGCTTCTATATTCTGTGGGGCAAGTGCGGCTTTTTTCTCTGCCAGTTCGCGGGTTGTTGTTGGGAACATTTCTGTGTTTTCCATCATTTTTATTTTATAAAGTTATTATTATTCCAAACAGATTCAAGTTAATGAAGTCTTAACCGTCAAATTCAATTGCTGAAGTGCTTTCCATAATTGCAATTGCGTGAAAATCTGAATTAATTTTTAAACTGTGCTCCACCATTGCCGGAATAATAAAGGTAGTTTCGCGGGAAAGCATATGCTGCCCATCTGGCATTTTTAAAACTGCTTCGCCTTTTAAAACTACGATTACCGCTTCCTTTGTACTGTGATGAAGCGGCATTTCCATTCCTGCTTTGGCTGTTATGTTGAGTGTTTTAAACATTTTGCCATTTTTCAACGGCGTCATTTCGGGTTTGTTTGTTGTTTCCATTTTCTTACCTTTTTATCAGAAATTGTACAAAATTTTTTTTATCGTTTCAAAAAAGACATCCCATCGTCCAATCCGTTTGCCAATTCGTAGAGACTCGTATTTTCGAGCATGTCTTTTAGATCGTTCCTTATGCCCACAAACTTGTTGTGCATCGAGCACGGTTTCTGTGCATCACAGGAATCAAAACCCAGAGCGCAACCCCTGTAAATGGAATCGCCATCAAGGGCAGCAACAATATGGCTCAAGTGAATGGTTTCTGCCCCACCCATCGGAATCTCGAAACCTCCGGTAGGTCCTTTTAAAGATGTTAAAATGTTTTGTTTTGCTAACTGATGAAGAATTTTTGCGGTAAATGCCTCCGGGGAATTGATGCTGAATGCAATATCTTTTAAGCTTACGCGATTGCCCAACAAAGATTGTGAGGCAATATATACCGATGCTTTTATTCCATATTGGCAGGCTTTTGAGAACATATATTGGGAATTTTGGTACCAAAATTACGAAAATATTTTAATTCTGACAAGTTTGTCAGAATATAGATTTTGTTCTACCCTTCTATTCTTTGCGATTAAATATTAAATTTTTAAATGTGTTTCGCCTTCTTCAAGGTTTGCGGCAAGATCCATCACATACGTATTTTCACACATATTTTTAAGACCTTCACGAATATCTTCAAACTGTTCGTGAGCGGGACAAGGATGGAGCGATGAACATTCAGACATACCGAGGCAGCACCCAGTAAAAATGGCATCGCCATCAATAACTGTCACTATATCCGCCAGTCTCAATTTGGAATCTTTTTCAAGATAGAACCCGCCGTTGGGTCCCTTTTTTGAAAGTACCAATCCGGAACGGGCAAGTTGTTGGCAGATTTTCGCCGTAAAAGGTTCGGGAGAATCCACAGCTTTGGCTATTTCGGCAATATTGGGGCGTAAATCCTTTTGGGATTCTTTGGCGATAAATAGAACCGCACGAATTCCGTATTCACATGCTTTTGAGAACATATTGTTTTGTTTTGTTTTGTTCAAAAATAAGAAATAGCATGTTTATTCAAAGATATTTTTTCTAAAGATAAATTTCTTTTTTAAATCAATTTTCAAAGAAATTAATTATCAATTGTGAAATCGTTTCCAGGCGGCCATTTCCAAAGCTTCACGATGGTTCGGATGGGCAATGGAAATGAGCGCTTTGGCGCGTTGTTCCAATCCTTTTCCGAAGAGATTGACCATCCCGTATTCAGTAACAACATAATGCACGTGAGCCCGAGTAGTGGTGACACTTGCACCTTCTTTCAAAAAAGGAGTGATTTTGGAAATCCCTTTGTTGGTAATTGAAGGCAGTGCAATAATGGGCTTCCCTCCTTCCGAAAGTGAAGCGCCGCGGATAAAATCCATCTGTCCGCCAACGCCGGAATATTGATACATCCCGATACTATCGGCACAGACCTGTCCGGTTAAATCAATTTCAATAGCACTGTTAATTGCCGTTACTTTTGGGTTTCGGCGAATGATTGCGGTATCATTTGTATAGGCTGCTTCCTTAAAATGTACAATTGGGTTGTCATCGATAAAATCATACAATTTTTGCGTTCCCATGGCAAAACAGGTCACGATTTTTCCGGTTTTTATCTCTTTATCTTCTCCTGTAATAATTCCCTTTTCTACCAATGGAAGTATTCCATCGCTAAACATTTCGGTATGGATACCCAGTCTTTTATGGTCCTGCAGATTGAGCAGCACCGCGTTTGGAATATTGCCAATGCCCATTTGGAGCGTAGCACCGTTCTCCACCAAACCTGCCACATATTTTCCGATGGTTGCCTCGATAGCTGTTGGAACTCCCAATATTGAAGCATGGATCGGTTTGTTAATTTCAACTGCAAAGTCTATGTTTTTTATATGAATAATGCCGTCACCATGCGTTCTCGGAACCTTTGGGTTTATTAGCGCCACCACCTTTTTTGCGGTTTGGATGGCTGGCAAAGTAGCATCCACAGAAACTCCCAACGAGCAATACCCGTGCTTGTCCGGTGGCGAAACCTGAATAAAAGCAACATCCAACGGCAGAATATTTCTTCTGAAGAGCCAGTGAATTTCACTTAAAAAAACTGGAATATAATCTCCGTGTGTGGAATTTACTCCTTTCCGAACGTTATCGCCAACAAAGCAACTTGCAAGCTGGAAAGCTTCTGTATATGGAGCAACCGTATATTTTGCTTCCCCGTGGGTGTGGATTTGGATTATTTCAACGTTTTTCAGTTCGCGGTATCTTTCACACAAAGTGTCTATCAACAAATTGGGAGTCATTGCGGCTCCCTGAAAAAACACGCGGTCATTTGATTTTACAATGGATACGGCCTCTTCGGCAGAAACTATTTGCATAATTAGCCCCCTAACCCCCAAAGGGGGAATCCGGGTGGGATTTTAAGTTAATAATTTTGTAAAGGTTGGGAATCCTATCGGTTATCAAAATGACTTTAATCAGATTTTAGAAAACAGTATGGAAAAGAAAGATAATTTTAGACCTTTACTTCTATCAAATCCAAAATATCGTTAACAATAGAAACCCCTTTATCATTATTGTACCAAACCTGCAGCATTTCTTTGAAGGTATCGTCAATCTTGCCGTGGTGGGCTTTGTAATCGTTCACCAATTTTGTTGCAGCTTTGGAACGCGGACCAAAAGTTTGAAGTACGTCAAAATCTTCATCAAGCATAATGACTATGGGAATGGACTGTGAGCCATTCGTTAAAAAATTATCCATCAACTCTGGATTTTCATCGCGAAGCACAATCTCTAAATCGATGTTTTCTGAAAGTTGTGCAATCTTATTTAAGAACGGAAGGGTTTGTGCAGCATCGCCGCACCAAGGTTCGCTAATTACAAGCCAAGTTTGCTTCTCAGAAATATTTTTGAAAACCACAATATTCTCTTCGGAAATTTCGGCTGTTTTATCCAGTCTTTTGCTTCGGCTGAAATTCAGTTTTGTGTAATCTATTTTTTCCTGTGTCTGCTCGCCAGTGGTCCTGCCTTCTTCCACCAGTTGTTTGAATAGCAATTGGTATTCGGCATAATCCATCGCTTTTTTTACAGCGTTTTCTATCAGAGTTTTCATATTTTTCCTTTTAAGTTTTTTTTATTGTAATCTTCATTGTAATATCCGCCGCGGTTTTCCTTTCGTTTTAAGGATTGTTGAATAATCAAATGCGCCACATTTACCATATTCCGAAGTTGGGAAAGTGAGGTGTTCAATTTATGTTTTTGATAAAGCGCTTCCGTCTCAAAATATAATTTCTCCAGCTGAAGGGAAGCTTTTTGTAAATCGTTATTATTTCGGACAACACCCGCATATCTTCGCATTAACCGCTGTAGTTCCTCGGTTTTTTGTTGAAGGATTTCCGAACCTTTCAACAAAACCGTACCTGCATCGTTCCAATCGGGAATACTAATAGTCGAGCGCGAAGGCAGATGCTTACTGATGCTCTTGAAAATACGGTCTGCATAAACCAAAGCCTCAAGCAATGAATTGGAAGCCAGTCTATTGGCTCCATGTAAGCCTGTGCAGGAACATTCGCCACAGGCAAAAAGATTTTTCAATGTAGTTTTTCCGTCTTGATCCACCACCACTCCACCGCACAAATAATGCGCCGCTGGAACCACAGGAATCCAATCTATCTCAACGTTTATTTTTTTCTGAAAACAGTTTTCATAAATGTTTGGAAAATGCTTTTTGAATTCTTCAATATCCAGATGGGTGCAATCCAAATAGACGCAATCATCGCCAGATTTTTTCATTTCGGAATCTATGGCGCGTGAAACGATATCACGTGAAGCCAATTCGCCTCGTTCGTCATAATTCAACATAAATCGGTCGCCATTTTTATTCCGAAGGAACGCTCCAAATCCGCGCACCGCTTCAGAAATTAAAAAGGAAGCTCCGTTTTTTCCATCGTAAAGCGCAGTTGGATGAAACTGGATAAACTCCATATTTTCAATTCGGGCTTTTGCCCTATACGCCATCGCAATGCCATCGCCCGTGGCAACAGCGGGATTGGTGGTGTGGCCGTAAACTCGCCCCATTCCACCCGAAGCAAGCGTGGTACAGTCTGCTTTTATTGTAAAAATGCTTCCCGAAATCTGGTCCAAAACATAAGCCCCATAACAGGAAAGTACCTTCGGTTTTTCTTCGGAGAAATGATGCTCGGTAATCAAATCTATCGCGAAATGATGTGGAAGTATGGTAATATTTTTCAGTTGGTTGCTGCGTTGCAAAAGAGCGCGCTCAATCTCGTTGCCCGTGGTATCTTTATGGTGGATTACCCTAAATTCAGAATGGCCGCCTTCCCTGCCCAAAGTGAGTTCGCCATCGGCATCGGTATCAAAGTTGGCGCCCCATTCCATCAGTTCTTCCAATCTTTTGGGACCGTCTTTTATCACCATTTCCACAACGGCTTTGTCGCAAAGTCCGTCGCCAGCAATCAGAGTGTCCTCAATGTGTTTTTGAAATGAATCTTCCTTTAAATCGAAAACCGCCGCCACGCCTCCCTGAGCATATTTGGTGTTCGATTCCGATTGGTCAGCCTTGGTTACAACCGTTATTTTTTTCTTTGGAAATTTCTCGGCAAGTTTCACAGCGAGTGTTAAACCCGCAGCTCCCGAACCGATAATTAAAAAATTGGTTTCCTTCATTATTTCGATAATTCAAGCATTCGCTCAATGGGCAGAATGGCTTTTTTTCGTATTTCTTCGGAAACTTCTATCTGTGGGGATTCATTCAGCAAACAGTCGTACAATTTTTGCAAGGTGTTCATTTTCATAAAAGCACATTCGCTGCAAGCGCAAGTGTTGTCCTCTTCCGCTGGAGCAGGAATCAATATGGCTTGGGGTACTTCCTGTTGCATTTTATGAAGAATTCCAGCTTCGGTGGCTACAATAAATTTTTCCGTAGGATGTTTTTTCACATAATCAATCATTCCCGCAGTGGAACCAACATAGGTCGCTGTTTCTAAAATGTGGCTTTCACTTTCTGGATGTGCTATAATTTTGGAACCGGGATTTTCTTTGTAAAGCTTCAAAAGTTTGTCCATTGAAAAGGCTTCGTGCACAATGCAGGCGCCATCCCAAAGAAGCATTTTTCTTCCCGTTTTTTTCTGAATATATTTTCCCAGATTTTTATCGGGCGCGAAAATAATGGGGACGTCTTTCGGGACGGAATTCACTATTTTTTCGGCATTGGAAGAGGTGCAAATAATATCGCTTAATGCTTTTACTTCCGCAGAGCAATTAACGTAGGTAATAACCACGTGATCTGGATGGGCCTCCACTAATTTCTGAAAAACATCCGCCGGACACGAATCTGCCAAGGAACAGCCCGCCATCAAATCGGGCAATAAAACTTTTTTTGAAGGGTTCAATATTTTGGCAGTTTCGGCCATAAAATGAACGCCAGCAAAGACGATAATCTCCGCATCCGTTTCAGCCGCTTTTTGTGAAAGGCCCAAACTGTCGCCAACATAGTCCGCCACTTCCTGAATTTCTGGCACTTGGTAATAATGCGCGAGGATTACGGCGTTTTTTTTCTTTTTCAGTTCAGTAATCTTTTGATGTAGATCCATCGTAATTAGGGTTTTATTTTTTGAAGAAATGCTTTGAAAATAGGGACTGCCACAATCAATAGGGAAACGAAAATGGCAATTCCGAAAATGAAAAACGAAATGTAATACGGTATCAACGAATCCTGCATTTCAGAAAACAATCCGTCTTTTGACACATACATCCAGTAGCTCCGTTTTGCGCCAGCAATTATGAGGGAAACAAAAAATATAAATAGTGAAATATTGAAAGAGACAAAGCCTCTTTTTATCCATTTCCCATCTGTTTTAAAATCTGGATAAAGCTGGTGGACTATAAAAAACAAGGCAGAAAATAGAATGGTGGTGTTAATGCCAATGGTGGTTCCCATTGAATGCGCAACGGTAATATGTGTGCCGTGCGTAAAGAAATTGATAGCGGGAATGGAAAATAATAATGCGAGTATGATATTTATAAAAATCCATAGATCTGTTGAAAGTAAAAAACGATACGCCATCGGATTGTTTTCCTTTTCAACTTTCAAAACTGAGCGTTTCCAGTTGTAAATAATCGACGCCAAAACTATCCATTCGGTCATACTAATTGCATAAGCCACATAACGTATCCACGGTTGTGTGGGCAAGAAATAAGTGTGGTGCGCCCAGCCGAACATCAAATTGGTCAGTCCCAAAAAGTAGAAGAAAAAAGCGGTTTTGTTTGTTGCCACCTTGCTGTCCTTCTTAATTTTGGACATCAAATAGATAGAAATTCCATAAATCAGCATATTCCACGAACCCGTGAACGAGCCGGTTGATTTCCATTGCACGGAAAAGTCTTTGATGAAATTCAACCTAAAAAAATCGAACAACCAAAAGTGCGCTTCCATCAAATGGTAGCACATAAAGGCGATACCCGTGCCCCACATCCAAAAATAGACTGGCCAACCCCTCATATTGGTATAAAGCGTCTTGAAATAATTGATGCCAAACAGCGCCCAACCGATTAAAATAGGAACCATTAAAATTGGTGCAAAGGCAAAATACTCTCGCCCTTCGGTATAATCAAAAGCAAACGAAAAGTAAATGGCGACGCCCGTTAAAAGAAAAATGATGAAATGGATCTTCGCCAATAAAGGTGAAAAAAGCTTGAATTTTTCAACATAAGTGAGGAAAAAATAAATACTTCCCGTGGCGGAAAGTACAATCCACGAAATGACCGAAGTAACGTGAAATGGACGCAGTTTTGAAAAGGGTATTTGTTCTTTTAAAAAATCGGGCATTAAATATTGAAACGAAGCGGTCATCCCAAATATCATTCCCAGAAATAGGGCGACCATCGCGAAAAGCAGAAAATAAATCGGGGTTTTACTTTTCATCTGCCTATAATATTTGTTTTTTAAAGGACATACTTCGACTTCGCTCAGTACAGGTATGGAACATCCAATTAGTCATTCCGCTATGTGTTTTAAAATTAATCCTTGGATGTTTCATTTCTATACTTGATTTTTACCCAGCCCGAAGCTTCAATTTCAGCGTCGTAGTTGGGATAGATTCCTGTTTCATCTACCAGTCTCAGATATTCCACCAACGCATCTTTTTCATCTTCGGAAAAATGGAACAAGGGCATGCTTCTCACACCGCTGTTCAAAAACGCTTTGATATAGTTGGGGCCTTTGCCCTCGGCGGAATAGACATTGGTTAAATCTGGGCCAAGATAACCGCCCAAACCGTACAGTTGATGGCAGGACCAGCAGCGGTTGCTTTGGAACAATTGCTGTCCCTTCACTGCCGTTGACGATAGTTTTTCAACCGCCACATAGCCATCGGTATTGTAAACCACATAGTTGTAAAAGCTGAAAAGCGCAATCAAAATGGCAATAATAAATATGTAAGGTCTTGGATTGGTGGACATTTCAAAATGGAATATTCGGCGTTAAAAATACCTTTTCACTTTAGTCAAAAATATGACATTTATCAGTCTTTAGGACGGAAACATCTTATAATTTCGCTTACCTTCGATATTGAGTCGATTTCAATCTCCCTCCTCCAGCGGGCAGGCGTTTTCGATTTCAATTTCAATTTCAATTTCGATTTCAATTTCGTTTTCGATTTCAATTTCAAAAGTATGATCAACAAACAACTGCTCAACCCTAAAAGTATCGTAATAATTGGCGCCTCCAACGACGCCAAAAAACCTGGTGGCAATATGCTGAAAAACATCATTTCTGGTGGCTTTAGCGGAAAATTGGTCGTTGTAAATCCGAAGGAAGAAAAAGTTCAGGGCATAAAAAGTTTTTCGGAAGTAAAGGAAATACCAAAAACCGATCTGGCCATTCTTGCAATCCCTGCCAAATATTGCCCAGAAACCGTAAGAATTTTGGCCGAAGAAAAAAACACCAAAGCCTTCATCATCATTTCCGCAGGTTTTGGAGAAGGTGACGAACAAGGAAAGCAATGGGAACAGGAAATCTCAGAAACAGTTGAAAGTGTTGATGGCTGTTTGATTGGCCCCAACTGTATTGGCGTAATCACGGAAAACTACAAAGGCGTTTTTACTGCTCCAGTGCCACAATTCAACCCGAAAGGTTGCGACCTAATCTCAGGTTCCGGTGCCACGGCAGTTTTTATTATGGAAGCGGGAATGGCTTTGGGCGTTTCCTTTGCAAACGTATTTTCAACAGGAAATGCAGCCCAAACCTCAGTTGAGGATATTTTGGAATATATGGATATTCACTTCAATCCAGAAACTGATCCTC
Organism: Flavobacteriaceae bacterium; assembly: GCA_016649715.1. GTDB lineage: Bacteria > Bacteroidota > Bacteroidia > Flavobacteriales > Flavobacteriaceae > Aequorivita. The sequence goes on along the minus strand of JAENXC010000030.1, from coordinate 3,138 downwards.
TAGTAAAACTGCTTTATTTGGAAACCATTTCCAACCCCAAAAAACTGCTGAAACACGCTTCTTCCCTTATCAAAAAAGGGGCTAAAATAGCAGCCATCAAAGCGGGAAGCACAGCTGAAGGCAGCCGGGCCGCAACTTCGCATACAGGCGCCATTGCCAGCAGCGATATGACGGTGCGCGCGCTGTTCAACAAGGCGGGAATTGTTTATTGCAGCAGCCGCGAGCAACTGTTGAGCGTGGCTTCCATTTTCAACTATAAAAAATTGCGCGGAAAAAACATCGCCATCATTACACACGCTGGCGGCTCGGCAGTAATGCTGGCAGATGAACTTTCCAAAGGCGGGCTTAAAGTTCCCGAAATATCAGGGCCCGATGCCGAAAAACTGAAATCGTTCCTCTATCCTGGGTCGTCAATTGGCAATCCCATAGACTTTTTAGCCACTGGAACGGCGGAACAGCTGGGCATTATCATAGATTATTGCGAACACAAATTCGAGAATATAGATGCTATGGTCGTGGTTTTTGGAAGTGCTGGCCTCTTCAACGTTGAAAATGTTTACAACGTATTAAGCGTAAAACTGGAAATATGCAACAAACCTATTTTCCCGGTTTTGCCATCGGTAGTCAATGCCCAACTCGAAATTCAATCGTTTTTAAAGAAAGGGCATATCCATTTTCCGGATGAAGTGGTTTTGGGAAAAGCCTTGGCACAAGTTTATAATACACCCGAACCTCAATCGCAGAAAATTTCACTGCCTAAAATTGATGTTGAAACAATCAGAACTTTAATAGACTCTGCTTCCGAAGGATATCTTTCCACCTCCCAAACTGTCGATTTATTGGATGCGGCGGGAATTCCACGGGTTCATGAAATTGTGGAAAATTCAAAAGAAAAACTACTGAAAGCTATGGGAACTATGGATTTTCCAGTAGTGATGAAAGTGGTTGGCCCGCTCCATAAATCGGATGCGATGGGGGTGGTGATGAATATTGCCAACAAAAACGAAGCTGCCGAAACCTTTGATTTACTGATGAAAATTGAATCTACAACTGCGGTTATGGTGCAGCCGCAATTGGCTGGCTTGGAGTTGTTTGTAGGGGTTGTGAAGGAACCCGGTTTTAACCACACCATTCTCTGTGGTCTGGGCGGCATTTTCATTGAAGTCCTAAACGACGTGTCGGCCGGATTAAGCCCCATTTCCAAAAACGAAGCAAGAGAAATGGTGCAGTCGCTCAGAGGCTATAAATTGATTCAAGGCGCGAGAGGCAAACAGGGCGTGGACGAAAACCAATTTGTGGAAATTATCCAAAGGCTTTCCGCTTTGGTGGAAGCCGCCCCAGAAATCACTGAAATGGATCTCAATCCATTGATTGGCACGCAAAGGGCAATAACGGCGGTGGATGCGCGGATACGGATTGGAAAATAACTTTGACAAAGTTTTAAACTTTGTCAAAGTTGGAATCTTACCCACTCTGAAGGGGAAAACAAACACATAATTACCAAACTGGAAACAGTAAAAGAGGTGCCGCGGAAATAGCGGGTTTTGTTTATATTTGGAAGACGAACATAGACTTGGGCGTATTTGGGATATATTCCATAGCGTTTTAAGGAGGTGCCGTTTATAACCATGTTGTGTGTAATGCAGAAAAATCCATCTGAAGATAAAATTGTTTACTAAGAAGGAAACTTTTATCTTTGTGAAAAAATAAATTGAATGATGGAAAATTTTAAGGTCGAGTTTCTTTAAGAAGTATTTGAATTTCTCGATAAACTGGACAAAAAGGCTCGTTCCAAAATTCTCTTCAATATTGATAAGGCCAAGGTCAAAAATGACAATACCCTTTTTAAAAAGCTGAATTCCGATATTTGGGAATTTCGAACTTTATACAATCATAAACAATATCGACTTTTTGCCTTTTGGGACAAAACCGACAAAAAAGCAACAATTGTAATCGCAACACACGGGATTATAAAGAAAATACAAAAGACACCTAAAAAGGAAATTGAAAAAGCGATCGAAATAATGAAAAAGTACTTTAAAGATAAAAAATAAGGACAATGAAAACATATCCATTTGACGAGGTAAAAGATAAATATTTGGGCAAAAAAGGAACACCTGAAAGAGATGCCTACGAAACCGAATTGCGATTGGACTTAATTGGACACGCAATTAAGGAAGCTCGAAAAGAAAGAAATTTAACTCAAGCCCAACTTGGCGAACTTGTTGGCGTAAAGAAAGCACAGATTTCAAAAATTGAAAACAATTTGACCGATGCCCGATTCGACACAATATTAAAAGTCTTTAAAGCATTGAACGCCAAAATTAACTTTAACGTAGAATTGCTAAATCAAAATATGAACCTGACATAAAGCGCGGGAACACTACAAACTCCAAAAAAACCTAGAGACATGGAATGCATCGCTGTTTTGTAAAATCTTATGTGCTTCAAAATTGGTTGCGCTATCGCCAGAAAACCACCCCACAAAATGCTTGCTTTTCCCAAATCCTGTCCATCCCAAAGCCTAGGTTCACCCGTATATAAGCCTACTATAAGCCTAGTATAAGCCTACTATATCCCATAGATAAGCCAAGGTCCACTTATGCCTCCCCCCCTGGCGCTCCCGCCCCGCCCGTGTCCTCCGCGCTGCGCACGGGATATTTGTCATTCCGACGAAGGAGGAATCTCACACACTTGCACACGGGTTATTTGTCATTCCAACGAAGAAGGAAATCGAAAATTCAACGTAGTTAATCCCCCCTGCGCTGGTGTCCCGCCCGTGTCCTCCGCACTGTGAGTCTCCAAACCCAGACCCCACCCTGCGCCCCCCTTTCAAGACCGCATTCCCGCACTGGAGGAAGGGCGCGAACTGCTGAACGTAAAGGTGGAAACGCTGATGCGGTGGTGCGGAAATAATAGATTTTTTGTATTATATTTGGAAGACGACTATGGACTTGCGCACCTATGGAATATATACGCCATAGCTTTGAGGACTTGTCGTATATAACTATGTTATTCGGGAATTTAAAAAAGGCCAATGTCCATCTTTCCTGATTTGGATCATTTTTCTTTTTTTGTTTTATGGAAGCATTTTAAAAGAAAGCAGGCGCAATGAAAATTGCGACTCAAAGTCTTAGC
>JAENXC010000034.1 GCA_016649715.1 Flavobacteriaceae bacterium | reverse complement strand
GCTAAAGCTATGGCGGCACGCGGAAGGGTTAGGGTAAAAATAATTGAATTTTCGGCCCTTTGCTCTTTCCCCATCCCTAAAGGGTGACAAAGTGCCGAAAATTAGATATTTCAATCATAATAGCCAGTTTAAACTAGAGCCTAAAATAAATAAACCAAAATGATTGTCCGGAAAATCACTTAACGTTCTATTATGACACAGGACAAAAAGACATAAGACCTGCCTGCCGGCAGGCAGGCGTAGGACTATCCCAGTTCTCACTAAAAGAATAAGTTCAAAAATATTTTGTCTTATGTCCTACGTCTTACAGTCTTACGTCCATTTTAGGTTTCTTAACGGATAAGCATTTAAACCAATTTAAAATTATGTCAAAAGATAACAGCATAAAGGAATTATTGAGCCAAATGTTGGCCTCAAAAAAAGTATTGGCTTGTTTTTTAGCAGTGGTAATACCTGCCTTGCTATTTTACGTTGTCTCCATACTCACGTTAAAGTCCCAGGGATTTGGATTTATTGAAATACTCAGGGATCCAGCACAGCAAAGTGGCGAATCGAGTTTTTTAGGGTTCTTGTCTAACGTTGGTGTGTTTTTGTGGATTAGCGCAACAGCACTCAGCTTCTTTTTTGCTTTTTCTAAAACCATTTTGAAAAATAAAAGGCATAAAGAACTCCTCTTTTTAATTGGTTCCCTCTCCTTTTTGCTTGCAATAGACGATTTTTTCATGATTCACGATCGTTATATAGAACAGAAAATAGTTTACCTTATTTATGCAATTTTCATAGGGTTCATTTTTATTCGCCATTTGAAAACGATAATCAAGATTGACGGGTTTGCATTTCTACTAGCGGGTTCTTTTCTTGCGCTGTCAATCCTCTGCGATTTAATAGAGGATAAAACGCCTTTTACTTACGAGCAGGTACAGGTTGTGGAAGAAGGATTTAAATTTGTAGGAGCGGCAATCTGGCTTTATTTCGTCAGTCGTGTAGCAACTTTCTTTTTAAATTCTGCCAATTGACCGTTGAATGCTATAGTCGACGTTTAATGGTTGATTGAGGAAGAAGCTATCTCAAAACTGGGATTTTGTTGATTTGTCCGGTCGAGCGCAGTCGAGACCTTATTGTTTGTCAGGAACTAATAGTTCTCGACTCTAGTTTATCCTGAGTATTTCGGCTTCGGTTTATCCTGAGCGCTGCCGAAGGGCTCAATATAAACTTCGCCGAAGGGTTCGAACAGACACAATTAATCGGTTTTGGGATAGCCACTTTGGGCTCTAGTTTAAAATAGGTATTATGGATAGAATGTTGGATTTTCGGTATTTTGTCACCCTTTAGGGCTGGAGTAAGAACAAAATACCGAAAATACGATTATTTTTACCCTAACCCTTCCGCGTGCCGCCATAGCTTTAGCGGACAGCCGTCGGCTATAGCCTATGGCGTCGGCCGAGGAGCAAAGGGAATAATCGTATTTTCTACGTTAAAGCCAACTTCAAACCCTTGAAATCTCAATTTAATCCGTAATAACAACACTCAATTAAACTACAGCTCCACTTTGTTTTATATGGTTTTTTCAGAACACTACTCTTAAGCCAATCTTAAGAAACCGCTTAGAAATCCCTTAGATACTCCATATACTTTTGAGGTATTACAAATAAAATGAGTTCACTCAATTTAACAACCTAAATATAAAAATCATGAACGACGTACATTTACATCTAATAGTAACCCATCTTCCCATTGTGGGGGTGTTGATTGGGTTTTTGATTTTACTCACAGGGTATATCACAAAGAGCCCCCAAGTAAAGGCAACGGCATTGGGTATTTTCATTTTTAGTGCCCTAGCGACTATTGCTGCTTTTTATACAGGGGAAGGAGCGGAGGATATCGTAGAGAAACTGCCAGGGGTCAGTGAAACCCTTATCCATAAGCACGAAGAATTGGCAGAACTTTTTTATACGATGATGTTGATTCTGGGGGGCGCTTCCCTTGTGGCCCTGTTTATTCACTACAAAAAATCCGCTTTCGCTAAATACGGCTTTATCGTCGTGCTGCTCCTATCTTTAAGCAATATAGTTATTTCCAAATATGTGGGTACAAGTGGGGGTGAAATAATCCATGCCGAGATCAGGGGCGGTGCTGACAATTTAATTCAATTGGATTCCCATCACGACAATGATGATGACGATTAAAAGCATTGCGGGCTAATGTTCAGACAAACTTCAAAGTGATAAATGCAAGGAGCTGCCTTTTCACAACTTTGCACTTACGCAAGGGGTAGTTGTCTGTTGTCTGTTATCTGTTGTCTGTTGTCTCCACCTACGCTGAAAAAGCTTGTGCCTCCGCTAAAGCTTCAGCGACACGCGGACGGTGGACAAGTGTTGACTGTTGTCTGTTGTCTGTTTGAGCATGCCTGAATAAGGTTGCCTTTTTTCGGGTGTGAGTTTTACTTTTGAGTTTTTTTTGTGATACTAGCATTACACTAGGGGTTTAGTAGGGAAACACTAAAAATCAATCTCACACCCGAGCAAAAGGACAAAGAAAACATAAAGCGGTTTCCCGAGAATCTGGTGGCATCCTATTCTAAAAGCTTGTAGCTCCAATTTCTCCCGATAGCTATCGGGATCAACTTCGATTTCGATTTCGATTTCGATTTCGATTTCGATTTCGATTTCGATTTCGATTTCATCTTCACCTTCATCTTCACCTTCGTCTTCATCATCAACAAATCTCCCCTAAAACACAACTAAGTTGCGCCGCGAAGGCGGTAGGACGTTCATTTATAAATACCAATCAAGAATTTGAAAGCTAAAATAACATAATTCAGTATTTTAAAAGATTACCTGTTTCTTAATCTTAAACATTAAACATTAAACATTGAACATTGAACATTGAACATTGAAAATTGAATATTGAATCTGTCACCCTGAGCGCAGCCGAAGGGCTCAATATGAACTTCGCCGAAGGGCAGTCGAAGGGCAGTCGAAGGGTTGAATATTGAATCACATTTTTAATATCTTTATCGTTCCCCTGTTCCTTCTTAAAAACCAATTTGTTATGCCGACAATTTTAGATATCCCACCCCTGGAGGTTATTGAGAATCTCCGTTTGCTTTCCGAAGATCTAGACGTTAAAATTCCTTCAAAAAAACTAGACAAAAACCTGCTTATTGCTACTTGGAACATTCGTGCCTTTGGCGATCTTACGCGTAAGTGGGATTCTGGGAGCACAGATTCTCCAAAAAGGGATTTGCAATCTATATTGTGCATTGCGGAAATCATCAAGCGCTTTGATGTGATTGCCGTGCAAGAGGTAAAGGCAAATATCCGCGCGCTACGCGATACCATTAGGGTCTTGGGAAGCCATTGGAGTTTGATACTTACGGATGTAAACAAAGGTGATTCAGGCAATGGGGAGCGAATGGCTTACTTGTTTGATACCCGCCGCGTAAACCTTTCAGGCCTGGCTTGTGAGTTGGTAGTGCCAAATGAATGGTATGGCACCATAGATGCCGGGGCACTAAATGAACAGTTTGTGCGCACGCCTTATGCCGTGGGGTTTCGTTCCCTGAACAAAACCTTTGTCTTGGTGACCCTGCATATTAAATACGGGAGTAGTTCAGCCGATCGAATAAAGGAGCTAAAAGGGATCGCCAAATGGCTGGCGGATTGGGCAGGCGATATGAATGCCTACGACCAGAACTTGATTGCCTTGGGCGATTTCAATATCGATGCCCGTGGCGACCTGCTGGATAATACCTTTCTCTCCGAAGGCCTGTACGTGCCTCCTGCCTTGCAGGACCCCAGCGTAACACGCTCCATCTTTAACGAGACTAAGTATTACGACCAGATTGCATGGTTTAACAACCACCTCAATCTGCCAAATCTCTCCATGGAGTTTATAAAAGCTGGCAACTATGATTTTGTGCCGTTCGCCCTAAAGAATCAAAACTTGAGCAAGCTCAGTTTGTCTTGGCATATGAGTGACCATTACCCACTGTGGGCGGAGTTCAAGGTTGTGAATCGTTAGGTTGATAGTGGTTAATAGTTGATGTATAATGACTGCTCCACCTTCACTGAAGCTTTGATTTACAAGAGCTTCTGTCAGCGAAGATAAAAGGATATTGTCGGCACGCATTGAAAAAATTGTCGATCTATTTAAACCTGTACTAAACGAGGGGATAGATATGGCAGCAGCAATTGTTAATTTGAATTCTTAGGTCTGGGAACAAAGGCTGTATTAAACCTATTCAATCCTCCCTCTTGCTCAAAGTCCGTACATCAGCTTCACTCCTCCAAACCAATTTCTCGGCATGCCTGGATAGTAAAAACGAGGTTCAGACTTCCCAAAACCGGTTGCATTTATCAATACAGCGGAGGCATACTGCTCATCGGTAAAATTGTTGATACCCGCATTCACCTCTACTGCAAGCATTGGGGAAAGGGCAATTTTATACGAAGCTTTTGCATTCAGAATGGTATAAGCCTCAGAATATATCTCATTGGAGTCGTTTAAAGGCATCTCTCCAATATAAAGAAAATTGGTGTTCAGTATAAAATTTCTAAACCCTGCCTTTATTCCGCCATTCAGTTTTTTGTCTGGAACCCCCGTCAGTTGGTTTCCGGAATAATTGTTGTCCCCATCTACAAAATTAATAAACTTATGATGGGTAAACTCCACATTTATGTAGGGGGAAATATAACTGCCTCTTGTTAGCGGCTGGAAATACGAAGCCTGCAATTCAATTCCTTTGTGCTCCGTTTTCCCAGCATTTCTGCCAATATATTCGTCGTTCCCCACTCGTGCCGCAACCAGCAAATCCTCAATATCCAAGAGATACGCGTTCACTTGAAACCGCAGTTTTCTTTGAAAGAGAAAAAGCTCGCTTCCCACTTCATAATTAAAGCCTTTTTCTGGCCCCAGCTCCGGATTTATAACTCCTTCAGGGGTCAAGGTTTCTTCTATGGAAGGATAATTAAACCCTCGGCTGAAGTTGAAAAACATACTGAGGTGTTCGGTGAATTGATATAGCAAATTTACATTGGGAGCAAGAATGGGCTCAAAATCGCGATCTGCATTTTTATTCGTCTCCCCCTGATTGAATTCATCAATAAAACGATAATGGGTAGTATTGAAGTTCAAACCAAATTGGCCCTTAAATTTTTTGGTAAAGGGAATAGTTAGCATTGCAAACAGGTTTAAGTTGTCCCTCTTTTCAAGATTGTCACTCAGCAAATTTCCTTCAAGGCTTCCCATTCCGTCATTTTCCTTGTATAGGTTTTCAAGAGTTCTCCAATTGTATTGGTCTCTGTAAACCTCCCCCCCAAAACTTAGTTGGGCTATGTTTTTCAAAAACATAAAATCTTTTAAAAACACCGTTCTTCCGCCATATCCATGAGTAAATTCATCCAGAATATTGAAAGGTCGTGGCTCGTAGTGATCTAGATACGTATAAAAAACGCTGCTGCTATTGGTAAATTTTTCAGAGAAGCGATGGGTAAAACTAACGCTTGTCAATACCTGTTTATTGGCTTCAAAGCCTTGGGCTTCCTTCCAAGTTATTGCAGCTTCGGATGGGTTTTCCTCAAAAGCCGTTTTCCCAATGGAACTTGGAATCTGCGCAAAATAATCTATATAGCCTACTAAAAGTGCTATTTCATTTCTTGAATTGAATTTATAAGAGGGGGTGAGGAGCAAGCTATTTCTTTCATACGCGTTGTTCTCACGAAAGCCTTCGGTTTCCAGATGGTCGTAACTTAGGTTCAAGGAAAACTTCTCCGTGGCAGTGGCGGCAGTAACCGTATTTTTTATCATTGCGTAGGAGCCAAGAGTCAAATTGCTTTTTAAAAAGGATTCCCCCACCTTAGCTTGTTTTGAGGTAAGTAAAAGGGTACCCCCCAAATTTGTTCCGTATTGGGTTGCTTTTGGGCCTTTTATAATTTCTAGAGATTGCAGATCATCCGGGTCCAGCATATCTATTGCCGTCTCCCCAACGCCATTCGTAATAGGAATGCCATTAAAATAGGCGCGGATTTTATTGGTGCCATAAAGGGTTCTTGATCCTACGCCGCGAATAGTAATTCTATTGGTGTTAATAGCGCCACTTTGAATAAAAACACCAGGAGTTTCGTTAACCGCGGCAATAAGATCGATAGGACTGTAGGCATCAAATTTTGCTGCAGTTATTATTTCTGTTGGAATTATTAATTCCTTTGTGGAAGTATCCAATCTTGAGGCTGAGGTAAGGATTATCTCCTCCAAATTTTCTGATTTTGAAAGAGGCGACAATCTAAAAGTGGAATGCTTTTGTGTTATTTCAACTTCGCTTATGTAATAATCGGGATGTACCAGCCTTATTTTAAGCGGAAGTTTGAAGCTCTCAGAGAGCCTAAAAATACCGTCGGTATTTGTTTCGGTTAGCTTTACAGAATTCAGATATACGGAAACCGCACTGATGGGTTTCTTGTTTCCTGTGCTCACAAAACCTTCTATTCCCTGGGCATTAGCGGTACTTAAAAAGGCGGTCAGAATTACAACCGCCATTATTTTTATCGAGATTAATCTCATAATTTTTACCCTTTGCAATCCAATTAACTATAGAGTCACCCATAAAATCCGTCTTCTTTCAAACTGGTAACACTAAATATAATCAATCCCTATGGTATTGGCGCTTAGTTGTTAAAAGTTTACGGAATTATTAACTCAATTCTGGTCTTGTAATGTCATCCCCAACACCTGGGGAGTATCTTAACCCTGGATTCGTTGCTTCGTAAGCGCATCTTTAGTCACCATTATAAAGTATAACACTTCTTTAAGATTGAAATCTTTTTTTAAACGATATCTTCATTTTCGCTAAATGCTATTCCCTATGGAGTATCCTAAAAGTTGCCAATCATGAAAACGCTATTCCCGCTTTTACTGTTAATGACGATTCCGCTATGCCTCTTTTCACAAGGAAAAGATGATAAATCCTTGCCCAAACCTTTTGCCACAAAGTCAGCTTCTAATTATTCCAAGGTTATAGGCTGGAAGGACGGTGAAACCCCTAAAGCTCCGGAAGGCTTTACGGTATCTAAGTATGCAGATGGTTTTGAAAATCCGCGCTGGATGTATGTTTTGCCGAACGGCGATGTCTTGGTGGCGCAGAGTAATAGCAATTACAGCTTCTTTAAACAGATAGGAGCTTGGATAATTGGGGCAGGAGGTTCCAATAATTTAAAACACAGTGCCGATAGAATTACTTTACTACGCGATACAGATAATGACGGCCTGCCCGATAAGCGTGAAATCCTACTCACTAAGAAAGAGGGTCTCAATCAACCTTTTGGAATGCTCCTTATTGGCGATTGTTTATACGTGGCTAATACAGATGCTATTTTGAGCTATCCATATACTCCGGGACAAACAAAAATTGCCGAAATGGGGCAAAAAGTAGTAGCACTTCCCGCAGGAAAGGTCAATCGACATTGGACTCGGAATATAATTGCCAATCAAGACAATTCCAAAATATATATCGCCGTGGGTAGTGGTGATAATGCCGGTGAAAAAGGAATGGAACACGAAGTGATGAGGGCTAATATTCTCGTGATGAACCCAGATGGCAGCAACTTGCAAGAGTACGCTTCTGGCCTTAGAAATCCCGTGGGAATGGCTTGGGAACCCACCACACAAAGCCTCTGGACCTCCGTAAATGAAAGGGATGAATTGGGCGACAATTTGGTGCCAGACTATTTAACTTCCGTAAAAGAAGACGGCTATTACGGCTGGCCTTATACTTATTGGGGAAATCATCTTGACCCGCGAATGCCTATTCCGCCCAATGTGAGATTAAAAGAAGCCATAGTGCCCGATGTAGATCTAGGCTCACACACCGCCTCTCTGGGATTGGTGTTTTATACCGCCAACGTCTTTCCAAAAAAATACAGAAACGGTGCCTTTGTAGTACAACATGGTTCATGGAACCGAAATGTACTTTCGGGATATCGCGTAGTTTTTGTTCCTTTTGTAAATGGAAAACCTATTGGTAAACCCGAGGATTTCCTCACTGGCTTTATTGTAGATTCAAAGCGAAATAAGGTTCGCGGAAGGCCGGTTGGCGCAGTTGTAATGCCAGATGGATCTATGTTGGTTACAGACGATACCACCCATCATATTTGGCGAATTGCTTATACGGGAAAATAGATTTCTTAGCGTCTATATTTAGATTCATAAACTTCGAGAATTGAATCAGGCATTAGCAAATGCTTATTGATCTTAAAGATCCCAGGCACTTTAGAGCAAATTTGAAACGCTAACCCCTCCTTCCCCATTAAAGAAGTTTCAATTAAAAATAAAACAGTCAATAAAGAAGAGAAGAGTCAGAGTCAACTTCAACTTCAACTTCAACTTCAACTTCGATTTCCTTTATTGGTATATATCTTTTCCGGCGGCCGGAAGGGGTTTTTGACTTTTTGTTTTAGCTCATGTACCCACCCCGCCCTTCGGGCACCCCTCCCTTTCAGGGCGGGGAACATACATTCTTGTGCAAATTTGGATTGTTAACCGCTCCTTCAACTTATAAAAATTATGTTTTAGGGCTACAAGCTGATTAAGACGGAGGTGGCCGTCGCTGAATATTTTTTTTAAACGTTATACTTCATACTTATACTATCCTCTAGAGATGCAAAATAGCGTTATGTTTTTAAGCACTGTTTTCTCAAAATCAAAATTGATAATATTTATCATTTCTTGAACTCTTAACGATAAAAGGGAATTTCAATAGCGGGAAAAAATTCTCTTAAAATGATTTCAAACACTGGCAATAGGAGATAGATAAAACTTATAAATAGGATGCCTTTCATTATAAAATATGGATAATTGTTATTTTCAATTTCATAAAGATTATTCTTTTTTCCAATGAAGATTAGAGAGAATGCTTTTGTTATAAAATATAAAACAATTAACCACACATTGGTCAATCCAATAAATAAAATGCTCGTTTTCAAGATTTCTATCGTTGGATTCGAAGACGTGGTTTTACTTATAATATCAATGAATTCGCTTAGTATTGAAATTGACTTTAGGTTGAGTATTGTAATTGCAATTATCCATGTTGAAAACAATATCCCATAGGATAGATTTATTTTTCCTTCCTTTTCAGACTTCAATTTTTCTTTTCTTATTAAAAATTGTATTACCGTTAAAGCAATTGCCATAGCAATAATTCCGATGAGTGTTAGTGAGACTACTTTTGTTGTATCCATATTATTTTGATTTTAATGATATTCGCCAATAATTTAAGTTAGAAATCCCTTTTGGTAATAACCCTGGCCTAATATTAGGGGCAGTTGTTTCCCAAAGCACATATCTTTGGTCTTGATATTGATAAGCTATACCGTTAATGGGAAGGTTAATCCCAATAATCGAATGGCTATAATATTCACTGCTAAGTAAAGCAATATCATATTCATAATGTGAAAGCATTGTGTATAATAATAATGTTCTCGTATCGCAATCTCCATTTAGATTGGACATAAATTCAACAGGAGAGTTAATGCCAAATTTTTCAAAACCAGCACATTTCGAGTTGGGTGCAGATAAATATTCCCGGATAAACCTGTCATCATATAAATTTGGATTGCATGCATCCGGAAGTATAACGGTATAAGGAATATCTTGAATAAACGTAACGATTAGTTCTGCAAATTTTATCCGTGAAAGATTTTTTTTATTTTGAATGCTATCAAATAATTGATAGATGCCATTGAGGTTATTTTTATCATTTTCTTTGAGCGAATATATCATATAGTCATAAGCCTTTTCTGTATTTGCGTCTAATGAATATTTTTGCTTGAAATATTGTGTCTTTAGATAATCGCTTTTTTTAGTCCAGATTTTACCTTTATAGGTGTTATTCTCATAATCTTGCCATACTCGAAAATGCGTTATTAGGGTGTCTCTAACTGTTGTATTGTTTATCGAATCAACTATTGGCTCTATTTGTGGTTTAGTTTCTTCGGGGTGATTGACAACAACGGGTTTTGGAGTTAAAGTATTTGAGTGGGAAGTGAAAAGTTGCACTAAGCTAACTATGAAAAATAAAAGTAGCAGCATTCCTAAAATTCTAAATAACCATAGATAAACTCTTGGGGGTATTATATACAGTAAAAAGACAATTAGGAGTAAAGGAATAAAAAAAGCAAACTGTGGTAAGAGCATCAATATAAATGCTATACCAATGATTCCCGAAACGATTCCTATTAGTGTAGAGAAGCAGCTTTGTGTGTCAAAGTTTTGAGATGTTTTTTTATATTTCCAATCACCCCAATAAGTTTTTTTATAGTCAGAATAATAATATTCTGTTCTTCTATAATTTGCGTTATAGTCAACATTCCCTGTGGGCGTTAGAGTTCTTATAAGTTTGGGCTCTTCCTTCGGAGGGGGTGGGATACTTTCTGGAATTAATACTTTGTATTCTTTTTCAAAATAATATTCAGTAACGAAATCAAGTAAATACCCTGTTACAGTCGCGTCAATAGTTCCAAATACTTGCTTTCCATCAGTTTGGTGTAATTTTCGATTAATTTCAATATCGCTAAAAATAGGTTCGTGAAGATTTATCTCATAGGTTTTACCATTTTTTTCCAAAATGGCATTCAATAGCTTCGGTAGTTTTTCTCTCGGTATTCTTAAATCTTCTTTTAACTGAAAGGGGACATCTGTTTTATAAATCGCATCATTTAATATTACCTCATAGATATTAAATTCAAAAAAGTTAGATTTTTCAAATTGATTAGAATAATGTTCATCTATTTCACCCCAGTATTTTCCGTTTAAATGTGCCTTAATATAAGTTTTTCGCGGTACTTCTTTTTTTTTCTGGACTGATCGATATTCCTTTCCATCTTCATCCTTACTCCAATTTATTTTGTCTTTGATTATGTTATTTTCAGTAGTATTAGATTTAGGGCTCGTATTCTCTACAATATCGTTATCAACCTTATTTTTTAGCTTAAAAAAAATAAAGATTAGGGAAATAATAATGATTATTATTATAAATGTTGTCAATCTATTATAGTGTGAATTTGATTGAGTAAATCACTTTCTGGAAGTGCATTTTTAGAGTTTGTTTTTCGAATTGTACGATAAGGTGGATCTGCCCAATATTCATATTTAGAAATTCTTTCAGCTGCTAATTCTTTTTTTATTTCCGCAAAATGAAGATGATATTTTTTGGGATTTATTTCTTTTAATTTTTCTAGGTGAGGTTCAAGATTAGTCCAAACTGTTTTGTTGTATTTCGAAATATTTTGTTCCATAATTTGTTGAAAATCATCTTTAAATATCCCATAATCATCTTTAATAATAAGCTTGTTGATGAGGGCTTTTTTTTCGTAGAACTCTCCCAATTTTCTAATTCTGTATTTAAAATGAATGGGTAACAGAAAAATCACTACAACACAAATTGTTATAAGGGTCGCCAAAGGATTATGCGTTAATAAGAACTTAATATCATAAGCGAAGGCAACAGAATTAGGTTTTAAAATTGAAATATTAAGTGGCTGTGCAGTAATAATAGATAGAAGGATGACCATAAAAATCCTTAAACTCATAGAATAATTAAATGAAAAGTTTACTGCATTTTGGCTATTTCGGAGTGATGGTGCCACCTGTTTCGGTCAAACAGTGCCACTTTGAAAGATACTGCAATTATATAAAAAATTAATGTTATTCGTTCTTTAAAGCTCCTTTTCTTAATGATTCTCCCTTGAG
>JAENXC010000001.1 GCA_016649715.1 Flavobacteriaceae bacterium | reverse complement strand
TCCACAAACGTAAGGCACTCCTTTTAAGGGTTCCAAATCTTGCCCATTTTCAAGCCTGAACAAAAAAACAAAGCCGCTTAAAGCGGCTTATATTGGTTCGGTTTTTAAAAATTATGGGGTTGTGCAACGGTTACCATTGTTGGCAATAGTTTTATTCATTACAATAATTTTTTAAATACTCTTTATAAACCGTGGACTTATCGTCATCATTTTTGAATTCATCAAGTAATTTAGGATTGTCAGAAATGATTTTTTTAAACTTAGAGTTATTTACGTCAATGTTCAACTCTTTTTTATTTAAATCGACTATACTTTGTGAATAATGACTAGAGTTGTCAAAAGGATCTGGGCGAGAATTTATGTATACTAGACTAATTCCTTCATAATACAGGAAATGACAAATTTGCTCAGCCTTGTAAAATGATCGTCCTCTATCACTTTTTTTAAATGTTGAAGATAAATAGACGTTTTCTCCATCACAAAAACCTAATATTCCTCCCTGTTTTGTGGTTTGCTCAGCTTGTTGCCAAGAAATTTTCAAATGATAAATGTATATGTCTTTATTCTTCCAATTGACCATAGTATGAACACTATCTTTTTCAAAGATGAGATTTGGAGCTGGAATAGGACGGTTATTTACAATTTGGTCAACTGTTAAATAAATTCCAGGTTTTAAAATAGAATCATTTAAGATACCATTTTGTCCATTGCTTAAATAACTGATAAGAAGTAATGAAATGTAGATTATGTTTTTCATATGAAAGTTTTAGTTTTAAATTATTGCCAACGACTGGGGGCTATGCTTCGTTGCGTGTGGCGGTCGGTTGCCATTTTCGGCAAGCGAGAGTAGCCACGTAAGTAACGAACTTTTAAAAAACCGCCATTGCCTAAGCAATGAATTATAGCACTTGTTGTCCGCAGTAGTCAAAAGGATTCAACAACTAATTTAATAAAAAAGCAATGAACACAGCGCAGATATTGAAAATTTAAGCCTGCATTTGGTGGTACAAAACCAAGCCTATCCGCAAACTTGCTCTCCGTAAGGGTATGTCGGTGGTAAGTAAGCAAAAGCCTAAATCAATTTTCAATATCTGCATCTAAAACAAAGTCAATAATCTAAAAATTATGAGTTTATCACATTTATTTTTGCTTTGGGTTGCTTTGGTTTTCTTCTTTTGGTTGGGACAAGTCTTTGGTAGAAATCAAGATTGATTGTTTTAATTCTTTGTTTTCTTGTTTTAAATCAACATTCTGCTGGTTAGAAACAATTAGACCAATATAAAAAGACAAAAGACATAGAGATGGAATAACCACGGTTATAACCCAATTAGGCATTAGAAAAAACCAATTTTTCTTCTCCTCTTTGGTTAGTCCTACATCCTTAATTGTTTCAATACAGTCATCTAAAAAATCTTTAATTAATCGAACGTTTAAACTTTTTTGCAATGAATTTGTTTCCCTAAATGAAGATGTAAAACTAAAAGAAGCTATATGCATCCATTGTTCCGACTTGTATCCAAAAAATTTTGTTATATAAGTCCTTGTTTGTAAAATCCAAGTCGAATTTTGATACCCTGGATTGTCCAATTTGTTTTTTTGTTTTTTTAGTATTTTTATTGCCTTACTTTTTTTAATCATAGTCAGCTTCGATTTTTAGAAGTTGCAAGCGGTTTTTAAAAAGAATAGCCCCCAGTCGTTGTCCGCAATTAGGGGAACAGTGGAAATTCCGCTTTTCGCGGTGTTTCGTTACCCGTATCCGAAAGCGGGGCGCAGGCTCGTCAATGAGTTTTCACGAAATCGAGCCTGTGTCCCGCTGAGGTTATTGCGGACAACATAGTTATATACGAATGTGTTCGTGAGGTTATGGCTGATATATTTTACTTGTACGCCACAATCACTTCGTATTGCTACTACCAAATGTAACCGTTTCAAATAAAGTATCCAAAGGACTCTTTAAAGTTTTGTTGCTGATACCCAAAACGCGGGTATAAACCTCTGTGGTTTTGCTGCTTGAATGCCCTAAAGCGCTTTGTATATACCTAATGTTTACGCCTTGTTGCATTAAATGGGTGGCAAAGCTGTGGCGCAGGGTGTGTGGCGTACTCCACGGGTTGCTCTTGGTTTCCTTAACCGCCTTTCTGTAAATATTCTGTATGCTCTTGGCGGAATATTGCCCGCCGTCCTGCCCCTCAAAAAGCCAATAACTCGGGCGGTGTTGGCGGTAATACTCACGTAGTAGCTCTAAAAGTATCGGACTTAACACCGTATGCCTGTCCTTTTTCCCCTTACTGTCCTTTACAAAAATGTAACCATCATCGCTGCGAATGTCCTTTACCCGTAGCCGAACCACTTCGCCTATACGTAAACCGGCGGCATAAATAATATTAAGTATGGCTCTGTGCTTAATATTGGTAGGGTGGTTCAACAGTGCACGCACCTCTTCAACACTCAACACATTGGGCAGATCTTGGCTCTTTTTAGGGCGGGTAACATTGTAGTATTCCCTGGGCATCTCCAAAGTGTGTTCATAATAACACTTTATCGCATTGATAAGCAGGTTTTGCCTTTGCTCGCTTATTTTATACTTGCTAATAAGTTGAAACACAAAACCCTCTATCTGTTCCTTGCTAACGGCCTTGTAATCGGCCGTTTCAAAATAACTAAAAAACTGGCTCAAAGCGTGCTGATAATTCCGAATGGTGGAAGCACTGAACCCCTTCAACACCATTTTTTGGTGATTCCGGTCCAGTTCAGCCTGTATTTTATCTGAAACAACAACTTTGGGTATTTTGGCCACAAGGCTCAAATCCGCAATTTGCATTTTATTTCCAAAGAGACCCTTCACCAAATCAACATTGGCCTGGGTGTTCACCAAGCTCCATAACTTTTGGTTAGGGTGGTAAAATGAACCGTTCAGCTTTTTAAAAGCGTCCCTTTCAGCCTTGAGCACATATGGGATTAAAAACTTAATCCGTCCGGCAGTTGCGGGAGGTCGGTACATAATAATGGTATGTTCTTCCTTGTTGTCCATAGCTAAGACGAAATTGATTATTCAAAAATAAATATTAAAAAACCACTGGCGGGGTCCAAATCGGTAGTAAGTGTTTATAGCCGTTAAGAACTAATAAGTTATATTTGTAGGTATAGTTGGGAATACTATGGAAAGAAAATGCAAAATTTGCCAAAAATTACTCCACGGCAGAACCGATATGGTCTTCTGCTCCGTTGGCTGTAAAAACCACTACCACAAAAATGTGCGCTACCTCAGCAAGACCGCTGCAATAGAAATAAACGGCTATTTAAAACGAAATTATGCCATACTTTGGGAACTGTTGGGCGAAAATAAGACTCAGGTAAAAATATATAGAAATCAACTGGAGAAGAAAAAATTCCGATTCAAATACCACACCCATTACCATATTAACTCCCAGAACAAAATGTTCCATTATTTATATGATCTAGCTTGGATGGAATTTTCTGATGATGAAGTCCTCATTATCAGAAAAAGAGAGTAAACTAAACCAACAAGTCCACATACCCACAAAACACAAGCCATCCACACTACTCATCCTCCCTACCATCCTGTCTTTTTTCGGGTCAATAGTTATTTTAGGACGGGTCATTGCCTAGGTTCACCCGTATATAAGCCTAGTATAAGCCTAGTATAAGCCTACTATATCCCATAGATAGCTCATTAAAACCTAAGAAAACAATCTTTTTTCCAATATATCAAAACTTGGCTTGCAAAACTGCTTGACTATCGTTCTGAAAGCAGCTGTAATTGCCTGTCGATGCCCAATTAATTAGGGCATCAATAATTCTTATTCAACAATTTTATTGTTTTTATAGCTCGCCTCTCACACCTCGTCCTTCGTTTCTATAGCTCTTGCAAAACCCACCCCATTTAAGTACCTTCATCTTTTCAAAACCAATCCCGATGAACAAACTTTTCCTTTCGGCACTCTGCCTGGCTACTGCGGTAGCTTTTTCGCAACAGCCAGCTACTCCCGCAACAACCGTGGCAAGTGGCATCACCCAAAAAACACAACTGGCGCAGGCATCTCCTGTTAAAAACCTGCCCTTTAAAAGCATTGGCCCAAGCATTATGAGTGGCCGGGTGGTAGATTTTGCCGTAAACCCAAACAATCCCACAGAGTTTTATGTGGGCTACGCCAGTGGTGGAGTTTGGTACACCAACAACAACGGCACTTCCTTCGCGCCCGTAATGGACAGCAGCCCCACCCAAAACGTGGGTTGCGTGGCGGTAGATTGGCAGAGCGGCACCATCTGGGTTGGTACGGGCGAGGTGAATGCTTCCCGTTCTTCCTACTCAGGAATCGGTTTGCTGAAAAGCGATGACAAAGGCAAAACTTGGCAAAACTTGGGGCTTGCGGACAGCCACCACATTAGCAGTATTCTTATAAACCCTTCCAACCCCAATGAAGTGATAGTGGGTGCGGTGGGGCATTTGTATTCCACCAACGAGGAGCGCGGGGTTTTCAAAACTACCGATGGCGGAAAAACGTGGCGCAAAACACTTTTTATCAATAATCAAACGGGCATTATTGAAATTTCCACCAACCCTAAAAACTTCAATACGATGTACGCCACCGCCTGGGACAAAGACCGCAAAGCCTGGAATTTTGAGGGTAGTGGCGAGGGTAGTGGTGTTTATAAAAGCACCGACGCCGGCAGCACTTGGACCAAAGTTTCTACTGAAAACAGTGGTTTGCCCATAGGTAAAGGAATGGGCCGTATGGGCACCGCCGTGGTGGATGACAATACGGTTTATTTAATTGTTGATAACCAATTTCACAGGAAGGAAGAAGCCAAAAAGGAGAAAACAGATATCCTCACCAAGGATGATTTTAAAGACATGGACGTGGCTGCCTTTCTTGCTTTGGATGATAAAAAACTGAACGAATTTTTAAAAATGAACGGCTTTCAGGAAAAATATCGTTCAGAAAATGTAAAACAAATGGTGCGTGTAGGCACTGTAAAACCTGAGGATTTGGCGAAATACTTAGAAGATGCCAACAGCGCACTTTTTGACACGCCTGTTATTGGTGCTGAGGTTTACAAAAGTACCGATGGCGGGAAAAGCTGGAAGAAAACCCACGACGGTTTTTTGGATGATTTGTATTATTCCTACGGCTATTACTTCGGAAAAATTCACGTGGACCCTAATGATGCGAATAAAATATATGTGTATGGCGTACCAATTTTAAAATCTACTGATGGCGGAAAAACCTTTACAAGCATTGATGCCGATAACGTTCACGGTGATCACCACGCACTTTGGATAGATCCAAAAATGCCCGGCCATTTGATTGATGGCAACGATGGCGGCGTAAACATAAGTTATGACGATGGCAAAACGTGGATAAAAAACAACGCTCCAGCGGTTGGGCAGTTTTACTCCGTAAATGTAGATCACGAAAAAGTTTATAACGTTTACGGTGGCTTGCAGGACAATGGCGTTTGGGTTGGCCCCCACGATTATGAGGCAAGTACTGGTTGGTTGCAGGAAGGAAAATATCCGTATGAATTCATCTTTGGGGGCGACGGCATGCAAGTCCAAATTGACAGCCGAAACAGCAATATAGTTTACACGGGATTTCAGTTTGGAAATTATTATAGACTGGACCGTGCGAAGGACACCACAGTAAACATTCAGCCTAAACACGAGTTGGGCGATAGTCCGTACCGTTTCAACTGGCAAACACCTATTTTGTTGAGTCCGCACAATCAGGATATTCTTTATTTGGGCGGAAACAAATTGATGCGAAGCATGGACCAAGGCGATGATTGGACGGCAATTTCAGATGATTTAACGCAGGGCGGAAAACCCGGAAATGTGGCTTACGGAACCCTTACAACTATCAGCGAATCCTCATTTCAATTTGGATTGCTATATACTGGAAGCGACGATGGATTGGTAACTATTTCGAAAGATGCGGGTGGAAATTGGACAAATATTTCAACAACAATTCCGAAAGATTTATGGGTGAGCCGCGTGGTTGCTTCTTCACATAAAAAAGAGCGCGTTTACGTTACGCTGAACGGCTATCGTTGGGATGATTTTAAGCCCTATGTGTACATGAGCGAAAATTATGGTGCAACTTGGAAGGACATCAGTAGCAATCTGCCTGCTTCCCCAGTAAATGTGATAAAGGAAGATCCCGCAAATGAAAATCTGCTTTACTTGGGAACGGATAATGGGGCTTATGTTTCTTTCAATCGCGGCGAAAGTTGGGAAGTGTTTTCAAAAGAGCTTCCAAATGTTGCGGTGCATGATTTGGTAATTCAACCAGAAGCAAAAGATTTGGTTTTGGGAACCCACGGAAGATCGCTTTATGTTGCAGATATTGCGTTGCTTCAAAAATTGAACGAAACCAATAAAAACGAAATTGTTATTTCTCAATTGGAAGCAGTAAATTATTCCCCCCGCTGGGGAAGTAAATGGAGCGCTTGGGGAGAAGTTAATGAGCCAAAAATTAAAATTCAATTTTACAGCCCACAAAGCGGAAAAGCAGCCATAACAATCAATACCAAAGATGGAAAGGAGCTGCAGAATCTTTCTGTTGATGCCACAAAAGGTGTAAATGAATTGGATTATGACCTATCCATTCCTGACCCGCCTGCCGGACGGGCAGGAAAAGCAAGCAAGCAATTAGAGAAGAATGACACAAAAATAAAGAAAGCCGAAAACGGAAAATACTATCTTCCAAAAGGGAAATATAAAGTGAATGTTGCAGTAAACGGGAAAACCGCAACCTCCGAATTGGAGGTTAAGTAACGCAATGTATTTAAACCCATTCTAAATAGGTTTTAAACAATTAAGAATGTTTGGCAACAAGCCGTTTGAAATGTATTTTTGTGTAACTATTCTTGAAATAAAACCATAATGGCAATACTATCCTCTTCAATTGCCCGAAAAGTAGCTATGGCACTTTCCGGCTTGTTTCTTGTCTTTTTCTTGGCACAACATTTTACCATCAACATAACCTCGGTCATAGACCCGGACACTTTCAATAGTTGGTCTGAGTTTATGGGGACTAATGGTGTTGTACAGTTTATCCTTCAACCCATATTGATTTTTGGAGTGGTATTTCACTTTGTTATGGGATTTGTATTGGAAATCCGTAACAGAAATTCCCGTAAGATTAAATACAAATCATTTAAGTGGAATACGAATTCCACGTGGGCATCGCAAAATATGCTTATCAGTGGGGCTGTTATTTTAGCCTTCTTAGGACTTCACTTTTACGATTTTTGGGTGCCGGAAATTACCAATAAGTACATCAATGTAGTGCCTGACGATCCAACACACTACTATACTGAACTGGTTCATAAATTCGAAAGTCCGGTACGTATAGGGCTTTACTGCTTAGCTTTTATACTGTTGGCGCTTCACCTTTGGCACGGCTTTTCATCGTCTTTCCAAAGTTTGGGTTGGAACAATAAATACTCAAAGGGGTTGAGAGGATTTACCAAGTTTTACGCAATTTTTATTCCGTTAGGCTTTATTTTCATCGCCCTTTACCTTCACTTTAATCAAATCCACTAAAACAAAATGCAATGTCGAAATTAGATTCCAAAATCCCAAAAGGACCCATAGCCGATAAGTGGACAAAACATAAAAACGATATCCATTTGGTAAACCCTGCCAACAAGCGGAATATAGACGTAATAGTTATAGGTACTGGATTGGCCGGTGGTAGTGCCGCCGCAACCCTTGCAGAATTGGGCTATAATGTAAAAACATTTTGCTATCAAGATTCTCCGCGCCGTGCACACTCCATTGCCGCACAAGGAGGTATCAACGCAGCCAAGAACTATCAAGGCGATGGCGATTCCATCTATAGATTATTTTACGATACCGTGAAAGGAGGCGATTACCGTTCGCGAGAGTCCAACACTTGGCGTCTGGCTGAGGTTTCAGCAAATATCATTGACCAATGTGTGGCACAAGGAGTTCCCTTTGCCCGCGAATATGGCGGAATGTTAGACAACCGTTCTTTTGGTGGCGTTTTGGTTTCCCGTACTTTCTATGCGAAAGGACAAACAGGGCAACAACTACTTTTAGGTGCTTATGCCGCAATGAACCGCCAAATAAACCGCGGAAAAATAACTCCCTACAACCGTCATGAAATGCTCGATTTGGTAATCGTTGATGGCAAAGCAAGAGGAATCATTGCCCGCGATTTGGTTTCAGGTGAAATAGAAAGACATTCCGCACACGCCGTGGTTATTGCTTCGGGAGGTTACGGAAACGTTTTCTATCTTTCCACAAACGCAATGGGAAGCAACGTTACCGCTTCTTGGAAAATTCATAAAAGAGGGGCTTATTTTGCAAATCCTTGTTATACACAAATTCACCCAACCTGTATTCCTGTTTCTGGCGACCATCAAAGTAAATTGACTTTGATGTCTGAATCGCTTCGGAATGACGGACGTATCTGGGTTCCAAAGAAAAAAGAAGATGCCGAAGCCATCCGCAGCGGCAAGAAAAAACCGAACGATCTTTCAGCTGAAGAGCGTGATTATTATTTGGAAAGAAGATATCCTTCCTTCGGAAACCTTGTTCCTCGTGATGTTGCATCGCGTGCCGCAAAAGAACGTTGCGACGCTGGTTTTGGCGTTAACAAAACTGGACAGGCCGTTTTTCTGGATTTTGCTTCGGCAATTGAACGCTTCGGAAAGGAACGCGCAGGCATCCACGGAAACCACAATCCTTCCAAAGAAGAAGTTACAAAACTTGGAAAGCAAGTAATTGAAGAGAAATACGGAAACCTCTTCCAGATGTACGAGAAGATTGTTGACCAAAACCCGTACGAAACCCCAATGATGATCTATCCCGCGGTGCATTACACTATGGGCGGCATTTGGGTAGATTACAATTTGCAGTCCACCATAACAGGTTGTTATGTGCTTGGTGAAGCCAATTTTAGCGATCACGGTGCAAACCGTTTGGGTGCTTCGGCACTGATGCAAGGTTTGGCGGATGGTTACTTTGTGCTGCCATACACCATTGGCGATTATCTTTCAAAAGATATTAAAACTGGAGAAATACCAACGGACACCAAGGAGTTTGACGAAGCCGAAAACAAGATTCGTGAACTTTTGGAGAAATTGATAAACAATAAAGGAACACATTCCGTAGATCATTTCCATAAAAAATTGGGCCAAATAATGTGGAACAAGTGTGGAATGGCAAGAAACGCCGAAGATTTAAAGTCAGCAATGGTTGACATTAAAGCACTTCGCGAAGAATTCTGGAGAGACGTAAAAGTTCCTGGAGAAATGAACGAAATGAACGCCGAGCTTGAAAAAGCCACCCGCGTTGCAGATTTCTTGGAATTGGGCGAATTGTTCGCAAAAGATGCACTCCACAGAAATGAATCTGCAGGTGGCCATTTCCGTGAAGAATACCAAACTGACGAAGGTGAAGCCCTCCGCGACGACGAAAACTTTATGTACGTCGCCGCATGGGAATACACTGGAGACCCAGGGAATGAAGTGCTTCACAAAGAAGAGTTGGATTACGAAAATATTGAAGTTAAGGCGCGTAGTTATAAATAGTGTTAATTGTTAAGCGTTATTTGTTAATTGTGGGTTTGTGACTTTTTACAAATGACGTCTCAAAAAATAATTAGAGACAATCAACAATTACCTTTGATCTATTAACACTAAAAATGGGAGAGATTAAGAGCTTTGAAGATTTGAATTGTTGGAAAATGGGAAGACAATTAAGAAATGATGTCAAACAATTAATCATTAGGTTTCCAGATTTTGAAAATTATGAATTGGTTTCTCAAATGAGAAGAGCTTCCCGATCAGTAACTCACAATATTTCCGAAGGTTATGGAAGATTTCATCATAAAGAAAATATTCAATATTGCAGAACCTCCCGAGGTTCTTTATATGAATTATTAGATCAATTTATAACCTCCCTAGATGAAGGTTATATTACTGAAGAAGAATATCAGAAATATAAAAAGCAAATAAACGATTGTCTCGCCGTATTAAACGGATATATCAATTACTTAAAGAAAGCGAGAGATAATAAATAATAATATAGTGGCAAAAAAGTCAATAAATAAAATGCATCTATCAAATTTGAAAGGCAAGCCACAATTAACAAATAACAATTAACTTTTAACAACATGAAGTTAACACTCAAAATCTGGAGACAGAAAAATAACAAAGCTAAAGGAGAACTAAAAACCTATCCTATTGACGGAATAGAAGGCGATATGTCATTCTTAGAAATGCTTGACGTTCTCAATGAAGGTTTAATAAACAAAGGCGAAGAGCCCGTGGTTTTTGATCACGACTGTCGTGAAGGAATCTGCGGAAGTTGCTCATTGCAAATCAATGGCGAGCCTCACGGACCTGATAGATTGGTTACAACTTGCCAGTTGCATATGCGAATGTTCAACGATGGCGATACTATTGTTATTGAACCATTCCGTGCAAAAGCATTTCCTGTAATTAAGGATTTGGTGGTGGACAGAAGTGCGTTTGATAGAATTCAGCAAGCTGGAGGTTATATTTCCGTGAACACTTCTGGAAATACAATTGATGCCAACTCTATTCCCGTAAACAAACACGATGCCGATGAATCATTCAATGCAGCTGCCTGCATCGGATGTGGCGCCTGCGTGGCGGCCTGTAAGAACGCTAGTGCTATGTTGTTCACTTCTGCCAAGATTAGCCAATTTGCGCTGTTGCCTCAAGGAAGGATTGAAGCTACGGAGCGTGCGCTGAATATGGTAAAACAAATGGATTTAGAAGGTTTTGGAAATTGCACCAACACTGGAGCCTGCGAAATTGAATGTCCAAAAGGCATAACACTTGTGAGCATTGCGCGCATGAATCGTGAATTTATGAGCGCGAGCTTGGAAGGGCCACTCTCCAATGTGTGGTCTAAAAAAGGATAACAGAGCCCTAGGCCTTTACATATATAGAAGTTGAGGTTTTTCGCTTTCTCATTCAATCTGGGAAATTGTACTTTGAATATTTCTGGAAAGTCTGTTTTAAACCTCGCATCTTGTGGGGTTTTTTTGTGACTTCTGAAATTTTCTAGATTGTGATTTTAAAAAGGCTAAATCATTTATCTTTAGAGATATAAAACCTAATTCTATGAAGACTATTCTTTCATTACTTGCAATTGCCACAATTTTTCAAATGAATTCACAAACTTTGAAACCTAACGATCCTTTAGCACATACTTTTTCCATTGTTGCCCGCGATGCCAAAACCGGTGAAATGGCAGTAGCAGTGCAAAGTCATTGGTTTAGTGTGGGCACAGCAGTTTCTTGGGGCGAAGCTGGTGTGGGCGTTGTAGCTACACAATCCTTTACCAATAAATCCTTTGGGATTCGTGGCTTAGATTTATTGAAGCAGGGAAAATCTCCCCAAGAAACGATGGACATTTTGTTGAGCGATGACGAAGGACGCGATTTTCGGCAAGTCGCCATTTTGGACAAACAAGGTAGGGTTGCAACACACACGGGCAAAAGTTGTATAGATTACGCAGGTCACGCCAATGGCGAAAACTTTTCGGTGCAAGCAAATATGATGTTGAACAACAAAGTAGTTCCAGCTATGGAAAAGGCTTGGAAAGAGCACGGCGAAATGCCTTTGGCCGAAAAAATGGTTGCAGTGTTGCAAGCCGCACAACAAGCGGGCGGCGACATTCGCGGAAAACAATCTGCCGCATTGTTGGTCTTTGCTGCAGAAGCTTCTAAGGAACCTTGGAATGATAAGCTGATTGATTTAAGGGTAGATGACGCTGAAAATCCAATTCCTGAAATTGACAGACTTTTAAAAGTATTTCGGGCCTACGAGCATATGAATCAAGGCGATTTATATGTTGAAAAAAACGAAATGAAAAGCGCAATGGACGAATACAATGCCGCCATGAAAATGTTTCCCGAAAACTTAGAAATGCAATATTGGACGGCAATTACTTTGGCAAACGATAAACAAATAGAACGCGCTGCGGAAATGCTTCAAAACATCTATAAAAAAGATAGCAACTGGAGGGAGCTTACCAAACGCCTTCCCAAAGTTGGCTTGCTAAATGTGTCAGAAGTAGATTTAAAAGAGCTGCTCAAGTAATTTATAACGGCAACATTTTTCAATATAATCCCTATTATTTCGTTTACAGCATAATAACAAATTCGATATGCTGAAAAGACCAATTTTCTTTCTTTCAATTTTACTTATGGGTTTCGGCTTCAATACCTATGGGCAGATTGGTGCTGTGATAGACAATAACAGAACTTATAAAAAATCACTTCCGAAGGAAAACAACGCTTCTTTTTCCACCAAAACACTTGCTTTTAAGATTACGAAAAATGCAGTTACTGATACCGAAAAGGCAACGGCTATCTATAAATGGATTGCTGCCAATATTTCATATGACAATGAATTGCGCAGGAATGTAAAACTTCAAAAGGAATTTTACATTTCCGAAGAAAATGTGATAAAAAAGGTTTTGGAACGAAAAATGGCACTTTGTGGTGGGTTTGCTTTCCTCTTTAAAAATTTATGTGAAGATGTAGGTATTTCTGCGGAAGTGGTCCATGGATATACTAAAGATTACACAGGAAGAGCACGAAAAAGTAAAAAACCAGACCATACATGGAACGCCATAAAACTCAATGGCAAATGGCAACTTCTGGACATTACCTGGGCCATAAGCAACGGTAGTGGCAATAGGCCAGATGATTTTTGGTTTCTAACAAGGCCTTCAGATTTTATCTATTCACACTATCCTGAGGATGAGAAATGGATACTTTTAAATGATCCTATTTCCTTTTCTGAATTTTCAAAACAGCTTGTGCGCTAAAACAAAAAAACCTCCACATTACTGCGAAGGTTTTTGATATTTTAACAAGATGATTTTATACTATGCCTCCGCGTTTGGAACGATGGAAACGTAGCTCTTGTTATCTTTCTTTTTGGTGAATTTTACTAGGCCATCAACTTGCGCATGCAAGGTATGGTCTTTTCCACCATATACGTTTTCACCTGGGTGGTGCGTATTTCCTCTTTGTCTTACAATGATATTTCCAGCAATAGCAGCCTGCCCTCCGAAAATCTTAACGCCAAGACGTTTTGATTCTGATTCGCGACCGTTTTTGGAACTACCAACTCCTTTTTTGTGAGCCATGGTTTATAATTTTTTAATTAATGATTTCGGTTTATTTGTTTTTCAACAATTCCTTAGCCTGCTTTACCCATTCGTCAGCTTCAATCTTTTCACGGGTAATACCGTCAATCGCTGAAAGAGCGTCGCGGTCTGCAGCCTTAAGTTTACTTATTTGCTCGAAGGTATAAATACCAAGTTCGTTCAATTTTTCTTCGTAAACTGGACCAATTCCGTTGATCAATTTAAGATCGTCCGCGTCAGTTTTTAATGCAGTGCCAATGCTGTGAAGCACTTTATCGATGTTTATTTCGATGTGGGCTTCGTCTGCACGGTGTTCTGCACGTGTTACCAAGTTTTCGCTAACCTCAACCTCTTTTTTAGTAGAAGTTGTTTTTTTGGTTTCAGGTTTGGCTACGGCTTTTACTTTGTCAACCTTAGCTTTAGTGGCGGCTGATGCAGTGTCCTTTTTAGGTTCTACTTTTGTAGCGGCTGGCTTGGTTTCTTTTTTAGGCTTTTCAGGTTTTGCTTTAGCTTCCTCTTTTTTGGCAGGTGTAGCTCCTGAAGCTACAATGCTCTCGATTATTATTTCAGAAAGATACTGACGGTGACCGTTTTTCTTACGGAAACCTTTTCTTCTTTTCTTTTTGAATACAATAACCTTGTCACCTTTTAGGTGTTTTACGACTTTGGCTCCTATTTGAGCTCCGTCTATAGCGGGGGCGCCAATGGTAATATTGTCTCCGTCACCAATAAGAAGTACATTGTCAAAAGACACTTTTTTTCCTTCTTCAACTGGCAAACGATTAACAAAAACCTTTTGGTCTTTCGCAACTTTTACTTGCTGCCCTGCTATCTCTACAATTGCGTACATAGCGAATCGTTTATAAAATTAGTTAAACTTAAATTTCCCTAACGTTTGCGGGGGCCTTAGCCTCCGAAGCAAACACGGTTTGCGTAGGGGGCTGCAAATATAATTTTTAAAATGGAAACGGCAAAGTGTTTTTTATTTAATCTTTTCAGAACCAATCGGCCAAACGATTCAGTTTCAATTTTTTTTGGAACCTAACAGCCAAAAAGCAGGTTTGGAATTTGGAATTTGAGATTTGGAACTTTTATTTCATGGTGTTCCTGTTTCCATCCTGGGTGTTCCATGAATTTTTGAGAAGTTGCATAAAGGCGAGAGTCAAAATCAAAGTAGTGGCGAAACCCATGATTAGAATAGTAAAAAGCAGCATAAAAGTTCCAAGGTCATAATCAAGATTCCATCTTTTCATGATACCTGCTGCGAATTCAGTGTCTATTTGGTACATATAGATGGCCATAAAAACTGTAAATATGATGGAGGCAATTCCACCGGAAAGAAGCCCGACCTCAAATCCTTTTTCATATTTGAAATTATTTTTTCGGCTTTTGTATTTTTTGAGAGCCAAATAGATGCCTAACCCAAAAATCAGCCCGTTTACTGCGCTCAATGTGGGGTATTGATGCAGTCCTATCAATTTTAAAAGTAGAAAATAAGCAATCAGGATTAGCGCAATCCAAATACCGTAACGTGAATATACTTTGACCATAGCTGTTTGTTTTACAGTCAAAAGTTACAAAAACTTGCTGAACCTTTTGCAAAGGGTTTGTTAACTTTTTTGAGGTAGCCTTAGTAGAGTGCTATTCCCAAGTAATTGTTTCCATCAATTTTCGGATGTCTTCCCGAAGATAAATCACGGCGGGATAGATGGAATCGAAGTTTGGCTTGGCGTCAAAATATAAAGCGCCGTTCAAGAAATGGTGAATGCTATCGGTTACGTAAAACTCAGCTTGGGTGGCGGCATTGCCGTTAATCATATAAAACATGCCGTACACTTTTTTATCTGGATTTATAAAAGGTTGCTCGGGAATGCTGTTTGCTTTAATGGTGTGGTCATACGCCAATTTTTGGGCATCTTGAAGTAAGGAATCTAAATTATTGTTCCGAATATTTTGATACGTCAAATATAAAGTAGCTTTCATATTTGGATAATAAATATCCGTGCCGCAACGCTTTTTCTGAATCATCACTGCGTTTTCATTCATAGAAAAGTTGTAGGCACAACCCGTTTCCACCGTGTGGTATTTGGGTTTTGGATAGTCCAAACGAAGCATGGCCGAAGGTTTTACCAAAACATCATCTTCACAGGAGGCAAGGATGAAAAGGCTTGAAAAGAAAAGGAAAATGAGACTATTGATTTTCAATGGTAAGTTTTATTTGTTTGATGCGTTTGCCCTCAAATGCTTCAATGGTAAACGCATACTTGTGGAAAGATATTACTTCGTTTTTCTTCGGAAAGCCTTTTGAAATTTCTAAAAGGAAGCCTGCCAGCGTTTCCGCTTCGCCTTTTTCGTCTTCAAAAATTTCGGGGTCTTCGGGTTTTATTACTTTATAGAAATCTTTCAGCGGTGTTTTTCCTTCAAAAACAAAAGTATTGTCGTCGAGTTTTGAAAATATCAAATCCTCGTCATCAAACTCATCGCTTATTTCGCCCACGATTTCCTCTATAATATCTTCCAAAGAAATCAACCCACTTGTCCCGCCGTATTCGTCAACCACAATGGCGAGGTGCATTTTTCGCTCCTTGAATTCGTTGAGCAAATCGTCCAATTTTTTGTTTTCGGGAACAAAATAGGCTTCGCGTTTCAAGGTTTTCCAATCTAGGATTTTTCGGTCTGTGTATGGAATCAAATCCTTCACATAAAGAATTCCCGTTATGCTGTCTATATTGTCTTTGTAAACGGGAATCCGCGAATAACCGCGCTGGATAATATCTGGCAGAATTTCCTTAAAAGACTGCTCTTCGTTCAGTGCAAAAATATCCATCCGGTTTTTCATAACCTGTTTGGTATCGGTATTTCCGAAGGTTACAATTCCTTGTAGAATTTTCTGTTCCTCGAAAGTGGTATCTTGATTGGAAAGCTCAAGTGCCTGCGAAAGATGGTCCACGCTGATGTTGGATTTCTGTTTTCCGTAGCGATCGTGAAGGTAAATGGTGGCAGAACGCATAGGCGAACTGATGGGCGAAAGCAGTGTGTCCAAAACATTTAGCGGTTGTGCCATAAAAACTGCGAACGAAATACGGTTGCGGTTTGCATATATTTTCGGAAGGATTTCGCCAAAAAGCAAAATAAGGAAAGTTACAACGCCTACTTCAACAATAAAGCGAACATCTATTCCGTAAAAATTGGATTGAATTCCCGAAAAAAATACATCGCTCATTGAGTCGAAAATCAGTACGATAGCAATATTTATAAAATTGTTTGAAACCAAAATCGTGGCCAACAGTTTCTTGGGTTTTTCCAATAATCGCTTAACAATACCGAGCTTTTTTGCAATTGATTTTTCCCCATTCGTCTCAAAATCTGAAGGCGTCAAAGAAAAGAAAGCCACTTCGGCGCCCGAAATAAGGGCAGAACAGGCTAAAAGAACAACCAGCAGTATGCAACTTGTTATTTGGGTAAAATCCAAGACGGTAAAAAAGAATAATAAACCAGGGGGCTCTGTGTCCAAGTTGTTGGGTTTAGTTAAACATTAAAAAGGAAGATCATCCTCTTCTTCAGAAACTGAATTGTTATTTTGTGGGGCCGATGAAGGCTGGGGTTTCTGGGCGTTTTGTTCGGGATTGCCGTTGCCAGAATTATTACTTTCACCCTTTGGGGTCAAAAAGGTGAAATCTGTACAGTGAATCTCGGTGCTATATCTATCCAAACCTTTGTCGTCCTGCCATTTGCGTGTTTTTAGGCGACCTTCAATATAAACCATGTCGCCTTTTTTCAGGTATTTTTCGCAGATCTCCGCAGCTTTGTTGCGAACCACAATATTATGCCATTCTGTATTCGTAACCCGCTCGTTTGTAGTTTTGTTTGTATAAGTTTCGTTTGTGGCAAGTGGGAAACGGCCTAAACTGTTTCCTCCTTCAAAATAATGCATTTTCACATCATCGCCTGTATGCCCAATCAACATTACTTTGTTCAGTGTTCCACTCATAATTGTATCATTTTCAATTTGTGCAAAGGTAGATTTTGCGTTTTAAATATAATCAATTTTTAAATTTTAATATGAATTCATTTCTCGTCACACCTATTTATAGTATAGAAAATCAATAGTTTTCAAAAAATTCAGAGACAAAATTTTCTATTAAAACCGGAACAGCGTATTTTTTTACTTCTGAAATTGGAATAGCGCTATCGGTTTCTTCGGCCTGCCCGCTGAGGCGGGAAATTTCAACTATCCAAAAACGTGTGTATAAATGTTGATGCGATAATTTGTGAACCACAGCTTTCTCGTTGAAAAGTGAAATATTTTTAATATTTAATTCTTCTGAAAAATCTTGAAATTGTGAGTGCTCTTTAAGCAATGAAAGATCAACATCTTTCAAAGTTTCAATAAGCGGAAATTGATAAAGTTTCTGCCAAATTCCTTTACTTGTTCGTTGTTGTAGGATTGTTCTCTCGTTTTCTGAAAGTACTACCATATAATTGAAGAACCTTTTTTTTATGGGTTTCGCCTTTATTTTTACAGGAAGCCCTGCTACCTTTTTCTGCTGAAATGCCACACAATTGGCATTGAAAATGCAGTTTGCGCAATCTGGATTTTGTGGCACACAATAGCGTGCGCCAAACTCCATAATTGCTTGGTTGAAAGTTCCCGGCTGTTTTTCGTCAATGAGTTGTTGGGCAAGTTGCTTAAATTCTTTTTGCCCGACGGGTGTATTAATAGGAGTGTAAATTCCAAAAAAACGCGAAAGCACACGATACACATTTCCATCAACAACGGCTTCGGGTTTTTTGAAACAGATGCTGGCAATGGCACTGGCGGTATAGTCGCCAACACCTTTCAATTTTAATAATTCTTTATAGTTGTTTGGAAAGCTACCGTTCATTTCTTTGGCAATTAATTTTGCGGTGGCGTGCAAGTTTCGCGCGCGGGAATAATAGCCCAAGCCTTGCCAAAGTTTTAAAATTTCATCTTCGGGGGCGTTGGCCAAATCTTCCACTTTTGGGTAATCTTCCACAAATTTTAGATAGTAGGGCAATCCTTGCAAAACTCGGGTTTGTTGCAGTATGATTTCTGAAAGCCAAATACGGTATGGATTCACTGTGTTTCGCCAAGGCAATTCACGTTTGTTTTGTAAATACCACGAAATGAGTTTATTGGAGAAATGCGGCGCTATTTTTGGCATTGGGTAAAATTAATCTATATCCCTTTAAATTTTAAAGGATTAAGGTTTGAATTATTGATTTTAAAATATGTATATTTGCGGTCTCTAAAAAAAATCTAGTAAAAGAATAATTAATTAAAATTTAAAAGCAATGACGAAAGCAGATATCGTAGCAAAGATTTCAGAAAAATTAGGAATGGAAAAGAATGAAGTCCAAGCTACAGTTGAAACCTTTATGGATGAAGTGAAGAATTCCTTGGAAGGTGGCGACAACGTTTATTTAAGAGGTTTTGGAAGCTTTATTATCAAAACAAGAGCTGAAAAAACAGGAAGAAACATTTCCAAAAACACAACCATTAAAATACCAGCCCACAATATTCCGGCTTTTAAACCTGCAAAAGTTTTTGTTGAAGGTGTAAAAACCAACGTGGACATAAAATAATAATAACCCGCCCTGAATTGAATTCGGGACATTAAAAAAGACTTTAGTATGCCAAGTGGTAAAAAAAGAAAAAGACATAAGGTAGCGACGCACAAGCGCAAGAAACGACGTCGCGCTAACCGTCACAAAAAGAAAAAGTAGTTTCTAAACTACTTTTTCTGTTTTAAAAGTGTTTCGAAAATTGTGACTTTTTGATGCTATTTCCGAATAAAACAAACAAAATATCGTTCTTTGAAAATGAAATTACAACCGCCAGCTTTTGGTTTTGGTGTAGTTTCGCCGGGTTTTTAAATAAAACCTGTGAAAAATATTGTTTAATTCGTTCCGATTTTTATATCGGGACAACAAAATTAATGTAACGTGAACTACGAATTATTTATTAGGTCCGGTTCACAAGAAGTTGATTTTGCCCTTTTAAAGGATGGAAGACTTATTGAGCTTCACAAAGAAGAGGAGGAAAACAATTTTACGGTTGGCGACATATTTCTCGCCAAAATACGTAAAACAGTTCCCGGTCTAAACGCCGCCTTTGTGAATGTGGGTTACGAGAAAGATGGTTTTTTACACTATCACGACCTCGGCCCAAAAGTACTTTCGCAATTAAAATTTGTGAAAAGCGTAAGCTCAGGTAAGTTAAAGGATTATTCCTTAAATAATTTTCCATTCGAAAAAGAGATTGATAAGCATGGCAACTTAAATGATGCCTTAAAAAGCAATCAATCCATCTTGGTTCAAATTGTAAAAGAACCCATATCCACCAAAGGACCACGTATTAGTTCCGAGCTTTCCATAGCCGGAAGATATATTGTTTTGGTTCCGTTTTCTGACCGTGTTTCTGTTTCACAAAAAATAGAAAGCAACGAAGAAAAAGACAGGTTGAAACGCTTGATAACAAGCATTAAACCAAAAGGATTTGGCGTTATTATACGCACCGTTGCCGAGGGCAAAAAAGTAGCAGAACTGGACAAAGATTTACAGAACCTTATGGATCGCTGGACGGCGATGTGTAAGAAGCTACAAGGGGCGCACCACCCTTCAAAAGTGCTGAGCGAGCTAAACAGGGGAGCCTCTATCATCCGTGATATGTTCAACGATCAATTCTCCGCAATACATATTGACGATGAGACCCTCTACTTGCAAATAAAAGATTATGTGCAGGAAATTGCACCAAAGAAAGACAATATCGTTAAGTTTTATGATTCCAATGTACCGATGTTTGAAAAATTCGGCATCGATCGGCAGATCAAAACTTCCTTCGGAAAAACAGTATCAGGTAGCAAAGGAGCCTACTTGGTTATTGAACACACCGAAGCAATGCACGTAATAGACGTGAACAGCGGTAACCGAAGCAACAAGCAAAAAACACAGGAAGGCACAGCGCTGGAAGTGAACATGATTGCAGCCACCGAGGTGGCAAGACAGCTGAGGTTGCGCGATATGGGAGGAATTATTGTGATAGATTTTATTGATTTGGCAAACGCCAATCACCGCAAACAGCTCTACAACCACCTTCGCGATGAAATGAAGGATGACAGAGCAAAACACAAAATTCTGCCCCCAAGCAAATTTGGGTTGATACAGATAACCCGACAGCGAGTTAGGCCTGAAATGAACATCAAAACCCGTGAAGAAGATCCCAGCAATGTGATTGACGGGGAAATTGAAGCGCCTATCATTGTTGTAAATAGAATAAATGAAGAGGTAAAACGCCTTTTCACAAAAGACTATAAAAAGATAACACTCAATACGCATCCTTTTATAGCGGCCTTTCTGACCAAAGGTTTCCCAAGTGTGCGCACCAAATGGTTTTTGGAGCACAAAAAATGGGTAAAAATTCAACCTCGAGATGCTTATACCTATCTCGAATATCACTTTCACGATAAAGATGGTGAATTGATTAAATAACCAAAACCCCTTCAGATTTAATTTGAAGGGGTTTTTTTGTGTCTTGAAGTTTCTGAAGTTATTGCTGAGCGTTGTAATATTTCTTTGCGAACTTTGCGGTAAAGCTTTGTGTCCGCTATGGTTAATTTTACCACAAAGAGCACAAAGTAGGCACAAAGGACACGGAGGAAACCTAACAGGTCTTTAAGACCTGTTAGGTTTTGAAAATCACTAGCTTTTTATTATGAACACCCTCAAGACATACACTGTAGAAGAAGCAACCAAAAGAATGGAGCGCTACTGCGCCTACCAAGAGCGTTGCCATAAGGAAGTGCATCAAAAGCTTTATGAAATGCGGATGATTCCACTGGCGGTTGACCAAATAATTGATCACTTGCTGCGATACAATTTTTTAAATGAAACACGGTTTGCGCAAGCCTTTGCTCGCGGAAAATTTAGAACCAAAAAGTGGGGAAGAATTAGGATTGTGAATGAGTTGAAGATGCGTCAAATTTCAAAATTCAACATACAGATTGCTTTGAAGGAGATTCCAGATTCTGAATACTACAAAACCTTTGAAGCCTTGGCAGAAAAACGACTGCAGCAATTGGTTTCAGAAAGAAATCTTCAGAAAAAACGGAAAAAATTCGCTGATTATCTTTTTTATCGCGGGTGGGAGCCTGAGTTGGTTTATGGGAAGGTTTATGAAATTTGAATAGCAAATTCTTTGAGTGGGCTACCAGTTGTAAACTTACACTGTTCAATGGGTCAGATATATAGAAGGGCAATAGTTAAAAATTAAAGAACTTTTTTTACTTTACCACATTTCTTTGTTATTCCTAGTTTTTCTCAGTTTATACACTTTGGAAGGAAATGTATTTTGACTAATTTCAAACTCCTTTTCAATCTTAAAACCTATTTTTTTTAGATTACTTTTTATTTCAACAGGTCGGCAATTGGTTAAAAGTTTCGGAAAGTGTTTTGCAATCCAAACCCAAAATTTGTTCACTTTTCTTTGACCATTTGAGAATGTCGAAATAACGGCAACACCATTAGGTTTTAGAATTCTAT
This sequence comes from Flavobacteriaceae bacterium, assembly GCA_016649715.1. Lineage (GTDB taxonomy): Bacteria > Bacteroidota > Bacteroidia > Flavobacteriales > Flavobacteriaceae > Aequorivita. The sequence continues at coordinate 280,808 of JAENXC010000001.1, read as the reverse complement.
AAAATTCCGATAATATTGTATCGAACGTATCTTCAGGCATCAAATCAATCATAAAATTGTTGACTAATTTATCGTAGGATTTATTCCCAATTTGAAGATTAAATATGTCTCCTTGATGTAATTCATAGCTTTTTGAGTCTTCTTTTGCAAGTAATTTAAAGGCTTTTGCGAGCATATCTGTTGATAAGTCAATGCCCAAGTTTTGACCATCGGGATTTCTTTTAACAATTTCTTTGAAAACTATTCCTGTTCCACAGGCAATTTCAATTATATGTTCCCCATTGCGTATATCAGCTAATTCTATCACTTTTTTTGCTGCTTTAGATTCAGTCAACCAACTCCATATATTGTAAAACCAGGCAACTTGTTTATAGTTTTTTTTGGTTTGTTCAATGTTTAGATTTCTTGTGAATATCTCCATTTTAATTTTCTATTTCAAATTGGCTCGATTGTCCTTTTATCCAAATTTCTTAATATGACGAAGGGTATAATTATGATGAAATTGAGCAGTAAATAAGCCATTTCGAAAATTACATTGCTGTTTGGAGATGGCTTCCCTTTGAATCTACCGCCTCCCACGTATTAAAATACAAATTCCCAAAAGTTTCGGCTCTTATAGCTAACATTATTTTTTTGGCTGTTTTTTTCGCCATAAAAATCCTTTTTGAAAATCCTTGTTTCATATTCGTTTCTTTTGTTTTTTAAAATTATTGCTAACATGTACATATCCTGCACATTTGTACTATTTCATTTTGGTTTGTGTCTCTAAATGTAACACATAACACAAATCAAGCTCTATGATTTTTCTTAAAGGGTATCGATACTTACTGCTAATCAATCGTATTTAGCTGAACCATGGATAAAGATCACTAAATATTAAACGAAGCCCCCAAATTCACCGAAACTTGATTGTGCAGTTTTTCAGCAGGGGTTAAAGTATTCGTATTGTATTTTGCAAAAGGAATATTCAGTTCTGTAAAAACCCCGAAACCACTGGTAAAAAAATAACGCGCACCAAGGTGGCCACCGAAGTTTTTTAGGCTTGCGTAAAGACCGGGATAAACATCAAAGTTTTCGTCCACGTTTATCACGTTGCCAAGATTGGCGTTGAAACGCGCTTTTAGGTCGAAACGGTCCTCAAATTTTGCAAAGGGTTTTTCATTGCCATCCAAATCTCTCACTTTATCAACTCCCAGTAGATAGACAGAAGCAATTCCAACTGATATGTTTTCGCCCAGACCAAAATCGAGGCTTCCCATAATGCCGGTGCCGTTGTTTTGAAAATTAGCTCCGACTTGGAATTTCACGTCGCCTTTTCCAGAGAAGGCCTGCGCAAAAGTTAGTTGAATAAAAAGAAGGGCAAATACAGTTACAGATATTTTCATTTTTGAAAAAATTTAAAGGAAAGATACTGAATTCTCAAGAGATTACAGTGCTTTATTGGTGCGAACAATAGCTTGTTGATTTTTCCAATCAATCCATTTCTGGCCTTTTAACTTTCGCATAAATTGGTCAAAATAGCGCATAAAGGCAATATTGTAAACCGCTTTTGCCAAGTTTTTTGGGTTGTGGGCAATGGCGCGAAGGCTCATTGAAAAACCCGGTGTAACATAGCGCATATAGTGCCAATAGCCTTCGGGTATATAGAGCACGTTGCCGTGTTCCAAATGTGTTATATATCCTTCAGCTTTCTTTAAAGCGGGCCATTTTTCGTAATCTGGATTTACAAAATCTATATCTTCCCGGGTTATCAAAGAATGTGGAATTTTATAAAGATGGTCGCTCTGTTTTTGGTCAAAAAGAATCACTTCCTTTTTTCCGTGGAAGTGAAAGTGAAAGATGTTTGCCAAATCAATATCGAAATGCATAAAGGTGTATGAATCCTTTCCGCCGAAGAAAAGCATGGGCAAACCTTTCATTAATTTCAGGCCAAAATCGGGGTAGGTAAAATCCTTTTGGAGCTGGGGCACTTCCTTTAAAATATTCCAAAGAAAAATGCGGTATTTGGTGGGTTCCTTTTTAAGCAGTTCCACATAATCGCGCATTTTCATTTTGGCGTGTGGCTCGTTGAAACCGTCTTTATGGCTCACGGGGCGGTTGTCGTAAAGCGGCACCATTTTATAGCCGGCAACTTCTGCCATATAATCGAGGTCCCATTTGGAAAACGCAGGCCAGTCCTCAACAAACCGCTCAATAACAACAGGTTTTTGGGGCTTGAAATAGTTGTTTAGAAAATCTTCTTTGGTAATAGTTTTTACCCTGTCTATTTCCTTTAGCTGCATATCGTTTTCCTTCGGGGTAAATTTACAAATCTCATTACACTATTGAGCGGAGTGTTAATATAACTTTAAGGATTTTGCATGAAAAAATCCCAAACTCCATTATTTAGGAATTTGGGATTTTATATTTTGATGCTTTATACGGTTTAATCCGCCAAAACCATCACGCGATTATTGTTGCATTCTACAGTTCCGCCAGAAATTTGAAGAACCCATTTCCCGTCTTCTTGGGTGAATTTATTCTGAAAATTTTCCGCAATGGTCGGATTTCCTTTAAACTTCACTTTTCCTTGCTGCAAAACGGAAACAATAGGAGCGTGGTTGTTCAGCATTTGGAATTCGCCTTCCACACCTGGAACGGTTATGCTTTCTACTTCTCCAGCAACTAAGGATGCTTCGGGGGTTACTATTTCAAGATACATAAGTTAATTGTTATTGGTTAATTGTTAATGGTGGTTACAATTAACCATTAACATTTTTCATTTAACATCTTAGACTTCAGCAAGCATTTTCTCACCTGCGGCAATCGCTTCCTCGATGGTTCCTTTAAGGTTGAAGGCAGCTTCTGGAAGTTGATCCAGTTCGCCATCCATAATCATATTGAAACCTTTGATGGTTTCTTTAATGTCAACCAAAACGCCAGGAATACCTGTAAACTGCTCTGCTACGTGGAAAGGCTGTGAAAGGAAACGCTGTACACGACGTGCGCGACCTACGGCCAATTTATCTTCTTCGGAAAGTTCTTCCATCCCAAGAATCGCTATAATATCCTGTAATTCCTTATAACGTTGTAAAAGCTCTTTTACTTTTTGTGCGCAACGGTAATGCTCTTTTCCAAGAATTGACTCGGTAAGAATTCGAGAAGTAGAATCCAATGGATCCACTGCTGGATAAATACCAAGCTCAGCAATTTTACGCGAAAGTACGGTTGTAGCATCCAAGTGGGCAAAAGTTGTTGCCGGCGCTGGATCCGTAAGGTCATCCGCAGGCACATAAACCGCCTGTACAGAAGTAATGGAACCTCTTTTTGTTGAAGTAATACGCTCTTGCATCTCCCCCATCTCTGTTGCCAAAGTTGGTTGGTAACCCACCGCTGAAGGCATACGCCCAAGAAGTGCAGAAACCTCAGAGCCCGCTTGCGTAAAACGGAAAATGTTATCTACGAAGAAAAGTACGTCTTTCCCTTGGCCTTCGCCAGCTCCATCACGGAAATACTCAGCAATCGTCAACCCTGAAAGCGCAACACGTGCACGTGCTCCAGGTGGCTCGTTCATCTGTCCGAACACGAAAGTAGCTTTAGATTCTTTCAATGCTTTTTTATCAACTTTTGAAAGATCCCATCCGCCATTTTCCATAGAGTGCATAAAGTCGTCACCGTATTTAATAATACCAGACTCAAGCATTTCGCGAAGCAAATCGTTCCCTTCACGAGTACGTTCCCCTACACCAGCGAAAACTGAAAGACCACCGTGGCCTTTCGCAATATTGTTAATCAACTCTTGGATAAGTACCGTTTTACCAACACCAGCACCGCCGAATAGACCAATTTTACCACCTTTTGCATAAGGTTCAATAAGGTCAATTACTTTAATACCTGTGAAAAGAACTTCGGTAGAAGTTGAAAGATCTTCAAATTTTGGTGCTTCGCGGTGAATTGGAAGACCGTTGTCGCCAGCTTTTGGCAAGTTTCCAATCCCGTCAATAGCATCGCCAATTACGTTGAAAAGTCGGCCGTATATATCATCACCGATTGGCATTTGGATTTGGGCTCCAGTTGCAACAGCATCTACACCACGGCTAAGACCGTCAGTAGAGTCCATTGATATGGTGCGAACCATGCTTTCACCAATGTGGGATTGAACTTCGAGAATCAAAAGTTTTCCGTTGTTGTTAACCTCCAACGAGTCGTATATTTTTGGAAGTTCCGATCCGCTATCAAACGCAACGTCAACCACCGGGCCAATAATCTGTGCAACTTTTCCTATGCTTTGTGACATGAGTAACTGTTTATTTTTTAGTTATCTAAGGACGAAAAAACCACCCCTATTTTGAACGGTGCAAAGATAGTTTTTTCTGAATGAAAATTGCAATGGGAATGTTGAAAAAATTTTGAAGGATTTTTTGGGAAAGAAATAGGGTAAAATTGTAATTGCAAAACCTGGAATCGTTGAAAGCGGTGCGTTGGGAATAATGGGTTTTGTTTTATATTTGGTGGGTAACCACTACAAAGCACACATTTTGGGGGTAAACCTGATATGTTTATGTATAATTTAATCCGAATGAATTTCTTCAGAATTTAATTAGCAGTATTCTAATTTTTTATTGATTAATTATCAAATGACTTAAACAATAAAATGTCAATAATATCCTGAGTCTCTCTGTCATTATATTTATTTCCCGAGGTCATATATATCTGAACTTTCGGATTGATTATTTTAAAATTGGGAGATGTCTCTATCAGCATTTCCCAGCGCCCAATTAAAAGGTTCTTAATTGTTGAAATTGATTGTTGATCGGTTATGAATAAAATCTTTTCAATGCTTACATTATCGAAAAGAAAATCAACTTCATATTCACATCCTTTTATTTGTTTCCGAAAAACCACGCAAGTCAATTAAGATCGCATTACAGACATTTGACAATCTGTCTACAGCCATTTTCCACGTATCGTTATAACACAATATGGGAACTTCTTTGAAACTGTAATCCAACTTTGTCGGCCATCGTTGTAAGTTGGTTAGCCGTTTTTTCAGATTTTCTTCGTTTTGTATTGCATCCCGTTTGATGTTGTGAAAATTATAAAAATAAATTATTGCAGGAATACCAAATATGCCAAAAAACATGTAAATGCCCCATCCAATACCGAATAAACTAATTTCAAAGAAGGTACCAATTGCTGCAAAAAAACAAATGATTATTACCACATAAATTAAAAGATTAGAATTATATTTTTTTCCCCAATCAATTTCATAAACTGCAGAATCAACCACGGTAAAATATATCCCAAAAAGCTTCCAGAATCTAGCTAATCCTGTAAAGATATTTTGGGAAATAACTTTTTGCCCAAAAACCCTTAGAATCAGCAATTTTAGATTTGTTTTATGGCGACCTTTGATTTTCATTCGATAAGATAATACGAAATGGATTAAAAGTATCGCGACAAAAAATACTAAATAGAAAATACTGATTTGACGTTTGTGCTCTTCCAGAGAATCGAAATGAAAAAGTATAACTAGAACAGTACCAATCCCCATACTTATTAAAATACTAAATAACAGATTTTGCCATTTTGAGGTAAACAAATAAGAGATAAGATTCCATATTGGCTTAGTTGTACTGTAAAATTTATTCTTATAAGCAAGAAATTGATTTATTGTTAGTAGGAATCTGACTATACCCCAAACTGCTGTAACTACAATTATTGGAAGCCAAACTTCAAGAAAGATGGTTTTATCAGTTATATCCCAATCCTTTTCAATAAAATACCAATCGTATTCGCCATTTGGTACACTTTCATCAGCAAAATAAATCATGCTAAGGATATCTGCCATTATATAATAGATAAGCAAGAAAACTAGGTCAATAAAAAATTGCACGACGTACCCACCTTTAATCCTAGAAACTATTTTTTTTCTATTTAAATTGGCTTCCGTCAAAGAAGAATTGGCATTGAGCTCAATAAACTGAAGTTTGGAATTAGAGGGAAGTTCTTTGCCCCCATTTGCGCTAATGGCCTTACTAGTTGACTGATTTACATTCATTGACATTAATGAACGTATTTTATGCAAGAGCAGCTTTCTTATTTTAAACAAAGAAAATACAAGCCAAAATGCTAATACTATACATAGTAATATGAATGCAACTACTTCTTCCGGGCTGAGCATTATCAAATATACGGAGAAAAATAAAACGGGTTTACTGTCTTTAATGTAAACCTTGTTTTTTAGAGAGTTGTATTTGCGTTTTTGTAAATGATTTTGTAGCGACGAAAATTCCGTTAGAATTTTCTGAGAAAGAATTGGCACAAAATAATTTTAGAAAAACCCTTCTCTTAACCAACTAGAGCAATGAATTATACTTGTGTTCAGTAAATCTCAATAACTCATTCTTCCTACTCCACTGTGTCACTATCAATTGAACAGGAACTCTAAATAAGGTCACTCTACCGCGCCTTAGAAAAAGCCAACAAAAAACTGACGTAAAAACAACATTAATCTACAAATTCCCCTTTATCTTCTGAAAAATCTGAAGCGCATTGCCGTCCGTCAATCGGGAAATGTAACTGCAACATTCCATTACGTATCCGTAAACCGGTTGGTTTTTGGAAAGATTACAGTCAAACATTCGCAGCAATAATTTGTCGTAATGGCGCGCCTTTCCGTTTTGATGGTTTTCGAAAGCTGTGGTAAATGCATCGAGCAAGGTTGTTAAAATAGTGTAACCCGCAATTTCCTTTTCCATTACTTCGGTGCTTTGGTAAACCTTTTCGACACTTATTTTTATAATGTCTGCAATTTGGGCTTTGTATTGGCTTTTGGCCAACAATGCTTCGGAAAAAGTTCCCTTCAAAATCTCCGCTTCGTTAGCTATAAAAATGGTCGCGGCCTCCGTAATCAAAGTGTTTATAGCGAGCGAGCGCAAATATGCCAATCTATCCTGCGAGGTTGTCAGTTTGGAATAAACGTCTTTTTTCAAATTGTTCCGCACCAGATTTATCAAATATTCCAAAGCTATTTCTTCTTCAATCAGACCCAGATTGATGCCGTCCTCAAAATCTATTATCGTGTAGCAAATATCGTCCGCCGCTTCCACGAGATATGTGAGCGGATGACGTGAAAAACCGTTATTTCCACTGCTTAAAAGACCTAATTCCGAAACAACTTCGCCGAAAAAATCCGTATCACTTTGAAAAAGACCGAATTTTTTATCGGCAACGTGGGTCGTCGGCTTTTTGGGAAGCGATTGTTTTGGGTATTTCATAAACGCGCCCAAAGTTGCATACGTAAGCCGTAAGCCACCTTCCACTCCATTTTTGGATTCGGTCAAAATTTTGAAGCCGTTGGCATTTCCTTCAAAATCCACCAAATCCTGATATTCCTTTTCGGTGAGTTGCTTCTTAAAACGCTTGCCATTTCCGTTTAGAAAATAATCGCCAATTGCTTTTTCGCCACTGTGCCCAAACGGCGGATTGCCAATGTCGTGCGCCAAAGCAGCCGCGGCCACAATCGCCCCAAAATCGTTGAATTGATAGCCATGCGTATTCAGCAACTGCGGATGTTTTTTCAACAGTTCCTTTCCCACAATCCTTCCCAACGAACGGCCCACTACGGAAACTTCCAAACTGTGCGTCAACCGTGTGTGAACAAAAGAGGTTTTGGACAGTGGAATAACCTGCGTTTTGTCCTGCAAACTTCTAAACGCCGATGAAAAAATAACGCGGTCGTAATCCACTTCAAAACCCAAACGGGTTTCGTTTTCTTCTATCCGCAATCTTTTGTTTTTATCGTCTTGCTTTCTTAAAGAGAGCAATTGTTCCCATTGCATCATAGTTGTGAAAATTTGGAAAGCAAGGTACTATTTTCAAAAACAAAGTAATGATTTTTTTTGGTTTCTCGTCTTAACCTTTAACTAACACTAAAATGACTTATTGATAACTTCATTTTAACATAGACATGATATAAGGGAGCCATCTTTGCCGTAAATAAAATAACATTAAAAAAACGAAAAACTATAAACAAAAAAACAATGAAAAAAATCTTTTTATCTTCAATTCTACTTACAACACTACTCTTAATTTTTAGCTGTAGTAAAGATGACAATAATGTTATACCTGTAGAGCCAGACCCAGTGAACACAACCCTTTCTGGAAAAATTACTTCAGATATGACATTGACAAATGATGTAATTTGGCAACTTCAAGGTCGTGTGGCTGTTACAAATGGTGCAACATTAACTATTGACAAAGGTACTATTATTAAAGCATTACCTGGATCAGGCCCCAATGCATCTACACTTATTGTTGCAAGAGGAGCAAAAATAATGGCTAATGGCACTGCAGATGAGCCAATTGTAATGACTTCTGTTGCAGATAATATTAATGTAGGCCAAAAGTTTGGAACAAATCTTGGCGTAAATGACCGTGCTCTTTGGGGCGGGCTATTGATTTTAGGAAAAGCAAAAATTTCAGTCTCTGGAAATGCAAGTGAAAGCCAAATAGAAGGGATTCCAGCGAGTGATTCAGATGGTCTTTATGGAGGTAGTGATGATGCCGATAATTCTGGTGTACTTAATTATGTTTCTATTCGCCACGGCGGAACAGCTATTGGCGAAGGAAATGAAATCAACGGTCTTACCTTAGGTGGAGTTGGTTCTGGAACCAGCATATCAAATATTGAAATTATTGGAAATCTTGATGATGGTGTTGAGTTTTTTGGTGGCGATGTAAATGTTTCTAACCTGTTGACTTGGGGCCACGGCGATGATGGACTTGATGTAGACCAAGCTTTTGGCGGTACCGTTTCAAACTCTGTAGTAATAGAAGGAGAAATTTCAGATCACGCAATGGAAATTGATGGCGGCGAAGGTTCTTTTCAACGTGGTTTTGTATTTGATAAAATTACCTTAATTGGTAATACGGTTACAGAAGGTGGAGAATATGCAGATTTACGGGACAAACCTGAAGGCACATTTAAAAATATTTATGCCACTGGTTTTAAGACAGTCTCTGATCTGGAACTTGACAACAATGCTGTTGCACAGAATTTTCTGGATGGCAAAATCGTTTTCCAAAACTGGGTTATTAACCTACCGGCTGGCGTTCCATCGGCAAATTCAATTTTCGTAGAAAAAACTGGTGAAGGAGAAAATCCAATTATCCTTAACCCAAACTTTACTGAAAGAGCTGCAACTTGGTCTACCGCAGGAACAAGTGGAGGAGCTGACTTATCTGTTTTTTCTTGGACGTTTGCAAAATCAAAAGGCGCCCTATAATACTTATTATAACATATTATTCTTAGTAGAAATTGCTCGTTAATGAATGCAACGAGCAATTTCTTATATAAAAACATTTTGATGAAAAAAATACTATTATTCGCAATAATCGGATTATTTGTTCAAGCTGGATTCTCACAAGGAGTTGTTGCGGGAAAGGTACTTGATGGTGAGTACAACGATGTACTTTCTTTTGCAAATATTATTGTAAAAGGAACACAAACTGGTGCAACCTCAGATTTTGAAGGAAGATATACTCTTAAATTAGATCCGGGAACTTATACCTTAAGTTTTTCATTTGTAGGTTACCAAACCGTAGAAATTGCAGAAGTAGTTATAAAACAAGGTGAAACGACCAATCTAGATGTTACTTTAAAAGCAAGCGCAGGGCAATTAGACGAAGTGGTTATTAAGACCACGGCTAGGCAAAACACCGCGGCGGCAGTATTAAGCATACAGCAGAATTCCGTTAGTTTAATGGATGGTCTTTCATTGGAAACAATTAATAAAACTGGGGCAAGTAATATTGCAAACGCCGTAACCAATATTCCGGGAGTTTCTGTTCAAAACGGTAAATATGTTTATGTTCGTGGCCTTGGTGATAGATATACCAAATCCATCCTTAATGGAATGGATGTTCCTGGGCTAGATCCAGACCGAAATACCTTGCAACTGGACATTTTTCCAACTAAAATTCTAGAAAATTTAATAGTTACAAAATCATCAACTGCAGACCAACCTGCAGATTTTACGGGCGGTGTTGTAGATATTGTTACTAAGGATATTCCTTCACGAGAAGAATACAGTGTATCGCTTGGGTTGGGTTACAATTCTTCCTTCCACTTTAATGATAATTACTTGACTGGCGAAAAAAGCAAGACATACTTTTTAGGGTTTGACGACGGTTTTCGAAATAATCCTATCCCAGATGCCCAGGTAATTCCGTTACCACAACAGAGCGGTACTACGGTAAGAAAGCTTACACAAAGGTTTGATTCAAACCTTGCTGTTAAAAAGGAGCAAAGTTTTATGGATTACAATTTTTCAGCAACCGGAGGTAACCAATATGATGTTGGTGAAAATCAACTTGGCTTTTTAGCTTCCCTCTCGTATAAAAACGAAACAGAATATTATGATGATTATATTGATGGCCAAGTATTCAGAAAGAATACAGATCCATCCATCAACGAATTACGTGTAGACCGTTTGCAGCAAGGTCAACTTGGAAATAATAATGTATTGCTAAGCGGTTTGGCTGGAATTTCTTTTAAAACCAAAAAGTCGAAATATAAATTGAACCTGCTACACATTCAAAATGGAGAAAGTGAAGCTTCAATTTTTCAACAATCCAACCGAATTATAAGCGTTAACGAAATAAAGAAGGACAATTCAATATATACACAACGTTCAATTTCCAATGTGCTTTTTAATGGTAAAAACACAAATGAGGATGCCAGCTGGACATTAGAATATAAGCTTTCGCCTTCCTATGCTAGAGTGGAAGACAAAGATTTTAAGGTAACGCCCTTTAAAATTTCTGAAAACCCCAATGGTGGAGAGCCAACATATACCATTGAACCCAGTGAATCAGGAGAACCAATCCGTATCTATAGAACCCTTGAAGAAATAAGTCTTCCGGGAAAATTAGACTTTACAAGAAAACATAGCCTTTTTGGAAGCGATGCCAAGCTAAAATTTGGAGGTGCTTATAATTACAAGAAAAGAGATTTCAATGTTGTTCAATATTCCTTTTCACTATTGAACATTGCGAGTGCATCATTTGGAGGTGATCCAAACCAAATATTGGCTCCACAAAACATTTACGACCCTATTACAAAAAGTGGGGTTTATGTTCGAAGAGATTCAGGAATTTCAGATTCTTATAACGCCAATACATCGGTAGCAGCTGGTTATATTTCTGAAGAATTTAAAGTAGCCAGTTGGTTCAATACAGTTTTGGGAGTTCGCTATGAAAAATATGATTTAATATATACAGGTCAGCGTCAAGACGGGACAAGTTTTGATAATGCTAAAATTCTAGACAAATCAGATTTCTTTCCATCTGCAAATTTAATTTTTGATCTTAATGAAGACGCTAATAAAAAAATAAGGGCGTCCTATTCAAGAACAACTGCACGACCATCTTTTAAAGAAGCCTCATTGGCCGAAATTTTCGATCCTATAAACAGTACATTCTTTATAGGGAACATAAACGTGCAACCAACTTATATTGACAACTTCGATCTTCGTTTTGAAAAATATGGGGATCAGGGCGATTTTTTTGCATTGAGCGGTTTTTACAAATCGTTTAAAGATCCAATTGAGATTTCATTTATTCGTGGTGCATCAGGGCAATTTACCCCGCTCAATTTAGGAGATGCCAAGGTATTTGGAGGCGAAATTGAATTTCGAAAAAATCTCGGATTTATTTCTGGTTTACAGGACGTTAATTTCAATACAAATATTTCAATTATTGAGTCACAACAACAATTTAGTGCTGATGAAAGAGCAAATCGTCAGGACAATCTCCGTATAGGAGAAACCCTTGGTGATAATCGTCAGTTACAAGGGCAATCACCTTACATAATAAATCTTGGGTTCAGCTATGACAATAAAGATATGGGATTACAAGGCGGTATTTTTTACAATGTGCAAGGAAAAACGCTACAAATAGTGGGAGCAGAAGACATTCCAGACGTATACACCTTACCGTACCATAACGTAAAACTAAATATTTCTAAAACATTTGGGAAGAATAGAAACTCAACGATATCATTAAAGTTTGATAATATTTTGAACAATGCAATTGAAAGTGTTTATCAGTCTTATGGTACTGAAGATCAAATTTATTCCAAATGGAATCCTGGTCAGGATATAAGTTTAAGTTACAGTATCGGTTTTTAATTTTGTTTGAATTAAGTGGATAGCCAAAAACCCTGACTTAAAAAGTCAGGGTTTTTTGATATAAAATAGAATTAGATATTAATTAGATACAATCTGAGTATTGTCAGATTTCCACGTTACCACTTTGGAAATACGGGCATCCATATAAGAAACCTCTTTTATGTCACCGTCAGTAAAGAAATACCAAGTGCCCACTTTTTCACCATTATTATATTGTGCAACGGCAGTTTTATTTCCTTTTAAATCATAACTTACCCATTCTCCAGTAAGTTTATTCTCTTTGTTGTAGTAACCAGTTTGCGCAACCATTCCATTATCGTGATAGATGGTTGCCTTAATAACATCGCCATTCAAGAAGTATGTATTTTTCTTAATATCCTGTGAAAAGGAAACTGAAGTTATCAATGCAATTGCTAAAATTGTGATTATATTTTTCATTTGTAACGTTTTTAAATATTCTGAATATTCAAATTTACAAAATTAACCTTTAAGAAACGATTACGTAACGTTATGATAACATTAAAGCTATAATTATCTCATTATAAATGATTTAAAAAATTATAATAATCCATAATTAATAAATTAATAATTTGATAAAGCTAAATTTACATAAAATAAATATATAGTCATTTTCTTTGTATGTGCCTTGAAAAGAGGCGAAATTTAAAATCGTTTAGTTTTTGTCGACTAGATTTTAAAAATTGGGCTGCTCCTTATTGGGCAGCCCTTTTATTATTAGGCTTTTAAAGAGATCGTTAAATAAATTTAAAACTTAACTTTTAGGAAACATTCACTTAATATTGGTTTTGGTTCTTTGCAACGACAAAAACTTAAAACGATATTCTAAATGAAATCCAATTACCTATTACTATCGGTATTACTCCTTTCCTACATTACCTCTTTTTCTCAAGAAGGTAAAACAGAAGAAAAAAAAGAAAACCCTTTTTCATTTAAATGGGACAACGGCTTTAAACTTGAAAGCGCGGACAAAGATTTTAAACTAAAATTTGGCGGCCGAATTATGGTGGACCACGCTTACATGTTCCAAAATGATGAGCTGGACAACAATTTTGGCCCATTGGAAGCAAAAAATGGCACCGAGTTCCGCCGTGCCCGTTTCTTTATGTCTGGAACAATTTACAGCAACGTAGAGTTTAAACTCCAGGTTGATTTTGCTGGCGGAAAAACCGTGTTGAAAGATGCTTATGTTGGTGTTACAGACATACCTGCTTTGGGGACGATCCGCGTTGGACACGTAAAAGAGCCTTTTCGTTTGGAAGCATTGACCAGCAGCAAGTACATTACGTTTATGGAGCGTGCATTGCCCATAGATTTTTCACAGGAGCGAAATAACGGAGTAGTTGTATTTAACGACTTTCTTGATGACCGTCTCTCGGCACAGGTAGGCGCTTTTAGAAACTCAGATGAAACTGCAAACAATCTTGCCGCAAACGATGGCTATTCAGTTACTGGAAGAGTTACAGCTTTGGCATTAAATAATCCTGAGAAAAGACAACTGCTCCATCTTGGAGTTGGTTATAGCTTCAGAAAACCTGAAACTAAAGAATATTCAGTTTCACAAAGCCCCGAAGCGCATATGGCCCCAAAATATATAAAAACTGGAACCCTTACTGGAGTTGACAATATAAATCTTGCCAATTTTGAAGCTGCTTTTGTAACGGGCCCGCTTTCCATACAAGGTGAATATTTAACCGCCACGGTCAACAATATAAATGGTGCTGCTTTTGACAAATATAACTTCTCAAGCTATTATGGGCAGTTAAGTTACTATATCACCGGAGAAAGCAAAAACTACAAAGGTTCATACGAAGGTTTTGACCGGGTAAAACCAAACAAGAACTTTGGCGGAAAAGATAAAGGTGCCGGAGCTTGGGAAGTGGCGCTTCGTTATTCATCATCAAACTTGAACAGTGAGGATGTTCTGGGTGGAGAGCAAAGTGATATTACCTTAGGAGTGAACTGGTACCTAAACCCATCAACCCGAATTATGCTAAACCACGTATGGGCAGATGTTAAGGACACCGGAAAGGCTTCCATCTTACAAGCACGGATGCAGATTGACTTTTAAAAACGAAAAATCAATTTGTTCATCTTCAATTAATATTCACGTAACATAGAAATCGGTTCTTTGTACTGCAAAAACTAAAGATTTATAAAATGAAAAAAATTGTAACAATTATCGTATTGGCCTTCATAGTTATGGCCTGCGGAAACAAAAAAGATCAAAAAGAAACTGTCCAGAACGATTCTGGAAAATTGGAAGGAACTATTAAAGTTGATGGTTCCAGTACAGTTTACCCAATTACTGAAGCAGTTGCCGAAGAATTCAGAAATGTACAGCCCAATATAAAAGTTACCATTGGAGTTTCGGGTACAGGAGGAGGATTCCAAAAATTCTCTAGAGGAGAAACCAATATTTCTGATGCTTCCCGGCCAATCAAGGATAAAGAAATAGCTGCCTGCAAAGAAAATAACATCAATTATATTCAACTTGAAGTAGCTTATGATGGACTTGCTGTTTTGGTTAACCCTGAAAATACTTGGGTTGACAGTTTTACTGTGGAAGAGTTGAAGAAAATTTGGGAGCCTGATGCACAAGGAAAGATTATGAAATGGAACCAAATTCGTCCAGAATGGCCAAATGAGGAGATCCATTTGTTTGGTCCTGGTGTGGCTTCTGGAACCTATGATTATTTTACCGAAGCAATTGTAGGCAAGAGCGGTTCCAGTAGAGGGGATTATACCGCCAGTGAAGATGACCACATATTGGTACAGGGGATTGCAGGCGATAAATACGGCTTAGGTTTTTTTGGATTGGCTTATTACGTTGAAAACAAAGATAAACTTACTTTGATTGGGGTAAATAACGGTGCTGAAGTGGTAAAACCTACTTTGGAAACCGTAAGCAACGGTACCTACGCTCCTTTATCAAGACCTTTGTTTATTTATGTAAACAGCACTTCGGTTAAACAGCCAGAAGTGGTTGCCTTTGTGCATTATTATCTTGAAAATGCAGGCAAATTGTCCAAAGATGTTGGATATATTCCGCTTCCAGAAAACTTGTACAAAAAATCGAAAGAAGACTTCCATGCTTTTGTTGAAAGTAACAAATAAACAGAAGTTGGATTGGGAAAAATCGGGTGCCTATCTAGGCACCTGATTTCCTTATAAAATTTTACAGATGCAAAAAATAAAGGAACTAGTCATTGAAAGAACGCTACTGGCCAGTTCATTAATAACCATTGCGGTTACCATCGGGATTGTTTTGGTGCTTTCCATTGAAACTTTTCGATTTTTTGGTGAAGTATCCATAGTAGATTTTTTTACAGATACCCAATGGACACCGCTGTTCACCGAAAAACATTTTGGTATCCTTCCGCTGCTATCCGGAACACTGCTTACCTCTTTTATTGCCATTTTAGTTGCGTTGCCCATTGGGCTTACAATCAGTATTTATTTAAGTGAATACGCGCCTCGTTCTTTCAGAAAAACAATAAAACCCCTATTGGAGCTTTTGGCATCCATTCCAACAGTAGTTTATGGTTTCTTCGCTTTGATAGTAGTTACTCCTTTTTTGCAGCAAATAATTCCAAGCCTTTCGGGCTTCAACTCCCTTTCTGCAGGAATCGTTATGGGGATTATGATCATCCCTTACATATCCTCCATCAGCGAAGATGCCATGCACGCTGTACCGCGTTCCCTTCGCGAAGCCTCTTTTGGCATGGGCGCCACAAAACTACAAACCGCTTTTAAGGTAATCGTGCCTGCTGGCTCTTCAGGAATAATAGTTTCTATCATTTTGGCGATTTCCAGGGCCATAGGCGAAACCATGATTGTTGCCATAGCCGCAGGGCAACAACCTCGATTGACTTTAGACCCTACCGTTCCTGTAGAAACCATTACTGCTTATATTGTTCAGGTGAGTTTGGGAGATGTCCAGCACGGATCATTGGAATACCGAACTATTTTTGCTGCTGGAATCACCCTGTTCGTATTTACTTTTTTGCTGAACACTATCAGTTATAGGATTAGAAAAAAATACCAGGAAAAATATGAATAACATCCAAAAAAACAGATGGAAAGACCAGATGTTCAAATTCTGGGGAATATTCTGTACCCTTATTGGGGTCGTACTCTTGGTAATATTTATTGGAAATATCATAATAGATGGGATTAGCCGAATAAATTGGGATTTCATAATCGATCTTCCTTCCCGTAAACCTGAAAATTCAGGAATTTATACTGCTTTAATGGGGAGTATCTGGATACTGCTTCTCACAACGGTAATAGCCTTTCCAGTAGGTGTTGCGGCTGGAATCTATTTGGAGGAATATTCAAAAAAGAACAAGCTTTCGGGACTTTTGGAAATAAACATTTCCAACCTTGCGGGGGTTCCTTCAATCATTTACGGTCTTTTGGGACTGGAAGTATTTGTTCGTATAATGGGGCTTGGCCCAAGTGTTTTAGCGGGAAGCCTCACGTTATCGTTATTAATTCTCCCAATCGTAATCGTTGCTACTAGGGAAGCCATTAAAGCCGTGCCTTCTTCCATAAAAGATGCTTCTTATGCTTTGGGCGCATCAAAATGGCAAACCATTTGGCATCAAATTTTACCTGCATCAGGCGGAGGGATTTTAACAGGTGTAATATTGGCACTATCAAGAGCCGTAGGTGAAACAGCGCCATTAATTGTTGTAGGAGCATTGGCCTATGTGCCATTTGCTCCCCAAGGGCCACTGGACGAGTTTTCAGTATTGCCAATCCAAATATTCAACTGGATATCAAGGCCACAGGCAGGTTTTATTGAAAATGCCGCCGCGGCAATAATAATATTACTCGGCATTACTTTTATCATGAATGGCGTAGCAGTTTATTTCAGAAATAAATGGCAGAAAAAATGGAAATAACTATGAAACCCTCTATAAAGAGAATGAAGACAGTGGAAAGTGTGTTTGACCCATCGCTCAAAAAAGTGCCTAAAATAGACCTTCAAGGTGTAAAAGTGTGGTATGATGATTTTATGGCAATCAAAGGAATCGATATGACCATAAAGCAGAATTCCATCACCGCTTTTATCGGGCCCTCAGGCTGTGGAAAATCAACATTTCTCCGATTGATAAATAGAATGAACGATTATGTGGATGGGTTTAAAATGGAGGGGAAAATAAAAATAGATGGTGACAACATTTATAAGAAAAAAGTAAATGTGGAGGAACTTCGGAAAAAAATTGGGATGGTTTTTCAGAAGCCAAACCCATTTCCAAAATCCATCTTCGACAACGTTGCCTATGGATTAAAAATTCAAGGAATAAAGGATAAACAATTTATAAAGGAAAGAGTGGTATCCTCATTAAAGCAGGTAGCTTTATGGGATGAAGTTAAGGACGATTTAAAAAAATCTGGGATGGCATTGTCTGGGGGGCAGCAACAGCGTTTGTGCATTGCGCGCACCCTTGCGGTAGAGCCTTCCATCATTTTGATGGACGAACCCACTTCGTCTTTGGATCCAATTTCAACCGCAAAAATAGAAGACCTTATTTTTCAGCTTAAAGAAAAATACACCATTGTAATTGTTACTCACAATATGCAACAGGCAAGTAGAATAAGTGATTATACGGCGTTTTTCTATCTTGGGGAACTTATTGAGTATGATAAAACAAAAACAATTTTTACAAATCCTGAAAAAAAGCAGACCGAAAACTATATAACCGGTCGTTTTGGTTAAAAAAAATAGATTATGGTTGTAAATGCAGAACAGCAGCGCGAGGTACTAAACCAATACGGTTTTGAAATGCTATCCCTTTGCCAATCGCAACTGGAGAAGGCTAAGTATGCTTTCGTAAATCACGATAGCGATCTTGCAGAAGAAGTAATAAACACCGAAAAACGTGTAAATGCGTTAGATTTAAAAATTGAAAAGGATTGTGAAAAATTCTTGGCACTCTACAATCCCGTGGCAATCGATTTGCGATTCATCATGGCAATTCGAAAAATCAATTTCGACTTGGAAAGGATAGCCGATCACGCAGAAGGCATTTCAAGATATGTGGTGGAGGAAAACAAAGCTGTAGAGCTTTCATTATTAGAGGCGTTAAAGTTCGAAACCATGTTCGAAACAATTACGTCTATGTTCGAAAACATTACGGTTGCCTATGACGAAAAGGACGTGAAAATGGCTCGAAAAGTGTTTAAAAAGGATAAGGTATTGGATAAGATCAATAGGAAATCCTTTAAACTCATTGAAGCGGAAATTAGAAAAAATGTCGAAATAACCGGCCAAGCACTCATTCTTTTTTCAGTGATAAAAAAGATGGAACGCGTAGGCGATTTAATAAAGAATATTGCTGAAGAAATCATTTTTTATATTGAGGCAGAGGTTGTAAAACATAAAAAGAAAAAATAAAATTTGGTTCTGCTTTAAAGAGGTTTCGCCATCCCCTTTTTTATTTAGTAACATTTTCGTAACATTGAAACTGTTTTTTTAAAGTAATTTCGCGCCGTTACTTTCAACAAAATATATTCAATGGAAAATATCTACCTATTAATGATCGTTGCGCTCGCCGCTCTTGCTGTTGCAGACTTGGTGGTTGGAGTTAGTAATGATGCCGTGAATTTCTTGAATTCGGCTATTGGCTCCAAGGCAATCTCTTTCAGAACCATCTTGATAATAGCTAGTTTGGGCATTTTCATTGGAGCAGTCTTTTCTAGCGGAATGATGGAAGTAGCCAGAAAAGGAATCTTCGTCCCAGGCGAATTCTACTTTGATGAAATTATGATCATTTTCATGGCAGTAATGATTACTGATATTTTACTGCTTGATTTTTTCAATACTATTGGTTTACCAACGTCCACAACGGTTTCCATTGTGTTTGAACTTCTGGGTGCAGCGGTTATTATGGCATTGATAAAAATAGGTCACTCTGATACTGAATCCATTTCGGCTCTTTCAAAATATATCAATACAGACAAAGCTTTAGAAATTATCTCTGGAATTGTTATTTCAATTGGTATAGCCTTTTCAGTGGGGATGATAATTCAATATATTTCAAGACTTATTTTTACTTTTCACGCCGAACAAAAAATGAAGTATTTTGGCGCCATCTTTGGAGGTGTAACTTTGACGTCAATAAGCTATTTTATCTTTATGAAAGGCCTAAAAGGCACTCCTTTTTATGGAGATTTTAAAGATTTCGTTGAAAATGATACTTGGCTAATAATTGGAATAAGCTTTGTTGTTTTGACCATTTTTTCCCAACTATTTATGATGATATTCAAAAAGAGTGTCCTTATCGTTGTAATTGCTGTTGGTACTTTCAGTCTTGCTTTGGCCTTTGCAGGAAACGATTTGGTAAACTTTATTGGTGTTCCGATGGCCGCATATCACAGCTATATTGATTGGTCTTCATCTGGAATCGCTGCTTCAAGTTACAGCATGCACAGTCTTGCAGAAAAAGTTCCTGCAGAGCCTATGTTACTTTTTATAGCAGGCGGTATAATGGTTCTTACCCTGTGGTTTTCTAAAAAAGCAAGAACCGTATCCGATACCGAAATAGATTTAGCACGTCAGGGCGAAGGACACGAAAAATTCAATCCAAATATGCTTTCGAGACTTTTGGTAAAATCAAGTACACAACTGGCAATTTATTTTGAATACATCATCCCGCAATCACTTCAACAAAAAATAGACAAACGTTTCGAAAAACCGGTTGTTAACCTACCAAAGCATAAAACCTACGAATTGCCTGCTTTTGATATGATCCGTGCCTCCATAAACCTAACGGTTGCAGGAATATTAATTGCTACCGCAACATCAATGAAGCTTCCGCTTTCCACGACTTATGTAACGTTTATGGTGGCTATGGGAACCTCTTTAGCCGACAGAGCTTGGGGTCGTGAAAGTGCCGTCTATAGGGTTGCTGGAGTGCTTAATGTAATTGGTGGTTGGTTTTTTACAGCCTTCGTTGCCTTCGCCGCTGCTGGAACTTTAACCTACTTAATTTATATAGGAAGAGGCGCAATGATTGCCGTATTATTATTATTGGCCATTCTATTGTTGGTTAGAAACTATCTTTCACATAAAAATAAAGTGAAAATTAAATTGAGTAAAAGCGGTTTAAAGAAGGCCGAAAGCAAAACCGTTCAAGGAATTATTCAGGAAAGTGCCGAAAACATTAGCAATGTAGTTTCACGCTCAAACAAGATTTATACCGATATGCTCCGTGGACTTGCCAAACAGGACCTCAAAAAACTTAAAAAGAGCAAAAGAGGTGTAAATAAACTGAATGACGAAGTTGAAGAACTGCGCGACAATATTTTCTATTTCATCAAAAACCTAGACGAAACCAGCGTTCGCGGAAGCAACTTCTATATTGTGATTCTTGGCTATTTGACTGATGTGGTCCAGTCTTTGGAATTTATTTCGAAAGCGAGCTACAAGCATGTGAACAACAACCACAAAGCGCTTCGCTTCAACCAAATAAAGGATTTACAGGAAATAGATCAACATTTGGAGGAACTGTTGAATGAAATAGAGGATATTTTTCACAAAAGGGAATTCCAACGAATCAAAAATGTGCTCAATAAAAAAGAAGAGATTTTCGCAAGTCTTTCAAACAAAATTGAGAAGCAAATTGCTCGGACCCGAACCGAGGAATCAAGTCCGAAAAATACTACTTTATATTTCAGTTTGTTGCTGGAAACCAAAGATTTGGTAAAGGCCTTGATGAATTTGATGGAAGAGTATTACACGAGCTACAAAAAAACATAACAAATTCTTTTACAAATATATCTAGGAGCTCAAGTGAGCTCCTTTTTTTGTCCATAATTCTTAAAACAACATCAAACCATATAGGGCATATGCCGTATTTTGATAGTTCAGGCCTAGATTTTCAGCAAAAGAAATTAATCATTTAAAATTAATGTTGGAATATTGTTTCATAAATCAATAAAATCTAAAATTATGAAACTAAAATTTTTATCCATTGTATTTATGATGGCCTGCAGTTTTGTCTTTGCGCAAGACAAAGTTAAATATACTGATGAAGAGCGCGACATGCTTAAAACCTATTTTTTCAGTGAAGGCTTTAATCAACCAGCTACTTCAAAAGTATCAACCGTTATTCTTAAAGATGGTTCCGAACACAGGGGATATTGCAAAGGCGTTGTAACCAAAAAAGGGCAGATTGCTCAAATTGTTTTCAAAGACAGCATCACCGACAAAAAAAACACCTACGATGCAACACAGGTAGCAGAAGCTTATCTATATGCTAGCGGTTGGGAAAAATTTGGAAAAGTATCCCAAAAGTTCAGTAATTATGGTATGGGAAGAAGAAACAGTGTGAAAAAATTGACCAGTAATGATCAGATTTATTTCGTCAATCAAAAAGTTTCCTTGAAAAACAAAAAAGACGAGCAAGAGTTTTTAATGCAGTTGATTAATCCTGATTTCAGCAATATAATTTCTGTTTACCACGACCCTTTTGCCAAAGAGTCAAAAGGGTTTTCAATAGGCGGTGCTCCTGCAATTGGCGGTGGCGTTGTAAAATCTTATTATGTGCAAAAGGGCGATAAAGTGATGTGGCTTCCTAAAAGTGATTTTGAAGAAAATTATGAATTCCTTTTTGGAGACAATCCTGAATTTATGAAAAAATATCCTTACAAATCCATTAATTGGGATTGGTTGAGCGCGCTTGTTTTGGATTATACCAATATGTCTTTGCCAAAAGAGCAGGAATAATTAAAAAACGTCATAATTTTAAAAGCCCCGATATCTATTGATATTGGGGCTTTATTTTTAGTAATTAATTCTATGAAAAACTGCTTTTTTAAGTACTGTACATCAGTTTTTATTCATTTGAAGATAAAAAAAAATTATATAAAATCAAACCCGCAATAGGGAACCAAAACCTCGGGGATTTTAATTCCGTCTTTCGTTTGGTAGTTTTCAAGAATTCCCGCTAAAACTCGTGGCAATGCCAAAGAGCTTCCGTTTAGTGTGTGCACAAGTTTATTTTTTCCGTCAGTGTCTTTAAAGCGAAGTTTTAATCGGTTCGCTTGAAAAGTTTCAAAATTTGAAACCGAAGAAATCTCCAACCAACGGTCCTGCGCGGTTGAAAACACTTCAAAATCATAGGTCAACGCCGAAGTAAAGCCAAGATCGCCACCGCAAAGGCGAAGAATTCGGTAAGGCAATTTCAACTCGCGAAGAATTCCTTTTACGTGCTCCACCATTCCGTCCAAAGCGGCATATGAATTATCGGGATGCTCAATGCGAACTATTTCCACTTTATCAAACTGGTGCAAACGGTTCAACCCGCGCACATGCGCACCATAACTTCCCGCTTCGCGACGGAAACAGGGCGTATAACCCGTGCAAGTGATGGGCAAATCGGAATTGTTCAGCAAATCGCCACGAAACATATTTGTAACTGGGACTTCAGCCGTCGGAATCAAATAGAGGTCATCAATACCCACGTGGTACATCTGCCCTTCCTTGTCCGGCAGTTGACCCGTGCCATAGCCCGAAGCTTCATTTACCAAATGTGGCACTTGGTATTCCGTATAGCCCGCGGCAGTGTTTTTATCTAAAAAGTAAGCGATCATCGCTCTTTGCAAACGCGCACCTTTTCCTTTGTAAACTGGAAAACCTGCGCCAGTTATTTTTACGCCGAGTTCAAAATCTATCAAATCGTACTTTTTCGCTAGCTCCCAATGTGGCAATGCCCCTTCAACTAATTTCGGGATTTCACCTTCTTTGTAAACTTCTTCGTTGTCGTCCTCATCACTTCCGGCCGGTACCAAATCATTCGGGATGTTTGGAAGAGTGTACAATAACTGTTGCAGTTTTTCGGCAGCATTCAGCATTTTTTCATTCAGTAGTTTTGAAGATTCCTTCAACTCAACTGTCTTTTCCTTTAGCTCGTTCGCTTTTTGGGTTTCGCCATTTTGAAAAAGTTTTCCAATTTCTTTGGAATAGCTATTGCTTTGCGCCAAGACCTCATCCAACTGCGCTTGCGAAGAGCGGCGTTCTTCATCCACATTTAAAACTTCCTCCAAGGCGGAAGCCGCATCAATGCCGCGTTTGGATAGGGCTTTTACATATTTATCTTTGTTTTCGCGGATGTCGGTTACTTGTAGCATTTTCCCTAAAATTTTAAGAGCCCAAAGTTATATAAATTGTGCGTTTTTTCGACTGAAACTTTAATTCTTTAATTTTTATTGAAAAATGAACCCATCTTGATTTTTTTACAATGGAACCGAGCCCAAATTGCCGGAAGACTCATTTTAAAAAATAAAGAGTGGGAATATTGGTATTATTCAAAAATCAGAAAAAAAGCATTTATCGGCAAAAGCCAAATAGATTTGTTAAAAACTTAACTTTAGAAAGCTTTTTCCGTTATATTTATGATATTTATAATTTAATTCAAAATCGATCATTTTTGGATTGATTTTGCCTCTTCAAATTGCGTAACAACTTAAATATTAACCTCATGAAAAAAGTTCTCTACTTACTTATCATTTTTGTCGTAAACATTTCCTTTGCACAGGATTACAGCGGTGTGATAAAATCGTACCTTCAGCAAAACCGTTCACAGTTCGCACTCCAACAGGAGGATATAGCGGATATTTCAATTGTATCCCAGGCTTTTTCAAAAAGCATGAAAATCCATAATGTTTATGTGGAACAACGCTACCAAGGCATTCCGGTTTTCAACTCAACTTCCCCATTTGCTATAAGAAACGGGGCGGTGGTTAGCGCGAAACTTTCATTTACCCAAAATGTTGAGGCAAAGGTAAACGGCACTTCGCCAACCATATCTGCAATGACTGCAATAGCAAAAGCGGCAAACGCTTTGGGCCTTCAAAACCCATCCAATCTTAATTTGTTGGAAACAGTTTCAAGTAACAGCTACATTTTTTCCAATGGAAACATTTCAATTGAAAACATTCCAGTAGCGCTTGTTTACCAAAAAATGGAAATTTCCAATTCATTGAAACTTGCTTGGGATTTAAGTATTTATTTGTTGGATGCAAGTCACTATTATAGCGTTCGTATAGATGCGCAAACAGGAAATTTATTGGAAACGATGGATTGGGTTTCACAATGCGGGTTGCCAGATTTTTCTGAAAAAGAAAGCCATAGCGCAAAAATCGGCGAAAGTATGTTGTTCGGAAGTGACGCAGCAATGGAATCAAACACCTTGGCAAATGCTCAATATAGAGTCTTTCCTTTACCATTGAGAAACCCGAACGATGGGGTAGATGCATTGGTAATTACTCCAGAAAATGCAATGGCCTCTCCTTTTGGATGGCATGACATCAATGGGGCCAGTGGGGCGGAATACACTATCACAAGAGGGAATAATGCCTATGCCTATTTGGATTTGTGCGATACAAATTCGGGAGCATCACCCGATGGCGGCGCTACTTTGAATTTCGACTTTCCTTTTAATTTGCCACGATCTCCAGCTGATTTTAGAGATGCCGCAACAGTAAATTTATTTTATTTGAATAACATTGTTCACGATGTAATGTACCAATATGGTTTTGATGAAGCGAGTGGAAATTTTCAGGAAAACAATTATGGAAATGGCGGTACAGCTAGTGATTATGTAAATGCCGAGGCACAGGATGGCGGTGGCACCAACAACGCAAACTTCGGAACACCACCGGATGGAGGCAATCCGAGAATGCAAATGTATATTTGGACCGGTGGTCCAGGAGGTCCTGTTGCAGATATATTTTCAATAAACGGTGGTCCTTTGGCAGGTGTTTATGGGGGTATTCCCGCACAGTTCGGTGCAGGCATTCCTACTAGCCTAACCGGAGATTTAGCCTTGATTCAAGATGATGATTCAGGCCCTTCATCCGACCCCAACGATGGTTGCGACAATATTACCAACGGCGGTTCCTTGAACGGAAAAATAGTGGTGATAAGAAGGGGCGAATGCGAATTTGGCTTTAAGTCATTAGCAGCCCAAAACAATGGTGCCATTGCTGTAATTATAGTGAACAACGTGGCTGGTGACCCACCACTTATGGGAGGTGGAGTGGTAGGCTGCCAAGTAACTATTCCCGTTTTTGCTATTTCCAAAGCAGATGGCGACCCCATGATAGCATTGCTTCTAGGAGCTGGATCTATAAACGGAACAATAAACGGCACTAATGTTCAGGTTAATCTTGACGGTGATCTCGATACGGAAATCGTTACCCACGAATACGGACATGGAATATCAAACAGACTAACGGGTGGACGGTTTAACACCAATTGTTTGCAAAACGAAGAACAAATGGGTGAAGGTTGGAGTGATTTCTTTGCGTTGGTCATGACAATTTATAGCGGAGATCAGGGCGCATACAGTAGGCCAATGGCAGTTTACGCCTCTGGCGATCCAAATGGTATCCGCACCTATCCATACAGCACAAATTTTGGAATAAACCCACACACTTATGATGATATAAAAACTGAAGTTGCGCCACACGGTGTTGGATCTGTATGGACAGCAATGCTATGGGAAATGACTTGGGATTTAATAGCTCAATATGGATTTGATCCAGACATATATAATGGTACAGGTGGTAATAATATCGCTCTACAATTGGTAATAGACGGATTGAAATTACAGCCTTGTAGCCCAGGGTTTGTGGATGGTCGTGATGCCATTTTAGAAGCGGATCAGCTTTCCAATGGGGGTGCAAACAGATGCATTATCTGGCGTGCTTTTGCTAGAAGAGGATTAGGGCTTTCTGCAAGCCAAGGAAGCTCCAATAGTAAATTTGATGGCACCGAAGCTTTTGATGTACCAGTTGAATGTCAATTGGGCGTAAACGATCAAGGAAGTATTCAAAACAATTTTATCATTTATCCAAACCCATCCAATGGAGAAATCAGTATAAAATCAAGGAATGATGTTGGAAATACAACAATTTCTATTTTTGACATCAATGGCAGGAAAGTTTTCAATCAGCAAATTGAAATTCACGGTACTGCCCGTGTAAATATCAACGGTCTCAGCTCTGGACTTTATTTGATTAAGATAGATAGCGATAACCTTTCCCAGACATCCAAGTTAATAATCAATTAATATATATGTTTTAATTTTGAAAAATAGAAGAGGCCCATTTGGCCTCTTCTGTCTTTTAAGAAATTGTATGATTTTTTAGTTTGCGAAATTAATTAAAGTGAATTTCAACATTTTTTTTAAAATTCGAAAAGGGTGTTTTTTGGGCAAGAGCAAAATAGAAATGTTAAATACTGAATTTTAGAAGGTTATTTCATCTATTTTGTGATATTTTTATAAATTCTCTAATCAGGAATTTTAAATCAACATTTTTTGGATTGATCTTATCTGTCCTAAATTTACCTAAAACTTAATTTTACCCTTATGAAAAAAGTTCTTTACTTGCTTATTATTTTTGCCGTAAACGTTTCTTTCGCACAGGATTACAGCAGTGTGATAAAATCGTACCTTCAGCAAAACCGCTCACAGTTCTCGCTCCAGCAGCAGGATGTGGCAGACATTTCAATTGCTTCTCAAGCCTTTTCAAAAAGCATGAAAATCCATAATGTTTATGTGGAACAACGCTATCAAGGTATTCCAGTATTCAATTCAGTTTCCCCCTTTGTAATAAAAAATGGGGCAGTGGTGAGTGCAAAACTTTCATTTACCCAAAATGTTGCGGTAAAGGTTAATGGCACTTCGCCATCCATATCCGCAGTTACTGCAATTTCTAAAGCCGCAAACGCTTTAGGCCTTCAAACCCCTTCCAATCTTAAATTGTTGGAAACTCTTTCTGGCAACAGCTACATTTTTTCCAATGGAAATATTTCAATGGAAAATATTCCCGTAGCACTTGTTTACCAAAAGATGGACGAAACGGGCGCACTAAAACTTGCGTGGAATTTGGGTATATATCTCTTGGATGCCTCTCATTACTATAGCGTTCGCATTGACGCCCTTACTGGTGCGTTACTTGAAACGAACGATTTGGTGTTGAGTTGCAATTTTGGGGAGGGCTCTCATTCACACTCAACTACTGAAAGTTTTCTTTTTGCAGATAGAAAGGTTGAAAACTCAGCCAGAATGCTTGGGGATGGATCTTCATATCGTGTGTTCCCTTTGCCATTAATAGGTCCTAATGATGGTGCAGACCAATTAGTTTTAGATCCTTCTGATGCAACAGCATCTCCTTTTGGATGGCATGATTGGGATGGCAACCCCGGTGCTGAATTTACTGTAACCAAAGGAAATAATGTTTTGGCAAATGAAGATGCCAACGGAAACAACGGTAATGGTGGAACTGCAGAAGGTGGACCAACACTTACATTCGACTTTCCTTTTAATTTACCCCAAAATCCGTCTTCTTTTCAGGACGGTGCAATTACCAATTTGTTCTATATGAACAATATGATGCACGACATTATGTACTATTACGGTTTTGATGAAGTTAGTGGTAACTTTCAAAAAAACAATTACGGCCATGGCGGTCTTGGAAATGACTTTGTTGTTGCCGATGCCCAAGACGGTAGTGGTTCAAATAATGCCAATTTTTATACTCCTTCGGATGGTGGAGCCCCTAGAATGCAGATGTATCTTTGGAGTGCCCCAGGCTCTGTTCTTGGAACTTATTTAACAGTAAACACTGGTCCTTTGGCGGGACAATATTATGGTATGGATTCAAATTTTGCTCCACCGGTTCCTGTTTCACCAATTACTGCAAATCTTGTGGTAGTAGAGGATGACGACTCAGGACCTTCAACTGATCCAAACGACGGTTGCGACAATATAACCAACGGGGGTGATGTGAACGGAAAAATTGCGGTAATAAGAAGAGGGGAATGTAATTATACCGTAAAAACGCTGAACGCACAAAATGCAGGTGCAATTGCCGTGATAATTGTGAACGATAATCCTGGAGATCCTGTTGCAATGGGAGGGAACGGTGCACAAATTACCATTCCTGCAATTATGATATATAAATCAGATGGCGAAGCTCTTATCGCTTCCCTTTTAAATGGAGATACCATCAACGCAACCTTGAAGGATGATGGCTCTGGAAATGATCCTTTCCAAAGAGATGGCGACTTGGACAACGTAGTAATTGCACACGAATACGGCCACGGTATTTCTAACCGTTTAACTGGAGGCCCTAGTCAAGCTGGCTGTCTTCAAAATGATGAACAGATGGGCGAAGGCTGGAGCGATTATTTTGGACTGATGCTGACTATGAAAACAGGCGATGCCCGTGACGATTTCAGAGGTATTGGAACCTATGCAATCGGTCAAGGTGTTGGTGGATTGGGATTGAGGACAAAACCTTACACCACTGATTTTGGACTCAACAATTTTACTTACAACAGTATTAAAACACAGGCAATTCCCCACGGCGTTGGGTCAGTTTGGACCACGATGCTTTGGGATTTAACTTGGGATTTAATAGATCAGTACGGTTTTGATCCAGATATCAAAAACGGAACTGGTGGTAACAACATTGCTTTACAACTAGTTATGGATGGGTTGAAACTTCAACCTTGTAGTCCTGGTTTTGTAGATGGACGCGATGCGATTTTGCAAGCAGACCAACTTACCAATGCCGGAGCCAACAGATGTCTTATTTGGAGAGCCTTTGCCAAAAGAGGTCTTGGACAAAGCGCAAACCAGGGAAGCTCCAATAGCAGATCTGATGGAACGGAAGCCTTTGATGTTCCACCTGGGTGCGAGATTGGCATTTCTGAAAATACTATTGAAAATAACTTCATAGTTTATCCAAACCCATCAAACGGAGAGCTTAGCATAAAATCCCGTTTTGATGTTGGGGAAGCTACCATATCTATTTTCGATATGAACGGTAGAAATGTTTTCAACCAAACTATTGAACTTCACCAATCTGCAACTATCAACGCAACCGGTCTTACTTCAGGTATTTACTTGATGCAGATAGAAGGTGCAGACCGTTCACAGACAACGAAATTGATAATCAACTAAGATTTAATATATTCTTGAAGTGAAAAGAGGCTCGAAAGAGCCTCTTTTTTTATAAATATTTTTGAAGAGTTTGCTTAATTTTTTTCGAAGAAATGCCCACTATTTCCTGTAATTCTGAAATGGTGCCGTGCTCGGGGAAAACATCCGGAACGCCCAGAATTTCAATCTGGTTTTTATAGTGATTGGCAGCAGCGAAGCAAGCAACCGAACTTCCCAAACCGCCAATAACAGTCCCGTCTTCCACAGTAATAATTGTTTTGTATTTCTTAAAAATTTGATGCAGAAGCTTTTCATCCAAAGGTTTCAAAAAACGCATATTCACCAACCCGATTTTTTCTTGTTGGGAAACGGTAAGCGATGCTATAGCTTCCAAAGTATTTTTCGCAACTGTTCCCAAAGTTAAAACAACAATTTCAGCACCTTCTTTTAAAACCACGGCTTTTCCCACTTCAATTTTTTTGAAAGGTTTTTGCCAGTCCAAAATGCTTCCTCTTCCCCGTGGATAGCGAATGAAAATGGGTAAATCCAACCCCAATTGTGCGGTGAACATTATATTTCGAAGTTCCGTTTCATTGCGTGGCGCAAAGATGATGAGGTTTGGGATGCAGTTTAAATATGCCAAATCAAAAATACCGTGATGCGTGGCACCGTCTTCGCCCACGATCCCGGCCCGGTCCAAACAGAAAATTACAGGTATTTTTTGAAGACAAACATCGTGAATCACTTGGTCATAAGCGCGCTGTAAAAACGTAGAGTAAATATTACAAAAAACCGTAAACCCTTGTGTTGCCATACCTGCGGAAAAGGTAACGGCGTGCTGTTCGGCTATACCAACATCAAAAGCCCTTTCGGGAAAAACGTCCATCATAAATTTCAGGGAACTTCCCGTGGGCATGGCGGGGGTGATGCCAATTATTTTTTCGTTTTGTGAAGCGAGTTCTACTATCGTTTTTCCAAAGACATCCTGAAATTTTGGCGGTTGTATTTCCGTGTTTTTTGGAGCGAGATTTCCAGTAATTGCATCAAATTTTCCGGGGGCGTGATACACCACTTGGTTCTCTTCGGCCTGCTTTAAACCTTTTCCTTTTTTTGTAATTATATGTAGCAGTTTGGGTCCCGAAACAGTTTTTAACCGCTCCAATTCTGAAATAACAAGCTCTAAATTGTGACCGTCAATGGGACCTGAATAGTTGAAATTTAAAGCTTCAAAAATGTTGTCCGATTCTTTGGCGCCGTTGAGTTTCACTTTTGTGAAATAATTTTTCAGCGCCCCCACGCTCGGGTCTATGCCAATGGCGTTGTCGTTCAATATGACTAAAAGATTCGTGTCCGTTACGCCCGCATGGTTGAGCGCTTCGAAAGCCATTCCGCTGGCAATGGAAGCATCGCCAACAATTGTTATGTGTTGTTTGTCAATTTCACCCTTCAATTTTGAAGCAATCGCCATTCCCAATGCTGCGGAAATTGCGGTGCTGCTGTGGCCAACGCCGAAAGTGTCATATTCACTTTCACTCCGTTTGGGAAAACCGCTGATGCCGCCCAACTGGCGGTTAGTGTGAAAAATTTCTTTTCTACCTGTAAGTATTTTATGACCGTAGGCTTGGTGGCCCACATCCCATACCAAAATATCTTCCGGGGTATTAAAAACATAATGCAATGCAATGGTAAGTTCCACCACACCAAGGCTAGCGCCCAGATGCCCTTCTTTTGTAGCGACTATATTTATAATAAATTCACGAAGTTCCTGCGCCAATTGGGGCAATTTTTCCTTTGAGATTTTCCGAAGGTCGGCGGGGAGTTTTATGGTATTTAGTATGTTTTTTGGCACGATGTAAAGATACGGGTATTGGGAATTTGTTAATTCGATAATTTGTAATTTTGTTTTAGGTTTCCGTAATATCCCGAGGAAAAAATCGGAATCGCTAAACCGCCACGAATCTTGAATTTTAAATCTTGAATATTATAGCTCCTTTCGACGATACCTATTTTATGAAGCGCGCCCTCCAAGAGGCCGAGGCTGCTTATGATAAGGGCGAAATACCTATTGGCGCAGTTATCGTAATAAACAACCAAATTATTGCACGTGCGCATAACCTTACCGAAACGCTCAACGATGTTACCGCCCACGCCGAAATGCAGGCCATAACAGCTGCGGCAAATTATTTGGGAGGTAAGTATTTAATAGATTGCACGCTGTATGTAACCATTGAGCCTTGCCAAATGTGCACCGGAGCACTGGCTTGGAGCCAAATTTCAAAAATTGTTTATGGAGCTCGGGACGAACAACGTGGCTGCATTGTCTTGAACACCAAATTGCATCCCAAAACGGTTATGACGGGCGGGGTGATGGCAGCGGAAGCTTCACAACTTCTAAAGAGGTTTTTTATTGAGAAAAGGAACCTAAACTAAAAAAGCCCTTCAAAAATGAAAGGCTTTCAGAACCACATTGGTATTTTTTTAGTCGTGGATTACGCGAACTTGAGCGGCAACACGTCCCTTTTTTCCATCTTCTTCAATGTATTCTACTTTGTCGCCTTCGTTTAGGGCCTCGCCATTAAGGCCAGTTACGTGCACGAAAATGTCTTTTCCAGTTTCATCATTGGTGATAAAACCATAACCTTTGGATTCGTTAAAAAATTTTACTGTTCCTTCCATTTTGAATAAAAAATAAATTAATAATAAGTATACAAATGTATATAATTTATAATTTCATTATTAATGGAATAATCTTTTTTTTGAAACCCCGTCGAATTCTAAATCTTTTTATCTTTTTGGTAATCCTGCATTTTTTCAATGTTTTCCTTGGTGAGCATATAGTCTTTTACGCTCCGGTTTTTCCAACGGTGATAGATGAAAAGGGGCATCAATACAAAAAATCCAGCCATTAACGTAAGGCCAATGATTAAATTCCCGGTGGCTTCGTCTTCGGATTTTATATAAAAACCAATACCCAAACTTATGAGTACTGAAATAAACAATATGGTAAGAAAATATTTCATTTGTGTAAATTTAATCCAAACCTCAAAGGTCTCAAAGTCCTATGAGGTTTTATTGGGAGTCTTCAACTTATTTTTCAGAAAAATCAATCAATTTTCTTCGGTAAGCGGTCAGTAATTTCGATTTTGAAACAAAGCCGTAATATTCCCCATTGTTGATTACTGGAAGATTCCAAGCGCCCGTGTCCTGAAATTTTTTCATCACATCGGTCATTTTATCCTCGTTCAGGTCAATGAATCCTGGTGGACTGTGCATTAGCTCACTGGCTTTTACTTCTTCATATAAATTTTGATCGAACATTACAGGTCGAAGATCGTCCAAAAGAATGATTCCTTCCAAAGTATTTGTTTCTTTGTTCAGCACAGGGAAAAGATTTCGTTTCGATTTTACTACGGCCTCATGCACCATTTCGCCTAAATTCATTTCAGGGTAAATATGGATGAAATCTCGTTCAATTACGGTTGTAATATCCATTAAAGTGAGCACTGCGTGATCTTTGTTGTGGGTGATAAGGTCTCCTTTTCTGCCCAGTTCCATAGTGTAAACGGAGTGGGGAATGAAATATTTGGTGAGCGAAAACGAAATAGCTGCGGTAACCATCAAGGGTATAAAAAGTTCATATCCGCCCGTAACTTCAGCAATCAAGAAAATCGCGGTCAACGGGGCGTGGAGCACGCCAGCCATCAGTCCGGTCATTCCTACCAACGTGAAATTACTTTCTGAAACCGGGTTGTCCAGAAAACCGATATTATTCAGAATTTTAGCAAAACAGTTCCCCATAATGCTTCCCATAAATAGTGTAGGTGCAAAAATACCGCCCACACCGCCTGCGCCAAAAGTGAGCGCACTGGCTATTATCTTAAAAACCACAAGTCCAGCCAACAATAAGATAACCACCCAAATACTGGATAGGTCCAAATTGAAAAAATTGTTTTCCAACGCAGCTTTAGGGTTTCCTTGCACCAAATTGTTTATCACGTCATACCCTTCGCCATAAAGGGGTGGAATAAAATAAATCATAATCCCCAGGCCAATACCGCCAATCAATAATCGTTTAATTGGGCTTCCAATTTTTTCAAAGAAATCTTGGATATTGGAATACATCTTTGTGTAATAGATGGAGACCATAGATGCAACAAGTCCTAATAGAATATAGAATGGAATGTCGTTGATCACAAATTTATCTGTGATTTTGAAGGGAAGCAAAATATCCGTTCCCAAGAAAAAGTAGGAAGTGGTAATAGCCGAAACCGATGCCAAAAGCAAAGGCACCATCGAAGCCAAAGTAAGGTCCAAGCTGAACACTTCCACCGCAAAAATAATGGCGGCGATGGGTGCTTTAAAAATAGCAGACATTGCGCCGGCGCCTGCACAGCCAATTAGCAAAGTTCGGGTGGACTGGTTCAAATGAAAAAGTCGCGAGAGATTGGAACTTATTGCTGCCCCCGTTGCAACCGTCGGGCCCTCAAGCCCAACCGAACCTCCAAAACCAACGGTGATTGGTGCGGTAATAAGACTGCCGAACATTTGAAAAGGGCGCATAAATCCTTTTCGTTTTGAAATGGCATAAAGTGTTGAGGGAATTCCGTGGCTCACTTTGTTTCGGATTACATAGCGCATCGCCAAGAAAGCCAATGTAAGCCCAATGATGGGGAAAATAAAATAGAAAGCAGTGTGGTAATCTGCAATAAGTTTTCCTTCTAAAAGATGCTGAATGAGGTGGGTAAGGTTTTTTAAAACCACCGCACCCATTCCTGCCAGAAGGCCAACCACAATGCTCATGATAAACACGAACTGTTTATGCGAGACGTGCTTTATCCTCCAGATAAGGAAGCGGGTTAGTATGGTTTTTTTTTGTTGTGACATTAACCTTAAATAAAGACCCCAAAGGTTTTGAAAACCTTTGGGGTCTGGGTGGAGTCTATTTTTTTATTTCAACCTTTAAATGAAGTTCATCCAATTGCTTCATATCAATTGGTGCAGGGGCATCTATCATCACATCGCGGCCCGAATTGTTTTTTGGGAACGCTATAAAATCGCGGATGGTTTCCTGACCGCCAAGAATGGCAACCAATCTATCCAAACCAAAAGCGATGCCGCCGTGTGGTGGCGCGCCGTATTGAAAGGCGTCCATCAAAAAGCCGAACTGCGCTTTTGCTTCTTCGGGCGTGAAGCCTAAATAGTCAAACATCAACGCCTGTGTTTTTTTATCGTGAATTCTTATGGAACCACCGCCTATTTCGTTTCCGTTTAAGACCAAATCGTAAGCGTTGGCTTTTACTTCGCCTGGATTGGTGGCCAAAAGTTCAAGCTGTCCAGGTTTTGGAGAAGTGAAAGGGTGGTGCATGGCGTGGTAGCGGTTTGTTTCCTCGTCCCATTCCAAAAGCGGGAAATCTATAACCCAAAGTGGAGCGAATTCGTCATTTTTTCTTAAACCGAGTTGTTCTGCCAAATGCATTCGCAAAGCGCTCAACTGTGTTCTCGCTTTGTTTTTTGCTCCGGAAAGTACGCAGATTAAATCACCGGTTTTTGCGCCAGTAATTTCCGCCCATTTTGCAAAATCTTCTTGATCGTAAAATTTATCTACGGAAGATTTATAGGTTCCATCCTCGTTACAACGAACGTAAACCATTCCTAAAGCGTCTATTTGTGGTCGTTTTAACCAATCTATTAGATTGTCAATTTCTTTTCTTGTGAAAGCATTTCCGCCGGGAACTGCTATTCCGACCACTAATTCTGCTTGATTAAAAATGCCGAAGTCTTTGTTTTGTGCAACAGCATTTAACTCGCCAAACTCCATTCCGAAGCGAATATCTGGTTTGTCGTTTCCGTATTTTTCCATGGCTTCATCGTAAGTCATTCTTGGAAATTTGGATCCCGAATTACTCGGGACAATGCCGTTTATTTCTTTCAGCAAATGTTTTGTCAAACCTTCAAAAGCATTCAGAATATCTTCCTGTTCCACAAAAGCCATTTCGCAGTCTATTTGTGTGAATTCCGGCTGGCGGTCTGCCCGCAAATCTTCATCGCGGAAGCATTTTACTATTTGAAAATATTTGTCCAATCCGCCAACCATCAGCAATTGCTTAAAGGTTTGCGGACTCTGGGGAAGGGCGTAAAACTGGCCGGCGTTCATTCGGGAAGGAACCACGAAATCGCGCGCGCCTTCGGGAGTAGATTTTATTAAATAAGGAGTTTCTACTTCAATAAATCCTTCTTTTGAAAGATAATTGCGAACCGCCATTGCAACCTTTGAGCGAAAAATAAGATTTTCACGAACGGGTTTTCTGCGGATATCTAAATAACGGTATTTCATTCGCAAATCCTCGCCACCGTCAGTTTCGTCTTCTATGGTGAAGGGTGGGGTTAGGGATTCGTTGAGAATGTTCAGTTCAGAAACCAAAATCTCAATATCGCCTGTTGGCATGTTTGGATTTTTGGATACGCGCTCAATTACGGTTCCTTTTACTTGGATTACGAACTCACGACCAAGTTTGGTGGCTTTTTCAATTACTTCCTTGGAAGTTCTCTCTTCGTCAAAAATAAGTTGGGTGATGCCGTAGCGGTCGCGAAGGTCCACCCAGACCATAAAACCTTTGTCGCGGGTTTTCTGTACCCAGCCTGCAAGGGTTACTTCTTTATTGATATCTACGGCGCGAAGTTGGCCGTTGTTGTGCGTTCTGTACATTTTATTCTGAAAAAAATTGAGGGAGCAAATTTAACAAGTATTAAATGAATTGTTGTGGTTTTGAAGGAATTATTATTTGGAGGAAGAGCTGCCACGAATTCATGAATGTATTAAAAAGAAGAACCTGCAAGATTTCCGAAATTTTGCAGGTCAATAAACTTTGCACATCACTTTGATAGCACTATTCTTTTATGAATTTTTTCACTTCTGCCTTACCGTTTTCATTTTCAATATTTAGAAAATAAATACCGTTTGTGAAATTTGAAACATCTATTGAAGTTTGTTTTTCAGGCTCCACAGTTTGGGTGCTTAAAAGTTTGCCTGTTATGTTGAAGATTTTAAGTTTTAAACTGTTTGTTTCGTTTGAGGACAAAACCAATTTATCCTTTACTGGATTAGGATGGATAAAAAAATGTGAAGTTTCCACATTCTCGTTAGAAAGTATTTGATTACCATAGATTGCTTGGTCGCCATTGACATTTTCTATTGTTAATGTCTTTTCACTACCATTAACAATTATATTGTACTGAAAAGGCTCTGTATAAGTTTCTTGTGTTGTAGCATCGAAAAAAAAACTTAAATATTTACCTTCAAATGTTGTATTCTCTTCGAGATTGTAAAAAAGTAACATTAACGAGTATTCTTGAATCGTAAAACTTTCATTGCTTTGATAAGCAAGTTTTCCGGCAAAATTATTACAGACGTATGTCAAAAAATCGTCATTAGCATTTTCGAAAAAATATAAGGGTACAAATGGCACCTCTGAATTGTTTGGTGGAATATGGTTTTGCCCACTAATAACTAAATTATGCAAGTACCAAGTATTCTCAAAAAGCTGTGGGTCTTGGGCAAAACCAGTTTGAAAAGTGAGGATGGCGAGTAAGAGGTATAGTAGTTTCATTTTTAAAACTTTACTACAAAGTACAAAAAAAATCCCTTTGTGCAGTTTTGCTTCAAAGGGATTTTTTAAGAGAACTTATTTTTTACTTAAGCAATACGCCCATTCTTCATTGCCTCCTTCGCCTTCAACTTTTTAATCTCTTTCATCCTGCGTTTTTTTCTGAATTTAATTTTAGCGCGGTTCACCAAATAGAACATCACAGGAACCACAATCAAAGTTAGGAAAGTGGCAAAGGTCAAGCCGAAAATTACGGTCCATGCCAGCGGTCCCCAGAAAATCACGTTGTCGCCGCCAATGTATATGTGTGGGTCGTAATCTGTAAACAGCCCAAAGAAATCTATGTTGAAACCAATCGCCAGCGGGATAAGGCCTAAAACAGTTGTGATAGCAGTTAACAAAACAGGACGCAAACGCGACTTTCCGCCAGCAACTATCAAATCGAAATACTGGCGTTTGGTGAGCAAATCGTCATCGTCCATTTCCAGTTCCTGCATTTTTCTATCTATCAGAATCTGGGTGTAATCTATCAGAACAATAGCGTTGTTCACCACAATTCCGGCAAGGGAAATGATCCCCATCATCGTCATAATGATAACGAAATCCATGTGGAAAATTACCAGTCCGAGGAACACACCCGCCAAACTGAGCACCACCGAAGTTAAAATAATCATAGGTTTTGAAAGCGAGTTGAACTGCGCCACCAAAATTAGCAAAATACCGCCCAGGGCATAAAACAGTGCCAACAAAAGGAAGCCCATATTATCTGCCTGTTCTTCCTGTTCGCCCGTAAATGCAAGATTTATATCCTTTGGCAGTTCGTAATTCTGAAGTTCGGTTTTTAGGTCGTTTACAATTTCGGTAGGGTTGTAGCCGCCAATCACGTTTGAGTAAACGGTGATGGTCCGCTTTAAATCTTTCCTTTTAATGGAACTGAAGGAAGCCGTGTTCTTCTTCGTAACCATTGCGGAAATGGGCACTTGCACTATTTTCCCCTCATTGTTCCTAAAAGTTATGGGCTGGTTGAAGAGCGCGCTTTCATCATAGCGGTATTTTTCTGCAAGGCGAACGTTTATTTGGTAATCATCATCGCCTTCTTTATAGGTGGAAGCTTCTTCCCCAAAAATAGCACGGCGCAAGGTTTGTCCAATCTGCCCTGTGGAAATACCCAGCTGCCCGGCTTTTTCACGGTCCACGGTCACGTCCATTTCAGGTTTGCTTTTGTTAACGTCTATCTTCAATTCTTCGATACCGCTGATGCCCAGTCCTTCAATATAGGAGCGTAGGTTTTCGGCTTGGCGAAGCATTTCTTCATAATTTTCACCAATAAGTTCTATGTTGATAGGGTAACCCACCGGCGGACCGGCAGCATCTTTTTCAACAATAATGGAAGCGCCGGGGAAACCTTTTACTGCATCGCGTACTTCTTCCAGCACGGTACTGCTTTTCACCCCGCGGCGCAATTGGAAATCGCGCATGGACAGGGTTATCTTCCCTTTTTGCGGCATTTCATTGCTCTGACCACCATCGGTCTGCGGGTTTCCGGCACCTTGGCCCACTTGTGAAATGGCAGACTCCACCATATAATTGTAGCCATTGTCGTTGTATTTTTCAATGGCACCAAAAACGCGTTTTTCCACCTTTTCGGTAAGTTCGTTGGTCTTTTCAATGTCGGTTCCCTGTGGATATTCTATGTAAGTGATAATCTGGTTGGGCTCATTTTCGGGGAAGAAGAGCACTTTTGGCTGTACAATTCCTACCAAAACAAAAGACATAATCAAAAGCAGAATCGTTCCGAAGAAAAACACATAAGCCTTTCTTCCGCGCAAAGCGTATTTTAAAACCTTTTCGTAGAAATTCTCCAGTTTTTTAAGCGATTTGTATTGAAAATAATCCACAGCACCAGCCAAGAAATATTTGTAAACCCACAGCATAATTGCGGTAAGAATGGCCAAGTTTCCAAAACCACGGAAAGCAGCCACATCCATCGCGAAACCTGC
Organism: Flavobacteriaceae bacterium; assembly: GCA_016649715.1. Classification (GTDB taxonomy): domain Bacteria; phylum Bacteroidota; class Bacteroidia; order Flavobacteriales; family Flavobacteriaceae; genus Aequorivita. The sequence continues at coordinate 242,046 of JAENXC010000001.1, read as the reverse complement.
AATTAGAAGCAGAATACCTACGCCCAGCAGAATCATACTCCAGCGGATGAGTTTCTTTTTCGTCATCGGTTCCTCTTCGGTTTTCATAAATTCTGAAGTAAGCATGGCGTTGATAATCAGTGCCACAAAGAGCGATGACGAAAGCACCACCGAAAGTGTAATTGGGAAATAAATCATAAACTTACCAATGGTTCCGGGCCACAGCCCCAGCGGGAAAAACGCCGCTAACGTGGTTGCTGTTGAAGCAATGATGGGCCAAGCAATCTCGCCCATCCCTTGTTTTGCGGCTTTTCGTGGGGGCATGCCTTCGCTCATCAAACTATACACGTTCTCTACCACCACAATTCCGTTGTCCACCAACATTCCAAGGCCCATAACGAGTCCAAAGAGCACCATGGTGTTTAGCGTAAAGCCCATTGACGACAGGATAAAGAGCGACATCAACATAGAAAGTGGAATGGCAAAACCTACAAATAAGGCATTTCTAAATCCTAAGAAAAACATCAAAACGAGTACTACCAAAATAACCCCGAAGATGATGTTATTCACCAAATCGTTTACTTGGTTTTCGGTTTTTATGGACTGGTCGTTTGTTAAACTAATGTGTAAACTTTTAGGAAGGTAGCTTTCCTGTTCTTCAGTGATTATTTTTTTGATCTGTTCCACGGCCTCGATCATGTTTTTTCCGGCGCGTTTTTTTATATCGAGCATTACCACTGGCTTGCCGTATTCACGAGCATAAGTTGTGGCATCTTTTTCCTTAAATTTTACTTCGGCAATGTCTTTAAGGAAAATAATACCGTCGTCTTTTTTTACAACAACGTTTTCCAGTTCTTTTGGGTCTTTAAATTCACCGGTAATTCTGATGTTTTTTTGAACGCCGTTTGTAATGATATTTCCACCTGAAATGGTGTTGTTTTCCCCTTTTACTGCATTGATAATATTGTCAAAACTCACCTGCGAAGCGGTCATTTTATAAATATCCACCGCAATTTCCACTTCCTTGTCTTCGGCGCCGCGGATAGTGGCTTCTTTTATCTGTGGAAGGAGTTCTATTTTATCCTGAAGATATTTGGCGTAATCCTTCAATTGTTGTACGGGATAATCGCCCGTGAGGTTTATGTTGAGGATGGGAAATTCCTCCGAAAAATTAAGGTCAAAAACGTTTGGCTCTACTTTTCCGCCATTGGTCAGCGTGGGCCAGGTGGTTTCAGCTTTTACTTGATCTACTTTGTCTTTAACCAATTGTTTCGCAACCGGTATTTCAACGTTTTCTTCAAATTCAACAATAATAATGGAGTAATCCTGAAGCGTTGTGGAGGTAATTTCCTTTACTCCCGCCACGTTCTTAAACTCCTCTTCCAAAGGTTCAGTGATAAATTTTTCAACGTCTTCAGCAGAGTTTCCAGGATTTACGGAGCTTACATAGATTTTAGTTTCAATGATTTCTGGAAATGCTTCGCGCGGCATACTGTAATAGGCGAAAGCCCCCAGAAACAGAATGATGGCCATAATTACATAGACCGTCATTTTGTTGTCTATGGCCCAAGACGAAATACTAAATTCTTTATACGGATTTTTGCTCATGGTGCAAAGTGTTTCTTAGTTTTTGATGGTTACTTTCTGGCCGTCGCGAAGGGTTTTCGCACCTTCCTTGATGATGGTATCGCCTTTTTTGAGACCCGATTTTACTTCTGTGTGGTTTTGGTACGAAAGTCCGGTTTCAATAATAACACGCTTTGCCACGCCTACGGAATCATTCACTGGCTGATACAAATAAGCAATTGTTTCACCCTCTGCATTTTCTTGCAAAATATTTTCGGGAACGGTGATGGCGTTTTCTGCACTGTAATCGTTCACTTTTACGGTAGCGATAAGGTTTGGTTTTACCAAACCATCTTTGTTTGGAATTTCAACTTGAATATCAAAACTTCTATTGTTTGGATTGATGTAGTTGCTCACTTGGCGGACTGTTCCGGTGAATTCCTCATTGATGGAAGCAAGTTTTACTTTTACCTGCGTTCCTTTTTTAATGTTTCTAAGGTAGGTTTCGGGGATGGAAGCTTTCACATACATATCGCTCAAATTCACTAAACGTATTATTGGCGTTTGGCCGGGAATAACAACTTGTCCAGGGTCTGAAATAATATCATCCACCACGCCGCTAAATGGAGCGGTGATAACAGTTTTTGCAAGCTGTGAGCGCATTTGCTGAGTCGCATTTTTGGCTGCTTCGTAATTGGTTTTAGCCTGAAGAAATTGAATTTCAGAACCTATTTTTTGGTTCCAAAGTTTTTCTTGTCGCTCAAACGTGGTTTTGGCCAATGCCAATTGAGCCTCCTGTTGAGCTACTTGGCTGGACATTCCGCCATCGTCTATTTTTGCAAGTCGCTGTCCTTTTGAAACGCGCTGGCCTTCTTTTACATAAACATTGGTCAATACTCCCGAATATTCAGCGTTTAGTACTACGTTTTGATCGGTTTCCACATTGCCCTGCACTTCTACGTAATGTTTGAAAACGGTGTCCTTTATCACTTCAGCGGTAATGAGCGCTGGGCGTTCCTTTTTTTCGTGCTCGTCTATGTATTCATTTAGCTTATCGATGTCGGCCTTAAGTTCGCGCTGCTGTTTGTTCAGTTCGGTGCGTTTGGCTTTTACCGCGGTCATGTTGTTGGAACTGATAATGGCATCGACGGATTTGTTATCGCCGCCGCAGGAAACCAAAGTAGCAAGTAGGATTAATAGGAAAAGTGATTTTTTCATTAGTTGATTTTTTATTGAGTCGATTAGTTTAGAGTCGATGAGTTTGGAAGTGGGTTTAAAATTTTCCTTTAATTTCTTCGTAATTTATTCGCAATTTCGGAATGTTGAGTACTGTTTCAAGATTTGTCTTTTCATTAATTACTTGTAGCATAGATTGAAAATATTGTTGCTGTGCAGTATATAATTGCGTTTGTGCCAGTCTCAAATCAAAACTCGTTGCAAGTCCCTCAGTAAATTTTATTTGGTTTTTATTTTCTATACGCCCTGCCAACTCAAGGTTCTTCTTTGAGTTTTCATAATTTTCAATGGCGAATTGATAATTGCTTTGTGCCTTTGTCAAACCGAGTTTTATCTGTTGTTTGGCCTGTTCCAAATCTGTCTTGGCTTGGTCCAAAGCAATGCGGGTTCTTTGTGAAGCTGCACTCCGCATTCCGCTACTAAAAATGGGGACGTTCAAACTGACCCCCAAAACGGAAGACTGATACCATTTTTGATCGCCGTTGAAAAAGCTGAAATCTTCACTATTGGCTGAAGTTCCGTAATTCACAAACGCTGAAAGTCTCGGCAATGCCTTACTCTTTTGAAGACGGTTTTCAAAATAGCGTTGCTCAACCAAGTTGTTGGCTATTTTATAATCCACGTTTTCTTCTATATTGATTGAAGAATCTAAAAGTGAAAGGCTGATGTTTGCATCCGCCAATTTATCCAAATCGTCAGTTAAAGTAATGGGCGCTTCCACATCAATGCCGAGTGCGAGATTGAACATTTGCTTGGCAATGGCTTGGCTTCTGCGGGCGTTGTTGAGTTGTGTTTCTATATCTAGAAGTGTGATTTCAAGTTGCTCAACGCTTTCTTCTTCGGTAAGGCCGTTTTCGTATATTTTTCGGGTTTCGTATAGGTTTTGTCCAAGATTGGCTTTGTTTTTTTCAAAAATATCTACTAATTGCTGTGCTAATAAAACACTGCCGTACGCGTTGATTACCCCTTTCCGCACTTCCAAACGGACTTTTTCGTTGTAGTTTTCAGAATACCTCAAAAATGCTTTTGCTGCTTTTAGGCCCACTAAATAACTTCCATCGAAAATCAATTGATTGAGTGTTGCCACCGCATTTGCATTCTGTTTTGTGCCGAAGGAAATTGGGACAAAAGTCCCGGGCTCGCCTCCGCCAAATTCTGCCGGAATAAGCGTTACGGGCTGTTTCAAATTGTTTTGATAGCTAATATTGCCATCTATCTGCGGAAGGCCTTGAGCTGTGGTTTCCCACTTTTGTTTGATGGCCTTGGCTATGTCGCGCCTAGCGTTAATAGAAGTATAGTTACTGTCCAGCGCAAAGGTGACGGCCTCTTCCAAACTGAAACTGTAGATTTTCTTTTCCTGCGAAAAACCCATCGCCGAAAGGAATAGAAATGTGAAAATTAAAAGTTTATTGGTCATTAGTTTGATGTTCTTTGATGAATTGGTTTAGTGTGGAAAGTCCTTCTGGTGTTACGATACCACGTAAATGATATTCCAGGTATTCCTCGGTGATATGTTTTATTGAAAACTTTTCAATTGGGAAAAGGGTTTGATCCTTTATACCCATAATACCAATGAAATAGAGACGTGAAATAAAATCAGGATCTATATTTTTTCTGTAGATACCATTTTTAATGCCTTTGTTAATATTTCGTTGGGTACACTCCATCATCTTTTCAAATTGCCCTTGTTGAAGTTTTTTACTTATTTCAGGATAATATTTTTGAAGTTGGAATTGGGGCGAAGTTTGTTCGTCCTCCAGTTTTTTCATTATAAAATTCTTGATTTCGAAAAGTTCTGCTATCGGGTCTTGGTCCAACGCACAAATAGCGTCAATACCTTTGGTAATGCTGTCCATAACCGAAAAGGTACATTCCCTAACTAAAGCTGTTTTATTGTTAAAATGCGTATAAATGGTTTTTTTTGAAATGGCCATCTCATTGGCAATATCGTCCATGGTAACGCTCTTAAAACCAAGTTTTAGGAATAAATTTGTCGCTTTTCGGATAATCTTTTGTTTCATAACAGGGCGCAAAGATATATTTTGGAAACTTTAAAAACAAAATAAGTTTCCATAGTTTATTATTTTTAACATTGCGTTAACAACTTGCCTATTTTCGAATTTAAGTTGTGCGCTTTTGTTTTGCTTGTTTTACTTTAGCCTAAATTTTTAAGGAATGGAAATTTTAAAAAAATATAGTGGACTGCTTCAGGAGCATCTTGAAAAAGCTGTTCCCAAAAAAGAACCGCATCAACTTTACGACCCCATAAAATATATGCTCTCTTTGGGCGGAAAGCGGATTCGTCCCGCATTGACTTTGATGGTCTGTGATTTTTTCGGTTCCGATTTCAAGAAAGCAATGCCTGCCGCACTGGCTGTGGAACTGTTCCATAACTTTTCCCTCATCCACGATGATATTATGGACAATGCCCCTTTGCGAAGGGGGAAAAAAACCGTCCACGAAAAATGGGACGTGAACACCGCCATACTTTCTGGCGATGCGATGCTCATTTTGGCATATCGTTTTTTTGAAAGTTACGAACCAAAAATGTTTCACGAATTGGCTAGACTCTTCAGCGAAACTGCCCTTCAAGTTTGCGAGGGCCAGCAGCACGACATGGATTTTGAAACCCGTGACGATGTAACTTTAGTGGAATACATAAAGATGATAGACCACAAAACGGCTGTTTTGCTGGGAGCGGCAATGAAAATGGGAGCCATCGTGGCCGAAGTTTCCGAAAAGGATAAGGATATAATATATCAATTTGGAAGGAACTTGGGGATCGCGTTTCAATTGCAGGATGATTATTTGGATGTTTTCGGAAACCCCGAAACCTTTGGAAAACAGGTGGGCGGCGATATTATTTCAAACAAAAAAACCTTTTTGTATTTGATGGCCATTAGTCAAGGTTCTTCGGCGCAAGCGGAGGAATTGGAGCATCTTTTCAGCATAAGCCCAAAAGACCCAACGGATAAAATTTCAACAGTAAAAGAAATATTTTTGACCTCCGGTGCCGTTGCGGCTACACAAATTGAAATTGAAAAGTACAGCAATTTGGCCTATTCGTTTTTGAATGAAATAGCTATTTTAGAAAAAATAAAGGAAACACTTCGCGATTTTGGAAAAGATTTGATGCAGCGAAACGTTTAAAAGACGATAAGTGAATTCCAATTTTTCAGGGTAATTTATTTGTGAATACTTTAAGATTTTCAACCTTATAAATATGAATTTACTGTTCAGCTATTCTGTGTAATTGTTGTACTTTTGTACCGTTTTATTTAAAAGACCCTTTGCATATTTATCATGGATAAATTTTCATTCTTAAACGCGGTTCACCCATCTTACATCGCGGAACTTTACGAAAAATATTTACAATACCCAGACAGCGTTGAGCCCAGTTGGAGAGCGTTTTTCCAGGGCTTTGATTTCGGTTCGGAAAACAGTGCACACGAATTTTTTGGCATTGCTGAACCAACAGAAACTCCTCAATATGACGTAGGCGCTATTTGTGCTGATGTAATAAAGGAGTTTCAGGTTGTAAAATTAATAGATGGTTACAGAACCCGAGGACATCTTTTTACCAAAACCAATCCAGTACGGGAACGCAGAAAATACTCGCCAACCTTGGCTATAGAAAATTTCGGACTTTCGCAGTACGATCTTAAGACTACTTTTAAGGCGGGCGAAATTATAGGCATAGGCGAGGCTACTCTTGAAGTAATTATAAAACATCTCGAAAGCATTTATTGCGATTCCACTGGGATTGAATATATGTACATCCGCAGACCGGACGAGATTCAATGGATTCAAAAAAAGCTGAATGTGAATGATAACCAGCCTAATTTTTCTCCAGAACACAAGAAACATATTCTTAAAAAACTCAATGAAGCCGTGTCTTTTGAGACCTTTCTCCACACGAAATACGTAGGGCAAAAGCGTTTTTCTTTAGAGGGAGGCGAAAGCTTGATTCCTGCTTTGGACACGCTTATTGAAAATGCAGCAGAAAAAGGCGTTGAGGAATTCGTGATGGGAATGGCCCACCGCGGGCGTTTGAGTACATTGACAAATATTTTCGGGAAAAGTGCAAAGGATATTTTTAGCGAATTTGACGGAAAAGATTACGCTCAGGATATTTTTGATGGCGACGTAAAATATCACTTAGGCTGGACTTCAAAACGAAAAACAGTATCTGGCAAAGAAATCAATCTGAATATCGCCCCAAACCCTTCGCATTTGGAGGCCGTTGGTGCCGTGGTTGAAGGGATTACAAGAGCCAAACAAGACGATCACCATAAAAATAATCCGAATAAAGTTTTGCCAATAATCGTTCACGGTGATGCTGCAATTGCTGGACAGGGAATTGTTTATGAAATTGTGCAAATGGCACAGCTGGACGGCTACAAAACCCAAGGAACCATTCATATTGTAGTGAACAACCAAATAGGCTTCACCACCAATTATTTGGATGCGCGCTCCTCAATTTATTGTACAGATGTTGGTAAAGTAACTCTTTCGCCCATACTTCACGTAAATGCCGATGATGTAGAAGCCGTAATACACGCGATGAATTTTGCGCTGGATTTCCGAATGGAATTTGCGCGTGACGTTTTCATCGACTTATTGGGCTATAGAAAATATGGTCACAACGAAGGTGATGAACCTCGATTTACCCAACCAAAACTATACAAAGCAATCGCAAAGCACGAAAACCCGCGCGATATTTATGCGGACAAGCTCATTGCGCAAGGCGTTATAGAAAAAGGGTATACGGACAAACTGGAACAGGAATATAAGGACAAGCTAGAAGAAAATCTTGAAGATTCCAGAAAAGAGGATAAAACCACGATCACTCCTTTTATGAAGGATGAGTGGAAGGGTTATGATTATGCCGAAGAAGATAAAATGATGGAAGCGGTCGATACCAAATTCGACCTAAAAAATCTTGATGAAATTGCCGAAGTAATTACCCAATTGCCGAAGGATAAAAAATTCCTCAAAAAAATAGCCAGACTTATTGAAGCAAGACACACCATGTATTTTGAAGACAATAAGTTGGACTGGGCCATGGGCGAATTGCTTGCATACGGAACCCTCTTAAGTGAAGGCCACGATGTGCGTATGAGCGGGCAGGATGTGGAACGCGGAACGTTTTCACACCGCCACGCCGTTATAAAAGTGGAGGATAGTGAGGAAGAAGTAGTGCTTTTAAACCACTTAAAGGGAGACCAAGGCGAGTTTTATATATACAATTCATTGCTTTCAGAATATGGCGTTCTTGGATATGATTACGGTTATGCCATGGCAAGTCCAAACACCTTGACCCTTTGGGAAGCGCAGTTTGGCGATTTCAGCAACGGAGCGCAGATAATGATAGACCAATACATTTCCGCGGCCGAAGATAAATGGAAATTGCAGAATGGTTTGGTATTGCTTTTACCACACGGTTATGAAGGGCAAGGCGCGGAGCATTCATCGGCAAGAATGGAACGTTACCTTCAACTTTGTGCAACGGACAATATGTTTGTGGCAGATGTAACAACCCCTGCCAACCTTTTTCATCTTTTTAGAAGACAGTTGAAAGTGAACTATCGCAAACCACTGATTGTATTTACTCCGAAAAGTTTGCTTCGCCATCCAAAAGTGGTTTCAACCAAAGAAGAATTTGCCAACGGAAGTTTCCAAATGTTGATTGACGATGCCGAAGTGAAAGCGACAAAAGTGAAAACTTTAGTTTTTGTTACAGGTAAATTTTATTACGATTTACTTGAAAAAAGAGAAGAACTTGAAAGAGACGATGTTGCTTTGGTACGTGTGGAACAATTGTTCCCTTTGCCAACCGATGCAATGAAAAAAATCATTAAAAAATATAAAAACGCAGATGATGTAGTTTGGGCGCAGGAAGAACCTAAAAACATGGGTGCTTATTCGCACATTTTGATGCATTTTGAAGAAGCGAGAGATTTCAGGGTTTGCAGTAGAAAAATGTATGCAGCCCCTGCGGCAGGTAGTTCAGTGAGGTCGAAAGCGCGACACGCAAAAGTAATCGAGAATGTATTTGATAAAACCATGTCTTAGCGGCACACGGCCGTGCGTCTCTACGGGATGTGGGTTGCCTATAACAATTTGTGATAAGCTATAGAAAAGAGTGATTTTTATAATTTTCATAATGTGAAATTGCAAGAAATACAAAATAAGATTTATGAAATCCGCAACGAAAACGTAATGCTTGATTTTGATCTTGCGGAAATCTATGGGGTTGAAACAAGGGTTTTAAAACAGGCAGTCCGTAGAAATATGGAACGGTTTCCTAAGGATTTTATGTTTGAAATTTCCGAAAAAGAAATTGAAGACTTGGTATCACAAACTGTGATACCATCAAAAAGTAAATTTGGGGGCGCACAACCTTTTGTGTTTACAGAACAAGGAGTGGCAATGCTATCAAGCGTTTTAAGAAGTAAAACGGCAATAGCTGTAAATATTTCAATAATGAGGGCTTTTGTGATGATGCGCCAATTTGCACTTTCACATAAAGATTTAAGTGAAAAACTTTCAAAATTGGAAGATAAATATGACCAGCAATTTAACAATGTGTACGATGCTTTGAAGTATTTGATGCAAAAGAATGAAAAAGAAAGAGAGCAATCAGAAAGAAAGAGAATTGGATACAAATAAATAATAAGAAATAGCAACCATCAGGTTGCAATAAACAATAGGATTATGGCATTAGAAATGAAAGTCCCGTCTCCGGGAGAATCCATCACCGAAGTTGAAATAGCATCTTGGTTGGTAAAGGATGGCGATTATGTTGAGAAGGATCAACCAATTGCTGAAGTAGATAGCGACAAAGCAACCCTTGAGTTGCCTGCCGAAGCAAGTGGCATCATCACCTTAAAAGCTGAGGAAGGCGATACTGTTGCTGTGGGCGATGTGGTTTGCATTATTGATACCGATGCCAAAAAGCCAGGCGGAGATGATTCTTCAGAAAAGGCTGAAGAAAAATCAAAAGAGAAGAAAGAAGATACTCCAAAAAAGGCTGAAGCAAAAAAAGAAGCACCTTCCAAACCTTCTACTCCTAATAAGGAAGAGGTTAAAAAAACGTATGCAACGGGTTCTCCATCACCTGCAGCTAAGAAGATTCTTGATGAAAAAGGAATGTCTTCAAAAGACGTAAAAGGCAGTGGACGTGATGGCCGCATAACAAAAGACGATGCTGCAAGTGCAACTCCTTCTATGGGTACGCCCGGCAATGGAAGCCGCGGCAGCGAACGCAAAAAATTGTCCCTGCTCCGCAGAAAAGTGGCAGAGCGTTTGGTTTCAGCAAAAAATGAAACGGCGATGCTCACTACTTTCAACGAAGTGGATATGACAGCTATTTTTGAATTGCGGAACCAATACAAAGAACGATTCAAGGAAAAGCATGGTGTAGGGCTTGGCTTTATGTCGTTTTTCACCTTGGCTGTGGTTCGCGCACTGGAACTTTACCCAGACGTAAACTCTATGATTGATGGTGATTATATGATAACATATGACTTTAAAGATATTTCCATTGCTGTTTCGGGACCGAAAGGTTTGATGGTTCCCGTTATAAGAAATGCTGAAAATCTAAGCTTTAGGGGTGTTGAGGATGAAGTGAAAAGACTTGCAATCAGAGCTCGCGACGGTCAGATTACGGTTGATGAAATGACAGGGGGAACGTTTACAATTTCAAACGGGGGTGTTTTCGGAAGTATGCTTTCCACCCCAATAATTAACCCTCCACAATCTGCTATTTTAGGAATGCATAACATTGTTGAGCGAGCGATTGTTCGAGATGGCGGAATTGTTGTTGCTCCAGTAATGTATGTCGCACTTTCTTATGACCACAGGATTATTGACGGCCGTGAATCTGTAGGGTTCTTGGTAGCTATAAAAGAAGCATTGGAAAGTCCTGAAGAGCTTTTGATGAACAACGATGTTAAAAAAACTTTAGAGTTATAACTTATAAATATTTGTAAAATGAAAAATCCGGCTATTAAGCCGGATTTTTTTGGTTAGTTAGGAAACATCTTATCTACTAAAAAAGAGTGTATTGGCTAAGTTGAGTAAAATTATCAATACAACAGAAACAGCTATAGCTATAAATGCCGGTTTGTGATAAGTGACAGTAGCATCATAATCTTTTTCTTTGCTTTCTATATAAACTGAATCTTTCATACTGTAAATATCTGTCTTTATATAGAAATATGAAATACGTGTAAACACGTAAATTTAGCATTTAGTATTTAGTATTCAGTACGCAGTATTCAGTTGTGTAGGCTCCAGATTTTTCGTGTGCATTCTGGAGATATTATACAGAAAACAACAGATAAACATTTTCCAACTATAACAATTTTTCGTGATGTTCTTTTGCCCATATAAGCAGGCTGTTTGTTTTGGGCTCTATGTTGAGTTTGGTAATGATATTGCTCCGGTGTTTTTCCACAGTTCTGTATGAAATAAACAGTTGTGAGGCAATTTCCTTGTTTGTCTTATCCTGCGCTATAAACTTCAATATTTTTTTTTCTGAAGGGGTAAGCGTGTTTAGATTGCAATCTTCCATAAAAACAACCCCTATAAGTTCTTTAATTTTTTCACTGAAAAATGGAACGCCTTCGGTAACATTTTTGATACAGGTTTCAATTTCTTCCAATGCAAATTCCTTCAATATGTATCCAAAAATATTGAGTTCCTGTGCTTTTTGATAGAGTTCTTTTTCTTTGTGGAGGGTTATCAAAACTATTTTTGTTTCAAGCGCATTGGCTTTGCATTGCTGGGCAATTTCCAGCCCAGACATATAGGGCATCTGAATGTCCAAGATTGCGATATCCGGTTTTTTCTGAGTTATGAGGTTGTAGGCTTCCCTTCCGTCTTTGCCGCTTCCCAAAAGGTTGTAGCCCTTTTCTATCAAAAAGTCGCTAAGGCCTTTTAAAAGCAAGGGATGGTCGTCTGCAATAATGATGGATGGTGTAGTTTCGCTCATAATGGAAATTGAAATTCCAGCACAGTGCCGGTGTCTTTTTTAGAGGTTACCTTCATTTGGCCCTTAAGGAATTTGGTACGTTCCAAAAGGGTCTTTAGGCCCAATGATTTTACATCCTGATATTTTTCTGCAAAGTCAAAGCCCACACCATTGTCTCGTATGGAGATAAGGATGTTATTTGTAAATTTTTTCACGGAAACCTTGCCCGCTTCGGCGTGTGCGTGTTTCAGGATATTACTGAGGCTTTCTTGAATGATTCTATAGATATTCACTTCGTCTTCCTTTGAAAAAACATTGTCAATATTATCTATTTCTGCGGAAATGAACAAGGTAGTGTTTTCGTCTATCATGTTTATGGTGTATTCAATGGCCTTTGTTATTCCAAGTTCCTGTAACTGAAAAGGATGAAGATCTCGGGAAATAGTCCGCACTTCCTCTATAGTGTGGTCCACCATTTTTTTTGTGACGGCATCGCCGCTTTCCATAAGCTTGTTCTTGATGACCAACAATTGCTGGCCGATGCCGTCGTGCAGGTCTTTTGATATTCTTCGCCGTTCGTTTTCTTGGGAAATAAGCAATTCCTGACTGAATTTTTCCTGAAGGATTTTATTGCTTTTTAAATATCTTTGGTTGCGATAGAGCAAGATTAACCCAAACCCCAAAAGAATGGCGATGCCCCCGAAAAGCATTGCTTTTTTAAAACCTTCGTTGTCCTTTTCAAGAAGGCTGATGTTTGTGCTTTTTTCTACTAGTTCTTTTTCATTTTTTTCGGTTTCGTAAAGCGTTTGGTAGTAGGCAAGTGTATTTGCGGTACTTTGGTTGTATATGGAATCTTTAATGGCATAGGCTATTCGGTTGTTTTCAACACTTTTTTTGTAATCTCCCAAATCGTAATAAAGTTCAGAAAGAAAGAAGTAGGAACTCATTTTTTCGTCTTTCATCCCTAATTTTTCGGCAATAACTAATTTTTTCTGGGTCAGTTTCAAGGCTTCGTCATATTCTGCGGTGGCCTGCAGATATTTCACTTTTCCGTCCAAAAAGTTCAGTTCTGCAGAAGGATTTCCTGACAAATCATACTCTAAATTTTCTAGAAGCTCAAGATGTCTTTTTGCTTCAATAAGATGGTTGTGCTCGCAATAGTATTCTATCAATCGTGAATGGATGCCCACATACGTGGACATGTCTGATTGGTTCTCAACGAAAATTTCCTCGGCAGTTAGCAACGATCTGTATTCCAGGTCCCGCTCCCCCATTTTATTATAGTCCAAGGCCTGATTGTAATATTCATTGGACAAAAATCTATTCAACCCCAAAGATTTCATCTTGTCTATCAGTGCATCGCGCTCCACTTTGGCCTTTTCATAAAAACCGTTCATGCTGAACATGCTTATGATGCCCTGTTGTGCAAACACCATAAAATCATATTCTTTTTTGTCCTGATACATGGCGTATGCTTTGTTGTAATCTTCTCCCGCCAAAACAAATTCTCCCAAATTTGAATATGCCTGCCCTCTAAAAAGATAGGTGTCCGCAATACTCATGGAATCCTTTTTTGAGAAATTTTCAAGTGCCGAATTGTAATCTTCAATTGCTTTTTTGAGATCAACCTTGGTGTTGGCCTTGCCCCGTTTAATGTAAAGGAGTCCCAACAAAAGGCTGTCCTTTATTTTATACTTGCGCGCCAGCACACTGTTTATTATGGTTATTGCACGCAATGGGTTGTTTGCGTAATTGGAAAGCGGATACTGAAGATTTATCGCCTTTTTGGCAGCATCTTCCATACGGTCCATGCCCTGAGCAAGATCTATATATTGAATACTATAAGCAATGAATGCATCGCTATCGGTTCGGAATGTACGCGACAACAGACTGTCCAGTGCGGTCAGCTTTTCAGTTTTATTTTTGGACGCAGCTAAAATCTTCTCATATTGGGGAATATCTTGACAATAGCCCGAAATAGGATAAAGTGCAATAATAAAAAGCAAAGAAAAATTTTTTTTCAGCACAAATAAAACAGTTAATGTAGTTGGATAAAAGTACTTAATTTAATGGAAATAAACCATATCCGCCAATTTATCTATTTCACATAGAAGCAATTTCTGCCATAATCTATTACCGCTCTGTGCAGTTTCAGAAAATCTGCGCCAATGATGCCGTGCACGGACCCTTCATTCACTTGCGAAAGCGCTTCGTTTACATGCGAAAGGTTAAAAAGCACAAAGTCCATATCTTTTATTTCCCAGTTTTCTATTTTGAATTTATTCTTCCGCGAAAGCATGGTTTCCATATTTATCGCTCCGGCTCCAGCAGCTTTAATGATGCTTGCTTCGCTTATCAACAAAAAATGTGAACTGTCCACAAAACCCACACAGCTCGTGGAAGCTCCCGTGTCCAATATAAAATCGCCGGATACGCCATTTATTTTTGCCGAAAAAAGATAATGGCCCGTTGCGAGTTTTTTAAGGGGAATCCGATAAAAGCCCTGCTCTTCAAGAAATTTGCGTAACTGCATCAATTTTTTTGTGCAAAGATAGCAAACAAAATAAGTAGCTTTGCAACGATGCTTACAGACACCCACACCCATTTATACAGTGAGGCCTTTGCCGAAGAACGCCCCCAGATGTTGCAACGCGCCTTTGATGCTGGTGTACAACGTTTCTTTATTCCAGCCATAGATTCTGGTTATACCGAGGCGATGTACGCTTTGGAAAAAGAATATCCGTCAGTCATTTTTTTAATGATGGGCCTGCATCCAACTTCCGTCAAAGAAAATTTTGAAGCGGAATTGGCGCACGTTGAAGTTCAGTTCAAAAAGCGAAATTTTTATGCGGTGGGTGAAATTGGGATTGATCTTTATTGGGATAAATCTACTTTGGGAATCCAAAAAATAGCTTTTAAAAGACAAATTCAATTGGCGAAGAAATTCAAACTTCCCATCGTTATCCATTGCCGCGATGCGTTTGATGAAATTTTTGAAGTATTGGAAACTGAAAAGGATGATAATCTCTTCGGAATTTTTCACTGTTTCACGGGAACTTTTGAGCAGGCCGAAAAAGCAATTTCATATAATATGAAACTTGGCATCGGGGGCGTTGTTACTTTCAAAAACGGAAAGATTGATGCATTTTTAAATCGAGTTCCGCTGAAACACATCGTTTTGGAAACCGATTCGCCCTATCTTGCTCCAGCACCTTTTCGCGGAAAACGCAATGAAAGCAGTTATTTGGCTTTGGTCTGCAAAAAACTTTCAGAGATTTATGGGGTTTCGGAAGAAGAAATAGCGCGAATTACTACTGAAAATTCTAAAACGGTTTTTGGGATATAACTAGGTATAAATAATATGACAAAAAAACCAAACATACTTCTAATATACACCGGTGGGACTATCGGAATGATTAAGGATTTTGAAACCGGCGTGCTGCGCAATTTCAATTTTGATGAGTTGCTAAACCACATTCCCGAGCTGAAATTGTTGGACTGTAACATTACAACAACTTCTTTCCCAAAACCAATTGATAGCTCCAATATGAATCCAAAGTATTGGATAGAAATTGCGGATATTATTGAAGAGAATTATGAAAAGATGGATGGTTTTGTGGTGCTTCACGGCAGCGATACGATGAGTTACACCGCTTCGGCCTTGAGTTTTATGTTGGAAAATTTAAGTAAACCGGTAATTTTTACGGGCTCCCAACTTCCCATTGGCGATCTTCGCACGGATGCAAAGGAGAATTTGATTACCTCTATTCAGATTGCTTCACTTCAAGAAAAAGGGGTTTCAAAAATAGCTGAGGTCGGACTTTATTTTGAATACAAATTATACCGTGCCAACAGGACAACCAAGATCAATGCAGAGCATTTTGAAGCATTCGCCTCGCTAAATTATCCCGAACTTGTACAAAGCGGTGTGCATTTGGTGGTGAACAACGAAGCGCTTTACAGGCCAAACCGACGAAAAAAACTGAAAGTCCATAAGACTTTGGAAAGCAATATTCTTTTGGTAAAAATGTTTCCGGGCATTGATGAAGCTACCGTAAAATATCTTTTTGAATATCCCGACATAAAAGGATTGGTACTTGAAACCTATGGAAGTGGCAACGTTACCAATGCCGAATGGTTTATAAATTCACTTAAAAAAGTAGTAAAAAAAGGAATTCCCGTTATCAATGTTACGCAATGTTCGGGTGGAAGTGTGAATATGGGGCTTTATGAAACCAGTACGGAACTTAAAAAAATAGGCGTAATTAGTGGGAAAGACTGCACTACAGAAGCTGCGTTAGCAAAATTGATGTATTTGTTGGGGCAAAAAATTTCAGCTAACAGCTTCAAAACCATATTTGAAACCTCATTGCGGGGCGAAATGCAATAAATTAACCGCTTAAATAATTTTATGGCGTTGTTTTTTTTTTGATATTTGGCACTCCATTAAAAAAATGGTTAAAATTAATAGAGAGGTGGCCGAGTGGTCGAAGGCGCACGCCTGGAAAGTGTGTATACGCCACAAGCGTATCGAGGGTTCGAATCCCTTCCTCTCTGCTACAAATTTTTTAATTTATTATAGTATTCGTTTTTGAGAGTCAATTAATATTCTTGCGGATTAACTAAATTATTTTATATCTTTAAACCCTTAACTAAAAACAAACTTTAAGTCGATAGCAATGAAAAAATTATTTTCTATTATGGCAGTAGCCGCAATGGTTTTTGTGGGCACTCTAAACGCAAACGCTGCAACAGCGCAAACAATGCCAACCAGTTTACAAGCACTGGTAACAGCAGCTACATTCACTATTATTCAAGATGAAGCGGCTCCGGCAGCAGAACCCGCAAAAGGATTTCACCAAGAGTTGAAAGAACGTTTTGTGGAAGGTGGCCCAGGATTTATGGGCATTGTGTTATTGTGTTTAATTCTTGGATTGGCAATTGCTATTGAAAGAATTATCTACCTTAACCTTTCTACCACCAACACCCAAAAATTGGCCCAAGACGTGGAAGATGCCTTGAACAGCGGCGGTATTGAAGCTGCCAAGGAAGTATGCAGAAACACTAAAGGGCCAGTTGCTTCAATCTACTACCAAGGTCTCGATCGTGCCCACGAAGGTATTGACATCGCGGAAAAAGCGGTGGTTGCCTACGGTGGCGTACAAATGGGACAATTGGAAAAGAACGTTTCTTGGATTTCACTTTTCATCGCTTTGGCTCCGATGCTTGGTTTCATGGGTACGGTAATCGGGATGATTATCGCCTTCGATAAAATTCAGGCAGCGGGTGATATGAACCCTTCTCTTGTGGCAGGAGGTATTAAAGTAGCACTTTTAACAACCGTATTCGGTTTGATCGTGGCCATTATCCTTCAAATTTTTTACAACTATATTATCGCCAAGATCGATAGTATCGTTAACAGTATGGAAGATGCTTCTATCACTTTGATCGACATGTTGTTCGACTACAAACAAAAAAACAAAATCTAAACATACCACAAGATGGCATTACATAAAATTTTAAAAATAGTAGCATTGCTTCTTAGCGTTGTAGGGATTATTTTTCTTGCAATGATCATCGCAAAAGGTGATGCCGAAGTTACTGCTACAGGCTACGGTGTTGATGGCTTTCTGTATGTTGCTTATATTATGTTTGCAATAACTATAATTTTCGTGCTCTTTTTTGTGTTGAAAGGTATTTCTGCAGGAAATATCAAGAACACCTTGATTTCCATAGGAGCGTTTCTGCTTATAGTTGTTATATCATATGTTTTAGCAGACGGAAACCCAATGCATGTAGGGGAAGAAGAACTTTCTGCTAGCGGCTCAAAATGGGTCGGAACAGGATTGTACACATTCTATATAATGGCTGTATTGGCCATTGGAGCGATGGTTTTAAGCGGAATTAAAAAAGTAACAAAATAATGGCAAGAAGAGCAACACCCGAAGTAAATGCAGGGTCTATGGCGGACATCGCTTTCCTACTGCTTATCTTTTTCTTGGTAACCACTACCATTGAAAAAGACAAGGGTATCGCGAGGCAGTTGCCGCCCAAGGAAGATGTTGTGGATCCGCCAAAGATTAAAGAGAAAAACCTATTCATAGTTAATGTGAACAGAAGCGATCAATTGCTGGTTGAAGAAAAACTGATGGAGCTTAAAGATCTTCGTCTGGCGGCAATCGCTTTTCTCGATAACGGTGGCGCACCTTCTGGAAGCCCAGAATATTGCAGTTATTGCAAAGGGAAACACAATCCTGATTCTTCAGACAACCCTGATAAAGCTGTTATCTCTGTTCAGAATGACAGACTTACTTCCTATAAAATGTACATAGCCGTTCAAAATGAATTAGTGGCAGCTTACAACACTTTAAGAGATAGGGAATCTGAAAGACTCTACGGATGGAAGTTTACCGAAAAGACAAAAGATTTGGATGAAGGAAAGATAAAAGGAGAAGGAGCCAAAGTAGCCATTCAGGAAAAACTGGAAGCTATTCAAAAATTGTATCCACTTAAACTTTCTGAAGCTGAACCTAAAAAATCTGGACAATAACACTAAAGAGTATGTCAAAATTCACAAAGAAAAAAAGCAACGAATTGCCACCGGTAAATACTGCGTCCCTTCCGGATATTGTATTTATGTTACTATTCTTTTTTATGGTGGTAACCGTATTGCGCGATGACAATTTGCTTGTTCAGAACAAATTGCCAAAGGCAGACCAAGTGGAAAAGCTGAAGAAAGACCGCTCAGTCTATATTTATGCTGGGAAACCGAGCGCCAGATATCAGGACAAATATGGGTCCGAACCCAAAATCCAGATTGGCGATAAATACACAGACCTTTCCAACATCAAGTTCGCATTGACCGAAGCACGCCAAAAACTGCTTCCTGAACTTCAGGATAAAGTGATGGTTGCCCTTAAAGTTGATGAAAAAACCAATACTGGGATGGTTACGGATATTAAACAGGAATTACGTGATCTTAATATGTTAAAAATTATTTACATTACTACTCCTGGAAATGAAATAGAAAAATAGAGTTTTTTGAATATATCTTAAAAGCGCCTTGATTTATCAAGGCGTTTTTTTGTTTCACTTATTCTGAAAATACATTTATCTTTATCGATATGCAAAAAGTGTTTAGAATCTTCATTACAATATTCATAGGACTGGTTTCCTTTACCAGCTTGGCGCAGGACACCATTCGCCACACAACTGTAGATTCGCTTTATAGGGAAGATCAGTTTTATGTTGGCGTAACTTATAACGTTCCCTTAAATATGCCTTCAGGGGTGAAAACCCGCGGTCTTTCAGGAGGGTTTCAATTTGGGTTTGTGAGGGATATGCCCATCAATAAGCAAAGAAATATTGCTGTTGCCATTGGTGCAGGACTTGCCTTTGATCAATTTGGACAAAACCTTTTCATTGGCGAAACCCTAAATAATGAAACAATATTCACGGTCTTGGATAAAAATGTGGATTTCACCCAGAACCGATTCAGTATGGCACTAATTGAAGCTCCGCTGGAATTCAGATGGCGTACATCAACACCGTCAAACTATAAATTTTGGAGAGTGTACACAGGTTTTAGGGTTGGTTATGCCTATTGGTACAAAGCAACTTTCAAACAGCCCGGTAACAACGTGAACCAAACAAAAATACCAGAATTTGATCCATTGCGATTGTCCGCAACCCTAAGTTTTGGATACAGCACCTTCAATTTTTTTGCTTCCTATAGCATAAATCCTTTCTTTAAAGATGCCGTAACTGTTGACGGGAAAGCAGTCGATTTCAGAACGCTTAAGGTAGGTTTGATGTTCTATATTCTATAACCAGAAATTGAAAAGAATCAATTGCGGCAATATTCCCAGTAACATTCCCACACCAATTTCGGGATAGGTATGCGAATCGTTATTTAAACGCGAAGAAGCCACCCAGCCATTCACGAACAGGAAAAAACTGATGGTAATAAGCAGGTTTATTTTGAAATGGGCGCTCAATCCCACAAGGAACATTAATATGCCCGCCACACCCATTTGGTGCAAGCTTACCTTCAGTTTAAAAAACACCATTAACAGTGCGCTAAAGGCAGAAAATAGAATTCCCACAAAAAAATAGTACAACTCAGCATCTTCGTAGGGATCAAAAACCAATTTGATGATAAGCAGCAATAGTATGCACTGAATCATCAACGGAAATTTGCGTTCCTTCACTTCTTTTAAGTAGATGGTTTCCACCACCCGTAAATTTTTCAAAAGAAAAAAAGTAACAATGGGAATTAAAATGGTGAGGATTGTAATTGCAAAAAGTTCAACCCGCACCAATTGTGGGTCAATATATCTGGGCGTTACGCTGTAATAAAGACCAGTGCCCAAAAGTGGCATCAGTAGTGGATGAAAAATGTAGGAAGCGGCTTTTAAAAATAATTTCATCAAATTTCCTTTCTGAGTCTTGCCACTGGCAAATCCAATTGTTCACGGTATTTGGCTATTGTGCGCCTCGCGATGGGATACCCTTTTTCCAATAAAATCTTAGCCAATTTATCGTCCGTAAGTGGTTTCCGTTTGTTTTCTTCGGAAATGGTTATTTCCAATATTTTCTTTATTTCCTTGGTAGAAACATCTTCGCCCTGATCATTTTTCATCGATTCGCTGAAAAATTCTTTTATCAATTTCGTGCCGTAGGGCGTATCAACATATTTGCTGTTTGCCACCCGCGAAACCGTGGAAACGTCCATATTTATTTTATCGGCAATGTCTTTTAAAATCATTGGTTTCAACTTCCTTTCATCACCGCTCAAAAAATATTCCTCTTGATGGTGCATAATTGAATTCATTGTAATGAAAAGCGTCTGTTGCCGTTGTTTTATGGCGTCTATAAACCATTTTGCCGCATCCAGTTTCTGTTTGATGAACATCACCGCATCTTTCTGCGCTTTCGATTTGTCTTTAGATTCTTTATAGCCCTTCAACATATTGGTATAATCGTGGCTAACGCGGAGTTCCGGGGCGTTTCTTCCGTTAAGGGTTAGTTCCAATTCCCCATCGACAATCTTTATTGCGAAATCAGGAACTACATGCTCCACCATTCTTGTGTTTCCCGAATAGGTTCCGCCCGGTTTGGGGTTCAGCCCTTCAATTTCGCGAATGGCTTCGCGAAGCTGATCTTCAGTAATATCAAATTTTTGAATGAGTTTTTTGTAATGCTTTTTGCTGAATGGATCGAAGGAATCGTCAATTATATCAATGGCCAAGGCCACGGATGGTGATTGTTCCTTTCGTTCCAATTGAATCAACAAACATTCCTGAAGATCGCGCGCTGCAACTCCCGCAGGATCTAATTCCTGAACCACTTTTAAAACCTTTTCAACCTTATCTTCAGTAGTGTAAACATTCTGCGTGAATGCCAAATCGTCAACAATATCACGGATTTCACGGCGTATGTATCCGCTTTCGTCCACGCTGCCAACCAAAAACTCCGCTATTTCTTTTTCCTCTTCGTCAAGGCGATAGGTACTCAATTGTTGCATTAAATGCTGTGTGAAAGAAGTTCCAGCTGCATAAGGCATCTGCCGATCTTCATCGTCTGCGCTGTAGTTATTGGCGGATAGTTTGTAGCTGGGTACTTCGTCATCGCTTAAGTACTCGTCAACGTTTATGTCGGTTTCAATTACTTCGTTGCCTTCGTCATAATTGTCATCAAACTCATCATTGCTAAACTCATCATCAAACTCTTCACTTTCCTCTTTTCCACCTTCCAGGGCGGGATTTTCCTCCATTTCCTGCGAGATACGCTGCTCAAAAGCCTGCGTTGGCAGTTGGATCATCTTCATCAACTGAATTTGTTGAGGTGATAATTTTTGGGAAAGTTTAAAGCTTAATTGTTGTTTTAACATTGTTCTGTTTACTACTTCATAAAGTTAGGGAAAAGCCCCCTAACCCCCAAAGGGGGAATGTCACAAAATTTGTAGCATATTTTTTCCCCATTTGGGGTCAGGGGGCTTAAAATTCCGCGTTGCCCGGTGTTCTTGGATAAGGAATTACATCGCGAATGTTCCCCATTCCTGTTGTAAACTGTACCAAACGTTCAAAACCAAGCCCAAAACCACTGTGAACGGCGGTTCCAAATTTGCGAAGTTCTAAATACCAATACAGCTCCTCCGTACTGATATCCATCGCTTCCATTTTTTCTTTGAGCACTTCGTAGCGCTCCTCACGTTGCGAGCCGCCAACTATTTCGCCAATGCCCGGGAAAAGCACGTCCATAGCGCGAACGGTTTTTCCATCGTCGTTCAAACGCATGTAGAACGCTTTAATAGTTGCAGGATAATCAAAAAGAATTACGGGACATTTAAAGTGCTTTTCAACCAAAAAACGCTCGTGCTCACTTTGCAGATCGGCACCCCATTCCTCAATGATATATTTGAATTTTTTCTTTTTGTTCGGGGTTGAATTTTTCAGAATATCAATCGCTTCAGTATAACTCACTCTTTTGAAATTGTTTTCCAATATAAAACGAAGCTTTTCGCGAAGTTTCATTTCGCTGCGCTCGTCTTGTGGCTTGTTCTTTTCCTCATCAAGCAAACGATTTTCAAGGAATTCAAGATCGTCGGCGCAGTTTTCCAAAGCGTATTTTACTACGTATTTTATAAAATCTTCCGCCAAATCCATGTTCGCGTCCAAATCGTTAAAAGCAACTTCGGGCTCAATCATCCAAAACTCCGCCAAATGGCGACTGGTGTTTGAGTTTTCGGCTCTAAACGTTGGACCGAAAGTATAAACTTTTCCGAGGGCCATCGCGTAAGTTTCGGCTTCCAACTGCCCGCTAACGGTAAGATTTGTTTCCTTTTCGAAGAAATCTTCTTTATAGTTTACATTGCCGTTTTCATCAAGCGGTGGATTTTTGGCATCCAGCGCAGAAACGCGGAACATTTCGCCAGCGCCTTCGGCATCGCTACCTGTGATAATCGGTGAGTGCATATAATTAAACCCGTTTTTCTGAAAATATTCATGGACGGCAAAAGCAAGTTTTGAACGAGTGCGCATCACAGCGCCAAAAGTATTGGTGCGGATTCGCAAATGTGCCTGCTCGCGCAAGGTTTCCATCGAATGTCTTTTTGGGGAAAGAATGGTAAGTTTTACATCTTCGGGATTGGCTTCGCCCAAAATGGTCAATTTTGAAACTTGTATTTCCACCGTTTGGCCTTGGCCTTGGCTTTCCACAAGTGTACCTTTTACTTCGATGGCGGCACCAATGTTCACTTTATTGAGAATTTCTTCTTCAAAATTTTCAAAATCCACTACGCATTGAAGCGTTTTGATTGTAGATCCGTCGTTTAAAGCTATGAATCTGTTGCTTCTAAAAGCGCGCACCCAACCGCGAACGATTACATCTACGTGGGTTTTTTCGCTTTTCAACAATTCATCTATTGTTTTGTCTTGCATGGTCGTTTTTTAAGAGGAGCAAAGATACTTTTAAATAAAATTCCAAAAAAAGAAAAGCTCCAAATTCCAAAAGATGGATGTTTGTATATTTAGATTTCCAACTGCCATTGAATACTGCCTATTCAACTTCTTCTTCTTCTTCTTCATCCGTTAAAATCTCAATAGCAGGTTTTTTCATCGTTTCCTTATTCGCAATACTTCTTTCCAACGAAAGTAGGAGTGTGGGAAGCAGCAAAAGATTGGAGAGCATCGCAAAAAGTAAGGTGATTGAAACCAACGCCCCCAAAGCCACCGTGCCCCCAAAACTGGAAATGGTAAACACCGAAAATCCGAAGAACAGCACGATGGAAGTGTAAAACATACTAATGGCACTTTCGCGCAAAGCGGCAAAAACCGACTTCTTTATCTTCCAGTTGTTGACTATCAGTTCCTGCCTGTATTTCGCCAGAAAGTGAATGGTGTCGTCCACCGAAATTCCAAACGCAATACTGAAGACCAAAATAGTGGAAGGTTTTATGGGAACGCCCACATACCCCATCACCCCAGCGGTTATAATCAATGGCAAAAGGTTCGGGATAAGTGAAATCACAATCATTTTAAAACTTCGGAACATCCACGCCATAAATAAGGCTATTAAGAAAATTGCCAAAGAGAGTGAAAGAATCAAGTTGTTTACCAAATAATGCGTCCCTTTCTGAAAAACCAATGCTTTGCCCGTAACCGAAACATTGTAGCGGTCCGGCGGGAAAACCTTGGTTATTTCGCTGTGCAAATCTTCCTCAATACGGTTGAACCTGTCCGGTTTTGTGTCTTTCATAAACGTGGTGATGCGGGCAAACTGACCCGTACTGTCCACATAGCTGCTCAACAGATTTGTATTTGTGTTACTACTTTTGGCGTAACTGAGTATAAAATTCTTCTCTTGGCTGTTCGGAAGTTGATAATATTCTGGATTTCCGTTGTAATAAGCCTGTTTGGAATATTTTACCAATTCCACAACGGAAATGGGCTTCGCAAACTCTGGAATTTCCTTTATGTGGTCCTGCAATTCATCCATTCGCTTTAAAGTGGAAAGGCTCATAACCCCTTTTTTCTTCTTCGTATCCACCATAATTTCCAGCGGCATAATTCCTCCATATTCCTTTTCAAAAAAGCGGATATCATCAAAAAATCCAGTGTTCTTCGGCATATCTTCAATAAGGCTTCCCGAGATTTTAATTTGGAAAATACCAATTATACTGGTGCAAAGAAGGAGAAGTGCCACGATGTAAATTGTAATGCGGCGGTCGCGCACCATCCGCTCTATCCAATGCACGAACTTATTTATCCAGTTTTTATTCAAATGTTTAAGGTGCTTGTCCTTGGGCACTGCCATATAACTGTAGATGATCGGAATGATAAGCAAACACAACAAAAAGATGGCAATAATGTTTATGGAAGCCACAATACCGAATTCGCTCAACAGTTCACTCTTCACCAAAATAAAAGTAGCAAAACCCGAAGCCGTAGTCAGGTTCGTCATTAAAGTTGCGTTCCCCACTTTTGTTATTACACGCTGTAAAGATTTAGCTTGGTTTCCGTGCAGTTTTATCTCTTGTTGATATTTGTTGATAAGGAAAATACAGTTCGGAATCCCAATCACAATAATCAAAGGTGGTATCAAAGCCGTTAGCACCGTAATTTCATAATGCATCAATCCCAAAAACCCGAAAGACCACATTACCCCAATAATCACGGTACACATAGAAATAAACGTGGCGCGCCAAGAGCGGAAAAAGAAGAAAAATATAAGCGAAGTAACAAAAAGCGCCGCCCCAATAAACAGCCCGATTTCATCAATAATGCTCTGCGAATTCAGCGTCCGTATGTACGGCATTCCCGATGTATGAACCTTTACGCCAGTGTCCGCCTCAAATTTTGCAATCAGCGGAATCAAATCCTCAATCACAAAATCCTTCCGTTCGGCAGTGTTTACAATGTTCTTTTTAAGATAAATCGCCGAGCGAATACTCTGTTTGTCCGGGCTGTAAATAAGCCCGTCATAAAATGGAAGTTTGTTGAATAGCTCGTCTTTATAGACTGCAAGGTTCGCATCCGTAAAAACCGAATCGTGAATAAAAGGCACCAGTTCAAAACCCGTAGTGTCTTTTTTCTTTTCCAGTTTTTTCAGGTTGCCCACGGAAAGCGTCAGCTCCACCTCCTTAAATTTGCCAATGTCTTGTGTAAGTTTGTTCCAAGCCTTGAATTTCGCAGGCGTAAAGATGGTGGAGTCTTTAACCCCTATAACAATCAAGTTCCCCTCTTCGCCAAAATGCGACAGAAATTGATCGTACTCAAGATTGACGGGGTGATCGTCCGGCAGCAGATTGGCCTCCGTATAGGTGAAGCGCATGTTCTTCCACTGAAGCGCGAGAAGTACGGTAATAACTGCAATAACAATTAAAATCCCGGTACGGTTCCGCAAAATAAAACGGGCCACCCAGCCCCAAAACCCAATGCTGAAAAGTTTGTTCAAAGCGAATTTTTATAAACTTCGCAAAGGTAAGTATTCCCGATTAGTAGCAAATCTATTTTAGGTGTATTTTAATAGGCTGAAACCTTTACAAAACCTTATTGTGGCTTTCCTCAGCTAGCGCACGTTTGCAACGTGTTCCCACAATGCTGCTCAGAATGTGTAGTTTTACCAAAGGCAAGATTCGCATTGCAAACGCGCACCAGCTCACAACTTAGAACCGACAACTGAGAACTGAGAACCGCTAAATCTTCAAATTAAAAGTAAATTTAAAAGAAACATTATCCTCAAAGCTGGGCAAGTTGTAGTAACCATATCGGTAGGCAAAACTAAGCCCAAAACCAAGCGCAATCTTGTTCAGTTCCAAGCCAGCTTCGTTATAAAAATGGTCAAGCGTATTAAAAGGAATCCCAAAATGGCGGTCCGTGTCGTTCATATCGCCAATTGCGTGGCGGGAAATCAACACCACTTCCGGTTTCCACTTCTCCGCAAGCTTAAACCTTCTAAAAGTGTGTTTCATCTGTAGCATCGCCAATTTATCTGAATAAAATTCCCCAAAATACATCGTCTCAAAACTTTGAACACCAGCAACTGAAAACCGTTTAGAAATATTTTCCTTTGTAGGCTGGTTCGGAAAAGCGTGAAACAAATGCGTCAACGGCACATCGCCAGAAGCAAGTTCGCCTTGCAACAGAAAACTTGTGGAAGAAAGGTTCTTCCGCTGAATTTCATAATCCAACTTCAGCCCAAATTTTGTATAATTAAAATCGCTGTCCGCAATTCCTTTAAAGCCTTTGGTAATTTGTGCGCTCACTTTCGGCAAAACATCCGTAGCTACCTTTTTCCCATCGCTATTCACAATAGAATCCGTTTGTAGCTTTATGCGAAAAGAAAGAATGGCCTCCGCAAGCTGATATTCGCGATACCCCTTGCCATCTTTTATAAAATAATAATCCTCAAAATTGCTTACGTCGGTATGCTCCACACGCAACTCTGTAAGTATTTTTGGCGAAAGTTCACTCTGTAGGTTCGCCTGCCATTGCGTATATTTATAAAACTGAATAATATTCAGCAATCGCGGTTCAAAAAGAGAATAAAACCGCGCATCCGTCAAAAAATCATAAGTTCCAATTTCTTTGATGTCGTCCGTATAATACAGACTCACCCACGCCTTCTTTTCCTTGTTTACAAGCGCGCTACCACCGAGGCTATATTTAAAAATTTCATCCTTAAACCCGTAAACTATGTAGCCGCCCAGTTTGTATTTTTTGAAAAGTTTCTCATTGGTAACACCCCCAACCCCAAGACGGAAACCCTCGTGAGAATTGTATTTAATAAGCGTCTTAAGATCAATGTCAAAAAAACCAACAGGAAGATAACCTGTGGTAAAGGGATGTCCCTTTCTTTCAGAAAACTCAGCAATGGTTTTTTTTGTTCCAGAAAGAGAATCTTTCTCAGTTCCATTGGTTTGTTGCGCAAAAGCTGAAAATCCAATCAGCAATAAAAGAAAGTATATTACTTTGCACATAGGAGAAGATGGAAAGATTTGTTTTAAATGTAAAAATAAAGCGACACAGTTGCCGCTTTATTGTAATTAGTTTAACGAAACAGTAATTAAACCGTCATAATCTCTTTTTCCTTTTTCGCAAAAATTTCATCGATCTTTTTGATGTGCATATCCGTCATTTCCTGGATATCGTTTTCCAAACTCTTTTTAAGATCTTCTGAAATGTCTAAATTTTTAACGTCATTATTGGCGTTTTTACGATCGTTTCGCACCCCAATCTTTGCTTCCTCGGCGGCAGATTTGGCCTGTTTTGCCAATTCTTTTCTGCGTTCCTCGGTCAGTGGTGGAACGCTGATAATCACGCTTTCTCCATTGTTCATCGGGTTGAAACCGATGTTCGCAAGATGGATACCCCTTTCAATTTCAGGAATCATTCCTTTCTCCCATGGTTGAATGACAATGGTCATTCCGTCCGGAGTGTTAACGTTTGCAACTTGACTCAAAGGGGTTTGGCTTCCGTAATAATCTACCATTACGCTCCCCACCATAGCTGGTGAAGCTTTTCCGGCACGAATGTTTACCAATTCTTTTTCAAGATGCCTCAAGGCATCGCCCATTGCTTCCTTTGTGCCGTCTATTATAAAATCTATTTCGTCTTCCATAGGATTCAAGATTCAACCCTTCGACTGCGCTCAGGGTGACAAGTTTATATTTTCGCCACTAATTCACGAATGAATAATATATAATTCGTGAATTCGTGGCAATCTTTTTTACAAATTCACTTTCGTGCCAATTTTTTCTCCGGAAACCACTTTTAATAAATTCCCCTTCGTATTCATATCAAAAACGATGATGGGCAGCTCGTTTTCCTGGCTCAAGGTGAAAGCCGTGGTATCCATCACTTTCAGACCTTTAAGCAATACATCTTCAAAACTGATAAAATCAAATTTTGTTGCGAGTTTGTCCTTTTCAGGGTCGCTGGTATAAATTCCATCAACGCGTGTCCCTTTCAAAATAACGTCAGCGCCTATTTCAATGGCCCTCAAAACCGCTGCGGAATCGGTTGTAAAATAAGGATTTCCCGTTCCCCCACCAAAAATAACCACACGTCCTTTTTCCAAATGGCGAATTGCTTTTCTACGGATAAAAGGTTCGGCAACTTCGTTGATGTTTATGGCACTCTGCAAACGGGTGGGTACATCTTCGTTTTCCAGTGCGCTTTGCAATGCCAGTCCATTTATTACCGTTGCCAACATTCCCATATTGTCGCCCTGCACGCGGTCCATTCCGCTGCTGGCTCCTGCCAATCCTCTAAAAATGTTGCCGCCACCAATAACGATGGCCACTTCAACACCTTTTTCAGTAATCTGTTTTATTTCGTGAGCGTATTCTTTTAGGCGAATAGGATCAATACCATATTGTTGATCGCCCATTAGGGCTTCGCCGGAAAGTTTTAAAAGTATTCTCTTGTAGTGCATAATGTGGGTTTGCTGGGGCAAAAATAAAGAAAAATATTGATGTGGTTGAAGGAATTTAAAAAAGTAGTTTTTGGGGATAGGCATAAGAAAAATAAATAAAATATTTTATTGTGATGACATTTCCCAGATCATTTCGATGCACAAATAGTGAAACACAATTAATCCTTAAAAATTTCTAATATGAAAACACATTTATTTTATTTAATGTTGGGTTTTTCAACCCTTGCAATTGCTCAAAACAAAGCCTTAACGGCACCTGCATCATCGGTTTCTTTTCATCCTATTTCATTTCCGAAAACCGAATGTATTTCCGAGGCACAACGGCAGGATTTGGCGCAGGAAATTGAAATCAACAAAAGAATGATTCTGGAAAAAAATCCAAATGCATTAAAGCATCGTGGCAGCCATCCGCTGTTTATATTGCCTTTCCGCCCAAAAGCTGGTTTTGAAGATTATGGGTACTATTCCCTTTTCAACCAAGTGGATCAAGACCTCACACCCGACGGCCATTTATTAGATTATAATTGCGGGCAAAGAACGTATGACTGGGTAAACGGAAATCACGCAGGAACAGATTACGTGGTTTGGCCTTATCCTTGGAAAAAGATGGAAGAAAATGTAATGGAAGTAATCGCTGCGGCCCCGGGAGTTATTATTGATAAACGCGATGGCAATTTTGACAAAAACTGTGAAAACAATGGAAACAATAATTGGAACGGTATTATTTTGCAGCATCCTGATGGATCAAAAACGTATTACTGGCACTTTAAGAGCGGGACGCTTACTTCAAAAAACATTGGCGATTCTGTAGAAGTAGGAGAGTTTCTTGCCAACGCTGGAAGTTCCGGAAGTAGCGATATTCCACACGTGCATTTTGAAGTGTACGATGCCTTAGGATTTAGAATAGACCCTTACGCAGGACCTTGCAACAGTATGAATGCAGACAGTTGGTGGATAGATCAACCCGATTATTTTGTTCCGGAAATTTTGACGCTCTCCACACACAATTCAGATAATTTTGATACAGAATGTGGTGTGGTTGAAAACACCTATGAAGAACTGAACTTTGGTACGGGAGAAACCGCACGGTTCCGAATATTCTATCGCGATATTGAATTGAATTCCAACACACATATTACAGTTACCAAGCCAGACGGAAGTGTGCTTTACGACTATGACTTTGTATCTCCGTGGCCAGATTATGTGGCAGCTTGGGCACAATGGAATTTTCCAATAGACAATACTTCTATGAATGGCGTGTATACAATTACTGCGCAATTTGGTGGCCACACTTACCAAACCCTTTTTGGCGTCAATACAAATCTCGGAATTGAAGACTTACAGCAAACTGAAATAACGCTTTATCCAAATCCTACCACAAACTTTGTATTTGTTGAAGCAACTTCCCAAATAGAAAAGATTCAGGTTTATGACCTTATGGGAAGAAAAGTTATTGAAGCATCACCTGCATCTGAAAAGACCGAATTGAATTTGGGCCATTTAAAAACAGGAATGTACATAGCCGTTATTTCTTCCGAAGGGAAAAAGACGGTAAAGAAAATTGTGAAAGAATAATTTTTTAATAATAATAACAATAAAAAAGAGGCTGAAATTATTTAGCCTCTTTTTTCATTTTATAAATTAAGTAGCTTTAACACTAATTCATAGTACTAGTATTTCAGTGCAATTACAAATAAAGAAAAATTAAAGTAGGAAAAAGACTTCCCAAAAAAGGGGGAAAACCCCCTATAAAAAACAGGGAAAAACCTGTTTTATTTCTTAAAATTTTAGCATATATTTAAGAAATTAAACAACTTTAACCGATGAAATTATGAAAACACACGCCCACACGCCTACACGCCCACACGCCCGTGGCACTTGTCTGTAATGGTCAAATTGTAGATTCAAAAAATCTTGCGAAACAATAAAACCTAAATCTATAATCATGAAAACAATTCTATATATACTCATATTCAACTTCAGCGCACTAAGTTTTGCCCAAGATCCACAGCTTTTTGAAAATAATTGGTATTTGCAAAAATTGATATTAAATGGGCAAGATTATTTTCCGCCCCATAATAATGAAATACAAAATGTCTATTTAGAGTTTTCGGAAAATCCATATTATGTATTAACAGAAGCCTGTTCATCAATCGCAACAGATATTTTTTTGATAGACAATGATTCTTTCCAAGTAATGAGATTTGCTATAATAACTGGCGAATGTTTTTTACAGGAAACAATTGATTTTGAGAACCGTTACTTTAATGATTTTTTCCACTGGCAACAGCCTCATGAGTTTAACTATCTTATTGAGGCTGGATCAAATAACATCAAAATGCTTACTTTGACCAACCAAGATAATCATCAAGCCATATACGGTAATCAGCCTTTAAGTGTGTCTGAAATTGAAAACAGCAAATTTTCAATTCACCCCAACCCTGTCAAAAATGAACTGTTTTTAAATTCAAATAAAAAATCTGAAAAATTAAAAATCAAAATCTACAACGTAGAAGGCAAACTTTTAAGTAACCAAACTGTGGAGCTTGAAATGCAAACCTCCATAAACGTCTCCCAGTTAAAGAGCGGTAGTTATTTTCTTAGTATTGAAAATGAAAACGGTAATAGAGCTATTAATAAATTTCTAAAGGAATAGGCCATGAAAACAATTCTATATATACTCATATTCAACTTCAGCGCACTAAGTTTTGCCCAAGACCCACAGCTTTTTGAAAATACTTGGTACTTGCATAATGTGATAATTGATAACCAAGATAATTTCCCTCCTCATAACAGTGAGGTAAATAATATTCCATTAGATATTTCTATAAACGAATTGTTCACAGAAGTATGCGCGCCATTAATAGGGAGCGTCATTGAATTCAGCACTACTGAAGATAAATTCACTATCTTAGAGTTTATGCAGTTTGGTACAGATTGCCTAAACCAAGAAAATCAATTGTACCAAAGTCTCTACTTCAATAATTTTTTTCAGCCCCAATTAGGAACGAGAATTTTTATCTACCAAATTGAAATAGGAACCAATGGCTCCAAAAGTTTAACACTAATTAATGAAGAGGGCAATCAGGCTATTTATGGCGACGCACCTTTAAGTGTCTTTGGATTTGAAAACAATAGGCTTTCAATCTACCCCAACCCCGTTAAAAACGAATTATTTTTAAATTCAAAAAATAGCAATACCAACTTAAAAATTAAAATCTTAAACATAGAAGGCAAACTCATAAGCGTCAAAAACGTAGGGTTTGAAAAACAAGTTTCCATAGATGTTTCTAATCTTACAAGCGGTATTTACCTTTTGTATATTAAAGATGAAAACGGTAATAAAGAAGTAAAAAAGTTTCTAAAAGAATAACTCGGGTCAAACCCTGTTTCAAATTAAAAAAAATCGAACGTCCCCCGATTCCCGTATTAACTTTTGCCCGCCAAGGGAGGGAATCTCGGTTCACGCTCAAAAGTCTAACAATTAAATTTCAAAAAATATGGCTTCAAAATCAGAAGTAGGCCACGCTAAAAATGTAGCGAACTTCCAAGACCTTATCGCCTTTGTAGAAGGCTATGGCCCATCCTACAATCCTTCAAAAACAAGTTTAACCGCAGAACATCTCAGCGCCTTACATTCTACGGCAAACGGTAGTCTGCAAAATGTTATTAATCTAAACACTGCATATAATGATGTCGTAAACAACCGCGTAGAAGCCTTCGCAGATTTGCGTCCCTTTAGCACCCGTCTTGTCAATGCTTTGGAGGCCACAGACGCCACCCAAGAAAAAATAGACGACGCAAAAGGCTATAACCGTAAAATCCAAGGCCAACGTGCCTCAAAAGAAGAAGAACCCCTAGACCCCAACCAACCCGCCCCAAAAAGGATCAGCGCCAGTCAACAGTCCTATGACCAACTCATCCAGCACTTTGACGGACTCATCTCCGTCGTGGCCTCAGAACCAAGTTACGCCCCAAATGAAACCGAATTGCAGATAACCTCCCTGCAAACAAAGGCACAGTATCTAAAAGACAAAAACAACCAAGTTGCCACAGCTTTCACCGCAGTAAGCAATACCCGTCTGGAAAGAAATCGAATCCTTTACAAAGAAAACACAGGCTTGGTAGATACCGCCCTCGATGTAAAAAAATACGTCAAGTCCGTGTACGGAGCCACCAGCCCAGAATACAATCAAATAAAAGGTATAAAGTTTAAGAATGAAAAAGATTAAACCTGCCAAAACTCGGGTAATAATAGGTTCTAAAGCATAGCCAGAAAGCAGTATCGTTATACTTGTAGCACCCCTTTTTTATATTCACGCTACAACTTTTATACATAGAGCCTTTGCTTTAATAAATAGTGCCTCCGCTTTAACAAATATGCTCCCCACTTTTTAAATAATGGCGACCGCTTTAACAAATCTTGCGGCCGTCATTTATCTTTTCGCTTCCGTTTTAACGAATATCCGCTTCGCTTTAACAGCTCTAGCTTCCGCTTTAACAAATCTTCCATCCGCACTTATAATGATAGCTTCCGCTTTCAACCACATTGCAAAATACAATTCGTGTATTCGTGGCAATCAAACCCCACAAAAAAAGAGGCTATAATAAATCAGCCTCTTTTCAATAAAAAATATAAGTTTAAAAGCTTACGCCAAAGAAACTCTCTTAAAGCCAACTACTTCAACATCGCCATATGTTTTAACGTAATCTGCAACGCTTTTCTTTTCGTCTTTAATAAAGTTTTGGTCAAGCAATGCCTTTTCGTGATCCATTGTAGTATTGTCACTAATAAAACGCTCAATTTTCCCCGGAAGGATTTTATCCCAGATTTGCTCTGGCTTGCCTTCGGCTTTCAATTCTGCTTTTGCATCGGCTTCGGCTTTTGCCATAATTTCTGGAGACAATTGCGCTCTTGAAATGTATTTTGGTACGTTTTTAAGCGTTTTGCCCAAACGGCCCAACTCAATGTTCTCTTTTTCAATTACAGCAATGCGCGCCTCAGTTTCAGATTCCACAAACTCTGGTGTAAAATCTTTATAGGAAAGGGTAGATGCGCCCATAGAAGCAACCTGCATAGAAACATCCTTTGCCAATTCGGCTGCGTTGTTAACTGCTTTTGAAAGACCTGTTAAAACAGCAATTTTATTACCGTGAACGTAAGAACCAACGAATGGGGCCTCTAAAATTTCGTAACCGCCAATCTCGATTTTTTCGCCGATAACACCAGTTTGCTCGGTCAATTTTTCTGCAATGGTCATTCCGCCAAAATCTACAGCCAAAAACTCTTCTTTTGATGAAGTGTTTAGAGCTACTTCAGCCATTTTGTTTGCCATTTCAACATAAGAGTCGTTTTTGGCAACAAAGTCGGTTTCACAATTTAATGAAATAGCAACGCCTTTTGTGTTGTTGCTGTTCACTTTTACGGTTGCAACACCTTCGCTGGAATCGCGGTCTGCTCTTTTTTCAGCAATCTTTTGTCCTTTTTTTCTAAGGATGGAAATTGCTTCCTCCATATTTCCACCTGCTTCAACCAAAGCGTTTTTGCAGTCCATCATTCCGGCACCGGTGGTTTGTCTTAGTTTATTTACTTCTGCGGCTGTTATGTTTGCCATTTTTATAAATTTTTAAAGTTTAATATTAAAAAAAGTCGTTCAATTTATTTTCAGCAAAGAAAAGAACCAAACGACTTTTAAATTTTAAAACAAGGTTATTACTCTTCTTCGTTTGTTACTGTTTTTTTCGTTTTTTTACGAGTTGGTTTTTTTGCTTCTTTTACATCGTCATCATCGGTTGAGGGAGCTTCAGCTTTCGCTTTTTTAGGAGCTTTTGCCTTTTTTTCCATTCCTTCTTCATCATTGCTATCGTCATCACCTCCAGATTTTCTTTCAGAAAGACCTTCAATAACAGCATCAGAAACAAAGCTCATAATGGCATCAATAGATTTTGAAGCATCGTCGTTAGATGGAATTACGTAATCAATAACACGAGGGTCACTGTTGGTATCCACCATTGCGAAGATTGGAATGTTCAATTTTAAAGCTTCAGCAACCGCAATGTGTTCGCGAGTTGTATCAACCACAAAAAGTGCTGCGGGAAGACGGCTCATTTCAGAAATGGAACCTAAGTTCTTTTCCAATTTTGCACGAAGACGATCCACGGCCAAACGTTCTTTCTTTGAAAGAGTCATGAAGGTTCCGTCTTGTTTCATTCTATCAATGGAAGACATTTTTTTAACGGCTTTACGGATAGTCACAAAGTTGGTAAGCATACCGCCTGGCCATCTTTCAGTGATGTAAGGCATGTTTGCGTTCTTTGCTTTTTCAGCAACGATGTCCTTCGCTTGTTTTTTGGTAGCTACAAAAAGGATTTTGCGTCCACTAGCTGCTATTTTTTTAAGGGCTTCATTGGCCTCTTCAATTTTTGCAGCGGTTTTGTAAAGGTTGATAATGTGGATCCCGTTGCGCTCCATATAGATATACGGCGCCATGTTTGGGTTCCATTTGCGGGTTAGGTGGCCAAAGTGCACACCAGCTTCCAATAAGTCTTTTACTACTACTTTTTTTGCCATTTTTGTTTTAGTTTACGTTCTGTGAAAGGATAGCAACCGCTTCGAAAATGAATTTGGTTTAGATGCTAAACTAACACCCGAATTTTTCGGGTTAACAGCTTTTTTAATTAATAATGAATATGAACTTGGTTCGTTTCAAATAAAATTGAAACTAATTTTATGCGGTGCCGCAATAAATGCGGCACGACACATAAAATATTTTTTGATTAACGTTTAGAGAACTGGAATTTCTTACGGGCTTTCTTCTGTCCGAATTTCTTGCGCTCTACCATTCTTGGGTCTCTTGTTAGCAAACCTTCTGGTTTCAAGATACCTCTGTTTTCGTCATTAAGCGTACACATAGCGCGGGAGATTGCAAGACGAATAGCTTCTGCCTGTCCTGTAATACCACCACCAAATACGTTTACGGTAATGTCGAAAGTAGTTTCGTTATCTGTAAGTGTTAAAGGTTGTTTTACTTTATACTGAAGTGTTCCAGTTGGAAAGTAGTTTTCAAATTCACGCTTGTTGATGGTGATTTTTCCCTTTCCTTCTTTAAGGTACACACGTGCAACAGCGGTTTTTCTTCTGCCTATTTTGTGAATTGTCTCCATTACTTGTTGTCGTTAAAGTTAATAGCTCTAGGTTTTTGTGCCTCTTGACCGTGGTTAGCATCTGCATAAACTTTAAGGTTTCTGAAGATTTCCGCGCCCAATTTGTTTTTAGGAAGCATTCCTTTTACAGCTTTTTCAACAAGCCTTGTAGGGTCTTTTTTGTACAATTCTGTAGCGGTAAGGCTACGTTGTCCACCAGGATAGCCTGTGTGGCGAATGTAGGTTTTGTCGTCCCATTTTTTACCGGTAAGGTTTATTTTACTGGCGTTAGTGACAATTACGTTATCACCGCAATCTACGTGTGGGGTGAAACTTGGTTTGTGCTTACCGCGAAGTAATTTAGCAACTTCGCTTGCAAGACGACCCAATGTTTGCCCGTCCGCATCTACCAATAACCATTCTTTTACAACGGTTGCTTTGTTGGCAGATACTGTTTTGTAACTTAATGTATCCATTTAGTTTTTGTCAAATTGTTAGTAATTCATTGTTTTCTCACCCTAAAACAAAACGGATTTTGCCTAAGAGGGGTGCAAATGTAATGTTATTTATTTGAAAAGCAAGAGGTGGGAAATATATTTTATTGTAAATAAAGACATAAGACCGCTGCGCTGAAAGACGTAAGACATAAGACTGAAATAATTCAGAATTCAGAATTCTGAATTATTCCAAAGTCAAAATCAAATCATCTTTCATTACCATGGTGCCGGGTTTTAGGGAGATGGATTTAATCTTCCCAGCTTTGATTGCTGTTATCGTGGTTTCCATCTTCATGGCTTCAATAATAAAGAGATGGTCGTTCTTTTTTATTTCCTGACCTTTTTTCACCAATACTTTATATAAACTTCCCTGTAATGGAGCGCCATATTGATTGGAGTCCTGTGGATCGATTTTTACATGGGCCTCTTTTTCTATTTTTATAGATTTATCTTTAATTTCCACAAAACGGTTTTCGCCGTTTACTGAAAAGAAGACTATGCGAACCCCATCATCATTTGGGATTCCTACAGAAAGCAATTTTACAATAATAGATTTTCCAGGTTCCAACTCAATGATGGCTTCTTCCTGAAGTTTCATTCCGTAGAAGAAATTTTCCGTGGCAAGAATTGCAACATTTCCATACTGCTTATATTTTTCGTGCGCATCTTCAAAAACACGAGGGTATAAACTATAGGATAGGAAATCCTCAAATTCTATAGGACGCGTAAAACCTTGTTGAAACTTTTTACTGAAAACTTTGTATTCAGCATCAAATTCAATGGGCTCTAGATGGGCATTTGGCCTATCGGTATATGCCTTGTTGTTTTTCAGAATTATTTTCTGAAGCTTCTTTGGGAAACCGCCCAAAGGTTGTCCGAGATCACCTTTAAAGAAATTGATTGCAGATTCTGGAAAAGAAATATCTTCCCCACGCTCCATTACATCATTCGGGGTAAGATTATTGGTAACCATAAAAATGGCCATATCGCCCACCACTTTGGAGCTTGGCGTAACTTTTATCAAGTTTCCAAACATTCCATTTACATGAGCGTACATTTTTTTCACTTCATCAAAACGATCGCCCAAACCAAGTGCTTCGGCCTGCGGGCGTAAATTTGAATATTGCCCACCGGGAATTTCATGCTGATACACTTCCGCGGTTCCGGCTTTTAGGCCAGATTCAAATGGATAGTACATTTCGCGCACGTCTTCCCAATAATTTGAAAACTCGTTCAGTTTATTTATATCGAATTTATTTTCGCGAGGTTGGTTGCGCATCATTTCCACAATGGAATTGAAATTGGGTTGGGAGGTAAGTCCCGAAAGTCCACCCAAAGCTACGTCCACCACATCAACGCCTGCTTCAATAGCCTTTAGGTATGTAGCAGATTGAATTGAGGAAGTGTCGTGAGTGTGAAGGTGCAACGGTATTTTCACTGTGTTCTTTAATGCTGAAATAAGTTCAGCTGCCGCGTAAGGTTTTAAAAGGCCGGCCATATCTTTAATGGCAATCATATGTGCTCCGGCGTTTTCAAGGTCTTTGGCGAGCTGGGTGTAATATTTTAAGGTGTATTTGGTCTGTTTTGGGTTGAGGATATCACCTGTATAACTTATGGCCGCTTCAGCAATTCCACCTGTTTTGTTTCGAACGAAATTGATACTGGGTTCCATTGCTTTTACCCAGTTTAAAGAATCGAAAATTCTAAAAATATCTATCCCGTTTTCCCAAGAGGTTTCAATAAACTTTTCAATTAAATTATCGGGATAGGCTTTGTAACCCACCCCATTAGAACCGCGTAGCAGCATTTGGAATAGTATATTCGGCATCAATTTGCGAAGCTCCCGCAACCGCGTCCACGGGCTTTCGTTCAAAAAGCGGAGACAAACATCAAAAGTAGCGCCGCCCCACATTTCTATACTAAAGGTATTGGGATGGTTTTTGGCAAAACTTTCTGCTGCTTGCAACATATCATAACTTCGCATTCGCGTGGCGAGCAAGGATTGGTGCGCGTCGCGAATAGTGGTATCTGTATAATGTATCTTTTTTTCATCCTTTAACCAGGAGCAGAATTTTTCCGGTCCCATTTCCGTAAGCATATCTTTTGTGCCTTTTGGAAAGTTTTTCTGTGAGTCGAACTTTGGGATTTTTGGTGTTCTGAAAATTCTATTTTTATCGAAAGTCTTTACATCAGGGTTTCCGTTTACAATTACTTCCCCTAAATAATTCACTATTTTCGAAGTGCGATCCTGCGGAAGTTTAATATCAAACAAAGAAGGCGTGTTGGCAATAAAATTAACGGTTGCCTTGCCTTCTCTAAAGGTTTCATTTTGAATTACATTTTGAAGAAAATGAATATTGGTTTTTACGCCGCGAATACGAAACTCTTTTAATGCACGTGACATTTTACGAACGGCACCGTCTAAAGTTCTTCCGTGAGCTGAAACTTTTACGAGCATAGAATCGAAAAACGGACTTACACTGTAGGATTGATAAATGCTACCAGCATCTAAGCGAATGCCCATTCCGGAAGCGCTGCGGTAGGTAGTAATAGTGCCGTAATCTGGGGTGAAATTGTTTTCGGGATCTTCAGTGGTTAAACGGCACTGCAAGGCGAAACCATAGGTAGCGAGCGTATCCTGCTCGTAGATTTTTATCTGTGTGTCTGAAAGTTTGTAGCCACCGGCAACAAAAATCTGGGTTTTTATAAGATCTATGCCTGTTACCATTTCGGTAACGGTATGCTCTACTTGTATGCGAGGATTTACTTCAATAAAAAATACGTTGTCTTCCTTATCTACCAAAAATTCTACGGTCCCTACATTGTTGTAGTTTACATCTTCCGCAATTTGGATGGCGTATTTGTAAAGTGCCTCTTTTACTTTTTTAGAAACATTGAAAGAGGGCGCAACTTCCACCACTTTCTGGTGCCGTCTTTGCACAGAGCAGTCGCGCTCAAACAAA
This sequence comes from Flavobacteriaceae bacterium, assembly GCA_016649715.1. GTDB lineage: Bacteria > Bacteroidota > Bacteroidia > Flavobacteriales > Flavobacteriaceae > Aequorivita. Next base: position 202,747 of record JAENXC010000001.1, on the reverse strand, counting down.
TGGCGAATGTTGCCGTGGTTGTCTGCTACAATCTGTACTTCGAGATGCTTTGGGTCTTCCACATACTTTTCGAGAAACATGGTGTCGTCGCCAAAAGCGTTTAGTGATTCACTTCGGGCAGAATCGAAATTGTTTTTTAAATCGTCCTCATTCCTAATTATTCGCATCCCGCGCCCACCACCGCCGGAAGCTGCTTTTAGCATTAAAGGATAACCGATGGCTTCAGCTTCGGAAAGCGCAATTTTTAAGGAAGAAAGTTTTTTTGCGTTGCTTTTAATGATGGGAACACCGCATTTTTCAGCAATCTTTTTTGCTGTAATTTTATCGCCCAAAGCGTCCATTACTTTTGGATCCGGTCCAATGAAGATAATTCCATTTCTAGCGCAGTTTCGGGCAAATTCCGAATTTTCAGCTAAAAATCCATAACCCGGATGTATAGCGTCCACTTGTTTAGATTTAGCAAGTGCAATGATTGCATTTCCGTCTAAATACGGTTTTAAAGGTTGGTCGTTTTCACCTATTTGATATGATTCATCGGCCTTGTAACGATGTTGCGAATAGCGATCTTCATAAGTGTAAATTGCAACTGTTTGCAAATTGATTTCTGCACAGGCACGCAATACTCTTATGGCTATTTCGCCACGATTAGCGACTAAAACTTTTTTTATCTTCATGAAAATGAATTTTTAAGGATAGTGGGGAAGGCTATAAAGATAAATAAGCCTTTGCTTTAATGAGAAAGAATAATAGAAGTTTTATCAATAATTTATCAATTTAGAATAAGCAGGAATTTGTAGTGTGTTGTAGATTAATACAGTTAATAAATATTTCTATTTTTTTATTTTTGGGAACGCTACTGTCTTTTCTTTCTTATAATATAAGGGTTTTCGCTTTTATAATTTCGGATAACAAATTCTAAGGCGCTCTCCAGCACTTCCCCCATATTGTTTGCCTTTTTGAAATTTATATCGCCAGTAAGTTCAAAGAGATCCATTTTTAGTTGTTCTACTTTTTCGGGTGAAGAAATGGTGTCGTTTTTCATGCAATTCATCAATCCACTAAGCCTTTTTTTCTCACTTGTTGCACGTTTTGCCAGCAACGATCTTTCTTCGTTTATATACTGATCTATGGAGGTTTGCTGTAGTAATTTCGCTGTCATTTCTACAAACTTATTATTCTCTTTTAGATATTGTGGTTTGTAAACCTTTGCATTTCCTTCATAGGATTGTTGGTCAAAATCGAGGGCCCGAATACGGTATTGAATTCGGTCAAAATCGTGGGTAAGGACCATTACATAATTGTAGGAGCGCATATCGCCCAATAAACGTACAAAACAGCGTTCGTTGAATTTTACAAACTCCTTGGCAATTTCCAGTTTGTCACGATGGGAGCAATTATCTAAGTGATTGTTTATAAAATCATCTCCCGGAATACCGGAAATGTGTTCTTCTATCAAGGTGTTCTTCCGAACCAAAAAGTTGATGTGGTTTGGCGAAAGCAGATCTTCCAATTCCAAACCGTAAATACGCGAAGCATCGGCTTTCTTAATATATAGGAAGAGATAGTTGTCGTTTAAAATATTCCGAACTTTTATTCGAAAGGGCTTTGAGTTTCCGAAGGTGCAAAAGTCAACGCTGTCTATATTTAGGTAGGGTAAAATTGTGTCGGTTCCGCCAGAATGTAAAATGGAATACACTTTTTTTAGACTGAGATTAATCTCTTCTGTGTCAAATTCAGAATAGTAAACGCTAACCCATAAAGTGTCCTTTCCGTTTTTGTCAAATACAGAAACTGAGCCTTGAAAACGCAACAAATCGTCGTAATAAATAGGGATTTTGATGGTGCGCCCGTGACGGGTTAGGTATTTTAAAAGCAGATCCGAAATGGGATAGGCAGGTTTCTTTTTTGAAATAAGTTTATTGTCCTCCATAGCAGTGGGAAATATTTTTTAAAGATATGGATTTAAAATAAGGACTTAGGATTGCTACGATAAAATGACTTAAGACCGCTGCGCTAAAGGACATAAGACATAAGACTTTTTAGGGAGGATGTAAAAATTTTTGGGTTTCAACTTCAACTTCCATTTCAGTTTCGGTTTATAAAATAATGGTTTTGAAATATTTAATGAAACTCAATTACTCCAACTTTACAGTTTCTGAGAGAATGGTGTTTTTTACTTCTCGCCAATCTAATTGTTTGGACATAATGGGCATTTCCTCCTTGTCGGCATCGTCAAAATAAGCCAGGCTTTTCAAAACTAAAAATTGGGAGCCGTCTTCATATTTTTGATTGTAGAACCCAATCATTTCTTTTAAAGAAAAGTTTTCCAAAAGGAAATACAAATCAATAAAATCTTTTTTGCTGCCCCTTCCCGAAATGGCGTTCAGTTTCATTGCGGCAATATCTTCCAAAGAGGCTAAACGGATAGCATCCACAGTTTTAATTTTTTTTAAAAGAGGATAACGGTAGTTTACAAAATCTACTTTTAACCCGTTGACGGAATATATAATTATGTTTTTACTTTTTTTTAGGACAACAGGATTTCCAAATCGGGAAAGTTCTTGGTTAAATTCCAATTCGTTTATTTCAGAATTCCCAAACATATCAATATCGATAGAAAGGCGGTGTCCAATTTGAAGTGCCAACGCAGTGCCGCCCACAAGATTGAAACCTTTAAAAATTTCAGAATGCATTAGCCCATCTAAGAGTTCCAAAAGCTGGGCATCGACGTTTTGTTTGTATAACATCTAAATTCTTTTTTGTCAATATTGAAGATGGCCGAAAGAAAGGCGAGCGTTACATCGTCCAATTCCCTAAATTGAATTGAGGTTTTTTTAATAGTTTCAAGGCCGTATATTTCTTTGATTATGGTCCAATCTTTCATCACTCCGTATTCCAAAACCCGATGGATAATGAATTCCTTGGATTTTTCAAATTCGAGTTCCGCTTTATTCACATCCCAAAAAAGATGCTCGGAAAGGTCGAATATGGAATGGGTCTGTGGCATATTTATTAAGAGGTGGAAAAAAATATCTAAAATTTATTACATACCAAAAGTATTGAAAAAACTTTAAAATGAAGCGTTAAGTCTCTGCCAACTGCTACTGAAAACTGCCTACTTATTTAGTGCGCCTCTAACCAATTATCCCCAACCCCCAAATCAACATCCAACGGTACGGTAAGCTTGTATGCGTTTTCCATTTCGTGTTTTACCATGGTTTTTAGCTTTTCAAGTTCGGGTTTATAGGTGTCGAAAACAAGTTCATCATGAACCTGAAGCAGCATTTTGCTTTTGTAGTTTTCCGTTTCCAGTTTTTTGTAGATGTTTATCATCGCAATTTTAATGATGTCTGCCGCGCTTCCTTGTATTGGAGCATTCACGGCGTTTCGCTCTGCGGCGCCACGCACTACTTGGTTGCTTCCGTTGATGTCTTTTAGGTAGCGTCTTCTTCCTAAAACTGTTTGCACGTAGCCATTTTCACGGGCAAAATCTATTTGCTCACTGATGTAATTGCGGAGTTTTGGGTAGGTTTTATAATAAGTGTCGATTAGATCTTTGGCCTCAGTTCGGGAAAGGTCGGTTTGGTTGCTTAGGCCGAAGGCGGAAACTCCGTAGATTATCCCGAAATTTACGGTTTTGGCGTTGCTTCGTTGTTCGCGGGTAACTTCACTTAAAGGAACATTAAAAACTTTTGAAGCGGTGGAGGCGTGAATATCCTCGCCATTTTTAAAGGCTTCAATCATATTGTCCTCTTCACTTAAAGAAGCGATAATGCGCAATTCTATTTGCGAATAATCTGCAGCCATCAAAACGAAATCTTCGTTTCTTGGGATGAACGCTTTCCGAACTTCGCGTCCGCGCTCGGTGCGGATAGGAATGTTTTGAAGGTTTGGGTTGTTGCTGCTCAGTCGGCCCGTGGCGGCGACGGTCTGCATATAATCTGTATGTACGCGGCCAGTTGTTGGCTGTACTTGGTCCGGCAGCGCATCAACATAAGTGCTTTTTAGCTTTGCAAGGCCGCGATACTCCAATACGTCACGGATTATTTTGTGGTCTTTCGCCAAATAGGAAAGCACATCTTCGGCGGTGGAATACTGCCCAGTTTTTGTTTTTTTCGGCTTGTCTATCAGTTTCATTTTTTCGAAGAGAATATCGCCCAACTGTTTTGGCGATGCGATGTTGAAGGTTTCACCAGCTTCTTCGTAAATGTGTTTTTCCAGTTGAAGAATATCTGTATCCAGTTCTTTAGAAAGTTTTTTTAGAAAACCTTCGTTTAGATTGATGCCTTCCAGTTCCATAGCGGCCAAAACGCGAAGCAGCGGCACTTCAATTTCATCAAAAAGTTTTTGGGTGTTTGCCTCGCCCAGTTCTTTTTCGAAATGTTCTTTTAGCTGAAATGTTACATCAGCATCTTCAACGGCGTATTCGGTTTGTTTGTCCAATGGAATGTCGCGCATGTTCAACTGGTTTTTACCTTTTTTACCAATTAGCTCCGTGATTGAAACGGGTGTGTAGTTGAGGTAAGTTTCACTCAAAATGTCCATATTGTGGCGCATATCTGGGTTTATGAGATAGTGCGCGAGCATGGTGTCAAACAATTTTCCTTTTACTGAAATGTTGTATTTGGCCAATACTTTTATGTCGTATTTCAAGTTTTGCCCAATTTTCTGAATAGTTTCATCTTCAAAAAAAGGACGGATCTCTTCCAGAAGTTGTTGCGCTTCTTCACGATTTTCCGGGAAGGGAACGTAAAAACCTTTTCCTTTTCCCCAAGAAAAAGCAATTCCTACCAATTCAGCTTCCAAGGGATTCAAACTTGTAGTTTCGGTATCAAAGCACACGCTTTTCTGTTTCATTAAATTCTGAAGAAACAGCTTGCTGCCCATTCCGGGTTGTACGGTTTGGTAAAAATGTTCTGTGTTTTCAATGGTTGCGCGGGAGTTGTATTTTTTTATAGTTTCTGCTATTTCGCCATCGTTGCCAAAGAGCGAAAATTGACCTTCGCCGGCAGTCCCCCTCTGCCCTTTGGGCTTCTCCCCCGAAGGGGGAGAAGAGGCTCCAGTTTTATTGTCTTTTGGTTGATGACTGGTGCCAATGGAAGCCATTCCTTCTACAGAAAATGCTTTTAAAAAATTATCTTTAAGTCTTCTGAATTCTAAATCATCAAAAATTTCCAGCACTTTTTCGGTATCTGGTGGGCACATTTCAAAATCGGCTTCGTTGAATTCTACGGGGACATCCAGCATAATGGTTGCTAACTTTTTGCTGAGCAAACCAAGTTCGGCGTTTTCTTCTATTTTCTCCTTCATTTTGCCTGTTAGCTGTGCAGTGTTAGCAAGCAGGCCTTCCATAGAGCCAAATTCAGCTATAAATTTCTTGGCTGTTTTTTCGCCAACACCTGGAAGCCCGGGAATATTGTCGCTGCTGTCGCCCATCATTCCTAAGAAATCAATTACTTGTAATGGATCTTTTACTTCAAATTTTTTCTGAACTTCTGGGATGCCCCAAGTTTCATAACCACCACCAAAAACTGGGCGGTACATAAAAATGTTTTCTGAAACCAATTGTGCAAAATCCTTGTCTGGCGTAACCATAAAGGTCGTGTAGCCTTCTTTTTCGGCCTTTTTTGCCAAAGTACCGATAACGTCATCTGCCTCAAAACCATCCTTCACCATAATTGGAATTTTCATGGCTTCAAGAATATTATAAATATAGGGAATGGCAAACCTTATGGCATCTGGGGTTTCGTCTCTATGGGCTTTGTAATCAGGAAACATTTCGTTGCGGGCTTCACTGCCGCCTTTGTCAAAACAGACAGCCAGATGGTCTGGGCGCTCCCTTTTCACTACGTCTATAAGTGAGTTCAAAAACCCCATAATGGCTGAGGTGTTTTGGCCTTTACTGTTTAATTGTGGGTTTTTTATTAATGCGAAATACCCCCGAAAAATAAGGGCATAGGCATCAACAAGAAAGAGGCGTTTTTTTTCTGACATAGTTTCGGAATTTAGCCCAAAAATAGCGATAACACTTCAGAATAAAATATAAATAGTGGATTGTTTAACCAAAATTGAAGACCTCTCAAGTTTTCAAAACCTGTGAGGTCTTTTCGCATTAATATTTAAAACCAAAGCGTACTTTTGCCACAATAAATATTGGCAATAATGAATAAAAAATTTTCCATAGCAATCCACGGTGGCGCTGGAACCCTTGTAAAAGGATTGATGACTTCTGAAAAGGAAGAACAGTATAAAGCAGCACTAAACGAAGCACTTGAAGAAGGTTACAGAGTTTTAGAAAATAACGGTTCTGCAATGGATGCTGTGGAAACCGCCGTAAATTATTTGGAAGATTCTCCACTTTTCAACGCTGGCAAAGGAAGCGTTTTCACAAACGATGGCACCCACGAAATGGACGCTGCCATTATGGACGGTAAAACGTTGGATGCTGGCGCTGTTTCTTTAATCACAGGAATTAAAAACCCAATATCACTCGCGCGCGATATTATGGAAAAAACAGATCACGTATTCTTGGCTGGTGAAGGCGCGATGCGTTTTGCGAAAAGTTTGGGCTACACTTTGGAAACTCCTGAATATTTTAATGATGAGCACCGCTATCAGCAATGGCAAAACATAAAGGATAGTGATACTTTTCAGTTGGATCACAGTATGAAAAAGGAAGGCAAGTTTGGAACTGTGGGTGCCGTTGCCTGCGATAAAAACGGAAACATTGCCGCCGCAACCTCAACCGGAGGAATGACCAATAAACGATGGGGCCGTGTGGGTGATAGCCCGATGATTGGTGCCGGAACCTACGCTAACAACAAAACCTGTGCGGTAAGCTGCACGGGCAGTGGCGAATTTTTCATCCGCGGGGTTGTTGCGTATGATGTTTCCTGTTTGATGGAATACAAAGGAATGTCTGTGGAAGAAGCTGCTTCCGAAGTAATTAATAAACGAGTTTTGGAAATAGGCGGCGATGGTGGCCTAATTGCCGTTGATGCCAAAGGAAACATCGCAATGCCGTTCAACACGGAAGGGATGTACCGCGCCTATAAAACTTCCCGCCACGGCGGGCAGGCTGAAGGAAAAAAGGAGATAGGTATTTATAAGGATTGATACTTTGGTCCCGATAGATTCTATTGTAATTTTCAATAAACAATAAACAATAAACAATAAACAATCACAAAGTCTCAACGTCCGTCATTTCAAGATAAATGGGCGAAATATGAATGCGTTTTTCTTTAATGTCCAGTTTGTCGCCATGGGCTAAAATGTGGACTTTTAGATTGGTAATAGACATAGGAGAGCCCTCTGGCACCGAATCTCGATTGTTGTGTATCAACCTTCGCGGATCAAAAAGGATTACCATCCCAGAGCCTATTACTTCACAGTTGTTGCGATTCTTGATGACTAAGCCTGTATCTTCAGCCAATCCGATTCCAATTTTTAAGGGAAATTGAGCCACGGCTTCTGCCAAACGTCCAAAACGCCCACGACGGATAAAGTGCGAATCGATAATAAAGTTTGGGATAAAACCCATTCCCTTGCCCATGGTTACCGCACCTTTGGTAAAAGCTTCCTGCACGCCTCCGCCAGTTATCATTTCTTTGCTCATGCACATAGCGCCCGCGCTGGTGCCTGCAATTACAAACTCTTCGTTTTCGTATTTGTTTTTTATGATTTCAGCTAAAGCTGTGCCGCCGATGTACTTTACGATTTTTGATTGGTCCCCGCCAGAAAACATCACGCAGTTGGCTTTTTTCATCAGTTTTAAAAAGTCTGGATTTTCGGCTTCCTCGCGACTTCTAATGTCCATAATATGAACATTTTTACAACCTAATTTGTTGAACGCATAAAGATAATTCTCGCTTACTTCCACCGGAATGCTGGAGGCGGTGGGAATTACTATTATGGTAGCCTCTATTCCGCCGCTTTCACGAACCACACGGGACAGAATGCCGCGCTGAATATATTCTAAAGTATATCTTTCGTTTTTGCCATTTCCTTTATCTTCATTTCCACCTATGGGGATTAGGGTGCCTTTTACGTCCATGAATTTATTTGATTTTGCGCACAAAAATACGGTAATTGTTAGAGAAATTAATCATATATTTATCAAATTCATACGAAACAAACAAATCCGTCAACATATGCGAATTAGAGAAATCAATGCCATGCGGGGTCCAAATTACTGGTCCATCCGTCGTCATAAATTAATAGTAATGGTTCTTGATCTTGAGGAAATGGAGGAGCTTCCCTCCAATAAAATCGAGGGTTTCTATGATCGGCTCAAGAATATGTTCCCCAGTATGTACGAACATCGCTGCAGCGTGGGCGAACCGGGCGGTTTTTTCCAAAGGGTGGAAGAAGGAACGTGGATGGGGCATATTGTTGAACATATTGCGTTGGAAATCCAGTCGTTGGCAGATATGGACACGGGCTTCGGAAGAACCCGAACTTATGGCGAAAAGGGAGTTTACAACGTGGTTTTCAGTTATATTGAGGAAAATGTTGGCCGCTATGCCGCAAATGCTGCTGTTGATATTTGCCAAGCCTTGATTGATGGAAAAGAATATGATTTGAAAGCAGACATCCAAAGAATGCGCGAAATACGTGAAGACGAGCGTTTGGGCCCAAGTACGGGTTCTATTGTTGAAGAAGCCGAAGCCCGCGGTATTCCTTGGATTCGCTTAAATAAATACTCACTTTGCCAATTGGGGTACGGTGCCAACCAAAAAAGAATTCAGGCAACCGTAACATCCGAAACCAGTAGTATTGGAGTAGAAATAGCCTGCGATAAAGAAGATACAAAATACCTTTTGGAACAAGCTGAAGTACAAGTGCCACGCGGCGATATTATTTCACGCGAAAGCAGTTTGGAAGAAGCTTGCAAATATGTAGGTTTTCCTTTGGTAGTAAAGCCTGTCGGTGGAAACCACGGCCGTGGCATTACGGTAAACATTAAAAACTATGAAGATGCTTTGGTAGCATTTCACGCCGCGAAAATTGTTTCTCCTAAAGTAATTATAGAAAAATATATCACTGGCGAAGATTACCGCTTGTTGGTAATAAACAATGTTTTGGTGGCTGCCGCAAAACGGACTCCTGCAAACGTTGTAGGCGATGGAAAATTAACGATTAAGGAACTGGTCGATGAAGTGAACAAAGACCCACGCCGTGGTTACGGGCACGAAAATGTGCTTACCAAAATAACCATCAACGATTTAACGAGAACAATCATTGCTGCCAAAGGTTATACCGAAGATTCTGTTCCGAAAAAAGGGGAACAAGTTATTTTGAAAGACACAGCAAACCTCAGCACGGGTGGTACTGCGGAAGATGTAACAGATATTGTACACCCTACCAACGTTTCAATGGCGGAACGTATTTCAAAAATAATAGACCTCGATATTTGTGGCATTGATATAATGACTACAGACATCAGTCAGCCTTTAAATGATACGGGCGGAGCGGTATTGGAAGTGAATGCTGGTCCAGGTTTCAGAATGCACTTGGCGCCAACAAGCGGTTTGCCTCGAAATGTTGCAGCACCAGTTGTAGACAAGCTATTTCCGCAGCAAGGCAATACTGGAAGAATTCCTATTGTTGCCATCACAGGAACCAATGGAAAAACTACAACCACTCGTTTAATTGCCCATATGGCAAAAATGAAGGGGTACAGAGTGGGCTACACCACCAGTGATGGCGTTTACATTCAAAACAGATTGTTGATGAAAGGCGATTGCACTGGTCCTGCAAGTGCCGAATTTGTATTGAAAGATCCAACGGTAAACTTCGCCGTTTTGGAATGTGCTCGTGGTGGATTATTGCGAGCAGGTCTCGGTTTTAAAAAATGTGATGTCGCTATTGTAACTAACGTTGAAGCAGACCATTTGGGACTGAAAGGGATACACACCGTGGAACAACTAGCAAAGGTGAAAGGCGTAATTCCCGAAACGGTTCTGCCCGAAGGTTACGCAATCCTTAACGCTGATGACGATTTGGTCTATGAAATGCGAAGAAGCATCAATTGCAACCTCGCACTTTTCTCAATGGATGAAGAAAACCCACGGATTAAAGCACTTCAAAAACTTGGCGGAATTACCGCTATTTATGAAAACGGATACGTTACGCTTTGCCGTGGCATATGGAAAATGCGCATCATGAAAGCCGAAAACATCCCGTTGACTTATGGCGGAAAGGCAACTTTTATGATTCAAAATATTCTTCCGGCAGTAATCGCCGCAAATGTGAGGGGAATAGGAATTGAGGATATGAAAATAGCTTTGGAAACCTTTATTCCTTCGGCAACACAAACACCGGGGAGGTTGAACCTTTTCAAATTCGAAAACTTCAGTATTTTACTTGATTATGCCCACAACCCAGCGGGAATGCGCGCACTTCAAAAATTCACCGATAACCTTGAAGCCACTGAAAAAGTTGGTATCATTGCAGGAGTGGGTGATAGAAGAGAGGAAGACACCAAAGAGTTAGGAAGCATCGCCGCAGAAATGTTTGATGAAATAATAATCCGTCAGGACAAAAACCTGCGTGGAAGAAGCGATGAAGAAATCATAAATATGCTAAATGATGGCATCAGGACGAAAGACCCAAACAAAAAAACAACCGTTATTCCCTCAGAAAAGGAAGCCATTACTTATGCGGTAAATAATGCAAAAAAGGGTTCGTTGATTATTTTATGTAGCGACGTAATTCCAGATGCATTGGATTTGGTGATGAAATTCAAGGATCAGGAAAGCAGGGGCGAAAAGATTTTTGCACAGTAAAAAGTAAATAGGACTGCAGAAGAACTAACGTACTTCAATTTTGCGAATAACTATTTTAAATGGCCCGCTTCATTTAGGAGGGCTTTGTGCATTTTAGTTTAATGTAATTATTTACAAAGTAGCCTTCTTCAGTAATTTTCTTCCTTTAAGTATTCCGAAGAATAGAATATAACCGTAACAGGCAATCAAGAGAATAAGCGCAATTTTAAACCCAACATTATCCGTTAAAAATCCATACATCGGCGGTATTACCGCACCTCCAACAATTGCCATACAAAGCAAACCCGAAGCTTGCGGTTTCAAATCGCCCAGTCCATCAATGGTCAGAGCAAAGATCGTTGGAAACATAATAGAGTTGAAAAGTCCAACGGCGAGAATGGACCACATAGCGGTTAAACCGTCTGTATTCATTGAGATAATTAGCATCAGCACAGCCACAAAGGCGAAGGTTGAAAGCACCTTGGTAGGTTTCAAAATTCTGGTTAGATACGCCCCAACAAAACGTCCAATCATAGCACCACTCCAATAAAAAACTACAAAAGCACCCACAATTGCTTTACTGTCAATGGTGTTTAAATCTGTATTTAAAAGGTGTTCGGCAATGTATTTCATCGTTTCATTTTGTTGTATTATTTCAGAAATATTCATACTCATAAAATAATTCACCAAATAACTGCCTATGGCAACTTCGGCTCCTACATATAGGAAAATTCCAAGTGCACCGAGCATCACGATTTTGTTTTTCAGCAATTTTCCGTAACCACCAACAGGACTTTTTTCCAAAATTTTCGGAAGTTTTATAAAAACAAACAACAACGCCAGAAACCCTATAAACGCTGCGATGAACAGGAAAGGTGTTTGCACGGCGGAAGCTTCTGAAACGTAATAGGCACTTTGATCCATATCCGTTAAACCTGAAATTTCTTCCGAAGATTTAATGGTGTCGCTCAACAAAAAGGAAGCGCCAATCAAAGGTGCAATCGCTGTTCCCAAAGAGTTGAAAGCTTGCGAAAGGTTCAATCTACTGGAAGCGCCATCCTCACTTCCTAAAACCGAAACATAAGGATTGGCTGCTACTTGCAGCACGGTTATTCCGCCTGCGAGTGTGAAATATGCAACCATAAATATCCAAAATTGTCTGTCGGCGGCGGCTGGGTAAAAAAGCAAACAGCCAATGGACATTGTTACCAAGCCTACGATTATCCCTTTTTGGTAACCAATTCGTGAAAGCAAAGCTCCCGCAGGCACAGAAATCACCAAATACGCCAAAAAGAAAGCAAACTGAACCAATCCTGCCTGAAAATAACTGAGTTCAAAAACATCTTTCAATCGAGGAACCAAACTGTCAACCAAAACAGTGATAAATCCCCAAAGGAAAAACAGTACGGTAACGGTTATAAAAGCGGAGTGGAAGGATTTTTTTTCGGTCATAATTAAATGATTCTGTTATTATTTTTGATACTGTTATTTTTTCTCTGTGTCCTTTGTGGTAAACCTATCCACCACAGAGACTCAGAGTTTACTTTTTATCATAAAAATCTGAATGGAAGTTTTCGTTTTTGTCGTTCTGATACTTCGTTACCCAAAATCCGTCGTGAATGGAATACCAACCCGTTTCACCCTTTTTGTTTACGGCAATATAACCTACTTGAAAGTCTTTATAATCTGGATTCTTTTTAATAATTCTGCCGATGGCTTCCTCGCAAGCTTGTTGCGGGGTTTTGCCTTGGCGCATCAATTCAACAATCAAAAAACTGCCCACGGTTTTTAAAACTTCTTCGCCAAGACCAGTTGCGGTTGCGCCCCCAATTTCATTGTCGATAAAAAGTCCCGACCCGATTATAGGCGAATCGCCTACGCGACCGGCGATTTTGTAAGCCAAGCCGCTAGTGGTGCAGCCGCCCGAAATATCCCCATTTTTATCAATGGCGAGCATCCCGATGGTATCGTGGTTTTCAATATTGATAATGGGTTTGTATTGCGAAGTCTTTTTCCACTCTTCCCATGCTTTTTTCGAGGCTTCAGTAAGTAAATCAATAGGTTTAAATCCTTCAGAAATTGCAAATTGTTCCGCACCTTTTCCAGCCAAAATAACGTGCGGCGTATCTTCCATCACTTTTCGTGCAACAGAAATTGGGTGCATAATATGCTGAAGATAAACCACCGCGCCATAATTGCCTTTGCTGTCCATAATACAGGCGTCGAGGGTTACATTTCCATCGCGATCCGGCAGTCCTCCAATGCCAACGGATTGACCTTCGGCATTTGCTTCCTCAACCATACAACCTTTTTCAATGGCGTCGAGTGCAGAATTTCCTTCCTGCAAAACGCGCCAAGCTTCGGCGGTGCTACTATTTACATTCCAAGTGGCAATTACCATTGGAAAACCGGAAGTTCCACTTTTAGGGTTGCTTACTTCAGAAATAGAAGTTTTGGTTTCCGAAGCAAAAACCGAAGTTCCAACAGCAATTCCAAAGGTGGAAAGCGAAGCGTTTTGAATAAATTTTCTGCGTTTCATAATATTCTAAATTTAGTCGTGGTTCTTGGTTCCCTTAAGTCCTGTTTCATTTTATTTCTATCTCATCCACAAAAAGCCAAGCTTTTCCGCCGTATCCCAAATGTCCTTTCGGCAAATCTCCAAAGTTTTTTGCGGTGATTTTCAAGAATTGAATATTTTTATTTATTTCGAATTGAATCGTTTTTATTCCAGCTTCCTCAACAGGAATATCGGCTTCTATTTTTTGAATGGGCAATTTTGTAAAATCCTTCCCGTTTTCCGAAATTGAGCAAATGATTTCCGTGGGATAAAAAATCCAGCTGCGTTGGTCCTGCAGAAAATTCACGGAAACGGTTTTTACTTCTTTTGAAGAACCCAAATTCACGATCGCTTTCAAATATAGATCGTGATAACCTTGCCAAGTTCCCGTCCGGAAATCATTTGCGCCGTGAATTCCGTCAATCAGTGCGTTTTTTCCGCCGCCGTTGTATTGATTGGCGTATTCTGTTTCGAGTTTTATGCTGAGGTTTGGGTCTATTTTGTAAAAATAGGTTGAAAGAATTTCACTTCTTTTAGCATCTTTTCGTGAATATGTTTTCAACAATGTTTCTTCCGAAATGGTAAAAGGTGTTCTGTATTTTTTGAAATCAGAATTGTTTAAAGAATAAAAGATTTCATTTTTAGGCGAAGCAACGCCCAATGATATTTCAGTTTCATTTTTAAAAGCCACATCGCCTTTACCGATGAATGGCGCAGGAACAATCAAATTTTCTGTGATTTCGGTTTTGGGAATTTCAGCATCTTTTATAGCCCAATTGGAAGGTTTTCCTGTCATTTTAAAAACCAGTTTACCGCCGTTTATAATTTCAGAATGATAAATAAAACTCCGATTTAAAGATTTTCCGTTTAGTGTTGCCGAAGCGATATATTTGTTTTTAGCGGAAATGTTCTCTGCTTCAATTTCAAATATTTTTCCATCTTCTAAATTTATCGTAGCCCTTTCAAACAAAGGCGTCCCGATAATATATTGATTGCTCGCGGAGGTTACGGGATAAAAACCCATCGCATTGAAAACGTACCAAGCGCTCATCTGCCCGCAATCTTCGTTTCCTGAAATTCCATCGGGGGCGTTTTGGTACATTTCGTTTAAAATTTGATGAACTTTTTCCTGTGTTTTTGTGGGTTTATTTACGAAATTATAGAGATAAGCCATATGGTGGCTCGGTTCGTTTCCGTGGGCGTATTGGCCAATCAGCCCAGTAATATCCGCCTGTTCGCGTCCCGAAGTTTTATTCTTTGCAGTAAAAAGTTTGTCCAGTTGATTTTCAAATACAGTTTTCCCGCCCATTAAATTTATCAAGCCAGAAATATCCTGTGGGACGTAAAAACTGTATTGCCACGAATTGGCTTCGGTGTAGTTGAAATTCACTTCGTACGGATCAAAAGGAGAAAACCATGTGTTGAGGAAACGACCGCGCATAAACTTGGTTTCAGGGTCGAAAACGTTTTTATAGTATTGTGCCCTTTCGGAAAAAAGATGGTAATCCTCGGTTTTCCCCATAGCTTTCGCCATTTCGGCAATCGTCCAATCGTCATAAGCATATTCCAACGTTTTTGAAACCGATTCGCTTTCTTCTTCCACTGGAATAAAGCCGAATTTCTTGTAACTTTTCAATCCCAATTTGTCTTGCATTGCGCTGTGTTTCATCGCTTCAAAAGCTTTTTCGGTGTCGTATCCGCGAATTCCTTTTAAATAGGCATCGGCTATAACGGGCACAGCGTGGTATCCAATCATACAACCCGTGTAATTTGCTGCTAATGGCCAAATGGGGAGGATTCCGCCTTCGACATATTTCGCTAAAAGTGAATTTATAAAATCGTTTGTTCGTTCTTTTTCAATAATTGTATAAAGCGGATGTGCAGCGCGGTAGGTGTCCCAAAGTGAAAAGACGGTGTAGTTCTCAAAATCGTTACTTTGATGGATTTGTAAATCCATTCCACGGTAACGGCCATCAACATCTTGATACAAATTTGGCGCAAGCATCGTGTGATAAAGCGCGGTGTAAAAAATGGTTTTTTGGTCGTTGTTCGCAGTTTCAACAACTATTTTTTTCAAGTTGTTTTTCCCAAGCGGTTTCAGCTTCAGTTTTCAGCTGTTGAAAGGATTTATTGCCAATTTCGGTTTCTAGGTTTTTTTTCGCTCCAGCTTCATCAACGGCTGAGATTGCTACTTTCAGTTCAAGTTCATTTCCTTCGGAAGTGTCAAATTCAAAGGCGGCTTTTATTGGATTGTCCCCCTGGCCCCCAAAGGGGTAATAATATTCTACTTTTTTATAGGGACGGGAAAACTGAAGATTGTAAAAAAGTCGCTGGTCCTTTGCCCATGCCTCAGAATGGCGGTGACCGGAAATTTCAGTTTTTGAAACAATATTAATTTGGGAACTCAACACTTTGTCGCGGTGTTCCAAATCGAGAATTACAATTTGTTTTGAATTTTCAGGAAATGTGTAATGATGGATTCCACTTCGTTTTGAAACCGTGAGTTCCACTTCAATATTACTTTCATCCAACAAAACCTTATAGTATCCCGGCGAAGCGTTTTCATTTTCATGCGAAAAATGTGATTTGTAACCTTCTTTATTATCTGCCCCATTGTTGAAATTCACTGTATTTGTTGGCATTAAAAGTACATCGCCATAATCGCTGACACCTGTTCCGCTGAGGTGGGTGTGTGAAAAACCGTAAATATATTCGTCGCTGTAATGATAGCCGCTGCAGCCATCCCAGCCGTCCAAACGGGTGTCGGGGCTCAATTGCATCATTCCAAAAGGCATGGTGGCGCCAGGATAAGTGTGGCCGTGCCCGCCCGTGCCGATGAAAGGATTTACAAAAGAGGTCAGTTTTTCCTGGGAAGAATTTCCCTGGGAAAAACAGAAAAGAGGACATAGAAAAACGAGAAGAATCAGGGTGTTTCGCATTTCAAAAAAAATATTCTGAAAAGATACTAAAACCGTTAAAATAAAGTGAAGTTGCGTTTCAGATTTTTGAAACTTGCTACCTTTAAAAAATCTTATATATATGCGCTGGTTCCTATTTATAATCATTTACATTCTCGTTGATATTTATGCCTTTCAGGCTGTAAAAACCATTACAAAAAGCCCGTGGTTGCACGGTTTGTATGTTTTTATTTCGGTGGCTGTTTTGGCAGGGTTGATTTATGAGCTCTCTTTTTTGGGTTCTGCCAAAATGATGGAGCCGCCCAAAATGTATTTCTTCGGAATTTTTCTCGCGGTGTTTATCCCTAAATTGATAATCATCGTCTTTATGTTTGGGGAAGATATTGCCCGTTTTTTTGTGGGAATATTTATGAAAGTGGCCGGAAGCCAAGAAACTCCCTTTATGGGTTCCCGTAGAAAATTTGTGAGCACCATCGCTTTGGGCATTGCCGCAATCCCTTTCTCATCGCTTATTTATGGGATGATTCAGGGGAAATACAACTTTAAGGTTTTAAAATACACCTTAGAGTTTGACGATTTGCCCGATGAATTTGACGGATATACGCTAACGCAAATCAGTGATATTCACAGTGGCAGTTTTGACAGCCACCGCAAAGTGGAATATGCCGTAAACCTTATAAATGAACAGCAAAGCGATGTAATTCTTTTTACGGGCGATTTGGTGAACAACGTGGCCGAGGAAATGAAAGATTGGAAACAGCTCTTTTCAACTTTGAAAGCTCCCGAAGGTGTTTTTTCAATCTTGGGAAACCACGATTATGGCGATTATGTAAACTGGGAAAGTGCGACCGAGAAAGCAGAAAATCTTCAGAAATTGAAAGTGCTTCAAAAAGAGATGGGCTGGGATTTATTGTTGAATGAGAATAGATATCTCAAAAAAAACGGTCAAAGAATTGCTTTGGTGGGCGTAGAAAATTGGGGTGCGAACGGTTTTAAACAAGCTGGAGATTTGGACAAAGCCTGTAAAGGAATTTCAGATAATGATTTCAAAATTTTGATGACTCACGATCCTTCACACTGGCAGGCAAAGGTGAAAGAAGATCCGCGAAATTTCCAACTTACTCTCAGCGGGCATACCCACGGAATGCAATTTGGCATTGAAATTCCAGGGATTATTAAATGGAGCCCTATAAAATACAGATATAAAAATTGGGCGGGTATTTATGAGGAATTTGGAAGGTATATAAATGTGAACCGTGGTTTAGGGTTTTTGGGCTATCCGGGCAGGGTGGGAATCTGGCCAGAGATAACCGTAATCCAACTTAAAAAAAGACAGAATACCGTATAATAATCGGGAAATGTTATATTTGTAATACAGTTGTTCAACTAACACATTAGGCAAATGTCAAAATTTGGAGAATTAATTGAAACACGAGTTCCAGTTCTGTTGGACTTTTATGCAGAATGGGACGACGCCTGCAAAGAAATGCATCCAGTATTAAGAGACGTTGCCGCCTCACTTGGCGACAAAGCACGGGTTATAAAAATAGACGTTGATAAAAATAAAGAACTGGCCGAAGCCCTTCGGGTGAAGGGACTTCCTACATTAATGATCTACAAAAATGGTGAAATGAAATGGCGCCAAAGTGGGGAACAGGATGCAAATACCCTCATTGGGCTAGTAAACGAATACATTTAAAAATATTTAAACGAACTTCTTGAAAATCGTTATTTAGCATTCAGGTGTATAAATAACTCTTTGGTTTTGAGGCGATGAGTTTTCGCACTGTGTTTCCTGCATTTTTATTTTTTTCAATGATCTCGCAAGCCCAAGTTGGGATTGGAAATACTAATCCAGATGCTTCTTCAGCACTCGATATTAAATCGACAACCCAGGGTTTACTTGCGCCGAGAATGACTACTTTGCAACGAACTTCCATTACAAGTCCTGCAAACAGTTTGTTGGTTTATGATACAGATCTTAAATCTTTTTATTATTATGATCTGCCTTCTACAGCTTGGGTAAAGATAAATTCAGCTTCTAATCAAAGGAATAATTATAAGATTGTGAAGTCTGTGGCAGATTTGGCTCCCGAGTTTATTGCTGGGGGAAATACTAAATATCTTTTGCAAACAAATACGTACTACGAAATAAATGGCACCATTACCTTGGCGGTTCCGATTGATTTAAATAATGCTTATGTTTCGGGATTGGATGCCAATGAAGACGTCCTTTCATTTCCAACAGGAGTTATTTTTAAAGGAAATACAGGTGGAAGCATTCGAAATGTTACTTTAAAAGGTGCAAAAGCATTTGAAATTACTGGTCCCGGATTACCTACGAATACTTCGCTGTTGGTGCAAAACACCATCATTGACGGAATGACCACAAGTGTAGGCAGTATTTCTGGCTTGGGGCTTTATTTTGGGAACATTGTACAGTTTCTGAACAATACTAATGGAATAACTTTTAGCAACATCGGAAATTTATTATTGAGCAACCAAGGTTGGTTCGGAGGAAACAACGGCACGTATGAAACCTTTACAGGCACTTTTGGATTGATTGAAAAAGTAAGTGGTTTTAGTACCGCCAATGGAACTGCTGTGGCATTTGATGTAAGTTCGAATCCAACCGTAGGGAATGGGATTTTGTTCGGAACCGTGTTTTCTGGAGATACTACTGCTCCCTCCGGATTTATAAAAAAATACACCATCGGATCTTACACAGGCTATAATTTTACAAATGCTTGGACGGTAAACTGCCCCGGAATTCATAGGGAGTCTGATGATGTTGCTTCAGGAAATATTTATTATAATGGAACAATAACTACTGGTTTTGTGTAATCAATCTCGAATAATAATGAATTAAACCTTTTAGGAACAACTCCAAACCTAAACACTACTACAGCAGTAAATTTATTTCGAACTTCATCTACTTCAAATAACCGCTTGACCTATTTGGGAAAGAAGACTCGTACCTTCCAAATAAATGCTTCGCTATCAGTGCGGGGTAATAGTGGAACTGGAGATTATTATGCTTTCTTTATCAGGAAAAATGGCTCTGGCGGGACATCGTTGATTGAAACCAATACCTTAATGAGAGTGAACAATACTTCTGATATATCAAGTAATTCTATTTCTGGAACTGTTGAATTAGCACCAAATGATTACATTGAGATTTGGGGGCAAAGGCTGGTGGGATCTGGTACGACCTCAATTACGGTGTTTTCGCTCAATGTTAATTTGAAATAATAATATCTATATTGGCTTAGATGACCAACCTTTCTCCCCAATAAACTCCAAAACCTTCGGCAACACATACCGAAGGTTTTTTTCTGCCTTTAAACTATCGTGTAAAACAACCACGCTTCCGGGCTTAATGTTTTTTAAAACGTTTTGAAGGCATTCTTCTTCGGAAATAGTTGCGTCAAAATCATAGCTAATTATATCCCACATCACAATTTTGAAGCCTTTTTTCTGAAGTATTTTGGCTTGTTTTGAAGTGATTTTTCCATAAGGTGGTCTAAATAATTTTGAATTTTGAATTTTGAATTCTGAATTGTTTTCCATCTGTCTTCCAGCTTTTTCCACATTCTCAATATATTCCGAAGTTTCTGTTTTTGTCCCTTTTAAATGGTTAAATGTATGATTGCCCACGGAATGCCCTTCGGAAAGTATTTTTTGAAAAACCTCGGGATGCTTTTGAACATTTTCGCCTATGCAGAAAAAGGTGGCTTTTGCATTGTGTTTTTTCAGTTCGTCCAACACCCAAGGTGTAACTTCGGGAATTGGACCATCGTCAAAAGTGAGATAGACCGAATCTTTTTTATGTGAAAATGCCCAAATCCGTTCAGGGTACAACCGCTGAATGAATCTGGGCATTTTTACCAAATTGAATTTCAAAATGTTTTAATTTACGGGAGCTTTCCTTTCAATTTCTTCTGTAGGGTCACGCTCCATCTTTTTCAATAGGTTTGAATCCAAAGGAATTTCCAGTGTTGAATCCTTTTCAATATCCTTGTCCA
Organism: Flavobacteriaceae bacterium; assembly: GCA_016649715.1. GTDB lineage: Bacteria > Bacteroidota > Bacteroidia > Flavobacteriales > Flavobacteriaceae > Aequorivita. Next base: position 182,481 of record JAENXC010000001.1, on the reverse strand, counting down.
CATCCATGGCTTCATCGGGCGAATAGAAATGGCGGAACAATTTCAAATAGTCATTGAACTTCTTTGCTTCGGCACGTGCGTATGTTTCATCATCATAAACAACTACAAGCTGCACCAAGCTTCTGTACCGCTCCATATCACTGATAATATCGGAAGCAATGGCGCGCTGCCTGTTAAATTTTAAGCTGTTGTAATAAGTTAAGTGTTCTTGGTACATTTTGGTAACTTCGTCGTAAACCTTTCTTGCTTTTTCAGTTTTGTCGAGTTCGTAATACCCAATAACATAGGGTTCCAGCAGTGAGTAATATTCAAAATATTTCACGGGCATTTTCTCCATTGCCAGATCCAATACTTTTTCTGCTTTACCTTTTTCGTCGTTGTTTATTAAAGCCTCGGCAAGACGGGCTAGGTTGCTTCGGTAGGTTATTCCGTTTCGGCGGGTTTCGGTATCGTGGTAAATATCGGGGCTGCCGCTGTTGCCCCAATCCCAACTCATCACGATATTGTACATTTTGTCGGCGTCAATGCGGCCCATGTCGAATGGGTTTCGCTTGTCAATTGGGGTCCTTATTGGCACCAATTTATATACCACCCCGTCCAATTGCAGATAATCTTTCATCCACAAATAATCATCATCGCCAAAACTTCCGCCGCTGAAATAGATGGGGCGTTTCCAGTTGTTGTTGGCAATGATGTCCAACATCAACATTCGGTTTTTATATATAATGTCACCTTTCAGGTTAATATCTATATAGGGTACAATTTTGTCGGCATCTTTTGGGTCCACGATTCCGTTTTTCAGAACAGCTTCTTTATCAACCGGAACACGGATCACTTTTGAAGGAAAGGTGTTCACTTGCTGGCCACTGGGCAGTTCCATTTGGGTAGCTGGGCTGTCGTTGGCCACAAAATTCATCCAGGTTTTAATGTCAATAGTATCCTGCGTGGTTTTTTGATAGATCAAAAAGTCGCGTGAGCCCCATCGGTACTTGGCGTGCGTTAATTGTGAAGGAATTGGGTCGCTGGTGAAGGCTTTTTTCTTCATATCGTCAATGTACCAATCGGTTTGGAACAGACTGGTATTCACGATACGCACATCTTGACGGTAGCCTTCAATATTCTGGGCATACCAAAGCGCGAAGGTGTCATTGTCGCCAATAGTAAAAAGTATTCCGTTTTTATCGCAGGAATCCAAATACATTTTGCCCATAGACTGTGCGGTATATCGTCCGCTTCTGTCGTGGTCGTCCCAGTTTTGAGTTGCCAACAATATTGGAGCGGCCAAAGCGGTAACAATAAGCACCAGGGGCAGCGCAATTTTTGGTTTTAGATAATTTTTCAATAGGTCGAAAAGCGCATACACTCCATAACCTATCCACATTCCGAAAACGTAGAAACTACCCACCAAAGCATAGTCCCGTTCGCGCGGTTCAAAGGGTCGTTCGTTGAGGTATATTTTTAAGGCAAGCCCCGTGAACAGGAATAGCACGAGCAATACCCAAAAACTTTTTTGATCGTTTTTAAAGTGAAAAACCAAACCTATAATCCCTAAAATAAGCGGAAGGAAAAAGTAGGTGTTCCGAGCTTTGTTGTTTTTCATATCGCTGGGCAGATTGTCTTGATTTCCCAAACGAAGCGCGTCGATAAACTTGATGCCGCTTATCCAATTGCCGTGCAAATCGGTGTATTGGCCCTGCACATCGTCTTGTCTTCCGGTGAAATTCCACATAAAGTAGCGCCAGTACATATATCCAAACTGAAACTCGAACATAAATTTCATGTTCTGAAAAAAGGAAGGTTTTTGGATGTCGAGATATTGCCCAAAATTCTTTAGGAATTTATCGTAATCATCCCTGTCCACCAGTCCTTGGTTGTCGGCCTGTTTAAATTTGTTCACTTCTTCCACAAGCCGTGGTTCGCTTAAATATTCACTTTTAACCGAAAAATCGAGTCCGCCGGTGAATTCCATATAGTTAGCGCTATGCTCTGTGCTCCACATTCTTGGGAAGAATCCTTTTTGGGAATCTTCGGTGTTTTGGCTGGCGTTTTTGTAGTTGTTTACAATCACGTATTTTCCCGTGGTCTCGTCTCTTTCGTAATTCGGTTTGTCGTCTTTATACGGATTGTTCTCGTCAAGCCCCACATAGCTTTCCGTAAAAAGAGGACCGTAAAAAAGATGGGTTTCTGGATATTGCTCGCGGTTGTAATAGGCCAACAGTTCGCGGGCGTTGTTCGGGTTGTTTTCGTTTATCACCGTCCCGGCGTTGGCGCGGATAGGGAGCATCAGCCAGCTCGAAAATCCTATAAATATAAAAAGGATACAAAGTAGCAAGGTGTTGAGTTGTACGTATTGTTTTTTTCTGGTATAGCGCAAACCGTACACAAAGAGAACAATGAAAAGGATGGCTGCGAAAATGGTTCCAGAGTTGAAAGGAAGCCCAATGTTGTTCACGAAAAACAACTCAGAAGCACTAAAAAACTTCATTGTCCAGGGCAATAAAAGTTTAAAAATCAAAAGAAGAATAGCTACGGTAACAATATTGGCAACTATGAAATTTTTTACGGTAATGGTTTTGTAATGTTTGAAGAAATACAAAAACCCAATGGCGGGAATGGTCAGCAACGCCATAAAGTGGATCCCGAAGGAAAGCCCGATGATGAAGGCAATTAGGATTATCCATCGATTTCCGAGGGGTTCCAGCATTTCGCGTTCCCAACGAAGCGCGGTATAAAACAGCACTGCCATTAAAAAGGCGGCACTTGCATACACTTCCGCTTCCACGGCATTAAACCAAAAACTATCGGTAAACGCAAAGGCAAGTGAGCCCACAGCAGCACTACCAATGATGGCAATGGCACTGGTTTTTTCTATTTCTTGATGTTTTGAAACCACATTGGTTAGCAAAATAGTGAGCGACCAAAACATAAATAGAATGGTAAATGCGCTGGCGAAAACTGACATTAAGTTAATGGTGAGCGCAATGTATGAAGCATCGGGTGCAAAAATGGAGAAGAAAGCGCCCAAAAGCTGAAAGAGCGGTGCTCCCGGCGGGTGGCCAACTTCAAGATTGCTGGCGGTGGTAATATATTCACCACAATCCCAAAAACTTGCGGTGGGCTCTACCGTGAGCCAGAATGTAGTGAGGGCAATCGCAAAGACGAGCCAGCCCGTGATTTTGTTCCATTTTGTAAAGTTGAAAGAACCCATAAGCACATATAAATTTTAATGGGACGAATTTACTAATAATATAGATAGCCCCAAGTATGTAATTGAGGTAACGTACAATATGATATGATATTTTTAACTAAAGATGGGTTTGTGTGAAAGGAAGTAATTTTTTTGCAACAAAATATTTGTACAAGCCAAAGTTTGTATTAAATTTGCACCTCCAATGCTAAAAAATATTTTTAGCTTCGGAGGGCGAAGGCCCAAGTTTTTTTGGAATTGGCCCATGGTGTAACTGGCAACACGTCTGTTTTTGGTACAGAAGAGTCTAGGTTCGAGCCCTAGTGGGCCAACAAAAACGAAATCTCAATCTTGAAAAAGGTTGGGATTTTTTCTTTTGCTTCAATTTCTCCAAATTATCAAAAACTTGTTGGCCCACGTGACTGTGGGTGGCATAAGTATAAAAGCTTCCAGCTTTTATACTTATGCCGTTTCCTCTCACATATCTCAATCTTGAAAAAGTTTGAGGTTTTTTATTTTCTACAATTTCTCCAAATTATCAAAAACTTATTGGCACACGTGACCGTGGGTGGCAGCAACACAAAAGCCTATAGGTTTTTGTGTTGCTGTCGTTTCCTAATGTGAATCCCAATCTTGAAAAAGGTTGGGATTTTTCTTTTCCGTTTTTTTTATATTCACCGAAATCTGTTATTGTGTTTCCTTCATAGATAATCCAAATCTCGAGTCTTTAGGTTTTATATCGCTTTGGTTGAAAAATATTTTAATATGTTTGCCATACGTAAAACCCTTAATTAAAACAATTATGAAAAAACAATTAATGCTCATTGTCGTGTTGCTTTGCACCACTTTGATGTTTTCACAAAAAGTGAAAGTAACAAAAGGTGATTTTAAAAATTTAAAAGGAATCACCGCTTACAATCTTGAGTTTGATTACTCAAACCTTTCCATCCCAAAATACAAGTCTGAAGAAGAGTTTTTGGAGGATAAAATGTCTAAAAGAGACGAAAAAGATCCAGAATCTGGTGAGAAATTCAAGGAATCTTGGTTTGCTGACCGTGAAAACCGTTATGAGCCTAAATTCATTGAATCTTTTAACAAGCGTTTTGATGATGGTGATGTAAAAGCAGGGAAAGACATTGGTGCGGCATATACAATGAAAGTGCACACTACATTGATGTATGCAGGTTACAATGTGGGCGTGGTCCGTCAAAACTCAAAAATAGAAGTCACTATTTCAGTTTACAAAACCGGAGAGCAGAACAATGTTATTTTCGCTGCAGATTACACCAAAGTGGAAGGCAGTGGCGCCATGGGCTATGATTTTGACTCAGGCTACCGTATTTCTGAAGCCTATGCCAAACTAGCCAAAGAAGTTGCGAAAAATATCCAGAAAAAAGCGAAATAGGAAAATTAGTTCGCCCGCTCATTTTCCAAATCAATAACCTTTACAACCGTCTTGACAAGGCGGTTGTGGTTTTTTACAAAAGGATTGGTATCGTCCCAAACATAGCCGGAAAGCACAGCGCAAATTTGCTCTTTTACCACAGGATTCTCGGGACGGTGGAAAAATATTTTTTGAAGGTTACCCGTGTACCATTCGTCCACGTAGGTCCTGAAGACATCCACACCTTTCAAAATATAGCTTGTGTAATCCTTCTCCCAGTCAACCTTTTCGCCTTTTAATTCCTTGGTTATCAATTTGGCCGCTTTCAGCCCAGATTCAGTGGCAAAGGTTACGCCCGAGGAAAAAATGGGGTCCAGGAATTCGGAACTGTTTCCCGTAAGGGCAAAGCCTTTTCCGCAGAGCTTAGTCACCGCTTTGGAATAATTTTTAATGATGTGCGGCTCAAAAAGAAATTCCTGATCCTTCAATCTATCGTAATAATAATCGGAGATTTTCAGCATTTCGCGCAGTCTTTCGGCATTTGTACCTTTAAAAGATTCAATGAATTCAGTGGGCCCTGCAAAGCCGATGCTCGTGTTTCCGTTTGAAAAAGGAATGACCCAAAGCCAAACTTTCTCCATTACCACATCGAAAGTAATGAGGGTTCCTTCCACCCCTTCGGGACGGTTGGGCTCGCTTATATGGGTAAATATTGATGAGTGTGCATCTAGGGAAGAGGGTTTTTCCAAATCCAGCAAACGCGGCAAAACCCGCCCGTAGCCACTGCTATCAATGATAAATTTTGCTTTAACATTATATTCGTTGCCTTTTTCATCTTTTACTGTTGTGGTGGAATGTCCATTTTTGTCAAACCGAACTGCAGTAACCTCGTGTTCAAAGGAGAGATCCACGCCTTTTTTCACGATTTCTTTTGCAAGGGTATTGTCAAAATCGGCCCGTGGAACTTGCCACGTATAGTCCCAGCCAGGGGTATGTTTTTTGCTGAAATCGAAATTGCAGACAACATCGCCCTTTAAAAATCGCGCGCCTGATTTTATTTCGTATTTCTTGGCCATCAAACAGTCCAAAAGTTCCGTTTCCTCAAAATGATCCATACAGCGGGGCAAAAGGCTTTCGCCAATCACGAAACGAGGGAACTTGCTTTTTTCAACCACTTTGGAGCTAATCCCGTTGTTTTTTAAATAGGCGGATGCTACACAACCAGAAGGTCCGGCACCGATAATTAACACATCAACAGTAATATCATTCATATTATTAAGATATAGATTGTTAAAAAATTCTAAATTTGCAGTCTAAAGTAATCAAATTATTTTAAGACAAAAAATTATTAAAATATTTTATTCAACAATAAATGCCAACATTAAAAGGAAAACTGGAAATATCTGATTTTGAGCAAATAATTTTCAAAAGTGATCCTGTCCAGCTTCACAAAGATATTATAGAAAGGGTCCAAAACAGTTTCGATTTTCTGAAGGAATTTTCAAAAAACAAGACCATTTATGGTGTCAACACGGGTTTCGGCCCCATGGCGCAGTATAAAATTAAGGACAGCGAAAGGATTCAGTTACAGTACAACCTTATCCGCAGCCATTCCTCGGGAACGGGAAACCCGATTCCGGCTCAATACGTCCGCGCTGCGATGCTTGCACGGTTGAACACGCTGAGCCTTGGCAACAGTGGTGTTCATCCTTCCGTCATTAAATTGATGGGCGAATTGCTGAACAAAAACATAATCCCCCTAATTTATGAACACGGCGGCGTGGGCGCCAGTGGCGATTTGGTGCAACTTGCCCATTTAGCATTGGTGTTGATAGGCGAAGGCGAAGTTTTTTACAAAGGCGACCGCAAAAACACCGAAGAAGTTTTCAAACTGGAAAACCTTCAGCCCATAAAAGTGGAACTCCGCGAAGGGTTGGCCTTGATGAACGGAACCTCAGTAATGACAGGTATTGGTGTGGTAAACGTGCTTTACACAAGACGGATTATGCAATGGATGATCAAAGCATCATCGGCCATAAATGAAATTGTGAAAGCGTATGACGACCATCTTTCCTTGGAGCTTAACGAAACGAAAAAACACAAGGGCCAGCGCAAAATTGCTGAAATGATGCGCGTCCATTTAAAAGACAGCAAACTTACCAGAAAACGCGAACATCACTTATATAATGGTTCAAAAGACGTGGTTGTTTTTGAGGAAAAAGTGCAGGAATATTACTCCCTGCGCTGTGTGCCACAAATTTTGGGTCCCGTTTTGGACACGCTGAACACGGTTGAAAAAATATTGATAGAGGAAGTGAATTCGGCCAACGACAACCCAATTGTCGATGTTGAAAAACGAAACGTTTATCACGGCGGAAATTTCCACGGCGATTATGTTTCCCTTGAAATGGACAAGCTGAAAATAGTTGTTGCAAAAATGACGATGCTTTCCGAGCGCCAACTTAACTATTTGTTGAATTCAAAATTGAACGACATTCTTCCGCCTTTTGTTAATTTGGGAAAACTGGGGTTGAATTTTGGAATGCAGGGCGTACAGTTCACCGCCACTTCCACCACGGCCGAAAGCCAAATGCTCAGCAACCCAATGTACGTGCACAGCATCCCGAACAACAACGACAATCAGGATATTGTGAGTATGGGCACTAACGCCGCGCTCATCGCGAAAAAGGTAATTGAAAACGCTTTTGAAGTTGTTTCCATTGAGCTTATAACCATTGTTCAGGCAATAGAATACTTAAAAGTTCAGGATCAAGTTTCGTCCGAAACCAAAAAAATGTATGATGAAATTCGTGCCATTGTTCCTGTTTTCATAGAAGATGTGGCAATGTATCCATATGTGAATTCGGTAAAGGAATTTTTGATGGATTCTCCCAAATAATTTCGAAATAATCCTTAAATTGTTTCTTTTAACTTCAGCAACTTAAAATGATACTATTATGAAAACAATTTTTTCCTTCGCACTCGCTTTTTTAATGGTAACCACTTCTTTTTATGCACAAGAACTGGCCCTGGTCCGCGACAATGATCTCTTCGGTTACATAAACAAAACCGGCGAATACGCCATTCAGCCTCAATTTGAAAAGGCAGCCAGTTTTTCTGGCAAGTTAGCCGCCGCAATGAAAGACAAAAAATGGGGCTTTATTAATACTTCTGGCGAATGGGCCATCCAGCCTGAATATGACCGCGTAAAAGAATTTAATTCTGGTTATGCGCTTGTGCTTCAAAACGACCAATGGAAATACATAAACACCAAGGGCGAAACACTTTCCACCCCCGCCACAGATAAATATTATGATTTTGACAATGGTGTTGCCGTAATCCGTAGTGGCGAAAAGATAGGACTGATGGATACCAACGGAAAGACTATTTTGGAACCAAAATACGATGAAATAAAAGGTTTCAACAATGGCTATGCAAAATTCAAAAACGGTGAAACTTGGGGATTACTGAGTAAAAAAGGTGAAGCGTTTGTTCCTGCAGATTATAATGAGATTGGCGATTTCAGCAAAAACGGAATTTGGGCCCGGAAAGGTGAAAGTTTTGGGGTGTTGATCAACGGAACTTTTACAACAATTAATGGAGTCGATAAAATTTGGGATTTCACAAACGACTCTCCATTGACCTACGCCCGTAGCAATAAAAAAATGGGTTTCATAAATGGAAAAGGCGAATGGGTAATCCAGCCTACTTTTGATAAAGCTCGGGCATTTAATGCTGGTTTTGCACCTGTAAATGAAGGAAAAAAATGGAGCTATATAAATGAAAAGGGAGAAAAATTAGGCAATTTAGGATATGCAGATGCTGAAATTTTTTCTGACAACGGCTTGGCTCCAGTAAAAGAAAAAAAACTTTGGGGCTTTATCGATAAAACCGGAAAATTGGTAATCCCAATGGAATATGACATTTCCATAGGAATGTTTGGCTTTTTGCAAAGCGGTTCCGATAAAGGTTTTATTGACGGTCTTGCCCGTGTAAAGAAAAACAAAGAGTGGGGATTCATCGATAAAACTGGAAAGGTTTTGGGCAAATGGCACCAAAACGCGGAGGCTTTTGTGGATACTTCAAAGTAGATAACAGAATACATAAGAAAGAGAAAAGACAACTTTGCGTCTTTACGAGAAAATAATTAAATGGAAGAGAAAAAAGAAAAACAAAAATACGCATTGGTAACAGGAGGTTCCCGTGGCATTGGCCGTGCAATTTGTATTCAATTGGCCAAAGATTTGGAATACAGTCTTCTCATTAATTACAACGGAAATAAAGAAGCCGCAAAACAAACCCTGAATGAAGTTGAAGCACTTGGCGGCAAAGGCGAAATAATCCAGTTTGACGTTACCGACGCCAATTCTGTAAATAAGGCATTTGCCTTATGGCACGAAACCAATAAAGACGCTATCATTGAAGTGATAATAAACAACGCCGGAATAACAAAAGATGGCCTCTTTATGTGGATGAAACCTGAAGATTGGCACAGTGTTATAAACACCAGTTTGAACGGTTTTTACAACGTTACCAATGCTTTGATTCAAAAATTACTGGTTAATAAATACGGCAGGATTATCAATATGGTTTCGGTTTCGGGCTTAAAAGGAACACCGGGACAAGTAAATTATTCTGCGGCAAAAGGAGCTGTTATTGGAGCCACAAAAGCATTGGCACAAGAAGTTGCAAAACGGAACATTACTGTAAATGCAGTGGCCCCTGGCTTCATAAAAAGTGATATGACTGCAGAACTTGACGAAAAGGAACTCAAAAAAATGATTCCCGCCAACCGTTTTGGTGAACCTGAAGAAGTGGCGCATGTGGTCAGTTTTTTGGCCTCGCCAAAAGCTTCATATATCACGGGGGAAGTGATTAATATTAATGGGGGGATTTATTCTTAAAAAGAAGGAGAATTGAGAAGAGTAGTAATTACCGGAATGGGCATTTATTCCTGCATCGGAAAAAACCTGCAAGAGGTTAAAGAGTCATTATACAATGGAAAGTCTGGCATTATTTGCGACGGAAAACGAAAGGATTTCGGCTATCGTTCCTGTTTAACGGGTTGGGTGGAAGAACCAAATTTAAAAGAACAACTTTCGCGCAGAGAGAGGGTCAGTCTTGGCGAAGAAGGCGCATATGCCTATTCTGCCACTGTTGAAGCACTCAAAAACGCTAAAATAGACCAACAATTTCTCGATGAAAACGAAGTGGGCATCCTCTATGGAAATGACAGCACCGCGCGATCGGTAATAGAATCAGTCGATAAAATTCGTGAAAAGAAAGATACAACCTTGGTAGGCTCGGGTGCTATTTTTAAGGCGATGAACTCTTCGGTGACGATGAACCTTTCCACCATTTTTAAATTGAAGGGAATTAATTTCACCATCAGCGCTGCCTGTGCCAGTGGGTCCCATTCCATTGGGATGGCCTATTTTCTTATAAAAAATGGTTTGCAGGATTGCATCATTTCCGGCGGGGCGCAAGAAATAAACGAACTCGCTATGGGCAGTTTTGACGGTCTCGGTGTTTTTTCAACCCAACTGGACCCAACAAAAGCAAGCCGTCCATTTGATAAGGACAGAGACGGTTTAGTGCCAAGCGGGGGAGCAGCCACATTGATTATTGAGAGCTACGAAAGTGCCATAAAACGTGGCGTGCCAATTCTGGGCGAAATTATAGGCTACGGTTTTTCTTCCAATGGCGAACATATTTCAACCCCAAACGTTGATGGTCCTTCTCGGGCTATGAAAATGGCATTGGCACAAGCAAATATTAAAGCTTCGGAAATTGATTATGTAAATGCCCACGCCACTTCAACCCCTGTTGGCGATGCGAACGAAGCCCTAGCAATCACCGATGTTTTTGGAGAAAATGGCCCATACGTTAGCTCCACAAAATCTATGACCGGCCACGAATGTTGGATGGCAGGGGCAAGTGAAGTTATTTATTCCATGCTGATGATGGAACATTCCTTCATTGCACCAAACATAAATCTTGAAACACCAGACGAGGCTGCTTCAAAATTAAACCTTGTTAACAAAACGTTAAACAGAAAAATTGATGTATTTTTGTCCAATTCATTCGGGTTTGGTGGAACCAATTCCGCATTAATTATTAAAAAGTGCACACATTAAAAATGAATAAAGAAGTTATAGTTGAAAAGATAAACTACTTTTTGGTAGATGAGTTTGAGGTAGAGACCGAAGACATTGAGCCAAGGGCCAATTTAAAGGAAACTTTGGAGCTGGACAGTTTGGATTTTGTGGATTTGGTTGTTGCCATTGAGGCCAACTTTGGCGTAAAGTTGACGGGCGAGGATTTCCTGAATGTTATAACCCTCCAAGATTTTTATGACCTGATTGAAACAAAGATCAGCTGAAATTTGCAATAGCAGTTTATGGCAGGTGAATGGGAAGGCAAGAGCAAAGGAACCGTTTTAGGGTATAAAATCTTTGTATTTTTTATCAGAGAATTGGGAGTTCGAGCCGCTTACGGGCTTCTTTACCCCGTTGCTTTATATTATGTTTTCTTTGCTGGAAAAAATACTAGGTCTATCTATTATTATTTCCGTAAAAGACTGAAATATTCAGCATCAAAGAGTCTTTTCAGTATTTATAAAAGTTATTACATCTTCGGTAAAACCATTATAGACAAGGCTGCGATTTCCTCTGGCCTAAAACATCGGTTTACTTATGAATGTGACGGGGTTGAAAACATAACCAATCTTCTTGATAAAAAACAGGGCGGAATTATGATAAGCGCCCACGTGGGCAATTTTGAAATCGCGGAATATTTTTTCGAGGAAATTGACACCCGCTCACAAATAAGTCTCGTTACCACCGATGCCGAACACCAAAACATAAAGGAATACATGGAAAAAGTTACCATGCGTTCCAAGATCAAATTTATCCTCGTAAGGGAAGATATGTCGCATATTTTTGAAATTAACAATGCGCTGAGCAATGGCGAATTGGTCTGTTTCACAGGCGATAGATATATGAAAGGTCAAAAAGTTTTGACCGAATCATTGATGGGAAAAGAAGCGAATTTTCCCGCAGGTCCTTTTTTATTGGCCAGTAGGCTGAATGTTCCGGTTTTGTTTGTCTATGTAATGAAGGAAACCAACAAGCATTACCATCTTTATTCACGCCAAGCCGAAGTAAAAAACAGGGATGCACAGGGCTTGTTGAAAAAATACACCGAAAGTGTGGAATGGATGCTGAAAAAATACCCCTTGCAATGGTTCAATTATTTTGATTTTTGGGAGACGAATGATTAAGGTATGAAAGAAGTTTTAATAATTTATTATTCGCAAACTGGGCAGTTGACAGATATTTTGAAGAATATCGCTTCAACGATTTCATGTGAAGAAATAAACATTTCCTATTGCGAAATAATTCCGAAGAGAAAATTTCCATTTCCTTGGAAGCAAGAGGAATTTTATGGCGCTTTCCCCGAAACTTTTCTTCAAATTCCCACATCTTTGGAAGCGATACCCTCTGAAATTCTTCAAAAGAAATATGACCTCGTTCTTTTGGGATATACTACCTGGTTCTTAACGCCATCCGTCCCCATCAACTCCTTTTTGAAATCTGAAGAAGCAAAAATTTTACTTGCCAACACACCCGTCGTCACCGTTTCCGCTAGCCGTAATATGTGGATTATGGCGCAGGAAAAAGTGAAGAAATTGTTGGTTGCCAACAAAGCAAAACTGGTTGGAAATATCGCTTTGGTGGACAAAAATATGAACCACATCAGTGTGATTACAATAGTACATTGGTTAATGGGCGGGAAAAAAACCAGGATGCTCGGTATATTTCCGAAGCCTGGTGTTTCAGATGAAGATATTAAAGCCGCTTCCCGTTTTGGTACGACAATTAAAGAGGCTTTGCTTCAAAATGAATATTCAAACTTGCAGCAAAATTTACTGGATATTGGCGCCGTAAAAGTGGATCCCTCGCTCATTGCCACAGATATTCGGGGCAATATGGTCTTCACAAAATGGGCCAATCATTTAATCAAAAAAGAAGGCGAAGAAAGAAAGAAATGGCTCGTTTTTTTTAAATATTATTTGTTATTTGCAATATGGCTAATAGCACCAATAGTATTTATTGTATTTTTGCTCACTTATATCCCAATGTACCGTAAAATTCAACGGGAAAAAACCTATTATTCATCAATTGCATTAAAGCAAGATTAATGAAGAACGTTTACATTACAAGGATTGCAAAGTTTTTGCCAAATGAACCCGTTGACAACGAGGCAATGGAAGAAAAACTGGGGGTCATCAATGGAAAAACATCAAAAGCCCGCCGCATCATCCTACGGAACAACCAAATTAAAACACGTTACTATGCTATTGATCAAAATGGCAATATAACACACAATAACGCACAACTTGCCGCAGAAGCGGTTGAAGCTTTGTGTGATGAAACTTTCAACAAAAACCAAATTGAACTGCTGTCATGTGGCACTTCCAGCCCAGACCAAATTTTGCCGAGCCATGCCGCAATGGTCCATGGGTTTTTAAAGAATGGAAACTTAGAGATTAACTCTCCTTCGGGCGCGTGTTGCAGCGGAATGAACGCATTAAAATATGGCTACATGGCCATTAAATCTGAACAAGTGAACAATGCAGTTTGTACAGGCTCAGAGCGTTGTTCTTCGTGGATGAAAGCTGATATTTTTGAAGACGAAGTAGCGCATTTGTTGGAAATTGAAGAACACCCAATCCTTGCTTTCAACAAAGAATTTTTGCGTTGGATGCTGTCTGATGGCGCTGGAGCAATGCTTTTGGAAAGTGAACCAAAAGGGAAAACCCCGCTAAAAATTGAATGGATGGAAGGCTACAGTTACGCCTTTGAACTAGAAACCTGTATGTATGCCGGTGGCGACAAACTGGAAGACGGAAGCTTAAAACCTTGGAGCGAATATCCAGCAGAGGTCTGGGGAAAAATGTCACTTTTCGCAATGAAGCAAGATGTGAAATTGCTGGCCGAAAATATACTTCAAAAAGGCGTTGCAAGTATGAAACTGGCAATGGCGAAACACAACATCACCGAAGACGACATAGACTATTATTTACCACATATTTCTTCCTATTATTTCAAGGAAAATCTTTACAACGAAATTGAACGTCAAGGCCTTCACTTGCCTTGGGAAAAATGGTTTTTGAATCTTGAAAAAGTGGGGAATGTGGGTGCCGGTTCCATCTATCTTATGTTGGAAGAATTGGTCCATTCTGGAAACCTCAAAAAAGGAGAGAGAATATTTCTTCAAGTGCCAGAAAGCGCACGATTTGCTTATTCCTACGCCTATTTAACGGTTGTTTAAATGGATGTTTTCACCAAAGAAATAACGGACAAAGATTTCATCGGAAAATTGATTCCGCAGAAAGCGCCGTTCGTGATGGTGGACAAATTGCTTCATTTTGAGGAAAACAAAGTGGTTTCGGGATTGACTATTTCCGAAGAAAACATTTTTTCGCAAAACAATAAATTTACCGCTCCCGGCCTGATTGAACATATGGCCCAAACAGTTGCACTTTATACGGGTTATCAATTTTTTTTGAAAAAGGAAGATGCCCCCATTGGCTACATTGGTGCTATAAAAAAAGCGGAAATTTTTGAACTTCCTTCCATTGGAAAGGAATTAAAAACCACCGTTATTATCCTTCACGATATTATGGGCGTTACACTGGTAACCGCTGAGACCGAGTGCGATGGCAAAATAATCGCTTCCAGCGAAATGAAAACCGTATTGGCCAATTAATGAAGAAGAAGGACTTATCAAATATTGACATTTCAAATTTTCTGCCACACCGTGAGCCTATGTTGATGGTTTCCTCAGTACTTGAAATTGATGAAGATTCCGTTGCCACACAATTCCGTATTTCAGAAGATTGCATTTTTTTGAAAAATGGAAAATTTTCCGAAACGGGATTAATCGAAAACGCGGCCCAAGCCGCTTCGGGCGTGGTGGGGCAAAGTTTTTTTGAAAAAGACGATTTGGAAGGAAACGGCAATAAATTGGTAGGCTACATCAGCTCCATCAAAAAAGTGGAAATTTTTGAACTGCCAAAAGGTGGAGATACTATTGTAACTAAAGCAAAACTTCTTTCAAGATTTGATACAGGCCAAGTTACAATGTGCAGCCTTTCAACAGAAACCTTTTTTGACGAAAAATTAATTGTATCTTCTACCATGAATTTTTTAATCCATGAAGTCTGATTATGAAGAAAAAAGAAGTGCCGCAGGACAAAAGCAATCTGGAATCCGCAAATTTCCGTGAGCTATGCTATGCCGTGGATGAAAATGGTGAATACACCACAGAAAACAGCAGTGGTTGGGAACCAAAAACGGTAGCATTAAAAAACGCAATTGAAGAAATCAACGAGCGAATTGCTGAAGCTAAGAACCGTGTAATTGCGGGTGAAACCAGCCCCATTGAATATTATATGGAACTCCACAAAATGGACGTGGGTATTTTGGCCAGCTACGTAGGCTTTTGGCACTGGAAAGTAAAAAGACATTTTAAACCTTCAGTTTTTAAAAAATTGAGCCGCAAAACCTTGAATAAATATGCTGAAGCATTTGATATTTCAGTAGATAAACTGAAGTCGATGAGTTTAGAAAAATAAAAATATAATTGAAAATAAATTACCCCAACCCTAAAGGGAGCCAGTATTCTCTGCTTTAGGGGCTGGGGGGAAAAACCAGAAACTTGAAACCAGAAATAATAATTAATTTCACCCATCATCAATCTGCCCATTGCGAAAACGGTGTGGTTTCAAACTTGATGAAACACAACGGTTTCAACGTCAGCGAGCCGATGGTTTTTGGTATTGGCAGCGGCTTGTTGTTTTGTTATATTCCTTTTTTGAAAGTGAATCACGCACCTGTGATTACCTACCGTGCGCTGCCGGGACATATTTTTAAGAAATTCGCAAAGCGCACTGGGATTAAAATGAAGCGCGAAAAATTCAGCAATCCAAAAGATGCCAAAGCTCGGTTGGATGAAAATCTTGAAAGAAACAATCCTGTTGGGTTGCAGGTTGGTGTTTATAATCTGCTCTATTTTCCCGATGAATACCGTTTTCACTTCAATGCGCACAATATGGTGGTATATGGGAAGGAGGGCAATCGGTATTTAATTAGCGATCCGGTGATGGAAAGCGTTACTTCCCTTTCAGAAAAAGAATTAGAAAAAGTTCGTTTTGCAAAAGGGGCTTTCGCACCAAAAGGGCATATGTATTATCCTATTTCTTTTCCCGAAAAACTGGAACTTGAAACAGCAATTGTAAAAGGAATAAAAGATACGTGCAAAGCGATGCTTGCGCCAGTTCCCATTGTTGGGGTTAAGGGAATCCACAAAATTGCTGGCTTAATCCGTAAATGGCCAAAACAAAAAGGAATTAAAACCGCTAACCATTATTTAGGACAAGTAGTGCGGATGCAGGAAGAAATTGGTACTGGTGGCGGCGGTTTTCGCTATATTTATGCAGCGTTTTTACAGGAATCTGGAAAATTACTCAACAATGAAAAGTTAGTAGAACTATCCAAAGAAATGACCGAAATTGGCGATTTGTGGCGCGATTTCGCCCTTGAAGCTTCCCGGATATACAAAAACCGTTCCCGAAGTGTCGGGAGCCAAACCGATAGTTATAATAAAGTAGCAGACCAACTGGACCATATTGCCGATTTGGAAAAGGTGTTTTTTAAGAAGTTGAAGAAAGCAATTTAAAAAGTCCCCTTTGGGGATTTAGAGACAATGATACAAATAAACCAACTTTCAAAAAAATACAAAGGTGCCGAAGAATACGCGGTAAAAAACCTCAATTTGAAAGTTGAAGAAGGCGAAATCTATGGGCTTCTCGGCCCAAACGGCGCGGGAAAAACTACACTTATTTCAATGCTTACTTCCCTTTTAAAACCAACTTCGGGTTCCTTCACAATCAACGGACTGAATTTTAAGGAACACAAAAATCAACTAAAGCAATTAATAGGCATTGTTCCACAGGAATATGCACTTTATCCAACGCTCACGGCTTTTGAAAACTTGCAATACTTCGGAAGTATGTACGGAATTAAAGGTGAAACCTTAAGAAAATCAATTAACGAACATTTGGAAATAATGGGGCTTTCCAAATTCGCCAATAAAAAAACCGCCACGTTTTCGGGGGGAATGAAACGCCGCGTAAACTTGATTGCAGGAATCCTTCACCAACCAAAAGTTTTGTTTTTAGACGAGCCCACCGTGGGTGTTGACGTGCAATCTAAAAACGTGATTATTGACCATTTAAAATTCCTCAATAAACAAGGAACCACAATAGTTTACACTTCGCATCACTTAAACGAAGCCGAATTTTTCTGTACCCACGTAGCTATTATCGATAATGGTGAAATCATTGTAAAAGGAATTCCTTCAGAACTTATAAAAAACCAAACCGGCGCCAACAATCTGGAAGATGTATTTTTGGCACAAACCGGAAAAGCCCTTCGCGATTATGCATAAACTCTGGGCTTCCACATATAAAGAAATGCTTTTGCTTATCCGCGATTTGGGCGGAATAGCAATCCTTTTTATTATGCCGATGTTGCTGCTCATCGTAATCACATTAGTGCAAGACAGCACCTTCAAAACCATTAACGATATAAAAATACCCGTGCTTTTGGTGGATAATGACAAAGGCGAAGTTTCAAAAAACATAATCGAAAACCTCTCCGAATCCAATTCGTTTGAAATTCTTCAGAAATCTTCCGAAGAGGAAGCAAAAGAAGCAGTTTTCTCTGGAGAATATCAGCTTGCCATTGTAATTCCGGAAAATCTTTCGGCCTCTCTTCAAAAGAAAGTGGACCAAAATGTGGAAGGAATTTTGTCGAAATTTGGGTTGGAAGAAGATAGTTTGACCGTGGCGAAAGTGGTTATTCCACAAAAGGAAGTCCGTCTTTATTTTGATCCAGCAACACAGGTTAGTTTTAAATCTTCGGTAAAAAATGGCATCGATAAAATGATTTCAAAAATTGAAACGCAAAGTATTTACAAAGCCTTTCAAACGGAATTGGGTGAAGATGGTGCAGAGCCAATTTTCGACACTGAAAACTTTATATCCTTCAAGGAAATCCTGCCCACAAAAAACAACGCAGAAATTATTCCGAACTCGGCTCAGCACAACGTTCCGGCGTGGACACTGTTTGCTATTTTCTTCATCATTGTGCCGCTTTCCATCAATCTGGTGAAGGAAAAAAACCAAGGTACTTTTGTGCGTTTGCGCACTAATCCCGTGAATTACGCAACGGTTTTGGGCGGAAAAACCATCGTTTATCTCGGTGTTTGCCTCATTCAATTCACACTGATGTTGCTTGTTGGAATCTATCTTTTCCCAGCCATTGGCCTTCCGGGAGTTGACGTTTCGGGCAAGTTGCCAATGCTATATGTTGTCGCATTTTTCTCAGGTTTAGCAGCTATTGGTTTAGGATTGCTTTTGGGAACCATCACAAAAACCCAGGAACAATCGGCACCGTTTGGGGCAACTTTGGTGGTTATTTTAGCAGCGCTCGGCGGCGTGTGGGTCCCTGTTTTTGTGATGCCGAAATTTATGCAATCGATTTCCAAAATTTCCCCGATGAATTGGGGCTTGGAAGCTTTTTACGATGTATTTTTGAGAAATGTGGGATTTGCTAAAATCCTTCCCGAAATTTCGTTATTATTGTTGTTCTTCCTTGTAACAATCAAAATAGCAATAATATATAATCAAAAGAAAAATGCCGTCTGACCATAAAAACGAAATAAGTTTTACTTCCGAAATCCGGGTGCGTTTCACCGAGACCGATCCTTTGGGAATTGTGTGGCACGGCAATTATATTCAGTATTTTGAAGATGGCCGAGAGGCTTTTGGCCGCGAGCACGGCATTTCGTATTTGGAACAAAAGGCAAATGGCTACACGTCTCCAATAGTGAAATCTTCCTGCGAGCATAAGCTGCCGTTGCGTTACGGCGATGTGGCCACCATAAAAACGACCTTTATTCCTTCCCCAGCAGCAAAAATGATATTTCACTACCGCATTTTTGACCCAAAAGGAAGATTGGTTTGTTTGGGTGAAACCATTCAGGTTTTTTTGAACGAACAGGGCGAACTTTCATTGACAAAACCTGAGTTTTTCGCAAAGTGGAAGAGAAAAATGGAACTCTAAAAAATGATCAAAACCTTTCTTTCACATAACAATATATTCAGTAGTCTTGGTTTTGAGAGCGAAACGGTTGTTGAAAAAATATCAAAAGGCATTTCGGGTCTTGAAAAACAGGAAAACTCTCCACTTTTGCCAGAGCAATTTTGTGCTTCAATGATTTCTTCGGAAGTGGTAAAAAGTGAATTCAACAAAATCGGAGATTCTTCCCAGTTTACAAAGCTGGAACAGATGATGATTCTCTCGTTGAAAAAAGTAATCGATGCTTCAAAAATTCCTTTAAATGAAAAAGTGGGTTTGCTCATTTCTACCACGAAAGGAAATATAGATGTTCTTGAAAAGGGCAGTAATTTTCCAGAAAACAGAGTCTATCTAAGCGAACTTGGAAAAACAATCCAAACTTTTTTCGGCTTTAAAAATGAAGCAATTGTACTTTCAAATGCCTGTATTTCGGGTATTTTGGCAATTTCAGTTGCAAAGCGATTTATTTCTGAAAAAAAGTACAATCACGTTTTTATAACCAGTGGCGATTTGCTTTCAAAATTCATACTTTCGGGCTTTAATTCCTTTCAAGCATTATCGGCAGAACCGTGCAAACCTTACGATGAAAAAAGAGTTGGAATAAATCTTGGTGAAGTAGCGGCCAGTATTTTGGTTACTGCTTCTGCAAAAAATCTCCCAAAAGAAGCTGTTGCAATTTTGGGAGATGCAACTTGCAACGACGCTAATCATATTTCTGGACCTTCGCGCACTGGCGAAGGCCTTTTCCGAAGCGTGAAAGCTGCGCTAAAAGAAGCAAATTTAGAGGCTTCGCAGTTAGATTATATTTCTGCACACGGCACCGCTACGTCTTTCAATGACGAAATGGAAGCTATTGCTTTTAGCAGATTGGAAATGGAACACATTCCACTGAACAGTTTAAAAGGATTTTTTGGCCATACTTTGGGCGCTTCAGGTTTGCTGGAAACCATTGTGGGAATGTATTCTTTGGAAAAAAATACACTTTTTATTTCCAAAGGATTTTCCGACCTTGGCGTTTCAAAAAATATGAATATCATCACAACTAATACACCCAAAATATTGACCACTTTCCTGAAAACGGCATCGGGTTTTGGAGGTTGCAACACGGCGGTAATTTTTCAAAAAATAAACAACAAACCAACCATAAATGCAAACGATTACTAAAAATTTAAATGCCTTGGAAGCTTTGGAAGAAGCGCACCGCATTGCCTTTGCACCCTTTGTATTTCAGGCATCGGTATCGCTACGGAAATTGGGGATACTCGATTTTATTTTTGAAAATAGGAAAAATGGCGGCCCCACTGCCAAAGAAATTGCTGAAAAACTTTCACTCAGCACTTATGGCGTTGGTGTATTGCTGGAAATTGCCCAAACCTCCAATATTGTATGTAAAAATGATGACGAGCAATACGAATTGACCAAAGTGGGCTATTTTCTAAATTATAATGAAACTGCAAGCGTGAACCTCAATTTTGCCCACGATGTGTGTTACAAAGGTTTGTTTCATCTGTACGAATCCATCAAAAGCGGAAAGCCGGAAGGTTTGAAAGAGCTCGGGCAGTGGTCAACTATTTACGAAGGGCTTTCCCAGTTAAAACCAGCAGAACAAAAGGCCTGGTTTGATTTTGATCATCATTATTCCGATGATATTTTTGGGGAAGCACTTCAAAAGATTTTTGAGAGAAATCCGAAAACCCTTTTTGATATTGGCGGAAATACGGGCAAATTTTCCATTAAATGTTGCGGTTTCAATGAAGATGTAAACATAACGATTGTGGATTTGCCGGGCCAGTTAAATATGGCTTTGGCCAATGCCGAAAGCAACGGTTTTAAGGACAGGATTTCCGGTCATCCCATTGATTGGCTTTCTGAAAACCCTCAAATTCCTAGAGGCGCAGACCTTATTTGGATGTCCCAGTTTTTGGATTGTTTTTCCGAAGATGAAATAGTAAAAGTATTGAGCACTTGTGCAGATTCGATGAACGAGGATGCTGAATTGATAATTGTGGAAACGTTTACCGACAGACAAGCTTTTAAGGCTTCACAGTTTATTTTAGAAGCCACATCGCTTTATTTTACAGTACTTGCAAACGGAAACAGCAAGATGTACCCTGCCAGTGTTTTTATAAAATTGATTGATAAAGCAGGTTTGGAATTGAAAGAGGATTTACAACTTGGTGAATACCACACAATGTTGGTCTGCAAAAAGAAAGCCCCTAAATCCCCAAAGGGGACTTTATAAGGTGTTCAATAAAATAATCTTTAAAGTTGATTGATAAATTTCACATAAAAAGTTATTGCCACATAAAAAACCAGACCATTTCGGTGAATGGGAATGCTCTTTTTTGTGATGAGTCCGAAGATTTTTCAACTTTTATAAAGAATGCCTACAAATTTTTGAAGACGGATTATTCCAAGTTTTTCAAAATGGATAATCTCAGCAAATTAGCTTTTTTGGCTGCCGATGTTCTTTTGAAAAGCGAAAACTTGAACGAAGACGAGAATGACATCGCCCTAATTTTTTCAAATAGAGCTTCCAGTTTGGATACTGACCGAAAGCACCAAGCGGCCATTGAAAACGATGCGGAATACTTCCCCAGTCCAGCGGTTTTTGTCTATACGCTGCCAAATATTTGTTTGGGCGAGATAAGTATTAAACACAAGCTGTATTCTGAAAATAGTTTTTTTATCTTTGACCGCTTTAACGCCGAGCACTTACAACTGTACGCCAACAGTTTATTGCGAAGTGGGAAAGCCGAAAAAGCCCTCTGTGGCTGGGTAGATTTTGATGAAAACAGCTACAGTGCCTTTCTTTATTTAGTTGGAAAGGAAGGTGAAATTGAACATAAAACTGAAGAAATAACTAGATTATACAATATATTATGAGTGAATTAAAAGAAGAACTGAAAGCGAAAATCATTAATCAATTGAATCTTGAAGATGTTTCCGTAGCAGATATTGCAGACGATGACGCGCTTTTTGGCGATGGTCTTGGTTTGGACTCTATTGACGCTTTGGAACTAATCGTGATGCTGGACAAAGATTACGGCATCCGTTTGAGCGACCCAAAAGAGGGCAAAAAAATATTTGAATCTGTACAGGTAATGGCAGATTATATTGGGGAGCACCGCACAAAGTAATTTTTTATCTAAGAACCTCTTGACGGAGTTTGAGGAGACAAAGCCTAGACGAGCGTGTTTCACTGAGCGCAGCCGAAGTACAGTCGAGACCTCCTTTATAGCGAAATCAATAAATGAACAAAGGCGTAGCCATAACCGGAATGGGTATTATTTCTGCCATTGGAAACAATGTGGCGGAAAACTACAACGCGCTCATAAATGAAAAGAAAGGCATTACCCGCGTTGACAATGTTGAAACAATTCAGCGCAGCGAAATTATGGTTGGGGAAGTAAAATTCACCAATGATGAATTGATTGCCCAACTAAACCTTCCGTCTTCAAACAATTATTCCCGCACCGCATTACTGGGTGCCATTGCCGCAAAAGAAGCGGTTGCAAACGCAGGAATCACTGACATTAAAAAATACAAAACGGGCATCATTTGCGGCACCAGCGTTGGTGGAATGGATATGACCGAAAAATACTATTACGAATACCTTACTGAAAAAGTACTGCAAAAATATATTGAAAGCCACCCCGCTGGCGATTCTACCCAAAAAATCGCGGAACAGTTAGGTATTGAAGAAAGTTTGGTAACAACTATCAGCACTGCGTGTTCCTCAGCGGCAAACGCAATTATGCTTGGCGCACGTTTAATAAAATCGGGCAAGCTGGACCGAGTGGTGGTTGGCGGTGCAGATTGTCTTTCAAAATTTACCATCAACGGCTTTAAAACCTTGATGATTTTGAGCGACACACACAATACTCCTTTTGACGAAAACCGAAAAGGTTTAAATTTAGGTGAAGCTGCTGCATTCCTGGTTTTGGAAAGCGATGAAGTGGTAAAAACCGAAAACAAAAAAGTGCTTGCTTACGTAAAAGGCTATGGCAACGCCAACGATGCCTTTCATCAAACCGCTTCGTCAGACCACGGCGATGGTGCGACTTTGGCGATGGAAAAAGCATTGAAAGTGGCAGGTTTAAAACCTTCACAAATAGACTATATAAACGCCCACGGCACTGCTACTGGTAATAACGACCTTTCAGAGGGACGCGCAATACTTCGTGTTTTTGGGAATGGAATGCCCGAATTCAGTTCCACAAAAGCATATACGGGGCACACGTTAGCAGCCGCTGGCGCAATTGAAGCGGTCTATTCCGTTCTGGCACTACAGCACAACGTGATTTTTCCGAACCTGAATTTTAAAACTCCTATGAAAGAATTTTCAATGATTCCGCAAACGGAATTTAAAGAAAAGGAATTGAATACTGTAATGTCCAATTCCCTTGGTTTTGGGGGAAATTGTTCTACCGTAATATTTTCAAAAAAACCGTAGTTTCAACAAAAACCTCACTTTAAACTATCTTTGCAGTTCAGCTATTTCTGATGAAAAGACTTTTTATTATTGCGGGTTGCAACGGTGCTGGAAAAACAACGGCATCCTTTACTATTCTGCCAGATATTTTGAATTGCAATGAATTTGTAAATGCAGATGAAATAGCAAAAGGCCTGTCTCCTTTCAATCCAGATAAAAGTTCATTTCAAGCTGGCAGGCTTATGTTGGAAAGAATTAAAGATTTAATAAAAACAGGAAGTGATTTTGTCTTTGAAACCACGTTGGCAACCAAAAGCTATAAAAATCTTGTGGTGGAAGCCCAAAAAAAGGGTTATGAGGTAACCTTGCTATTCTTTTATCTGAAATCTCCAGATCTTGCGATAAAAAGGGTTAAAATTAGGGTAAAGGAAGGCGGGCATAATACTCCAAAAAACGTAATTAAAAGACGCTATGAAAACGGTTTGAAAAACTTTTTCGGTATCTTTAAACCGATTGTGGATAAATGGATTCTTATAGATAATTCTAAGGGAGGATTTCAAAAAACGATTGCAAAAGGAGATATAAGAGAAGTGCGAATCATGAATTCTAATAAGTGGAACCTTTTAAAAGAGAAATATGATGAAGGGAAAAGATGAATTGACCGAATTGGGTGATAAAATTGAACGAGGCTTGAAAATTTCTTTCGAGAGGCTCATAGCATTCAAAAAATATAAGAACACACCTTTCGTTTTTCAACGAAACGGCAAAATTGTGGAAATTTCCGCCGAAGAAGTGGAAAAGGAAATGAAAGAATCAAAGAAAGCCAAACCATACAAAAAGGAAGATAGAGCTCAACTTGTAAATGAACCTTCCGGAAATCCTATTAAGAAGAAAACATAGTAACGGGGTTTATAATTAAGAATGAAAAAAGTTTACATAAACAGCATCGCTTCCATTTCAACTCAAAAAACGTATGATAATAGTATGTTTTTAGATGAATTAACCGATTACAATGACACGGTTATTTTCGCCCAAGACCCAGACTACAAACAATACATTCCTCCCGCCGCCTCCCGCCGCATGGCAAAAGGTATAAAAATGGGCGTGGTTGCTTCCAAAATCGCGATGAATGAAGCTGGAATTGAAACCGTGGACGCCATTATCACTGGAACGGGAATGGGTTGCATGATTGATTCCGAAAAATTTGTGAGCGCCATCATCGACAACAACGAGCAATATTTAACGCCAACCTCTTTTATTCAAAGTACACACAACACCGTTGCTGGGCAGATTGCGTTGGGAATGGAGTGCAAAGCATATAATTTTACATATGTGCATTCGGCAATTTCGTTTGAATCTGCTTTACTCGACGCAAAAATGCAGCTTGAAAATGATGAAGCGAAGCATATTTTGGTTGGTGGTGTTGAAGAGTTGGGAGCACATACAACAGAAGTTCACCGCGTAATTAATCACATAAAACCTGAGGCTGTAACTATTTCAGAGGTTTTAAATTCTAAAAGCGAAGGAGCAGTTTTCAGTGAAGGAGCAAATTTCTTTGTGGTTTCCAACGAAAAAAAAGAAAGTTGTTATGCCGAATTGGTTGCTGTTGAAACTTTCAATACCCTAAACAAAGAAAAAGTTTCTGAATCTATCGAAAGCTTTTTAAAACATAGTGATACAGCCATTTCTGATATTGATGTTGTAGTTTTTGGAAACAATGGTGATGTGGATTTTGACGGTTATTACAATCAACTTTCCGAAGGTATTTTCAACAAAACCCAGCAGGTTTTTTACAAGCATTTGGTGGGTGAAAACAACACCGTTTCAGCTTTTGGGGTTTGGCTGGCTTCAAAAATCTTGAAAACACAAACAATTCCAAAAGTTGTAAAAATCAACGATGTTAAGTCTTCCAACTTTAAAAACGTTTTGTGCTACAACCAATATCGAGGCCAAAACCACAGTCTTGTTTTACTAAAAAAATGTTGAGGTTTTACACCATAAACGCGCTGGCCTTAGTAGTTTTTTTCGGACTACTGCTCGCAGGATTCTTCGGCGATGTTCCGGCTTGGCTTTATGTTCTATTTGTATTTATTTGGGTTTTGATTACTGCAATTGGATCTTTTCAAATTAGGTTGAATTATCATCTGCAATCTTTAAATCACAACTACAAAATTTCAGAGAACTACATTTCAATCACTTTTGACGACGGCCCAAACCCTGAATTTACCCCAAAAGTTTTATCACTTCTTAAAGAACACAACGCAAAAGCTACTTTTTTTTTAATAGGGAAAAATGCCGAAAAGTATCCTGAAATAGTTCGCCAAATTATTGGGGAAGGCCACACCATTGGCAGTCATTCTTATTCACATTCCAAAAACTTTGGATTCTTTTCAACTGAAAAGGTTGTGGCTGAATTGAAGCAAACCAATTCTCTAATAAAAGAAATTACTGGAAAGGAACTGAAAATGTTTCGTCCACCCTTCGGCGTTACAAATCCGAATATTAAAAAGGCATTGAAAAGCACGGGACATTTTTCCATAGGTTGGAGCAAACGCAGTTATGACACGACAAATCTTTCCGAAGAAAAAATTTTGAAAAGGATCGCTTCCAATTTAGAAAAAGGGGATATAATCCTGCTCCACGACAGCAGCACAAAAACCGTTGTCGTATTGGAACAGTTATTGCTATTTTTGCAACCGCACAAATTGCAGTCGGTTCCGGTGGATCGTTTGCTTGAAATAGAGGCTTATGCGTAATTATTTTATATTGTTATTTATTTTTATTGGCGGCTCAATTCAAGCGCAGGAAACTGCGATGAATGCTTCGGAAATCACCTCTTTTAAAGAAAAAGTGATTGCCACTGCAAAAACTACCCAGTCAATTAAAACAGATTTTGTGCAATACAAACACCTCGATTTTTTGGCCGACGATGTGAAAACTTCAGGAAAAATGGTTTTCAAAGCGCCCAATTTGGTGAAATGGGAATACACAAACCCATACCAATACAGCGTGATTTTTAAGGAAGACCAATTGTTAATTAATGACGGTGGCACGAAAAGCAAAGTGGATATCGGCAACAGCAAACTCTTCAAAAAACTGAACCAATTGATCGTGAACAGCGTAAAAGGCAATATGTTCAATGATGCCGATTTTACGGTTTCTTTCTTTAAATCCTCAAAATTCAACAAAGCGGTTTTTATCCCGAAGGACAGAAAAATTGCGGGTTACATTGCTTCTTTCGAACTGCTTTTCAACAAAGACGACGCCCAGGTTTACGAAGTGAAAATGGTGGAACCCTCGCAAGATTTTACACGTATTATTTTCAGCAATCGCACATTAAATAGTACAATTAATGATTCGGTTTTTAGCAATTAGCTTTTTAGTTTTTTTTATTTTCACATCGTGTTCTTTAGAGACTACTGAAGGGTTACGGAGCGTTCCGTTCAGAAATTCGGTGGGCTCAATAGCTAACGGGATTGAAAACCCATACTTTTCAAATTCTGAAATTGATTATGTTTACAAAGCAAAAATTGAGGTTTACGGGAAAAACTTCGGCGGAATTTTAATTATAAAGAAGACAGGTGCCGAAAGTCACAGAGTAGTTTTTACAACAGAATTTGGAAGCAAACTGTTTGATTTTCAGTTCGAAGGCGATACTTTTACGAAGAATTTTGTGGTTGAGGAAATGGACAGAAAATTCATCATCAACATTTTAAAAGATGATTTTAAATTATTGGTAAATGAAAAAGCTGAAATTTTGGAGATTTATAGTTCTGAAAACCAATATGTTTTCAAAACCCAACGGGATGCTCGATTCAATTTTTATTTTTTTGAAAGGGAAACAGGTCAGCTTTTAAAAATTGTAAATACATCAAAAACCAAGGAAAAAGTAGAAATAGATTTTACTTCTACTGATGGAAGAATTGCGGATACAATCGCTATAAAACACAACAATATCAAGCTGAAAATAGACTTGGAAAAATTTAAAAACGAATAATATGCTCATCGAAGGATTATACAAAGTTACTGCTACCGAAAACACTTCCGAGGGCATTTCGGCAATGGTCCATTTAAACAAGGACCACGCGATATTCAAGGGTCATTTTCCTGGAAACCCTGTAATGCCAGGTGTTTGTATGATTCAAATTATAAAGGAATTGACAGAGGAAGCAACTGGTAAAAATTTGTTTTTAACCGTTTCTTCAAACATAAAATTTATGGCCATCATCAATCCAGAAAAAAATCCTGATTTGCAGATTGCTATTGATATTGCTGGGGAAAATGGCGAAGTGAAAGTGAAGAATACCACCTCGTTTGGCGAAACTGTGGCTCTGAAGTTGAGTGCTACTTTTAAAATTGTTGAATAAATTAAACCTCACAGGTCTTAGAGACCTGTGAGGTTTGGGTCTAAACAAAAATTATGAAAAAGAAATTATCAATTTTTATTGCACTTTTAGTTTCTGTGCTTGCTAGTTCACAAGATTTAAAAGATATCCGCGAACAATATCCAAAGGCGGTTGAAAATGCTGAAATCACTACCAAACTTGACGGTGAGCTTGCAAGAATAGATTCCTCAAGTAAACCCGTTTTGCTGGTGTACAAAGGGGCGGTTTCAACGCTGAAAGCAAAATTTGCTAAAGCGAGAAGCGATAAAAAAGAGTTTTTCAAAGAAGGCGTTTTCTTAATTGAAAGTGCTGTAAAGGATGAACCTTCAAATATTGAAATCCGTTATATTCGTATGAGCGTGCAGGAAAACTCCCCGCGATTTTTAGGATATCATAATAATATTGAGGAGGACAAAGAGTTTATTTTGAAGAATTATGCGAATGTTTCTTCCAAGGAATTGAAAGATACAATCAAGGATTTTGTTTTAAAATCTGAAAATTTTGATGAATCTGAAAAAAAATTGTTTCAATAATTAACTTTGACAAAGTTTTAAACTTTGTCAAAGTTCGCCCTATCAATATTTTTACCTAAATTCCATAAAACTTATATTTGCTCCGTGCCCTCTGTGCCTCTATGGTGTAATATTAACCACAGAGGCACAGAGTTCACAGAGAAGCAATTCCCAAATGGACCAAAATCTACTTTCAGAAAAATTCAATACCCTGAGATGTTGCGTAATTATTCCCACCTACAATAATTGCAAAACGTTGAAAAAGGTTATTGAAGGCGTTTTGGTTTACACCGAAAATGCGATTGTGGTGAATGACGGCTCTTCCGATTCCACTTCCGAAATATTGGCTCAATTCCCCCAAATTCAGAAAATCCATCTTTCAAAAAACAAGGGAAAAGGCAACGCGCTGCGACAAGGTTTTAAGCAAGCTGAGAGTTTGGGATATAACTATGCCATTACTATTGACAGCGATGGACAACATTTTCCAGAAGATATTCCTGCGTTTATTGAAGCATTGGAAAACGATACAAATAAAGAAATCTTACTCATCGGTTCCCGGAATATGACCCAACTTGGCGTCCCCAAAAAAAGCAGTTTTGGCAACAAATTTTCCAACTTTTGGTTTTGGGTAGAAACGGGATCGCGCTTGCAGGACACACAGTCTGGCTTCCGACTTTATCCGCTTTTCGCGATGAAAAATTTGAAATTGTACACAGACAAATTTGAGTTTGAAATTGAGGCCATCGTAAAGGCTGCGTGGAGCGGTGTTGAGGTGAAAAATATCCCAATCCAAGTACATTATGAGTTGGAGGATCGGGTTTCACATTTCCGTCCGTTCAAAGATTTTACGCGAATAAGTATCTTAAATACTTGGTTTGTTCTCGTTACATTTTTCTACATAAAACCCCGAAATCTTTTCAGAAAACTAAAAAAAAAGGGATTTAAGAAATTCTTTATGGAAGACTTTTTGGGCAGTGATGATTCAGCCGAAAAAAAAGCACTTTCCATTGCGCTCGGTGTATTCATTGGACTTTCGCCGCTTTGGGGCTTTCAAACAATAGTGGTTATTTTTTTGGCTTTGCTCTTAAATCTGAACAAAGTAATTGCCTTTGCATTTTCGAATGTCAGTATTCCGCCGTTTATTCCGTTGATACTTTATTTCAGCTTAAAATTGGGCAGTTGGCTTTTGGGCGAAAATTTTGTGCTGTCTATGAGCGAAATTGACCCGAGTATTGAGCTGGTAAAATATTTAAAATCCTATATTGTCGGCAGTTTGGTGCTTTCGGTCACTGCGGCGATTGCTTGCGGGATCGTGGGCTACGTTTTCTTGACGTTGTTTGAACGGAAAAAGATTCTTGACAATGGGTAACTGGTTTTTCAAAGTGTATCAATTTTTGTTGAACAATAAAATAGCGAGCGCATTAGCCTTGTTAATATTGCTCTTCGGACTTACATTTCTGGTTTCAAAAATTCGTTTTGAAGAAGATATTTCGAAATTGATTCCCATTAACAGCGAAAATCAAGATCTTCAAAAAGTACTTAAAACTGTCAACTTTACGGATAAGATTATTGTAACCATCCATCGAAAAGATTCCGTGAAACTTGATGAACTCACCCAATACGCCACGGAATTCGTGGATAGTTTGCAAACACATTCTTCTAAATACATCAAAAATATACGCGGAAAAGTAAATGACGGTGATTTGTTGCGGACCATGGATTTTGTGTATGAAAACCTTCCATTGTTTTTGGACAAAAAAGATTATAAAACCATTGCCGGAAAACTTCAAAAGGACAGTATTTCAGATAGAACCGAGGCAAACTACAGAACCCTCATTTCGCCATCGGGCATTGTTTCAAAAGATTTAATTTTAAAAGATCCGCTGGGGCTTTCATTCATCGCCTTAAAGAAATTGCGCCAGCTCGGCGTTACAGATAACTTTGTTTTGAAAGATGGTTTTTTGGTAAGCAAAGACGAAAAAAATATCCTTCTTTTCATTTCCCCAAAATTTTCAAGCAGCGAAACCGCCGAAAACAGCAAGTTTGCTGAAATATTATACGCGCTTCAAAATACATTGAATCAGAAATATTCCGGAAAAGTAAGTAGCGAATATTTTGGTGCCGCGCTGATTGCGGTCGCAAATGCGAAACAAATAAAAAATGATATACAGTTTACCGTTGGCATCGCTTTTTCGCTGCTAATTTTGATCTTCATTTTCTTTTACAGAAAATTTTACATCCCGATAATTTTGTTCGTTCCAACACTTTTTGGAGGCTTGTTGGCAGTGGCTTTGCTGTATTTGCTTCGCGGAGAAATTTCCGCCATTTCTTTGGGAATCGGCTCGGTTTTGCTGGGCGTTACGCTGGATTATTCACTGCATATTTTAACGCACATTCGCAATAATGAAACGCTGGAAAGTCTTTATAAAGATGTAACCGAACCTATTTTGATGAGCAGTTTGACCACGGCTTTAGCGTTTCTGTGTTTGCTGTTTTTGGATTCGCAAGCGTTGCAGGATTTAGGAATATTAGCTGCTGTGAGCGTTTTGGGAGCCTCGGTTTTTGCGCTTTTATTTATTCCGTTGGTTTACAAAAATCCGCTTTCGCGAAAACAGCAAATCAATGTTTTGGACAAAGTTGCGGACTATCCGTTCCACAAAAATAAGTGGTTGCTTATTGGGTTGGGATTGGTTTTGGTAGTAAGCATTTTCACCTATCATAAAGTGGAATTTGATAAAGACATTTCAAAATTGAATTATGAACCCGCGGAAATAAAAGCCGCAATGCAACATTTGGATGAACTGACCGATATTTCCTCTAAATCGGTTTATTTGGCAACCTACGGAAAATCTGTGGAAGGCACTTTGCAGCTCAACGATTCCATCCACGGAACCTTGGAATTGCTGAAAGATGAAGGAAAAATAAACAGCTTTAGCTCCATTGGCGCTTTGGTACATTCGCAGCGCGACCAGCGCGCAAAAATTGCGGAATGGCGGCAGTTTTGGAACGAAGCACGAAAGGACAGTACCGAAAACGATTTGATTGAAAGTGGAGAAGAGCGAGGTTTCAAACCCACTACCTTCAATCAATTTTACACTTTTTTGGATAAAGATTTTGAAACTTTGAAACCCGAGGATTATCAACAAATCCCGTCGGTGCTTCTGGAAGACTACATTACTACGGAAGCAGATTTCACAACAATCACAACGCTGATAAAACTCAACGACGAAAATGCTTCCCAAATAAAAAGTGTTTTCAAAAATATTCCGAACACGCTCGTGATTGACCGTCAAGAAATGAATGAGACCTTTTTGGGGAACCTTAAAAACGATTTCAACAACCTGATCGGGTATTGTTTGCTTGCGGTTTTGTTAATACTTTTTCTTTTCTTTAGAAGTTTTGCGCTCACGCTGGTTACGGCCGTTCCCATTTTTATAACCTGGTTTATAACGCTCGGAATTATGGGGCTTTTCCACATTCAATTCAACATTTTCAACATCATTATTTCCACATTTATCTTTGGTTTGGGAATTGATTACAGCATTTTTATGACCAAAGGTTTGCTGAAGGAACTCCGCACCGGCGAAAAAGTGATGGCAACGCACAAAACCTCCATTATGCTTTCGGTGTTGACCACTATTTTGGGCGTTGGCGTTCTGATTTTTGCGAAGCATCCTGCGCTGTATTCCATCTCCATTGTTTCAATAATTGGTATTTTTTCCGCAATGTTTACAGCGTTTACAGTTCAACCACTACTGTTTAAACTTTTCATTGGAAGTCGCACAAAACGCCCAATAACGCCACGGATGTTTGTACATTCTTTGCTTTCTTTCGGCTATTTCGGGCTCGGCGGAATTTGTCTTTCAATTTACAGTGTCACTTTGATGCCGCTGTTGCCCATCAGCAAAAAGATAAAAATGGGTTGGTTCCACAAAGTGATTTCGAAGTTTATGAAATCAGTGCTTTACACCAATCCGTTTGTAAAGAAAAAAGTAATCAATGAAAACGCCGAAGATTTCTCCAAGCCTGCTGTAATTATTGCCAATCACACTTCGTTTCTCGATATTTTGGCAGTCGGAATGTTGCACCCCAAAATCTGTTTTTTGGTAAATGATTGGGTGTATAATTCCCCGGTTTTTGGGAAAGCGGTTCAGCGGGCAGATTTTTATCCCGTTTCCAGCGGCATTGAAAACAGCGTGGAACCACTTAAAAAGAAAATTAAGCAGGGCTATTCTCTGATGGCATTTCCGGAGGGAACCCGCAGCCAAAGCAACAAAATCAGGCGTTTTCATAAGGGAGCTTTTTATTTGGCGAACGAATTCAATTTGGATATTCTCCCGGTTTTAATTCACGGAAACAGCGAAGTAAACCCGAAAGGCAGCCCAATAATAAAGGACGGAAGCATTACGGTTGAAATATTACAGCGAATAAAAGCCGAAGATATTTCCTTCGGAGAAAATCATACGCAACAGGCTAAGAAAGTTAGAGCGTATTTTAAAAGTGAATTTTCAAAACTGCGCGAAAAGATTGAAGGCCCAAAATATTTCCACAGAATTATTTTGGAAGAGTACCGCTATAAGGGTGATTCGCTATATAGAAAAGCAAAGAAGGATTTAAAGGAAAATGCTGAAGTCTATTTCGAAATTATTCGTCAAGTTGAAAAAAGCGGAAACATTGCGCACATTTCCGAAGATTCCAGCCAGCTCGATTTTCTTTTGGCACTCGATGGGACAGATCGAAAAATTTTCAGTTTTATTGATGATTTTGAAACGCGAACCATACTTCAAAATAGCTATATTACCCAAAAATACGGAAGGCTTCATTTCCCCAATTCGGTTTCGGAAATCTTGCTCCCGAGTGTTGAAACTTTAATTATTTCTTCAGAAAAAATAGCTTCGGAAGTGGTCTTGCAATTGCCAGATTTATCTGTAAAAACCATAGTTTTATTAAAGGAATGTGTTACTTCACAAACTGAAAATATACTTACTTTAGGATACCAAAACGTGTATCGAAACACGAATATCAGTATCTTTAAACCATCGGGAAACTTAGCGAAATGAGTGAGAAATATGATGTAGTAATCATTGGGAGCGGCCTTGGTGGGCTCGTGTCGGCGATTATTATGGCCAGGGAAGGTTACAGTGTTTGCGTGCTCGAAAAAAACCAACAGTTTGGTGGCAACCTGCAAACTTTTGTGCGCGACAAAACTATTTTTGATACTGGCGTTCACTATATTGGCGGTCTTTCGGAAGGGCAAAATCTCTATAGATATTTTAAATATTTGGGCATTTTGGACGATATCACTCTCAAAAAAATGAACGAGGACGGGTTCGATGTCATCACTTTTGACAACGATCCGAAAGAATATCGCCACGCACAGGGATACGAAAATTTCAAAAAAACATTGCTTAAAGAATTTCCCGAGGAAGAAAAAGCGATAGACGCTTATTGCAAAAAAATGCAGGACACTTGCAGCTTTTTCCCACTTTACGGCTTAAAACTCGGAAAACCTTATTACGAAAACACCGCCCTTTTTGAAGTGAAGGCGAAGGAATTTATAGATTCCGTTACAGAAAATGAAAAACTCCGCGCCGTTTTGGGCGGAAGCAATTTGCTTTATGCAGGGGAGGGCGATCGGACCCCTTTTTATATGCACGCCCTTTCGGTAAATTCCTATATTGAAAGTTCGTACCGTTGCATTAATGGCGGGAGCCAAATAACCAAAGCATTACTTGCCCGGCTTCGCGAAAACGACGGAAAAGCTTTCAAACGCCACGGAGTAACAAAATTTGAAACTGAAAACGGAGTGGTTACCGCCGTTCAAACTGCAAATGGGAAAACCATAAAAGGTGATATATTTATTTCAAACGTGGACCCAAAGATAACTCTTGAAATGATTGGGCATGACAGTTTCAGAAAATCGTATACCAACCGCATCGAGAATATTGAAAGCACCATTGCCGCTTTCAGTCTGTATTTGGTGCTAAAACCGAATTCCTTCAAATATTTGAACCATAATTATTACCATTTTAAAGATTATAAATCCATTTGGGATGTCCACAATTATACCCAAGAAAGTTGGCCCGAGGCCTATATGCTTTCTATGGGAATAAAAAAAGATATGGAGGAATATGGCGATAATATTACGGTGATGACCTATATGCGCTTTGACGAAATGGAGCCGTGGATAGACACTTTCAACACTGCTGCAGAAAAAAATGACCGTGGGCAGACGTATGACGAATTCAAAGCTTACAAATCTGAAATAATCATTAAGGAATTGGAGAAAAAATTTCCCAATCTTCGCGATTGCATTGAGGCGGTTTATGCTTCAACACCATTGTCCTATCGCGATTACATTGGCTGCAACAAAGGTTCAATGTATGGTTATGTGAAAGATGCTAACAACCCATTAAAGTCCTTTATTTCGCCCCGCACCAAAATCAAAAATTTATATTTTACAGGGCAAAGTTTAAATATGCACGGCATTTTGGGCGTTACCATTAGTGGCGTGGTAACCTGTTCGGAAATATTGGGAGGCGAATATTTACTGAACAAAATACTGGAAGCTACAAATAAGGAAAAAGTAAATTAAAATTTTCAGGCAAGATGGGACAGATAAAAACTACACAGATACCCAAGGTCCAGAATATTTCAAAAAAGGAATTCATTGAAAATTATTACAAACCCCAAAAACCAGTTTTAATTGAGGGCTTGACGGAAAATTGGGGCGCTTTCCAAAAATGGAATTTGGATTACATTCAACAACAGGCTGGCGAACAAATTGTGCCACTCTACAACAACGAGCCCACCAAAGGTAAACAGAATTCCGCAGCACCAGCAACCGAAATGAAAATGGCAGATTATATTGAATTGATTAAAACCAAACCCACAGATCTGCGCATTTTCTTTTATGACCTTAAAGTGAAACTTCCCGAGCTTTTAAAGGATTTTGAATATCCGGATATTGGTTTGAAATTCTTCAAACGGCTTCCGGTACTTTTCTTCGGCGGCGAAGGTTCCAAAGTCTTGCCGCATTACGATATGGATTTGGCAGATTTGGTGCACTTTCAGTTCCAAGGCACCAAAAGTGTGACGCTTTTTTCGCCTGAACAAACAAAATTTTTATATAAAATTCCTTTCGCCGTACACAATTTGGAAAGCATCGATTTGGATAATCCAGACTTTGAAAAATATCCTGCACTTCAATATTTGGAAGGCCTTCACGCCACATTGAAACACGGAGATGCGCTCTATATGCCCAGCGGTTATTGGCACTACATAAAATATTTGGACGGTGGTTTTTCAATGACACTTCGGGCGTTTCCGCGGCATCTTGGCCGTTTTAGCAATATGCTCTACAACGTTTTTTTTATGCGTCACTTTGAAAATGTGATGCGAAAATCCTTTGGGCAGAAATGGATTGATTACAAAGAAAACCAGACTTTTACGAATACCAACAGACGCGTATCGAAGTTCAAAAAAGCTTAAAATGGAGAAATTGGAAAAATTATTCGCGTTTGCGTTTTTGGTAATATTTCTGAATTCATGCGGAGTTTCAAAATCACTTCACAATCGTCCGGATGTTAGTGGCTACGATGCAGCCATTCCCGAAAAAGTAAAAATAAACGACTCCACTTTTGTGGCCGGAAACAATTTTTTTCTAAAGAACAAACAAGGTCAATGGGAGCTTTATGTGGAAGGAGACCCACTTCAAATTGGCGAGATCACTGGTAATCTCACCCAAGATTTAATGCAAAAACAGGAAGCTATTTTCTTCTACAAAGTGGAAGATTTGGTGCCTTCAAAAACGCAACAGTATTTACTTCGAAAGTTTTTGGCTTGGTACAACCGGAAAATGTACCTGCATATTCCCGAGGAATACAAAGCCGAAATTTACGGACTTTCAAAATATTCTTCTACAAATTTCAGTGAAATAGGCGAGCCTTATTTGCGGTTGCTCTATTTGCACGGCGCACACGATATTGGGCACGCCATGCAGGATTTGATGCTGGTGGGCTGTTCCGCTTTTGCCGTTTGGGGCGATAAAACCGTGGATGGCGAATTGCTCATCGGAAGAAATTTCGACTTTTACGCAGGCGATGATTTTGCAAAGGAAAAAATAATTGCTTTCGTAAATCCTTCCGAAGGACACAAGTTTATGTCCGTAACTTGGGGTGGAATGATTGGCGTGGTTTCCGGAATGAACGACCAAGGTTTGACCGTTACCATCAACGCAGGTAAATCCGAAATTCCATTGGCTGCAAAAACACCTATTTCCATCGTAACTCGCGAAATTTTGCAATATGCTTCAACTATAGATGAGGCAATTGCCATTGCGAAAAAGCGCGAAGTTTTTGTTTCCGAAGCTATTTTTGTGGGAAGCGCGAAGGATAAAAAAGCAGCGATAATTGAAGTTGCTACCGATAATTTTGGCGTTTACGAAGCTGAAAACACAGATGAACTTATTTGTAGCAATCACTTTCAAAGTGAAGCCTATAAAAATGATGAACGAAATTTAAAATGGATTGCCGAAAGCCATTCCATGTACCGTTTTAAGCGTATGGGAGAATTGATTTCAGAAGATGAAAAGCTGAATGTGGATGATGCCGTTTCCATTCTTCGTAATAAAAAAGGATTAAATAATAAAGAAATTGGTTTCGGAAACGAAAAAGCGCTCAACCAGCTTTTGGCGCACCACGGCATCGTTTTTAAACCAGAAAGCAGAAAGGTTTGGGTTTCTTCAAACCCCTATCAATTGGGAGAATTTGTGGAATATGATTTGAATGAAATTTTTAAAAACAGAAAGGGAAATCCTGCAACAAAAACCATTTCAACCCCAAAAGGGAATGTTCCGGAGGATCCTTTTGTACATTCAAAAGAATACAAGGATTACGAAGAATACCGTGTTTTGGAACGGGAAGTGGAAGCTGCAATTGAAAATAATGAAACGGTTTCTGTCGAAACTCTTTCAGCATTGCAACAAAAAAATTCCGAATATTGGAAAGCCTATTATTTAACTGGAAAGTATTACTTTCAAAAAAAATATGACGCTGCAGCTAAAAAAGCATTTGAAACGGCTTTGATCAAAGAAATAACAACCGTTCCCGATAAGGAGAGGATTGAAAAGTATATTCAAGAACTGAATAAATAACCCTGCCTGCCGGCAGGCAGGTCTGTGATTCCTGTGTCTTTACGGTGGAAAATTTACCGCAAAGGCGCAGA
Organism: Flavobacteriaceae bacterium; assembly: GCA_016649715.1. Taxonomy (GTDB): domain Bacteria; phylum Bacteroidota; class Bacteroidia; order Flavobacteriales; family Flavobacteriaceae; genus Aequorivita. The sequence goes on along the minus strand of JAENXC010000001.1, from coordinate 145,143 downwards.
GGACGCAAAGAAAAGTTAATATGATTCCAGATATAGAAAAAGCAACAACTGCAGAAATAAAAATATTTCAAGAAGAGAAACTGAAGGAAACCCTTCGATATCTGAATGAGAATTCTCCATTTTATAAAACTTTTTTCAAAGAAAATCATATAGAAATTTCAGAAATAAAAACGCTGGAAGACCTTCAAAAAATTCCAGTTACAACCAAAGACCATCTTCAGCAATTCAATAATGATTTCTGCTGTGTCCCAAAATCTGAAATCATAGATTACGTAACCACATCGGGCACTTTGGGCGATCCTGTAACTTTTGCGCTGACGGATAATGATTTGGAACGTTTGGCTTTTAATGAGGCAATTTCTTTCGCCTGTTGTGGTGTTGGCAAGGATGATGTTTTGCAATTGATGACCACAATGGACCGCCGTTTTATGGCTGGATTAGCGTATTTTTTAGGTGCACGAAAACTGGGTTCGGGCATTATCCGTGTGGGTTCGGGCATTCCGGAACTTCAGTGGGATTCTATTTTAAAATTCAATCCAACCTATTTAATTACCGTACCGTCGTTTCTTTTAAAGTTGATTGAATATGCAAAACAACAGAATATTGATCTTAAGAATACGGGAGTAAAAGCTGCAATCTGTATCGGCGAACCCATCCGCGAGCAGGACTTTTCATTGAATATTTTAGCGAAAAAAATAATAAAGGATTGGGATATTGAACTGTTTTCAACCTATGCTTCCACCGAAATGAGCACGGCCTTCAATGAATGTGAAGCGCACATCGGCGGCCACCATCACCCGGAACTTATTATTGCTGAGATTCTCGATGAAAATAATTTACCTGTTGTTGAAGGTAAAATAGGCGAGTTGACAATCACAACTTTGGGGGTTGAAGCTATGCCGTTGCTGCGATTTAAAACAGGCGATATGGTCCAAGCTTATATTAACCCTTGTAAATGCGGAAGAAATACGATGCGTTTGGGACCTGTAGTGGGCCGAAAAAAGCAAATGATTAAATATAAGGGCACAACGCTGTATCCGCCTGCGATGTATAATATTCTCAATGATTTTTCGGAAGTTGAAAGCTACGTCATTGAAATTTTCCACAATGAATTTTCCACCGATGAGATTTTGATAAAAATTGCTTCGGGAAATATTTCTGAGGAATTATTGTTGGAAATAAAAGATCATTTCCGAGCAAAACTACGGGTTGCACCAAAGATTGAATTTGCCTCTACTGAAGAAATTGAACTGCTCCGCTTTCCTCCATTAAGTAGAAAACCTGTCAATTTGATTGATAGACGGAAATAGTCTTATTCTTCAATTGGAATACTTTCCTGCATCAGTTTCCAACTATATTTTTTTCCACTCGTTCGGTCCATGTCAAAAACCGAATAATAACGCAGCAGTTGCGTACTGTCTTTAGGGTTATTTTTAATGGGAATTAACGTGTCTGTCATATTGCTTTTATGAATATCAAAACGGTTCGCTGGCTGTTTCCAAATGGAGTCTTCCCAAACAAAGAGATAATATTCATTGAAGTTTGTGTCTTTCAGTTTCGCATTGACCAACAAAACATCGTTCACAAAATTCTTAAGTTTCAAAATGTGTAGTTCGGCACCGACGCTTTCTGGAATGGTAATTTCTGGCAATTTTTTATTTTCGAAGCCAATAAGTGTTGTTTCTGTTGACGCGTCAATCTCCTTTATAAAAGCATACACAGAATCTTGGTTTCCTATAAAATCTGCTCTCAGGGCTCCTTCGGGAAGTTCCGGTTTTTCGTATTTGTAAATGGAAGGTTCCGCATTATTTATGTCTGTTCCTAGTTTATGAGCTTCACCGGATTTCTTGCAACTGAAAAATGAAAGCAATACAACCAAGAGCAAATACTTCATTTAGATTTTAAAAGTTATTACCGGCATATTTGCGTGGTTTACCATATCTTCACTAATACTGCCGTTGAAGAAGTGGGAAATCCCTTTACGTCCGTGCGTGCCCATTCCAATTAATTGAGCGTTTATTTGTTGGGCAAAATTAAGGATACCTTTTTCCACGGCAGTGTCGTTGTAAATGTTGAGTGTGTAGTTTTCCACACCCATTCCCCGAACAAAGTTCTCCATAATAGTGTGTGCCTGTGCTGAAGTCTTAAAATCGGCTGGCGTATTCACAAATAACAAGTGCATTTTGGCTTCCACTTTTCTGGCGAATTTTTGTGCCTTATCCAGAGCACCACGGCCTTCTTCGGAAAAATCTGAAGCAAAAATAAAATCATTTATTATAAATTTCTTATAATTGTTTTTGATTACAAGCACAGGCGTATTTGAAGTCCGCACCACTTTTTCGGTATTGCTGCCCACAAACATTTCCTTAAAACCACTGGCACCGTTAGAGCCCATCACTATCAGATCTATTTTGTTTTTTTTGCAAGCTTCTTCAATGTCTTCGTATATTTCATTGTGGCCGATGGTTTCGTTTAGGATCATTTTTTTCAAATATGGTTTTTTCCTAAGCTCGCCAAAGCGTTTTTCGGCAAGTTTAATAAAGTAAAGGGATTCTGGCAGGCTGCCCGAATCGCCGGAAGATGCCAAATGCAGTGGCATTTCCATAGAATGTAGCACGAAGATTTCGCTTTTGTGTTTTTGGGCAAGTAGTACGGCTACTTTCAGCGCGTTTTCAGCTTGTTCAGAAAAATCGGTAGGGACAAGGATACGTTTCATATAGGTGGTTGTTTGTTATTTTTTTTGGCAGCAGTAAATTACAAAAATAAATCGTTTTCGCTCGGTTTTTATAATATTAAAAAATGTAGTATATTTGCACCGAATTTGATACGAAATTATCTGAGGGGACTAAAGTCCCCTCTTTTTATAGCTTAAAATGATGCGTGAAAAAGTTGCACAACTGCTAAAAAGTGCGCTGGAAGAAAACAAATCACTGTTTTTGATCGACCTTAACATTTCTGAAGACAACCAAATACGGGTCATCCTGGACGGCGATAAAGGCGTTACGGTAGAGGATTGTATGGCGGTTAGCCGTGCAATTGAGCACAATTTGGACCGCGAAGAATATGATTTTTCTTTGGAAGTAATGTCATCCGGTGTATCGGAACCATTGACTTTGCCAAGGCAGTACAAAAAGAATATTGGTAGAAATCTAAAGTTGAAAACCAAAAACAATGAAAAAATTGAGGGGGAACTGATTTCCGCAAACGACGAAAGTTGTACCTTAACATGGACTACGCGCGAGCCAAAACCTGTGGGAAAAGGAAAAGTGACCGTTCAAAAAGAGGCTATCGTGCCTTATAAAGATATTATGGAAGCAAAAGTGATGATAACATTTTAATTGGATTGATATGGAAAATTTAGCACTGATCGATTCTTTTTCAGAATTTAAAGACGACAAACAAATAGACAGAGTAACGCTAATGGCGATACTTGAGGAAGTTTTCAGAAATGCGCTGAAGAAAAAATACGGAAGCGATGATAACTTTGATATTATTGTAAACCCAGACAAGGGCGATCTTGAAATATGGCGAAACAGAGTGGTGGTTGCGGATGGCAAAGTGGAAGATCCGAATGAGGAAATTTCATTGAGCGCCGCCCGAAAAATTGAACCCGATTTTGAGATTGGGGAAGATGTTTCGGAAGAAGTAAAGCTTATAGACCTTGGCCGCCGTTCCATTTTGGCGCTTCGTCAAAACCTTATTTCAAAAATACACGAACATGACAACACTATAATATATAAGCAATTCAAAGATCTTGAAGGCGAAATATACACTGCTGAAGTGCATCACATACGTCACCGTGCCGTAATTCTTCTGGATGATGATGGCAACGAGATAATTCTTCCGAAGGAAAAACAAATCCCTTCAGATTTTTTCAGAAAAGGCGACAATGTTCGCGGAATAATTGAAAGTGTTGACCTTAAAGGAAACAAGCCCACTATCATTATGTCACGGGCTAACAATATATTTCTTGAAAAGTTATTTGAGCAGGAAATCCCCGAAGTTTTTGATGGCCTTATTACCGTTAAAAAAGTAGTCCGCATTCCGGGCGAAAAAGCGAAAGTTGCCGTAGATTCTTACGATGACCGTATTGATCCCGTAGGCGCGTGTGTAGGTATGAAAGGTTCCCGAATCCACGGAATTGTACGCGAATTGGGTAATGAAAACATAGATGTTATAAATTATACAACCAATTTGCCCCTATATATTACACGGGCTTTAAGCCCAGCAAAGGTTACTTCAATCAAAATAGATGAAGTGAAAAAACGCGCTGAGGTCATTCTTCGTCCAGAGGAAGTGAGCAAAGCAATTGGTCGTGGCGGACACAACATTCGTTTGGCAGGACAGTTGACGGGTTATGAAATAGATGTGCTTCGCGAAGGTGCCGAGGAAGATGTGGAATTGAGCGAATTCTCTGATGAAATAGAAGGCTGGATCATCCAGGAATTCAGTAAAATAGGGCTAGACACAGCAAAAAGTATTCTTGAGCACGACATCAACGATTTGGTAAAACGCACCGATTTGGAAGAGGAAACCATCCGCGATGTAATAAATATATTAAGAGAAGAATTTGAGGAGTAGTTGAAACTTTCAATTACTTTTATACAAATTTTTTTAAAAAGACAAAACAGGAAAAAGCATTTATGGCTGAAGTAAAAACGAAAAGACTAAGTCAGGTATTACGCGAGTTCAACATCTCGTTGGATCGTGCCGTGGAATTTTTGAGTTCCAAAGGGTTTGTTGTGGACGCAAGTCCCAACACCAAAATAACGGGCGATGAATTCGAAGTCCTTTTTGAAGAGTTTGAAACCGACAAAAGTAAAAAAGTAGCTTCCAAGGAAGTAGGAGAAGAAAAGCGCAAAGAGAAAGAAGAATTTCGTTTGGAACGCGAGCGTGAATTGGAAGAAAAACACCAAAAAGAAGAGGCATCCCGCGTCATACGTGCAGGAACCAAACTTGACGGTCCAAAGCAAGTAGGCAAAATTGACCTCGATGCTGGAAAAGCTAAGAAGAAAGAGCCCAAAGTTGAAGTCGTGCCTGCCGACAGACAGGAGAAACCAGTTGAAGCCAAGAAAGAGGAAAAACCTGAAATTGTAGCTGAAAAACCCAAGGCAGAGAAAAAGGGGAAAGAAGAGAAAACAGAGATCAAACCTGTTGCTGCAGCTAAAGAAGAGGAAAAAAAGCCTGTTGAGAAACTGGAAGAAACCCCTATAGCCAAAGAAGAACCAAAAGCGGAGGCTGCCAAAGAAAACGATACGGTTACAACCCAATATCGCAAACTTGAGGGACCTAACTTTACAGGTCAAAAAATAGATCTTACCCAGTTCAAAAAACCGGAGAAGAAAAAAGACGACAAGGCGGTTGATAAAAAGGACAAAAAAGGTAAACGTCGCCGCATAAGCAAGGAAGCCCCTAAAAATGGGACTTCCACAGGCAGCAACAACTTTAAAGACAATCGCGGAGCTGTAAGGAAAGGCCGAAGCAATACACCAAAAGAGGAGCCAAGCGAGGAAGAAGTTCAAAAACAAGTTCGCGAAACCTTGGAAAAACTTCAAGGAAAATCATCCAAAGGAAAAGGGGCGAAATACCGTCGTGAAAAACGTGATACCCACCGTCAAAAATCTGAGAACGAACTTGCACAGCAAGAGGCAGATAGCAAATTTATAAAAGTTACAGAGTTCGTTACCGCAAGCGAAATGGCCACGATGATGGACGTTCCCGTTACCAAAATTATCTCCGCCTGTATGAGCTTGGGAATGATGGTAACCATGAATCAACGACTCGATGCCGAAACCTTGAGCATTGTAGCAGAAGAATTTGGTTTCGAAGTGGAATTTGTAAACGCCGATATAGAAGAATCAATAGATCGCGAGATAGATGCTCCAGAAGATCTTGAGCCGCGCGCACCCATCGTTACCGTAATGGGCCACGTGGACCACGGAAAAACTTCGCTCTTGGATTACATTCGTAAAGAGAACGTTATTGCTGGCGAGTCTGGTGGAATCACACAGCACATTGGTGCTTATGGGGTTGAACTGGACGGTGGACAAAAAATTGCATTCCTCGATACACCGGGCCACGAAGCTTTTACAGCTATGCGTGCCCGTGGAGCCCAAGTTACCGACCTTGCAATTATTGTGGTTGCGGCGGACGATGATATTATGCCACAGACCAAAGAGGCAATCAGTCACGCGCAGGCTGCAGGTGTTCCTATAGTTTTCGCTATCAATAAAATAGATAAGCCCAGCGCGAATCCTGAGAAAATTAAAGAAGGACTTGCCCAAATGAACCTGCTGGTTGAGGACTGGGGCGGAAAAATACAATCGCACGACATTTCGGCAAAAACCGGAGAAGGCGTAAAAGAATTACTTGAAAAAGTATTGCTTGAGGCAGAATTGCTTGAACTGAAGGCAAACCCAAACCGCCGTGCAAATGGTACCGTAGTGGAAGCATTCCTCGGTAAAGGACGTGGGTATGTTTCAACCGTATTGGTACAGGGCGGAACGCTAAGAGTTGGCGATTACTTACTTGCTGGCCAGCACAGCGGAAAAGTAAAGGCAATGCAGGACGAACGTGGAAACAACGTGAAAGAAGCAGGCCCATCAACTCCAGTTTCAGTACTTGGGTTGGACGGCGCACCACAGGCGGGAGATAAATTCAACGTTTTTGACGATGAGCGTGAAGCAAAAGCAATTGCAACCAAACGCACCCAACTTCAGCGAGAGCAGTCTGTTAGAACACAACGCCACATTACGCTAGACGAAATTGGAAGACGTATTGCCCTTGGTGATTTCAAAGAATTGAACATCATCCTTAAAGGTGACGTTGACGGTTCTGTGGAAGCGTTGACAGATTCATTGCTGAAACTTTCCACTGAAGAAATTCAGGTAAATATAATTCATAAAGCAGTTGGTCCAATTACTGAAAGTGATGTACTTCTTGCTTCGGCTTCCGATGCAATTATCATTGGTTTCAACGTTCGCCCAATGGGCAACGCGCGCCAAATTGCCGACAAAGAAGAAATAGACATCCGCACTTATTCCATCATTTATGACGCCATCAATGACGTGAAAGATGCAATGGAAGGAATGCTTTCCCCAGAAATGAAAGAGGAAATTACCGGTACCGCTGAGGTTCGGGAAACCTTCAAAATTTCGAAAGTGGGCACCATTGCAGGATGTATGGTTCTTACCGGAAAAATATTTAGAAATTCTGGAATCCGTCTTATCCGTGAAGGAGTTGTTGTTTATACTGGCGAACTGGCTTCGTTGAAACGTTTCAAAGACGATGCGAAGGAAGTGGCCAAAGGCTACGATTGTGGTATGCAAATTAAAAACTACAACGACCTATATGAAGGCGACATCATTGAGTCATTCCAAGAAGTTGCGGTGAAGAAAAAGTTGAAGTAATTTCAAATAAGATTTCAATATAAAAAAAGGCCTGAAACTTAATTTCGGGCCTTTTTTTATATAAATGATTCTGTTATTTTCTTCTCTCAGGCTTCAAAATAAACGCCGAAGAAAAACTACTTTGAATTTCAATCAATGCCCTTTCGGCCTCTATTCGCGTATCAAAATTTCCTGCCCAAACCTTATAATTCGGTGTTTCGTATTCAATGGATGCAGGCCAGTTGCCGTAACTTCCCCTGTATTTTCTAAGGATTTGGTTGGCTTTGTCCAATTCGCCGTAATATAGTTGGATAGTGTAACCACTGGAGAGCTTGTTTTCCTTTTCCAGCCCTTTTTTCAATTCCAACAACTGGGTTATTTTCGGGTCTTGGTTTACTGTAAGTGTAGCGCTCTGGGCGATGCTTTTGCCAGAAATAAACAACATTAAAATACTGGCAATAAAAAGTTTGGAAAAAGTTCGGAAATCCATATAAATATATCTTTGGTGCAAATGTAAAACTTAATAACTTTGGGAAGGGCGAAATTATTATTTAGAACAAATATAAATTAATAGTTAACACTTTGTTTGCATTTCCAAAATCGACTTTATAATGTATTTTTGCTCCTTTATTTGTGGTGCAAGATGGGTTTTAATAAATCATTTTTGCGTTTTTCAATTCAGTACCAAACTATCGACTGTAATTTAACCAACCGTATGAAAAAGGTGAATTTTATACATCTACGCTCAAAATTTCCATTCCTCTTGTTAGCGTTTTTGCTAACTTTTTCAACTACTATATATTCTCAGGACGCCCCAGCTGATGCAGGAGGCGATGTTGCTGCTGGAGAAGCGTTGTTTAAAGCCAACTGCGCCGCCTGTCACAAACTGGATTCAAAAGCTGTTGGCCCTGCATTGCGTGGTGTCGCTGATAAATATGACCGTGCTTGGATTTATAAGTGGGTCCACAACAGCCAAGGATTGATTGCTGATGGCGATGCAACGGCCGTAAAAATATTTGAGGATAATAATAAAGCAATAATGACTCCTTTTCCGGCACTTTCGGAAACGGACATTGACAATATTTTGGCCTATACCAACCAGCCAAAAGCTGTGCCTGTCGCTGCCGCAACAAATGCTGCTGCCCCAGGAACAACTGCCGGTGCGAATGGAGGGGTTTCAAACGGTTTGGTCCTTGGTGCATTGGCGCTTGTATTCCTTTTGTTGGTAATAATACTTTTCTTGGTAACTAACACATTAAAAAGAGTTGCTGAGGCAAAAGGCATTGTTTCCGAAGAAAAGGGAAAAGAAAAACGCACTCCGCTTTGGAAGGCCTTTGCGCAGAACCAGTTTTTGGTTTTGGTGTTTTCCATTTTTTTAATCCTATCTGCAAGTTATTTCGCTTATGGCTATATGATGCAAATTGGCGTGGATCAAGGATACGCCCCTGTTCAGCCAATTCACTATTCGCATAAAATTCACGCTGGCGACAACCAGATAGATTGTAATTTCTGCCACAGTTCTGCCAGAAAGAGTAAAACCTCGGGCATACCTTCATTGAACGTTTGTATGAATTGTCATAAAAATATTTCAGAAGTTGCCCCAGAAACTGCCACGGCAGAATATTCAAAAGAATTTTACGATGGAGAGATTGCCAAACTATACACTGCTGTAGGTTGGGATGCCGCCAATCAACAATACACCGGAAAAACCGAACCTGTAAAATGGATCCGTATCCACAACCTTGCCGACTTTGTTTATTTCAACCACTCTCAACACGTAACGGTTGCGGGTGTGGCTTGCCAAACTTGCCACGGCGAAGTTCAGACTTTGGAGGTTGTTGCGCAGTTTGCACCTCTAACTATGGTTTGGTGTCTGGATTGCCACAAGAAAACCAACGTGAATTTGGAAAACAATGAATATTACGCCAAAATACACGAAGAGCTTTCCAAAAAGTATGGCGTTCAAAAACTGACGGTCGCCGAAATGGGCGGATTGGAATGTGGCAAATGCCACTATTAATTAATTAAAAAGATTATTACATATACTAATATGGCATCAAACAAGAAATACTGGAAAAGTGTTGAAGAGCTGAACGAAGACAGCCCAATTATAAAGGCACTACAGGACAATGAGTTTGTAACCGAAATACCGACGGACGAATTTCTTGGGAACAAAGAAGCGTTGGAATCATCTTCAACCACTCGTCGTGATTTCTTAAAATATGTGGGCTTTACTACTGCTGCGGCTACTTTGGCCGCCTGTGAAGGGCCCGTAGTTAAGTCAATTCCTTACGTTGTTCAGCCGGATGAAATTGTTCCCGGAGTTGCCAATTATTACGCTTCAACAATAGCCGATGGTTTTGATTTTGCCAACATTTTGGTAAAAACCCGCGAAGGCCGCCCAATTAAGATTGAAAGAAACGATCTGGCATTGAACGGCGGAAGCGCAAATGCACGTGTGCATGCTTCGGTGCTTTCATTATATGATAAAAACAGATTGACCGGCCCAATGGTGGCCGGTGCAGAAGTTAGTTGGCCAGAGTTTGACACTGCCGTTGCGCAGAAGTTGAATGAAATGACGGGGAAGGATGTTGTGCTGTTTACCCAAACATTCGCTAGCCCTTCCACTTCAAAATTGATTGCTGAATTTACTGCCAAATATCCAAATGTTCGTCACGTTGTTTACGATACCGTTTCCTGCTCAGGAGCTTTGGACGCTTTTCAGAATAAATACGGAACCCGTGCTTTACCAGATTACGATTTTTCAAAAGCTGAAGTAATTGTTTCAGTTGGCGCAGATTTCTTAGGCGATTGGCAAGGTGGAAGCTACAGCAAAAGCTATGCACAGGGTAGAATTCCGAAGGATGGAAAAATATCTAGACACGTTCAATTTGAAGCTAACTTAACCTTAACTGGTGGTAAGTCTGACAAACGTGTTCCTGCAACTCCTTCACAACAAATGCAAATTTTGAAAGCATTGACTGGCGGAAGCACTTCAGGCTTACCAGAAAATATTGCAGACGCCGTAAACAAAGCAAAAGCACAACTTCAGAAAGCAGGAAGCAAAGCATTGTTGATAACCGGTTTGCCCGATGTAGAATCGCAAACATTGGCCTTTAATTTCAATGCTAATAGCGAAGCTATGGACGTTACAAAGCCGTTGCTTACCAGACAAGGAAGCAATAGCGAAGTGATGAACGTGGTTAACGGTGTTATTTCCGGAAGCATCAAAGGTTTGATTACCGTTGGTGTGAACCCAGTTTATTCGTTGCCGAACAATACAGAATTTGCCGAAGCATACCAAAAACTTGAGATGAGTCTTGCTTTCACAATGAAGCATGATGAAACTGCTTCATTGGCAAAAATGGTTGCTGCCACCCCTCATTATTTAGAAGCTTGGGGCGATGCACAAATCAAAAAAGGCACATATAGCCTTGCGCAGCCTACAATCCGTCCATTGTTCAACACCCGTCAATTTCAAGACAGTATGTTGCAATGGACCAGCAATCCACTAAAATATTACGATTATATAAAGGAGAATTGGACGGCTTCCATTTTGGAAGGTGGTTCCTGGAACAAAGCTTTGGAAGCTGGTGTTTTGGCGAGTACTGCCGAAATGACGATGGAAGAAGTGAAGCCTGCTGTTGAAGGCGCTGGCTCATTGGAAGAAAGCACTTCAAATGGAGCACTTTCAACACTTTCACAGGATGGTGGTTACGAACTTACCTTATATACCTCAACTGGTTTGGGTGATGGCCAGCAAGCCAATAACCCTTGGTTGCAAGAATTCCCAGACCCAATAACACGAGCTTCTTGGGACAATTATCTTACCGTTTCTGCTGCCGATGCAGAAGCTTTAGGTCTTGAAAACTATCACGTTTCCAATGGCGCTTTGAACGGAAGTTATGTAAATATTACAATGGGCAATGTGGTGCTTCAAAATGTTCCTGTAATCATACAACCAGGACAGGCTAAAGGTTCTGTTGGTTTGGCGTTGGGTTATGGAAAAACTGCTGCCATTCAAAAGGAAATGCAGACGGGTTTAAATGCCTATCCACTATATCAAAACTTCTCAGATGTTCAAAAAGTAAATATCGAGAAGGCTGGTGGAACACACGAATTTGCCTGCGTACAGTTGCAAAGCACCATGGTGGGCCGCAGTGAAGATATAATTAAGGAAACCACACTCGAAATTTTCAACACGAGAGATAAAGAACACTTCAATGCTGTTCCAGTTACTGATTATGACCATAGTGAAATTTCAGTTCGCGATCCAAAGGCAGATATATGGAGCCCCTTTGATGAAACCGTTGGACCTCATTTTAACCTTTCAATCGACCTAAATACCTGTACGGGTTGTGGCGCTTGCGTTATTGCTTGTCACGCCGAAAACAACGTTCCTGTAGTTGGAAAAGATGAAGTGCGAAAGTTCCGTGATATGCACTGGTTGCGTATTGATAGGTATTATTCTGCAGGGGAAACCTTCAAAGAAGAAATTGAGAACCTTGAAAACCTTCCAGCATTTGACAGTTATAAAGCGGTGGAAGTACCTGCATATGAAAATCCGCAGGTTGCGTTTCAGCCTGTAATGTGCCAGCACTGTAACCATGCACCTTGTGAAACTGTTTGCCCAGTTGCGGCAACATCACACGGACGCCAAGGACAAAACCACATGGCCTACAACCGTTGCGTAGGTACTCGTTACTGTGCAAACAACTGTCCGTATAAAGTACGTCGTTTCAACTGGTTTTTATACAATGAAAATGATGAATTTGATTACAACATGAACAACGACCTTGGAAGAATGGTGCTTAACCCAGATGTGGTGGTGCGTTCGCGCGGGGTTATGGAAAAATGTTCTCTGTGTATCCAAATGACCCAAAAAACAATACTCGATGCCAAACGCGAAGGAAGAGCAATAAAAGATGGTGAATTCCATACCGCTTGTTCCAGCGCTTGCGAAACAGGAGCGATTGCTTTTGGGGATGTAAACGATAAAGATTCCGAAATTTTAAAGTTGAAAAACGATGACCGTATGTTTCATCTTTTGGAAAATATAGGTACCAAACCAAATGTTTTCTATCAAATGATAGTCAAGAATACTGCGGAAGCATAAAAAATTTAATCAAGAACCAATTATTTAAGAATTATATATGTCGTCACACTACGAAGCACCTATAAGAGAGCCTTTGGTTCTGGGAGAGAAGTCCTATCATGACATTAGCGTGGATGTTGGGGCACCCGTTCTGGGAAAGGCCAGTAAATCTTGGTGGATAGTTTTTACCATAGCCCTTGTTGCATTTTTATGGGGTCTGGGATGTATCATTTATACCATCTCAACTGGGATTGGGGTTTGGGGATTGAACAAAACCATTGGTTGGGCTTGGGATATCACAAACTTTGTTTGGTGGGTAGGTATTGGGCATGCAGGAACGCTTATTTCTGCGGTATTGTTGCTTTTCCGTCAAAAATGGAGAATGGCCGTTAACCGTTCTGCGGAAGCGATGACCATCTTCGCCGTTATTCAAGCAGGTTTGTTTCCTATTATCCACATGGGGCGTCCGTGGTTGGCATATTGGGTACTTCCAATTCCAAACCAATTTGGGTCACTTTGGGTAAACTTCAACTCACCACTGCTTTGGGACGTTTTTGCAATTTCTACTTATCTATCGATATCCTTGGTTTTCTGGTGGACAGGATTATTGCCTGATTTTGCGATGATCCGCGATAGGACCGAGAGTCCTTTTCAAAAGAAAATATACGGAATCCTAAGCTTTGGATGGAGCGGCCGCGTGAAAGACTGGCAACGTTTTGAAGAAGTATCGCTTGTCTTGGCAGGTTTAGCAACGCCCTTGGTACTTTCGGTACACACTATTGTATCCTTTGACTTTGCAACATCGGTGGTTCCGGGATGGCACAGTACCATTTTCCCGCCTTACTTTGTGGCTGGAGCAATCTTTTCAGGATTTGCGATGGTGCAGACACTCCTTATCATTATGCGTAAAGTATCAAACCTTGAAAGCTACATTACGGTGCTTCACATAGAATATATGAACAAGGTAATCTTGCTTACCGGTGGTATTGTAACCGTGGCTTATATTACTGAATATTTCATCGGCTGGTATTCTGGTGTTCCTTACGAAAACTACACCTATCTATCCTTTGGCGCGGCAACAGGGCCTTACTGGTGGGCATTTTGGGCTTTGATTACCTGCAACCTGATTGTGCCACTTTCGCTTTGGGTGAAAAAATTAAGAAGAAACATTATGTGGACGTTCTTCGTAGCGCTAATTATCAACATCGGGATGTGGTTTGAGCGTTTCGATATTATTGTTGTGGATTTGAGCAAGGACAGATTGACCTCTACTTGGGCAATGTTCCAACCTACTTTTGTGGACATAGGAACTTTTATGGGAACCATTGGATTCTTCTTTGTACTTTTCCTTTTATATGCGCGTACTTTCCCAGTAATTGCACAAGCAGAAGTAAAAACAATTTTGAAAACCTCTGGGGAAGCATTCAAAAGATTACGCGCTGAACACGGTGATGATCACAGCCACATACAAACTGTTGAAGAATATCCTGCTGATTCGGGACCTGCTGCCAACGTGGAAGGAAAACACTTTGATTCCGTTTTTGATGATTCAAATGAAGAAGATTCAGAAAACAATGAAGTAGATTTTGAAGCTCATAGCGGTAAAATTGACAATTTACTTAGCAGTATTGGTACTTTTGATCCATCAATTCAAACTCAGGATGACCTTAAAAAGATTAATGGAGTTGGTCCCATTATGGAACAAAAACTTCACCAATTAGGAATCTTTACCTTTGAGCAGGTAAGCCGAATGACCGACCGCGAATACGATTTATTGGACGAGATAATTAGTGAATTCCCTGGAAGGGCCAAACGCGACGATTGGGCCGGACAGGCACTAATGCTAAAAAACAAGAAGTAATTATGGCTGCAACAAAGATACACGCAATATATACGGACGATGATCTGCTGATGCAGGCCGTTAAACAAACCCGTGCGGCAAACTATCATATTTCAGAGGTTTTTACGCCTTTCCCCGTTCACGGTTTGGACCATGCTGTGGGATTGGCACCAACGCGGATTGCCATTACGTCATTTCTTTATGGACTGGTAGGTCTGGCCGTGGCCGTTTGGATGATGGACTATATGATGATTCAGGATTGGCCACAAAACATTGGCGGTAAGCCCAGTTTTACTTTTTATCAAAACATGCCGACCTTTATACCTATTATGTTTGAAATGACTGTATTTTTTGCTGGCCATTTAATGGTAATCACTTTTTATATGAGAAGTAAACTGTGGCCCTTTAAAAAAGCTGAAAACCCAGATATTCGCACTACAGACGATCACTTTTTAATGGAGGTTGACGCAGACAACCACGACGTTGAAATGCTTACCAAATTCCTATATGATACCGGTGCATCGGAGATTAGTTTAATTGAAAATGAGCAAGACCATTAATATGAAAACATTTATAAACATAGTAATTGCCATTGTTGCTTCGGTTAGCATGGTTTCTTGTTTTAACAATAACAAACCAAACTATCAGTACTTTCCGAATATGTACGCGCCAGTAGGTTATGAAGCTTATGGCGATTATGAGATTTTCCCCAATCAACAGGAAGCTATGACCCCGCCGGAACATACAGTGCCGCGTGGTTTTACACCTTATGAATACGAAAATAGTACAGCCGGACTGGTGTTGGCAAAAGCAGAACTTATGAACCCATATCCAGTGACTGAAGAAAACTTGACGGTGGGAAATCAGTTGTTTACGATTTACTGCGCCGTTTGTCACGGAATTAAAGGTGATGGAAAAGGAATTTTGGTTACCCGTGAAAAGTTTTTGGGAATTCCCAGTTATGCTGACCCAGGGCGTGTCATTGTTATGGGAGGCATTTATCACGTAGAAACCTATGGTTTGAATGCTATGGGGTCTTACGCTTCGCAAACCAATGAAAAGGAACGCTGGCAAATAGCAATGCACGTAATGGATTTAAAAGCTGCGCTCAAAGGGGAACCAGGTATACTGGAAACTTCAAAAGCCGGCGCAACGGCAGATAGCACTGAAGTAGGGATGACCCCTGCAGGAGCCAATAAAGCATCCGAATTGGAACCTAAATAAAGATTTAAAAGAGAATAGCTAAAGATATGTACACGCTACCAAGAAATTTAAAACTGTTTTCTATTGTTCTGATAGTCCTTGGGCTTGCTGGAATAATCTTCGGGTTTTTAACCACACCGAAAACCATCGACGATGTTAAAAAAATAATGGCCGAGCAAGAAGGCCATCACGGCGAAAGTCAAGCCACTGCGGAACACCAAGGAGGGGAAACGGCCAACTTCGTTGATGAAGCCCGTGGACAGGAAGGTTACTCAGCAACCGCAATGGAAAACGCCACTGATTTAAAAGCAGAGGGACAAGGCGCAACTTCGCACGAAGAGCACGTTTTGCACCAATTGCAAACTAGACCTTGGTCCGCAACTTTTGTGGCAGCGTTTTTCTTTATGATGATAGCTTTGGGGGTACTGGTTTTTTATGCAATTCAATTTGCTTCCCAATCCGGATGGTCTCCTGTGCTTTATAGAATAATGGAGGGAATTACTGCTTATTTGTTGCCGGGATCGGTAATTGTATTCTTGATTGTTGTTTTCGCTGGCACACATTTTTATCCTTGGCAAGACCACGAATTGGTGGCGGGAGATAAAATTCTTCAGGGCAAGGCAGGTTATTTGAACTTTCCTTTCTTCGTAATCCGAGCGGTAATTTATCTTTTGGGTTGGAACTTGTACCGCTATTTTTCACGAAAAAACTCCTTGGCACAGGCTGATGCAAATAATTATGCACCTTACAGAAAAAACTTTAAGGCATCTGTGTTGTTCCTCATATTCTTTATCGTTACTGAAGCTTCAATGTCTGTGGATTGGTTTATGTCTATGACGCCGCACTGGTACAGTACCTTGTTTGCGTGGTATATTTTTTCAAGTTTCTTTGTTTCTGCAATTACCGTGATCGCTTTGGTGACCATTCATTTAAAAGGCCTGGGCCTTATTCCTTTCGTGAGTGATAAACACCTTCACGACCTTGGAAAATATATGTTTGCCTTCAGTATTTTCTGGACCTATTTGTGGTTCGGACAGTTTATGTTGATATGGTATGCAAACATTCCGGAAGAAGTTACCTATTTCATAATAAGAATACAGGAATACAAAGTGTTGTTTTTCGGAATGCTTATCCTTAATTTTGTGTTTCCTATTCTGGTATTGATGAATAGTGATTACAAAAGAATACCTTGGTTTGTGGTTATAGCAGCCGTATTTATTTTGGTAGGGCACTATATAGATGTTTTCCTATTAGTGATGCCATCCACAGTGGGCCACAATTGGAGTTTTGGAATACCTGAAATAGCAGCCTTGTTGTTTTTTACTGGACTTTTCATTTTTATTGTTGGAAAGGGACTTGGCAAGGTTTCCCTAAGACCGAAAAACGACCCATTTATTAGGGAAAGTGAAAACTACCATTTTTAATCAATTAGTATAAAGAATAAATTGTAAAGATGACCGCATTTTTAGTTATAATAGTAATCATCCTTTTTGGAATCTCTGTTTGGCAAATGAACAGAATTTTCCAATTGGCGAAGGCAAAGCCCACAGTCCATTCCGAAATAGCTTCAGATAAGGACAATAACACACATGGCTATTTGATGATGGCTTTTTTGGCCTTCATCTATATTTTGGCCATTCTTTGCTTTTGGTATTGGGCAGAGACTCTTCTGCCCGAATCAGGATCTGAACACGGTGCCAAGATTGATACCTTAATGTTGGTTTCGATGATCCTTATTTTTGTTGCCGGTATCATCACTCAGTGGTTGTTGCATTATTTTGCATTTATATATCGCGGCAACAAAGTGAAAAGGGCAACCTTCTATGCAGATAACGACAAGCTGGAGTTTATTTGGACCATTATTCCAGTGGTGGTTCTTGCTGGCCTTATCATTTATGGTCTTTTTACTTGGACCGACATTATGAATGTTGATAAAGATGATGACCCATTGATAGTTGAATTATATGCCCAACAATTTAACTGGAAGGCCCGTTACGGTGGAAATGACAATACTCTTGGGGAAGCAAATGTTCGATTGATTGAAGGTATTAACCAACTGGGTGTAGATCCTGCTGATCCAAACGGACAGGATGATAAGATTGTAACCGAATTGCATTTGCCAGTTGGCAGAAAAGTGTTGTTCAAAATGCGATCGCAAGATGTGCTGCACTCAGCGTATATGCCCCATTTCAGGGCGCAGATGAACTGTGTGCCTGGTATGATTACACAATTTGCCTTAACCCCTACCATTACTACGGAAGAGATGAGGCTAAATGATCACATTGTCCAAAAAGTCAACCATATTAATGAATTAAGAAGTTCAAAAAGCGAAGCATTGGTAGCGGCGGGAAATGAACCTCTGGAACCTTATGTATTTGATTACTTGCTTTTATGCAATAAAATATGTGGAATCAGCCACTATAATATGCAAATGAAAATTATAGTAGAGTCTGAAGTAGATTATAAAGCCTGGTTGGCAGAACAGCCCACTTTGGCAGAACAACTTAGCAAATAAATTAATAATAGTAGCTTAAAAAGATATGTCAGCACACGCACAGATCCACGCAGCAGAAGATAATCACGACGATCACGGGCATCATCATAAACAAACATTTGTAACCAAATATATCTTTAGCCAAGATCATAAGATGATCTCAAAGCAATATATGATTACTGGTATATTTATGGGTGTCATTGGTATTTTGATGTCATTATTGTTCAGATTGCAACTGGCTTGGCCGGACCACAAGTTTACCATTTTTGAAATATTGCTCGGCAAATGGGGAACAGACGGAGTTATGGATCCAAGTGTTTACTTGGCCTTGGTCACCATACACGGAACCATAATGGTGTTCTTCGTTTTGACCGCTGGCTTGAGCGGAACCTTCAGCAACTTGCTTATCCCACTTCAAATTGGAGCGCGCGATATGGCCTCTGGATTCCTTAATATGGTTTCCTATTGGTTGTTTTTTATCTCCAGTGCTGTAATGTTATGTTCATTATTCGTTGAAGCTGGACCAGCTTCCGCAGGATGGACTATTTATCCACCATTGAGCGCATTGCCCCAAGCTATACCCGGATCGGGTACTGGAATGACACTGTGGCTAGTTTCCATGGCCATATTTATTGCCGCATCTTTGCTGGGCTCTCTTAACTTTATTGTGACGGTGATAAACCTGCGCACCAAAGGAATGTCCATGACCAGACTGCCACTTACAGTGTGGTCTTTTTTCCTAACAGCAATCATTGGTGTTGTTTCCTTCCCAGTCCTTTTTTCAGCTGTTTTGATGTTGATTATGGATAGAAGTTTCGGTACGTCCTTTTTCCTTTCTGATATTTATATCGCTGGCGAAGTGTTGCACCATCAGGGAGGTTCGCCCGTATTGTTTGAACACCTCTTCTGGTTCTTAGGACACCCGGAAGTTTATATCGTGATTCTTCCTGCAATGGGAATCGTTTCCGAAATCATGGCGACCAACTCCCGTAAACCTATCTTCGGGTATCGGGCCATGGTAGCTTCTCTTTTGGCAATTGCATTTCTATCCACTATTGTTTGGGGGCACCACATGTTTGTTTCCGGTATGAACCCGTTTTTGGGATCGGTATTTACATTTACAACCCTTTTGATAGCTATTCCTTCCGCAGTAAAATCCTTTAACTGGATAACTACATTATGGCGTGGAAAGCTACAAATGAACGTGGCCATGCTTTGGTGTATTGGTTTTGTTTCCACATTCATTACCGGAGGACTCACAGGAATTATTATGGGCGACAGTGCCTTAGACATAAACATTCACGATACCTATTTCATTGTAGCCCACTTCCATTTGGTAATGGGTATTTCCGCAGCTTATGGATTTTTGGCTGGGGTATATCACTGGTTCCCGAAAATGTTTGAGGGAAGGATGATGAACAAAAAACTGGGCTATATTCACTTTTGGGTTACGGCCATTGGCGCCTACGGAATATTTTTTCCTATGCACTTTATTGGGTTGGCTGGGCTTCCGCGAAGATATTATACCAATAGCAGCTTCCCGTATTTTGACGATTTGGCGAACATAAACGTGGTAATGTCCATTTTTGCAATTATGACGATTTCCGTTCAAGTCGTGTTTCTGTACAACTTTATTCACTCAATGTTCTACGGAAAAATGGGTCCTAAAAACCCTTGGAATTCCACAACTTTGGAATGGACTGCCGAAGTAAAACACATACACGGAAACTGGGATGGTCCAATTCCGCATGTGCATCGTTGGTCTTATGATTACAGCAAGCTTAACAAGGACGAAACAGATTTTGTGATTCCAGGACAAGACTTTATTCCACAGAACGTTCCACTGCAGGATAATGAAGAGGAATTGGATCATTAAAATGCCAGAGATATGAAACAATGGACCCTTTCAGTTTTGAAAGGGTCTTTTTTTTAGTAAAATATCCGTATTACTACGTAGAAAATTTTAGACATTTTACACTAGCTTTACACCTTTGAGTTAATAATTTGTAAGATGTGAGGAGTCTACAGTTTATTTCGAAAGCCATACTGAAAAGTATGGCTTTCTTTTTTTAAACGTCTTCCAAAGGATTGCTATATTTGTGTTATGAACGAACACCTCGATCCCACCGGAGAAAATCTCTCGCCACAGGAACTGGATATTGAAAAAAAACTCCGCCCGCTCAGTTTTGATGATTTCACGGGGCAGGATCAAGCTTTGGAGAATCTTCAAATTTTTGTGCAAGCCGCAAATCAGCGCAGCGAAGCTCTGGACCATACTTTGTTTCACGGCCCTCCGGGATTGGGAAAAACAACCCTCGCCTACATTCTCGCCAATGAATTGAACGTAAACATAAGAGTTACTTCGGGTCCAGTATTGGACAAACCCGGAGATCTTGCAGGATTGTTGACAAATTTGGAAGAACGTGATGTACTCTTTATTGATGAAATCCATCGGTTAAGTCCCATTGTGGAGGAATATCTGTATTCCGCAATGGAAGATTATAAAATTGATATTATGATTGAATCTGGGCCAAATGCACGTTCGGTCCAAATCAATCTCAATCCTTTCACGCTTATTGGGGCAACAACCCGTTCGGGATTATTGACCGCACCCATGCGGGCCCGTTTTGGTATTTCGTCAAGATTACAATACTACACTACCGAATTACTCACCACAATTTTGCAACGTAGCTCTGGAATTTTGCACGTTCCTATTACTATGGAAGCCGCAATAGAAATTGCCGGAAGAAGCCGAGGCACACCTCGGATTGCAAACGCACTTTTACGAAGGATTCGCGATTTTGCACAAATTAAGGGAAACGGAAAGATTGATATCGAAATCGCCAAGTTTGGTTTGGAAGCTTTGAACGTTGATACCCATGGCTTGGATGAAATGGACAATAGAATTCTTAGAACAATTATTGAAAAATTCAAAGGCGGCCCCGTTGGAATCACTACAATAGCAACGGCAGTTTCCGAAAGTCCTGAAACCATTGAAGAAGTTTACGAACCTTTTTTAATTCAGCAAGGTTTCATTATGCGTACCCCTCGCGGCCGCGAAGTTACTGAAGCGGCCTATAAACATTTGGGAAAAATTAAAGGTCCCACGCAGGGTGGCCTTTTTTAAACCACAATCTTTTTTCCCGCAAGGTTTTAAAGACCTTATAGGATTTTTTAGTGGACATCAAAAATTATTAAAAGATTAAGTACGTATTCAAGTACTTTTTGTATATTTGAACTATGGAAATAATCAATTATACAGAATTGCGAACCAATCTAAAACACTGGATGGATAAGGTCATTGATGACGTAAGTGAACTTATTATAAAAAGGAAGGACGGTAAAGATTTGGTACTAGTTCCACTGGACGAGTACAATTCCTTAAAAGAAACCACATATCTGCTTACTGGCGCAAACAGAGACATTTTGTTGAAATCCATTAAAGAACTTGAATCTGGAGAGGGTAAAGAAAATCAATTAATCGAATGATAAAATTGATTTGGTCTTCCGATGCCTGGAATGATTACTTGATTTGGCAGACAACAGATAGGAAAAAACT
Organism: Flavobacteriaceae bacterium; assembly: GCA_016649715.1. Lineage (GTDB taxonomy): Bacteria > Bacteroidota > Bacteroidia > Flavobacteriales > Flavobacteriaceae > Aequorivita. The sequence goes on along the minus strand of JAENXC010000001.1, from coordinate 123,564 downwards.
AAAAAGAATAAACGATCTTATAAAAAACTGCATGCGAACGCCTCTTGAGGGTATCGGTAAACCCGAAGCACTAAAAGGCGATTTAAAAGGATATTGGTCAAGAAGAATTGATTCAGAACATCGGTTGGTTTACAAATTTGAAAACAATAGTTTGTTTATTGCAGCCTGTAGGTACCATTATAAATAGAACCATTCATTTTCACTGACTGCAAAATCAAAACATACAACCCTCATAAAAACCGAAGCCAAACGCCTCGGTTTTCTTTCCTGTGGTATAAGCAAAGCCGAATTTCTCGAAGAAGAAGCCCCACGCCTTGAAAATTGGCTCAACAAAAACAGAAACGGCGAAATGGCCTATATGGAAAACCATTTCGACAAAAGGCTGGACCCGACAATTTTGGTTCCCGATTCAAAAAGCGTCATTTCATTATTGCTTAATTATTTTCCGGCGGAAATACAAACTTCAGAAACCTATAAAATTTCGAAATACGCTTACGGCACCGATTATCACTTCATCATAAAAGATAAATTGAAACAATTGATGAATTTCATTTCCGAAGAAATTGGCGAAGTCCACGGCCGTGCTTTTGTGGATTCCGCCCCAGTTTTGGACAAAGCTTGGGCTGCAAAGAGCGGTTTGGGATGGATTGGAAAACACAGCAATTTGCTCACAAAACAATTGGGCTCCTTCTATTTTATTGCGGAATTGATCGTCGATCTGGATTTGGAATACGACACTCCCGTAACAGACCATTGTGGCAGTTGCACGGCCTGCATTGATGCATGCCCAACAAATGCAATCATTGCAGATAAAGTTGTGGACGGTAGCAAATGTATTTCCTATTTTACGATTGAATTAAAAAACGAAATTCCTATTTCAGAAAAAGGAAAATTTGAAGATTGGATCTTCGGTTGCGATATTTGCCAAGATGTTTGCCCTTGGAACCGTTTCAGCAAACCGCACAACGAGCCACTTTTCAATCCCCACCCAGAAATGCTTTCAATGACCAAAAAAGATTGGGAAGAAATTACCGATGAAGTTTTTCAAAAAATATTTAAAAAGAGTGCGGTAAAACGCGTCAAGTTTTCTGGGCTACAACGAAATATTCAATTTTTAAAAGGTTAATTAAACATAGTAGTTCGCGGTTTTCCAATCTGAAAATCCTGAAACCCAAAATCGTCATTTTCAAAAGCATTCGTTTTAAAAATGTTGTTTCCTTGTCCGGGAATTTGCGGATAATAGGCAAAGGATAATTGAAAGGAACTGAATACCAAATAATCATTCCGAATAATACATCCAACGCCAAACGAGGAATAAATGGGGTTGCGTCGCCAACTTCGGTTAGTTTCAGAAAGCATTCCAACAGAAATATTTAAAAAGGGATTGAATCTAAATCCTAGAAGCTCCCAAGGGGAATAAAATTGGGTTTGCAAATTGATCACATATTTTGAAGTACCTGTCTCGCGACTTTCAAAACCTTGAATGTTTCCATTTCTTTGATCCAGATATAGATTGCCGTAAACCCCATTGAAATTTGAATTTTCATTAAGGCTTAGCCTGTCAGCTATTGAATTCAAACGGTTGATCCCGATAACAAACTGCGGTTTTATGAATTGCCTCATTTTCCATTTATCGCCAAGCAACCAAAGATGTGAGAAATAATTTGCCTGAAAAATAAATGTAGTTTGCTCTGTTTTTGAATGATTGAAGAAGCTTCCCAATTCAAAGTTCATACTTATGAATCCCCATTTAAAATAGTTACCATACGAAGCTTTTGCCCCAAGATATGACCTGGTTGATTGATTTTTATTTTGAAATCCTCCAGTTATGGAATAAATAATCCCCACGGGAACGTCTTCGATAAGACCATCTTTAAAAATATAGCGATCTTCAATGAATTGTCTAGAAGCAATGCCAATACTTCCTAAAAAAAATTTTTCATCAGAAAAAAACCTGATGCTATCATATTCAATGTTAGGGATATTTTTATAATCCACTAACAATGAACGGGCACTTACAATAAGATTGGTGGTGCGTTCTCTTTCAGAATTTCCTTTAAAAATACGGAAGGAATAGCCAACCCAATAATCTTGCACAATGAATTTGAATTTCTGATTAATGTAAGTTAGTGTGTCATTTTGAAGTTCTCTTGCCAAAAAGCGTTCCTGCAAAAATATTCCCGCCCCCCAGCGCGTCAAAGGTGAATAAAATGTTCTGTCCAGAGCTAAGGTTTTATCGTAATAACCTTCATACTCCGTTTCATAGTTTCCAAGAGCGCTTATAAAAGTGTTTTTGAAATTGGGAACGGTATAACTTGCTTGGAAACCTTCTTTTCCATCTTCCATTCGTTTTGAGAACCCTATTTTAAACTCGTGGCCCAAACCAATAACATTACGCTCGTGCAATCTCAATTTGGTCTGGGAGCTAGAGAACGACACCTTGGGAGTTATACTCCAAGAGTCAAGCGCTACAATCGTAATATCTACTGAATCTTGCGTTCGTGAAACAAACTTAGGGGAAATCTCAACTTCCCGAATATAACTTTGCGCACGCAAAAGTCGCTCAGATTCATCCAATAAAAGGATGTCCAATGGCTGATTTTCTTTCAGCAATAAAAAATTCCGAATTGCTATGCTTTTTGATTTAATATGTATGGCGTTCCCCATTTTTTCCAACCAGCTATTTGCTGTTTCAGTACTATCGCTAAACGAAAACCCAAAGGGATCCTTGGTGTTAATTATAATATTCCTGATAATTTTACCCTCAAAACGTTTGTAGTTTGGTTCGGTTTCAATGGAAGATTTTTTTTTCGGTCTATTGCCCGTGGGCCTAAGTACCAGTCCATAAAGTTTTTTGGTAAAGCTCCTTTTTTTGGAATACTTTTCTATTTTTTCATATAACTGCGTGCTGTCCTTCACAGGTTTTTTTACCTGTGCAGATAGCTGTAGGCTAGTGCCAGCAAGCAATAAAAAACAGAGAATACACTTGAACTTCAATTTTTTCTTTTTTAAGCGTTACAATTTTAAAAATATTAAAGCAATATACATTGGAAATAACGTTTTTAACGCCACTTTTTATTGAAATTATGCTGACCAATACTTCATTTTTGTGCTTACGATTCTGTCAAAATCCTTACCTTTGAGCTACTTTCCCCGAATCAAACTAATCGGGAAATTTAAATAAATTTACTAAAAAAATGAGCAAACAAAGCAAACGCAGAGAAGCGCTTTTATATCACGCAAAACCAAGGCCCGGAAAAATCCAGGTGGTCCCCACAAAAAGTTATTCAACACAACGCGACCTTTCCTTGGCCTATTCGCCGGGAGTTGCAGACCCTTGCCTTGAAATAGAAAAGGAAATCAATAACGTTTATAAATACACGAACAAAGGAAACTTGGTTGCCGTAATTACAAACGGTACGGCCGTTTTGGGCTTGGGAAACATAGGTCCCGAAGCCTCCAAGCCAGTGATGGAAGGAAAGGCATTGCTTTTCAAAATCTTTGCGGATATTGATGTTTTTGATATTGAAATCAATACCGAAAACATAGATGAATTTGTTGCAACCGTAAGAAACATTGCGCCAACGTTTGGTGGGATCAATCTTGAAGACATAAAAGCTCCCGAAGCATTCGAAATAGAAAGAAGGTTAAAAGAAGAGTTGAACATTCCCGTAATGCACGACGACCAGCACGGCACGGCCATCATTTCGGCAGCGGCTTTGCTCAATGCTTTAGAAATTTCGGGGAAAAAGATGGAAGATGCTTCAATTGTGATTAGCGGGGCGGGCGCAGCAGCGGTTTCGTGCACACGACTTTACAAAGCCTTCGGAGCAAAAAGTGAAAACATTGTAATGCTGGACAGCAAAGGCGTTATCCGGAAAGACCGCGAAAGTCTTTCCGAAGAAAAGGCAGAGTTTGCTTCCCACAGAAAAATAGACACACTTGAAGAAGCTATGAAAGATGCCGATGTATTTGTAGGTCTTTCAGTTAAAAATATTGTAACCCCAAAAATGCTGAAAAGTATGGCGCCAAACCCCATTGTTTTTGCAATGGCCAATCCTGATCCTGAGGTTGAATACGATCTGGCGGTGAAAACAAGGAAGGACATCATTATGGCCACAGGCCGCAGTGACCATCCCAACCAAGTGAACAATGTGCTTGGATTCCCGTTTATTTTCCGCGGAGCGCTGGATGTTCGCGCAACAAAAATCAACGAAGCCATGAAAATGGCTGCGGTAAAGGCATTGGCAGATCTTGCCAAAGAGCCTGTTCCAGAACAAGTGAACATTGCCTATGGCGAAACGAAACTTACCTTTGGTAAAGAATACATCATCCCAAAACCTTTTGACCCAAGACTGATAACCGCTGTTCCGCCCGCCGTGGCTAAAGCTGCGATGGATAGCGGCGTGGCCACTACCGAAATTACCGATTGGGAAAAATATCAGGACGAGCTTTATGAACGTATGGGCAGTGATAACAAAATTGTTCGATTATTATTGAACCGTGCAAAATTGAACCCCAAACGAATTGTTTTTGCTGAAGCAGATCATATAGACGTTTTGAAAGCTGCACAGATTGTTTATGAAGAAGGCATTGGAATTCCTGTTTTGTTGGGAAGAAAAGAAACTATCCTCGAATTAATGGGGCAAATTGATTTTGAGGGAAATATTGAAATCATCGATCCCAAGAGCGATGAACAACCTGATAAACTTCAACGTTACGCCCAAAAACTTTGGGAAAAACGAAGAAGGAGCGGAATATCGCTTTATACCGCAGAAAAATTGATGCGTGAGCGAAACTACTTTGCGGGAATGATGCTCAGCGAAGGTGATGTGGATTGTATGATTTCAGGTTATTCACGTTCCTATCCTTCGGTGGTAATCCCGGTTTTTGAAACTGTTGGAAGGTTTGAAGGTGTTACCAAAGTGGCCACCACAAACTTAATGCTTACCAAACGCGGTCCCTTGTTTATTTCAGACACCTCTATAAACATTGACCCCACCGCAAAGGAACTTGCAAAGATTGCGCAGATGACAAATTACACCATGAAAATGTTTGGATTGGAGCCTGTAATTGCAATGATATCATATGCCAACTTTGGTTCTTCCAAAGATCCGCACGCCACAAAAGTTCGTGAAGCTGTGGAATTAATTCATAAAAGTAATCCGGATATGATACTGGATGGTGAACTGCAGGCCGATTTCGCTTTAAATCCAGAATTGCTTCAAAAGAAATTTCCGTTTTCAAAACTGGCGGGCAAAAAGGTGAACGCACTTATTTTCCCAAACCTCGATTCAGCAAACAGTACCTATAAATTGTTGAAAGAACTGAACAATGTAGAATCCATCGGCCCAATTATGTTGGGAATGCGCAAACCTGTTCATATTCTTCAATTGGGCGCCAGCGTTGAGGAAATGGTAAATATGAGTGCCGTGGCGGTTGTGGATGCACAGCAGAAAGAGAAGCGGGTGCCAGAGCAGGGGGAATAAGAAGTTATCCCTGTTATACGCGTTCCATTAAGGTATTTATGTTTGTTAACGTGCTGAATACGTTCCGCAACGTATAAATATACGTCTGCCAACGTGTTTTACACCTTCCTTAACGTGTGAAAATCTCTTCCAAAGGTATTTCATAAGATTAGTATTAAAAAAAAGATGCTCATAGCTATTGTTTTTTTTCGAAATAATTGAACCATTTAAAAAAATGAGGATTTTGAAGCTTAGTTAAACCCCAATATTTTCACAAAAACCCCAATGGCAGTTGTAAATAATTATACTATATTTGACCCTTTAAGTTTTCGTTAACATATGATAACCCATATACAGGGCAAACTGGTTGAAAAAAACCCGACCGATGTAGTGATAGATTGCAATGGGGTAGGTTACTTTATCAATATTTCGTTGCACACATTTTCCGAACTCCCCACTGGTGAAAATGTTAAATTGTTTACACATTTGCTCATTCGGGAAGATTCCCACACCCTTTACGGGTTTACCTCTGTTGCGGAACGTGAAATATTTAAATTGTTGATAAGCGTTTCCGGAGTGGGAGCAAGCATTGCAAGAACAATGCTTTCTTCCTTGGCGCCAGAGCAAGTTTTGGATGCCATTGCAACAAACGATATTGTAACAATTCAATCCGTAAAAGGGATAGGAGCCAAGACCGCCCAACGTGTGGTTTTGGATTTAAAAGATAAGATTTTAAAAGTGTACGGTTTGTCGTCAATTTCTGCTGGATCGAGCAATACGAACAAAAATGAAGCGTTATCTGCTTTGGAGACCTTAGGTTTTGTTCGCAAACAGTCTGAAAAGGTGGTAGATAGCATTGTGAAAGAAAATCCGCAGGCTACGATAGAAATGATCATTAAACAAGCTTTAAAAAATTTGTAAAATTTGAAGGCAAAAAATTACGTTTACAAGGATGGCTTTTTTAAGCTTTTAGCAATAGTAGGTTTCATAATGGTCAGCAATGTTTCGCTGGCGCAGGACACTACAGCCGTAGGCAACGAGATGGGACGGATGGATCTTCCCAATCCCACCAGTATTAAGGATCTTTATACGTATGACCCTATAACGGATAGATATATCTATACCCAAACATTGGGTAGTTTTAACATTACTTACCCTATCATTCTTACCCCTCAGGAATACCAACGCCTCGTTCAAGAGGAGCAGATGAAAGCGTATTTTAAACAAAAAATAGATGCTGCTGATGGACGCAAAGCGGGTTCTGAAGAAGAACAGAAAAATCTACTTCCCACTTTTTATGTGAATTCAAACTTTTTTGAATCCATTTTTGGAGGGAATACCATCGAAGTAATCCCCCAAGGTTCCGTGGAAATGGATCTAGGTTTGCTTTATACAAAACAAGACAATCCTGCTTATTCCCCACGAAACCGAAGCAATTTCTCCTTTGATTTTGACCAACGCATCAGTTTAAGCCTTTTGGCAAAAGTGGGAACAAGACTTCAAGTTACCGCGAATTACGATACCGAAAGCACCTTCGATTTCCAGAACCAGATAAAGTTGGAATACACCCCAACTGAAGATGACATCATTCAAAAAATAGAAGTGGGTAACGTGAGTATGCCGTTGAACAGTTCTTTGATTCAAGGCGCACAAAGTCTTTTTGGCGTAAAGACACAACTTCAGTTTGGCAAGACTACCATTACCGGGGTTTTCTCCGAACAAAAATCCGAAACCCGCTCCGTTACTGCGGAAGGCGGCGCAACCATTACAGATTTTGAGCTTTTCGCATTGGATTATGACGACAACCGTCACTTTTTCCTTGCGCATTATTTTAGGGACAATTATGACCGTGCCCTAAAGCAATATCCTTTCATAAACAGCAACGTGCAGATTACCCGGATGGAGGTTTGGATTACCAACCGCACCAGCCGTACGGACAACGTTCGTAATATTGTGGCTGTGCAGGATATTGGGGAATCCGATCCCACAAACATTGGGCTGGACGTTCCGCCGGGAGGTTTTATACGGGCAGGCCAGAATGCGTATCCCGATAATACCAACAACCTTTTTAACCCCTTTGGGATAAATGGTGGGCAGCCTACCTTGCTCAATCCCGCAATCCGCGATGTGGCAACCGTACGCCAAGGTTTTACAGGTGTTTCGGTTAATGAAGGTACCGATTTTGCCACACTGGAAAATGCCCGAAGATTAGATCAGGGCGAATATACACTCAACTCACAATTGGGCTACATATCATTGAACCAACGTTTGACCAATGATGAGGTCCTTGCCGTTTCATACCAATTTACCGTGAACGGGAAAGTATATCAAGTGGGTGAATTTTCCAGTGACGGAGTGGAAGCAAACGGAGGAGACCAACCCAACAACGGAGGTGGAAATCCTACAGGTGGACAACAAGGTGGGCTTGCCCAAAACCTTGTGGTAAAACTTCTGAAAAGCAGCATTACCAGTGTGAAAGAACCAACCTGGAATTTGATGATGAAAAACATCTACCCAATTGGGGCGTACCAGCTTGAAAAGGAAGATTTCAAATTGAATATTCTTTACACAGATCCTTCGCCACTTAACTATATAAAAGAAGCACAGGCAACTGTGGGCCATCCTGCGGCAGAACTTCCCGAGGATGTTAAAAATCAAATTCTTCTAAAAGTTTTCAATCTTGACAGATTGAATTTCAATAATGACCCAGTGCAGGGCGGCGATGGGTTTATAGATTTTCTTCCAGGAATAACGGTAGATACTCAAAACGGCAGGATTATTTTTACAACGGTGGAACCTTTCGGGGAACATTTGTTCGATAAACTGAACGTACCCGCAGTACCAGCAACTTATAGTATGCCCGCAACATACAACGCAAACCAAGATAAATACGTCTTTCGGACACTTTATACCGAAACAAAAACAGAGGCCGAACAACAGGAGAGCGAAAAAAATAAGTTTCAATTAAAGGGAAGTTACAAATCCACCGGAGCGGATGGAATCCCTATTGGGGCTTTTAACATTCCGCAAGGTTCTGTAAAAGTAACGGCTGGAGGAAGAACGTTGGTGGAAGGGGTGGATTACACCGTAAACTACCAATTGGGAAGGGTTCAGATTTTGGACCCAGCACTGCTGAACAGCAACATCCCCATCTCTGTAAGCACCGAGAACAATTCTCTTTTTGGGCAACAGAGCAAACGTTTTATGGGCTTGAATGTGGAGCATAAAATCAGCGATAAATTCCTTATTGGCGCTACCTATTTAAACCTCAGGGAACGCCCATTGACCCAAAAATCCTCTTATGGCGTAGAGCCAATCAACAATTCAATCTTTGGAATAAACTTAAATTATTCTACCGAAGTACCGTTCCTTACCCGAATGGTGAACCATCTTCCCAATATTGATACCGATGTGGAATCGAATATCTCTCTCCGCAGCGAATTTGCATATTTGAAACCGGGAGCGCCAAAAGTTTCCGAATTCGGAGGAAAAACAACGGTTTATATTGACGATTTTGAAGCTTCGCAAACAGGGAATGATATTAGCTCTCCCAGCAGTTGGTCTTTGGCCAGTACGCCATTGGATTACGGAGGAGAGTTGGAAAATAACGATTTGGCTTACAATTTCAACCGTGCAAAATTGGCTTGGTACACTATTGACCCAATTTTCTATAGTAGCCAACGCCCAGAAGGCATCAATGATCAAGACCTTTCTTCCCCATTTTCACGCCGTGTTTTTAGAGATGAAATTTTTCCAAACCAAGATATTATCCAAGGGCAGACGCAGGCACTCTTTACGTTAGATTTGGCTTATTATCCTTCCACACGTGGAGAATACAACTTTAGTCACGATGCCAGCGGAACCAATACCTTAACCAAACCTGAAGACCGTTTTGGGGGAATAATGAGGCAGATTACCACTACTGATTTTGAAAAATCAAACGTAGAGTACATACAGTTTTGGGTGATGGACCCTTTCATATATGAAGAAAACAACGGAAATCCAGGAGGAACCTTGAATTTTGATCTTGGTAGTATTTCCGAAGATATATTGAAAGACGGAAGAAAGCAATATGAAAACGGTTTGCCAAAAGAGGGTGGCAGTGCCAATACAATTCCTTCAGCAATGGGAAGGACGCCCGCCAACCAATCATTGGTCTATACTTTTGATAGCGAAGGACAAGAGCGCATCAATCAAGATATAGGTTTGGATGGACTAAATGATGATGATGAACCTTTCGATCATCAAAACCCTCCGAATCCTACCAATATGGCACTAAGGGCTGCTTTTGGTGGATTGCCCGATCCTGCAAATGACAACTACCAATATTTTTTACAGGCCGAAGGAAACATTCTGGGCCGTTACCTAAAATACAACGGAACCCAAGGAAATTCACCAGTAGAGGTTACAAACACCAACCGAGGAAGCACAGCCCAACCAGATGTGGAAGATATAAATCGTGACAACACCATGAACACGATTAATAGCTATTTTGAATACAATGTTCCTATGTTTCCAGGGATGAATAGAGAGAACAACAGTTATATCGCTGATGTGAAGGAGCTGGAAGTAACCACCCAAGACAATAACGTGATCCCTGTGCGTTGGATACAATTTAAAATTCCAATCAGCAAGCCTGACCAAGCAAAAGGAGGAATTTCAGATTATAGATCCATTCGTTTTATGCGAATGTTCCTTTCAAAATTTACCCAGAATACCGTCCTGCGTTTTGGTACGTTGGAATTGGTACGTGGCGATTACAGAAAATTTGAAAAAACCTTAGACGACGTAACCTTTGAAGATCCCGCAAACGACGATACCCTCTTTGAAGTGGAAGCCGTTAGCATTGAAGAAAACGAAAACCGCGAACCTATTCCGTATGTACTTCCCCCAGGGCTTCAGCGCGAGGAATTTAACAACAACAATAATATTATCCGCGAAAACGAGCAGTCACTTGCTTTGCGCGTGTGTGGTTTGGAACCCAACGATGGCCGTTCGGTGTATAAAAGCTTTAATGTGGACATGCGCCAGTACAAAAACCTGGAAATGTTCATTCACGCAGAATCACTTCAAAATCAAACGGAACTCAGCAATGGCCAACTAGTTGCATTTATTCGTCTGGGGAATGACCTTACCAATAACTATTACGAAATCCAAATTCCGTTGAACCCAACAAATTTTGGCGCTAGGTCTGCCGAGGAAATTTGGCCACTTGCAAACCGCTTGAATTTACCCTTGGAATTGCTCCAGCAAGTGAAAACAAAAGTGCTAGGCAACACGGTACTTTACGATCAAACCAAAGTAAACTTCTTTAACCAATCTGAACTTGATGGCGGAAGCACCAATGGCGAAAACGAACTCAAAATTGGTATAAAAGGAAACCCAAGTTTTGGGAATGTTCGTACTATAATGCTCGGATTAAAGAACAGATCCTCTAACGATATATGCGGTGAAGTTTGGTTCAACGAGCTCAGAATGTCTGAACTAAAAAACAAAGGTGGATGGGCTGCCGTGGTGAGTATGGATGCCAACGTTGCAGATTTTGCAACCATCAGTGCCACCGGAAAACGCAGCACCATTGGTTTTGGTTCCATAGAACAGGGCCCAAACCAGCGAAGCCGCGAAGATTTGCAACAATATGATGTAGTTTCAAACTGGAACTTTGGGCAACTCTTGCCAAAAAAATGGGGAATCCAATTTCCTTTCAACTATGGGCGTTCGGAGGAATTGATAACCCCCCAGTACGACCCCGAATTCCAAGATATTGAACTGGAAGCACGTTTGGATAGTGAAGAGGACCAAGGCGAAAAGGATAGAATAAAGCAACAATCGGTAAATTATACCAAACGACAAAGTGTAAACTTAATAGGGGTTCGTAAAGAACGCACTGGCGATGCCAAAGGGAAAGTGTATGATGTAGAAAACCTTACAGCATCCTTTTCATATAACCAAACAGACCATCACGATTTTGAAGTGGAAGATGCCTTGGAGCAAAACGTTCGTGTAGGGGCAACCTATAATTACAATTTCACGGCAAAACCTGTGGAACCTTTCAAAAAGAATGATTCCTTGTTTAGGGGGAAATATTGGCAATTCATGAAAGATTTCAACTTTAATTATTTGCCTACCAATATTTCTGTAAGTTCCAATATCACACGGCAGTACAACGAGCAAAAATTTAGGGAAATAAATAGGGATTCTGGCAATATTGGCCTGCCAAAATTATACCAACGAAATTTCCTTTTCGATTGGCAATATACCATCAATCATAACTTGACCAAATCATTGCGTTTAAACTTCACTTCTACCAATAATATGATTGTGAACAATTATTTGGACGACGCTGGTTTTGTAAACAACGAAATAGGCGTTTGGGACGGGTTCTTTGATGTGGGCAATCCGAACCAACATTTTCAATCATTGCAAGTGAATTATGATTTACCATTCAGCAAGTTCCCATTTTTGAAATTTATTAGGGGAACCTATTCCTATACGGGCGATTATCAATGGCAGGCGGGAAGCAAACAGTTTAACGAGTTGCCCATCCAATTGAGCGATGGCACCACAAATACCTATAATTTGGGTAATTCCATACAGAATGCGAGTACGCACCAATTCAATTCCAGTATAGATATGAACGGTTTTTACCGTTATGTGGGACTTACCAAAATCAAGAAGAGCAAGAAAAAAACACCTGCTGAAGGCGGTGAAGTTGGAGAAAAGAATTCCGAAAAAGAAGGAAAAGCTGGAAGGGAAGGCAAATTGGGGAAAGAAGAAAAACAGGAACTTTCAAACGGAAAAACAGGTTCTCCAAACGTCCTTGGAAAAGGAGGAACCGAAGGAGGCTTGAACACTGGCGATAAAGCTTTGAATACCGCTATTGGCTTCGCAACTATGTTGAAGAAAATCCAGTTCAACTATCAAGAAAACAACGGTATTTATTTGCCCGGCTATTTGCCGTCCATTGGTTTCATTGGAACTCTTAAACCAACTGCAGGTTTCGTTTTTGGAAGTCAGGCGGAAGTGAGAGAACTGGCCGCACAAAAAGGGTGGTTAACGTTGTACCCCGAATTCAACCAACAATACACGGAGGTTGAAAGCCGCCAAATGGACATCCAAGCCAATTTGGAACCAATAAAGGACTTGACCGTAGATGTAAACGGTAGCAGAATATATTCTGAAAACTACGCCGAAAACTATATTGTCCAGGATGGCCTTTACAATTCATTGACTCCAACAACCTATGGAAATTTCAATATTTCGACGGTATTGGTAAAAACGGCTTTTAGCACCAGTGACGAAAACAGCTCTGCTGCTTTTGACGATTTCCGAAAAAACCGATTGATCATTGCAAACAGACTTGCCGAAGACTATTATCAAGGAGGTGCGATTCCGAGAGATGCAGAGGGTTACCCAGTTGGTTTTGGAAGAAACAGTCAAGATGTGTTATTGCCAGCATTTCTTTCGGCCTATAAAGGAAGTAATGCTTCTAAAGAAAAAACGGGCATATTCCGGGACATTCCACTGCCTAACTGGGATATAAAATATACCGGATTGATGAAAATTCCCTGGTTCAAGAAAAACTTCAAACGTTTTTCACTTTCCCACGGATATAGGGCAAGCTATACGGTAAACCAGTTTCAATCCAATTTGGACTATAACCCAGCGGAGCCCAGTGCAACGGACCAAGCGGGTAACTTTAAGGTAAAAACATTGTTGACCAATGTAAACTTAACCGAGCAGTTTTCGCCTTTGTTAAAAGTGGATTTTGAAATGAACAACTCTGTAAAAATCCTTGCTGAAATGCGAAAAGACCGTGCGCTTTCATTGAGTTTTGCGAACAATTTACTCACGGAAATAAAAGGAAATGAATACATTATCGGACTTGGCTATAGAGTTAAGGACCTTCGTATCTCCACTAATTTTGGAGGAAAAAAATCCGTAATCACGAGCGATCTGAACTTTAAAGTGGACCTTTCCAGAAGAGATAATATAACCATTATAAGGTATTTGGACATCCTGAACAGCCAAACCACGGCCGGTCAAACCATCTATGGTGCGCAGTTGTCTATTGATTATGCCTTGAGCAAAAACCTAACGGCATTGTTCTATTATGACCATACATTCTCTAAATATGCCATTTCCACGGCATTCCCTCAAACCACAATCAGAAGCGGATTTACCCTTCGCTATAACTTTGGAAACTAAGAAACTCTTAATATATTAATTGATTATGAATGTACCAGCTAATTTAAAATATACAAAAGACCACGAATGGGTCAAGATTGAAGGCGATACGGCCACTATTGGAGTAACTGATTTCGCCCAAGGCGAACTTGGCGACATTGTATATGTGGAAGTTGAAACCGTAGGCGACACTATGGACAAAGAAGAAGTGTTTGGAACCGTGGAAGCAGTAAAAACGGTTTCTGACCTTTTTCTGCCACTTTCCGGGGAAATAATTGAATTCAACGAAAGTCTGGAATCTGAACCCGAAAAGGTAAACACAGATGCCTATGGCGAAGGTTGGATGATAAAGATGAAAATTTCAAACCCCGATGAAATAGCTGAACTTTTGGACGATGCCGCATACAAAGCACTTATTGGGGCATAAAACCCTGTTGCTTATCGCTGTATGCTACAGTTGCGCCATCACTATCCTTTTTTTCATTCCAAGTCCCGATTTGCCGAAATTGGATTTTTCCGCAGCCGATAAAATAGTGCACAGCACAATTTATTTTATTTTGATAAATTTGTGGATGTACTATTTTTACGCAAAAAACGGCTTCCCATTAAATGTTAAACAGATAATGATTCTGCTATTTTCAATATTACTTTATGGCATAATAATTGAGATATTGCAGGGGCTGTTAACGGTGTCGCGAACAGCAGATATTTTTGATGTGGCTGCGAATCTGTTAGGCACATTGCTTGGAATCTTTTTTTTCAGAAGCATAAAAAAGCATTTAAAAATTTAAAATTTCGTTTATGTTTTAAATTGAATGATTTTCTATATTTTAGCAACAAGTTAAACCCACTATTATGGAACACAAAAAAAATTCGAAAGCAGACGTTAGCCGCAGAAGTATGCTTTTTTTCCAACTTGGAATGGTCGTAATGCTTTTCCTTGCTTGGCAAGCAATTGAATGGAAATCTTACGATAAATCTAATAAAGACTTCGGAAAACTAGACGTAGGAGACGATCTTGAAGAGATAGTCCCAATCACACAGCAATTAACACCACCCCCACCGCCACCGCCACCGCCACCAGCACCAGAAGTGATCGAGGTTATGCAGGACGAAGACGAAGAGCCCGAAACAATTATACAATCCACGGAAGCAAAACAGGATAAAAAAATTGTTGAGGTAAAGGAAATTAAGGAAGAAGTGGTGGAAGAAGAAATTGCCGACGTTCCTTTCGCAGTAATTGAAAACGTGCCTGTTTATCCAGGCTGCGAGAATGAAAAAGGAAACGATGCGAAAAAGAAATGTATGTCCGCTAAAATCAGTGAGTTCATAAACAAAAAATTTGATACAAACCTTGCGTCAGATTTGGGACTGGAAGGAAGACAGCGTATTTCCGTACAATTTAAGATTGATAAAAACGGAAAGGTTGTGGATGTTCGCGCACGCGCTCCGCACCCAAGACTTGAAAAAGAAGCCGTAAACGTTGTGCAATCATTGCCAGATATGACTCCGGGAAAACAACGCGGAAAACCAGTTGGGGTACTTTATTCCCTTCCAATAGTGTTTGATATTCAATAAAATAAATTGTAGTAATTCTCAAAAACTCTGTATTTACACCTGTAAATACAGGGTTTTTTCATTTTGGCACAACAGTTGTATTTCATAAATGTGTTAACCATTAAATGTTATAATTATGAAAGCAACCGTAAAAAATATCCGAAACAAGAGAGCTGAAAAAAAGCAGATCAATATTAAATGGAACTCGCGTTTGTTTTTTCAAATTGGTGTTATTGCTAGTTTGTTGATTGTTTTCTTCGTGATGCAAACCAATTTTGAAATGAGGATCGCTGACGCAAAGCCGCCAACTTTTGAAGGTGAAATGGAGCTTCCAATGATGGACTATGTAATTGATGTGGACCGACCTAAACCATCTGAACCAATAAAAAAGATAGTAGAAAAACGGATGCCCATTCAAAAAATGGTAAAAAGTAACACATTTGATGTAAAACCAGATACAGCTCCAGATGTTGAAACCCCCATTGCTCCAAGTGATTTACCTATAGTTGAAACTCCAACAACTACGGTAAATCCTCCAATCGATCCTAAACCAGAGGCGCCAAGGTCCATCATAAATGTTGAGTTTGTTCCAGTTTTCCCAGGTTGTGAGGCTTTCGGGACCAATGCCGAAAAAATCGAGTGTCTTTCTTCAAATATAAATTCGTTTATCAATAAGAATTTCAGAAAGGAATTGTTGGAAGATTTAAACGCGAACGAAACCCACAGAATATATGTCAATTTCAAAATTGATTCTAATGGTTTTGTAACTGACGTTGTTGCAAATTCGCACGATGCAAATTTAAAGAAAGAAGCACAGCGGGTCATCAAAAGTTTACCGCGCATGAAGCCTGGAAAACAAGGTGATAAAAGCGTAGCTGTGCTATATACCGTGCCCATTGTTTTTAAAATTCAATAAAATAGTTGAACCGAAAAGTGAAAGCTCCCACTAAAATGGGAGCTTTTTTTGAATACGGTCATTGTAAAAAAACTGTATCTTTCGGCTTTAAACGTTTAAACCCCGATGAAGCAGTTTCTCTTCCTTTTTGTTTTTTGTTTTTCAATAGTATCTTTTGCGCAGATTCCTTCTGCCCAATATGAAAAATACCCAGTTTTTAAAGAATGTGCCAGTGCAGATGTAGATGCTATGGAAAGTTGTTTTAAAAACACCTTGCAACAATTCATTTTTCAGAATTTTAAAGTTCCCGAAAAAGTATTCGCTGAAAATTACAAAGGAAATGTAAACGTACTTTTTGAGGTTACCAAAGATGGAAAGTTCAAAGTTTTATATGTGGATGGCATTTATGATGAATTAAAACAAGAAGCACGGCGGGTTTTTGAAACTCTTCCCCAAGTGGCCCCAGCTACCTATAACGGTTCGCCAGCTTACGTCCAGTTTACTTTGCCCATTGCCATTCCCTTGGTTGCTCCGGGCGAAAGTATTATTCAAACAGCCGAAATTTCCGCAAAAAACGAAAGAGAAGCTTTAGTGAACGAATATGATGCCATTGAGAACCTACCTTATAACAATGAAGAGTATAAAAGCAACATAAACATTCCACTTTCGCACCACAATTACAGCCTTTTTGACCCAGCTTTAAACCGTGTTGGCCTGAACAATCACACCGCCCAAAAGCCATACATTTATAGTGAAGTAAATAAATATTACGATTTTGATGCCGCCAACAAAGCACTTTTGAAAGACAAAACTTCATGGTTTGGCCGAAAACTTTGGAACGAACACCTCGTTACCATTAAAGGAAAAGGCTACTGGTTAACACTTGATGCTGGCGTGGATTTGCAGGCCGGAAAGGATTTTGATGCGGATATTGACACCTATAACAATACCCGTCTTGTTTACACCCAAGGAGGTATTGGGAAACAGCTCAGTTTTTTTGGTGTTATTTATGAAAGCCAAGGCCGTTTCGCAGATTATTATAACCGTTATGCCGAATCCATTCGTCCTGCGGGAGGAAACCCAGCGATTATTCCCGGCCGTGGAATTGCTAAAAGATTTAAATCAGATTCCTATGATTATCCTTTGTCCACTGGGCATATTTCATATACACCTTCAAAATATTTCAACATTCAGTTTGGGCATGGCAAAACATTTCTTGGCGATGGCTACCGCTCCTTATTTACCAGCGACAATGCCAGCGCGTATCCATTCTTCAAAATAAATACCACTTTTTGGAAACTGAAATACACCAACACGTGGATGTCTCTTCGCGATGTGCGCCCAGAGGTTACCGAGAATGGTTCCTTCCGAACAAAATATATGGCAAACCATTATTTGAGCTACAACATCACCAAACGTTTGAATATTGGGCTTTTTGAATCCGTGATTTGGCAGAACGACAACGGCCGTGGTTTTGACGTAAACTATCTCAACCCAATTATTTTTTACCGCGCCATTGAATTTTCCACAGGTTCCCGTGGTGGAAATGCTTTGATTGGCATTAGTACGAAATATAAAGTGAACGACCGCATAAACGCTTACGGCCAGTTTATTATTGACGAATTTTCCTCAAGCGATGTTTTTGGCGGAAAGGGAAGTTATAAAAACAAAACCGGCTACCAATTG
Organism: Flavobacteriaceae bacterium; assembly: GCA_016649715.1. GTDB lineage: Bacteria > Bacteroidota > Bacteroidia > Flavobacteriales > Flavobacteriaceae > Aequorivita. The sequence continues at coordinate 105,771 of JAENXC010000001.1, read as the reverse complement.
GGGCTGAAATACTACGATGCCTTCGGTCTTAAAAATCTTTATTTACAGACTGAGTACAACAGAGTGCGGCCATATACCTATTCGCACAACACAGTTGTGCTGAATTACGGGCACAACAACCAATCCATGGCGCATACGCTGGGGGCTAATTTTTCTGAATTTATAGCCATAGCGCGTTATCAAAAAGGAAGGATTTATGGCGATGCAAAATTTATCATTGCAAAACGTGGGTTTGAATTCAATACGATAGAGGATACAAAATTTTACGGTGGAAATATTTATGGAACGGAAGACAACCGTATTTCAGACAATGGCAATGATTTGGCCCAAGGCAACACCACCAATTTTTTCCATGCTGAAATACAGGCAGGATATGTTATAAACCCTGCTACCAACTTAAAAATTTACGGAAGCTTTATTTTCAGAAATTTTGATCCAAAAGTTGAAACCGAAACAGTTTTCAAAAATCAAACCACTTGGGTAAACTTCGGAATCCGTACAGATTTGTTCAATTGGTATTACGATTTTTAATTAAATCTATGTCGGATTATAGATTTCCCGAACAGTATTAATAAATCTGTGGTGAGTTAATTTTTTTTATTTTTCTTATCGTATTCTTTCTGCATTTGTTCAATCTTTTCGCGTGCCTTTTCATTTTTTTCGTTGTTTTTATCCATCGGGCTGCGTTCTTTCGCCACTTCTTTGTATATCATTCTTAAAAAAGCCTCCGTTTTAATAAAGCCTTCGCCATAGCCTTGATCGTCATACTCTTTTGTAATATCGGTCATTTTTGCTACTTCATCTTCGGTCTTTTTGTTTAAATATTGTGTAAAGACCCGCTTATAAATAGTACCCAACATATCAATTGTTTTTCGAAGATCTGAATATGTGCCCACATCGCCGTGGCCGGGAATGATTTTGGTGTCTTCATTTATAACCATCATTGCTTTTTCAAGACCATCAACACATCCTTTTAGGCTTCCTCCGTTTTCGGTATCAATAAACGGATATTTCCCATTAAAGAAAACATCTCCTGTGTGCAGAACGTTACTTTCCGTAAAATAGACCATCGCGTCCCCATCTGTGTGCGCGTTGTGGATGTGAAAAACATATATTTTTTCGCCGTTGAAATAAAATGTGAGATCTTCAGAAAATGTAACCATAGGAAGGGCCTCTTGTGGTATTTTTTTATTTTCTCTACGAATCAACCCTTGCAAACGCGTGCGTACATTTTCCTGAGAGAATATCACCGTCCCTGTTTTCGCCAAAGCTGCGTTTCCGCCCGTGTGGTCTTCGTGAAAATGGGTGTTCACCAAAAACCTGATAGGCTTATCACTCTTTTTTTTGATATCGTTTTGGATTTGCTCAATATCATCGGCAAATTGGTCGTCTATCATAAAAACACCATCGTCGCCAAAACTGAGCCCAATGTTGCCGCCATTGCCCTGGAGCATATAGATTTTATTGCTGACCTTGATGAGTTTTGTATTTGTTTTTTGTCCAGTATCTGTCTGCGCAAAGACAATTGAAACTGAAAATAATAAAATGGTGCTGAAAATCAATTTAGTGAACATATTTTTTTGAGTTTGAAAATTGGTTCAAAATACTAAAAATGCTGAAATAAAAGCATAAGATTATAGATAATATATTGCTGAAAAAATACAGTAAGCCTATATTTGCACAGCCTAAAAAAAAATGAGCTTGTCCTTTATCCAATCACAATCAACTTTTCAATCGGTAATTAGGAATTTCACTGAAATTACCAAAATGCGTCTTTCCGTGAGCGTGGTGTTTTCTTCGGTTGCGGGTTATTTGTTGGGGGCCGATTCCGTTGATTTTTACATACTTTTTCTTTTGTGCGTAGGTGGCTACTGTATGGTTGGCGCCTCAAACGTTTACAACCAAATTATAGAGCGCGACCTCGATGCACTGATGGACCGCACTAAAAACAGGCCGCTTCCCGCGGGGCAAATGACGGTTCAATCGGCGTTTATCCTTGCCAGTATTTTGACTGTCCTCGGGATAATTGTGCTTTATTCCATCAACCCTATTACGGCGATGTTCGGAGCCATATCCATTTTTATGTACGTAAGCCTTTACACGCCTTTAAAAACGAAAACCCCACTTTCGGTTTTTGTGGGCGCCTTTCCGGGTGCTATCCCGTTTATGTTGGGTTGGGTGGCGGCCACGGGCAAATTCGGTATTGAACCGGGCACTTTGTTTATGATCCAGTTTTTTTGGCAATTTCCACATTTTTGGGCTATCGGCTGGTTTCTTTTTGAAGATTATAAAAAAGGTGGTTTCTTTATGCTTCCTAACGGAAAGCGCGATAAAGGCACAGCAATCCAAGTTATTTTATATACAATCTGGACCGTATTGGCTTCTCTAATCCCAGTCTTGGGAATAACTGGAAAACTTTTTCTAACGCCTATTTCAGGGGTTTTAATTGGTCTCTTGGGAATTGGCCTTATCTACTATGCCTTTAGGCTTTACAAAGAGAAAACGGCAAAAGCCGCCAAACAACTTATGCTTGCCAGCGTTAGTTACATCACATTGTTGCAGATAATTTATGTTGTGGACAAGTTTTTAAGATAATGGGTGTTTGATGACGGGACCGATGTCAGGCTGAATGGTTGGCCTTAACATACCGTCCTTTTAACTTAATTTTCAGATTATTGCTTTTTAATAATTGTATCTTGAACTTTCATTAATTTTTTCAAACTAAAACTAAGAAACCATGGTAGTATTAAAAGTAATCGAGATTCTTGCAAACTCAAAAGAAAGTTGGGAAGATGCAACCCGAAGTGCCGTTAAAGAAGCTTCAAAAAGCGTTAAAAATATACGTTCAGTTTATGTAAAAGAACAAAGTTGTGTTGTTGATGGAGTTAATATCACTCATTTCCGCGTTAACGTAAAAATCACTTTCGAAGTAAATTAAATTCCCTTTGAATTCTTGAAAATACGCTTTTGAGCCTTCAAAAGCGTATTTTTGATTTTCTAAATTCTCACTATGCGATTACTATTTGCTTTTTTGGCAACGACCCTATTTTTTGGTTGCAACTCCTCAAAAAAACAGTCCTTGGAAACACACGCCTTTAACAACGATTTAATCCACGAATCCAGCCCTTATTTGCTGCAACATGCACACAATCCCGTAAACTGGAAACCCTACGGCGATGCAGCACTCCAACAAGCAAAAAAGGAGAAGAAACTGATGATAATAAGTATTGGCTATGCCGCTTGCCATTGGTGCCACGTTATGGAGCACGAAAGTTTTGAGGACAGTACCGTTGCAGCGGTGATGAACAAAAATTTTATTTCCATAAAAGTGGACCGAGAGGAACGACCCGACGTGGATCAAACCTATATAAATGCCGTGCAGCTAATGACCGGAAGTGCCGGCTGGCCATTGAACGTAATTACACTCCCCGACGGCAGGCCAGTTTGGGGTGGAACCTATTTTCGGAAAAACGATTGGATAAATGCGCTCGAACAAATTCAGGAAGCCTACAACAAAGAACCGGAAAAGTTGATTGCCTACGCCAACAGACTGGAAGAAGGCATCAAAAGCATGGATTTGGTGCATTTGAACACTGAGGATGTTGATTTCAAAAAATATCCCACTGCCGAAATAGTAAAGAAGTTGGCTGATAATTTCGACAATAAAAATGGCGGTTTTAGAGGTGCCCCAAAATTTATGATGCCCAACAATCTTGAATTTTTGTTGCGGCAGGCTGTTGAAAAAAACGATACCGAATTACTTGATTACGTGACGCTCACTTTAGACAAAATGGCCTACGGCGGTCTTTACGATCAGGTTGGCGGCGGTTTTGCGCGCTACAGCACCGACGAAAAATGGCACATTCCGCACTTTGAAAAAATGCTTTATGACAATGCCCAACTTGTGAGTCTATATTGCAACGCTTATTTGGTTACCAAAAAACCGCTTTATAAAGAAATTGTTGAAGAAACCTTGGAATTTATAGCGCGTGAACTGACCAATGAAGAAGGGGAATTTTATTCTTCTTTAGACGCTGATAGCAAGGATGAAAAGGGCAAGCTGGAAGAAGGCGCTTTCTACGTTTTCATTTCGGAAGAATTGCAGAAATTGTTAAAGAATGATTTCGAAATTTTTAAGGAATACTATAATGTGAACAGCTACGGAAAGTGGGAAAACAATCATTATGTGCTCATTCGGAAGAAAACCGATGTAGAAATTGAAAAGGAATTTGGAATTACCTCCGAAGCATTTCAACAGAAAAAGAAAAGTTGGAAAAGCACGCTCCTCAATTATCGAAACAAAAGACCAAAACCCCGATTGGACGATAAAACATTAACCTCTTGGAATGCTTTGATGCTAAAAGGCTATGTGGATGCGTACAAAACCTTAGGCAAAAAAAAATATTTGGACGCTGCCCTAAAAAATGCCGCTTTCATTTCCGAGAAACAACTTCAGAAAAACGGCGCTCTTTTTCACAATTTTAAAAATGGCAAAAGCAATATCAACGGTTTTTTGGAAGATTATGCGTTCACAATAGAAGCTTTTATAGACCTGTATCAAGCAACGCTGGATGATAAATGGCTCGCCCTTTCTAAGAAAATGGCAGATTATACAATGGCCAATTTTTTTGACGAAGAAAAACACATGTTCTATTTCACCTCAAAAGAAGACGCGGCCATTGTTACACGAAACTTTGAATATCGAGACAATGTTATTCCCGCTTCAAACTCAGTGATGGCGAAGAATCTTTTTGTGCTTTCAAAATATTTTGAAGGAACTGGTTTTGACGAAATTTCGCACCAAATGCTGAAAAATATTTCGGTTGAAATTGAACAATACCCCAGTGGATTTACAAACTGGCTGGATTTGTTGTCCAATTTTCAGAATGATTTCTATGAAGTGGTAATCGTCGGAAAAGATGCTTTAGAAAAAGTGAAGGAACTCAACAAACACTATCTGCCCAACATAATCATTGCCGGAAGCAAGGGCGAAAACAACGGTCCACTTTTTGAAAACCGTTATTTTCCCGACGAAACACTTATCTACGTTTGCGTGAACAACGCCTGCAAGCTTCCAGTGGCGGACACAAAAATTGCGATTGAATCACTGAGTAAAAAAGAATAGATTTTATGGAAAAACTTCAAGACTTTAATATTTACTTTGAAAGGTACGGACAAAAATTGATCGACTTTCTGCCTAGCCTAATTGGCTCCCTTTTAATGCTGTTGATTGGTCTTTGGCTTATAAAACTGATCAATCGCTTTGTAAAGAAGTTTTTTGACAAAACTGAATACAACCCCACACTGGAAAATTTTATTGCCAGCCTAATCACATGGGGATTGAAGATTGTGCTCTTTGTTTTGGTGGTTACTCAGCTTGGCGTTGAATCGGCCTCATTGGTCGCTATCATTGGTGCTGCTGGCTTAACCATTGGGCTGGCGCTGCAGGGCTCGCTTGCAAACTTTGCTGGCGGTGTGCTGATTTTGTTGCTCAAACCGTTTAAAGTGGGCGATTTTATAAGTGCGCAGGGTATTGATGGGACAGTAAAAGAAATCTCCATTTTCAATACGAAGGTCAACACTGTGGGCAATCAACTGGTCATTATGCCCAACGGGAAACTGAGCAACGACAACATTATCAATTATTCCGAAGAAGGAATCCGCCGTGAAAATCTGTCTTTCGGCATAGGTTATGACGACGATATAAAGCAAGCTAAAGAAATTTTGCTGAAGTTGGTTATGGAACAAGAAACGGTTTTAAAAATTGAAGACAAAATGCCTATGGTTGCCGTGGCCGAACTGGGTGATAGTTCCGTAAACTTTACGCTGCGCTATTGGGCAAAAAATGAAGATTTCTGGAGCCTTCGTTGGCTAATTTTAGAAGAAGGAAAAGCAAGATTGGAAGCTGCTGGAATTTCTATACCTTTCCCACAGCGCGATGTGCACCATTATAATTTGGAGACTTTAAAGAAATAAATCGTTAATTTTGTAGGAAATATTCGTAATATTATAGACACTAAATAATTTTAAAATGAAAAAAATAATAACAACTGGGCTTTTTGCCCTAGTCTCGCTCTCAGTCTTTTCACAAGGAGATGCAGCTTGGTATGCATTAAATAATTCAAATATTGATCTGCAACAAAAGTGGGAATCTTTTGGACTTGGAGAAGCTCAATTTAATGCAATTAAGGATGAAGCATATGTAAACCCAAATTTTGTCCAAGGAAAAATATTTCAAGAAACAAAATTGATAAAAGATGAGGTGCCTATGCGCTACAACGCCTATGCCGACGAAATTGAAATAAAGAAAAACACTAGCGATGATAGTTTTAGTGCTTTGATAAAGGATCCAAATATTTTTGTTAAAATATTTAAAGATATTTATGTATTCGTTCCCTATCAAGGGAGCAATGAAAAAGGAGGCTATTTCAATGTGCTAAGTGATGGCAAAACCTATGACCTTTACAAAAAAACCACGGCGGTTTTTAGAGAACCACGTATAGCCAAAACCTCTTATGAAAGAGATTCGCCACCCTCATTTGATAAAACCACGACTTATTATTTGGTTCAAAACGGTACTTTTTTAGAAATGCCGAGCAGCAATTCCAAAGTTCTTAAAATGATGGACAAAAAGAAGAGTGAAATAAAAGCCTTTATCAAAAAGAATGATATCAATCTGGACAAGGAAGCAGATAAGATAAAATTGGTTTCCTATTTTGATTCACTTTTATAGCAGAAGAATCAACCCAACATAAATTCCTTTAAATAAAAAGGTTCAAAATAAGCGACATCCTCGGTGTCGCTTATTTTGTATTTGGCTTCGGCCAACTGTGCCATTTCTGCTGAAGAAGGAAATTTATCATCAATAAAAACAGCGTTTTTATGGTTGCAAAAAGGTTTAAATTTTTCGGAACCATCGCCAATAAAGATGGATTTACGTTCTTCTATATATTTTTTAAAAGAATTTTCGTTTAAAATCTCTGCCTTCGTTTCGCGAATCTGCTTTTTTTCGAAATTATAAACTGCGGAATATACTTCCATCCTTCGCGCATCGAGCAAGGGGATTATGTAGCAATCCTTGCAATGGACTTGCTGCGCCAAAACTTCCAAAGTAGGCGTTGAAATCAAGGGAATATCAAGCGCAAAACACAGCCCTTTTGCAGCTGAAACGCCAATCCGCAAGCCCGTATAAGAACCAGGGCCTTTGCTTACCGCAACAGCATTCAATTGGTTTTTGTCAATCTTGGCCTCTTTTAAAACCTCCTCGATAAAAACGTGAAGCTTTTCGGCGTGGGAGAATTTTTGGTTGTTTTCTTCCCTAATAGCCTTTATTTCGCCATCAACCGCAATGGCCACCGAACAATTGGTGGTGGCGGTTTCAAGACACAGTATGGTAGCCATTACTTTTCTTTTTTATCTTTTTTGGGAGTTGCAACCTCAACTTTATCGCCTTGTTTCAGTAGCTTTGTTACAGTATTATATGGCCCTGTAATTACTGTTTCTCCTTCCTTCAATCCTGAAAGTATTTCAATATTTGAATCATCCTGAATTCCGGTTTTTACTACACGCAGTTTTGCTTCTTCGCTTTCTTTTAGATAAACAGCTTCAAATTTTTCAGTATTCGGATTGGCAACTTCGCCTGTAGCAAGTTTCTTTGAATCTGTAGTATCGGTTTTTATAACGATGGCACTGATGGGCACACCGATTACGTTATTCTTTTTGTTGGTAATAATATCTACCGTAGCGGTCATTCCGGGGCGGAAGGGCGAATAACTCTCTGGTTTTCCTTCGGTTAAATCTTTATATGATTCGGGAAGAATACTGATTTTTACTTTAAAATTTGTGACCTGATCTGCAGTCAAAGAGCTCTCCGCACTATTTGCTATTGCCGTAACAATACCTTTAAATTCCCGCTTTAAATAGGCGTCAACTTCAACAGTGGTTGAATCTCCCAAAGCGACTTTTACGATGTCGTTTTCGTTCACGTCCACCTCAACTTCCATCTTTTGAAGGTTGGCAACGCGCACTATTTCGGTACCTGCCATTTGGGCGGTTCCCACAACCCTTTCTCCCAACTCAACGGATAACTTTGAAATGGTGCCGCTCATTGGTGCATAAATAGTTGTTCGTGAAAGGTTATCCACAGACTGTTTCACGTTTGCCGCAGCGCTCTGAACGCTGTAATAGGCAGCTTTAGCATTTGCTTGTGCCATATCGTAATCGGCTACGGATTTATCCCAATCGGACTTTGAAATCACGCCTTTTTCAAAAAGAGTCTTGTTTCTTTCATAATTGAGCCTTGCATTTTTTTCACTGGCCTGCGCCTGTGAATATTGTGCACGAACATTCTGCAGCCCGGCCTGCGATTGGCTAACGGCTGCTTGAATAAGGTCTGGGTTTATTTTTACCAAAAGATCGCCTTTTTCAACGGTTTGCCCTTCTTTTACTGGCAGTTCAATAATTTCCCCGGAAACTTCGGAAGAAAGCGCAACTTCCACTTCAGGCTGTATTTTCCCTGTTGCAGCAACGGTTTCGGTAATGTCTATCAGTTTAATTTTGGTTATTTCAACCTCTTTGTAATCTCCCGATTTTCCGAACCATCCTGCTTTTTTACCAACAAGGAGCAAAACAATAAGCAATACAACAACTGCGATAATCCAAATGAGTGTTTTTTTCTTCATACTTAAAATTTTAATTCGCTTGCAGGAACACCGAAATATAGTTCCAAAACCTTCAGTTTAAAAATGTATTCAAATTTACTTCTGTTTACTTCAATTTTTGCATTGTCAAAACGCAATTTTGATTGACTAAAATCGAAAGCGTTTGTAAGCCCAACATCGTAGCGGTCTTTTGCATATTGATAAGCCAATTCTTGCGATTCTAAAGCAACTGTCGCCGCTTCATAAGCTTTCAAAGCTCCGTTTGCATCTACATAGGCTTGATAGACGTTAGATTCCAAATCGAGCTCTGCCTGCTCTAGTTGATATTCAGTATTTTTTAAATTGACTTTGTTCCGTTTTACGTTGCTCCGCGCTGTAAAACCATTGAAAATAGGCACATTCAGTTGCAGGCCATAACCAATACCGTCATTCAAATACAACTGTTCCACAAATTGACGTTGCAATATGTCATTGTCTGCGTAACGGGTGTTGTATCCAAAAAACGCGGAAAGCGTTGGGTAGTAATTTCCGCGGGAAATCTGTAAATCCTTTTTAGCAAGTTCCACGTTTTTTTCAGCAATTTTCACTTCGGAACGAGTTGCTTTTGCGCTGGCTATTATTTCGGAAACATCTTTATCGGCAATGCCACCGTCCACAATTTTATACTCTTCATCAGCAATATCAAAATTGGAATAATCCTTTATCAACAGAAGTTGAGCAAGACTTATCAATGAAATTTTCACAGTGTTTTCAGCAACTGCAATTTTTTGTTTTTCACTGGCATCGGTAGCTTTAATTTCCAAAAGATCGCCTCTTGGCAGTACGCCGGCATCCACAAGATTATTTGTTCTATCCAGCTGCTCAAGAGTTACAATGTTCTGTGAATTGGTCACTTCCAGATTTGCTTTGTTCAGCAAAACCTGTAAATAGGAATTGGCTACGGCCAGTGCAATATCGTCCTTCATTTTATCCAAACGGTACTGTGCGGCAAGCTGAGATAGTTTTGAGCGTTGCAATTGGCGTACGTTTTTTAGGCCATCAAAAAGGGTGTAGCCCACATTTATGGCGCCCGAGGCCGAACCAAAAGTTGTGTTTTCCAACTGGTTAGTGGTTGGGTTTAAGCTGAGTCCTGTGTTTTTTGAAAAGCTGGCATTTGCATTTAAGGAAGGTAGAAAATTACCGATAGCTTCCAGTTTATCGGCATCAGTGCTTTCCAAATTTAGTTCACTTTGTTTTACAGAAATGTTATTTTCCAGTGCGTGATTTACACATTCCTGCAGTGTCCACTGTTTTGTTTGAGCGGTTAAGGAAATGCTTACTATCAAAAAAAAGAATGGGATTGCTAGCTTCTTCATACGTTTTTATATTGCTGAATGAGTCTTTTGCATTGCTGTTGCGTTACAAAAATTATAATTTTTAATTAGAATTGTGTCTTTTTTAACCACAGAGTCACAGAGGACACAGAGGATTTATCCTCTGCCGCCTAATGTGGGAGCGGGTTTTAGTTGGTTCCATACTTTTATGTTATCGTCTTTGGAAACGCCGCTTTTTACTTCTACATCAATGCCATCGCTAACGCCCAGTTCCACGTCCCGTCTCTCAAATTTTTGATCGCTGACCATTACTTCCACAAAAGATTTTTCCGTTTTTGGGTCGTATTGGACTAAGGCTTCCTTAATGGTAAGCACGTTTTCGGCTTTCGCCAGAATAATCGAGGCATTGGCACTTAAGCCGGCTCGAATGAAGGTTTTGGTGGTGTCTAAATGTTTCATCGTTCCTTTTATTTCAAACTGAATGGCGCCATTTTCATCCACACCTTTTGGGGCGATGTAGTCCAATACGGCATCAAAAGATTTGTCGGGTATGGCGCCTACGGTAATTTCCAAGGGAAGGCCTTCTTTTATTTTTCCAACTTCACTTTCGTCCACTTTTCCCTCGAAAATCATTTTGTCAACATCGGCTATGGTTGCGATGGTTGTTCCGTCGTTGAAATTGTTGGCTTCAATAACTTGGTTTCCGGTTTTTACGGGAATGTCTAAAACCATACCCGAAACGGTAGCCCTGATTTCAGTATTTGCCGAAGTGCCCATTCCGCTTGTGGTTCCTGTTTTTACGATGTCGTAATTTTGATTTGCTGCTGTGAGTCCAACTTGTTCTTGCTTCAGCCTTTGTTGGGCTTGATCGTAAGATAATTGTGCAGTATCAAATTCATTGGCGGAAATTACCCCTTTTTCAAACAGTTCTTTCTGACGATTATAGATATTTTTTTGATTTTCAAAAGCAAGCCGGGCAGTTTCAACCTGTGTTCTACCACTGTTAATATTGCTTTTCGCATTGTTTAAAGACGAAACATTTGGCACCACTTTCACTTTTGCAATCAGGTCGCCAGCTTTTACAATTTCACCCGCTTCCACAAAAATTTCATCGATAATTCCTGAAATGTTGGGTTTTATGAGCACTTCCTCTTTGGGGACGATGCTTCCCGTGGCTACGGTTTTTTTCACGATGGAACCCATTACAGGTTTCTCCGTTTCATAAACAACTGGATCCTCTGCGTTTTTGGAATACAGCCAATACATAGAGCCTACGAACAATACTGCTATTGTGGCGAGGATGATTATGGTTTTTGTTTTTTTCATAATAATTTCCCGCGAAGGCAGGAATCTTTTAATTAAACTTCAATTATTTTATTCAGTTCTCAATGCTTCAACAGGTTTTACTTTTATGGCGTTCTGTGCGGGAATCAACCCTGCCAGAAGCCCTGAAACTATCAAAATGGTCAAAGCAATAAACACAACGCCTATATTGACCGATGGGTTTATAAACATCATTTCGCTGGTGTCCATGGTGCTGAGCTTATAGTTTACAAGCCAAAGCACGGCGGTAGCCAAAACAATACCTGCCATTCCCGAAACGATAGTTAGGAAAATGGATTCAAGTAATATTTGAGCGCGAATGCTCCACGGTGTTGCACCCAAAGCGCGACGAATGCCGATTTCTTTGGTTCTTTCTTTCACCACAATTAACATAATGTTACTGATACCGATAATTCCTGAAAGCAGCACCAAAATCCCCACGAAATAGGCCACAAAATTTAAGGCGGTGAACAAGCCGTTTATCTTGCTGAATTCTTCGTAAAGGTCAAAATTTCCCACAGCACGGTCGTCGTTTGGATTAATGCTGTGGCGTGTTTTAACTAAATCAAAAATTTGTGGTTTCAGCTCAGTTATTGAATATCCATCTTTGGCGGTGATGGCCATCCAGCCAACAATATCGCCCATATTGAAGGCTTGGGAGAAGGCTGTGAACGGCACGTAAATTTCCTTTTGCATTTCTTCTGGATCGCCGTTGTTACCTTTCTTTTTATAAGTTCCGACCACCATAAAATTGACGCCGTTTATTTTGATATAGGAACCAATCACTTCTTCTTTTGGCTCGTACAAAGCACTTTGCACGCCACTACCTATTATAGCAACTTTACGCTTTTCGTTGATGTCGGAATAGTTTATGAACCTGCCCGACATGATATCCATGGGTTGCTGCTGAATTATTTCAGGATAATCGCCATACACGTTGAATGCCCCTGTTTGAAGACCTCTTACAACATTATTGCTTCCGCGGAAACCGCCCAATTGGTTTCTTGGGGAAACAAAACGAAGACCGTCAACATTTCGTTTTATTGCTGGAACATCATCTGTTTTGAAATTGTACCTGCGTCCTTTTGGCAAACCTTTGTAGGGTTGGGAAGCGGTTTGTGTCCACATAAACATAGAATTGGTTGCCATACCAGCAAAACCTTGTTTTATACCGTTTTCCAAACCATTGCCAGCGGCAAGCAAGATCACTAAAATAAAAATACCCCAAAGTACTCCAAAGGCGGTGAGTACCGTCCTGAACCAGTTGCTGCTTAGGGCTTCAATGATTTCTGCCCAACTGTCTCTGCTGAAAAGTTTACTCATCGCGCAATGCTTCTATGGGTTTGATATTGGCGGCCCGATAGGCCGGAAAAAATCCAGCAAGAGCACCTGCAACAACAAGTATAACAACCGTTGTGATGGCTACCGAAAAATCTACCGAAGGGTTGCTGATATATGCCGTTTCAATGAAAGGGCCAACCAATTGCAACAAAATCAAACTGAATATTAGCCCCACAAAACCAGCAATTGCGGTTACAAAAATTGATTCGTGCAAGATCATCCAAATAATGGACCACGGCTGTGCACCAATGGCTTTGCGAATGCCGATTTCCTTGGTACGCTCTTTAACGATAATAAGCATAATGTTGCTAACACCCACCACTCCTGCAATAATGGTGCAAATACCCACACCCCAAAAAAACCAGCGAATCATATTGTTGAGATCGTAAAACTTTTTGGAATTTTCCAACGTATTGTTGATGTTTACAGCTCTTTCATCTGATGGTGCAATGGTGTGTTTCGCTTTTAAATCTGCTTCCAATTGTGCCGAAAAAGCTTCGGAAGCTGCCAAAGCATCCTCATATTTATCCTGCTTTTGAAGTGTAAAAGCTAACGATCGAAGCTTATCGCCAGCATTGTAAACCCGCTGGGCGGTTGTCAAGGGAATAAATATGCGGGTCTCTTCACGCTCACCACCGGGGTCGCTGTAAATACCAACTACTTTGAATTTTATGCCCCCAATGTCAACGTATTCCCCGAGTGCATTTTTATCTTTAAAAAGGTCTAAATACACTTGATTGCCTATTATGGCTATTTTTTCAAAATTGTTCAGGTCGCTTTGGTTTATAAATCTTCCAGCCACCAAGGTTTCGTTTTCCAAAAATTGATAATCACTGCGAACGCCTTCCACTCGGTAACTTCCGTTTTCCTTTTTGTAGGTGGTCAATTGTCCCCAGCGGCTGTAAACTCCAGATTTGAGATCCAGTTTATCGATGTTTTCTGCGACCGCCATTTCGTAATCGCGGTTGTCCATTTCAATAATTCGGCCAGGATTTAGTCCTTTGTATTGTACTGAAGTTACATTGGTCCAAACGCTAATGCGGTTTGTTGCATCGTTTTCAAATTCCTTTGCAACACCGTTGGACATTCCTTGGCCAATGGCGAGCAAAATGACCAAAATAAAAATACCCGAAGCTACTGAAAGCCCAGTGAGAAACGTTCGCAATTTGTTTTTGCTAATCGCTTCAAATATTTCCTGCCAGCGTTCAATATTAAACATAGGCTTCAGCTTTTGCGCGAACTTGGGTTACCTTGGAATCGTCAATAATAATTCCGTCCTTTAGGTTTACGATGCGCTTGGTCACGTGTGCAATATCTACTTCGTGGGTAACGATGATAATGGTTTTTCCTTCGTCGTTGATGCCTTGGATGAGTTCCATTACTTCATGCGAAGTTTTAGAATCCAATGCTCCCGTGGGTTCGTCGGCAAGAAGAACTTTTGGGTCGCTGGCCAAGGCCCGTGCAATGGCGACACGTTGTTTTTGTCCTCCGGAAAGCTCGCTGGGAAGGTGCGAAGCCCAATCTGCCAGTCCTACTTTTTCAAGATAGTGCATCGCCTTTTCTGTGCGGATATTTCGCTTCACGCCTTGGTAATAGAGCGGCATTGCCACGTTTTCCAGCGCAGATTTGTAATTGATAAGGTTGAAGGATTGAAAGATGAACCCTAAAAACTTGTTGCGGTACTGTGCGGCAACTTTTTCATTTAAATCCTTTATTAAGGTGCCGTCCAGCGTGTAAGTGCCTTCATCAGCTTCGTCAAGAATACCGAGAATGTTCAGTAAAGTGGATTTTCCCGAACCGGAAGAACCCATGATGGAAACCATTTCGCCTTCGGAAACCGTAAAATTTATTCCTTTTAAAACATGAAGCGAATTCTTGCCCATGTAATACGATTTGTGAAGGTTTTTGATTTCTATCATCCTGAAAATTGTTGGATTACAAAATAAAGGGGAAACATCTTTATTATTGTGAAATTCTTGTTAAGACTTGAAAAGATTATAGGTTTCGGTTTAAACGTAAATAATTGAAAAGTGTCTAATGCCGAATTTTTTCTTTCCCCAACCCTAAAGGGAGGAAAAAATTCTCCCCCATAAAAAATATTATTCACAATTAATAAGACTTTAAAACCCGTTGGATGTTACAATAAAAGCTGTAAAAATTATTCGGTTTCCTGTTCGCGTGCTTTTTTTCGGCTTCGGTAGATTGCGTAGCCAACGCCGCCGATAAGCAGATAGGGGAAGATCATTAAATAAACAATTCCGTTGTTGATGCCTTTGGCGGTCTGACCTCCTTCTTCACTTTCAAGAACGGCGCGACACATGGCGCATTGGGCTTCAGCGGGGAGCGCAATTATAAAAAGAAGCAATATGGTGAGAAGAATTTTGAGTTTCATATTTCCTGTTTCTTTTGTCTTTTTTCTATTCTCTTTTTTCTATTCAATAATACGGCGAAATCATTAAATAAACAATCACTCCCGATATTGCGACATACAGCCAAAGCGGATAGGTGAACCGCGCTATTTTTCGGTGTTTGTAAAACTGTCCCGAAATGGCCCGAATGTAGGTTATCAACACAAAAGGAATAATGACGATGGACAACAAAATATGCGTTAAAAGTATAAAATAATAGATGTGCTTTAAAATCCCTTCGCCACCGTAAATAGTTGAATCCGAAGTCATGTGATAGGTCATATACAAAATCAAAAACAACACGGAGCAACCAATTGCCGTTTTCATCAAGCGTTCGTGGGTTTTTCGGTTGCCCTTTCTAATTTGATAAACTGCGGTTATTAAAAGAATGGCTGTTATTCCGTTGATGGTTGCATAAATTGGCGGTAAAAACCCCAATCTTTCCACGCCCGGAATTTTCACGGAAAACAAAACCGCAATCGTTACGGGGATGCCGATGGAGAAAATCCATATCCAAACGTTATATTTTTTTGTGTCTACTTTGGAAGGCTGCATCTGCTATAAAAGTTTTTTGATGTCTTCCTTCAGCATTTGAATTCCTTTGTCGTCAAGACCGTCGTAGTAAATAATTGGGTTTCCGTTTTCGTCCTTTCGGGAACGGATATTGCCGTTTTGGTCTATCAATGCGAAAAACCCGGAGTGCTCAAAACCACCTTCCACTTCTGCAGCATCGCCTACATAGAGATTGAAACCTTCATTGGCGAGTTTGAATATTTCTTCTTTTGGGCCCGTCAATAAATGCCATTGTGGTTTTGTAATGCCTTTGGTTTTGGCATATTCCTTTAATACTTCGGACGTGTCGTGCCCTGGATCAATGGAGAATGAAACCATTCCCACTTTTGGATTGCCCATAAATTCATCTTGAATTTTGAGCATGTTTTCAGTCATAATTGGGCAAATGCTGGGGCAAGTGGTGAAGAAAAATTCAACCACATATACTTTGTCTTTATAATCGTTATTGGTAATTGTTTTTCCGTTTTGATCCGTAAAACTGAAAGCTGGCACGGCTCCCATCGTTTCGAGGTTTGGCTTTGAAAGTGTAGCTACAATTTTCGGCACCACCCAAATTCCAAAAACCAGAATGATGAAGGAAATGCCTATATATGAATAATTCTTTTTCATTTTATTTCTCGTAAAGTTTTTACTTCCAACTGCGACTGAAAACTGCGACTGCCAACTTATTTATATTTCCCTATTCGATTTATATTTCTTCAAAGCCCGTCTGTATTCTGCCAAAAGCACTTTTACGTCGTCGCTCATTTTGTTGTTTATCTCGGCGATGTTGCTGGAGTCGAAGCCGTACATTATGCCTTCATCTTCGTCGTTATCACGGCCGCGGAGATTTCGTTCCTTGTCCACTATAAAAACATAAGGGGTTGATAGATCGGGATCCAAGGTTATGTTCGATTTCAACGATTGAAAAACCCGTGTGATGTCCTCATCGGCACCAAAAGCAAAAAACCAAGCATCGGTGGGAGCGACCTGTTTTAGTTTTTCTTCAATACTTCGGGCTTGTTCCTCTGCGCCATTGGGCAAAAGAATGACAAACTGAAATTCCTTAAACCCGTGATTCTTACTGTATATTTTCTGCGCAAGATTGTAGGCATACGCCCTATGGGCTTCCAAGTTATTGCCAAAAAAGCCTAAAACGGTAATGCGGTTTTCCAATTGCACCGGTTTTCCATCGAGGGTTTTAAAACCGTCCAGCTCTGCTACGGACTGGCTAATGATGGGCAAGGGTTTAAAATGATTGGTGCTCATGGCAAAAAAGATGTACGCCGTTATGGGTAGTATAAAAAGGATGCCGAGGACTAAATACTTCTTCATTTGCACAAATTTTTTTCGCAAAGCAAAAATACAGGGTAAAAGGGGGTTGGGCAATTTTTTGGGTGTTAATTTTATTTTTTGGGAAGACCGTTGAAACCTTCAAAAAATTCTTCAGATTTTAAATTGAAGTAATCATATGCTTTTATTTAAGTATTTACAAAAATGTTTTGCTTTCCATAATTCAAAGTTTAATGGTATAAAAAATTTAAGAAAAT
Organism: Flavobacteriaceae bacterium; assembly: GCA_016649715.1. Taxonomy (GTDB): domain Bacteria; phylum Bacteroidota; class Bacteroidia; order Flavobacteriales; family Flavobacteriaceae; genus Aequorivita. Next base: position 88,624 of record JAENXC010000001.1, on the reverse strand, counting down.
CAGATATTTGGGATAATTTTATATCTTTAATAAATCTTAAGATATACAACCTTACCTTATTCTTTATTATGAATTTGCGCAGATGCTACGACAATTGGAACAAACGGCCCAAAAGTGGTAGCCTTACACGGTTTAACGATGGGATTTTTAATAGCAATGTTACCATTACACCCAAGGATTCAGTAGGAATCAATAACCCTGTTTTGATCAATGAATTGGATCCAGGTCTTTATAATCTTCAAAAGGAATATTATGATGGAACTGTAGAAGAAAATGTAATATATAAAGAAAATTAAACCACACTATTTTAGCGACAGCTCCCATTTACATTTTGGGAGCTGTTTCTTTTATTAGGTAAACCATTAATAATGATACACAAACTTTTTATACTATTTATATTTGTATTTTCACATGCTTATTCACAATTTGGTTCGCAACAAATAATAAGTATAGAGGCGGAGACGGCGTCAGGTGCTTACGCAGCTGATATAGACGGAGATGGTGACAAGGATATTATAACTTCCTGTAGAAGTGGAAATTTTCATATTGCTTGGTTTGAGAATTTGGATGGACTGGGAAATTTTGGAATTCCAAATATTATTGAAACTAATTTATTTGATCAAAGTTATTCAATATATTCGGCTGATTTGGATAATGATAGCGACTTTGATGTTATAACAACTGCGGCTTCTGCTGATAGAGTCTTATGGTACGAAAATATAGATGGCCTCGGAAGTTTTGGCCCCCAAAAGGTAATCACAGGGAATGCTGACGGGGCATTTTCGGCAATAGCCGCTGATTTGGATGGTGATGGGGATAATGATGTTATCTCGGCATCTAATTTTTCGGGATTGGCATGGTATGAAAATCTTGACGGTCAAGGCAATTTCAGCACTACAAAAATTATTGATAACAATATTACCAGTTCGCGCTCCGTCGTAGCCGCCGATCTGGACGGTGACGGTGATCTTGATGTGGTGGGGAATGGGAATGCCCCTAATACTGTAAGAATATTTTGGTATGAAAACTTAGATGGGTTGGGCAATTTTGGACCTCTTCGTGTTATACGCGATTTTTCCGTATACGCAAATGTAATCTTTGTTGCTGATGCCGATGGCGACGGCGATATGGACGTTTTTTCGGCATCGCCTGGCGACAGTGAAGTCGCCTGGCATGAAAATGTAGATGGTCTTGGTAATTTTGGCCCGAAAAATACAATAACGAATACTTTGCTTAATGCTTGGACAGTTTACGCAGCCGATTTAGATAACGATAATGATATTGATGTTCTGGCCACAAGCGCGGAAACTTTTGGGGGCGAGGTGGTCTGGTTCGAGAATTTGGATGGACAAGGCACATTTGGCCCTAAAATGATTATAACTACCGATGTTGAATTTCCCCGCCGTGTGTATGCAGCAGACATTGACAACGATGGAGATATTGATCCAATATCAGTTTCTCAGAACGACGATAAAATTGCGTGGTACGAAAACATGACTATTATTGGGGTGGAAGAAAACCAAACCGAGAATATTAAAGTCTATCCAAATCCAGTAAAAGATATGCTTAATATTGTGGGACAGAAAGATTTAAATATTTCAACCACTATGCTCTACGATACTTATGGCAGGGTTTTGTTCCAAAGAAATGGGTTTGTTTCGCAATTAAATTTCGCCAATTATGCAAGTGGGGTTTATTTTCTTAAACTAAAAACTGATACGGATGAGCAAATCTTTAAAGTGATAAAGGAATAGTTTCTAATTGATACAACTGTCTTATTGTAAGAACTTTTTCTAATGTCCGTATTCAATCATTATGGCCTAATTGTTATTTAGAAATAAGTGAATCACATTCAATAGTATGTTGAAACTTAATGAGATTAACTACGTTGAATCTTCGATTTCCTCCTGCGTCGGAATGACAAAATCGTCAGGGCTTTAGGTTTCTGACCAATTTCGGACAATAAAATATCTTTCTCAATGGTATTTACGCACAAAAAAAACCCTCACAAAGAGGGCTTTTTTTCAATAAACAAAAGTGTTGTTTAAAAATTGAATTTTATATATCCGTTTTTATATACTTCAAAAATATAATCGCCTTCTATCAGTACCAATAGTACCAAATAGGCTATCAAAAACAGGGCGGTCCAGATTACGGCTCTTCGCAAACCCATGGTTTCGTCGCGCATGTGCATAAAGTCCCAAGTGATGTAGTATGCTTTAAAGAGGGTAAGCACAATGAATATCCAGTTTAAAAGCCGGAGTGCTAAAAAGTGGTGATCCACCAAAAAGTCGGGACGAATGATCCCTAAAGTAACCTCTACAATAGTAACAATGGAAAGTATTACAAATACCCCCCAAATTTTGGTAACGTTGGACCTGAATTTTAATGCTCCCCTAAAGATTGCGAGTTTATGTGCTTGTTCGTGTTCCATTTTTCAATTATAAAAATTTTATACAAGATAAAAGAATGTAAATATAAATACCCATACCAAATCCACAAAGTGCCAGTAGAGCCCAACTTTTTCAACCATTTCGTAATGCCCGCGGCGTTCGTAGGTTCCTACTATTACGTTGAAAAAGACAATACAGTTAATCAATACTCCCGTAGCCACGTGAAACCCGTGGAAACCTGTAATGAAGAAGAAAAAGTCTGCAAACAGCGGATGGCCGTATTCGTTGTGTCGAAGGTTTGCGCCTTCCACCACCAAAGCGCCGTCGTTCACAACTTTTGCAATGGATTCCTGACGGTTTAAAATTATGTGGTGCCCGTGTTCATCTTTGTGCTGAACCCGTACCAAAAGATCGTCGTTTGCAAGGAAACCTGCTTTAACCTGTTCAAAGGAAATGCTGGGCAGGTATTCAGCTTCGTTTTTGTACCAAATTCCGTTCTCCTTTGTTTGTTCAGTTCTTTCCTCAGTGGTGGGTGCAGTGGCAAAATCACGTAGCGCCACTCGCTTGCCCTCATTATCCATAAATTGTATAATCTGTCCGCCTTTGGTTTCCACTGCGCCATAATCGCCCTTAATGAAAGTTGACCATTCCCAGGCTTGTGAGCTCACGAAAATAAGCCCCCCAATAATAGTGAGGAACAAATAGAGGATTACCTTGTTCTGGTTCATCTTATGGCCCGCATCCACGGCCAAAACCATCGTTACGGACGAAAAGATCAAAATAAAGGTCATAAACGCCACATAATACATGGGTGCATCTACTCCGTGAAGGAATGGAAAGTGTGTAAACACTTGGTCCGGGATGGGCCAGGCATCTACAAATTTGAATCTTGAAAATCCGTAAGCGGCAAGAAAACCGGAAAACGTCAAGGCATCGGAAACGATGAAAAACCACATCATCATTTTGCCATAACTGGCTTTTAACGGCTCATTTCCACCGCCCCAGGTTTTTTCTTCGGTACCTGTTTTAACAACAGTTGCTTCCATAAAAAGAATTTGGTTGTAAATAAAGGTTCAAAAATACGTTTAATTTTTATTTAACAAAATATAAAAATAAAAACAGGTATATCCATACAAAATCCACAAAATGCCAAAAAGTTGCAGCTAGTTCAACGCCAAGGGTTTTACCGTTTTCATATTTTAGTTTATAATGATTATAAATTACAACCAAAAGCGCAATAAGTCCAGCCACTACGTGCGCCACGTGCAACAGGACCACCAAATAGATAAAGGACGTGGTAATGCTGCTGGTGGGGCCGGTAAAATTATAGCCGCCTTCAACAATTTCTGAAAACCCTACAAATTGAAAAACCACGAACAGAACCCCCATCAAAAAGGTGGCGACCAGCAGAAACATCCCCAACGGGTTTTGCTGTTTTTTAATGGCCCGAACTGCAAAAAAAATGGTTATGCTGCTCGCAACTATCAAAGCGAGGCTTATGAAGAATGCCTGTGGCATTTCAAAAGTGGAAATCCAGTCGGGTCTTTCTTTGCTCACTACGTAAGCACTGGTAAGCCCAGCAAAACTCATTGTTAAACTGATAATTCCAAACCAGAGTATATTTTTTTTAGCCCTGTTTCTTTTTGTTTGTTCGGTTCCTGCGGTTAAGTCCATTTTATTCTTTGTTAATTCGTTAATTGTTAATTGTTAATTCGGGATTCGTTAACCTGCCTGCCGGCAGGCAGGTTTGTGATTTGTTAAAGTGTGACAACTATTTTACTCATAACTCATAACTCATTACCCATTCACCGCCACCACACTATCAATCTGCCCTTTCAACATTTGTTTCAGCATGGTTTCTATTCCGTTTTTTAAAGTGATTGTTGATGAAGGGCAACCGCTACAAGCGCCTTGAAGGATCACTTTTACTGTTTTGGTATCTTCGTTAAATGAGTCAAAAAGTATATGGCCGCCATCCATTGCCACGGCGGGTTTTACGTATTCGTCCAGAATGGAAATTATCTCTTTTTCGAGGGCGGTGTGGGGTTTTTGGGTTTTTTCTGAAGTATTTTCAGTTGAAGTAATAGTTTCAGAAGCAGTCGTTTTATCCGTTAGCTCCTCATTCATTACAGATTTTCCATCTTCAATGAACTTGTGGATGAATTCCCGGATTTCCATGGTTAACTCTTCCCATTCTGCCCAGTCATATTTCATTATCGAAATATAATTGGAACTAATAAAAACTTCTTTTACAAATGGAAAGTTAAACAAAGCCTTTGCCAATGGTGAATTTACTGCATCTTCAATAAATTTGAATTCAAAAACACCCTTAGCCAAAGTTTTATTGGCTATAAATTTCATTACAGTAGGATTTGGGGTACTTTCGGCATAGATAGTTATCGGCACTTTTTTAGGAACGACCATTTCTGTGATTACGGGTTTTCCCTCATTTAAGTATTCCTCAATGGAATTTGCCACTTCTTCCTGCACATCTTTCCATTCCACAATGTTATATTTCTCGATAGCGATGAAATTTTGCGAGATATAAACCGTTTTCACAAAAGGGAGGTAAAAAAGTTGCTGCGCCAAAGGACTTGATTTTGCCTCGTCAATATTTTTGAATTCGTAGCTGGTAGCGCGTGTTAAGAAAGAATCTGCGCTGAATTTAACAATATTTTGGTTGGTTGTTTTAGAAATTGCTATGTTAAATTGAGACATTAAGTAGTTTTTTTTGCAAAAATATAAAAAGAAAAACAATGTATTCAATATATTTGGCACTGTAATTCCCCGATTTATGAAAAAATTAATACTTCTTTTAGTCTTATTTATCCCAACGCTACTCTTTGCACAAGCAAATCCAATAACAGAATTTAAACAGTTTAACGGAAGATATCAGTTCACCGCTTTTGGAAATACGTTGAATACCACAGAAAATGGCGGCGGTCCATGTAGTGCTTTAACCCAAAGCAGTGCCAATCTTAATTTAAATTTAGGACAGACTTTTCTTTCTGCACATCTTTACTGGGCGGGCTCCGGAACTGGGGATTTTGATGTAAAACTAAACGGTATAGATATTACTCCAGATCGTATCTTTCCCCTTCAAGCTAACACGGGACTGGACTATTTTTCAGCTTATAAGGATGTAACAAATATAGTTGCAGCAACAGGAAATGGAACGTACACCCTTTCTGAACTGGATGTGAATCCAGCACTTCAGGCCAATGGTGCCTATTGTGGCCAAGGCACAAACTTCGCCGGTTGGAGTATAATTGTAATATATGAAGATCCTTCACTTCTTTTAAATCAGATAACCCTCTTTGACGGTTTGGAATATGTGAACAGTACTAACCAAAATATAAACATTGTTTTAGGCAATATTAATGCTTCTTCGGACATCGCCTCAAAAATTGGTTTCTTGGCTTGGGAAGGGGATGCGGGTATTTCTGTTACTGAAGAACTCCACCTTAACAATATCCTTATAGCCAACCCTCCGCTAAACCCGGCAAATAATGCCTTTAATGGCACAAACAGTTATACCAATTCCAACACGCTTTATAATATGGATTTGGACTATTATGACCTGCAAAACTTAAATATTATACAACCCGGCGATACCCAAATAGACATTCAGCTTAGATCAGGCCAGGATTTTATAATGGTCAACAATGTTATTGTGGGAGTCAACTCCGAACTACCCGATGCTACCATAGAAATAGACGATCTTGGGGTGCTCTGCGAAAATGGCGATATTGACGTGGAATACACGGTCTATAATGTGAATAGCACCAATGAACTTCCTGCAAATACACCAATAGCTTTTTATGCAGATGCTGTTTTGATCGGTCAAACTACTACTACGAATATTATTCCGTTGGGGGGTTCCGAAAGTGGGACCATAACCCTTGCTATACCAATTGCCACTCCAAATAATTTTGATCTTAGGGCGGTAGTTGATGATATTGGTACAGGCATGCTGCCGCCCCAAGGTATTGTTGCTGAAACCGATGAATCTAATAACGAATTTATATATCCCGTAGATCTAAGTCAGGCCGGAATACTTTTGGATCCCGGCCCTGCTTGTTTGGGCAGGCCTGTTATATTGGATTCCGGCGTAACCGATCCACCCTACAACATTCAGTGGTTCAGGAATAATGTTGCCATTCCTGGCGCTACCAATGCTACCTACGCGGCTACAATTAATGGAATTTACAAAGTTGAAGCCGTGGATGGATTGTGTAGGGTAGAAAGCAATCCGGTGATAATCACTTTTAGGCCCCAACCCGTCGCCAATCCCGCGCAAGATATGTATCAGTGCGATTATGGTGTTACAGCTGGAACTTTTATTCTAACGGACAACGATCCCTTTATTTTGGGAGCCCAAAACCCAGCAGATTTCACTATAAAATATTACGATACCTATCAAAAATCTTTTGATGGCCTTCCCGGAACTGAAATTCTGGGCGGGGTTCACATAATTGTTCCCCCTTCTCCACAGACTATTTATGCGCGTATTGAGGACAACACAGGTTCTTGTTTTGACCTTACTGATTTCAAAATATACTTCAGTCGTGCCATTGCGGGCTTGGTTCCCGTAAATGCAAGTTATTGCGATTATAATATGGACGGGGGTGAATTTGTTGACCTCGAAGCAGAATTCAATCCAGCAGTGTTGGACGGTCAGCCTGCTTCCGATTACAACATTACCTATCACCTTACCCAAGCAGATGCAGATGCTGGTACCAATGCATTGCCAATCCCATATTTTGTAAATGCCCCGAGTGAACAAATTTTTATAAGGCTCGAAAATAGGGACATAGATCCAAACGGCGTTCCTTGTGCAGATACTACCCAAAACGTAACCATCACAATAGACACACTGCCCACAATAAATACCTCGCCTCCAAACCTTATAATGTGTGATGATAACAACGATGGTTTTGCGACTTTTAACCTTAGTTTGCAAACGCCCGTGATAACCTTGGGCGATCCCACTTTAATTGTTTCCTATCACGGAACACTTACAGATGCTCAAAATAACGCCTTGCCATTACCTAATTTTTATATTAATGAACAACGATATTTAGATTTTCCAATTACAGATCCCGTTGCGATCAATTATGGAACGGGTGGAGTTTGGGCACGTGTTAAAAGTGCTACAGGCAGTTGTGTTGCCATAGTACCTTTCGCTTTGGAAGTGCGTTTTTCGCCCGTGGGAACTACACCTGCAGAACCTTTGCGAGTATGTGATGATGCCGTTGCCGATGGAATAACCCGTTTTGACCTTACCGTTGTGGCTTCGGAAGTGCTTGGCACTTTAGATCCTTTGGGCTTTGACCTTTATTATTACGAAGATTTTACCCAAGCCGTCGCTGCAGGTGATGTGGCTTTAACAGCCCCTGATTTTTCACAGGCAATTCCAGACCCTACAAATTTCTTCAACGCAACCAATCCAGATTTCATCTATATCCTTATAGTGGGCAATGGCACGGGAACCATTCCGCCGAACCCAAATCAGGCTTCGGGTTGTTATGATATTATTACCATCGAACTTCGCGTGGAACCCAATCCAGAAAATCTTGGTCCGTTTAATTACGAATTGTGCGACGATGAACTGCAGGGCAGTACGCTAACTGACGAAATTTCTACTTTCGACCTTACTAGTTTTAATGCGCAAGTAACTAACAACATCCCAACGCTAACCGTTGTTTGGTTTTTCAGCTATGCAGACGAAGCGGCTGATATTCCTATTCCAAACCCAACCACTTATCAGAATATAGGTACGCCACAAACGGTAATTGGTAGGGTAACTTCTGAATATGGTTGTAAAACATTGGTAACGCTGACCTTAACAGTATTGCCAAACCCAAACCCAAACTTTAACCCAGCACCATTGGAACTTTGTGATGACGATGATGATGGTCTTGTGGGCGGTTGGGACCTTACTTTGGCAGATGCCGATATTACCAATCTCGAACTCAATGTAACTGTAAAATATTATACTACACGCCCGAGAGCTGAAGCAGGCCTTCCAGGAACAGAGATCGTAATGCCTTTCACTAACACTGATCCATTTATTCAAACAGTATTTGCCCGGGTTGAAAAAAATGTTCCCCCAGCAACACTGGGCTGCTTTACCATTGTGGAATTGGAATTGCACGTGATTGCCTTGCCCGATAAACCAAAAATGCCACCTTTTGCAGATCCGTTTATTGGTTGTGATGAAAGCGGAAGTGGTACTGCAATTTTCAACTTGACCCTTCAAGACGCTGGGGTTATTGGAGACCAGGATCCTGCAATTTTCGTTACGCCCATTACTTATTACGATACAAGCTTAGCAGATGCACAAGCAGGTATTCCTGGAACTGAAATAGTTAATCCAGCATCATATATTAGTGCAGGAGGAGTGCCAATATGGGTTCGTTTGGAGAGTCTCGTAACGGGTTGTGTTCGGGTAACTGAATTTCAATTAGCTATTGAACTTTTCCCAACTATCGGCGTTGGTAACGATTTAACGGAATGTGATGATCTTACGGTGGACAGTACCGATATTGATGGCACTTCAATCTTTGACCTAACTGTAAATGATGCCTTGATCAGCATGGGGAATCCAAATCTGGAAGTTTTTTATTATGCATCCCCAGTAGATCAAGCAAACAACAACCCTATTGCCAACCCTTCCGCTTATAGAAACATAGTAAGTCCGCAGCAGACTATTTACGTAACTGTTTTCAGTGAAAATGGGTGTCGCGCAAGAAATTCATTTCTTATTATTGTTGAACCGAACCCATTAGCTTTTTCGCCGGGCGAAATGATTGCCTGCGATTCTGACTACGATGGTTTTGCGCTTTTCGATTTAACTACCCAGGACAATTTTATAACAAATGGAGATGCCAATTTATCAGTATCATACCACAAAACCTTATTGGATGCAGTAAACAATGTGCTCCCAATAACGGCTCCCTACAAAAATGACGTAAAATATAATGACGTTCCCATTACAGATCCTTTGCTTCCCGGTTATGGAACAGGTGGTGTGTGGGCAAGGATTATAAACACCGTGAACGGTAGCTTGTGCCAACGTATTATTTCATTCGCTCTCAGAGTTCACGCCTCACCAACAGCCACAGTACCTGAACCGTTGCGGAAATGTGATGATGCGGTAGCCGATGGTTTTACAATCTTTAATTTAAACGATAAAAAAGCTGAGATTTTGGGCACCTTGGACCCTACAGGTTTTGATGTGTATTATTACGTGTTAGAGGCCGATGCCATAATAGCAGGAGACCTTGCATTGACCGCCCCAGATTTTACGGGAGCTATTGCAACTCCGGGTGCTTTCACCAATACTACAAATCCTCAGACAATCTACGTTTTGGTGGTGGGCAATGCCGCAAGTAGTATTCCGCCAAATCCAAACGGAGCCGAAGGTTGTTATGATATAGTGCCGTTGACTTTGATTGTGGACCCTATTCCCGCAAACAACGGACCTTTTGAAAATTTCCTTTGCGATGACGAATTGCAGGGCAGTACCCCAACGGATAATATTTCCACATTTGATCTTACAATAAACAATATCTTAATTACTGGTGGAAATATTGGTTTAACAGTTCAATGGTTTGATGCTATGGGCAATCCTATTTTGAACCCAACGATGTACCAAAACATTGCGACTCCAGAAACAGTTATTGGAACGGTTTCTTCACAATTTGGATGTTCAAACAATGTTACCGTTACTTTGAACGTACTTTCAAATCCGGACCCGAAAGTTGACCCAACTCCTATAACCTTCTGCGATGACGATGATGACGGATTTGTAGATATTTTTGATCTTACCGTCCGCGATCTTGAAATTATAAATGGTCAAAACGATGTTTCAATTGCTTATTATGAAACTGAACAGGAAGCCATTGATGCAGTTCCCGGAACTGAAATTTTAGGGCTTTACAGAAATATTGTTCCCTACAACCAGTTTGTATTTGCAAGGGTTACCAATGATGTGCCGCCAGAAATTCTTCCTTGCTTCACTATTGTGCAACTGGAACTTATCGTGGTGCCATTGCCAGATGCGCCAGATGGCAACCTGCAGGACCCGTTGATTGCTTGTGATGAAGATGGTGATGGACAAGCTATTTTCGACCTTACAGTACAAAACAGTTCGGTTTATGGTTTGCAGGATCCAAATAATTTTGAGCCAATAACTTATTACACCACACAAGCCGATGCCGATGCGGGTACCAATGCTATCAATCCTGCAAATGCTTTTTCAAGTTTTGGACAAACCATATGGGTGCGTTTGGAAAGTATTGCTTCAGGTTGTGCAAGGGTTTCTTCTTTTGAAATTGTAGTGGGCGCCTTCCCAGGATCTGGTCTTGCTAACGACTTAGTTCTTTGTGATGATGAAGTAAATGGAAGTACCAGAAATGATGGTATTTCTACTTTCAATTTAACTTTGAACACCCTAGTAATAACAGGTGGCGATCCTACATTAACGGTTTATTATTACGCTTCCCAATTCGATCAGGATAATGATATTCGTATCGTGAATCCAGGGGCTTATCAAAACGTTATAATTCCAGAACAGGAAATATTTGTTACCGTTATCAGTCAAAATACTTGTAGGGCGACTCTTAGTTTTATGATTATTGTTAATCCAAATCCTGAGCCTGTTCAACCAACGCCTTTGTATGCTTGCGATGTGGATAACAATGGAGTTGCTTTCTTCGATTTAGAAAGTAAAACTGCAGAAATCCGCGGTGGCGATCCTACCTTGATCATTACCTATCACGAAACAATGTTTGATGCAGAAACTGGTAATTTCCCATTGGCAAGCCCTTATGAGAATATATTCTTGTTCACGCAAACTCTATACGTTCGCGTGGCCTACAGTGCTCCACCAGCGGGCACAGGTTGCTATACTATTGTTACTTTGCAATTAATTGTGAACCCAACACCTGTGGTTCCAGACGATCTTCCAGATCTTATAGCTTGTGACGATAGCGGCTTTGCCGAATTTGACCTTACTGTACAGAATGATTTAATCTTTGGAAGTCAGTCACCAACAGATTATACCCTTACCTATCATTTAACAGAGGCAGACGCTATTGCGAACATCAACTTTATAATACAGCCAGAGACCTTTACAAACACGAGCAACCCACAAACAATCTGGGTGCGTTTGGACGACAACAACACAGACTGTTTCAAAGTGGGGCATTTTAACCTTGTTGTAAATAATGGTTTGCCAATAACCGATCCAACTCCATTGGAGCAATGCGATGATCTTGGAGAGGTAAATGATGGCATTGCAAGTTTTGACCTTACCCAAAAGAACGGCGAAATAACCAATGGGGTAGTAACCCAAGGTGTTTCCTATTTCCTTACGGAACAGGATGCGCAGAACAATACAAACCGTATTGATCCAGACACGGCTTATGTAAACGTTGATGCATTTGGAAACCCAATCAATCCTCAGGTATTGTACGTACGGGTTCAGGATAGCAATAGCGATTGTATTTCGTTCACAACCTTAACCATTAAGGTAATCTCGAATCCAAATCCTGTGACACCGTCAGCCATTGAACTTTGTGATGATAATTTTGGAGTTCCTTTTGATGAAATAGAGATTTTTGACCTTACCGTTCGTGAGGCACAAATCCTCAATGGCAATAATTGGACAATAGGTTATTATGAAAGTTATGACGATGCAGTTAACGAGAACGGTGAAATAGTTGCGCCAGAAGTAACTGCTTATCAAAACACCAGTAATCCACAGATTATATATGTGCGTACTACCAATCCAAATTCACTGTGTTTTGAAATTGTGGAACTGGAACTGATAGTAAATCCATTGCCAGATGACACTGCTGTGGTTTCGCCATATATTGTTTGCGCGCCAGACGATAGTGAAATCGGCGTATTTAATCTGGAAACAAAAGTGCAAGAAATTTTGGGCGGACAGACCGACCCACCTTTCAAGGTAACTTTCTACATAGATCCAACCGATGCTATGAATGGTGTAAACTTTATTGTGAATACTACAAACTATCAAAATAAAGATGCCGGCAACAACCCTATAAACCCGCAAACTATTTATACCAATATTAAGAACACTGAAACGGGTTGTGCTATTGGCGGGGTTCAAAGTTTTGAGTTAATTGTTCAGAAAGGAGCCATTGCAATTTCTCCAGCGGAACCGTTTATTATGTGCGACAACCTGCCGCCGAGCGATGGTTATGCCGAATTCAATTTAGATGATGTTACCAACCAACAAGTTTCTGACCTTCGGGCAGAAATACTTGGTGGCCAAGATCCAACAGTTTATATAATCACTTTCCACGAAACGCTTGAGGATGCTGAAGCTGGCACAGGGGCGATTGTTTTCCCATATATCAACATCATCAATCCGCAGCGTATTTATATAAGGGTTACTAATAATGATAATGTTTATGAACCCAAATGCTACGCAGTGGCAGATATGGTTATTAAAGTGGAACAAATTCAAGATGTTATTCTGGATGGTGTTTATCGTCTTTGTGTGGATGAAAATGGAAACCCAATACCAGAAGAAGAAGGCAGCCCTTCGCCACCGGTTATTGATACAGGTTTGGACCCAACGCTTTATACCTTCATTTGGGATCTTGATGGTGTAATAATTATTGGCGAAACTGGACCATCTATTATTGCGCTTCAAGGTGGAGTTTATACAGTAACTTATACTGAAATTTCTTCCAATTGTGAAAGCAGCGTAAGCGCTACAGTAATAGTATCGTCACCGCCATTTACATATGTAGCAACTTTGATCAATGGTGCCTTTGCAGGAAACCATATCATTGAAGTAACAGCAACGGGCAACGGAACCTATCAATATCAACTGGACAACGGTCCGTTCCAGGACAGCAATATTTTTGAAAATGTAGCTCCGGGAGACCACACTATCACTATTAAGGATATATATGGTTGTGGTTCTGTAACCTTTAATGTTGGCGTTATAGATTATCCGCCTTATTTCACCCCAAATGGAGATGGGTACCACGATACTTGGAATATTATCGGTATTGCTACGGGAGATCCAACGGCGAAAATCTATATTTTTGACCGCTTCGGAAAACTGCTCAAGCAACTAAGTCCAGTAGGTGCTGGCTGGGACGGGACCTATAACGGAAACCCATTACCTTCAAGCGACTATTGGTTCCGTGTGGAATACAAGGAGGACGGAAACGCCAAAGAATTTAAAGGACATTTTACGTTAAAAAGATAAACAGCAACTATGAACATCAAAAAAATTCCCCTTATCCTACTTTTGTTATCATCGCTTTATGGATTTTCGCAAGATGGCATACCTGTTTATTCAGATTATTTTTCGGATAACCTATATTTAATCCATCCATCTATGGCTGGGGCATCATCATATCCCAAACTCCGTATAACGGCACGTCAGCAGTGGTTTGATCAAGATGAAGCTCCCAATATGCAAACTATAAGTTTTCATACTCCTTTGGGAAACAATACTGGAATCGGGGCAATAATTTTTAATGATAAAAATGGGTACCATTCCCAAACTGGGGGCTATTTAACTTTTGCATATCATCTGTTGTTTTCACGTAGCAGGGCAGACATAAACCAATTATCTTTTGGTTTAAGTGCGGGCTTAACACAATCTAAGTTAGATGAAACAAAATTTGATTTAACAGACTATGACCCAATAATTGCTGGCATTGTTCAAAGCAGTTCTTATTTTAATGTGGATGCTGGTCTTTCCTATAATTTCTTGGATTTCTCTGGGCATTTTACAGTAAAGAATATTATTTTCCAAAACCGAAGTATTTATACGGATAAAATTGAACCCAATAATCAGCGCAATTATATACTTTCTGGGGCATACGCCATTGAAAGCAGAAAGACGCCATGGACCTATGAACCATCTCTAATGTTCCAAATGAAAGAAAGAACCGGTGAAAAAGCCATCGATGTAAATTTTAAAGCATATCATTCCATGGATTTCGGCAGGCTTTGGGGAGGAATTTCATACAGAAGAAGCTTTGATGGAAGCGAATATTTGGATGGAACTGAAATTAAGTCTCAAAAATTGCAATATATAACTCCTGTGATAGGTGCTAATTACAACAGATTTATGCTCGCTTACACATATACCTATCAATCTGGGAGTATAAAATTTGGCAGTGGTGGTTTTCATCAAATTACTTTGGGATATAATATTCTTGAGGGTAAAATCCAAACTTGGAGCCAGGATATGAGATATAATGGAATGCTACGTCCCGATAATTAAAAGCGCTTCATAATACAAGAAAAGCCTGACACAATTTAAAGTGTCAGGTTTTTTTTAGTCTTAAATCCTACGCTTGCCCGCCGTAGGAGGGTCTAAAAGTCCTAAGTCATCTTTTTTAAACTATTCCCAAGAATAATTCTTCTTTTCAGCTTGCTTTTTTATGGCTTGTACCATTGCGTTTTCCAAGCCGTTGTTTGTTTCTTTGGTGTTTTCAGCTAAATACTTTCGGCGTTGTTCGTTGAGCTCCATAATTTGTTTTTGGATTGCTTCCCTTTCGGAACGTTTCACTTCAACATACTTTTTTATTTCTGAAGTACTCTTTCCTTTCAGTTCCTGCGGCAATTCGTCTTTTTTCAGTTTGTCATAACTGAAATCTGCTTCTTTTTCGGCATCCACTAAATCCCAACCGCTGTTGGTGTACAGATGGCCCCCTTTTGAAACCGATCTGCTAACGGCATTTGCCTTGCTGTATTCGGCAGCATTTTCATCCTGCTCTTGTTGTACGCGGCTTTTCTTACTTCCCTCACTGCCGTAGGGAATGTATGTTTTGTTCAACTTCACATTTAGTTGGATGATAATATCGTCATATGGCGAAGGCACATAAACAGTCTGCTGGTTTTGGTTTATTGCCATATAGTTGCCATAGGTAAGCTGAGCACCATCTTTCCAGTAACTGTCAATTCCCTGTTTGTAATCTCCACAGAAAATAGTGTTTATAACCACGCCGTGTTCTTTGGCGTTTGCAGCGGCATCTTTATAATTTATTCCACCTTGGTCAAAGGGTTCGTTGCCGGCTATAAAAACCATTTTTAGGTCGTCACTTTCCTTGCCCCAATCCAATTTTTTCAACGATTCTTGGATTACAGCACCGCAATACTCACTTCCCCCATTGGTAGTTAATGAAAAGAGTTCCTTTGAAACATCGTCCAAATCTTCCGTGAAGCCCAAAATCTTTCGGATGTAATTATCGCTCGAGCTCAAATTGTCGTTCCCGTATTCATATAAAGCAATTTGAAGTTTTGGACGGTCGTTGCGGCATTTCGCATAGCTCAGCTCGTTCACTATTTTCCAAAGTTGCGCTTTCGCTTGGTCTATCAGCCCGTCCATGCTGTTGCTGGTGTCCAAGAGCAACGCCACTTTTATGTAGTGGTCCTTCTTAGGGGTTGGGGTTTCCAATGCAGCTAATAATTGTTTGTCCGTCTTCTTGATGTCTGCTTTGCATGAAATTGTTAAAGCGAAGGCTGCGAGCATTAAAATAATTTGTAACTTTTTCATAATTATTTTTTTAAAGGTTTATATAGATTCTAATTACTTAAATATTTTGAAATCTGTTCATCGGTCATCGGTCATCGGTCATCGGTCACCCGTCATCGGTCACCCGTCATCCGTCACCCGTCATCCATCATCAAACATTCAATTTTTCAACAGCATAAACCTAAGGCGAACTTTTTCAGAAAAAAACCAATTTTGAGCGACGGTAATGTTTCAACCAGTAAAGGCTCTTTTTGGTTGAGGGAAGTATTATTTTTAGTTCTTTTCCAAAGCTATTTCAGAAAAACGTAATTTTAAACATTGCGCCAAAGTGCGTATGTTTACAGTTTTAAATACAAGATGAAAAACCTTCTTTATCTTTTTTTGGCACTTGTCTTTTTTTGTTCTGCGGAAAGCGTTGCGCAAGGGAAACGACAGGAGAATAAACCCTTTCTGCTTAAAGGCGAAGTGGTTGATGGGGAAACCAATATGCCTATTTCAAAAGTAAATGTAGAGATTTTGGGAGGCCAATATACCACTACCAATCTTTCGGGCAATTTTTCAATCTCTGCCAAAATCGGGGACGAACTGGTCATAAAAAGCGATGATTTTATAACGGTATACTACACTGTAAAATCGGACGAATTTATAACCGTGCGCGTTGAAAATGCAAAAGCTGATGCTGCTCCTGTTATTGCGAAATCTACCCAAGATAAAGTGCAACCGGGTTTCAATGTGTATTTGGATTCAGCCAAATTTTTTCTGAAAAAGGACGCGCAAAAAAGTATTGAATTTGTAACCAAAGCCCTGGAGCCGAGGCGCGGAAAAGTTATTTCACAAAATGAAAACAGTTTGGCCTTTGAAACTTTGGGCGACGTAAACCTCTTTTGGGGCCAGCCAGACTTGGCGATAGACAACTATAAACAAAGCCTTCAAAACAATAATAATACCGATGTCGCCATTAAATTGGCACGGGCTTTTGCGCAGAACAAAACCTATCAGGAGAGCATTTCTGCATTTCAAAAATTGTTGAAAGGAAAGCTTTCGGCCTATCAAAAAGTGGAGGTTTACGAAGGTCTGGGCGATACTTATAAAGCGATTGGCGACGGCGTGAAAAGCGTTTTCAACTATCAAAAAGCGTTGGATGTTGCCAAAGAAAACAAGATAACCCCAAAAATAACTAACCTCAATTCCAAGATTGGCGAAACATATGCGCAGAGTGGCGCTTTGAGCGAAGCTGAGGAATATTTTGACAATTCGCTGAAACTCGCCAAAAAGGAAAACAAGCAAAGGGCGGTTTCGGAAAAAAATAAAGTTGCCGATTTTTACAACCAAAACCGAGAATATGAAAAGGAAATCCAGCTTCGCGAAGAAACCTTGGAGGAATTGAATTCAATGGGAAAAGGTGCCACGCTTGAAGATGAAGCGTTGACGCCACAACGCCAAAACTACAAGATAGCCAATGCTTTTGTGGCGCAGGAAAAATACAAACAGGCCATTCCGTACCTTCAAAAAAGTATAGCGGAAGCAGACAAAAAGGAAGATTTGGTGGTCCAAAAAGATGCCGTTCGAAAGCTCTCCGAGATTTATCGCGACATTGGCGAGTTTGACAAAGCCACCGAAAGTTACCAGCATTACGTAGAAGTTGTGGACGAACTTTATGTGAAAAAAGAACAGGAAATCAGTCAAGCGGCGCGTTTCAGCAAAGAAATAACCCAGAAGCAAACCCGGATTGCCAGCCTGGAAAACGACCGAAAACTAAACGAAAGCCGGTACAAACTCGCTTTTGAAAACCAAGAGCTTATCCAAAAGAACGATCGTATCCAAAAGTGGATTATTGGCTCGTTGATTCTTATTGTTTTGCTGTTGTTTTTTGCGGCCTACACCCAGTACAAAAACATTAAACAGCAAAAATATGCCAATAATATTTTGGCGCTGAAATCGCTGCGGTCTCAGATGAACCCGCATTTTATCTTTAATGCGCTAAACTCCGTAAACAGTTTTATCGCGGGGAATGACGAAAGAGCCGCCAATAAATACTTGACCGATTTTTCGTTGCTGATGCGTTCCGTTTTGGAAAACAGCGAAGAGGATTTTATACCGTTGGAAAAGGAAATTGAACTGTTGGAACTTTATGTGAAACTGGAACATTTCAGGTTTAAGGATAAATTCGACTATAAAATTTTGGTGGATGAAAACATAAAGCTCAACGAATTTGTGATTCCGCCAATGTTGCTTCAACCCTATGTTGAAAACGCTGTTTGGCACGGGCTTCGGTATAAAGAGGTGAAGGGATTGTTGGAAATCAATTTTCAGCAAATAGATTCTGAAACCATAAAAATTTCCATTACCGATGATGGGATTGGCCGTTCAAAATCAAAGCAATTCAAAACCGAAAACCAAAAGAAACAAAAGTCGAAAGGAATGGGCAACACGCAAAAACGAATCGCTATTCTGAACGAAATGTACAAAGACAAAGTGGACGTGAAAGTAGGGAATGTGTTTGAAAACGAAGAAGGAACAAGGGTTCAACTTATTTTAAAGAAATAAGCTCCCTAACCCCGAAGGGGGAATAGCAACCAACCGATATCCATTATAATTTTTAACTTTGGAAGATAAAGAATTAGAGCTAACTAATTTTAAAAACCCGTCCCAAGTTCCCCCTTTGGGGGTTAGGGGGCTCAGTTATGAAACTAAATGCAATTATCGTTGAAGACGAAGAAACCAGCCGTGAAATCCTCAGAAATTATTTGGCGAAATACTGTCCGAATATCGTCTTGAAAGGCGAAGCTGCGAACGTTGATGAAGCGTTGGTTTTAATACGCAACAACGATTTGGACGTTGTTTTCCTCGATGTGGAAATGCCTTACGGAAATGCCTTTGATTTGCTGGACAAAGTGGGCGACCGCCAATTTGAAACTGTTTTTGTAACTGCCTATAATCAATACGCCATGGATGCTCTGAACGCACATGCTTCCTATTATTTGCTGAAACCAATTTCCATAGACAAGTTGATTGAAGCGGTAGATTATGTTTCCGAGATAAAGGAAAAGGAAAACAGCCTGCAACACTCCATTTTAAAGCCGCTGCAAACGCAAGTGGAGGGAAAGATCACTAT
The DNA here is from genome assembly GCA_016649715.1 of Flavobacteriaceae bacterium. GTDB lineage: Bacteria > Bacteroidota > Bacteroidia > Flavobacteriales > Flavobacteriaceae > Aequorivita. Next base: position 69,576 of record JAENXC010000001.1, on the reverse strand, counting down.
TCCGCTCCAAAACGGCTTTGAAGTACTTCAAATGGAGGATATACTTTATTGCCAAGCCGATGATAATTACACCCAGATTCATTTAAAAGTTGGAAAGCGATTGGTGAGCAAAACCCTGAAATATTTTGAAGATTCCCTTTCGGAAAGTGGTTTTGCACGCGTGCATAAATCCTATTTGGTGAATGTGAATGAAATTAGAGAATATAAAAAAGGAAAGGGTGGGAGCGTGGTCCTTTCCAGCGGAAAAGAAATAATGGTCAGTCCTTCGCGAAAAAAAGAATTATTGGCCTATTTTGGGTAAATCATTTTTTTTTAATGCCTTTGTAAAAAAGCATCAAATCGTGCGTATATTAGCAATCTACTAATAACAATGCTCTTCTTCATAAGCTTAAAATGGAATCCATTTCTAAGTTTCTTCTAAACTCTAAGCCAGCTCTATGCCGACTCTATGCCGACTCTATGCCGACTCTATGCCGACATTACTCCCTATATACTCCCTGGCTTCTCCCACTTTACTCCAACAATTCCACCTCCCTACTCTGAATGGCCTTTCAATACTTCTGTTTTTAGCTTTAAAAAAAAGACATACATAGAAAATTAATGCCGCTATCGTGAGTTGCTCTTCACTGATTCAATTAATGGTTGTTTTGAAAATAATCTTTAATTTTGGACCACATTCAAGTTTAGTATCACCGGTTTTTCACACACAAAAATTTAAAACGAATGATAATGAAATCCATAAACGGAAAACACCCTCAAATCCCCGAGGATTGTTTTATAGCTGAAAACGCCACGATAGTGGGCGATGTGGTGATGGGCAATGAATGTAGCGTTTGGTTTAACGCTGTTATCCGTGGTGATGTGAATTACATAAAAATGGGCAATAAAGTGAATGTGCAGGATGGCGCCATTATCCACGCAACCTATAAAACTTCGCCAACCACTATTGGCAACCATGTATCCATTGGCCACAACGCCATTGTTCACGGCTGCACCATTCACGATAACGTTTTGATTGGGATGGGGAGCATTGTGATGGACGATTGTGTGGTGGAAAGCAATACCATCATCGCTGCAGGCGCCGTGGTTTCAAAAAACACAAGGGTTGAAAGTGGAAGCATCTACGCAGGTATTCCCGCAAAGAAAATAAAGGATATAAGCCACGAACTTACCAAAGGAGAAATAGAGCGTATTGCCAATAATTATGTGATGTATTCTTCTTGGTTTAAATAGTTTATAGTGGATAGTGGATAGTGGATAGTGGATAGAGGGTAGAGGGTAGTTTTAGAAATTACTTTTTTCCACAGAAATTTTGTCAGAATACTCTTTTAGCAGAAATTTTAAGGTATCAGTTTCAGCATTTGTATAAAATTGAAGACTTGGCTTTGTGTTTTCTTCGCGAAGCAAGTTCAAACTTTGTAAAACCGTTTTCGTCTGCCGCGCAACTGCTTCACCGGAATCAATAATTTTCACGTTTTTGGGAAGTATTTTTTTTAACTGCGGAATAATGTACGGATAGTGGCTGCAACCCAAAACCACATAATCAACGTTGGCGTCAATCATTGGTTTGGTGTGTTTTTTCAACAATGAAATCATTTCCGGGCCGTCAAGATTTCCAGCTTCTATCAATGAAACGAGACCTTCTCCAATAATTTCGACTACGCTTATTTCCATCCTAAATTCTCTCGCTGCTCTGCTGAAAAGTTCGCTGCTCAGGGTTCCTTTTGTGGCTAAAATTCCGATACTTTTTGAAGTGGTTTGCAGTGCTGCGGGTTTTATGGCAGGCTCTATTCCAATAATAGGAATGGAGTAATTTTTCCGAAGGGTTGAAATGGCATTTGTGGTAGCGGTATTGCAGGCCACGACAATTATTTTGCAGTCCAGCTCCAGTAATTTATCAACATTTTTGATGCTGAGGGCGGTTATTTCTTCCGAAGATTTGTTTCCGTAGGGTGCATTTTTGCTGTCTGCTAAATAGATAATATTCTCAAAAGGCAATAGTTTGTGGATTTCCTTCCATATAGAGGAACCGCCAACGCCCGAATCAAAAACACCTATGGGACTTTTTTTATCCATGGCCTAAAAGTAGTAAATTACTTCAAATTTGACATAAAAAAACTGCCCGCGATATGCGGGCAGTTTTAAAATTGAATCGTTTTAAAATAGGATTACATTCCCAATTCTTTTTTAACATCTGCCATAAGATCTTTTCCATCCGCAAGGATAACACCACTACCTACGGTTGAATCCAGCACATATTGATAACCTTGTGCCCGTGCTACTTTTTGGATGGTGCTTTGAGCTTTTTCAAGGATTGGCTTGAAGATGTCGGTTCTTTTATTGTCCAAATCCTGAAGTGCTTGTTGTCTGTATGCTTGAATGTTGTTCTGCATTCCTTGCACTTCTTCTACTCTTTTTTGGTTTTCTTGATCCGTTTTGCTTTTTGCTTCAGAATCGTACTGCTTCATCTTAGTATCGAGTTCTTTTGCCATTGCCTTAATCTCGGTGTCGTACGTTTTTTGCACTTTTTCCAATTGGCTTTGGGCTGCTTTGTATTCTGGCATGGCCTCAATCAATTCCTGTGCATTGATATGTGCAATCTTTGCTTGTGCATTGACAAAACTTGTAGCTCCCACAAAAAGTGCAATTGCAACTAATAACGTTTTCATTTTTTTCATTGTAAGTGTATTTAATTTTAAGTGTTATTTGATTTTAAAAAAAGATATTGATTATAAAGTTATTTTACTGACCACTGATTATTGACCATTTTCACCACCGCCGCCTTCAGGGGGATTGTTTTTGTTTTGGCGTGCGTTAATGATGGAATCTTTTCTTTGTTCTCGTTCTTCAATAATGCGTTGTCTGCGTTCATCAAATTCGGCTTTTTTAATAGCACGGATGGAGTCGCGTTCTTTTTGGCGCTGTGCCATCATTTCTTCGCGTTCATTCTTTTTGGCTTCAACTATTTTTTCGCGTTCCTCTTGTTTTTTCTGAATTTCTTGTTCTCTTTCTGTAACAGCTCCTTCTTCTTCAGGCGAAAGTTTTTCGCGTTGTTCTATTTCGCGTTTTTCTTTTTTGTCTGCTGCTTGCACTCTCCTTCCGGCACGCTCAATGCTACGTAAAACCAAATCGCTAATGTCGTTTCTCTTTGCTGCGAAAAGCATTACAACATCTGCAGATTTGTCAAAGATGAAATCGTACTTTTTGTTTTCGGCAATTTCCTGAACAATGTTGAAAACCTGATCTTGGATGGGTTGGACCAGTTGTCTTCGCTGGATCATCAAATCGCCATTGGGTCCAAAACGATCTTGTTGGTATTGAAGCATTTCGTCTTCCTTGATTTTTATTTCCTCTTCGCGTTCGTCTATCAATTCTTTCGTCAACAGAACCCTTTCATTTGCGAGGTTCAGTTTCATTTGATCAATTTCTTTTTGTTTTTTCTCGATGTCCTGCTTCCATCGCTGTACTTTTCCTTCCAGTTGGATGGAGGCTTCTTTGTATTCAGGAACACTTTCCAAGATATATTCCATGTCAATATATCCTATTCGAACGCCTCTTTGAGCTTCAGCCATAAAGGTGAAGCAAAAAAGGGAAAGGGTAAAAAAGAGTATTTTTTTTGTCTTCATATTAGTTGGTTGTTGTTTAAGAAAATATCGTGCCAGTTTTAAAATTGTTGTCCAATGATAAAGTGGGTTTGCCATCCATTTCTTTCGGTTCCGCCTAAAACTGGGTCAAATCCATATCCAAAATCGATACCCAAAAGCCCAAATGCCGGCATAAATATACGTAATCCTGCTCCAGCAGAACGTTTTAATTCAAAAGGATTGTAACTTTTGAACCCGTCATAGGAAGCTCCACCTTCCGCAAAACCAAGTACATAGATAGATGCCATCTGTGCCAAGGTAACCGGATATCTTACCTCTAACGAAAATTTATTGTAAATCGTATTTCCGTCTGGGTCAGAAAGTGACTGGTTGGGGTAGCCCCTTAATTGGATTACTTCACGGCCGTCCAAACTATAAGCTCCAAGGCCATCTCCACCTACAAAGAATCTTTCAAAAGGAGGCACGCCGCGTTCCTGATTGTAGGCTCCCAAGAACCCGAATTCGGTATTGGTGCGGAGCACTAATTTTTCATAAAGACGGGTGTACCACGTTCCCTTGAATTTTATTTTGTAATATTCCAACCATTTGAAACGCTCTTGGTCAATTTCAGAAATTCGGTTTTTGGCATCTATATAGTTTGGGGCATCATTTCGCACCAATAGCAGCGATGCTCTTTCGTTTTTCAACGCACCAAAATCAGTACTGCTGAATGCGGAGTAGGGCACTGTCAATTTTGCGGTAATGCTAAAATCGGAGCCCGAAGTGGGATAAATGGGGTTGGTTGCGGTATTGTTTCGGCTTATACCAATGGTGTACGCAAGGTTGTTGGAATACCCATCGCCAAAGGTGAACAACCCAGTGTTATAGTTATTTAGGTTATAATGCTGAAAACTGATGGCGTTGGACCATACAAAATAATCATCGGGCCATTTTATTTTTTTCGCTAAGCCCACAGAACCACCTGTAATGGTAAAGCTTCTGGATTTGTCGGCACTCCTGCTGTTATAATCGTAAAAATTCTGAATGGTATGTGAAAACGAAGTAGATAATTGTACCGGTTTTCTACCGCCCAACCACGGCTCGGTAAGCGAAAGGCTGTACGTTTGATAATAACTACTTGCCTGTGCACGCAGCGAAAGCTTTTGGCCATCGCCCATTGGCAAGGGTTTGTATGATTTTAGATTGAAAATATTGCGAAGCGAAAAGTTGTTGAACGAAAGGCCCAATGTTCCCACAAAGCCTCCACCGCCATAACCTCCCTGAAGCTCAATCTGGCTGGAACCTTTTTCCACAACGGAATATTCCAAATCTACAAGACCGTTGTTTTCGTCCACTTTTTTGAAGTTGGGGGTAAGTTGTTCGGGGTCAAAGAAACCAAGTTGACCCAATTCGCGAACGGTCCGTACTACATCGCTTTTGTTGTATTTTTGGCCAGGCCGGGTTCTTAATTCCCTATAGATAACGTGGTCGTTTGTACGGTCGTTGCCTATTACCGTTACGTGGTCAAAATAGAAAAGGTTGCGCTCCATGATCCTGATTTCAAAATCGATGGTATCGTTTCTAACAGCTACTTCCACAGGGTTTATACGTGCTGCAAGGTATCCGTTGTTTTGGTAAAGGTTTGTAATATCATTGGCGTCTGGGGCCGAATTGTCTTGAATGCGTTCCTGTAGCAATACCCCGTTGTAAATTTCACCTTTTTTAATACCGAGTATTTGGCGCAATTGGCTGTCTGTGAAAACACTGTTTCCGATGAATTTTATATCGCCAAAGTAATATTTTTCGCCTTCAGCAAGATTTATATCGAGGGCAACGTTCTTTTTGTCGAGTACCCTTAAAGTGTCACTAATGATACGTGCATCGCGATACCCGTTTGATTTGTATTTTTTGAGAAGTGATTCCTTGTCTTCCTCAAATCCTTCTTCGGTATATTTTGAACGTTTCCAGAAACGGACGAAATTTTTGCGTTTCGTTTTTTTCATGGAACGGCGCAGTTTGCCATTTGTAAACTGTTCGTTCCCGTTAAAGTTTATTTTTTTCACCTTAACACGTTTTCCCTTATCCACCGCAATGGTCAAGTTTTTTGAGATTTCAACACCCGTAGAATCTAAGAAAGGTGTAGTGCTGATGGTTACATCGGTATTGTAAAAACCGTCCTTTTTGTATTTATTGGTGATGTAGTTTTTTGTTGTGGTAACAAGGTTTTTTGTGATTTTCGCACCGGGCTTAAGGTCGTTGTCCTTGATGATTTCCTTTTTCTTGGCTTTGCGGATTCCTTTACCAGTAATGGTCACTTCGTGCATTTTGGGCAATTCCACAATGTAGAGTTCCAAATCTACTTCATCACCTTCTATATTGGTAACATAAAAAGCAATGTCGCTAAACAGGTTTTGCTCCCAAAGTTTTTTGGTGACTTGGCTCAGTTTTTCACCGGGAATATAGATACGGTCCCCTTTTTTAAGGCCTGTAAAGGCAATTACGGTCTGCTCGTTAAAGCTCTGCGCTCCAGAAACCGTAATATTGTTTATGGTGTATTTTTTACCGCTGTCAAGTTCTTTTTGCTGCGCTTGTAGGGTAAAAACGGAAAGTATTGTAAATAATAAAATACAATAAGATTTTCTGTATGTGTGCAATAGGGAACTATTGATTAAGTTGTTCACTGGTTTTTCCAAATCTTCTTTCTCTGTTTTGATAATTTAATATTGCTTCAACAAGATGGTTTTTAGTGTAATCCGGCCAAAGTGTTTCCGTAAAATACAGCTCGGCATACGCTATTTGCCAAAGCAGGAAATTACTGATGCGCTGTTCGCCACTAGTGCGTATCAATAAATCTACATCTGGTAAATTTCGCGTGTAAAGATGATTATTTATTACCGTTTCATCAATATCGCGCGGCGAAATTAGGTTATTTTTAACTTTAAGACTAATCTCTTTTATTGTTTTTGTGATTTCTTCCCTAGAACCATAACTAAGGGCAAGGGTTAGGGTCATCCTCTTGTGGTCCTTTGTTTTAGCTATAACGTCCAGCAATTCTTGGTGCGCTTTTTTGGGTAAGGCGTCCAGATTGCCGATGGCGTTTAGTTTTATATCGTTGTCATTTAACGTCTTTATTTCTTTTTTTAAGGAAGAAACCAATAGTTTCATCAGCAGTTCCACCTCCATTTTGGGGCGGTTCCAGTTTTCGGTTGAAAAAGCGTAAAGTGTTAAAAAAGGAATCCCGATTTCTGCGCTTCCTTCCACAATTTCGCGAACGGCCTTGGTGCCATTTTCGTGGCCAATAGACCGGAACAGACCTTTCTGCTTTGCCCAGCGGCCGTTGCCGTCCATAATGATGGCAAGGTGCTGGGGTAGTTTGTTTTTATCTATTTTGTCTTTTTGGTCCATCTACTTTTTAAAAGTTGCAATAACAAGGCTTTCTTCCGAAGGCAAAAGTAACAGTTATCCCAGTAAAAACGTACCAATCATCACTGTTTGTATTTCCAAATTTCAGGCTTTCATCACCAGCCAATCCTTTTACGGGGTTGCTTCCGTCAAGGTCATCGGTAAACGTGTAGCGGGCCCCAATTTCAAAACCTACCATGGCGTTTTGGCTTATGTTCGCCTTGTAGCCCACAACCATTGGTATTGCCATGCTCATTGCATTGTCATACTTCACGATTCGGCCCGTAGGGGTTTTTCGCAGCGCTGTATAGCTGAAACCTGTGAGCCCCGTATATAAATAAGGAGTGGAAATTGCTTTTTGGGAATGGACGTTAAACTCCCAAAAGGTGTATTCCAGTCCGATTGATAGTTCTTTTACGGTATTTTCGAAGGAATAGCCACGTTGATTTCTACGACTATTGGAGCTTTTGGCATCATCGCCCTTTATTTTTGCCACCATTATGGACCCTCGGAATGCATGCCTTGTGCTTCGGTTCCATTTAAAAATACCGCCCACAGCCAAACTGTTTGGGTTTATGTAGTTGGTCCTTCCAACATCGCCAATATAATTGGCGCCACCAATCATTCCGCCTATTTCGTAAGTTTGGGAATGTGCCAAAAGTGTTGTGGAGAGTATTAAAAATACAGTCGTAAATAACTTCATAAAGTTTTAAAGTTTGCAAATATAACAATATTCCTGGCTTGACATTACTGGGAGCCAATTTGTCTCAGTTGATTAACAAATTTTGATGGATTTTATTGTTTATCGCTTGCGGTTATCCCGAATGTTTTAAACGCCATTGAACAAATGCGAAACCCTTGAGTATGATTCCCCCATTGGGCTTGCCTGCCGAAGTGGCACGTAGGCAGGGGCCAGGGGACTTCAATTCCGCTTATCCTCTCCCCACAAAAGCTTTTTGCGGAGAGTTTTTATAAAACTGTCATCATTAAGCTGAAGAAGTTTAATGGTAAAAGATGCTTTTTTAATAATGATGCTGGTTTCATTTTCCAAAGTAGCAATCCGCGAATCCATAGAAACCAAAAAGCTGTTTTCACGTCCCGAAACTTTCAGTGTGATAATGCTGGAATCTGGAATTACCAAAGGCCGTGCATTCAGGTTGTGCGGCGCTATTGGGGTAAGAACAATGTTGTTTGCACTTGGGTCTATCACCGGTCCGCCGCAACTTAGGGAATAGCCCGTGGAGCCCGTGGGCGTTGCCACAATTAGTCCGTCGGACCAATAAGAGGTCAGATATTTGTCGTTCACATAAGTTTCCACTTTTATCATGGAAGTGGTGTTCCGCCTGTTTACGGCCACTTCGTTCAAGGCAAAATTGAGCGGTTGTATTTCTTCGCTCTTTGGAAAAGTTTCAACCGTGAGCAGTGTTCGTTCGGAAATGGAATATTCGCCCTCCAGAATTTGGTTCAGGCTTTCCGTCATTTCTTCTTTTTGGATGGTGGCCAAAAAACCGAGCCTTCCTGTATTTATCCCAACAATGGGGATGCCCAAATCGGCCACGAAAGTTACCGCTTTCAAGATTGTTCCGTCGCCGCCAATACTGAAAAAGAGGTCGAAGCTCTCGTCCAATTCCGTAAAAGTGGAAAAACCAGAAAAGTTTTTTGTGATCTCTTGATTTCGGTTTATGATTTCTAGAAAATCTTTTTCAATAAGCACTTCGGCCTCTTTTTTCTGAAGTGCATCCAGCAACATCTGAACATAGATTTCAGAATTCTCGTGATAAAACTGGCCGTAGATACCTATTTTCATTTAAAATAATTTAAGAAATGAAATTTTGTTTAAATAGAAAAGAGAGGAAAGAATAAAGAGTAAAGACGCTGTGATTGAGTCTTTATTCTATTTTCTATTTTCTTTTCTCTTAGTCAGATATTAAGGTATTTATCCAGATATTCAGACCGTTCCTTTAAATCTTCCAAAAACTTATCTTCTTCGTGGTGGCTAATCACGTTATAATTATATCTCCTAAAAGTCTGCACAATACTGTTCATCGCCGTGTGGCCCACTTTTACGGTAATTTGTACGTTGTTATTTTCAATTTTTGAAATGAATACGCCAAAAATACGCGTTCCGTTTGATTCCACAATTTGACACACTTCGCTGAACGAATAATCTTGGATTCCTTTTTCAACCACAATAATTCCCCCAGTTTCATTCAAAAAAGGCGTATTGTTGAACAGGCTCATAATGTCGCCCAATTCATAATAGCCCAAATATTTATTTTCAGCGCCCAAAACAGGCATTATATTGCTGTTGTTTAAAGCGAAAGCTTCTAAAATATCCAGCCAATAGGTATCTTCCAAAACGTGAAAGGGTTCCAAGGCATATTGAAAATCACTCAGCGATTTGGCATTATCAAAACAATACGCGTCATTTTCAGAAACACAACCTATATAGTGTCCATCTCTTTCTACGGGAACATGCGAATAGGTAAGTTGATTGAAAACGGCTTGCACATCTTTTATCTTCGCAGAAACGTCAAACGGTTCAATGTCGTTGATGATATAATTTAGGGTTTCCATCAGGAATTATTTTTAACGCAAATTACTTAAAATAAAGGTTCAGTTAGCGGAGTAAGGTTTGTATTTTTGTTAAAAATCCCTTTAATCTCCCACGACGGAGAATTTTCGGAACGTATTTTTTGAATCTTGAATATTAAATATTGAATTTTTCCATGACAAAACTAAGCGTAAACATAAACAAAATAGCCACCTTGCGTAACGCGCGCGGTGGGAACGTGCCCAACTTGCTGCAAGTGGCAAAAGACATTCAAAAGTTCGGTGCTCATGGAATCACCATCCACCCCAGGCCCGATGAACGCCACATCCGCTATAAAGATGCGTACGCTTTGAAACCCATCGTTTCCACGGAATACAACATTGAAGGCAACCCGATGGATAATTTCACGAAAATGGTTTTGGAAATAAGCCCCACGCAAGTTACCCTCGTTCCCGATGCGGTTGATGCAATTACCTCAAATGCTGGCTGGGACACCGTGAAGCATAAAGCGTATTTAAAGGAAATAATTTCTGAATTTAAGCGAAACGGAATCCGCACCTCCATTTTTGTAGATCCAACCTTAAAGATGATTGAAGGCGCCGCCGAAACTGGGACGGACAGAATTGAACTTTATACTGAAGAATTTGCCAAACAATATTCCTTGGGCAATAAAGAAGCCATAAAACCTTATACCGAATGTGCGGTGCTTGCAAATAAATTGAATTTGGGAATTAACGCAGGCCATGATCTTTCACTGGAAAACATCAAGTTTTTTAAGGAAAACATCCCAAATCTTTTGGAAGTGAGCATTGGGCATGCGCTTATTTGTGAGGCATTGTATGATGGGCTGGAAAAGGTAATTTCAGAATATTTAAGAAAACTTAACTGATGCATTTACACTCCCAAATACTCGGCTCCGGCAAACCTTTTATAATCCTCCACGGTTTCCTCGGCATGGGCGATAACTGGAAAACCCTCGGTAACCGTTGGGCAGAGGTTGGATATGAAGTACATCTTTTAGACCAGCGCAATCACGGCCGAAGTTTTCACAGCGATGAATTTTCCTATGAAATAATGGCTGACGATCTAAAAAAATATTGTGAAGAACACAATCTTCAAAACATTATTTTGCTCGGCCATTCCATGGGCGGAAAGGTTGCAATGCAATTCGCGGTAACCTATCCCGAAATGGTTTCGAAATTAATAGTTGCCGATATTGGTCCCAAAGCCTATCCGCCGCATCATCAGGATATTTTGAAAGCACTTTCACAATTAGATTTTTCAAAAATAAAATCCCGCGGCGAGGCAGAAGATATTCTTTCGGAATATATAAAGGACGAAGGCACGCGATTATTTCTTCTTAAAAATCTTTACCGAAAAAGTAAAAACGAATTAGGCCTTCGGATAAACTTGCCTATTCTTTCAAAAAAAATAGAAGAGGTGGGTGTCGCACTTTCAGAAGGCGCTATTTTTAAAGGCGATACGCTTTTTTTGGGAGGCGAAAAAAGTGGCTATATTGAACCGATGGACGAATTTTTAATAAAGAAACATTTTCCGAAAGCGAAAATCGGGACTATTCCAAAAGCTGGACATTGGCTGCACGCAGAAAATCCCAAAGAATTTTATGATAATGTTATGAATTTTTTATAATATTGTATAGAAGTTTCTTATGCGTGCATAATAAATTTAAAAAAAAAGACATTTTACTCATTTTAACCCAAAGAAATTAACTCTAAAGAAATAAACAATTATGAAAAAAGTATTAGTACTTGCCGTTTTTGCACTTGCAAGCGCGGTTACTTATGCGGGCGGTTACCGCGTAAGTTTGCAGGGCAATAAAGCCCTGGCGATGGGCCACACGGGCGTTGCTGTTATAAACAGTAGCGAACTTGTGTTTTTTAATCCGGCTGGTTTGGTCTATTTGGAAGACAAATTTAACATCACGGCTGGTGTTCACGGTGTGTTTTCAAGCATAGCCTATCAAGATACAAGTTCTGGGGCAAATGCCAGAACAGACAGCCCAGTGGGCACGCCGCTCTATTTGTATGCCTCCTATAAAGCTACAGACTGGTTGGCTTTTGGTCTTGGGGTTTACACGCCTTACGGAAGTGAAGTGAAATATGAAGACGACTGGGCAGGTTCGCATTTAGTGAACAATATTGATTTGAAAGCGATTTACATCCAGCCCACCGTTTCCTTTAAAATCAACGATAAGTTGAGCTTTGGAGGTGGACCGATCTATGTTACTGGTTCTGTAAACTTCAACAGAAACCTAAACCGAACTCTTACCGATCTTGATGGAAACCGTTCAAACGTAACCATTGAAGCTAAAGGTGTAAGCAGTTGGGGATGGGTAGCCAGTACTATGTTCAACCCTACAGAAAAACTTCATATTGGTGCTACTTACCGTTCTGAAATTATGCTGGATGCTGACGATGGTACCGCAACTTTTGAAAATATTCCAAACTCGCCTTTAACTCCTTTCAAGGACACAGCTATCAAAGCTTCAATGCCATTGCCAGCTGAAATGACCGTAGGGATGTCTTATGATTTCTACGAAAATTGGACCTTTGCTTTCGACTACAACCGAACTTTCTGGGATGTTTATAAATCACTGGACATAGATTTTGCAGATGTGAATATTCCAGATTCTAAAAACGCACGTAACTATAAAAATGCTTCCATCTATCGTTTCGGGATGCAATATGACGCTACCAAAATGTTTACTTTGAGAGCTGGTTATTATTTTGACGAGTCTCCCGTACAGGATGGATATTTTGCGCCAGAAACTCCACGTAACGACAGTAACAACTTCACTGCTGGTCTTACCGTGAATCTTGGCGAACATTTGCAGATTGATGCTTCTTTCCTTTATTCACACTTTAAGGAAATCGATGCTTCATATGACTATTATTACGAAAACGGTGTGTCGGTTCCTTTCAGCGGAACCTACAAAACCAATGCTTTTACTCCCGGATTAGGGCTTACTTATAAATTATAATAGAAAAAATTCAGAAAGATGAAAAATATACTAAAATATACATTCGCACTTTTGGCCATAGGCTTTGTAAGCTGCGAACCCGAATTTGACAAGCCTGTAACCGATGAAGGATTTTACAGTAGCGGAACAGCAAACCTTTCAAAATATGTTGCTGTTGGAAACTCACTGACCGCTGGTTATGCCGATGGTGCACTTTACATTACCGGACAGGAGAATAGCTACCCAAATATCATGGCGGAGCAATTCGCTTTTGCAGGTGGTGGTGCATTCACACAGCCATTGATGAGTGATAATATAGGCGGTTTGTTGTTGAACGGAACCCCAATTACTGAAAACAGATTTGTTTTGGCCGTTGGTGCCGATGGCAAACCTGGCCCAGTGCGTTTGGTGGGAACTTCAACTACCGATATAACCAATCATTTATCTGGATCATTTAACAATATGGGTGTGCCCGGAGCAAAAAGTTTTCACTTGGGAGCTCCTGGATATGGAAATGTAGCTGGCGTACTTTCTGGTGCGTCCAATCCTTATTTTGTGCGTTTTGCGAGCAGTGAAAGCGCAACCGTAATTGGTGATGCCGTAGCACAAAACCCAACATTCTTCAGTCTTTGGATTGGGAACAACGATATTTTGAGTTATGCTACTTCGGGTGGAGCGGGAGTGGACCAAACAGGAAATTTTGACCCTACAACCTATGGAGGAAATGATATTACAGACCCCAATGTTTTCGCTTCGGTTTACAGCCAACAAGTTGAGGCTTTAACCAGTGGTGGTGCAAAAGGTGTTTTGATAAATATTCCTGAAGTAACCTCCATTCCCTATTTCACAACAGTTCCAACCAATGCCATTCCGTTGGATGCTGCCACTGCTGGCGCATTGAATGCACAGTTTGCTGGATATAATACTCAAATATTGCCTGGCTTGGCAGGAATGGGTATTATAACTCCTGAAGAAGCTGCATTGCGTATGATTAATTTCTCTGCAGGACAAAACTTCCCTATAATGACAGATGATGATCTTACAGATTTAACAGCTATTTTACAAGGCCCACCATTTAACTTGCCTGCTCCATTAGCAATGCTTTTGGGCCAATTGCGCCAAGTAAAATCTGATGACCTTATTGTTTTAACCGCATCTTCAATTTTAGGAACAACTCCAGACCCAAACAATCCGCAAGGCGTAATTGGTGTTTCCATTCCGTTGACCGATCAATATGTGTTGGCAGTTTCTGAACAAGCACGGGTTACAGCCGCAAGTACAGCATATAACACAACCATCCAAGCGCTTGCGGGTGCTAAGGGATTGGCGTATGTTGATGCAAAAGCTGCTTTGGCAAGAGTTGCGAATGGAGGTATTCCTTATGATGGAGGTGTGCTTACTTCACAGTTTGTGACAGGTGGTGCTTTCTCTCTTGATGGTGTTCACCCAACGCCAAGAGGATATGCTTACACTGCAAACTTGATTATTAAAGCAATTAACGATACCTATGATGCAACCATCCCAATGGTGCACATTGGTAATTATGCAACGGTTACACTTTCAAACAATTAAAGTTTCAAGATTAATTCTATTGAAAAACCGTTCCTCTTTGGAGCGGTTTTTTTATTATATTTACTCAAACCTCACGGTTCAAAATTTATCTAAAATTGAATGTCTAAAATCTATTGAATGAAACTAATAATAAAACTTTTACTCACCGCCCTTGCCGTTGTGATCTTGGCCAAAATCCTGCCGGGCATTGCTGTTGAAGGCTACGGATCTGCAATAATTGTTGCTATTGTTATAGCTTTATTGCGACTGTTAGTGAAACCAATATTGGTTCTTTTAACCTTGCCCATTACCATCATTACATTTGGATTGTTTCTGCTCATCATCAATGCCGTCATCATTTTAATGGCAGGTTATTTTGTGGGTGGTTTTACTGTCGCTTCAATATGGTGGGCGCTCCTTTTCAGCATACTGTTATCGCTTTTTCAATCGGTGCTTTTTTCACTTTTACCAGATGACAAATAAATTGCTGAACAACAGTTTGTAAATGTTTGTCGGGTTTTGCAAAAAAACGTACTTTTGCATCCCGAAATTCAGAAGAGAAAAGATGAACATTACAAAAAAAGACATTGATAATTTGAACGCCGTCCTTACGGTTGAAATTTCAAAAGAAGACTATTCAGCCAACGTTGAAAAAGTGTTGAATAACTACAGAAAAACCGCTAATATTCCAGGTTTTAGAAAAGGCCATATCCCAATGGGAATGGTTAAAAAACAATACGGAAAGGCTATTTTAGTGGAAGAAGTGAACAAGCTTTTGCAAGATGCGCTTCACAAATTTCTTAACGAAGAAAAATTAGATGTTCTTGGAAATCCACTTCCGAAGAACGAATCTGAAATAAACTGGGATGCAGATGATTATTCCTTTGAATTTGAATTGGGACTTGCGCCAAAATTCGATGTTGATTTAAAAGGAAAGGAAGTGGTTCAATATAAAATCGTTGCAGACGAGGAGATGCTGAACAACCAAGTGAAAACCATCCGCAAACAATACGGAAAATTGATTTCGAAAAAAGAAGTTGAAAAGGGAGATGAAATCACTGGAACTTTCATTTCAACTGACCTGCCTGCCGATATGGTAGGAAAAGAAATAGAAAAGAAGACCACACTTTCCACAGACGAAATTGCTGGCAAAAAGCAATTGGAAAGCCTGATCGGTGCTAAAGTTGGCGATACCGTTAGCTTGAAAACAAAAGGAATGTTTGCCGATAATCACGACAACCAAAAATATTTGGGTGTTTCGCACGACGATGCCCACGGTTTGGATATTGAAGTTTCCTTTAAAATTGAAGAAGTGAACAAACGCGAAATGGCCGAATTGAACCAAGAGCTTTTCGACAAGCTATTTGGTGAAGCTAAAGTTACTTCCGAAGAAGAATTAAAGGCAAAAATTAAGGAAGATGCCGAAGGACAATTTGCACAACAAAGCGACCAAAAATTGTTGAACGATGTTGTTGATTCGTTAATTGAAAACACAAAATTCGATCTTCCGAAGGAATTTTTACAACGATGGATTGCAATGACCGGTGAAAAAAGACTTTCCGAAGAAGATGCAAAAGCCGAATTTGAAAGAAGCGAGAAAGGGCTTCGCTATCAATTAATTGAAGGCAAACTTCGCACAGAAAATAAACTACAAGTTACTTTTGACGAGTTGAAAGACTATTCAAAAAACATGATAAAAGCACAGATGGCACAGTTTGGCCAAATGGATCCTTCGGAAGAGGAATTGGAATCAATCGCCGCGCGTATCCTTTCAAACAAAGAAGAAGTGGAGCGTTTGAGCGAACAATTGAACAGCAATAAATTGCTCAATTTCTTTAAGGAAAACGCAAAACTGAAGACTAAGGAGCTTACTTACGATAAATTCATTAAGGAAGCCTACGCCTAATTCAGCGAAGAAATAGTTATCTTTAGGCGTTGAATTATTTAATTTAACGCCTTTTTAATTCCGCCGAATGGCGAAACCGCATGAAAATTTTCGAATTGAATCTTCGAACCTATTAAAAAAGAAAATTAAACATATTTATGAACTACAGTAACGAATTTAGAAACTTTGCTATAAAAGATCAAGGCATCAGCAATATGTATTATGACAAAATCATAAGCAGTATGTATCCTGAGAACTTGACACCAAATATTATTGAAGAACGCCAAATGAATGCCGTGGCGATGGACGTTTTTTCACGTTTGATGATGGACCGAATTATTTTCCTCGGCACGGGGATCAACGATCAAGTTGCGAACATTGTGCAGGCACAATTGCTGTTTTTGGCAAGTACCGATGCTGCGCGCGATATTCAAATTTATATTAATTCTCCCGGGGGAAGTGTTTATGCAGGCTTAGGGATTTATGACACCATGCAGTTCATAAAACCAGACGTTGCTACCATTTGTACAGGAATGGCTGCTTCAATGGCGGCCGTACTTTTGTGCGCTGGTGAAAAAGGAAAACGAAGCGGTTTAACGCACTCACGCGTTATGATCCACCAACCTTTGGGTGGCGCGCAAGGACAGGCGAGTGATATTGAAATTTCTGCCCGCGAAATAATCACTTTGAAAGAAGAACTCTATAAAATTATTGCGAAACATTCTGGACAAACCTACGAAAAGGTTTACGAAGATAGTGACCGTGATTATTGGATGAAAGCAGACAGAGCTATGGAATACGGAATGATTGATGAAATATTGACCCGTAACTAAAACCATTTTATTGAAAAAGAACACTATGTCCAAAGAAGATTTAAAATGCTCCTTTTGCGACCGAAAAAAGTCGGAGACCAACTTGCTTATTGCAGGATTGGACGCCCATATTTGCGATCGTTGCATTGAGCAGGCACACGGAATTGTGGTAGAGGAAGCTTTGCATTCTGGCAATACAGAATTGTCCAAAGATTTAATGCTGAAAAAGCCAAAAGTCATAAAGGCATTTCTCGATGAATATGTAATTGGGCAAGAATTTACCAAAAAAGTTATGTCCGTTGCGGTTTACAATCACTACAAACGTTTGTTGCAACCGAAAACCGATGACGATATTGAAATACAAAAGAGCAACATCATCATCGTTGGGCAAACGGGAACCGGAAAAACCTTGATTGCAAAAACCATTGCGAGAATGTTGAACGTCCCTTTGGCAATAGTTGATGCCACAGTTTTAACCGAAGCAGGATATGTGGGCGAAGACGTGGAAAGTATTTTAACACGTCTGCTTCAAGCCGCCGATTACAACCTCGAAAAAGCCGAAAACGGAATTGTTTTTATTGACGAGATTGATAAAATAGCACGTAAAAGTGACAATCCTTCCATCACCCGCGACGTTAGTGGCGAAGGTGTTCAGCAAGCATTGTTGAAACTTTTGGAAGGAACCACAGTAAACGTTCCGCCAAAAGGGGGAAGAAAACACCCCGACCAAAAATTCATAGAAGTAAATACGGAAAACATTCTTTTTATCGCCGGTGGTGCGTTTGATGGAATTGAGCGTCATATTTCAAAAAGATTGAATATGCAGTCGGTTGGATTTACTGCTTCCTTGAAGGAAACCCAAATGGAGAAAGACAATATACTTCGCTACATCATTCCAAAGGATTTAAAGGATTTCGGCTTGATTCCCGAGATAATTGGACGTCTTCCGGTTTTGACCTTTATGAACCCTTTGGACAAAGAAACCCTTCGAGCCATTCTTACCCAACCCAAAAACGCCATTATAAAACAGTACAAAAAACTGTTTGAAATGGACGGGATAGATTTTGTGATTACAGAGGAAGCCTTGGATTTTATCGTGGAACAAGCCATAGATTACAAACTTGGAGCCCGCGGACTGCGTTCACTTTGTGAGGCTGTTCTCACAGATGCAATGTACGATTTGCCGAGTACAGATGAAAAATCGCTTCACGTGACCAAAGAATATGTAGAAGAAAAACTAAACAAATCAACTATTAAAAAATTGAAGGCGGTTTCATAAAAGCACGTCATTTGTAAATGTAAAAACCTCGGGAACTTCCCGAGGTTTTTTATATCTTCTAATTGAATGTTTATGGGGTTGCGAGCAAAGTCTTATTCTTATTGTAAAGAATTTTGTTCTGCATTCGCTTTTTTTTTGCTTTTCAAGTTGTAGCCTGCTACTTCAGTTTCTTTTTTTAGAGCTTAATGCTCAAAAACAGTCGATAAATTATTCGAAGCACTCGATTTACAATATCTTGTAAAGGTTTAGATTATAAAAGAAAATTAAAGTGTTCTGTTTAAAAGTAAAAGTTCCTCTAAATAATCGCGAGTGTTGGAGAGTCGCGGAACTTTATGTTGCCCCCCAAGTTTGTTCTTTTCCTTCAGCCAATCATAAAAAAGCCGTTCTCGGGCGTGATGGATTTTGGGTGCGTTAAGTGTAGTATTGTTAAATCTTTTCGCTTCATAATCGCTGTTCACTTCCTGCAAAGCGGAGTCCAAAATTTGTGTGAAGGAGTACAAATCCTTCGGTGCCGTTTTGAATTCAATAATCCACTCGTGTGCGCCTTTTTCCTTTCCGTCCATAAAAATGGGAGCAGCTGTGTAATCCACAATTTCTGCATTGGTGAGTTGTGAGGCCTTTCGCAGTGCGGTTTCGGCGTTTTCAATTATCAATTCCTCCCCAAAAACATTGATGTGGTGTTTTGTGCGCCCCGTAACTTTTATGCGGTACGGATTTGTGGAAGTAAAACGAACAGTATCGCCAATTTTATAGCGCCAAAGCCCAGCATTGGTGGTTATGATCACTGCGTAATTTTTTCCTTCTTCAACTTCGCTCAGCGGAATCACTTTTTCTTCGGGAGTTTCGTAGCAATCCATCGGGATAAATTCATAAAAAATTCCGTAGTCAAGCATCAGCAGCAATTCTTTGTTTTCATTCTGGTCCTGAATGGCGAAGAACCCTTCCGAAGCATTGTAAATTTCGTAATACCGAAAATCACTTTTTGGCAACAATTTATTGTATTGGTCAATATATGGGTCAAAGTTTACGCCTCCGTGAAAATACACTTCCAAGTTTGGCCAAACTTCAAAAAGGTTTCCTTTGCCTGTGGTTTCCATCACTTGGTTCAACAAGACCAGCATCCAAGACGGTACGCCGGCTAAACTGGTTACATTTTCCTTGATGGTTTCATTTACAATTGCTTGCATTTTGTTTTCCCAATCGCCCATCAGTGAAACTTCGTTGCTGGGCGTACTGCTGAACTCAGCCCAAAATGGCATATTGTCTATCAAAATTGCCGAAAGATCGCCAAAGACTGTCCCGTTTTCCTCATAAAGTTGTTTGCTGCCGCCGAGCCGCAAACTTTTCCCCAGGAACAGTTGCGCATCCGGATTGTTGTTGAGGTACATACACAGCAAATCCTTGCTGGCTGCGAAATGACAATCTTCCAGCGAATCGATTGTAACGGGTATAAATTTGCTTTTTGCATTGGTGGTGCCGCTAGATTTCGCGAACCACTTAATAGGCGTAGGCCAAAATATATTCGCTTCGCCACGGCGCGCACGTTCAATCCACGCTTCATTTTCTTCGTATGTGGTAACTGGAATTCTTTCAGCAAACTCGCGGTACGTCCGGATAGTTCCAAAATCGTACTGCTTACCAATTTCAGTATTTTTCGCTTTTTGAAGCAAATTGAAGAGCAGCTCTTCCTGTACCTCAATAGGGTACTTTAGAAAAAGGTCTATTTGGTGGAATCGTTTTTTTAAAAACCAAGAAGCAATGGAATTTACAATGGGGATTGGCATATTTTTCCGCTATCTTTATGCTATAAAAATAGCGATTTTATAATTACGATTTCTCCTTTTTTTGAAGCGATGTTTCCACAGGTTCTTCGGAAAAGATTTCGGCATAACCAATTTTGAATAAATGAATTACGAAGGAGTGCTCACCAAAATGCAAACTGAAAATGGTTCGCCCATTCAGTATTATTTGGTTTTTGAAAATGATTTTTTGAACGTAAACCAGTTGCTGAACAGAAAAGTTGCCATCAGTTTTCTGCATTATCAATGCTTAAATTGCGGCCTTCAGAAAAAAATTTACCGTCAGGGTTTTTGCTACGATTGTTTTTATGAAATTCCCCAAGCGGCAGATTGGATAATAAATCCCGAGCAGAGCAAAGCACATTTGGGCATTGAGGACCGCGACCTTGCTTACGAAGAGAAAGTGCAGTTGCAGCCCCACGTAGTTTATCTGGCCAATAGCAGCAGCGTGAAAGTGGGCGTTACCCGAAAAAGCCAGATTCCAACACGTTGGATAGACCAAGGTGCGCACGAAGCCATTGAAATTGTGGAGGTGCCAAACCGCTACTTGGCAGGCATTACCGAAGTGGCGCTAAAAGATCATGTGAGTGATAAAACCAATTGGCGAAATATGCTAAAAAACGATGTGACGGATGAAGATTTAGTGGATTGGCGAAACAAGCTGAAACAATTTATTCCCGCCGAAGCCGCTGAATATTATTTGGAAAACAATTCTGAAACCAACCTGCAGTTCCCAGTTTTGAAATATCCCGAAAAGCCAAAACCACTAAACCTTGAAAAAAATCCTTTTTACGAAGGAATTTTAAAAGGAATAAAAGGGCAATACCTTATTTTTGACGACGACACCGTGTTCAACATTCGTGGAAACGAAGGGTATGTGGTTTCAATTGTAGTGAACTAAATTCAGGGAAATCCATTAAACCACAAGCAAATACATATCTGTCCTTGGGAAGCAATATGGGCAATCGCTTTGAAAATCTTCAAGGTGCGGTAGCTCAATTGTTTCAGGAAGTTGGCTCCATCGTGAAAATTTCTTCGGTTTATGAAACGCCTGCACTCGGTTTTGAAGGCGAACCTTTTTTGAATTGTGCCGTTTGGTTGCAAACAGATTTGAAACCTTCAAAAATCCTGAAAACAATTTTAAGGATTGAAAAAACCCTGGGCCGAAGCCGAAATGCTTCAAAAACTTATACTTCACGACCCATAGACATTGATATTATTTTCATTGATGATTTGGTTTTGAATTCTGAAAAACTAACAGTCCCACATCCCCAAATGGCGAAACGCAAATTCGTTTTGCAACCCTTGGCAGAGCTCAATTCACATTTAATTCATCCCGTTTCACATAAAAATATAATCAAACTTTTGGCGGAAACCACTGATGAAAGCGCACTCCAAAAACAATCCAAATGGCTCAGTAATCCGATGAAGGATTTTAATATTTCTGAATATAATTACATTGCTATTGAAGGAAATATCGGCGCTGGAAAAACAAGTTTGGCAGCAAAAATCGCCCAGGATTTTAATGCGAAGTTAATTTTGGAACGCTTTAAGGACAACCCTTTTCTGCCGAAGTTTTATGAAGATCCCGCGCGCTATGCTTTCCCTTTGGAAATGTCTTTCTTGGCAGATCGCTACCAGCAGTTGGTTGATGATATTACGCAGTTTGATCTTTTTAAGGAATCCGTGATCGCAGATTATGACGTGAACAAATCCTTGATTTTTGCAAGCATCACTTTGCCGGAAGAGGAGTATTCGCTTTACAAAAAACTGTTTCAGGTAATGCACAAAGACCTGCCAAAGCCAGATGTTTATGTGTATTTATACCAAAATACCGAACGCCTTTTGGAAAACATAAAAAAACGCGGCCGCAAATATGAGCAGAGCATACAGGCTGAATACCTACAAAAATTGAATGCTGGCTATATTGAATTCATAAAAAACCAACATACCGATAACATTAAAATTATCGATATTTCTGAAATGGAATTTCTAAAAAAACGGGCGGATTATTTAAAGATTTTGAAACAAATAATTGCTTAAGAAAGTGAGAGTTTAGAGGACTAAAAATTGAAAACTGCCACCTCGAAATTATTTTTACTTCCTTGAAAAATTGATAGTTGAAAGCACTTCCGCTTTACTTACCTTTGCAAAAAATATTAAATGAGCACGCAAGACAATTACGACAAAGAAAGAAGTTCCAAAAAGCCGGGGAAAAATGCACGAAAGAAAACTGTGGCTCGCGAAAAAGGTACCCTAAGAACTGATGCTTCCAAGAAAAATACTGGCCCTCAACAGGATTCAGTGAAACCAAAGTTGAAATTCGACAAAACAGGAAAGGAAATAGGCCGTCGTGAAAAACCCGTTAAGGAAATAAAGAAAAGCAATCCTGAAGATGGAATTCGCCTTAATAAA
Source organism: Flavobacteriaceae bacterium (assembly GCA_016649715.1). Lineage (GTDB taxonomy): Bacteria > Bacteroidota > Bacteroidia > Flavobacteriales > Flavobacteriaceae > Aequorivita. Next base: position 47,315 of record JAENXC010000001.1, on the reverse strand, counting down.
TATATTGCCAATAGTGGAGTTTGTTCGCGTCGCGAAGCAGATACCTATATTGCCACAGGTTTGGTTACGGTAAACGGAAAAATTATCAACGAAATGGGCCATAAAGTCAAAATAACGGATGATGTGCGTTTTGATGGCCGCCGTTTAAATCCCGAGCCGAACACTTATATTTTGCTGAACAAACCGAAAGGTTTTGCAACCAGTGACAGTAATGCAAAAGGAATGACCGTGATGGATTTGGTTGCAAATGCCACAACTGCCAAAATAAAACCCTTTGGCCGTTTGGGACGAAACGCGACGGGACTTTTACTTTTCACCAATGATGATGAGTTTGTGCAAAAATTCACTAACAAAGGAATTGCGAGGCTTTTTCATATGGAGCTTGACAAAAATCTGAAAGCCGAGCACCTAAAAAAAATAAAAGAGGGTTTGACCATTGAAGGGAAGGAAATTACGGTTGAAGAAATAAGCTATGTTGACAATTCGCCAAAAAGCGAAGTGGGCCTAAAAATAAAACACACTGGAACCAGCGTGATCCGGACCATTTTTGAGCATTTGGGCTATGATGTTGTGCGGATGGATTGCGTTACGCTTGGGCCGTTGACCAAAAAGGATTTGCCCCGCGGACGCTGGCGAACCCTTACCGAAAAGGAACTCAATATGTTCAGTATGATTTAATGGAAAGTGAAATTTCCTCACATTTCCTCAATTATTGATTTTTTTTTGGCACTTTTGTACTGTAAATATTTAAAAGATATTATTTTTAAAATGGTTGGTTTTTGAAAATTTCAGAAACATAGATTCTAAATGAACAACACATTTTCACTTCAAACACCTGATAAACGTCAGGTTTCGGCCGAAGGTTTCATTCAAAACTCTTTGCCTATTCGCATGTAATCTTCGAGTTAATTTTTTGTTATACCCCTTTTTTTTAGGGGAATTATCAACAGGGATTTTAATTTAAACTTTTTCAACGAAAACAAAAGAATGAACACCAAATACATAGATTTAATAAACCAAACGTATTATTTTCCGCAGGAAGAATTCCGTTTGGGAGATAACGGGCTGGAATTTCACGGCGTAGACCTTATGGGTCTTGTGGAGAAATACGGTGCTCCGCTGAAGTTTACTTACCTTCCAAAGATTTCTGAAAATATCATTTTAGCAAAAAAATGGTTCGCAGACGGCATTAAAAAAAATAACTATAAAGGTACTTACAACTATTGCTACTGTACAAAAAGTTCACATTTCAAGCACGTTTTGAATGAAGCTTTAAAAAATGATATCCACATTGAAACCTCTTCAGCTTTTGATATTGATATCGTGGAAAGCCTAAAGGAAACAGGAAAAATAACCGATAAAACCTACGTAATCTGCAACGGTTTTAAACGTGACCAATATATTGAGAATATAGCCCGGCTTATCAACAACGGCCATGAAAACTGTATTCCCATTATTGACAATTACGAAGAGATTGAACTGCTTTCAGACAGCATCAACAATCATTTCAACGTCGGGATCCGTATCGCTTCGGAAGAGGAGCCAAAGTTTGAATTCTATACCTCAAGATTGGGGATTGGTTATAAAAACATCATCCCTTTCTTTGAGGACCAAATAAAAAATAATGATAGAGTGGACCTGAAAATGCTCCATTTTTTCATCAATACCGGAATTCGGGATACGGCCTATTTTTGGAATGAGCTGGTTAAATGTTTGAAAGTGTATGTTCGTCTTAAAAAAATCTGTCCTTCTCTGGACAGCCTGAATATTGGAGGTGGTTTTCCAATAAAAAACTCCCTGCACTTTGAATACGATTATCAATATATGGTTGATGAAATTCTAAACCAAATAAGCATTACTTGTGCAGAAGCAGATGTTCCCGTACCTCACATTTTTACCGAATTCGGAAGTTTTACGGTGGGTGAAAGTGGTGGAGCAATCTATGAAATCCTCTATCAAAAACAACAAAACGATCGGGAAAAGTGGAATATGATAAATTCTTCCTTTATCACAACCTTGCCAGATACTTGGGCAATAAGTAAGAAGTTTATTATGTTGTCAATAAATCGATGGAACGATGAGTATGAGCGGGTTCTTTTAGGCGGACTTACCTGTGATAGCGATGATTATTACAACAGTGAACAAAACATGGCGGCCATTTATTTGCCAAAATTTAGAAAAGAAAAACCTTTGTATATTGGCTTTTTCAATACAGGTGCATATCAAGAATCTATCGGCGGTTTTGGAGGGCTACAGCACTGTTTGATACCTTCGCCAAAACATATTTTGATAGACAGGGACAAAGACAATAATATAACCACCAAACTTTTTTCGGAACAACAGACTAGTGAGGAATTTTTGGAAATTTTGGGATATCGATGATATTTATAATAAATTAAAAAAATGAAAACAACAACCTACGCAGGAATCCCGCAAAAATATGCGGCCCTTGAAACATCAAAAATTGTATTGATCCCCGTTCCGTATGATGGAACCAGCACTTGGCAAAAAGGCGCCGACAAAGGCCCAGAAGCTTTTTTGGACGCTTCGGAAAACATGGAGCTTTACGATATTGAAACCCAAACAGAAGTTTACAAACAAGGGATTTTCCTTGCAGATGCCATTACAGAAAATTCGTCACCCGAAGCCGTGGTTTCCGAAGTGCATAAAACCACGAAAGACTATATTAAACGAAATAAATTTGTAACCATTTTTGGAGGCGAGCACAGTATTTCCATAGGGACAATCCGCGCGTTCAACGAATGTTTTGATAACTTAACCGTGCTTCACATTGATGCTCATGCAGATTTGCGAAAAGATTTTCACGGAAGCACTTGCAACCATGCATGTGCCGTTTATGAAGCCAGCCAAACCACAAATCTTGTGCAAGTAGGTATCCGCAGTATGGACGTAACAGAAACCCGCGTTATGGACGAAGAAAAGGTGTTTTTTGCCCACGACATGGCAAAAGATGAATACTGGATGGACAAGGTTATTGAGGCGTTGGGTGATAACGTGTTCATCACTTTCGACCTTGATGCGTTAGATCCTTCAATCCTGCCTTCAACAGGAACCCCAGAACCGGGTGGATTATTTTGGTATGAAACCCTTGATTTTCTAAAACAGGTTTTTGATGAAAGAAATGTGGTGGGTTTCGACATTGTGGAACTTTGCCCAAACAAAGACGAAAGAGCTTCAGACTTTGTTGCTGCAAAATTGTACTACAAAATGTTGACCTATAAATTCTCAGGAACTGAAGAGGGCGACGAATACGAAAACAATTTTAACGAAACCAAAAAGGGCGTTTCAAAATTTAATACCGAAGAAGATGAGTACTAACAAAGGATCTATTTCCCAGTTTATTGAAAAATATTATTTACACTTTAATGCAGCTGCATTGGTAGATGCCGCAAAAGGCTACGAAGCCCAGCTTGAAAAAGGTTCGAAAATGCTTGTATCCCTTGCTGGTGCTATGAGTACTGCAGAATTGGGAAAGATTTTTGCCGAAATGATACGTCAAGATAAGGTGCAGATAATTTCATGTACAGGCGCGAATCTTGAAGAGGATATAATGAATCTTGTGGCACACAGTCATTACAAACGTGTTCCGCATTATAGAGATTTGACCCCACAGGACGAGTGGGAGTTGCTTGAAAAAGGAATGAACCGGGTTACAGATACTTGTATTCCTGAGGAAGAAGCCTTTAGAAGAATTCAAAAACACATCGTGAAACTGTGGAAAGAAGCCGAAGCAAAAGGCGAACGCTATCTTCCGCATGAATATATGTACAAACTGCTATTGAGCGGTGTAATGGAAGAGCATTACGAAATTGATTTAAAAGATTCTTGGATGTATGCCGCGGCTGAAAAAAACCTACCCATAATATGCCCAGGTTGGGAGGATAGCACAATGGGAAACATCTTCGCAAGCTATGTTCTTAAAGGCGAACTAAAGGCTTCAACTATGAAAAGTGGTATTGAATACATGACTTTTCTTGCCGATTGGTACACAGATAATTCAGAAAAAGGAATCGGTTTTTTCCAGATTGGTGGAGGGATTGCCGGAGATTTCCCAATCTGTGTCGTACCAATGCTCTATCAGGATATGAAACGGACCGACACTCCTTTTTGGAGTTACTTCTGCCAAATTAGCGACTCTACAACCAGTTTCGGCAGCTATTCTGGAGCCGTTCCCAATGAAAAGATCACCTGGGGAAAATTGGATATAGACACACCGAAATTCATCATAGAAAGCGATGCAACCATTGTTGCACCCTTGATTTTTGCTTATTTGCTCGATATGTAAAAAAAAGTTAAAAAATTTTACAGACCAAGACAGATGTCGTATATTTGTGGACAAATGTATTGAGTTATGGGTTATGATGAACAAAATATCGCTATTAATGAAATAAATGAGTCATTAAGTGTTTATGCAAAAAATATAGGGAGCCTTTCAAGAAAAATCTCTTTTGCAGATTTTTTTCATGATAAGATGCTTATCATTCAAGCCATTAGGAAGGGACTTCCCTATAAAATTTTTACTCAAATAAAATCTTTTACTCCTTTTACTGATTCAGATTGGGCGGAGTATTTGGACCTTTCTTTAAAAACCTTGCAGCGTTATCGGGATGATGCCGATTTTTATTTTAAACCGATCCACACTGAAAAAATATTTGAACTCGCTGAGGTCACCAATTTTGGAATTGAAGTATTTGGATCATCCGAAAAATTCTATAGATGGCTAAATACGCCTTCCCTTGCGTTAAGGAATCATAAACCTGCCGAGCTTTTAAGGGATTCATATGGTAAGGAAATGGTTATGGCGGAACTTACCCGAATTGATCACGGTATTTTTGCATAATGGTGGTTTTTAGGCTTTCCAGAAAAAAATATGCGGAGGATTTAAGTGGAAAAGGAGCTGCAATTTTTGGAAACCGGTGGAATTCAAAAGGAGTGGAAATGATTTATACTGCTGAAAGCCGGGCTTTGGCTATGGCAGAAGTGGTTGTTCATTTAAGCTTGGCTACTTTACCTGATGATTATATGATGATAGCGATTGAGGTTCCTGATTCCATTCAAATTGAGTTGCTGAACGCGAAGCTTTTGAACGAGGATTGGAATTCAAATCCTCCCGGATCGCATTCACAAGCGGTAGGCAATGCGTTTATTCATTCAAAAAAATCATTGGTGCTTAAGGTTCCTTCTGCTGTAGTAAAGGGAGATTTCAATTATTTGTTTAACCCAAATCATCCCGAAATTGATAAAATTAAAATTAAGAATATAACCAAATTTCCTTTTGACACTAGAATTTTTAAGTGAAAGAGAATTTTTCAAAAATTATGGACCCACAAAAAATTGAAAATATAGAGCTGAAGTTTTTGACCCTAAAGAACTATGAAGCTTTAAAAAAGGCAACTATTCAATCCTACGGCGGTATGCCAAACAGCTATTGGAAGATTAATGAAATTGGAAACCTGATTGACATTTTTCCCGAAGGACAAGTGGTTATTATGGCCGATGGCCAAATTGCGGGTTGCGCACTCTCCATAATCGTGGATTTTGATGAATTAGGTGAAAAGCATACCTATCAGGACATTACAGATGATCCAACATTTAAAATCCATGACCCCGAAGGCGATGTGCTTTACGGAATTGATGTTTTCATCCGGCCAGATTTCAGGGGATTACGATTGGGACGAAGATTATACGATTACAGAAAAGAGCTTTGCGAAAACTTAAATTTGAAGAGTATAGTTTTCGGCGGAAGAATGCCCAATTATCATTTGCATGCAGACAAGCTTTCCCCAAAACAATATATCGAAAAAGTGAAGCACAAGCACATTGACGACCCAGTACTAAACTTCCAAATCTCCAATGATTTTCATCCCGTACGAGTGCTGAAAGGCTATTTGGAAGGTGATAAAGCTTCAGGCGAATTTGCGGTTTTGATGGAATGGGACAATATTTATTACACTAAACCTGAAAAAAAACCAAAACCTTCCGCGGTTAAAAGTATTGTGCGTCTCGGTCTAATTCAATGGCAAATGCGAAGCTATTCCGGAATGGAAGAATTGATGCACCAAGCCGAATATTTTATAGACAGTGTTGCTGGTTATCGTTGCGACTTTGCAATGTTTCCCGAATTTTTCAACGCTCCACTAATGGCGGAATACAACCATATGAGCGAGCCGGATGCCATCCGCGAATTGGCACAACACACCAAGGAAATTACGGAAAGAATGTCGCAGCTTTCCATTTCATATAACATCAACATCATAACTGGCAGTATGCCTGAAGTTGTGCGAGGAAAACTCTATAATGTTGGCTATCTCTGTCGCCGCGACGGAAGTGTGGAACGCTACGAAAAAATCCACGTTACCCCAGATGAAGAACGTGTTTGGGGAATGGTAAACGGCAATTCCCTAAAAACCTTCGACACTGATTGTGGAAAAATTGGTGTATTGATCTGTTATGATTCGGAATTTCCTGAACTTTCAAGATTGCTTGCCGATGAAGGAATGGATATTCTTTTTGTTCCGTTCCTGACAGATACCCAAAACGGGTATTCCCGTGTACGGCTTTGTGCCCAGGCAAGAGCCATAGAAAACGAATGTTACGTAGCTATCGCAGGAAGCATAGGTAATTTGCCTAAAGTGCACAACATGGACATACAATATGCGCAAAGCGCCGTATTTACGCCTTGCGATTTTTCTTTTCCAAGCAATGGAATTAAGGCAGAAGCAACCCCGAATACCGAAATGATTTTGGTAGCAGATGTAGATATCGATTTGCTCCGCGAATTGCACACTTTCGGTGCCGTACGGAATTTAAAGGATAGAAGAAAAGATTTCTACAGACTTGAAAGAGTAAAAAAATAGGATATACCCAAACCTGCCAGGTTTTCATAACCTGGCAGGTTTAAATTTTGGAAGAAAAATCTCCCAAACTGCAACCCCAAACACCACAATATATTCCAAAGCAACCAACCAAAGGTTTTCATCAAACCCATCCTTTCCGTAAGCTGAATAACTCAGCATCACTACAAAACTCCAAACAATAGGAAACTTATATTTTGTGAATACCGAAAGTAAGAGAGGAGTTGCAATGTACCACGGATGCACAGTTGTTGAAAGCAGAAAGTAAAATGAAACTGCAAAAAGCATCGCAGTAATTAAATGCTGTGGAGTTTTATTTTTTCCCTCCTCACTCTCACTGGCGGGCAGGCTGAAGAAGGCAAGTCCCAAAACAAAAAGGAAAACCAAAATAGGAAGAATCTTTCCAACGGTTTCAATCAAATTCCACCCTACAACCTGAAATCCAATCCATCGAATTACATAATAAATACTCGCATTAAATTCAAAATCCTGAAACCAAAGCGCAAGGGTTGAAGAGAAATGCTCGACAAATTCCGAAGAAAGAAAGGGAAGGAAAGTAATCAATACCGTAATTCCGATTATCGAATAAAATTTTAATAAAACTGTCCAGTTGAGGGCAGTCGGAAACTCCTTAGAAATAAAATACTTCAAAAATAATGGCAAAAATAAAAATGGTATCAACTTCACAGAAACGGAAATCCCAATCAGAACAGCAGCCCAAAACCATTTCCCTTTAAAAAGCAAATACAACGCCCAAACAAAAAAGAAAAGCATTACTCCTTCAAAATGTAGGTTTTCGGTAAATTCAATGATTACGAAAGGATTCAGAAAATACCAAAAAATATTTTTGATTGGAAGGTTCAGTTTCTCCAAAAGTTTCTTTCCAAAATAGAGAATACCAATATCTGCCAAAATAATAAATACACGAAGGACGATTACAGAACCCAAAATACTCTTTCCCGCGAATAGGGCTGCAACCGCAAAAAACAATTGGTTTATTGGCGGATAATTGCTGAAATGGGTTGCGTTGAGTACACCCATTTCATCAATTAATTGTGTTGATTGTCCAACTGTAAAATTTGTTGCAGCTAATGAATCTGGAGTGAATAAATACGGACTAACGCCTTGCATTAGCAAACGCCCATCCCACAAAAACCGATAAAAATCCTGAGAAAGATTTGGGATTGCGGCAATGGAAACAAGTCTGAAAACAATCCCAAAACCTGCCAATAACCAAAAGTTTAGCTTAAACTTTTCAATAAGAAGATAGGCTGTAAAAAACAGCGCAGCGTAAAGCGTGATGAGTTTTATAAAATCACTTCGTTCTAAATCGAACGCAAAACTGATGTAAAACGCGATGGAAAGTATCGCAAAGAGAAGTGGCGTTTTATATAGTCTAAGTTTTTGTATCATGAATTGACAAAAGACCTTTCGGGTTTCTATGAAATAAAAATACTTCTTTAGACAATAAATCCGTGTTTCTAAGTAAGATGTAAAACCTCACAGGTCTTGAAGACCTGTGAGGTTTGTTAGAATATTAATCCTGCCATTCGGCAATAAACAGATTAGTATCGTGCCCACCGCCATTGTTTCTATTGGAGGAAAAAGCTAACTTTTTTCCGTCATTTGAAAATACGGGAAAGGCGTCGAAAGTTCTTCCGTGTGTTACACGCTCCAGATTTTTCCCATCCAAATCAATTAAATACAGATTGAACGGAAATCCTCTTTCGGCTTCAAAATTGCTGGAAAACAAGATCTTTTTTCCAGAAGGATGAAAGAAAGGCGCCCAATTGGCATTTCCTAAATGGGTTAACTGACGAAGCTCGCTACCATCGGTATTACATATGAATAACTCCATTTCAGTGGGCTGCACCAAACCTTGGGCGAGCAAATCTTTGTATTCTTTAATTTCAGCTTCGGTCTTGGGTCGTGAAGCGCGGAAAATCAGTTTGTTTCCGTCCGGAGAAAAGAATGCACCGCCATCATAGCCTAATTCATTGGTTATTTGTTTAACGTTTTTCCCGTCTAAATCCATCGTGTAAAGTTCTAAATCACCACTTCGCATGGAGGTGAAAACAATTTTGTCTCTTTTTGGTGAGACAGTTGCTTCAGCATCATAACCTGGTTCGTTTGTGAGCTGGGCGGTAATATTTCCTTCCAAATCTGCCATAAAAATGTCGAAGCTGTCATAAACTGGCCAAACATATTTTCCTTCCTTTTTCAGTGGGACTTCGGGGCAATTTTCATCTTTCAAGTGTGTTGAAGCGTAAACGATATGTTTTCCGTCCGGTAGAAAATAACTACAAGTGGTTCTTCCCTTTCCTGTGCTAATCATTGGCGGTTGCTTGTCTTTAAAGGTTTCATCAGCATTCATCAAAAACATTTGGTCACAGTTTACTCCCCATTTTTTGTTGTTGCTTTGGAAGATTAGTTTGCTGTCGTCAAAACTCCAATACGCTTCGGCATTATCACCGCCATACGTTACTTGACGAATGTTTTTGAAGTGTTTTTCTTCGGGATAAATTAAAGTGTCGTTTGTTTGAGGGTCCAAAACTAAAGATGAAGACTTTTCAATTTGTTCTTTAATTGGAGCCGAAGAATCTGTTTTTTCCCCACTATTTTTACAACTGGTAAAGAGGGAAACAATAAGAAATGTGTAAACTATTTTCATTTGACTTTAATATTTTCTTTTAATGACAAATGGAACATCAATATAATTGATTTGGAAATTTTTATCGTTATTATATGATGTTTCATTTTAATGTACTTTTGTACAAAAGTAATGATATGCGTACAATTTTAGTGTTATTTCTGGCAATAGTGGTTTTCTCCTGTAAGGAAGCCAAGGTGAAATCAGTTAGTATGAAAGAAGACGTTTCCATTTTGGCGAATGATAGCCTAAATGGAAGAAAAACGGGCTCAAAAGATGAAAAAAAGGCCTCGCAATATATTGCGAAAAGGTTTACAGATTTAGGATTGCAGCCGAAAGGCACTGACGGCTACTTTCAAAAATTCACTTTTAAGGCAAGTAAAAATCCACATCAAGAAGCGGTATTTACTTCAGAGAAAAATGACAGCACTGAAACTGGCGAAAACGTGATAGCTTATTTGGATAACAAATCAGAAAACACTGTAGTTATAGGTGCACATTACGACCATTTGGGAATGGGCGGTGAAGGTTCGCTTTATCGCGAAGGCAAAGCAATCCATAACGGCGCAGACGACAATGCGAGCGGCGTGGCGATGATGCTGCATTTGGCAGATTCGCTTCAAAAGAAAGATTCTCCGAAGAACAACAATTATCTTTTTATTGCCTTTTCGGGAGAAGAAGAAGGTTTGTTGGGTTCAAATTATTTCGTGAAAAATCCGACCATTGACACGAAGAAAGTAACCTATATGCTGAATATGGATATGGTGGGAAGACTTAATTCTGAAAGCACATTGGCGGTTTATGGCGTAGGAACATCGCCGATTTTAAAACAAACCGTAAATGCAAATGCAGGCGATTTAAACATTGTGGAAAACGAAAGCGGCGTTGGCCCGAGCGACCATACTTCGTTTTATTTGGCAGATATTCCAGTTCTGCATTTTTTCACGGGACAGCACAAAGATTACCACAAACCGAGCGACGATACCGAAAAGGTGAATTTTGCAGGAATGGAAATTGTTTCGAATTACATTTTCAGCATCATCAAAGATTTGGACAGCCAGAAAAAACTTCCTTTCCGAAAAACCAAAAACGAAAGTGAAGTAGTGCCCGATTTCAAAGTGACCTTAGGAGTTGTACCCGATTATCTTTTCAGCGGAAAAGGGATGCGAATCGATGGCATCAGTGAAGATCGTCCCGCGCAAAAAGCGGGGCTTCAAAAAGGCGATGTAGTAGTGAAAATGGGCGACTTTGAAGTGACCGATATGATGAGTTATATGAAAAGTCTTTCGAAATTTGAAAAGGGGCAAACTGCAAAAGTTACCATTGAACGAAACGGAAATTCTCAGGAAGTTGAGGTTACGTTTTAAAAATTCTTCAAAATAAAAAAAACCTAACAGGTCCTTCATTCTTCGCATAAAGCTTCGAATGACGAAGGAAGACCTGTTAGGTTTAGTTCTGTTAATTATTTTTGGGAATTACATCATTCCACCCATTCCGCCGCCCATACCGCCTGGCATTCCGCCACCGGCATTGTCTTCTTTGATGTCAACCAAAGCACATTCGGTAGTCAAAATCATTCCAGCAACCGAAGCCGCGTTTTCAAGCGCGATGCGGGTTACTTTTTTAGGATCGATAATTCCTGCCTTAATCATATCAACATACTGATTTGTCTTGGCGTCGTAACCGAAGTTTTTCTTGCCTTCCAAAACCTTGTTGATTACAACCGAACCTTCGCCACCTGCGTTTTCAACGATGGTGCGGAGTGGCGATTCAATGGCGCGGGCCACGATCTGTACTCCTGTTAATTCGTCCAAAGTGTCCGTCGTGATTTTTTTCAAAACCTCGATAGCGCGAACAAAAGCTACGCCACCACCGGCAACAATACCTTCTTCCACAGCCGCACGGGTTGCGTGAAGTGCGTCGTCCACTCGGTCCTTTTTCTCTTTCATTTCCACTTCAGAAGCAGCTCCTACGTAAAGAACTGCAACCCCGCCGGCCAATTTGGCCAAACGCTCTTGCAATTTTTCCTTGTCGTAATCGCTGGTTGTAGATTCAATCTGTGATTTTATTTGGTTTACACGACCTTTGATGTCGCTCTTGTTTCCGGCACCATTCACGATGGTTGTGTTGTCTTTATCAATAGTAATGGTTTCCGCAGAACCCAACATTTCTATTGTAGCATTTTCCAAAGTGAAACCGCGCTCTTCAGCAATAACGGTTCCTCCGGTCAACACCGCGATGTCTTCAAGCATAGCTTTTCTTCTATCGCCAAAACCTGGTGCTTTTACGGCAGCAATTTTCAACGAACCGCGAAGTTTGTTCACTACCAAAGTAGCCAAAGCTTCGCCGTCAACATCTTCGGCAATGATTAGAAGGGATTTTCCCTGCTGGGCCACTGGCTCAAGAATGGGAAGCAAATCTTTCATTGATGAAATTTTCTTGTCGTAAAGCAAAACCATTGGGTTTTCCAATTCGGTCTGCATTTTTTCGGTGTCGGTTACGAAATAGGGAGAAAGGTAACCACGGTCAAACTGCATTCCTTCAACCACATCAACGTAGGTTTCGGTCCCTTTGGATTCTTCAACGGTTATAACACCTTCTTTACCAACTTTTCCGAATGCTTTGGCAATCAACTCACCAATTAGTTCGTCGTTGTTTGAAGAGATAGCGGCAACTTGTTTTATCATTTCTGAAGAATTGCCAACTTTCGTAGTTTGCTTTTCAAGATTTGCTACAACGGCTGCAACAGCTTTGTCTATACCGCGTTTCAAATCCATAGGGTTTGCACCAGCGGCTACGTTTTTAATGCCTTCTTTTACGATTGCCTGTGCAAGAACGGTGGCTGTTGTAGTTCCGTCACCTGCCAGATCGTTGGTTCTGGAAGCTACTTCCTTCACCATTTGTGCGCCCATGTTTTCAAGTGGGTCCTGTAATTCAATTTCTTTTGCAACGGTAACGCCATCTTTGGTCACTTGAGGTGCCCCAAACGATTTGCTGATTATTACGTTACGGCCTTTTGGACCCAAGGTTACTTTTACTGCGTTTGCCAAGGCATCAACGCCACGTTTTATCCCGTCTCGGGCTTCTACGTCATATTTAATATCTTTTGCCATTCTTTTTTAAATTTTATACCGAAGAAATTCGGCAATTTTATTACTATTTTTTATTGAATTCAAATTATGTCTTATTCAGGAAATTCCAAATTTTAAGCACCAAATTCCAAATAAATTTCAATAATCAATTTTCAAAAGGAATACTTTTGGAATTTGGGATTTGTTTATTGGAATTTGCGAGTCATTATCGTTAGATAATGGCGAGTATATCATCCTCGCGCATAATAAGATAGTCTTTGCCATCAAATTTCAGTTCGCTGCCGGAGTATTTTCCGTAGAGTACGGTATCGCCCACTTTCACGGTCATTTTGTGGTCTTCTTTGCCTTTGCCCACGGCCATTACTTTGCCTTGTTGTGGTTTTTCTTTTGCGGAATCTGGAATGTACAATCCAGAAGCGGTTTTAGTTTCCGCCTCTTGTGGCTGGACCAAAACACGGTCTGCAAGCGGTTGAATTTTTAATGCCATTTCAATTTTATTTTTTAGTTGCCTACCTAATGGCAGACGGGTTAAACTTGAGTTTATATGTTGCGATTGCTAATTGGCAGAAATTGTGCCAGTGCCTGTAAACTGACAGTTTATAAAATAAAAATGCCAGCTTGTCAGAAGCTGGCATTTTAAATATATCTTAAAGTTAAATATTATTTTGTAGTATCTGCTGCAGCAGGTGCCGCAGGCGTCTGTGTGTTAGTAGGTACCGCGGGAACCGCACTATCATCAAAAGTTTTAGATTGAGTAGCTCTACCACCCATTATAAAAACGTTGGAAAACAAGATGAGTGCCAACATAATGGTTGCCAAGGTCCACGTACTTTTATCTAAAAAGTCGCTCGTTTTCTGTACGCCACCAATCTGTGCGCCACCGCCACCGCCAAACGAGGAAGAAAGCCCGCCTCCTTTTGGGTTTTGTACCATTATTACTATGACCAATAAAAAGGCCACTATCATTATCAAAATTAAAAAGATTGTAAACGTACTCATGATTGCTCTGAATTAATCAATTTTTCTATCGCCCGAATTTGGTCTGCAAAGAAACCACTTTTTTCGGGATTTTTCAAAATTAAAATTTTATATGCTTGAATTGCTTTTTTATAATTCTTCTGTTGCAGGTAAACTTTGGCCAAAGTCTCCGTCATTAGTGAATCGGACGGTTGTGTATACGTGGTTGAAAGAATGTTAATTTCTTCCTTTTTTGTTTTGTTTTCCACTTCCGAAGGCCTTCCTGCTGTTTGTGCAGGAATTATTTTGGGACGATCTTGGATAAATTTGTCAATCAACTCGAACTTTCGCTCTTTTTCCTCCTTCGCTAAAGCTTCGGAGGGCGTGTCCTCCTTTTCTGAGATTTCTTCTGAACGTTCAATGGGTTTTGCTTTCGTGAGTTTTAACCATTCGGAGAAGGAATGTGTGTCGCTTATCGTGAATTCCAAAGGTTTATTTGGTTGAAGGATTTCTTCGGGTTTTTCCTCTTTCTTTTCAACCAAATTGGAAACAGATTCCACCTTTCTTTGGAAAAGTTCTGGGTTCAGAATATTTTCGGCCTTCTGTATTTCCGTTTTCAGTTGCCTGTCTATTTCGAGGCTTATCTGTTCGGAAATATTTTCTGAAACCACTTTTATTTCATCTACCGAAGCATCGTGGTGCAGGATAGTTTGCGAAATTTCGTTTTGGATAAATTTTTCCGAAGTTATATATTCAAAGAGAATATCGCGATCTGTGGTGTGGGCGGCGGTAAGTTTTAAGGCGTCGTTGTACAAAAAACTGTTCTGGTTTTTCAAGCCTTTAAGTTGCAACGCCCGCGCACTTTGGAAATAGGGATATTCTTTTATAAGTACATCCAACGCAGCCAAATCCGCAGAAGTTATTTTCTGCGGATTGGCGAGTAGATATGTGTAGTTGGAAATATTCAAAATTTAAACTTCAATGATTAACCCTTCGACTGCGCTCAGGGTGACAATAATTAAATTTACCAATTTGCGAGGGATTTGTTGAAAATATCCTGCGTTAAACGTTCAAAAATAATATCGACTGCAGCTTCCAGTTTTGAGCCTACCAAAAGCGAAGTTCCAGTGTAATCATAATAGAAACTGAACGATTGTTCAAAATCCTTTAAGGGTTCCTTTGTGTTATAAAAACGCACATTTACTATAATGGTAAGCCTGTTTTGGGCAGCCGTACTGTTTGAGGTTGCCGTAATTGGCGCGGTGTAAAATTGGGTAATTTCCCCTTCATAAACCAAATCGCCATTATTGGTCACCAAATCCAAACTGGTTTGATTTAGGAGCAAATCCTGAAGTTTTTGGGTAAAATCTTTAGAAATTCCCGGCTCAACTTGCGGCGCGTTGTTCTGAAAATAATTGACCTGCACCGTTTTGGTGTTGGTGTAATTTATATCTGCCCCCGTAAACGAATACGGGCCGCAGCCCTGCAATAGAATTGCTGAACATATAAACAGTACAATTGAAAATATTTTTGGCATCTACTTTATTTTGAATTCCTTTATTTTCTGAACACTGATCGGCCGTTACAAATCGTATTGCTTTATTTTTCTATATAGCGTTCTTTCAGAAATGCCCAACTCGTCGGCGGCGTCTTTTCGTTTTCCGTTGTATTTTTCGAGCGATTTTTTTATGAGTTCCAACTCCTTTTGTTGAAGTGATAGGTTTTCTTCTTCCTCAATTTCCTCGGCGTATTCATATTTATCTTTTCGTGAATCTGAAGCGTTTTTTGGAATACTGAAAACTTCAACATCGGTCTGTGTTCCGTTGTTTTCTTCTTCAATTATTGAAGCCAATTCTTCTTCCACTTCGGTTTCTTCGGAATAAATTTTATTGATGAGCGACGATTGTTCTTCCTTCACTTTGGCGGCATTGCCAGTTTTCATCAGTTCCAACGTAAGTTTTTTCAAATCGTTTACATCGCGTTTCATATCGAAAAGCACTTTGTAAAGAATTTCGCGTTCGGTGCTGAAATCGCTTTGGTTTTTCTTCGCATTTACAACTGCTGGCAGATTGCTGCCCATATCGGGCAAATAGTGCTTTAGGGTTTCGTAAGTAATTTCACGGGTCTGCTCCAAAACCGAAATCTGTTCAGCCACATTTCGCAACTGGCGTATGTTTCCGCTCCAGCGGTATTTCAGCAATAAGTCCGTTGCATGGTCGTCCAAACGGATGGTGGGCATTTTGTATTTCTGCGCAAAATCTGCCGCAAATTTCCTGAACAGCAAGTGAATGTCTTCCTGCCGTTCGCGAAGCGGTGGCAGGTTTATTTCAACCGTGCTCAATCTGTAATATAAGTCTTCGCGAAATTTCCCCTTTCCAATAGCATCCACCATTTTTACGTTGGTTGCAGCCACAATGCGAACATCGGTTTTCTGAGCTGCGGAAGAACCTACTTTTAAAAATTCGCCGGTTTCCAAAACGCGAAGCAGTCGAACTTGGGTTGGCAGTGGCAATTCGCCTACTTCATCAAGGAAAATGGTTCCGCCATCGGCTACTTCAAAATAACCGCTTCTTGTTGCAGTTGCTCCAGTAAACGAACCTTTTTCGTGTCCGAAAAGTTCGCTGTCAATCGTGCCTTCGGGAATGGCTCCGCAGTTTACGGCTATGTATTTTCCGTGCTTTCGGTGTGAAAGTGAGTGGATTATTTTCGGAATACTTTCTTTACCCACGCCGCTTTCACCGGTTACCAATACCGAAATATCTGTCGGAGCAACCTGTATTGCTTTTTCTACGGCACGGTTCAGTTTTGGTTCGTTGCCTATTATTCCGAATCGTTGTTTTGTTGCTTGTATGCTTTCCATAAATTACCCCTGCAAAAGCATGGGTTTAATGTTTATAATTAATAATAATCATAGGTCAATTCCTCAATTAGCACATCGTTCTTTTTAACCACTGCGCTTGTTGGATAACCATCTGCATTGTAAACTGTTGTTTTGGTTTTCACATAGTTAGAGTCTGGTGTGGAACTATTATAAGTGACTTGTGTATAATTGTTCTTTGAAAAATAATTATGTCTATTAAACAAACTAAGATGATCGCCAATAGTAGCGTTTAAGTAGTTATTTTCAACACAGTCGTATAAAGGGTTTATGCCTTCGTCGTATTCAAAAGTATAAGTTTCCACAAATCCATTACTTCGGGTTTGATTAATCAGGTCTATATTATCGCCAGAATATTCAATGATTTGTGTAGATGTTCCTGTATCAGTACTAACGTAGTTTTTTATAATTTTTCCTTCAGCATTATAGTATATTTCTCCGTAAATTGAAGATTGATGAAATGTAATTTTATCGACTTCTTCAGTATAATCTCTAACACTTATAACTTCGCCGACACCATTTTTAAAAGAAATGTTATCAATGTTATTGTTTGAATCGTAAGCAAAAATATCTTGTCGATTTTTTGTCCCATCACCATAAAAATGATTTTTTTCACTAATTACTCCTAGATTGTTGTAGGTGTACATCCAGTAGAATGAAATGTCTTGGTAGATCGTACTTTCGCGAACAGTTTGTCCAGATTCATCAAATAATCTTTCTAAAGTATAATTGTCTGTGCTTTGATTAAAATAAAAATTTTGGATAAACTTTTTGATCTTTAGTTCCTGTTGCCCATCGGGTCCGTTATCGTCATTGGAACACGCCAACAACAATAAACTTGCTGTAAAAAGAAATAGAATACGTTTCATAATATATTGGTTTTATAAATATCCCACCGCTTCGCCAATAAGCGTGGCAGTCGTACAATCGGTTATTTTTACAAGCACAAAATCTCCAGCCTTGTAATTTTCCTTCGGAAAAACAGCAACATTGTTATGCTCCGTTCTGCCGCTCCACTCGTCTTTGTTTTTTTTCGATTCTTTTTCAATTAATACTGTTACTGTTTCCCCTAAAAATTCCGCTGTGCGAATGGCGCTGTGCTTTTGCTGGAGGTTGACAATTTCAGTCAATCTTCGGCTTTTTGTTTCTTCGGGCACATCGTCTTCCAGTTTTCGCGCAGCCATTGTTCCGGGTCTTTCGGAATATTTGTACATATAGCCAAAACCGTATTTCACTTGTTCCATTAAACTCAAGGTTTCTTTGTGGTCTTCCTCGGTTTCGGTGGGGAAACCAATAATTAGATCCTGTGAAATGGAACAGCCGGGAATGATTTCCCAAATTCTTTCAATCAACTTCATATATTCTTCACGAGTGTGTTGACGGTTCATTTCCTTTAAAATTCGCGTACTTCCACTTTGAACTGGAAGATGAATATGGTTGCAAATATTTTTGTGTTTCGCCACAATATGCAATACTTCTTCGTGCATATCCTGCGGATTACTGGTTGAAAAACGAATGCGCATTTCGGGATGTGCCGTTGCAGCCATATCAAGCAACTGCGCAAAATCGGTGGCCGTTGCCTGTTGCATTTCTGAAGCACTTTTGAAATCTTTTTTCAAACCGCCGCCGTACCATAAATAGCTGTCCACATTTTGGCCAAGCAAGGTGATTTCTTTATAATTTTTTTCGGCCAAATCATCTATTTCACTTAAAATACTCTGTGGGTCACGACTGCGTTCACGACCTCTCGTAAAGGGAACCACGCAGAAAGTACACATATTATCGCAACCACGGGTGATGCTTACGTAAGCTGTAATACCATTTCCACCCAAACGCACTGGCGAAATATCGCCATAAGTTTCTTCTTTGGAAAGAATTACGTTCACGGCATCGCGGCCTTCTTCAACCTCTTTCAATAAATTCGGAATGTCTTTATAGGCATCTGGCCCAACAACCAAATCGACGATTTTTTCCTCTTCGAGAAATTTTTCCTTTAAACGCTCCGCCATGCAGCCCAAAACACCAACTTTCATTTTAGGGTTGATGCTTCTTTTTACAGCGTTGTATTTTTCCAAACGTTTGCGGATTGTTTGTTCCGCTTTGTCGCGAATGGAGCAGGTGTTCACCAAAACCAAATCTGCTTCTTCCAGCAAATTAGTGGTATTGTAACCTTGGTCCGCAAGAATGGAAGCAACAATTTCGCTGTCGCTAAAGTTCATAGCACAGCCGTAGCTTTCAATATATAGTTTTTTGGAATTGTTATCACGCGCCTCCAATGTTAGCGTGTTTCCTTGAGTGTTTTCGTCAATTATCTTTTCCATAAAAAATCAATCATCAATGTAGGTTTTGAATCTTTGGACATTGAACCCGCAAAGATACAATATTAAGCAACGGTGACAAAGTGGCAGATTTGTTTTAGGATTAAATTAATTAAGATGTAAAAATTTGCCACGAATTCACGAATAATTAAACAAAATCATTCGTGAATTCGCATTCAATATATTTACAACCAAATAGTATTTAAACAATATAATTCGTGCATTCGTGGCAAAAACAAATCCCACAAATTCCAAATTTAACGCCCAAAATCATTCGTATTAAAAAATTCATATACTTTTGCAATCTTAACAATATAGCATATGGCAAAGAATTTAGTGATCGTTGAGTCCCCGGCAAAAGCAAAAACCATTGAAAAATTTCTTGGGAAAGATTTCAAGGTTTCCTCCAGTTTTGGGCATATTGCAGATCTACCGTCCAAGGAATTGGGCGTGGACGTGGAAGGGGATTTCACACCTAAATATATAGTGAGCAGCGACAAGAAAAAGTTGGTGGCAGAGTTGAAAGCACTTTCCAAAAATGCTGATATGGTTTGGTTGGCGAGTGATGAGGATCGAGAGGGGGAAGCCATTGCATGGCATTTAGCGGAAGAATTGAAGCTCGATAAAAACAAAACCAAGCGTATAGTTTTTCATGAAATTACAAAAACTGCTATTTTAAAAGCGATTGAAAACCCACGCCAAATTGATT
Organism: Flavobacteriaceae bacterium; assembly: GCA_016649715.1. Classification (GTDB taxonomy): domain Bacteria; phylum Bacteroidota; class Bacteroidia; order Flavobacteriales; family Flavobacteriaceae; genus Aequorivita. Next base: position 27,836 of record JAENXC010000001.1, on the reverse strand, counting down.
ATAATTTAGTAAACGCCCAGCAAGCGCGTCGTGTTTTGGACCGTTTGGTTGGTTACGAACTTTCACCCGTGCTTTGGAAAAAAGTGAAAGGCGGACTTTCCGCTGGCCGCGTACAATCTGTTGCAGTGCGATTGATTGTGGAACGTGAGCGAGAAATAGAAACATTCAATCCCGTTGGTTCCTACAGAATTGATGCGGAATTTACAACGCTTGAAGGCAGTAAATTCAAGGCGAAACTTCCAAAGAATTTTGATACTGAAGAAGAAGCTCGCGAGTTTCTACGGAAGAATTTGGGAGCTAATTATAAAATTTCAGATTTAGCCAAAAAGCCTGCCAGCAAATCGCCGGCAGCGCCTTTTACCACTTCAACTTTACAACAGGAAGCTTCGCGAAAATTGTATTTTTCAGTGGGAAAAACGATGACCATCGCGCAGCGTTTGTATGAGGCGGGTTTTATAACCTATATGCGTACCGATAGTGTGAATCTTTCCAACGACGCTAAAAACGCAGCCCAGAAAGAAATTACTTCTTCCTACGGAAAGGAATACAGTAAACCACGTGATTATAAAAGTAAAAGTAAAGGCGCACAGGAAGCTCACGAGGCCATCCGCCCGACGGATATGTCATTGCACAACATCATTGGTGATCACGATCAAGCGCGTTTGTACGATTTAATTTGGAAACGAACCTTGGCTTCGCAAATGAGCGATGCACAATTGGAGCGCACCAATGTTAAGATTGATGTGCTTTCAAAGGAAAAAGTTTCAGAAAGTTTCGCTGCCAATGGCGAAATGATAAAGTTTGAAGGTTTCCTGAAAGTGTATTTGGAAGGGACCGATTTTGAAGAAGAGGAGCAGGAAGGAATGTTGCCAAATATGAAAAACGGCGATTCACTTCAAAATAATTACATAACGGCAACCGAGCGATATACGCGTCCACCGTACCGATATACGGAAGCTTCCTTAGTAAAACAGTTGGAAGAGCTTGGCATTGGCCGACCTTCAACATATGCGCCAACAATTTCAACAATCATAAGCAGAAATTATGTTGAAAAGGGAACTGTGGAAGGCGTGGAGCGAAAATATCTTCAATTAACTCTTCAAAAGGAAAACATAAAAGACAAAACTTTAACTGAAACAGTTGGTTCGGATAAAGGGAAATTGGTTCCCACGGACATTGGATTGATTGTGAATGACTTTTTGGTGGAGCATTTCGAGAATATTATGGATTACAATTTTACTGCAAAAGTAGAGCAGGATTTTGACGATATTGCCGAAGGAAAAGAGGAGTGGACCAAGATGATGAAGAATTTTTATGCAGAATTCCATCCGCGGGTTGAACATGTGGAAGAGAACGCTGAGCGAGAAAGTGGGGAGCGCGTTCTTGGCGAAGATCCAGAAACTGGAAGAACTGTTTTGGTTCGCCTCGGGAAATATGGCCCCATGGCACAGATTGGCGCGCCGGACGATGAGGAGAAAAAATTTGCCAGCCTTCGTCCAGACCAGCAATTGCATTTGGTTACTTTTGAGGAAGTGATGGATCTGTTTAAACTTCCGAAGACTTTGGGGGTTTATGACAAAGAAGAAGTTGAAGTAAACAACGGTCGTTTTGGACCGTACGTTCGCTTGGGAAAGACCTTTATTTCGCTTCCGAAGGGAATGGACCCACTGGAGGTAGATATGGCTTTTGCGAAAGAGCTAATTGAAGAAAAGAAAAAAGCAGATGCTCCTATATATATGTATGAGAATCTGCCTGTACAAAAGGGCGTTGGCCGTTTTGGTCCTTTCATAAAATGGAACAATATGTTCATCAACGTGAACAAGAAGTACGATTTTGACAATCTTTCAAAAGAAGATGTGAAAGAGCTTATCGAAGATAAAAAGCAAAAAGAGATCGACAAACTTATCAACGAATGGCCGGAAGAGAAAATTCGCATCGAGAAGGCTCGTTGGGGCCGTTTCAATTTGATAAAAGGAAAGACAAAGATAGAACTGCCCAAAGGCACCGAAGCCGATAAAATAACTTTGGAAGAGGCAAAAGATTTGCTCGATAAAAAGAGTCCAAAGAAAAAAACCGCAGCCAAAAACCTGCCTGCCGGCAAGGCAGGGAAAACCATAACTAAGAAGAAAACCACAGCCAAGAAAAAATAATGATAGAATTTTTATCCCCAGTTTCAAAAAAAGTATTGGCGCATCGGGAAATCCTGCCTCTCGGAACTTTGGGAAAAGTTATAGATATTCACGCTAAAATAGGGGAACTGCCGAATTTAAAAGACGTAAAGTTCGCCATACTCGGAATTAAGGAAAACCGCGCAGATATTAATTACATTGGCGGAAATATATGTTTTGACACCTATAGAAAGGCACTTTATTCTTTGTATCCCGGAAATTGGGACACTAAAATAATTGACCTCGGCGATATTGAAAAAGGAGAAACGGCCGAAGATACCCGCTTTGCTGCCAAAGAGGTTATAGCCGCGCTTCTAAAAAAAAATATTATTCCGCTCATTCTTGGCGGCAGTCAGGATTTGGCGTATGCACAATACCGTGGTTACGACGGTTTGGGCGAAATGGTAAACGCAGTTAATATTGACAACCGCTTTGATCTTGGAAATGCAGAGAAGCCTATTTCCAATAAATCATACATCGGAAAAATGGTGGTGGACCAACCCTACAATCTTTTCAATTATAGTGTTTTGGGCTATCAATCCTTTTTTAACGCGCCACAGGAAATTGCCTTGATGGATAAATTGTTTTTTGACGCTTATAGGTTGGGCGAAATTTCGGCAGACATTACCATTGTAGAACCCATAATGCGCGATGCAGATATGGTAACCTTGGATGTTTCCGCAATAAAAAGTGCAGAATTAAGTTATAAAAACAACGAAAGCCCCAATGGTTTTGACGGCCGTGAAATTTGCGCCATCGCCCGTTATGCAGGCATTAGCAATAAAGTGAAATCTTTTAGCGTTTTTGAACTGAGCGATTCCATAGAAAACAAGAGTGGAATTATGCTGGTGGCCCAAATAGTTTGGTATTTTATTGAAGGATTTAATTTTAGGGTGGTGGATGATGATTTTGATAACGAAAAGGGCTTTACTACCTATAAAGTTCCTGTGGAAGATGATATCTTGGAATTCAAAAAAAGCAATAAAACAGAAAGATGGTGGATTGTTTTGCCATTTATTTCAAATGTTAATAATAAATTAAAAAGGCGTACGTTATTACCTTGCACTTATGGCGAGTATTTGGGTGCGTGCAATCAGGAAATTCCTGAACGGTGGATTAAGGCCCGCCGTAAAAATGAAGTATAATTAAACAAGACAAGTAGAAACAAGGATCAATGGTTTTTCAAAAAAAAATTGTTTTTTTGAAATTTTATAGATAGGTTTACGCCCTTGAATCTCGAAATTTAACCTAAATACCTATGAAGAAGTTTATTGCATTAACTGCGATTGTTGCCTTTTTGTTCAGTTGTAACTCCGGCGACCGGGGAGAACTGGTGGGAACAAAAGGTAAAAAATGGTATCCTCAAAAGCCTTACGGAATGACGCTTATCCCAGGTGGATCCTTTATCATGGGTAAAAGCGATGACGATTTTGTCGCCGTAAACGATGCGCCAACAAAGACAGTTACCGTACGTTCGTTCTACATGGACGAAACCGAAATAACCAATGCCGAATATCGACAATTTGTAAATTGGGTGCGAGATTCAACAGTACGGTTGCGCCTTGCCATTATGGCCGACGAAGTGGGGGCGACCCCAGGAGATGGCGGTGTGGGTGAATTCGCCTTTATTGACCAAGAAAACGAAGAAATGACCCCTTATCAAAAGTATATGTATGACAACTACTTTGGAATGGGCGAAGATTACTACGCTGGAAGAAAGCTGAACGACAAAGTAGACTTGATTTGGGACACTGCAAAATACCCAGACGAGTATTATTCTGAAGTAATGGACACCATGTACATTCCCATCGAGGAATCATACAACGGCCAGCGCACAATTGACGTGAGCAAGTTGAAGTTCCAATATACCTATATGGACATTCAATCTGCTGCTCGTGATAAAACCAAGAAAAGAAAAGATTTCATAAAAAAAGAAGAATTGAACATTTATCCAGACACAACCGTTTGGATTAGGGATTTCAACTATTCCTATAACGAGCCGATGCACAATGATTACTTTTGGCACGAAGCTTATGGAGACTATCCCGTGGTAGGTGTAAACTGGAATCAGGCAAAAGCTTTCTGTGCCTGGAGGACTTTGTATAAAAACTCTTATCAAAAATCAAAAAATAAAAATTTCGTAAACTCTTTCCGTCTGCCCGGCGAAGCGGAATGGGAGTATGCCGCTCGTGGTGGCCTGGAATCTGCTACCTATCCTTGGGGTGGTCCTTACGCTAAAAACGACCGAGGCTGCTTTATGGCGAACTTTAAGCCATTACGGGGTGATTATGCAGCAGACCAAGCGTTATATACTGTTGAAGCTAAATCATACGAACCCAACGATTACAACCTATATAATATGGCAGGAAACGTTTCGGAGTGGGTAGCATCTTCATATGATCCCGCTTCTTATGATTATACTTCCACAATGAACCCAAATGTGAACGATCCAGACAATATGAGAAAAGTTGTTCGGGGCGGTTCGTGGAAAGATGTGGCTTATTTTCTTCAAGTAAGCACCCGCGACTATGAATACGCAGATTCCGCAAGGAGCTATGTTGGCTTTAGGACTGTGCAGGATTATATGGGCACCGATATTACACTTAACAAAAACTTTGGCGACGCACGCTAACCCTTTTGAAAATAAACTAAATCAACCTTAAATATTTTAACCTAAACTAGAACCCCTCAACTAAAATTTACTTATTATGGCACAAGCAAGATCATCAAAAAAACTATTTAATATGGCCTATGGCCTTGGAGCATCCGTTGTAATTTTAGGAGCGCTTTTCAAAATCCTTCACTGGGAACTTCCTTTGGGCTTTGCTACTCTTACTGGTGGTTTCCTCTTGGCAGTTGGACTTATCACTGAAGCAATTATTTTCGCCATCTCTGCTTTTGAGCCTGTAGATGACGATTTGGATTGGTCATTGGTTTACCCAGAATTAGCTGGCGGTATGGGTCAGGACAGAAAGAAAAAAGAACCAGAAGATGCACAAGGTCTTTTGTCTAAAAAATTGGATGAAATGCTTAAAGATGCCCGTATAGATTCAGAATTAATGAACAGCCTTAGCACCAGCATCCATTCCTTTGGAGATGCTGCCAAAGGTATGGCGCCCACCGCTGAAGCAATGAACTCCACCAAAAGATACAGTGAAGAGATGGCTCTTGCCGCTGCACAAATGGATTCGTTGAACAGTTTGTACAAAGTTCAGATTGAATCTACAAGCCGACAGACAGAAGCCAACGAAAGAGTGGCAGAAAATGCAGAGCAATTAAAACAACAAATGCAGCACTTGGCTACCAACCTTTCTTCCTTGAACGGGGTTTATGGAGGTATGCTTTCTGCAATGTCCAATAGAAACTAAGATAGGTTTTCACCTTAATAATTAATCTTTAAAAAAGACTTAAAATGGCAGGAGGAAAACTATCCCCAAGACAGAAGATGATCAACTTGATGTACTTGATTTTCATCGCAATGCTGGCTTTAAACATGTCCAGAGAAGTATTATCTGCTTTTGGACTATTGAATGAAAAAATAACTGATGCTAATGTTTCTACCTCACAACGCAATACGGCTTTTATGGACGGGTTGGCAGTTAAAGCCACCGAACAACCAGCACAGTACGCAGCCGTAAAGGCAAAAGCAGATGATATTTCAAAAATATCAGATGACCTAGATTCTTATATAACCTCACTTAAATCAGCATCTATTGAAAAAATCAAGGATCCTTCAGATTACGAAGTGATGGACAAGGCCGATTACTTTAACAATTTGTTTTTTGTTGGAGAAAAATATAGGCCAGGAGGACAGGAATTTTTGGATAAAATGAATGGTTACCGTGAAGAAATGATGAAAATTTTATCTGATACATCATTGACTAAATTCGCAGGTATTGAAGATGTCAAAAGATCTATAGAAGCTAATTTTTCTACTGCGGAAGTAACCAATCGCGACGGTAAAAAAGAAGAATGGTTAAACTATAATTATGAAGGTTTTCCTTTGGTGGCATCTTTAACTAAGTTGACCCAGATTCAAGCAGACATAAAAACTACTAAAAACGAAGTTTTACAAAAAATGTTGGCGGGCCAGCAAGCCACTGCTATGTCCTTTACACAATACAACACTCTTTTAGAGACCTCCAAAACAGCCTATTACTCTGGCGAAGAATTTGATGGAGGTATTGTTTTGGGGCGTAAAGATCCAAACACCAAACCTAACAGGGTAGAGCTTAAACTAGACGGTCGTCCATTGGTGGAGGGGCAATACGCCATAGAAAATGGTAAAGTAATGCTTAAAATTAGCGCAGGTGCTCCAGGAGATCATAAAATTGAAGGAGATTTAATATTCCTAGAAAACGGTAAGGAAACAAAAGTACCTGTTGATGTTGGATTTTCTACTATATCAATGCCAAATTCGGCAGTAATCGCTGCGGACAAAATGAACGTGGTTTATCGTGGAGTTGACAACCCAATGACAGTTTCTATCCCTGGAATTCCTGATAATAAAGTGAATGCTTCGGCAGCAGGTCTTTCAAGAGTGTCTGGCAGCAAATATGTTATGCGTCCAGGAGCTGGTAGAACAGTTATTATTTCTGCTAATGGAACATTACCTGATGGCAAACCAGTAGGTTCAAAATCCGAGTTCCGCATCAAGGACATTCCACCACCAATTGGAGCAATCCGTGGAGAAACTGGAATTGTTCGTATGGAGCGTGGAGGTCTTGAAATCTCAACTGTTTCTGCAGTATTGGAAGATTTTGATTTTGAACTTAATATTAATGTAACTGGATTTAGTTTTAAAGTTTCTGGGCAGCCAACTGTTAAAGTAAACGGAACTAGACTGGATGCTGCTGCTAAAGGCGCTTTAAGAAGAGCACAGCGGGGAGATGCAGTTCAAATTTTTGACATAAATGCAAATCTTGCAGGAAATTCAGGTTATAAATTGAAAAAGATTTCTCCTGTAATTATCGAATTGACAAACTAATTTTAGTATTAAACCCCTATCGGTATGAATTTGAAAAATGTTGTTTTATGTGTTTTCGGCCTCGGAATGGTTGCTGGTGCAAGTGCGCAAGTAAACATCCTGAACGCCAAAACCCCTGAGGATATAGGCAAAAAGACCGAAGCGCAGATTGCTTATGATAACGATAAGCCGTTGCCTTACGGATATACGGACGAGCGCGATGTATTGTGGTCCAAAACCACATGGGAAATAATTGACCTTGACGAAAGGGTCAACTTCCCACTGTATTACCCTATAGATACAAACAACATTGGTTCAGACAGACGTTCCCTTTACGATGTTTTGGTAAAAAATATCAAAAATGGAAAAATTGAAGATGTGTATGTAGATTCATATTTTACCGAAAAACGTACCTTGAAGGACATTGAAGCTTCCTTGGTTTATAGCGACACTACTGACCTCGGTATTGAACAATACAATGCCGAAGGAAAAGTGGATCCACAATATGTGCGTAGTTTTTCTTTGGACGCGGGCGATATTGCAGAATGGCACATCCGTGGCTATTGGTATCTGGACAAGCGCTTGGGCGAGCTTAAATACAGATTGTTAGGCATTTGCCCAGTTGCAAATGAGGCACGGTCCAAAGCCTTTCCCGAAGACGGTCTTGATGCCAAAGTTGAATTATTTTGGGTCTGGTTCCCAGGAACACGCGATGTTTTGCACGAAGCAATGGCTTTCAACAGAAAGAACACTTCACAGCCGGTCTCTTTTGACCACTTGTTGAATTCCAGACGTTTTAATGCCGTTATTTACAAAGAAGACAACGTGCAGGGCGACAGAAATGTGAAGGACTATATCAATGACAACGCACTTATGCAATTGTTGGAATCTGAAAGGATCAAAGAACAGATACGCAATATTGAAATAGATTTGTGGAATTATTAATCAGTTAATAAAGCCATAATTTGAAGAAAGCCCTTCATGTTCCCCCCTCGGAAACTGAAGGGTTTTTTATTCCCGTGAAGTAGAGAATCTTAGGATTGAAAGTGTAAAGAATTTTTGACAATTCAAAGTTTAAAAATGAAGAAAGTAGATTATATAATAGTAGGGCTTGGCATTGCGGGCATCAGTTTTTGCGAGCAACTTCAAAAGCACGGAAAGAGTTTTGTGGTAATAGATAACGGTGCAGAAGGTTCCACGGCAAAATCTGGTGGCGTTTTCAATCCAACCGTTCTAAAACGTTTCACGGCAGCTTGGAATGCTTCTGCCTTTTTTCCAGTTGCGGTAGATTTTTATAATCAAATTTCTGAGAAACTGAAACAAAAAATTTTTACGGAAACGCCAATTCTAAGAATTTTCAAAAGTGTGGAAGAACAGAATAATTGGTCTGTTGCAGGCGATAAAAAGGAATTGAAAACATTTCTATCTTCAGATTTTTTAAAGAATACAAACCCTGCAATTGAAGCACCGCTGGGTTTTGGAAAGGTTTTAGGAACAGCCCAGATAAATACGAATAATTTACTTTCAGGGTATCGAAATTATCTAAAAGAAGAAGATGCTTTGCTTGCCGAAGATATTCAATACGAAGCCATTCAACAGAAGGGAAACAGCGTGGTTTACAAAAATATTTCGGCAAAAAAAATTATTTTCTCCGAAGGGGCCAAAGCGATTGAAAACCCCTTTTTTCCGAGTCGTGCCATTATAGGCAACAAAGGCGAATACACAGTAATAAAAGCTCCGGAATTGAAGCTGAATGCGCTTTTAAAAGGCCCAATGTATGTTATCCCTTTGGGAAATGATGAATATAAAGTGGGCGCAACCTTTTGTCGCAATGATTATACTTTAAACTCCACTGAAACTGCCAAAGATGAAATTCTTTCAAAATTGAAAACATTCATTAATTGTTCTTTCGAAGTAATTGGGCAAACCGCCGGAGTGCGCCCTACAACTAAAGACCACAGACCATTATTGGGAGTTTTGGATGAAAACCCAAACCTGGTTTTCTTCAACGGCTTGGGTACGCACGGGTTTTTGATGGCGCCATTGCTTTCTGAAATTCTTTATAAACATTTAGAAGAAGACGTGTTCCTAACAAAAGATTTGCACATCAAGAGAACGAAAAATTGGAAATAGATTATTAAAGATATCCTTATTTTTTTGAAGTTTTTTGGTTAAAATCAACAAATAAATTAATCCAAATATTTCTTGAAACCCTAACGATAAGAGGAAATAAAATCAATAAAGTTAGAATAATGACCAGAAATGTATAATTTCTATCCAGCCCGATAAAGAGGTAAGAAATAATAAATGCGGCAACAGAAATCGCAATTCCAACGCCGTAACTCACATACATTGCCCCAAAAAAGAATGACGGTTCTATTTTGAATTTCTTCCCACAATTGCTGCAATTGTCGTGCATTTTCATGATTTTGGAAATCTTGTAAGGATTATTTTCCAGATACATATCGCCTTCGTGGCAAACGGGGCAAGTACCCGTAAAAATACTGTAAAGTTTAGAGCCTTTGAGGAATTGCATTATCGGTTTTTTTAGCACCGCGAAATTAAGCATCTTTGCAGAAATTTCCACAGTAATCTGACCTTCTAAATTTATAATTTACATTTAAAAATGATCAACATCCACAATCTTTCGGTTTCCTTTCAGGGCGACTTTTTATTCGAAAAAATTACCTTTCAGCTTAAAGGTGGCGATCGCGTTGGTTTGGTGGGCAAAAATGGTGCGGGCAAATCTACCTTGCTGAAAATTATTGCTGGGGAACAGGAATATGATACCGGCCAAATAGCGACCGATAAGGAAATTTCCATCGGTTTCTTAAAACAGGATATAGATTTTGAAAAGGGGCGGACCGTTTTGGAGGAATCGTACGAAGCGTTCACAGAAATTAAAAAACAGGAAAAGCAGCTTGAAAACATAAATACCCAACTCGCAGAACGCACCGATTACGAAAGTGACACTTATCATCAATTGATGGTGGATTTGAATGAAGTGCAGCATCAATATGAGATTCACGGTGGATACAACTACCAAGGCGAAACCGAACGGATTTTACAAGGTTTGGGTTTCCAAAGGGAAGATTTTACGAAGCTAACTGAAACCTTTTCCGGAGGTTGGCGTATGCGAATTGAACTGGCGAAACTATTACTTCAAAACAATGATATTCTCTTGCTGGATGAGCCCACAAACCACTTGGATATTGAATCTATCCTTTGGTTGGAAGAATTTTTGAAAGGCTATTCAGGCGCAGTTGTAATCGTTTCCCACGATAAAATGTTTTTGGATAACGTAACCAATCGAACGATTGAAATCTCTCTCGGAAAGATTTATGATTTCAACAAACCATACACGCAGTATTTAGTACTTCGGAATGAATTGCGCGAGCAACAATTGGCCTCGCAAAAAAACCAGCAAAAGCAGATTGAGCAGACCGAAAAGTTGATTGATAAATTTCGCGCCAAAGCCAGTAAGGCAACCATGGCGCAGTCGCTCATAAAAAAGTTGGACAAAATTGACCGCATTGAAGTTGATGAAGATGACAATAGCGTGATGACGCTCCGTTTTCCCGTTTCCATCACACCCGGAAAAGTGGTGATTGAGGCTGAAAACATTTCCAAAAGCTATGGCGATAAAAATGTATTGAAGGGGGTTAATCTTTTGGTGGAGCGCGAAAGCAAAATAGCATTTGTGGGGCAAAACGGGCAGGGAAAATCTACCTTGGCAAAGATAATCGTGAACGAAATTCAACACGGCGGAAAACTCACTTTGGGCCACAATGTGCAAATTGGCTATTTTGCCCAAAACCAAGCCGATTATCTCGACGGTACTAAAACCGTGCTCGACACGATGATAGACGCTGCCAACGAAAAAAACCGAAGCCGCGTGCGCGATATTTTGGGTTCCTTTCTTTTCCGTGGCGATGAAGTGGAAAAGTTTGTCCGCGTACTGAGTGGTGGTGAGCGAAACCGTTTGGCGTTGGCGAAATTGTTGTTGCAGCCCTTCAACGTTTTGGTGATGGATGAGCCCACAAACCACCTCGACATAAAGTCTAAAAACGTGTTGAAGGATGCGCTGAAAAGCTTTGGGGGAACACTAATTCTGGTTTCCCACGACCGTGATTTTCTACAAGGGTTAACCAATAAAGTTTACGAATTCAAAGACCAACACATCAAAGAATACTTGGGTGATATTAATTATTTTATAGAAGAGCGTAATCTTCAAAACCTTCGCGAAGCTGAAAAACGGACTGTGGTTTCCGAAGTAAAGGAAAAGCGAAGTGCAGGTGAAGAATATGAAATTCAGAAAAAGCTGAAATCGGTGAAAAATAAACTGAGCAACGTGGAATCTTCCATTGCTGCTTTGGAAAAGGAAATCGCCAAAATTGATACCGAACTGCTTATCAATTACGAAGAAACCATTACAAAACCACACTTTTTCGACAAGTATCAAGAAAAGAAAAAGAAGCTGAAAAAGCTGATGGAAGAATGGGAGATACTTCAAGAAACCGTTGAATCCCTTTCTTAACTCGCCAAACCGTTGCAACTTTTAAAACGGCGGAAGAGTTCTTTAGCAATCTTTTCGGCCAATTTCTTTTGTGCAAAGGGCGTTGGTTATAACTTTACAGAAGATTGGCTTGTCAAAGAGTTTAGCGAGAATGATTTACTGAAATAATTATTATGTATGAACATTTTTTTCAATGTCCCCATTGTTGGGAAGAAATATCAATGCTGCTGGACACTTCGGTTCGGCACCAAAAGTATATTGAGGATTGTGAGATTTGTTGCAACCCCATCGAGATAGAAGTAGCTTTTGAGGATGGTGAATTGATTGGCTTTGAAGCGAGAAGTATTGGTCAGTAAAATTTAAAAAACACACGTCAATTCAAACACTTCATATCTCGCTATTATTTTTTCTTTCAAAGCATAGTTTTAACAAGGGCGTTTTTCACACTGATCCATAAAAAATTGAACACAGATTTGGTCTTGTCTCGCGTGGCGTCAGCGGATCCTTCACGATAATTATCAATTTTTTTCTCGCTGTTTTTTGAAATAAAAGTATTGGCAATTATTGAAAGAAACTTGTTTTTTCTTTTTCCATCTTTTCGAAGTATGTTAACCTTAAAATCTGAGTAATTTATTTTCAAATCTGTCATTGAATTATAGTTGTTTCCATCAATGGTAAAGAAGGTTTTGTTGGTGTGACCTTCCAGAAGTACTTTTAAATTTGGTTCGGTAAAGCTGTTCATTTTGTCTGCAACAAGTGGCCCAATTTCTGCTTTAAAAAGAAATTGGTCATTCTTGTTTTGAACATCGAAGCTCCAATCCACAGAAAAGGGAGTATTTTCCATAAAATCTGCGGTGATTTTTATATTGGTTTTTTTAGGGCTTTTATAGGTATTGCTCACATTTGAAATAGCAGCATCCAGATTTATAAAATTGATGGAACCACCCGAATTATCCTGCTGCTGTCTCTCTTTATAATCTATTTTTGCATCAGCGATTTTTAAGGAATCCACGGTTAAGTCAAAAGGGAGGTTGCGGAGCATTTTACTGTATAGGGGCTTGATTTTTGGGTCATCGGCTAATAGTTTATCCCTGTAAATTTCCAGGGATGGAGCGATTAAGGAAACCTGTTTGCTTTTCGCAAAGAACCGATTTTGGTTAAAGCCAAAATCAAAATCGGTAATAGAAAGTGACTTCAAAGAAAGGTTGTAATGATCCCGCTCCCTTGTTATAATTCTGGAAAGTTCCGTTTTGGAATATTTCGTTTTCAGCTGTAAATTTTCAAAAACGGCTTTGTGGTTTTCTACTGAAAAATCTTCAACAGTCAGGTTTTCATAGGGGCTTACTTTCACAAAAACAGTATCGCTTTTGGCTTCAAAATCCTTGTAGTCAAAAGGAATTTTACGAATTACGGTTTCATTGTCAACTTTTACACCGTCCACTTCAACTGTCAGTCCTTTTACATAAACTTTTGTGGAATCTTCTCCTTTTTCATAAATAACAAACTTGGTGTTTTTTATTTGAACACGGTCTGCGAAAATGGGTTTGTAAATTCGGGCCACGGCATGGCGAACGGTATCTTTGGAAGGCTTCAACCGATCTTTATAATATGCAATAATAGGATTTTCAAGTGAAATGGATTCAACATGAATTTCATCATTGAACAAGTAATCCCAATAACTTACGTTTGAAATTTTCAGCTTTTCAACATTTATAAAAGTGTGTTTAACGCCGTCTTCCTTATTTTTTATTATTAACGAAGCATTTGTAACAACAAGTGAACCTCCGAATAATTCCACATTGATATTATCATAAGAGCGAACCATGTTTTCAGGCAATCGTTCTTGGATAAATTTTTCGAGTTTTTCTTTTATTAAACTGTTGATAGTTATGGTACCAATTATGAACACTACTCCTAAGGCGAGTAGAGTAAAAACACTTTTCTTAAAACGTTTGTCCATAATCTAAAGATAGCTAAAGATTTTAACACAAAAAGTACTTTGTTTGACACTTCACAAAAAATTATGTTTTCCGACTTGTGGGGTTCAAAATCCTTTGTATCTTTGCAATCCAATATTTCTGTCGGTATTATGAACCGAAAGTTAAAAGCTAAGGTTAGAATATTGGAAATCCATATCGCGGGATAGAGCAGTAGGTAGCTCGTCGGGCTCATAACCCGAAGGTCATAGGTTCGAGTCCTATTCCCGCTACTAAGAAAAACCTCCATTTTTGGAGGTTTTTTTATGCTTTATGGAATTTCATAATTACTCAATTTAACAACATTTTCACATCTCATTTATTACCTTCGTACCCTCTTCTTAAAACTTAAACAGTAATGAAATACTTTAAAAGCAGCTTTCTTCTTTCGCTGTTACTTTTCACTATTTCCGCAGTAATCAATGCACAGGAAGTAATCACGGACAACCAACATCTTTTCAGCAATTTCAGTTACAGACAGGGCAACGTGTACCGTACAGCTTCGGGAAAACCCGGCCCAGAATATTGGCAAAACTCTGCCGATTACAACTTGGAAGCAAACTTAGACACTGAAAACCACACCGTTTCCGGAAATGTTACTATTCACTACACAAACAACAGCCCCGAAACTTTGGATTTTATTTGGCTCTATTTGGAACAAGATCGTTTCACCGAAAATTCTAGGGGAACACTAACCACACCCGTACAAGGAAATCGTTACAGTGGCGATACCGAAGGTGGATTTGAATTGACGAATGTTTCCGCAAAAACAAAAACGGGGACTTCTTCAAAATACTTAATCACAGACACCCGCATGCAGCTATGGCTCGATAAACCGTTGGCAGCAAAAGGTGGGGAAGTTGACATAAAAATGAATTTCAAATTTAAAGTTCCTGTGGAAGGTATGGACCGCATGGGCAGGCTGGATGTAAAAGGTGGCACTATATACGCAATAGCGCAGTGGTATCCACGTGTTGCAGTTTTTGATGATGTTGTTGGCTGGAACACAGATCCCTATTTGGGAGCGGGTGAGTTTTACTGCGAATACGGAAACTTCGACGTGAAAATTACCGTTCCAGCAGACCAAACTGTAATTTGTTCCGGCAGATTGGAAAACCCAAACGAAGTGCTGACCAAAACCCAACAGGACCGCTTGGCAGAAGCTGCTAAAAGCGACAAAACGGTTTACATTATTAAACCTGACGAAGTTGGTAAACCAGTAGCACACGCCAAAACCAGTGGGTTGGTTACTTGGCATTTCAAAATGGAAAACACCCGCGATGTAGCTTGGGCTGCTTCAAAAGCATTTATTTGGGATGCTGCAAAAATTAACCTTCCAGAAGGGAAAACTGCACTTGCTCAATCGGTTTATCCGAAAGAAAGCGATGGAAAAACCGCTTGGTCCCGTTCCACAGAATTCACAAAGGCATCCATAGAATTTTACTCAAAAACCTATTTTCCGTTTCCCTATCCAAATGCTATCAACGTAGCGGCAAGTGTGGGCGGAATGGAATATCCGGGCGTTAGTTTTTGTCATTACCAAAGCAATGGCGCGGATATGTGGGATGTAACTGACCACGAATTTGGACACAACTGGTTCCCGATGATCGTTGGTAGCAATGAACGCCGCTATCCGTGGATGGACGAAGGTTTTAATACGTTTATAAATCACTACAGTACCAAAGATTTTAACAATGGCGAATTTGTAACCAATCAGGACAATCCGCGCAATTTGGTACAATATTTAACGTATGAAAACCGAGAAGGAATAGACACCTATCCAGATGTTGCAAACGATAGAAACCTTGCATATAGCGCCTATTATAAACCTGCAATTGGACTTTATTTACTTCGCGAATACATTTTGGGGGCGGAACGTTTTGACAATGCCTTTAAAAGCTACATCTATACTTGGGCATACAAACATCCACAGCCGAACGACTTTTTCAACCATATTGAAAACGTTGCTGGCGAAGATCTTTCTTGGTTTTGGAAGGGTTGGTTTTACGGCAATGGTAACATAGATTTAGGAATAACTGATGTGAAGCCATACCAGGGAAATTATCTGATCACCGTTGAAAATGACGGACAGATACCAATGCCAGTTCAGCTTCAAGTGATTTATACAGACAATACAACAGAAAACATTAATCTTCCTGTTGAAATTTGGCAGCGCGGCAACAGTTGGGAACATCTTTTAAAAACCACCAAACAAGTGCAGCGTGTGGTTTTAGACCCCAACAAAATGTTACCGGATGTGAATGTTTTGAACGATACTTGGAATAAGCTTTAAAAAATTGCAGAAATTGAGAAAAAGACTTCCTTCTGGTAAAAACTTTTGAGGTCAATAGCCTGCTTTCAGTTACTTTTGCCCAAAATTTTAAAAAATGAATACAGAAAAAGAATTACAACAGCGCAGCGGCAACAAATGCGAACTATGTGGAAACGAAGAAAATTTGAATGTTTTTGATGTTCCAAGTTCGCCGACCGAAGGTGCGGAAGCTTCAATTTTAATTTGCACAACGTGCAAAGACCAAATTGAAGATCCCGAAAAAGTAGAGCCAAACCATTGGCGCTGTTTGAATGACAGTATGTGGAGCACCGTTCCTGCAGTACAAGTTACGGCTTGGCGAATGCTAAACCGTTTAAAAGCCGAAGGCTGGCCCCAGGATTTATTGGATATGATGTATTTAGATGAAGAAACCGCAGCCTGGGCAAAGACAGGTCTTGCTGAAAATAAAGCAAAAGCATTGGTCCATCGAGACAGCAACGGAAATATTCTTGAAGCTGGAGATTCTGTGGTTTTAATAAAAGATTTAAAAGTGAAGGGTAGCAGTATGGTTGCCAAACAGGGCACCGCTGTTCGAAGAATTTCCCTGGATCACGAAAACGAAAAATATATTGAAGGTAAAGTAGATGGACAACAGATTGTGCTTATTACTGATTTTGTGAAGAAAATTTGATAGGTTATTCTTACCAAAAACTTCACTATTTTTTTTAAAATTATGAAAAACAAAAATGCCAATTATTATAAATAATTGGCATTTTACATTGATGATAATTCAATTACTTAATCAAAAAAACTAGCGTCAAGTGAATATTTAAATGTACCATTTTTGCATTCCAGTATTTCTGAATAAGTACCAGAATCAACATAGTATAATTTAAATCTAAACTCAAATGTTCCTTCCACTACTCTTTCTTGTAAATCAAATTTTGTAATGGTAATGCTTCCATCTTCTTCTTCATACGCTTGTGTAGTAGGAGTAGAACTGTCATTGTAAATTATATTTACATTAGACTGTGCATTTCCGCTGGAAGTAGCAGTATCAGTTAGCAAATATGTTCCTGGAAGCCATTGACTTTGTGGTATAAAAAGATTGATCTCTTTTGTGTTTTCAAATGTTGGATCCATAAAAGCACTATTTCCCTGAATTGCCAAAAAGTTTTCATTTGTTCCTGAAAAAGTAACAACTCTCGTTGCGTCGGTTTGCCCAAATAGGAAAGGTTTCATATTGTTATACTGTACCCCAGCAATATTGGCAGTCATAAGCGCAAAAGAAACATTATTACCGCCAGGGGTATTAGTTGCAGGGCCTACAAATTCACTAGTTGCGTCTGTACAAGCGCGACGTAGATAAAAATCATAAGCAGCGTTAAAATTTAATCCTTTGATCGTTGCAGGACTAGTGATAGCAGTTACAATAACTCCATCTCCTTGCTTAAATCCAGTAAGGCCATATTCTATTTCATAAGTAGAATCGTCAGATGGGTCTGTATCCCAGCTTAATATTACTTCAGATGCATTATTGTATTCTTCCAGCTTAAAGTTCGTTGGGTTGTCACAAGAGGTTGAGTCAACGGAATCATCATCGCCACTGCAGCTTATAATTGCAAAGGCTGTTAAGAAGAGTAAAATTTGGGTTATTCGGACTTTTTTCATTTAAGTTTTATTTTTTAAAGTTATAAGCGGGCGAAAGTATAGTTATAATTCTATATAGGCAAATGAAATAAAATTTAGGCAAAGGCTTTCTTATTAAAGGAAGTGATGAATAAATAAATGGTTTATTTATAACTATCATTGCTTCAGAATATAACAACTTACTGAAGGTTTTGTCCCTAGAAAATATACATTGAGGTTTGATGATAATATTGTGAAGAAAAATCTGATAGGTCTGAATATTTACTTACTCATTTCCGTAAAAAAACGATAAAACTGCGGAATGGTTTCAATTCCCTTTAAATAGTTCCAAACCCCAAAATGTTCGTTGGGGGAGTGGATGGCATCACTGTCCAGCCCGAAGCCCATCAAGATACTTTTGCTTTTCAGCTCTTTTTCAAACAAGGCCACAATAGGGATGCTTCCGCCACTGCGTTGTGGAATTGGGGTTTTTCCGAAGGTTTCTTCGTAAGCCTTTTCGGCGGCTTTGTAACCCAAGCTATCAATCGGGGTAACATAAGCTTGCCCACCGTGATGTGGGGTTACTTTCACGCGAACGCCTTCAGGGGCGATACTTTCAAAATGTTTTGTGAAAAGCTCGGTGATTTTTTTCCAATCTTGATTTGGCACCAAACGCATACTTATTTTTGCATACGCTTTGCTCGCAATCACCGTTTTGGCACCTTCGCCAGTATAACCGCCCCAGATTCCATTTACATCCAAAGTAGGACGAATAGAATTGCGCTCGTTGGTGGAATAGCCTTTTTCACCATAAACCGAATCAATATCCAATGCCTTTTCGTAGTTTTTTAAATTGAAAGGCGCTTCCGCCATTTTTTCTCTTTCCTTTTTTGAAAGGTTCTGCACCTCGTCATAAAACCCAGGAATGGTTATGTGGTTGTTTTTATCGTGAAGCGAAGCGATCATTTTCGTCAAAACATTTATCGGGTTTGCCACGGCGCCTCCGTAAAGTCCGCTGTGAAGGTCTCGATTCGGGCCTTTAACTTCCACTTCCACATAACTTAGACCGCGAAGGCCAGTGGTGATGGATGGAACGTCTGGAGAAATCATTCCGGTGTCGCTGATTAAAATTACGTCATTGGCCAATTTCTTTTTGTTTTTTGAAACGAACCACCCCAAACTGTTACTGCCCACTTCCTCTTCACCTTCAATCATAAATTTCACGTTGCAGGGCAGTTGGTTTGTTTCGGTCATATATTCCAAGGCCTTTACGTGCATGTACATTTGGCCTTTGTCATCACAACTTCCGCGGGCAAAAATGGCACCTTCGGGATGTAGTTTTGTTTTTTTGATGACGGGTTCAAACGGCGGACTTTCCCATAAATCCAATGGATCTGGCGGTTGCACGTCGTAGTGGCCGTAAACTAAAATAGTCGGCAATTTTTTGTCGATCAACTTTTCGCCGTAAACAATTGGATAACCGGGTGTTTCGCAGATTTCAACGGAATCGCAGCCTGCTTTTTTAAGTTGTTTTTTTACTGCTTCAGCGGTTTTCAGCATGTCTTTTTTATAGGCTGAATCGGCACTGATGGAAGGTATTCTCAACAATTCAATCAATTCATCCAAAAATCGTTGTTTGTTTTTTTCAATATAGGGTTTTGCACTTTTCATTAGTATATAATATTTTTTCTAAAAGTACTAAAAATGGCGTAATTTGTCGGGTGAACCAATGCTTTCATTTTATGCAAAACGCTTTTTTAAAACTGTCTTTTCAATTTTCGGAAGAAGAACTGCTGAACGATTTGAAGATTTGTAAAAATTATAACTTCACTTCCCACTTCAACAAAAATGATTATTCCGGAGAATGGACGTCGATTGCATTGCGCTCGCAAAACGGTGAAATGGATAATATTTTTGCACTTCCGCAAGGTGAGGAGAAATATAAGGACACGGCCTTGCTTCAAAAATGTCTGTATTACAAAGAAATAATTGATTCGTTTGAATGTAAAAAGGAATCTATCAGACTTTTGAATTTAAAACCAGGAGGCGTTATTAAAGAACATACGGACTACAATTTGGGTTATGAAGACGGTATTTTCAGAATTCACATTCCTATTACTACGAATGAAGATGTACATTTTGTAATCAATTCCAAAGAAGTGAAAATGTTGCCGAACGAGTGTTGGTACGGAAATTTCAACTTGCCGCACAGCGTTCGCAACGATGGGAAAACCGATAGAATTCATTTAGTGATGGATTGTGTGCGCAATGATTGGTCCGACAATCTGTTTGCAAAATGTGGCTATAATTTTGAAATTGAAGCAAAGCAACCCGAATATTCCAGGGAAACCAAATTGCAAATGATTGAGCAGTTGAAATTGATGAATACCGAAACTTCTGAAAAAATGATTGCACAACTACAAAAGGAACTTTAATGAAGCAGGGAAAAGAACGCGACTTTGTGTTGGAAAGGATTTTTCAGTTTTTTGATGAAATAGCTATTCGTTATAATTTCAAAAATATTGAAACTGAAACTTTTTTGCCCGGAATTCAAATCAAAAATGGGAGTTTGCAAATTGATTTGGAAAAACTGAAATACCCCGGCGATTTGCTTCACGAAGCGGGACATATTGCCGTAACAATTTTCGAAGAACGAAAAGTTTTGAATGATAATGTTATTGAAAATGATAAAACGAAAGCTGGTGATGAAATGGCGGTTTTGCTTTGGTCATATGCCGCAGCCAGGAAAATTGGCATAGCACCTGAAATTGTTTTTCACGAAGAAGGCTACAAAGGCCAGGCAAAATGGCTTGCAGAACAATTTGAGAGCGGAAACTACATTGGGTTACCTTTACTGCAGTGGATGGGTTTGACCGCTTCAGAAGGCAATCAAACTTTTCCAAAAATGAAAATGTGGTTGCGAAGCTAGATGTAACTGAAAATTTTTAAAATAAGTTGGCCATCATTTGGAAGTATTATTTATATTTGCACCCGCCAAAGCACTATTGTGAAAAGGCGGGCAAGCTCCTAAAATGATATTTAGGTTTTGCAGATTACTTTTAATGCAGGCGTGATGGAATTGGTAGACATGCTAGACTTAGGATCTAGTGCCGTGAGGTGTGAGAGTTCGAGTCTCTCCGCCTGTACTCTTAAAAACCTCAACTATCTAATTTATAGACTGTTGAGGTTTTTTGCTTTATGAATATGTACGATTAATGTACGGTTGTCTTTATTCTTTCTGTTTTTAGATAGTTTTTTATTCTACCATCCACTATCCTCTTTTGATGTTTTTCCACTAACGTAATTATAGAATGATTTGGAAAGGTCATTCATAGTTTGTTCTAAACTTGGAACTGCATAAGAATAAGTCTTTTTAACATCGCCATTATTTTTAAATAAAAACTGAGAAAAATTAAGCCTTTGTCCTCCATTTATGTTGATTTCTCCAACAATGCATTCATACTTATATTTACCGTCTTTGAAAGAAATTTCAAGAGTGTATTGCATACCCATATTATGTGTCATCCCTCCTGCTTTCCACGAATAAGCATCATCATCATATCCATTAACTCGGATTTTCTCATCTGTAATATTCGCCTTTAAGACTTCATCAGGGTTTTTGTAGGTTTCTTGAACCCAATTAAGTGCCTTCTTATAAATCTCTGATGCAGTTAAACCGTCAACCTCAACAACAATAGGCTCTACTCCATTGGGTGTTAATTTTAATTGAGGAATGTTTTGTGCTAAAAGAAGGCTCGAAGAAAATACTGCAAGCAATAAAATAATTTTTTTCATTTGAAATAAATTTTGGTTAGTAATAATTTATCGGGGGGAGAATTTCAAATATATCATTTTTCTATTACAACTAATAAAAAAACCTCCAAGCATAAAGACTCCCTAGCATATTTTCAGAAACTCAATATTATTCAGGTAGGAACATGTGTTCTAAATTTTCCGCTCTGAACCTATTTCTTATTACTTCCCAAGAAACCCCAAAATGATGGCATATCTTTTTTGCGACAGGCTCTTTAACCAAATCTATAGATTCATCACTCCCATTGTATTTTTCATGAAATTTATTAATAGCCTCTTTCATTTCAAGAATTTTAAGTTCTAAAACGTCTTTAGGCACGAGTAATCTGCCTGCAAATTCTCTTGCTTGAAACTCTATCCAATTTAAATCATCCTCATCCATTTTTTTGTAATCATTGATAAATTCCTCAGTACTGTCATATCTAACACCTTGCTCGTAGATTTTACGATGTAACCATAAATGTCCAATTTCTTCCGCTAATGTAAACCTATATCTATTGCTCAAGGTATTACGTTGATATTCGTTATTGTCAACTCTTATTTGCTTAAGATTCTTTGATATGAAGGCTTCTACGCCAGCTTTTTGTTTTAAACCAAAATCGGGAATTATTTCAATCTTTAATTCCAACTCAATCAATTCTTCAACTTCTACTGGAACTTTCTTAGCGTATTTGTAATATGACCTAAATTCTTCCGTTAACTGCTGTATTTTGGATCTAGATAATTTTTCCGGTTTAAATTCAATCATATCATTTAAAAATTAATTATTAATTATTTTTAAGAATTTGTATCAATTCTTTTAGTTGCTCTTCTGAAGGCTTTAAATCTCGTGTTGTTCTAAAAAATACTGGTAGCGCTTCCAAAAGTTTTTCATTTAAATCTAAATCCTTGGATATTATTTGTATTACAGCCAATTCTTTGATTTCTTGAACTTCTTGATTATCAAGGTCTAGAACTTTCGTAATTTCATCCAACAAGGAGGCTGTAGGAAATTTTATTAATCCTCGCTCTACTTTGCTCCAATTACTTGGGTCTGCCTCAATACGCATGCAAAATGCTCTCAGTGTAAATCCTTTTGCTATTCGTTTTTCTTTAATTAATTCGCCTAACTTTTTCATAAGATGTTATTTTTGGTTTTATCAGTGTGGTTAATACTGTGGTACAAATATACCACAATTGTGGTAATATTATACCACAGCATATAATTTTTAACAATATTTTATTTCTTGGATTTAAAATTGTTCTGATTTTCAGATTTCTTTCATTAAAATTTCTGGTTTCTTCCACTCGGCGAGTTTTAGTTTCAGCACTTTGTATATTTTTAGACGCCACCAATAAAAACTTTTTGGTTGGATGTTTATGGTAGTCCGTCTAATCCATCTTGGGCTTTTCTGTATTAATATTCTTTTTCATAAGCTATAGTCTTTAATATTAAAATAAATGGAATTATTAAATGCTTTTTTAAAATTGCTCTGTGCTTTTGTGTGTGAGAGGGATATACAGTTTTTTCCTTTACACCTAAACAGAAAACCCAATAATTTAAGAGGGTGGGGTCATTTTTTGCTCATAATTCGATATTTTAAAATACAAAGAATATGGCGGAGAGACGAGAAGTTTATCCTGAGCGTAGCCGAAGGGAGTCTCGAAGTTTACCCTGAGCGCAGACGAAGGGCCTGTACACTTCGACTCCGCTCAGTGCGGGCTCGTGAAAAGCTTCAGTGAAAACTGAAGCTTTTTTTATGCAGTAAAGTTTTTAAATTTACTTTCATAAAGAACATTTTCATCACGAAAGCAAGCTGCGAAAGGCAACCAAAAGCTAAAAAAGTTGTGACTTGGCTTGAATATATTTCCAAAAAAGCATTTGTCAAATTCATTACCCCAAATCAATAATTAGTTTTATTTTTGTTACCCCTGAAAATAGAGAAGAGAAAAAAGAAAAAAGAAAAGAGGAAATGGAATATGGGTTTGGGCAAAATCCGATTTGTGGGGAATAAAAAATAAAAATAATTAATAAGTACTATTTTGAAGACATTACAATTCAGAGAGGCAATAGCCGAAGCGATGAGCGAGGAAATGCGCCGCGACAAAACCATATATTTAATGGGTGAGGAAGTGGCCGAATACAACGGGGCTTACAAAGCCAGTAAAGGAATGTTGGACGAGTTTGGTGCCAAACGCGTTATTGACACCCCAATTTCGGAAAACGGGTTTTCGGGTATCGCCATTGGCAGTGCCATGAACGGGAACAGGCCGATTGTTGAGTATATGACCTTCAACTTCTCGCTTGTAGCGATTGATCAAATTATAAACAATGCTGCCAAAATGCGTCAAATGAGCGGCGGACAGTTTAATATTCCGATCGTTTTCCGTGGGCCAACGGCTTCGGCTGGGCAACTTGCAGCCACGCACAGCCAAGCTTTTGAAAGCTGGTACGCCAACTGCCCTGGATTGAAAGTGGTGGTGCCGAGCAATCCTGCCGATGCAAAAGGGTTGCTGAAAAGTGCCATTCGCGATAACGATCCGGTGATTTTTATGGAAAGCGAGCAGATGTATGGCGACAAAGGCGAAGTTCCCGAAGGTGAATATTTAATTCCGTTGGGCGTTGCCGAAATTAAAAGAAAAGGGAAAGATGTAACCATTGTCTCCTTCGGAAAAATTATTAAAGAAGCGTATAAAGCAGCTGAAACATTAGCCGAAGAAGGCATCGAGTGCGAAATTATCGACCTGCGCACCGTGCGCCCATTGGACTATAATACAATTTTTGAATCCGTAAAGAAAACAAATCGTTTGGTGATTCTTGAAGAAGCTTGGCCGTTTGGAAACGTTTCTACAGAAATAACCTACCAAGTTCAAAACCAAGTTTTCGACTATTTGGATGCTCCAATTGTAAAGATTAATACTGCAGATACTCCCGCTCCATTTTCCCCAGTTTTGTTTGAGGAATGGTTGCCAAATAGTGAAGATGTGGTTAAGGCAGTAAAGAAAGTCCTTTATAAATGAAGATTCCAAATAACAAGCACCAAATAACAAATAAATCCCAAAATTCAAATAAGAAATAAATTCCAAAAAACAATCCCGATAGGTATCAGGACAAATTCCAAACAAAATAAATAATGTCTGAATCTTCAAATAACAAACCTTATGACCTGGAAGAACGGACTTTGTTATTTGCCAAAGACATTCGTCTTTTCATTAACACTTTAAAAATGACAATTGCAAATGTTGAGGATTCAAAGCAATTGGTCAGATCTTCAGGTTCCATTGGGGCAAATTATATTGAAGCGAATGAAGCATTGAGTAAAAAAGACTTCAAATTCCGGGTTAAGATAAGTAGAAAAGAAGCAAAGGAAAGTGTTTATTGGCTTCGATTGATTGCTGAAACCAATGATTTGCCGAATGAAAAGGAAGAAAAAGATTTGATTCAAGAAGCTACCGAGTTAAAAAAAATTCTTTCAGCAATAATCGATAAATCTTAAATTTCGAGATAGCATTCTTTAATTTTTCTTTTTTGAAATTTCTTTTTTATTTGGAATTTGTATGTTGTTATTTGTGATTTCATTTTTTCCCGATTTCTTTTTTTTGTTTTTTGAATTTTCCGTTTTTGAATTTATTTGGAATTTGGGATTTGTCATTTGAGATTTTATAATAAAAATATGAAGCACTTTTTTTTATTTTCACTTTTAATTTTTAGTGCTTCGGTATTTTCACAAACCAAAGTTAGCGGCGTTATTAAAGATGCTTCGAACTACCCCGTGGCCTTTGCCAATGTTTTTTTTAAAGACTCACAAGAAGGGACCATTTCAGATGAACACGGCCGTTTTTATTTGGAAAGCAGCAAAACCTACAAAACTGTTATTTTCTCATTTATTGGCTTTACTACCAAAGAAGTAGAGCTCACTTCGCGAAGCACCTATAATATGGCGGTGGTTTTGGAAGAAAGTGCTGATGCGCTGGACGAAGTATTCATTTATTCGGGGAAAACTTCAAAAAAGAACAATCCTGCAATTGACATTCTACGGAAAATATGGGAAAACCGAAGGGAAAACGGGGTGAAAAAATTCAAACAATACAGTTACGATAAATACGAGAAACTTGAATTTGATCTAAATACCATAGACAGCGCGCTCATCAATAGCAAGATTTTCAAGGGAATGGAATTCATTTTTGACCAGACCGATACTTCAAGCGTTACTGGAAATTCGTATTTGCCTATATTCATAAACGAAGCTTCTTCAAAAGTGTATGGCGATAATTCGCTGAAAGAAGAAAAGGAAGTATTGCAGGGAAACAAAAATTCTGGTTTTGACAACAACCAAACCCTCATCGCGTTCGTAAAAGATCTTTACAGCGAATATGACGTTTATGACAATTACCTAAAATTTTTCGACAAGGCCTTTACCAGCCCACTTTCCCGTACGGGGATAGATGTTTATAATTATGTGCTGCGGGACAGTGCCTATCGCGACAATAAATGGTGTTACAACATTGTGTATTACCCCCGCCGAAAAAATGAACTGACCTTTAAAGGCGATTTTTGGGTAAACGACTCCACTTGGGCCATCAAGGAAATAAACCTACAAGCTTCCAAAAGTGCAAACCTAAACTGGGTGCGCGATGTGTATATTGAACAGGAGTTTGATGTGCTTAACGATTCCATTTTCCTGATTACCCGCGATTATTTTATGAGCGATTTCAGTTTTCGGAAAAAAGAAGAGGCAAAAGGCATTTACGGGAAACGCACAACCTTGTATGACAACTATGTTTTCAATATTCCGAAGGATAATAAATTCTACAGCAAACAGGTAGATCCCTACAATTACGAAGTTTATAACCGACCGGATGAGTTTTGGGAAAAAAACCGGATGGAGAAGCTGAGCAAGGATGAAACGGGTGTGTACAAAATGCTGGACACCCTAAAAACCGTCCGGCGCTTCAAGGCATTGTACAATATAGGCGCCACGCTGGCGAGTGGATATTACGAAATAAACAATTTTGATGTGGGCCCTGTGTTTTCCATTTTCGGTTTCAACGAGTCCGAAGGGATGCGTATCCGTTTGGGCGGGCGCACCTACTTTAGCCAAAACGACCCATGGCGGTTTGAAGGTTTTGGAGCCTATGGTTTTAAGGATGATAGGTTCAAATACGGAATCTCGGCCAAGTGGCTTTTGGATCGAAAATCGCGGCTTACCGTTTTTGGCGGCAACCGCCGCGACGTGGAACAAACAGGTGCCAGCCTTACCAATAGCAATGACGTTTTGGGGCGCAGCCTTGCCTCTTCTTCGCTGTTGTCTGTAGGGTCAAATGACAGGCTTTCGCGAATAAACCTAAGCACCGTTGGTTTTGATATTGAACCGTGGAAGAATTTTATTTTGCGATTAACGGGTTCCTACCGAACGTTGGAATCTGCAACGGATACATTCAGCATTGATTATAAGGTAATGGAAGATGGCGTTTTTACGGGTGATGTGAAAAGCGAACTAAAGCAAGCGGAAATTCAACTTGGGTTTTTATACGTCCCCGGAAGAAAAACCTCTGGTTATGGCGTGGAGCGCACAGTTATAAACGAAGGCGATTTCCCTTCTTTTTACGCGGGTTATAGTTATGGATTGAAAGGTGTAATGGGCGGCGATTTTGAATATAAAAAAGTACAGGCACTCTATACACAGCCGTGGAATATTGGAGGTATTGGCCGTTTGTATTCCACGGTTGAGGTCGGAAAAACCTTTGGAGCGGTGCCGTTGAGCTTGCTGAATCCAATTCCTGGAAACCAGACCTATTTTAGTCTTTACAACACTTTTACCCAATTGGATTACTACGAATTCGTGAGCGACACCTATACTTCACTTCACTTGCAGCACAACTTTGGGGGGCGAATCTTTTCGCGTATTCCTTTATTGCGAAAACTGGATCTGCGGGAAGTGGTTGGTTTTAGGGCAATCTATGGCACCATTTCACAAGAGAACAAGGATATTAACGCTTCAAACATTGTTTACCAGGCACCCGAGAATATCTATTGGGAATGGAGCGTGGGTGTGGGCAACATCTTCCGAGTGTTTAGGTTGGACTTCAACTTCCGCGGGAACTATTTGGACCATCCCGATGCTCGAAAATTTGGGATTACCGGGGTCTTTGGGTTTAGTTTTTAAGAGTACTATTACTTTTCCTCTCTCATTTTATTTACTTTCTAGCATTTTCTTATATGGGATACGTATTTACTTTATATAAGTATAATATGCTTCATATTCGCTATAAATATACTATAAACATACTATAGAGATACTATAAAATTACTTTAAATACGCTTTAAAGTAGAACTATAATGAGTTTATTGTTATATTAGCGTTTTAAAAACTTTATATTATGGCAAAGCAGACAGGGATTATTAAATTAAAGGGTACTATTGGAGATATTAATTATTATAAAACCAAAAACGGGGGGGATCTGGCGCGTGGGGCTGGAGGGGGCTTCAGCAAGAATCCGAAGAACAAGGAAAGCT